>NZ_JAYMGV010000001.1:2109715-2869662 GCF_035818475.1 Alterotamlana spongicola
TCATTGATCCGTATAAAAACGGATATGTTGTTTTGTCTGATAATACCATTGTCTTTTCAAAAAAAGAACAACACTCATATCACAATAAATATTCTGTTAGAACAGGAAAAATTGATAAGGCTGTTAAAGGGGTAAAAGAAACTAAAGCTAACTATGCTACTGCCTGGATAGACCATGGAAGTGCTCCTGAAAAAGCGTCATATCAATATGTGATTTATCCAAATTTAAAAGATAATGAGATCAAAAATTTTAATCAATATGTGGTTGAAGACAAATCGTACCAAATATTGCAAGCTAACAGTGATGCTCATATTGTAAAAAACAAAGAGACTTCTACAGTAGCTTACGTAGTTTTTAATGAAGATAATGCAATTAATATTGGAGTATTACAAAGTGTGTCTAAACCTTCATTGGTTATGATAGAAGAAAAAGATCCAAACAATTTAAAAATAGAAGTAACCAACCCTGATTTAAATTTTGTCATAGAGGAAGGAAAAGAAAATAGGTACAATAATTATGGACTCCCTACAGAAGTGTCATTATCAATAAAAGGTAAATGGAAGGTAAATAATAAGGATATGGTGGTGGCTGTTTCTGAAAGTGGAGAAACCACAACAATTACTTTAAAATGCGTAAATGGATTAAAAACCAGTATAGTTATAAGTAAATAGACTTACGTACTGCTTTAGACCATTTTGCCCCCCTCATTAGCATTTAATTTCACCTGTCAAATTGGTTTATACTATAGATATTGCGCATTATAATTGAACACGTTTTAAATGATATTTATGAAAATAATAAAGTCGATAATTATACTTTTAATAATAGTTTCTCTTCAATCTTGCTTTTCACAAAAAGCCGGATTATCTTTTCCTGAGCAACAATTGAATCATGCAGAATTACAGCTGTCTTTACTTTTGGAAGAAGCAATCAAAGCAGATAAAATACCCAGAACCATTGAAGAAGACGGTGATGATATTCAGTATATACGTAACGGTTTTGATTGGACCGAAGGATTCTTTCCAGGTACATGCTGGTATTTATATGAAACAACTAACAATGAAAAATGGAAGAAAGCAGCTGAAAAGTTTCAGGCAAAATTTGAAAGTCATAAACTATATACAAAATTCCATGACCTGGGATTTGTATTTAATTGCTCATATGGAAACGGGTTAAGATTAACAAAAAATACACATTTTAAGGAGGTATTGATTACTGCGGCAGATTCTTTAATGACCCGTTTTAATCCTGTTGTTGGTTGTATCCTTAGTTGGAATGTAGATGCAGGTTGGCAAGCAAAAAGAGGGTGGAAATTTCCTGTGATTATTGATAATATGATGAATTTAGAATTATTATTTAAGGCGTCTGATCTAACAGGAGATGACAAATATAAAAATGTAGCCATTACTCATGCCAACACCACCATGAAAAATCACTTTAGAAAAGATAATAGTTCTTTCCATGTAGTAGATTATGATCCGGAGACCGGAGAAGTTAGAAGCAAGCAAACTGCACAGGGGCATGCTAACGGTAGTGCCTGGGCAAGAGGGCAGGCCTGGGGAGTCTATGGATTTACCATGTGTTATCGTTATACAAAAGATAAACGGTATTTAGAACAAGCCATAAAGATTGCTGATTTTATAGAAGATTACAAAGGCATGCCAGAGGATGAGATCCCCTACTGGGATTATAATGCACCGGGCATACCTAATGCTCCCCGTGATGCTTCAGCAGCAGCAATTACAGTATCGGCTTTATTAGAACTAAATAACTATACCAATAATGAATTTGAAAAAGAGACACAAAGAATATTAAATTCATTAGCATCTGAAAAATACACAGCAAAACTTGGCGAAAACGAAAACTTTGTTTTAATGCATTCAGTTGGAAGTATTCCTCATAATAATGAAATTGACGTACCTTTAAATTATGCCGATTATTATTATTTAGAAGCTTTATTGCGCTACAAGAAAAATAAAAGCACTCTTAACCCTAAAAAATAGAAAGCGCTTTAAGAAGTCATTACATGTTAAAATTTCTCAAAATATTTGGCATCATTCTATTCGTGTTTTTGACCTTTGTTGGGTGTGCTAGTTTAGAGCAAAACAAGAAAGAGAAAATAATAAAGCGTGTAAGCGATAACCCCAATATTTTAATTATACTCCCGGACCAGTTAAGACGCTATAGCGCTGGGTTTTGGACTGAAGATTATTATAAAAAAAGTGTGGTAGGGAAATCAGACCCTGTAGTTACACCAACAATAGACAGATTAGCAAAGAATGGAGTTGTTTTTACAAATGGAATTAGCAATTTCCCTTTATGTAGTCCATATCGTGGGATGTTAATGTCCGGCATGTACCCGGAGCAAAATGGTATTTGGAACAATTGTAGAATAGGTAGGAATGAAAGTTTAAGAGATGATATTGCTACTATTACCGATTTATTTTATAAAGCAGGATATAATACGTCATATTTTGGAAAACTTCATTGGTTAAAACCAGAACCTTTATTTGATGAAAATGGCAATTATATAGGAACCGCAGATGAACCGGGAGGGCACTATGTAAATCAATATGATACTTACGTGCCGCCAGGAAAAGCGCGGCATAGCATAGAATATTTTTATCAATCGTTAAAAGATAGTCATAAAAACCCGCTTACTTATTCAAATGATCCAAAAGCGGTTAATGGTAAAAAAGACGGAGAATTGTATCAACCCAAACAATTCTCATCTAAAATTGAAGCTGAGAAAATTATAGAGTATTTACAAAATAAAAATAATGTAAGGGATACTAATAAACCATTTTGTATGATGTGGTCTTTAAACCCTCCTCATTCACCTTGGGAAGATCAACATACAGAAATGGATGTTTTAAAAGCGCATTATGACACAGACAAATACCCTACGATAGCGTCATTAGTTCTTAGAGAAAATGCCCAGACGGAAAAAGCAAAGCATGTAAGACATTATTTTGCACATGTAACAAGTGTTGATAATTATATTGGTAAAGTCCTGGAAGCGTTAGAAAGACAAGGGGTGTTAGATAATACAATTGTTGTTTTTACGTCAGACCATGGTGAAATGTTAGGGAGTCATGGTTTAAAAAGTAAAAATGTAATAAAAACAGAAGCTTTGGCTATTCCATTAATTATACATTGGCCAAAAGGAATAAAAAGCGGTATTAATGGTATACTTTTTGGTGCTCCGGATATTTTGCCAACACTTATGGGGTTGGCTGGTTTGGAAAAAAATATTCCAAAGGAAGTACAGGGCATTAATTTTGCGGAACTCATAAAAGATCAATCAACAAAAAATATTCAAAAACCGGAATCTATTTTGCTAATGCTTAACAGCGCCAGAGGGATTATGACAGAAAGGTATATCTTATCTGTAGAGGAGGATAAGGAGGGTGTTAGCACGTATATCTATGATAATTTAAAAGATCCGTATCAATTTGTGAAATTACCATTAGATGACCATCCAAAATTATCTGAAAGGCTTTTAAAAGAGTTGGCCAGTCAATTAAAAAAAACCAACGATCCTTGGTTTAAGCATAAAGAACATGCAGAATTAATTCCCTATTAAATTTTGTGTTTTAAGCAAATATTCCACTTTTATACTGCTATAGTTAACAATTAGGTTTTAGTTTGTGGAATCAAAGCTACATTATAATTTTTTACATAATCTAACAGTTTTTATATTTATTATGACTATTAAATCTTTACAGTATCTAATTAGATTAGGTGTTTTTCTAACTTTTTTAGGACATGGTGTATTTGCGTTATATACTAACCCTAACTGGATAAAATATTTAAATACAGTAGGCTTTGATTCAGAAACGGCTAGTAAGTTGATGCCGGTAATTGGAGGTATAGATATTCTTGTAGCCATTGTAATTCTTCTAAAACCCTATAAAGCTTTTGTAATTTGGGCCTTTATTTGGGCCTTTTCTACAGCCTTAATAAGGCCATTGTCAGGGGAGCCTATCTGGGCTTTTATTGAGCGGGGTTCTAATTGGGTGCTACCATTAGTTTTACTTATTATGCTTCAAAAGAAGAATCAGAAATACAACTAGTGAGTAGCTTCTTCTTAATCAGATTATTTTAGGTATATGTCAATATAAAATTATGACAAATAATATATCCGATTTTATTTAAGCCGAGCATTCTAATTCATAATATAGATGTAGAGGTTTAAGGAATGGCAGACAAGGCAACAAAAAGATAATATGTTGGTGATTTTGGAATACCAAAAGCCCCCTATTATATGCTTTACCTACAGACTAAGAGTTGTACATAGCTATGAATAAAATATAAGGGTTAAAAGTGATAATTACAATTAAAAGTCAAGTAAATAATACAATAGGCATGGTTTTTTGTAAAAAAAATGATGTATTTAATAGTACGGGGCTAACAGCTCTGAATTAAAAACTCCGGAAATACTAATATATTTGATTAAAGATTTGAACCAATTATTTAAGTCTTCCGTACTTAATTTATAGGTTTAATTAGTATACATTTTATTGAGTTTTCTTCAAAATAGAACGAATTAGCTTATAATAATAAAAAAATGAGGCAAATAAAAAGAGCTGTTATAGCTCTTTTTATTTGCCTCAACAGAGGTCTTTCTCTCTACTACTACTCTATGACTAATCTTGTATTTTTAATAAAAGGACATTGCAATAGCTTGCTTCCCTTCATAATTAGATGATACATCAGAATTAAAAAGAAAATAAACGCCATCCACAGGTGCTCTGTACCTCCAGAATTTTAAATTAGGATCTATTGACGTACTCCAATTACCTCTACTAGCGGCAGCACCAAACTCATTAAAAAGATCATCTATAAGTAATGGATTGCTACTGGAGGAATCAAATTTCTTATCATCAATGGGAATAAAACCATAGGGGTATGGTGTAATATCATAGGTAACGGAGTCGATGATCAAATCATAATTATAGTCAGCTCCATACACAAAAGCAGCAGTTACATTCTTAGAAGATTTCCAAATTCTAAAGCGAAATCCTTTTGAAAAGTAATACCAATAATCTGCATTTGCATCACGAGGTGATATAAGCTCTGGTTCCCCTAAAGCATCTAACAAGGTGTCAGCTAAATCAGGATAGGTATTATCCGGATTGGTTTGCGCATCATCAATAGTTATTCCTTCAAGAATATTAAACGATTGAATGCCATGTTTCAGAACATTTATTTTATCGGTTTTAAGAGCCAAACTATCTGGAATAGTATACGCATATGGTGTAGGTGTATAAACCACGTCATTAAAAGTTATTTCCCAGTTATCATCTTCGTAAATAGATCCTGCCTCTATATTTTTTGTGCTGGTATTTACTACAAAGAAATAGCCTTTTGAGAAATAGTACCACGCCTCAGTGCTTGAATTTCGGGTTCGCTTAAATTCCGGCTCACCCAAAAACTCCAGGATAGTATCAGAGGAATCAGGATTATCAGAGTTGTCATTAATTGTGATGCCTTCAAGTTTATTTAAATTTGCTCCGTGTTCTATAACCTGGAGCCTAAAACCCTTCACCTGTTCTAAGCCTTCGCTGGCACTAACTCTAAAAACAATATTATAATCGCCCCCGTTTTTAGGTGTAATTTCAAATGATGTAGGTGTAATTTTATTAACACTTATACTATCGTTTACATTTGCAGATGAGTTTCTTTCATAAGCTGATACAGTACTATTTACAACACCTGTAGCGTCTAGTTGAATAGTTACTACATCTCCGGCAAAAACTTTTTGTCCGGTTGTTAATATGCGATTAAATGCTAAAGTTTCATCACTGCTGTTGTCATTATCATCATTGCTACAAGAAACAAATACTAATGTTAACAGACATATTGTAATAAGTTTAATTATCTTAATCATAATTCAATTTTTTGATTTGTTTAGTTTGTAGAGACAAAACTATGATATAAATTAAAAGTTTAAGTGGGTTATATTGGTCATTAAGACAGTACAAATTGTTCAACCTTGTAGTGTTTACTGGATACGGTTAAGTTATTTTTTGTCGATGACCAGAGGTTATTGGTCGAAATTATGGTTTACATGAATAATATGCGATTAAATTTATTCATACATAATAACCATTAAAAATGCAATTAGATATACCTAACACTATAGATATTACTTATAAAGAACCCGGAAAATTTGAAGACACACGTTTTGAAAAAATTCACAATGTTATTTTCGAGTCTTCAATTGAGGCTTCTGTATTAGTAGCTCAGGAAATAGCCCATTTAATTCGAGAAAAAGCAGAAAAAAATGAGCCGTGTGTGTTAGGTTTAGCAACAGGCTCTTCACCAATAAAAGTTTATGAAGAGTTAGTAAGAATGCATAAAGAAGAAGGTCTGAGTTTTTCTAATGTAGTAAGTTTTAACTTAGATGAGTATTACCCTATGGACAAGAGTAATATTCAAAGTTATTTTTATTTTATGCATGAGCACCTTTTTAATCATGTGGATATCCTTTCGGAGAATATAAACATTCCGGACGGAAGCGTGAGATTAGAAGATTTATATCAATACTGTATAGATTATGAAATGAAAATTAAAGCCCTTGGAGGCTTAGATTTTCAACTTTTGGGAATTGGTAGAACTGGACATATTGGTTTTAACGAACCAGGATCTCATTTTAATTCAGGAACAAGAAACATTACATTAGACCATATCACCCGTATTGATGCAGCACCTTCCTTTCTGGGAATTGATAATGTGCCCAGAAAAGCTATTACTATGGGAATTGGTACAGTACGTAGTGCAAAAAGGATAATACTTCTTGGTTGGGGAGTTAGTAAGGCAGAGATTCTTAAAAAAACAATAGAAGGAGCAATTACTCCAGAGGTGCCAGCAACCTATTTACAAGAGCATAATAATACAACCTTTGTTTTAGATGGAGGGGCTTCTTCAGAATTAACCAGGGTCAAAACCCCTTGGTTGGTAACTTCTTGTATATGGACAGAAAGCTTGAAACTTAAAGCAGTAGTTTGGCTGAGTGAGTTAACTAATAAACCTTTTTTAAAGCTAACTGATAAAGATTATAACGACAATGGTATGTCTAACCTTTTGACTGAAGAAGGTACCGCATACGATTTAAATATCAAAATGTTTAATAGGTTACAGCATACCATTACCGGATGGCCGGGGGGAAAGCCAAACGCAGATGATACAAATCGCCCTGAGCGATCAACACCAGTACAAAAGCGGGTTATTATTTTTAGCCCACATCCTGATGACGATGTTATTTCGATGGGAGGTACTTTTGACAGGTTGATAGAGCAGGGGCATGAGGTGCATGTTGTCTATCAAACATCGGGTAATATAGCAGTTTCAGATGAGGAGGCTTTAAAATTTGCTGAAATAGCCAGGTCTTTAAGTCCGGATTGTAAAGAATCAATTGCTATTATTGATTTTTTGAATCAAAAAACAGGTAATGACGTTGACCCTCTTGAAGTGAGAAAATTAAAAGGGTTAATAAGGCGAAGTGAATCTTTTGCTGCAACCAGATATTTAGGGTTAAATGATGAAAACGTACATTTTTTAGATTTACCGTTTTATGAAACCGGAGCTATTAAAAAGAATAACCTGTCAGAAGGAGATGTTGATCTCATGTGTGGTATAATTGAATGCATAAAACCACATCAAATTTATGCTGCCGGAGATATAGCAGATCCTCATGGAACCCATAAGATTTGCCTGGATGCATTATTTGAAGCCTTAAAAAAGCTAAAGCATAATGCGTATATGAACAATTGCTGGGTTTGGTTATATAGAGGGGCATGGCATGAGTGGGAGTCTTATGAAATTGAGATGGGGGTACCTATGAGCCCTGATCAGGTATTGAAAAAAAGACATGCTATTTTTTACCACCAATCCCAAAAAGATGGTGTGATGTTCCAGGGAGACGATTCCAGGGAGTTTTGGGTTAGAGTTGAAGATAGAAACAGATTAACTGCTAAAAAATATAATGACCTTGGTTTAGCTGATTATGCTGCTATTGAGGCGTTTAAGCGCTATCATTTTTAAATAAGGTTTGATTAGATAGAAGAATTTAATATTTTCTGTTTCACTTCATCAAGATAAGACCTGCCAATAACATATCTAAGCCCTTCAATCTCTACGCTGTTGCCTTCTACAGCATCAATTTTATCTATGGCAACAGTATAAGATCTGTGTATTCTTATAAAATCTTTTTGAGGTAATAAGTTAGTGAAGTCAGATAGGGTACTATGTATTATGTGTTTGCCAGTGGTTGTGCTGATCTTTAAATAATCTTTTAAAGATTCAATAATTAATATTTCATCTAAAAAAACCTTCTTCATTTTCTTTTTGTCAATTTTAACAAATAAGTAAGGACGGTCTTTTGTGTTGTCATGAAAACTTTTATTGGCGTCAAGCCTTTTGTTAACTTTATTTAAAGCTTTCATAAACCTGGGGAACTCAATAGGCTTAACTAAATAATCCAGTACATCCAGTTCATAGGTTTCTATGGCAAAGTCATCATAAGCACTGGTAATAATAAACAAGGGAGGTTCTTCTATACTTTTTATAAAATTAATACCATCCAAAACAGGCATATGTATATCCAAAAAAATAACATCAACAGTATTGTTTTTTAAAAAAATTAAACCATCAATAGCGTTGTTAAATGAATTTATTACTTCAAAATCTTCAATTTGCTCTAAATAATTCTTAATAATGTTAATAGCTAAAGGTTCATCATCAATAATCAAACACTTTATTTTCATGTTACTTTTATTTTAAGTTTTACAACAAACAGGTTGTTGCCGTTCTCAATGGTTAATAAATAATCACTTTTTTTATACCCCAAAGCAAGTCTCTTTTTTACATTTTCTAATCCAATACCACTGGAATGGCTAAAACGTTCTTTATGTTTGGTTGGCAAGGGCATAGGGTTAGAGATGGTAAAATAAAGAAAATCTTCTTTAATTGTAAAATCAATATCAATTTTAACTTCTCCTATGTTTTTATTTACACCGTGTTTAAAGGCGTTTTCTACAAATGATAATAGTAAAATAGGAGCGATTTGTTTATCCTGAATATCACCCGAAATAGACATGTTTATTTCTAACTGTTCATCATGGCGCACACGTTCCAGATCAAGGTAATTTTGAATACATAGAATTTCGTTTTCTAAAGTTTGCTTCTTATTCTTAGTTTCATAAAGCAGGTACCGCATTAACTCTGATAACTTTAGAATGATTTTTGATGTTTTTTTTGAATTCTCTACAGCTAAAGAATATATGTTGTTTAAGGTGTTAAAAAAAAAGTGAGGAGAAATTTGAGTCCTCAAAAATAATAATTCTGTCTCTAATTGCGCTTTTTCAAGATCAGTTACCCTTTTCTGTTCCTTTAAAAAATCTAATGTAACTTTAATAGCTGTTACAAAGGTGACTACATATAATTCACCTATCATCATATCTATGGTGTAATTAAGTGTTATACTATCTACCGGAGCGGGCCCCTCTGGCCATACATTGTGACTTATCAAATAATAGGTGAGATTGAATTTTATAACAACCATAATAAATATGGCTGATAAAATTGAAACGACATAAGAAAAATACCGTCTTTTAAATACCAATTTGGGCATAAGAACATAAATGTTCAGGTAGCATAATATCATATGAATAGGGAAACCTAACAGACCTGTTTTAAAAGAATATACATAGTCCTCAAAATAACTTCCCCATCTAAAAAAGTTAAAAAGAAAATATACAGACCAAAAAATCACATGATGTAAAAGCGATACTTTATAAAGTCGTCCGGAATTAAAATTCATGCTTTAAAGGATAATTTGTATTTATTTTTTTTGATGTTCGGCTTAGTTAATAGGTTATCCGTCTAAATTACTTTCATAAATGCCCAAATTTATGAATTTTTACCTACTAAATAGTACACAACGTTTTCATGAAGAACATTACTTTATTTTTTTTGTCATTGATATTGCTTGCTGGGTGTAATAAAAAATCAGACAAAACAGAACATCGTAAAACACTTTTAACCGACCATGTAAATCCTTTTATTGGTACTGGAGGTCATGGACATACCTACCCTGGAGCTGTGGTTCCTTTTGGGATGTTGCAAGTAACACCGGTAAATGGTGTTAGTTCTTGGGATTGGTGCTCAGGGTATCATTATTCTGATTCAATAGCGGTTGGGTTCAGTCATTTAGCTTTAAGCGGTACGGGTATTGGTGATTTGGCAGATGTATTATTTATGCCTGTTAACAAAGAAGTTGATTTATCTTTAATGCCAACATCACGCGATTCACTTTCTTATAAATCATTATACAATCATAAAAATGAAAAAGCCAGCCCTGGGTATTACCAGGTCTATTTAGAAGATCATGAGGTAAATGTTGAATTAACAACATCTCAGCGTACAGCATATCATAGATATACATTCAAAGAAAATAATGATCAAACTGTTGTTGTTGATCTTGGTTTTGCCATTAATTGGGATAAAGCTTTACAAACTCAAATTACGGTAGAAGATGCTTATACTATAAGTGGTTACCGTTTTAGTACAGGGTGGGCAAAAAATCAAAAAGTGTTTTTTGTTGCGAAGTTTTCAAAACCAATAGTTCAGCATCATTTGTTTTCAGATAAAAAAGCAGTTGAAGGGACTGTAGGTCAAGGCACAAAAACAGCAGCACAATTATTTTTCAGCCCGGAGAATAATAATGAATTATTTGTAAAAGTAGCATTATCCTCAGTAAGTATAGACAATGCAAAAGATAATTTAGATACCGGTAATGATTTTAATTTTGAAGCTGTAAAAAGTAAAGCTGAAAATATTTGGAATGAGGCTTTAACTAAGATTACGGTAGAAACACCTATTGATTCACTTAAAACAATTTTTTATACAGCATTATACCACGCACAATTAGCGCCTAGTACGTTTAGTGATAAAAATGGGCAATTTAGAAAAGAGAATGATAGCATAGCTATAGCTGAAAATTATACTGCATATACCACGTTATCTCTGTGGGATACTTTTAGAGCAGAACAGCCTTTATTGACCTTAATAGCGCCAGATAGAGCTTCAGATATTATTAATAGCATGCTGGCTTATTACGAAACAAAAAAAATATTACCGGTTTGGACACTTTATGGAAACGAAACAAATACCATGACAGGGTATCACTCTATTCCTGTAATTGTTGAAGCTTATTTAAAAGGAATAAGAAATTTTGATGCAGAACAAGCGTATAAGGCTATGAAAACCACAGTGATGCAAGATGAACGTGGTTTAAAATATTATAAGGAATACGGTTATATTCCATATAACTTATTAGATGAATCAGTAAGCATTACTTTAGAATATGCTTATAACGACTGGTGTGTAGCCCAAATGGCAAAAGCATTAGATAAGCAGGAAGATTATAAATTTTTCTTAGAACGTTCTAAGGCGTATCAGTATTTATTTGATAAGGAAACAGGATTTATGCGTGGTAAATCAGAAGATGGCGTATCCTGGAACGAACCATTTGATCCGAAGTATTCAAACCACAGAGAGCATACCGATTATACCGAAGGTAATGCATGGCAGCACAGTTGGTTTGTGCCACATGCAGTTAGCCATTTTATTTCGCTTCATGGCGGTGCAGATACATTTACCAGTAGATTAGAACAGCTATTTACAGAGAGTTCCGAAATTACAGGAGATAATATTTCAGCAGATATAACAGGATTAATCGGGCAATATGCTCATGGTAATGAGCCAAGCCATCATATTGCTTATTTATTTAATCATGCTAATCAACCGTGGCGTACACAATATTGGGTAAGGGAGATAATGAATACACAGTACAATACAACGCCAAACGGATTAAGTGGTAATGAAGATTGTGGGCAAATGTCAGCTTGGTATGTACTAAGTTCGGTAGGCTTATATCCATTAAACCCTTCATCAACAGCTTATGAAATTGGAAGCCCGCTCTTTGAAAAAGCAACTCTTAACTTACCAGAGGGAAAAGCCTTTGTTATTGAAGCAGAAAATGTTTCAGATAAAAACATATACATACAATCAGCCACTCTAAATGGAGAGATGTTTAATAAAACCACAATAGCTCATAGTACGTTATTAAAAGGAGGAAAACTTCATTTAATCATGGGAGCAGCACCTAATAAGAATTGGGGTGTAAATAAAACAATAAAAGACTAATGCATAGTGTTGACGTATCAATAATAGTAATTTATATAGTTTTAACATTAGGTGTTGGTATTTGGATTTCTAAGCGTGCTTCAAAAGGATTGGATTCATATTTCTTAGGAGGAAAATCCATTAAATGGTATTATTTAGGGTTAAGTAATGGTTCAGGTATGTTTGACGTATCCGGAACAACTTGGATGGTTGGTATACTGTTTCTTTATGGGGCTAAGAGTTTTATGTTTATGTGGCTGTGGCCCATATGGAACCAGATTTTTATTATGATCTTTTTGGCAGCCTGGATTAGACGGTCAAATATCATGACGGGTTCTGAATGGATTTTAACCCGTTTTGGAGATGATAAAGCAGGTAGAGCTTCGCATCTTATAGTCGCTATTTTTGCTATTGTAGCATCTATTGGTTTTATAGCTTATTTTTTTGAAGGTGTAGGTAAATTCATGACCATTATACTACCATGGGATTTTTCCCTTATGTTCAATGATGCTGTTATATTAACGTCAGATCAAAGCTATGCACTGCTCATTATATTTTTAACTACCATCTATACCATCAAAGGCGGTATGTTTTCGGTAGTAGCAACTGAGGTATTACAATATGGTATTATGGTAATTGCGGGTATTTTAATTGCTGTTTATGCTTTTATAACCGTTACAGATATTGAGATCAGCAATATTATTTCTACAGAATGGAGCAATATCTTTTTTGCAAGCCAAATAGAAGATACGTGGTCAGGAAAGTATGAAGCTTTTAATAACCTAATAGACCAACAAGGTTATAAAATGTTTGGAGCTTTTATAGGTATGTCCTTGTTTAAAGGTTTTTTTGCAAGCATAGCAGGTCCTACACCAAGTTATGATATGCAGCGTATTTTATCTACACGATCTGTAAAAGAAGCAGCATACATGAGTGGGTTTACCAATCTTGTATTATTTATTCCACGTTATTTATTGATTGGAGGAATAGTGGTTTTAGCATTGGCTTACATAGCTCCGGAAATGATAGCATCTAACCAATTAAATTTAGACGATTTAGAGATCATTTTACCAAAAGTTATTAATTTTCATGTTCCGGTTGGTATTAAAGGTTTATTATTAGCGGGATTATTAGCAGCATTTATGAGTACGTTTTCAGCTTTTGTAAATTCAGGGCCGGCGTATATAGTAAATGATATTTATAAAAAGTATTTTAAGCAAAATGCATCTAATAAACATTATATTAAAGCGAGTCATATAGCATCATTTGTAATAGTAGTTATAGGGGTTATTATGGGATTTTTTGCAGAATCAATAAACTCCTTGACCCTTTGGATTTCCAGTGCGCTTTATGGAGGATATGTAGCAGCAAATTTTTTGAAATGGGTATGGTGGCGTTTTAATGGCTGGGGTTATTTTTGGGGCATGACCTCGGGTTTGATCATTGCAACTTTGCAGTTTTTATTAGATCAGAATAAGGCAAACTTTGAAATAGGAACCTGGCTATACGATTTAGCACAAATTCCTGCCATATATATATTTCCTTTAATTTTTGGTGTATCTTTATTGGGGTCTTTTTTAGGAACATTGCTTACCCCGCCAACCAATATGGAAACTTTAAAGAGTTTTTATCGCAATGTACGCCCATGGGGTTTATGGAACCCGGTATTTAAAGCATTAAAAAATGATGATCAAAACGTTAGAAAGAATCAGGATTTTGCTTTAGATATGCTAAACTGTATGATTGGTATTATCTGGCAATCCAGTATGATTGTTTTGCCAATTTATTTTATGATAAGAGATTACCCCAAAACAATATGGACATTAGTGGTGTTTATTGTGACATCTCTGATCCTCAAATATACATGGTTAGACAAGGTGAGAAAACTACCTAATTAAAGTGTGTATTAAAAAATAACGAATAATAAAAATTATAAAGAACTGAGTTTAGTGAGTACAATTCCTTGGCAAAAGCGACCTGAAAATAATAATGATATTATTTGGAGATATTCTGAAAACCCTATCATAGATAGATATGCTATCCCTACATCAAATAGTGTGTTTAATAGTGCCGTTGTGCCTTTTGGAGATGGCTATGCAGGCGTTTTTAGATGTGATAATAAAGCCGTACAAATGAATATTTTTGCCGGTTTTAGCAAAAATGGTATCGACTGGGAAATTAACCATGAACCTATTGTCATGCAAGCTGGTAATACGGATATGATAGAGTCTGATTATAAATACGACCCCAGAGTTGTGTTTATAGAAGACCGTTATTGGATCACCTGGTGCAATGGATATCACGGGCCTACTATAGGTATAGGTTATACATTTGATTTTAAAACGTTTTTTCAGTGCGAAAATGCCTTCTTACCTTTCAATAGAAACGGGGTGCTGTTTCCACAAAAAATAAATGGGAAATATGCCATGTTAAGCAGGCCAAGTGATAATGGACATACTCCTTTTGGAGATATCTACATCAGTTATAGCCCTGATATGAAATATTGGGGAGAACATCGCTGTGTTATGAAAGTAACACCATTTGAAGATAGTGCTTGGCAGTGCACAAAAATCGGCGCAGGTCCGGTGCCTATCTTAACTGATGAGGGATGGTTGCTAATATATCATGGTGTGATAAACACTTGTAATGGGTTTAGGTATTCTATGGGGTCTGCTTTGTTAGATATAGATCAACCCCATAAAGTAAAATACAGAACCCAGCCTTATTTATTAGCTCCGGCAGAACTATATGAGTTAACAGGTGATGTACCTAATGTGGTATTCCCCTGTGCAGCATTACACGATGTTAAGGAAGATAAACTAGCAATATATTATGGTGCTGCTGATACAGTAGTGGGCTTGGCATTTGGAAAGTTATCTGAGGTGGTGCAATTCACGAAGGAAAATACGATATAAAATAATTTCGCTTCGTTACATTCAGATATAATAGTAGTGATGATATAAAATTTTAAACAATGAATAAGTGTTTTAATCCGGGTGTTGTACTAATGTTATTACTTTTCAGTATAACTTCTTGCTCACAATCCAAAAAAGAAATTATTCCACAAACCTATACGGCACATAAAATTTCTGAAACAATTACTATAGATGGAAAAGCAGATGAAGCAGTTTGGGCAAAGGCTAAATGGACCAATGATTTTATTGATATTGAAGGCGATAAAACACCCAAATACCAAACTCGGGTAAAAATGCTTTGGGATGAAAATTACTATTACATTTTAGCAGATATTAAAGAACCACATGTATGGGGAGATATCACTGAGCGTGATGCCGTGATTTTTCATAATAATGATTTTGAGGTATTTATTGACCCGGATGGTGATACTCACAATTATTATGAATTGGAGATTAATGCTTTAAACACTGTTTGGGATCTATTTGTAAATAAGCCTTATAGAGAAATTAATGTTGCTCTGAACGATTGGAATTATACAGGTTTAAAATCGGCTGTAAGTGTTGATGGTACGTTGAATAACCCCGATGATATTGATAAAGGCTGGACTCTTGAAATAGCCATACCTTTTAAAGATTTAAGAACAGCTTATTATCAAGATAATGTGCCAAGAGACCAATTTTGGCGTGTTAATTTTTCAAGAGTGAATTGGGAGCATGATATTACAGACAAGGTATATTCCAGAAAAAAAGGAGCAGATGGCAAATTTTTACATGAATACAATTGGGTTTGGTCTCCAATAGGGGTGATCAATATGCATGAACCGGAAAAATGGGGTTATGTTTATTTTTCTTCAAAGGGAGTAGATCATACAGAAGAGTTTACCGTTTCAAATGACGAAAAAATTAAATGGCACATGTATACTCTGTACCGAGCACAAAGAGCCTATAAGGGCAAGCATAAACGTTTTGCACCCCAAATTGCTGATTTAAATATTTCTGATTTGGTTATAGATAATCAAAATATAAAAGTAACCATGCAAAATCATGATATAGGTTACAACTTGTATGTAAAGAGCCCTTTTTCAAATAAAACTTTAATAGTAAGAGAAGATGGAAAATTCATTTCAAAATAATATAACTATGAAAACAAGTCGTTTATTCATTTTAGTCTGCCTTTTTAGTGTTTTAATGGCATGCAACCAAAATAAAGAAGTACAAGATAGTGCTGAAGTTACCCAGGAAGCACCAGCAAAGGAGACGTTTAAATTTAGTACCTGGATTACTTCCAATAAGGAAAAATCTAATGACACATACGCAAAGGAATTTGCAAAATATAAAGAGGGAGGTATCGATGAGATTTTAATTAATACAGGTACAGACCCCAAAGAATTGGAGCGATTAATACCTGTAGCCAAAGAAGCGGGTTTAAAAGTACACGCATGGATAATGGCGGTGAACCGTCCGGGAGACACTGTGGCTTTAAAACACCCGGAATGGTACCAGGTAAGCCGGGACGGTAAATCCTGCTTTGATACACGTCCTTATGTAAATTATTATCAGTGGTTGTGTCCTACAAGAGAAGAGTCGCGTAACCATATTTTAGGCCTTGTGGAAGGTTTGTCAAAAGTAGAAGGAATAGCGAGCGTACATTTGGATTATATTCGTTTTCCGGATATTTTTTTACCAGTAGGATTATTACCAACATATAATTTAAAACAAGACACAGAAATGGCAGAATATGATTTCTGTTACTGTGATGAATGTGTAAATGCTTTTGAAAAGCTACATCATAAAAACCCAAGGGAAAGTGAAAATACATCCATTGATATGGAATGGAAAAATTTCCGGTTAAATGCTATTAAAGCGTTAGTTGATGATGCATACCAAATAGTACATAAACATAATAAAAACTTAACAGCGGCTGTTTTTCCTTACCCTGAAATGGCAGACCATATGGTGCGCCAACGTTGGGATAAATGGGATATAGATGAGGTGTATCCTATGATTTATCACGGCTTTTATAATGAAGAAATAGATTGGGTAGGCTATGCTACCAAACAGGGGGTTACTGATTTAGAGGCAAAAAGCACGCTTATTAATACAGGGCTTTATTTACCTGACTTTAAAACCGAGGAAGATCTGAAAGAAGCCATTTTATTTGCTAAAAATAGTGGGGCTAAGGGGGTTGCATTTTATGAAGGTCCAAATTTAACAGAAGCACATTATAAAGCAATTAAAGCCACCAAATAAAGTTTGAAATAGTAATATTTGAATCACCGTAAATTTGAAAATAAAACAATAAGCATAAGCCTATGACTAATCAAAAATCATATCGATCCTCATTCATTCTGCTAACTACTTTATTTTTCCTTTGGGGATTTATTACCGTTCTTGTAGACTCTCTAATTCCACGTTTACGTGAATTATTTACGCTGACTTATTTTCAAGCGGGCTTGGTTCAATTTGCGTTTTTTGGTGCTTATTTTCTACTCTCCATTCCGGCAAGTTATATTCTTTCTAGAATCGGATATAAAAGCGGAATTATTCTGGGTCTGTTAACCATGGCTTTGGGCTGCTTGTTGTTTTACCCTGCAGCGTCGTATCGTGTGTTTGGCATTTTTATGCTGGCCTATTTTATTTTAGCAGCAGGTATGACGGTTTTGCAGGTAGCCGCTAATCCATTTGTAGCAGTTTTAGGATCAGAAGAAGGTGCCTCCAGCCGTTTAAACCTGTCTCAGGCATTTAATTCTTTGGGAACAGCTATAGCTCCTGCTGTTGGTGCATTATTTATTTTGAGTGATGTCATAAAGGATAAAGATGAAATAGCAGCACTGGACAATACCGCAAAAGAAGCGTACTTAGCTTCAGAAGCCGCTGCAGTACAAACACCATTTCTTGGACTGGCTGTATTTATAGGTTTGATAGCTGTTATATTTTTGTTTTCAAAATTACCTAAAATGATTACCGAAGCATCAACGGGAACTTACGCTGAAGCATTCAAGAATAAAAAACTTATGCAAGGTGTTTTAGGCATATTCTGTTATGTTGGAGCTGAAGTAGCTATAGGAAGCTATTTGGTAAACTATTTTTTAGACATGAATCTGGTTTCAGTAATTAAAGAAAGCGAAGTTATGAAACTCATAGCAGAAGCCATCCTTAATTCAGGAATAGCAGAAAATGATAACAAAGCAGTCGTTGGAGTTTTTGTAACATTTTATTGGTCTGGTGCCATGATTGGGCGTTTTGTAGGAGCTTATCTTACAAAAATTATTAAACCAGGAAAAGTACTTGCTCTTTTTGCAACTATTGTAGTGGCCTTAATTTTAATATCCATTAGTACTAATGGTTTAGTGAGTATGTGGAGTATTTTGGCGGTTGGTTTATTCAATTCTATTATGTTCCCTACTATATTCACATTGGCTATAGATGGTATTGGGCATTTAAAACCAAAAGCTTCAGGGCTATTATGTACAGCAATTGTTGGAGGGGCATTAATCCCGCCTACTTTTGGTTATTTAACAGATCATATTGAGTTTAAAAAAGCTTTGCTATTTATAATTCTTTGCTATGCCTATATTTTGTGGTATGGGTATAAAAATGGAAAATCTCAAGCTTATGTAAGCTAAAGGTTTTATAGAAAAATAATTTTGAATAGCCCCTTCTGTAACTTAAAAGCTTTAACCAAAATTATTTAAAGATGATTAAAGAAATAATGAATAAATATGGCCTTATATGTATAGTATGTGCCATACTCTTAGTTAATTGTAAGGAGGCTAAGAAGGAAATAGATCAGGTTAAATTAACCCACTATGTAAATCCTTTTATAGGGTCTGATGGTCCAGGGAACACCTATCCAGGTGCTACGGTACCTTATGGGATGGTACAATTAAGCCCGGATATAGGCATTCCCGGATGGGACAGAATTGCCGGTTATTTTTATCAGGATTCAATCATTTCTGGTTTTTCCCATATGCACTTAACAGGTACTGGAGCTGGCGATTTATATGATATTTTGGTCATGCCTACAAACAGTAGGTCTAACAAAAGAATTAAAGAGAATAACTTCAAACCCTTTTCCAGTTTTTCTCATGATAAAGAGGGGGCTTCTCCAGGCTATTATACCGTTGATTTATTAGATTATGGTATCAAGGCAGAAGTAACAACAACAGAAAGAACGGGTATCCATAAATACACATTTCCTGAGGATGATGCTTCACAAATACATGTAGATTTAGGGTATACATTAAACTGGGATAGCCCTACAGACACTTATATTCATGTGAAGGATAATTATACCATTGAAGGTTATAGAAAATCAACAGGATGGGCAAAAGACCAAAGGGTTTATTTTGTAATGCAGCTTTCAAAACCCTTTGAATCATACAATGTTTTTAAAAATGATTCACTTGCTGACAATCCTGTAAAAGCCAAAGACACTAAAATCATTCTGAATTATAAAACAGATGATAATGAAGAAATTATTCTTAAAACCGGACTGTCAACAGCAAATATAGAAGGCGCTTACAAATCATTGGAAATTGAAGCATCGCATTTTGATTTTGAATTATATAGAACTCAGGCAGACAGCCTTTGGGAAAGCCAATTGCAAAAAATTAAAATAGAAACTGATGAGGTAGAAAAAAAGAAAATTTTCTATACCATGTTATATCAATCGATGCTTGCTCCAACATTATTAAGTGATCATTACGGCCATTACAAAGGGGCGAATGATACTATTATGAAAGCTGATGGTTTTAATAGGTATGATACTTTTTCATTATGGGATACGTATAGAGCCGCCCATCCTTTATATACAATCATCCATACAGACAAGGTTCCGGATATGATAAACTCTTTGTTGGCGCATTATAAAGAAACGGGGCTATTACCGGTGTGGTCGTTGCAAGGCAATGAGACTAATATGATGATTGGCTATCATGCAGTTCCTGTTGTGGTAGATGCTTACTTGAAAGGCATAGAAGGTTTTGACGTTGAATTAGCTTATGAAGCCTGTAAAGCAAGTGCAATGGATAATTCAAGACAAATTGATGATTATATGGATATGGGCTTTGTTCCTGTTGATGAGGATCATGAAAATTGGTCGGTTTCTAAAACACTGGAATATGCTTATGATGATTGGTGTATCGCACAATTTGCTAAAAGCTTGGAAAAGCCTAAAGATTATGATTATTTTTTAAAGCGCTCAGAGAATTGGCTAAATGTGTTTGATTCGCAAACTACATTTATGCGGCCAAAAAAGAGGGATAATACATTTATAAAAGATTTTGTTCCAAAAGCATACTCGCCTTATTTCTGCGAAAGTAACGCATGGCAATATGCATGGTCGGTTCCTCAAAATATAGAAGGCCTGGTAAAGGCTATCGGAGGAGAGGAAGCCTTCACAAAAAAGCTGGATTCTATGTTCAGCTTAAATCCATTACCGGAAGATAAACTCCCCATTTTTAGTACGGGCATGATCGGGCAATACGCCCATGGTAACGAGCCAAGTCATCATGTGGCATACTTGTATAATTATGTTGGTAAACCATGGAAAACACAAGCCATGGTTCGCGATATTTTAGAAGGGCAATATAAAAACACTCCGGACGGACATTGTGGGAATGAGGACTGCGGACAAATGTCATCCTGGTACATATTCAGTGCTTTGGGCTTTTACCCGGTTAACCCGGCACAGGGTGTTTATAGTTTTGGATCGCCATTATTTAATAATGCAATTATAAACCTGGAAAACGGAAAGCAATTTGAAATACAAGCGATTAATAATTCAAAAGAAAATAAGTATATACACTCTGTTCAATGGAATGGAGCGGAAATTAATAGAGGTTATATTACGCATCAGGAAATTATGCAGGGAGGAAAACTAATTTTCACCATGGACAAATTTCCTAATAAGGAGCTTAACAATACCATGGCAGTATCATCAAAAGCATACAATTAGAATAAGGTTTATGTCAAATAGAAGAGATTTTATAAAGAAAACAGCATTAGGAACTATAGGAGTAAGTACCGTTTTTAGTTGTAAAGAAATTACTGAAAACAAGCAGGATAAGGCAGAAGGTGTTATTGGGAGTACTCCAACAAAACCTTTGGTTATTTCTACCTGGAATCATGGGTTGCCTGCCAATGAAGAAACCTGGAAAAGGCTAAAACAAGGAAGATCAACGCTGGATGCTATAGAAGCTGGTATGAAAATTCCGGAAGCAGATCCTAAAGTGAGAAGTGTGGGCTATGGAGGCTTTCCGGACCGGGAAGGCAAAGTGACTTTAGATGCTTGTATTATGGATCATAAAAGTAATTGTGGTTCTGTGTCATTTTTGCAGGGTATTAAGCATCCTATTTCAATAGCTAAAAGAGTGTTGCAAAACACGCCACATGTTATGTTATCTGGTAAAGGAGCTCTCCAATTTGCTTTATCTGAAGGTTTTGTTGAGGAAAACTTATTAACAGATGAAGCCGAAAAAGATTGGAAAAAATGGTTGGAAGCTTCAAAATACAGCCCCGTTATAAATATTGAGAATCATGATACAATCAGCATGCTGGTTTTAGATAAAAACGGTGATATATCTGGAGGATGTACAACAAGTGGTGCAGCATGGAAAATGCACGGCCGTGTAGGTGACTCCCCAATTATTGGTGCGGGCTTATTTTTAGATAATGAGGTTGGAGCTGCGGCGGCAACAGGTTTAGGAGAAGCGGTTATTAGAACAGCCGGGAGTGCAATGGTTGTTGAACTAATGAGACAGGGCAAATCGCCTTTTGAAGCTTGTAAAGAAATAGTAGAACGTATATATAACAAACATAAAGATCACAAAGATATGGAGTATCTACAGGTTGGTTTTATAGCCCTGAACAAAAATGGTGAGTATGCCGGGTATAGTTTAAGATCAGGGTTTAACTATGCTGTGGTCGATGAAACACAAGGGAACAGAATGGAAGATGCACAATTTAAAATGAAGTGGGATAATTAAAATAATAGCTACTAATACACGAAACAAAATATAAACAAGTGAAAAGATTTAATCAAATAATACTACTAGCTCTGGTGGTTATTTTAAGCTCATGCTCAGAGCGTAAAGAATTTACAGAAAATGATATCCGGATTATTCCAAGACCAGCTGAACTAAAAATTTTAAAAGGCGTATTTGAGTTCTCAGAAAAAACAAAATTTGTGGTGAGCAATGAGGATCAAAGAGAAATTTCTAATGCTTTGATAAAAAAGTTTAAAAAAGCGGCGGGCTGGAATCTTGAAGCTTTAAACAAAAAAATCCCAGGGAATTATATTCGATTTGTGGAGAATGAGGAGTTTGAGGACGAAGCTTATAAATTAGAAGTCGATAAAGATAAAATTACCATTACAGCTAAAGGGAATGCCGGGTTTATTTATGGTTTGGAAAGTATCAGGCAGTTGCTTCCGGAAGCTATTGAAAGTTCTGAAATAGTTTCTGATGTGGAATGGATAATTCCTAATGTGACAATTACTGATAAACCCCGTTTTAAGTGGCGAGGATTAATGCTGGATGTATCACGTCATTTTTTTGATAAAGATTATATAAAACAAGTGATTGATGGTTTGGTGATGCATAAAATGAATGTATTGCATTTGCATTTAATAGACGATCAGGGATGGCGTATAGAAATTAAAAAGTATCCTGAATTAACCAATGTAGGAGCCTGGCGCGTTGATCAGGAAGATAAACATTGGAATGCGAGAGATGCTGTAAGCCCGGATGAAAAAGGAACATACGGAGGTTTTTTTACACAGGAAGAATTAAAGGAATTGGTCGCTTATGCCCAATCGAGAAATGTAGAAATTATTCCGGAAATTGAAATGCCTGCACATGTAACCAGTGCTATTGCAGCGTATCCAGAATTATCTTGTTTAGAAAAACCTGTAGGCGTACCTTCTGGAGGGGTCTGGCCAATTACAGATATTTATTGTGCAGGAAAGGACAGTACATTTGAATTTTTAGAAAACGTGCTGATAGAAGTTATGAATATTTTTCCATCAAAATATATTCATATAGGAGGAGATGAGGCTACCAAAACAAATTGGAAAACATGTCCGAATTGTAAGAAGAGAATGAAAACTGAAGGCTTGCATGACGTAGAAGAATTACAAAGTTATTTTATAAAAAGAATGGAAAAATTCATCAACAGTTACGATAAAAAACTAGTTGGATGGGATGAGATTTTGGAAGGCGGACTTGCTCCTGATGCTACCGTAATGAGTTGGCGTGGTGTAAAAGGAGGATTAGAGGCAGCTGCTCAAGGCCATGATGTTGTCATGACTCCGGGTACACACTGTTATTTTGATCATTATCAAGGGCCACAAAATGAAGAGCCATTAGCCATTGGTGGGTTTACACCTTTAAGTAAAGTATATGAGTTTGATCCAGTTGTGGAGACTATGACAGAAACTGAAGCGTCACATGTATTAGGGGGGCAGGCAAATTTATGGGCAGAATATATTCCAACCACTGAACATTCAGAATATATGACTTATCCAAGACTTGCAGCTTTAGCCGAAACTGTGTGGAGTCCAAAAGCACTGCGTGATTGGAATAATTTTTCTAATAGAATTGTACCTCAGTTCAAACGCTATGAGTTTTTAGGGATCAACTATGCGAAAAGTGCTTATTTGGTAACATCAAAAACAGACGTTGATCTAGAGAATAAATCAGTTAGTTTATTATTACAAAACGAATTTCCAAATGCAGATATTCGCTATGTTTTTGGTAACGGAAACCTCAATGAAGAAGCCATTAAGTATACCAGCCCAATAGAATTACAAGAAACTACTATAATTAAAGCATCCTTGTTTAAAAATGATAAACCCGTAGGGAAAGTGTTTGTAGACACTATTACATTTCATAAGGCAGTAGCTCATAAAGTAAACTATATAACACCTTATAGTGATAAATATCAGGGAGCTGGAGCATTTGGGATGGTAAACACTTTAAGAGGAACAAAAAACTTTCATGATGGACAATGGCAAGCCTGGTTGGGACAAGACATGGAAGTTGTTATTGATCTGGAAGAAAAGAAAACTATAAAAGAAGTAAGTGTTGGGGCTTTGGAAAATCAGGGGCCGGATATTTATTTCCCAACCGCGGTTGAGGTTTCTGTTTCTAATGATGGTAAAACATTTGATAACGTTGGAAGGACAGATAGAGCATTTGTTAAAAATGCTGAGGCTGAATTAAAAGATTTTAAGATTAGTTTTAAAGAACGTAAAGTAAGGTTTGTAAAGGTCAAAGCCATTTGTCTGGAAAAATCTCCTAAAGGTGGAGGTGCATGGCTTTTTGTAGATGAAATCTTATTAAAATAATTAAAGCGTTTTTTTAGAGAATATTCAGCTTTAATGCCTTGTTATTCGTCGAAAAACTTTTTGTTAAAAATTGATTATATTTAATATTAACAAAAGCATTTAATTATGTTAAAGGTTAAAGGCGTCAAATCATTAGCTTTAGTATTATATTTTATTATACCTTTTTTGGTAGTAGCTTTTATTAAATACACTCTGGGAAGCTCTAAAAATGGTTATCTTCCTCTGGACAAAAAGCAATCAGAATTGGTAGATGCTTCAATGCATGAAAATGAAGCCTTCCGGCTTCCGGAGACTATCGATTACATTTTTGATGTCAAACCTATTTTGTCAGATAGGTGCTATCTATGTCATGGCCCGGATGATGGAACCCGGGAGGGTGGTTTAAGATTGGATACTAAAGAAGGGGCATATGCTGCTATTGGAGAGCATTTGGATAAGTATGCCATAGTCCCTGGAGATGTTGAATCCAGTCTGTTGGTTTCCAGAATCAATAATCCGGATATTGAAAAAAGAATGCCACCGGTTGCATCTAATTTAAGCTTAACACCTTATGAAAAACAAGTGCTAACAAAATGGATAGCACAGGGAGCGGTATGGAAAGACCATTGGGCGTTTGTTCCGCCTGTAAAAAGCAAGTTGCCTAAAATTTCTGATTCAAAATTAGCCTACAATGAAATAGATCATTTTATTATAAAAGAATTAGAAAGTAAAAGCTTATCTCTATCAAAACTATCAAGTAAAGAAAAGCTCATCAGGCGTGTTTATTTTGATTTAACAGGGTTACCTCCATCATTGAAGGATATCGATATCTATCTTAGCGATAATGCTCCTGATGCTTTTGAAAAAGTGGTAGATAAATTATTAGCGTCTTCTGCCTATGGGGAACATATGGCAGCCAGTTGGTTAGATACGGCAAGGTATGCAGATACTCATGGGTACCAGGATGATTTGCAAAGAGTCATGTGGCCATGGCGTGACTGGGTAATTAGTGCTTTTAATAGAAATATACCTTATGATGATTTTATAAAATGGCAATTGGCAGGTGATTTGTTGCCCAATGCCGGTCTGGAGCAAATTTTGGCGACAGGGTTCAATAGAAATCATAAAATAACCCAGGAAGGTGGTGTTATTGATGAAGAGTACAGAGTTGAATATGTGTTAGATAGGGCCAATACCACTTCTAAAGCTTTATTAGGATTAACTATGGAATGTGCTCAATGTCATGACCATAAATATGATCCAATTTCACAAAAAGAGTTTTATAGTTTTTATAGTTTTTTCAACAAGCTAAATGAAAAAGGCCGGATTGAATATAATGAAATCCCAGAGCCCAATATAACCATTACCCCAAAAGAAATAGAAAAAACTTTGGCATTTATTAATATGCCTGATTCTATTAAGGAAGCTAAAGTTATGGTTATGAAGGATGGTGCCCCGGAACGTAAAACCTTTATATTAAAGCGCGGTTTATACGATGCTCCTACAGATGAAGTTGAAACAAGTGCGCCTAAAATTGCATTAGCATTTTCAGATAAATTTTCTAAAGACAGATTGGGTCTGGCTCATTGGTTTTTTGATGAGCAAAATACACTTACGGCCCGTGTTGCTGTAAATAGGTTATGGCAACATATTTTTGGCGTAGGGATTGTTTCTACAAGCTCAGATTTTGGTAATCAGGGAGCCCTGCCAACCCACCCGGAACTGTTAGACTGGTTGGCTGTTACCTATAGAGAAGAAGGCTGGGACATGAAAAAAATGATTAAAAGAATGGTCATGTCCAGAACCTATCAACAAACCTCAGAAATCACTTCGGAATTATTGGAGATTGATCCTGATAATATATTATTAGCCCGAAGCTCAAGACACAAGTTGTCAGCCGAAATGATAAGAGACAATGCTTTGAAGGTGAGTGGATTATTAGTAGAAAAGATTGGAGGGCCAAGTGTTAAACCTTACCAGCCGGAAGGCCTTTGGGAAGAAACCACCTCGGGGCAGGGGCTTACTAAATATTTTATGGACTCTGGTGAAAATCTGTACCGAAGAAGTTTATATACCTTTTGGAAACGAACAGTACCACCACCTTCAATGATAACTTTTGATGCTGCAACAAGAGATTATTGTCAGGTAAAACGCCAAAAAACAAGTACCCCTTTACAGGCGCTTGTTATGTTGAATGATCCGCAGCTTATAGAGGCGGCTCAAACGCTGGCACTACATACCTTGAATGAAGAAACACTAAGTGATGAACAACGTGTTGAAACAATATTTAGAAAAATAGTATCAAGAAAACCTGATGACTTAGAATTAAAGACATTGATGACATATCTTAATGAGGCTTTTATGAAGATTGATGAGATAGAGCAAGAAGAAATGATAGAAATACTTTCTAAAGCGAAAGATAACAATCTTACTTTAGAAAGGTTACAAGGATTTACCATGTTAACAAGCTTAGTTTTTAATTTGGATGAAGCCATTCTAAAAGGATAAGATTATGGAAGAATTATCAAAACACTTTATCAATAATAATAGACGCCATTTTCTTAAAAAAGTAGGCTTAGGTATTGGGGGTATGGCTACTGCTTCATTATTAAATCCTTTTTCTTCTTTAGTTGAAGCTCCAGACTCGCCTCTGGCTGGAATGAATTTGCCGCATTTTGCACCAAAGGCAAAACGTGTAATATACCTTTTTCAAAGTGGAGGTCCGTCACAACTGGAACTCTTTGATTATAAACCGTTATTAAATAAAATGCGGGGAGAAGATTTACCGGATTCCGTTCGAAAAGGACAGCGTCTTACAGGTATGACTTCTGGTCAAGAAAGTTTTCCTTTAGTGGGTAGCAATTTTAAGTTCAATCAATATGGCGAATCAAGAGCTTGGGTAAGTGATTTGATGCCTTATACTGCTAAAATTGTTGATGAGCTTTGTTTTATTAAATCAATGCATACTGAAGCTATTAATCATGACCCGGCAATAACTTTTTTCCAAACAGGGTCACAGCAAGCCGGGAGGCCAAGTATAGGGTCCTGGATGAGTTATGGTTTAGGCAGCTTAAATAATAACCTACCTACGTTTACTGTATTATTATCAAGAGGAACAGGGAGGCCATTTTCTCAGCCTTTATATTCAAGACTTTGGGGCAATGGTTTTTTAAGTTCATTGCACCAAGGTGTTCAATTTCGTTCTGGTAAAGATCCTGTATTATATCTAAAGGATCCGGAGGGCATGTCAAGAGCAGAACGAAGAAAAATGCTGGATTATATAAGTGAACTAAATCACAAGCAGGAAGAAGAGTTTGGAGATCCGGAAATAAACAGTAGGATTGCTCAATATGAAATGGCATATCGCATGCAAACATCGGTTCCGGAAACAATGAATATTGATGATGAGCCAGAGCATATTATTCAAATGTATGGTGCTAATTCTTTAGTACCCGGAACCTATGCAGCAAATTGTTTACTGGCAAGGCGCCTGATTGAAAAAGATGTAAGGTTTGTTCAGTTATACCATATGGGCTGGGATCAACATTTTGATTTACCCAGTCAAATAGAAAAACAAGCTAAAGATATTGACCAAGCCACTGCTGCTTTAATTATGGATTTAAAACAAAGGGGCTTACTTGAAGATACTTTAGTGGTATGGGGTGGGGAATTTGGAAGAACAAATTATAGTCAAGGTACTTTAACAGATGTGAATTATGGAAGAGATCATCACCCCAAATGTTTTACCATGTTTATGGCCGGAGGAGGTGTTAAACCGGGATTCACTTATGGGGAAACCGATGATTTTGGGTATAACATTGTAAAAGACCCTATGCATGTTCATGATTTACAGGCCACTATGATGCATTTAATGGGGGTAGATCACACTAAATTTACTTATAAGCACCAGGGAAGAAGATTTAGATTAACGGATGTGTCAGGTCATGTCGTTCATGATGTATTAACCTAAATACTAGATAATAGCTTTAATGAGTCGTAGAAAATTTTTAAAACAATCATCTTGCCTGACTATGGGTATGTTGACTTACCCGGTTTTTAGTACTGCATTTTCATTTAATAGTGTGAACGATGTTATTATTGGGCATAATACACATAAATATAAAGTGAATATGAATTGGGGTAATTTAAACCCTTTGTATACGCCGGTAAAAGATTGTCATGAAATGGTTCAGGATTCAAAAGGGAGAATTGTTCTTTTAACCAATCACACTAAAAATAATGTTATTATTTATGATAAGTCCGGTAAATTATTAGAAACCTGGGGCACTAAATACCCTGGCGCTCACGGTCTTACTTTAGTTAAAGAGAATGGAGAAGATTTCTTGTTGATAACAGATTATGAAAGGCATCAGGTTATAAAAACAACAATTACAGGAAACGTCATATTTGAGATTGATTATCCGGCAGATACGGGAAAGTATAAAAATAAAGAAGAGTTTAAACCAACGGAAACTACGGTTTTAGAAAACGGTGATTTTTATGTGGCTGATGGTTATGGTAATCAATATATTACACACTATAATCATAAAGGAGAATTACTTAACATTTTTGGAGGAAGAGGAACAGAAGATAGTCAGTTTTTAAATGCTCATGGTATTTGCTATGACAACAGAGATAAAAATAAGCCTTCAATTTTGGTGTCTGCCAGAGAATTGAATGAGTTAAAACAATTTAGTTTAGAAGGCGAATATCTGTCTTCTATAAAAGTTCCGGGAGCATTAATTTGCCGTCCGGTAATTCATAAAAATGATATATATTTTGCAGTCTTAAAATCTAAAGAAGCACCAAATGATGATTCCGGGTTTTTGTTGATTATGAATGAAAAAAACGAAGTAGTATCCTGTCCGGGAGCAACAGCACCATCTTATAAAGGAAACCAACTGGAAGACTTATATCAAACTATCAGATTGTTTCAGCACCCACATGATGTTTGTATTGATGATGATGAAAATATATATGTAGCCCAGTGGAATTCAGGTCAAACTTACCCTATAAAATTAGTTAGAGTATGAGACAATCTGCATTATGGGGGCTAACCATTTTACTGCTTTTAAGTTGTAAAAAAACAAACAGGACGTTGTTTTTACAGCAAAATCAAGTGCATCTTGCCCAACCAAGGGTTCAGAGTACAACTATGATTATTGACTCATTTGCAGTCATTAAAGTTGGTCAGGGTTTTGAAGGTTCGGAAGTATATTATACATCAGATGGAAGTGAGCCTACAATGACATCCGTAAAATATAAAGCTCCATTTAAAGTTACCGAACCAGGTACCTATAAGTTTAGAACCTTTCATACCAATTGGAAGACAAGTGAAGCATCAATGATGACGCTTTATAAGAAAGGACAAGTGCCAGAGGATATCGTTTGGTATTCCAAAGCTCAAACTAAGTATAAAGGACAGGGAGCTTTAACCTTAATTAATCAAAATAAAGCGAGTTTGCCTTTTAGTAATCCGGAGTGGGTAGGATTTGATTCTATTGTTGATGCCAAAGTTGTATTTAAAGAAAAGACCATGATAAAAAGCATTGATATCGGGTTTTTAAATGATCCGCAATCCTGGATCTTTCCGCCTTCGGAGATTGTGGTGTATTTAAATGATTTAGAAAACGATTCAGATAAAATAAAAATTCAAATGGATGACGTGCCTACCATGGTATCTGCTGAATTAAGCAACATAAAGATAAAAATTGAAAGAGAAGTAAAATCAGTAAGGTTGGAAATACACAATTTACAATCAATTCCCGAATGGCATGAAGGAAGTGGCCAAAAAGCCTGGTTGTTTATGGATGAATGGATATTTAATTAATGAAACAAGTTTTAAGAAAATATAGTGCAGTTTTAGTGCTTTTTATAGTTCTAACAGGTGTCTTGCTGATAAGCTTATCAAGTGCAGCAGAAATTCCGAAAATAGTTCTTTTTTTTGGAAGATTTCACCCTTTGTTATTGCATTTACCTATAGGCGCTTTATTGCTTACGTTTTTTATAGATATTATTGGCCGTATAAAAAAAGACTACCCCTTATTAATGATAAAATGGGCTTTAGGGTTTTCTTCTTTTTTCGCCATCTTAACCTGTATATTGGGGTACTTTCTTTCATTAGAAGGGGGGTATGGAAATGATGTTTTAGAGGTGCATTTTTGGACCGGTATTTTAACAGCTGTTCTAACACTACTTCTTTTTTTAATGGTTTCATTAAAGTCTGATAAAACCAATAAATGGTTTCTGCCTCTTTTTGTTTTAACATTGGTGAGTATTAGTGTTGCAGGGCACTACGGAAGTGTATTAACACATGGAGAAAACTTTTTAACGGAGTATGTGGAAACATCTGAAAAAGAAAGAATCATAGAAGTTGTTGATAGCCTAAAAATTTATGATGATGTCATTAATAAAATTTTGGATGATAAATGTGTTCAATGTCATAATTCAACTAAGAAAAAAGGCGGGCTTTCACTAATTTCAAAAGAAGCCATTTTGAAAGGCGGTGAAAATGGAGCGGCCTTACATGTAGGCAACTCTAACGAGAGCTTGTTGTATGAACAACTGTTATTACCAATATCACATGAAAATCATATGCCGCCTGAGGGGAAGCCGCAATTAACAAAAGATGAATTATGGCTTATTAAATACTGGATTGATAATGGAGCAAAGTTTGATAATTATGTAAATAGCGAAACTCGAAATGATACACTAGATAAATTATTGAAAAACTATCTTGTTTTCGATAAAATTATTATTCCAAAAGCTTCAAAAAACGATATAGTCAAAGTTAAAGAAATTGGGTATATGGTTAATGAAATGGTGCCAGGTGAAGCAGAATTGAGTATAAAGTTTACAAAAAAAGCGATTACAAAAAACGATGTAGATATGCTTTCTAAATTAAAGGAACAAATTATTGAACTCGATTTTAGTAATACCAGTTTAACTGATCAAATGACAGGAGTTCTAAAAAGATTGGAAAACTTAAAAATGCTTAGACTTGATAACACTAAAATATCAGACAAAACGCTTCAGAATATTAAAGATTTAAAAAGATTAGAGGTGCTGAATCTTTTTAATACAGGTGTAACTGGTGTAGGCCTGGAAACATTACTGAAAAGTATTACGCCTTCACAAATTTATACATGGAAAACAGCAATTGAATTTGAAATGGCAGAGCGTCTTAAAAAAGACTATGGAATACAAATTCATAATGGTATTGCCAGGGGATTTGTTGAAAAAACAAAATTAGAAGCCCCTAAACTGACTCCTGAAAATACACTTTTTATAGATTCTCTTTTGTTAAGTGTTAAAACCAATACTAAAAATGCCGAATTAAGATACACATTAAATGGAGAGATACCAGATTCTACAAGTGCTCTTTATACGGATGCGTTACATGTGGAAGAAAGTAAAACCTTTATGGTTAGAGCTTTTAAAAAAGGTTGGTTTCCAAGTGATGTTTTGAAGCGCGACTATTTTAAGGTGAAGTATCAGGTAGATAATTTCACCATTGAAAAAAAACCGGAGAAAAGATATCCTAATGCTAATAAACTATTTGATTTAGAAGTGGGTAATCTCTCTTTTAAGGATGGAAAATGGACAGGTTATTTGGGGTATGATTTAAGCACTACTATTAATTTGGGAGCTGTTAAAGCAGTTGATAGTATTTCTGTTAATTCTTTGGGGAATACTAAAGATTGGATTTTGTTTCCAAACAAATTAAAAGTTTATGCGTCTAACAATGCGCATACAGGTTTTAAAAAAATAGGAGAATTAAAGATCAATCAGGCAAAGGGTTATGAAGATCCTCAAATTAAAAGATTTACCTTACAAACTACTAACACGCAAGCACAGTATTTTAAAATAATAATAGAAAATCCTAAAGTTTTACCTAAATGGCACGAAGGTGCCGGGCAGGCTTCATGGATTTTTGTAGACGAAATATTCTTATGGTAACAAAAATTAGAGTTAAATCGAAATTGCTAATAGTATTCCTTCTGTTTTGTGGAATAGTAAATGGTCAAAATAATGAATCATCATATGAAGAACGTATGGAATGGTTTAAAGATGCCAAATTAGGCGTTTTTATTCACTGGGGCTATTACGGCGTCAATGGTATTGGAGAGTCCTGGTCTATGTATCATAAAAAAATCTCATACGAAGATTATATGATGCAGGGTAAACAATTTACTGCAGAACATTATAAACCTAAAGAATGGGCCAGACTATTCAAAAAAATTGGTGCCCGTTATGCGATATTAACAACAAAGCATCATGATGGGGTGGCCTTATGGGATACTAAGTTAAGTAAGTTAAATGTAATAGAAAAAACACCGGCTAAAAGAGATTTAGTTGCGCCGTTTGTTGAAGCTTTAAGACAAGAAAATTTAAAGGTAGGCTTATATTATTCTTTATGCGATTGGTCTCATCCGGATTATAATGTTGTTTTTCCAAGACCCAATACTCAAAAGAATTACCCACAAAAAGGGCAAAAGGAACTATCTGAATGGCAACGTTTTGTAAGGTTTTATAAAGGTCAGATAAAAGAGTTAAATGATGACTTTTACCCCGATTTATATTGGTTTGATGGAGATTGGGAAAAGTCTAGTGAGCAGTGGAGAGCCCAATCACTAAAAGATTCGTTATTGGCGTGGAACCCCAAAACCATAGTTAATTCAAGGTTGAAAACCCATGGAGACTACAGTACGCCCGAACAGGGAATCCCGGTGGTGAGACCTAAAGGGCCCTGGGAATTTTGTATGACCATGAACGATAACTGGGGGTACTATCCTTCTGATACCAATTACAAACCCATTTCTCAAATTATTAGAACGTTTGTTGAGGTAATAGCTTCGGGAGGTAATTTATTATTGAATATAGGACCTAAACCAGACGGAACAATTGCCCCTGAGCAAATGGAGCGACTTGAGGCCTTGGGAGATTGGATCAAAAAACACGAACGTGCGGTTTTTGAAACCAAAGCAGGCTTACCCTATGGGCATTTTTACGGACCGACCCTATTGAATAAGGATGAGACAAAAATATACCTGTGTTTGTTTGATGCTCCTAAAAATTATATATCATTAAAAGGCATTCAGAACAAAGTAAAATCTATTAGAGTAGTTGGAAGTAACCAGGAATTAAGCTTTGTGAGAAACGGAGGCGCAGCATGGAATAATATACCGGGTATTTTAAGAATAGAAATTCCTGAAAGCAGATATTTAGATGACAATGTAACGGTATTGGAAATAGAATTGGAAGATGCCCTGAAATTATATAGGGGACATGGAAATGCCGTTGAATTAAATTAATTATGATGGGAAAAATAGTCAAAATAGTAGTTTTAGTAACATTAGTTGTTAGTGTTTCTTGTATAGATAAAGGGGGCGAACAGATTAGCGATATTATACAATCGCAGAATTTGGTAGATTATGTAAATCCGCTCATGGGAACAGATTCAAATTATAGTCTATCTAACGGGAATACCTATCCGGCTATTGCCACACCCTGGGCTATGAATTTTTGGACGCCTATGACCTCAAAAATGGGAGATGGCTGGGCTTATAAATATAGTGACACAAAAATACGAGGGATAAAACAAACCCATCAACCAAGCCCGTGGATTAACGATTATGCTGCCTTTTCTTTAATGGCTGTTACCGGCGATTTAAAATTTCAGGAAGACCAGAGAGAATCGTGGTTTTCACATAAATCAGAAATTGTAAAACCCTACCATTATAGTGTTTATTTAGCAGATTATGATATCGTAGCAGAAGTAACCCCCACAGAAAGAGCTTCACAATTCAAATTTACTTTTCCGGAAGCAGAAACATCATATATTATGTTAGATGCTTTTTTTAAAGGTTCTATGGTAAAGATAATCCCGGAAGAACGAAAAATTATTGGGTATTGTAGAAATAATAGCGGAGGTGTTCCGGAAAATTTCCATAACTATTTTGTAGCTGAATTTGATAAAGATTTTGAATTGACGCATACCTGGAATGATAACTGGGAATTAAAAGAAGACTCAACAAATAGCGAAGGAGAACATGTAGGAGCTATCATTGGGTTTAAAACTAAAAGAGGTGAAGTTGTTCATGTAAAAGTGGCCTCCTCTTTTATAAGCCCGGAACAGGCTCAGTTGAATTTATCCAGAGAAATAGGAAAAGATACTTTTGAGCAAACTAAGGAGAAAGCAAAACAAGCCTGGGAGACAGAATTAAATAGGATCAAAATTGAAGATGATAATATTGATTATATAAGAACATTTTATTCTTGTTTATATCGTGTACTGTTATTCCCCAGAAAATTTTATGAGTTCAATGAAAGTAATGAGATAGTTCATTACAGTCCTTATAATGGAGAAGTATTACCGGGATATATGTTTACCGATAATGGGTTTTGGGATACGTTTAGAGCCGTTTTTCCTTTTTTTAATATGATGTATCCGGAATTGAACAGTCATATTATGGAAGGGCTGGCCAATACATATAAAGAATCAGGGTGGCTTCCGGAATGGGCTAGCCCGGGACATCGGGATTGCATGATAGGTTCAAATTCAGCAACCATTATTGCAGATGCTTATTTAAAAGGAAATGTTAAAGAAGATGATGTTAATGTGTTGCTAGAAGCTGCATTGAAAAATGCGACTGTAAATGAAGGGCGCCCGGTAGGGTCTGTAGGTAGAGCAGGTGTTGACTATTATAATGATTTGGGCTATGTGCCTTATAATGTTGGTATCAATGAGAATGCAGCACGAACCCTGGAATATGCGTTTGCCGATTTTACCATTGCTAAAATGTCTGAAAAATTAGGGCAAGAAGAACTGGCAGAAACATATTTTGAAAAAGCTTTAAATTACAAGAACCTCTTTGATCCTTCAACCAATTTAATGAGAGGTAAAAACGAAGATGGTAATTTTCAAGAACCATTTAATCCATTAAAATGGGGAGATGCTTTTACAGAAGGTAACAGCTTACATTATACGTGGTCCGTATTTCATGATGTTCAGGGACTTATAGATTTAATGGGAGGAACCCAAAATTTTATATCAAAATTAGATGAGGTTTTTAGCATGCCGCCGGACTTTGATGAGTCATATTATGGACATGTTATTCATGAAATTAGAGAAATGCAAATTGTGAATATGGGAAATTATGCACATGGAAATCAACCCATTCAGCACATGATTTACTTGTATAACTATGCCAAAGCGCCCTATAAAACTCAAGAAAAAATAAGAGAAGTATTAACCAAACTATATGCCGCTACTCCGGATGGTTATTGTGGTGATGAAGATAATGGGCAAACATCGGCCTGGTATGTGTTTAGTGCCTTAGGATTTTATCCTGTAACCCCGGGTGTGGATCAATATGTTATAGGAAGCCCGTTATTTAATAAGGCAACAATAGCTTTGGAAAATGGAAATACTTTCAGTATAACAGCTAAAGATAATTCCGAAAAAAATATTTACATCCAGTCTGCCTTTTTAAATGGAGCAACGTATTCAAATAGTTATTTGAATTTTGAAGATATTCAAAAAGGAGGCCATTTTGAGCTTAATATGACAGACACACCTCATAAAGAATGGGGTAGCAGTATTGAAAATGTACCATATTCATTGAGTAATTCAAAAAAACAGGAAGTGAATAAGTAATATTCACTTAATAATGACCTATAGACTTCTAATTTTGCCTATTTAAAAAAGTGAATACATGCGGTATAAAAAACATGTTTTAATAGTTTTAATTCTGGTTACACACTTATTTTCCTGTAACAGTAATACTAATGTTTTACATATTGTAAACGACGGCGTTTCTGATTACGAAATTGTGTATAGGACTGATGCAAAGGAGAACCTGTATGAAGCAGCCAAAGAGTTACAATATTATATCCGTGAAATTAGTGGAGCTACTTTAAATCTGGTCAATGAGGCACCCCAAAACAACGATAAACATAAAATATATATTGGAAATCTAGCGGGTGAAAATTTAAACCCCAATCAAATAATTATCAAGGTTAAATCAAATTGAAAATAAAGCGGAGGATGTTAAAATGATGGAGCAACGTTTAGCATGTTTAAGATTGGCCATTGACGAACTCCCTCCAAAATGTAAAAAAGCACTGTTGTTAAACAAAATAGAAGGATATAGATATAAAGAAATAGCGGAGTCGATGGGTATTTCGGTAAAAACTGTTGAAAATCATATTTCAAAGGCTTTTAAACTTTTGAAAAAAAGATGACTGCCAATAAGTTTTTACTTTTATTTATTAATTTTTTTAAGACTAGATTTTTTGTTGCAAGCCCACTTAACTAATTAACCTCTTTTTATTTAATAATACATGTTATTATTTGAAACTAAATAAAATTAAGGCTTAATTAATAATTGGAGTCATGATACTTTAAGTATCTTTCTATAGTTTTGACGATACTTTGATGGTGACATGCCTTTAAATTTGTTGAATTGCCTATGAAAAAAGCTAAGATTATTATACCCCACTTCATATCCAACTTGGGAAATAGAGTAATCTGTACCAATTAATAGTTTACTAGCTAAACTTATTTTATACTCATTTACAAATTCAAAAAATGACTTATTAAATGTTTTTTTAAAGAACCGACAAAAAGCTTCCTTACTCATAGAAACCTTTTCGGCAATTTCGTGTAATCGAATTTGTTTTATATGGTTTTTTCTAACATAATCATAAATTAGATTAATACGACCACTTTCTTTTAACGATAAGTTATCAGAAAAGCTAGTGCTAGCAAGCAATTCGAAATCTTCAAAAAAAGTAAGCTTCTGTAGTATTCTGATAAATGAGAGTAAACGTTCTAAAGGGCTTAAATGGATAAGTTCAATTAAAGAACCTTCCATTTCCTTAGACTTTAATTCATTAAATTTAATGCCTCTGGCTGATAACTTTAGTAGTTTTTTTATCGGTTTTAGCTCTTCTTTGTTAAGCCAATCTCCAAAAAAGGAGTCATCCCATTGAATAATTATGCAACGAACTTTTTCAGTTTGTTCACCAATTGTTTTCCAGCTGTGTGGTAAATTGGAACCAACTAGGACTAAATCACCGTGTTTAAAATCTCCCATACTATCTCCAATATACCTAACACCTGTGCTACTTAGCATATAAGTAAGTTCATATTGAGAGTGGAAATGCCATGCTGCTGGAAAAATCTTATCTTCAAACAATTTTATGGCAAAAGAACTTCCAGGCGAATTGTCTACGTTATGGTAAGACGCTTTCATAAAGGTGATTATCTTATAAAATAGATTAAATTAAGAAAATAGTAGTAAATATACTTAATAAAGGTCAATATAGTGTATAAAAGGTGCTCTATGGTGTAACAATCTCTTTTGTTGTTTAAATAATTTTGTAAAGGATAGAAATAAACATCAATTTAGACCTGATATTTTGTGGTTTTGAAAGATGTATTTTTCGAACAACCAAGAGACAAAAATAAATGATTGAAGAAACCAGAATAAGAACTGCAAAGATTTATAGGGCAAAGACGCAGTTAGAAAAGCCAATTTCGGATGCAACACACACTTTAACAGAAATTTCATTTGTTGTATTACGATTACAATTAGAAAACGGCGTTGTAGGAGAATCTTATTTACTCACTTTTCAATATTCTCCAAATGCCATTATAGGAGCTTTAAAAGATGTACTTCCAATAATAAAAGGGTATAAAACAAATGAGACCGGAGTAGTAAATAACAAATTAAATGCTTTAGCAGAATATTTTGGAAATCAGGGCTTACTTCGCTGGGCGCAAGCAGCAGTAAATATTGCTATGTGGGATGCCTGGGGAAAAACACTGCAGCAGCCGGTGCATAAAATATTAGGTACCCATAAAGAGCGTGTGTCTATCTATGGAAGCGGAGGATGGATTTCTTATACCATCGATGAGTTAATCACCGAAGTTACAGATTATGCAAACAGAGGATTTAAGGCTGTCAAAATTAAAGTTGGATCACCTAAAGTAAGTACGGATATAGAACGTTTAAAATTGGTGAGAGAAGCTGTGGGGAACTCAGTTGATATTATGATGGACGCCAACCAGGGGATGGATTTGTCTTCTGCTATTAAATTGGCAGATGCAGCTAAAGAAATAAATATTAATTGGTTTGAAGAACCTGTAAACCATCAGGATTTTCAGGCATACGAAATTTTAAAGAATCAAACAGGGATTTCATTAGCTATGGGAGAACGCGAGTTTGATACTTTACCACTTAGAGAATTGGTAACTAGAAATGCACTTGACATATGGCAACCTGATATTTTACGTATTGGTGGTGTGGAAGCCTGGAGAGAAAGTGCCGCATTGGCTAAAAGCTTTCATTTACCGGTTCTGCCACATTATTACAAAGACTATGATGTCCCTCTTTTATGTACCATATCTAATGGCGTAGGGGCAGAATCTTTTGATTGGGTAGATCCGCTCATAGATAATCCTATGCAACTTGAAAATGGTTTTGCCCAGCCTCACAATTTACCAGGTTGGGGATTTAATTTTATTGATGATAGATTAACTGATATAAAATTATAAAATAGATGAGCTTAGATGTATTCTCTTTAAAAGGAAAAATAGCATTGGTGACTGGTGGAGGAACAGGAATTGGATTAGGTATTTCTAAAGCTTTTATTCAAGCCGGCGCTATTGTAATTATAACAGGAAGGCGGGAAACTATGCTAAAGGAAGCGGCAACCGAACTAGGTGAGCACTGTAAATATTTTGTGAATGATGTTACCAATAGAAAAGGTATTCCTGATTTTATATCTCATATTGAAACTCAAATTGGAGCTATAGATATTTTAGTAAATAATGCCGGTATACATCATAAGGCTTGGGCTCAAGACACTACCGATGAGGATTTTGAGCGTGTCTTGCAAACTAACCTTATAAGTGTCTTTAGTTTGACCAGAGAGTGTGCAAAGTACATGTTAAATAGGAAATCCGGTTCCATTATTATGATTGGTTCCATGGCCGGATTGTTTGGTGTTGATAGAGTTGTTGCCTATGGGGTTTCTAAAACGGCAATCACAGGCTTGGTAAATGCTTTGGTGACAGAATATTCAAAAAGTAATGTCAGGGTGAATGCCATTGCACCTGGATGGATCGAATCAAACATGTTTTTGAATGCGATCAATAAAGATGAAAAAAGGAAAAAGCAGATTACAAACCGAATAGCTATGGATCACTTTGGTAAAGTAGAAGATATAGGTAATGCTGCTGTTTTTTTAGGTTCAGATGCGGCAAAATATATTACGGGTGTAATCTTACCTGTAGATGGAGGGGCCACCGTAAATTTTTAAAAGGAAGCGTAAAAATATTGGATAGACCACAATTAAATTGTTGAATACCCCTTTTTAGTGAAATAATTAAACCATCTTGAAGGAATAAGATATTAATAAAAAATGAAGGTAATAAGACTCAATAAACCAGGGGTATGGGAGACTTTGGAAGTAAAGGCTCCTAATCATATATTGAAACGGGGTGAAGCTTTACTAAAAGTTAATAAAATTGGAGTTTGCGGAACAGACTTACATGCTTTTAAGGGTACCCAACCTTTTTTTAATTACCCTAGAATTTTAGGGCATGAACTGGCCGTAGAAGTAGTAGCCGTAGCAGAAGATGTTAAAAATGTAAAAATAGGAGACCGTTGCTCCGTAGAACCTTACTATAATAGTGTTGTGGGACAGGCAGTAAGAAGAGGAAAAACAAATTGTGGAGAACATTTACAAGTCTTAGGAGTGCATGTAGATGGAGGAATGCAAGAGTATATTGTATATCCATCAAAATTTTTACATGCTTCCAACTCGTTATCCAATGACCAATTAGCGATGATAGAACCTCTTGCTATTGGTTGTCATGCTGTAGACAGAGCAGAAATTTCTTCTGAAGATATAGTTTTAGTAATAGGAACAGGACCCATTGGTTTGGGTACCATACAGTTTGCTCAGTTGACTGGTGCAAGGGTTATTGCTATGGATATTGACCAGGTAAAGCTAGATAAATGTAAAGAAATTACTAATGTTCAGGATACGATCAATGCCTTAGAGGATGTAGAACCACATTTAAGATCACTTTTAAATGGAGATCTTCCAACAGTAGTTTTGGATGCTACAGGTAGTGCTAAGTCTATGATGAACACTTTTAAATACGTAGCCGCCGGAGGAACCATTGTTTTTATTGGACTGTTTATGGGAGATGTTAGTTTTAATGATCCTTATTTTCATAAAAAAGAACTAACACTAAAAGCTAGTAGAGCCGCTTTGAGTAATGATTTTAGTAGAATAATTGGGTTAATAGAATCTGGAAAGATTGATCCAATACCGTTTATCACACACCGTATAAAATTTGATGAGGTTCCTGAAAATTTTGAGAAGCTCTTCTCGCATGGAGGAGAGTTAATCAAAGCTATAATTGATATGGATTAAAATAAAAATAAGCAAGTATTATGAACATTTCTTACCTTGATTTATTAATCATCGCAATATATCTAATAGGCATTGTAATTATTGGAATTTGGGTTGGTGGTGGCTTTAAAAAGCAAAGCTCTAACACTTATTTTCTGGCCGGACGATCTTTGGGGTGGGGAGTTGTGGGAGCATCACTTTTTGCTTCCAATATATCCACAGTACATATTGTAGGGTTTGCTGAGTCAGGGTTTGTATCGGGTTTGTCTGATGGGATATTTGAATGGATGGCTATTCCCTGTTTAGTCTTTTTAGGGATATTTGTGGCTCCTTTCTACTTTAGAAAAAAAATAAGCACCATACCCGAGTATTTTGAAAAACGTTTTGATGGATCCTCAAGAACTTTTATGGTGATATTTGCAATTTTAACGGCATTATTAATGCATATAGGAATAAGTTTATATGCAGGGGCTACTATAATGAAAGAGTTTTTTGGGCTGGATCAATTGTGGGGCGTACTAATAATTTCACTTTTAACCGCTTTATACACTATTTTAGGAGGTCTAAAAGCCGTGGCCGTCACAGAATCTATTCAATCTGTGTTACTATTAGGAGGAAGTATATTAATCACTGTATTTGGGGTTTTAATGTTGCCTGAAGTTGGTATAAATTCATTTGAAGCCTTTAAATCACAAATACAAGCCGGCAGCCTTTCTATGTTACGTTCAGATGCAGTTGTTGCAGAAACCGGAGGAATACCTTGGTATGCTGTATTGTTAGGCTATCCTGTTTTGGGTATATGGTATTGGTTCACAGACCAAACTATTGTCCAAAGAGCTTTAGGATCGAAATCAGAAAAGGATGCTCGTATCGGACCTATGTTTACAGCTGTTTTAAAGTTCGCTCCTGTGTTTTTTATGCTTTTACCGGGATTATTGGCCTATGTGCTTTTTAAGGATCACATTGATGCATCAGGTAGTGGACAAACCTATTCTATATTAGTTAGAGAACTATTACCCACGGGACTTATAGGGCTTGTTATCGCCTCTCTTTTAGCTGCTTTAATGAGCTCTGTAGCTGCAGCTCTTAACAGTACTTCAACATTAATTTCAATAGATATAGTAAAAAGATATAACCCTAAAATACAAGACTCCAAACTGGTGTCTATTGGTAAAATTACAGCTTTTATAGTTATGGTTATTGCCATTTTGTTTTCATTGGTAGCAGGAGCTAAAGGAGGATCTATTATTACTATTGTAAATTCTATAGGAACAAGTATTGCACCATCTATAGCAGCTGTTTTTATCCTTGGTTATTTTTGGAAAAGAGGAACCAAAGAGGCCGCTAAAATCACCTTTCTTTTTGGACTTGTTATAGGAGTATTAATGTTTAGTCTTGATTTTCCTGATGAGAACGGGATAAAGCTTATAACTGATACCTGGGGTGTTATTTTTATGATGCAAGCGTGGTGGGCGTTTGTAGTTTGTTGTATCATTTTTGTTACAATGAGTTATTGTACTCAGCCCCCTACTGCTGAACAACAAAATTATACCTTCTCAAATTCGGCTTATTTTACAAAAATAAAAGGTATAACAGATTATAGAATTATTGGTATTGCAATAATGGGCGTTCTAGCTCTTTTATGGTTAGGAATAGAAATGCTTGCATACTAATTGAGTTTAATATAAAACAAAGCGAATCATGAAAAAGTATGTATTTATTGTCCTTTTAATACAGTTGATGGTTAGTTGTAAGGAAGAAAAAAAGACATCAGAGGTTATTGGTTCTGAACTAATTACTACTGAAACAAAATATGAGAAAGATCAATTTAGGCGTTTTACTTTTTTTGTTGAAACTGAAAAATCTGAGGTTTTAAAATTATTCAAAACGTTAAATTGGGGTGTGCTTTCCAAAGGTGAAAAAGACATATATGTGTCTAAAGCATATCAAAAAGATAACGGCATTTTTTTGGTATTTGATACCAATCCAAATTTTAATTGTGATCAGTTATTAAACGTTTTGAAAGTTAATGAGGAATTTGCTGATTTGATTGGTCAATTGGAGAGTAAAGACATTCATTTGGAAGATTATAATAAGCCTTTGGAACGTATTTTCAAAATGGAACAAAAAAAGGTTTACAGCCCGGAGGAAGGACAGTTAAAAACCAAGCTTGGTGATCATAAGCGTTTTGTGTGGACATTGTTATTACAGGAAGATCCTGAAATGATCGCAGAATATAAAGCCATTCATGGTATAGGTAAATCGTGGCCCGAAGTTATAAATAATATGAAAACCATTGGAGTTAAGGACATGGAGCTGTATTTATATGGAACCAGGGCTATGCTTATTATGGATACAAGGCCAGATTTTGACCTGGCCATTGAAGGTCCGAAATGGCAAAAATTACCAAGGGAAATGGAATGGCAGGAATACGTGGCAAAATTCCAACGTATTGAACCCGGTAGCGGTATTCAGGAAAAATGGTTGGATATGGTAGAATTAAACTAAAAATATGTGTTACTTAAAATTAAATAAAGTACTGCTAGTACTAATGGCATTCATGATATTTTCATGTAAACAAAAACAAGAGGAAAATACAGCTTCGGAAAGCCAGATTTTATATGAAGAAAATTGGAAATCTCTGCAACAATTTGAAATCCCCAAATGGATGGAAGATGCTAAGTTTGGTATTTTTATTCATTGGGGCCCCAGTGCTGTTCCGGCCAAATACTCCGATTGGTATCCCATGCGAATGTACATGAGCGGAGAAGAAGGTATCTCCAAAAAAGAACATCCGGCCTATAAATTTCATAAGGAGACATTTGGCGACCAGTCTAAGTTTGGATTCAAAGATTTCATTCCTATGTTTAAGGCTGAAAAATTCAACGCCAAAGCCTGGGTAGAACTCTTTAAAAAGGCAGGGGCTAAATATGTTATTCCCGTAGCAGAACATCACGATGGGTACGCTTTGTATAACTCAACTAAAACAAGGTGGAATTCGGTTGATATGGAGCCTCATATAGATATCCTTAAAGAACTAAAAAAAGAGATTCAGGCTCAAGGCCTTATTTTTGGTGCGTCTTCACACTTGGCATATAACTATAATTTTTATCCTAAGAGTGAAAAGTTTGATACCTGGGACTCAAAACATGTTGATTTGTATTCACCTAATAAAATATTGAACGGTCCAATTAGTGATGAGTGGATCAAAACCGTGTGGTGGCCCAGAACCAAAGAAATTATTGACTTATATGAACCAGATATTCTTTGGTTTGATTTTTATTTAGACAAGCCTGAATTTATTCCTTATCATAAAAAATTAGCAGCCTATTATTACAATAAAGGGCTTCAAAATAATAAGACTTTTGTACTTCAAACCAAAAATATGAAACAGGAATCTTATCCAAAAGGCACCCATATGCTAGATATTGAACGTGGTAAATTGGCAGATATAAGAGATGAGGCCTGGCAAACAGATACTTCGATTGGTGCAAATTCATGGTATTATGACGATAGATGGATTTCGCAAACACCAAACTATATAATAGATGAACTTATTGATATAGTGAGTAAAAATGGCGCTTTATTATTGAACGTTGGACCAAAAGCAGATGGAACTATACCTGAAATTCAGAGAAATACACTTTTAGATATTGGTAACTGGCTGGATATTAACGGCGAAGCGATTTACGGAACCAGGCCGTGGAAAAATTTTGGAGAAGGTAATACAGAAATGGTAGAAGGGCATTTAAATGAAGGGGAAAATACGAAATTTTCCAGTTCAGATATTCGATTTACTAAAAAGAATAATACCCTATATGCTATAGTTATGGACTGGCCAGGAGCAAAAGAAGCTATATCGATTCAGTCTTTATCGAAAAGCGCTCAACCAGAGCTTAAGATTAAGGACTTATCCTTAATAGGTTATAATGGAGACATAGTTTGGTCAAGAGAAAACGATGCCTTAAAAATTACTTTTCCTGACCAAAAACCTTGTGATTATGCATACGTGTTTAAGATCATATTAAATTAACTGTCTTGACCTGGTATTGCAGTACATATTATGAAAACAGAAAGCATTACTTAATCATCCTAACAATGGTTGGTTTTTTGTGTGTGATGAGTTGCAAGGAATATCCTAAAATTCAAAAAATAATCGAGGCCAATTGAGATTTATAAAAAGGCGCCTCCAATCTGTAGAAATTATGAAATTAACAAAACGTCCTTTATGCTTATTGTTTTCAATATTACTTGTATTGATTTCCTGTCAATCGACAAAGAAAGTAGCTTTGGCTGATGACTTATCCTTTAAAAATAGATTACAACCTGTAACTGAAGACAATATATTTAAAGATAAAGATTACTACAATTGGGGTGCCTCTATTATTAAAGGAAAAGATAATCTTTACCACTTGTTTTATTCACGCTGGAAAAGAGAATACGGTTTTTATGCTTGGCTCACACATTCTGAGATTGCACATGCAGTTTCTAAAAATCCTGATGGACCATGGCAATATAAAGAAACTGTTCTAAAAGGAAGAGGCGGAAATGGCTGGGATGCTATTACGGCTCATAATCCTAAAATCAAGTTTTTTGATGGTAAATATTACTTATATTATATAGGGTCCCATTTGGGAGGTAAACTTTATACTAATAATGACCTTATTAAAGCAGCGAAGAACAGGAAGAATGATGCAAACTGGAGAACCCTGCGTCCCAATATGCGAACCGGCGTTGCCATAGCTACATCTTTAGATGGGCCTTGGAAGCGCTTAAATGATCCGATTGTTGAGCCTTCGGGGCCTATTACAACACTTACAGTAAATCCTGCAATTGACAGAGGTGCAGATGGCAAATATTACCTGGTTGTTAAGGGAGACAAACCTGATGAAAAAAAGTTTATTCGAAACCAGGCCATTGCAATATCAAAATTTCCGGATGGCCCCTTTATAATGCAACCTAAACCGGTTATTGATTACCGTGATACAGAAGATATGTCCATATGGTTCGATAATAAAAGAAATCGTTTTTATGGTATCTATCATGCACATACATTTATTGGATTAATAGCATCTAAAAACGGGATTGATTGGGTGCCAGCTAATGAGGAGCAAATTATGCAAAAGTCTATTCCTTTAAAAGGAAATGGTTTTATAAAACCTGATAGAATGGAGCGCCCATTCATTTATTTAGAAGAAGGGAAACCCAAAACACTTTGCTTAGCTGTAAAAAAGAAAGATGATTCCTTTATGGTATTTGTTCCTATTCGGAGTAAAAATAAATGACTTACTAAAGGAATAAAATTGAATTAGAATTGCTGGATAAAAGGACTCGAAGAGTTGAAGTCCTTTTTATCTTGGATTAAGAATATATTAATAGAAAATAAGAATATGAAGTTTTATATTATTGGACTATATATAATTGGAAGTATACTATTATTGGGTTGCACCAAAGACAAAAAAAGAGCAGATAATACCCCTCCAAATGTTATACTCATTTTGACAGATGATCAAGGGTATGGTGATATTGCAGCACATGGAAATCCAATTGTAAAAACACCTCACTTGGATAAGCTTCATTCAGAAAGTATGAGATTTACAGATTTTCATGTAAATCCGTTTTGTGCACCCACTAGAGCAGCACTTATGACAGGAAGAATGTCTGATCGTACCCATGTGAGATCAACGGTTTATGCTAGAAACCATCTAAACATTAATGAAACCACTATGGCTGAGTTTTTTAGGGCATCAGGGTATCGTACCGGGCATTTTGGTAAATGGCACTTAGGGCAAAATTATCCATATAGGCCTATAGATAGAGGTTTTGATCATTGGGTAGGTCATGGTGATGGAGGCACTGGTTCAGCAAGTGATTATTGGGGTAATGACAGGATGAATGACACCTATTATAGAAACGGCGTTCAAGAAAAATTTGCAGGGTTTGGTACAGATGTTTTTTTTGACGAAACCATAAGCTTTATTGATAAAAGTAAAGACCAGCCTTTTTTTGTGTATTTAGCAACTAATGTACCTCATAAACCCTGGAATGTTAAAAAAGAATGGTATAAAGATTATGAAAACGTAGATAGTGTGAATTATAAAAATTGGGATGCAAAAAAAGACTTTTTAGCAACTCTTACGCACTTTGATTCTAATTTAGGAAAGCTTCGTCAATATCTAAAGAAAAATAACCTTAATGAAAATACAATAATCATTTTCCTTACAGATAACGGAACCTCTGGTGGTAATGAAATATTTAATGATGGGATGAAGGGAAAAAAAGGGTCTATGTATGAAGGAGGGCACCGTGTACCTCTATTTATTTATTGGCCTGAAGGAGGGTTTGATAAGGGAATTGATATAAATGAGTTTACGGCTCAAATAGATTTGTTACCAACTTTAATTAACTTATGCGATTTAAAATCACCGGTGAAAGGTCATTTGAAATTTGATGGAAAGAGCCTGGAACCCTTGCTTACAGGTAAAAAAGAAACATTGGAAGACCGCTTTTTAATTATGCATCAGCAAAATACCAGAGAGGTTCCTGTAAAAGGGATGAACAGTTTGGTTGCTACCAGAGAATGGAGGTTGATTAAAGGGAAAGAACTGTATCAAATTAGAACAGATCCTGGCCAAAAAAACAATTTAGCAAAAAACTTCCCTGAAGTTGTAAAAACATTGAATCTAAAATATGATGCATATTGGGATGAATTAGGTATGAATAAGTATCCGTTTCCTCGGCCAATTATAGGTTCTGGGAAAGATAAAGAAACTCTACTTGCCCCAGATGCACTAATAAGAGATGGTATTGAGAATACATGGGATCAGTCTCATATAGAAGTAGGAGTGCAAAGTAGTGGTTTTTGGCCTGTTGAAATTGCAAAGAAAGGCACCTATAGTTTTAATATTCGTCGCTGGCCAAGAGAATTGAATGAGTCTATAAATGCCTTTGAGTTGGAACCTAAAACAAAAGATATATATAGACGTGGAAAGCTTGTAGATGATTATGGTTATGGTAAAGATTTACCTAAAATACAGAAATCAAAACCAGATACCATAGTCCAGGTTGCTTTGGAAATTGGAAGTATTTATAAAGAAAAACAAATAAATTCTTTAGATAAAGACATAACCTTTCATGTAGAATTAGATAAGGGGGTAACTCAAATAAGAGCGTGGTTTATTGATGAAAACGGAAACAAGTATGGAGCATATTATGTTTATGCAACAAAACAAAGTGATTAATTATGAAGGTAAACACAGATATAACAGTTACTACAAATTATAAAAGAAGAATAGTATGAGCTATGAATGTTTAATAACCATTTTTAAATAATTTATAGTTATTATTAATGTTAAATTCTTAGTATTTAAAGTACAATGCTAACTATAACAAACAATATGAAAAACACACTAATTTTAGTTCAGATTTTTATTGGAATATCTTTGATTGGGTGTCAAGGTACCCCAGCACCCAAACCTTTAGCCGTAGTACCAACTGAGAATCAGATAAAATGGCATGAAATGGAGCGAAATGCTTTTATTCACTTTGGGCCTAATACATTTACTGATAAAGAATGGGGCTATGGGAATGTCCCTGCTGCTGCTTTTAATCCATCGGAATTAGACGCAGAACAATGGTGTAGAATTATAAAAGAAGCTGGCCTAAAAGGTGTGATTTTGACGGCAAAACATCACGACGGATTTTGCTTATGGCCTTCAAAATACACTGAATATTCTGTTAAAAACTCACCCTGGCGGGAAGGAAAAGGCGACTTGGTTCAAGAAGTGTCTGAAGCCTGTAAAAAATATGGACTTAAGTTTGGTGTTTACTTGTCTCCCTGGGATAGAAACAGTGGAATCTATGGAACTCCCGAATACATTGATTATTTTAGAAATCAACTTACTGAATTACTTACTAATTATGGAGATGTCTTTGAAGTTTGGTTTGATGGTGCTAATGGAGGGACAGGATATTACAACGGAGCTAACGAGAAACGCTCTGTAGATCGTAAAACATACTATGATTGGAAAACGACCAATGCTTTAGTTAAAAAATTACAACCCAATGCATTAATATTTAGTGACGGAGGGCCTGATATAAGATGGTGTGGTAATGAAAAGGGTATTGCTGGAAAGACTAATTGGGCAACCCTACGAAGAGATGAAGTTTGGCCTGGGTGGCCCAGGTATAAAGAATTAAACCCGGGACATGAAGATGGTAATTATTGGGTGCCAGCAGAAATTAATGTGTCCATTAGGCCAGGTTGGTTTTATCATAAATCTGAGGATCATAAAGTTAAGGATATATCATGGCTAATGGATTATTATTATGAGTCCGTTGGAAGAAATGGTACAGGGTTGTTAAACTTCCCAATTGATGATAGAGGCCTAATACATGAGGTTGAAGCGGAATATGTAACGGCGTGGCAAAAAAAAATTCAAGCTGATTTCGCCAATAATCTATTATTAAATGTTACAGATATTACAGCTTCAAATGTTAGAGGGAATTCTCGTGAATATCATGGTGCAAATGTAAATGATTCTGATAAAGCTACATATTGGGCTACTGATGATGGGGTGACATCCGGATCACTATTGTTTAGTTTTGATGCACCAATTACTTTTAATAGATTTCTTGTGCAAGAAGATATTTCTTTAGGACAACGTGTCGAAAAATTTACTTTAGAGGTTCTAGATGATAAAGGTATTTGGGAAGAAATAGCAAATGAAACAACAATTGGTTATAAGCGTATTTTAAGATTTCCAGCAATTACATCTAAAAGCGTAAAGTTCTCAATTAAAAAAGCGAAAGGAAGCTTAGTTATTTCAAATATAGGGATCTACAATGCACCAAAATTAATTACAACACCTGAGATTATTAGAGACCAAGAAGGTCTTGTTAATATTAATATAGCTAATAAAGGATTAGATATATTTTATACTGTAGATGGTAGCGTACCAAATACTAAATCCAATAGATATCTGAATGCTTTTAATTTTGACAAAAAAGGAACTATTAAGGCAATTGCAATTGATAATGATTCAGAAAGAAAGAGCCCAGTTGTAACTAAAGAATTCGATATAAGTAAAAAAGATTGGAAAGTCTACCTTTCAAATGATTCGGCAGCAACAAATATTTTTGATGGAAACGTAAATTCTAAGTGGTTTCAAACCGCAAAAGAATTTCCAATTGATTTAGATGTGGACTTAGGTAAAACACTAACTGTAATAGGTTTTACTTACTTACCAGATCAAACTGCAAGTAGGCATTCAAAAGGCATTATTTTTAATTATGAATTTTTAACCTCTATAGATGGTAAAAAATGGCAGACTGTTTCTTCGGGAGAGTTTTCAAATATTAAGAACAGTCCTATTTGGCAAATTAAGAATTTTGCACCCGTTAAAACCCGTTTCGTTAAGCTTAGAGCATTAAGTAATACGAGCAGTGATAGTGTGGCAGGTTATGCTGAATTTGGGATTATTACAGAATAATAAAAGAACTAAATAGTTGAAAAAATGAGAACAATAAAACCTTTTATCTATAGTTTATTTGTAATATTTTTTTTGTTAGAAAGCTGTAAAACAAAAGAAAAGCCCCTCGCTGTAGATAACACTTCCAAATCAAAGCCTAATATTATAATTATTTATGCAGATGATATGGGCTACGGAGATTTGAATGCCCTCAATAAGGACTCAAAAATCCCAACCCCAAATCTTGATAAACTAGCTGATGAAGGGATGAGGTTTACTGATGCTCATAGTGCTTCAACTGTTTGTTCTCCCAGTAGATATTCTCTGTTAACGGGAAGATACCATTGGAGAGGTCATTTAAAGAAAGGAATTGTAAGGGCTTGGGGAGACCCTGCTATTGAGAAAGGAAGATTAACCATAGCTTCAATGTTAAAGGAAAGCGGCTATAAAACAGCAGCTATTGGCAAATGGCACCTGGGCATGACCTATCCTTTTAAAGAAGGTATTGGCCAGAATGATCCTAAGAAATCCGGGTGGAGTGATGGTAACAATGTCGTTTATAATCCGGAAGATTTTGATTGGGAAAAACCCGTAGAGGGTGGGCCGAATGCTTTTGGATTTGATTACTATTATGGAGACGGCACAATCAATTTTCCACCTTATGTTTGGATGGAAAATAATATGTTTTTAAATACCCCCACAGCTTTATTAGATAATGGAAAAACAAGTACTGCAGAGGGATCATGGGAATGTAGACCAGGGCCGGCAGTTGAAAATTGGGACATTCCTAATGTACCCATTAAATTAACAGAAAAGGCAGTAGAGTGGATTGGCAACCAAGAAACAGATGATAAACCGTTCTTTATGTATTTTTCAATGCCTTCTCCACATGCACCTATTGTACCGGCAAAACGCTTTCAAGGAACATCTAAAGCAGGTGGGTATGGTGATTATATGGTACAAACAGATTGGATGGTAGGAGAGGTGTTGAATGCTATTAAAGAAAAAGGGATAGAAGAAAATACTCTGGTAGTATTTACAAGTGATAACGGTCCGGAATTATATGCCTATAATCGAATTAAAAATTATGAACATTATAGCATGGGAAGCAGGAGAGGTGTGAAACGTGACTTATGGGAAGGAGGACATCGTGTTCCATTTATTGTCAAGTATCCCGGGAAAGTAGAAAAAAAATCTGTAAATAGTAATCTTATATCTCAAATAGATATTATGGCAACCCTTGCAAATATTGTAGATTATAAGCTTCCGGAAAATGCTGGAGAGGATAGTAAAGATTTTTCTAAGGGAATTTTTTCTTCAGAGATGCCTGCAAATAGAGAGGCCTTGGTTTATCATGCTGTTAACGGCAAGTTTGCAGTTCGTAAAGGGAATTGGGTGCTGATAGAAAATAAAACTGGAAGCGTAACAAAAGAGCCAAAATGGATAAAGGAGAAAAATAATAGTAAACAAGACAATACTCTTAAAGTGTTGTACAATATTGAAGAGGATCCATTTGAACAAAACAATTTGTACAATGATAATACTGAAAAAGTTAAAGAACTTGAGCAATTATTGAATGATATAAGAGGGAGAGCAAAAAACGTTAATAACGATAATTAGATATATAGATATCAATATCTCTATGGGAGTTTAGGGGTATTGAAAAATTATAATGTATAAACAAGAAAGTAAACGAATTCAAGGTGTGAATTTAGAATAACAATATATAAAGTTTAGTCAGTTTGTTAAAAAACGTTAAATTTGATAATTACTGCAAGAGTAGCTGCCTTAATCTTATTATGATAGCACAATTAAAGCTTATTTTATTTATTCTATGTTTTTTCAGTTCAGGCATAGTGGCATCCCAAAATTATGATATTAAACAAATTTCAAGCTTAGACGGTTTATCTCAAAATTCGGTCACAGCTTTAGAGGTGGATGAAGTTGGAAATATCTGGATAGGAACCACCTTTGGTTTAAACAGATACGATGGAAGGCAAGTCTATAAATATTTTTTTGACAACTCTGATGAAAACTCGATCCCTAATAATCATATACAGGATCTCCATAAAGATGATCAGGGAAACTTGTGGGTTTTAACACAATGGGGAGGAGCATGTTATAATCCTAAATCTGATGATTTTAATAGAAGTCCATTTAATAGACAGATCTCGGGAAGAAACAATATTACCGAGGATTCGGATAATGTAATATTAATAAGTTCTGGGAATAAACTTATACAATATAATAAAGAGGATAAATCAGTTCAGGTAAACGATATATCACCAAATATAGGACAATCCCCTTTTTTGAAAGTAGCATCCTTAGATGAAGACAGGTTAATAGCTTTAAGCTATACTGAAGGTATCGTAGAAATTATAAAAGATACTGGAAAGCTCTTACCGTTTTTTGATTTAAAAGGAGAGCCCTTTGTAGATTTTGTTATTACAGAGAAAGGCATTTATGTTAGTACTATTAATAGCCTTTATCATTTAAACAGATCAGGAAAGATAATTAATCATAAGCCAAAGTTATTTCAAAACTATAATAATCCTATAGTCTTAGGGATTAATTATAATAAAACGGACAATACACTGTGGGTAATAACGGATGGAGATGGTGTTTTAATTTTCGATGAATTGTTAAATGAAGAGTCCAGGTTAAAATCAGGTGTTAATGTAAGTGGTGTACTTCCCGAAAATTCTTTACAGGAGTTAATTTTCAAAGATAACAATATTGTTTTATTGGGCTCGGTTAGAGCTGGTCTAATAATATTGTCTCCTACCTCTTTTAAACATTATAAATATTTGAATGGTGCCATTTATGGGCCATCTGCAGCAGCGGTTAGTTGTATTTTAGAAGATGATGATAAAAACATTTGGATTGGCACTGATGGGGGGGGATTGAACCTTTTAAATGAGGAAACAGATACTTTTAAGTATTTTGAACATCCAGATGTTGTTAAAATTATTTCCATTGTAAGCTATTCTGATAGATTTTTATTAATCTCTTCATATCGTAAAGGACTCTATTTTTTTGATAAAAAGAATAAAGAGTTCGTAAATGTAGAAGAACATCCACTTTTAGGTAAAGTTAAAAGTGACAGAACACAACGATTATATAAAGATGCCTTAGGAAATATATGGATATCAACAGGTTTGGAAATTTTCAAAATTAACAAAAAAAGAGATGCACTGCATAGTATAAATAAGGAACAGAATAAAGCAGATAAATTCCAAGTGCCAAATTATTTTTATCATGTTTTGGAAACGGCCAATGGTAATATGTGGTTTTCCTATATTGGTGGCATGTCTTGTTATTCTGTTAAGGATAATAAGGTAATTAAGGAAATAAGAAATAATAATATTAAGATACCTATTGGTAATGTTATTTATACCATGATTGAAGATAAAAATGGAAATATATTATTTGGTACAAATAGAGGAGGGTTATTTGAATACAATATATTGAATGATAAGGTTTCAGAATTTACGCTTTTGAAAAAAGAAAGTCCAAAAATCGTTTTCTCCCTTTTTTATAATAATAAAAACCAAATTTGGGCCGGAACCAATGAAGGACTCATAAGGATTGATAGAGATAGTTCAAATGCTTCTGTGTCATATTATAATAGTTTAGGGGAAATTGGAGGTAATGAATACCATCGTACTGTTTTGAAATCATTAGATGGTAGGCTCTATATGGGGAATAATAATGGAATGGTTGTATTTGATCCAGAAGAGGTGGTTAATGATAAAACAGAGCCTGTGGTAACAATAACTAATGTTTCTAGAAAAATACTATCAGAAGAAAAGATTATTAATGATCAGTTAAGCTATAATATTCAAGATTCATGTAGAGTTGTTGTAGATTATAAGGCAACAGCTTACAATTTTGAATTTAATACTTTTAACATATTAAACGGAGAGCACACGCAGTTTTCTTATACACTTGAAAATTTTGAAAATATATGGCATACAAGTAAGTCTAATTTTGCAAGTTATTCTGAATTAAAGGAAGGCAATTATGTCTTTAAGGTTAAGGCTACTAACCAAAATGGGATCATGGGGAGTAGAATTACAAAGGTAAATCTAACAATAAGGCCACCATGGTGGCGTACAATCTGGGTTAGAGGTTTTGGAATTTTATTTTTACTTGGAAGTATTATAATGGTTTGGAGAGAAAGCTTGAATAAAACAAAAATTTTAAACCAATTAAAGCTTGAGAGATTTAAAAGAGATAAACTTAAAGAAATTAACCAGTTAAAATTAAGTTTTTTCACTAATATTTCTCACGAATTAAAAACACCTTTAACCTTGATATTGGCACCACTTGAGCAGATGGTGAAAAGTAATAAAAAGCCGGAAGAGATTCGGAGATATTTTCCTTTTTTGTATAGGAATGCTAAAAGGATGAGTGAGCTAATAACACAATTGTTGGAGTTTAGGAAAGCTGAAATGTCTAGCTTAGAACTGAAAATGGAACAAGGCGATTTGGTTTCTGATTGTAGAAACGCCTTGGATTATTTTGAGCATCAGGCAGAATTTGACGGTGTCCAGATGAATTTTAAATCAAATTTTCAATCTTATCCCTTTAATTATGATAGAGATAAATTGTTTAAAATTCTTTTCAATCTTTTAAGCAATGCTTTAAAGCACACAAAATCTGGTGACAAAATAGAAGTAGAACTATTGGAGGCAGAAGAAAATGGTGTAATAATTAAGGTTATCGACACCGGTACAGGAATTCAGAAAGAAGAATTATTAAATATTTTTGATAGATTCTATCAGTCTGATCATAAGGAGATTGGTTCCGGGATTGGACTGGCATTTGCAAAGAAATTAGTCGAGCTACAAAACGGTAAAATTAGAGTAGAGAGTGAATTTGGAGAAGGAGCTACTTTTATTATAGAATTACCAAATAATGTTTTAGGAGAAAATATTACCGAATCAGTAGATGAGATTAAGGTGTTGAGAGAAGAGTATAAGAAAGAACCAATTAAAAAAAGAGAAGATAATAAAAGCACATTAAATAAAGATGCCCCTTTGATTCTAATTGTTGAAGACGACTGGGGAATTCGTCAATATGTAACCGGTTTATTTGAAGATCATTATAACGTTATTCAAGCCAATAATGGTAGAGATGGTTTTGATAGAGCAGTGCTCGAGTTACCGGATTTGATTTTGTCCGATTTGATGATGCCAATAATGGATGGTTTGGAGCTTTGTGAAAAAATAAAAGAAGACTTACGAACCAGTCATATTCCAATTGTGTTATTAACAGCAAAATCGGATGTTAAAAATAGGCTTGAGGGCTATAGGTTAGGTGCCGATGCTTACATTCCTAAACCATTTGACAACGAAATATTGCTGACACAAGTAAGTGGAATATTGAAGAATAGAAAAATCCTTAAAAATAGATTTAGCCATGATCTGGATTTAAAATTAAACGAATTATCTCAGACGTCCAGAGATGAGAAATTTCTTGACAAAGCCATCAGCGTGGTTGAAATGAACTTAGATAACTCATTATTTAATGTAAATACTTTTGTTAAAGAAGTAGGGCTAGGTAGAACTTTGGTCTATGAAAAAATTAAGGCTTTAACAGGAAAAACAATAAATGATTTTATTCAACATATAAGAATGCGAAAGGCCGCAGAATTATTAAAATCTACTAATGATAGTATTGTCAACATATCAATATGTTGTGGGTTTTCAGACCCAACCTATTTCAGTACAGTATTTAAGAAATATTATAAAATATCACCTTCAGAATACCGTAGTAAAAACTAACCTTAGGTTAAGAATACCGTTTTATTAATAGTTCCTTTTCTTAACAGAGATATAATTTTTTAGATTTTCAATTTATTCGTAAATAAAGCTTAGGAGGCCTCTTTATTGTATACTTTAAATAGAACAAATTAAGATTGCTATTTTATAGTTAATACAAGTATATTATCTCAACTGTTAGGGTATTCAAAGAACATTTCCTTTACAATATCTAAATTCTTCTGGCTAGTCAGACTAATCTCCAGCACCGAATTTAAAATATGTTATTAAATTCAACTTAGGTATATCAAAACGTATAAACTCTGTTTCCATTTTCTGCAAAATAGTTGTTTATAATGCTAGAGTTCACAACGGAGTTTGTTACTACAAAGCGCATTAATTGCTCAAGAAAGTTTGATTTTTTGAGGGTATAGAGCTCTGAACAAAATTCAAGATTTGTGTACAATATTTAAGGTGTTCATACATCGTACAATTTTAAAACTGTTTTGTACACATTTAAAGCTGTTTAGAAGAGTTATTGAACATATTTGCTCAGGTTAAAAATGAACATATAATATGGTGTTCAAATGAAGGGATACAATGAGGAAGCGTTTTTATATAAAACAACCTCATTATTCATTACCAGATTTTTTGCAAAAAAAGAAACCAATAATGCAAGCACCATAGCCCATTATAGAACAGTTTTTCGGTAAGAGAAAGCAATAACCATATTAAACAAAACTGTTTTAAAAACTAACAAAGTACTTGTTCATTTTAAATTCTATTAACTAACAAATTTTTAACTAAACCAATTAATTATGAAAACCATTAGCGTATGAAAAAAAAATTATTTTTTCTAAGATTACTAGTACTATTAACATTAGCTGGGTGCGAGGATGATACCCATGATAGGTATAGCAAACCGGATTGGTTGGAGGGAGATATCGCTTCAATTCTTGAAAACCGGGGAAACTATACTATATTTCTTGAGGGGCTTAAAAAAGTAGGTTATTTAAAGCAGGTCTCAGGACGTGCCAATTTAACTGTTTTTGCACCAAGCGATGATGCATTTACTGCATACTTTAATAAAAAGCAAGTTTCTGGATTGGATGATATCCCGGAAGATGTATTAAAGAGTATAATCACTTATCATTTAGTCCAAAACACTTATACCAAGGAGAGGCTAATTGATTTATTTGAAGAACCTATAGTGCGTTTACCTACATTTTTGAGGTATGATGCCGAAGAGGTGTTAGATGTTCGAGATAATAGAACAAAGAGGTTGTTTAAAAATAACAAATGGGTACCATTGTTTCATAAACAACGCTTTGATTTAGCTAACGTTTCTAACCCTGCTACCAATTTTAATTATTTCTTTGAGAATGCCTATATGGATGATGCCATTTATTATGGGAATGCCATGGTTGAAGACTATGAGATACCTGCAGAGAATGGCTATCTATATACAATAAATGAAGTTGTTGAACCTCTTGATAATATATACGATATTCTTAAGAGAAACTCAGATAAACACGACTACTTCTTGTCCATGCTTGACGAGTTTAAATACTTTAGATATGATGAGGATATTACCAGAAAATACGGGGGTATAGATCAGGACAGTTTGTTTACATCTTACTACACCTTTGATGTTTTTAGGAAGAATTTATCTAATGAGGAGGATTTAACTACAAACTATGAGGGCAATCATAGATACAACATCAATGCTTTTGTGCCATATGATACTAGTTTGAAGTTGTGGTTGGAAAACAATGTCTTAAATGCTGATTACCCTACACTTGATAATATTCCATTAATAACCAAAAAGTATATTCTTAACTATTTTATTACTGAATATGATTTTTCATTTCCTGAAAGAATTGAAGGTAGAAAGGTTTTGAATGATTACAATATTCCTATAGTTTTTCCAACAGGTTTAGCTGTAGGAGAATGTGCAAGTAATGGTGTTTATTATGGTATAAATGAAACTCCAGATATTTTATTGTTTAATACAGTATTAAAAATACCGTTTACAGAAGCTAATTATAGAGTTTATCTCTATATTCTGGAAAATTCGGGAACATTACCGCAGTATTTAAACGAAAGTTTAGAGTATACCACCTTTATTCCACATAACGATTCCTGGGAGAACATTGGACTTTCCATAGATTTTGGCGATCCTGATATTGTTGGCGATGAAGAGTTTTTGATGGAAGAAAATGGGCAGGAACGCCCGTTGAATAGGTCGCGTTTATCGTCATTGGTTGGTTACCACACCATTACCGGAGAAGTTGTTTTTTCGGATGACATTCAAGTTATTTCAAATCAAAATAAGTTTGGCGTCACTTTTGCCAAAGGGAATCAAGTTTGGTCAGGAGGAAATGAAGAAATTGGAGGAACTCCCCAACTGGTAGGAGACCCTATAGAGACTATTAATGGAAAATCTTATAGAACAGATAATCCAATAATGGCACCAACTAAAGATCTGGCATTTCATATCGCCCTGCATGATAGATTCAAAGCATTTAATGATTTGATAGTTTCCGTTGATGGTTACAAGAAAAGTAATACGGCAGGAAATGACATTATTGGACTTAAATTTTTAAAATCCGGAAAATACACTGCTTTTATTCCATCAAATGCGGCAATTGCAGAGGCACAGGCAAATGGAGAAATTCCATTGCCAGATGGAGATCAGAACACCCAGTTGAAAGAATGGTTAAGTTATTTCTTCGTTAACTCGGCTAAAGATCAGCGTACAAACTATTTCTTACCAAAAGAAAGCATAAATGAGTGGCTTGAATCTGCCACCATTGATGATGCCGAAGCTGAGACTTATCATTTATTAAAGGTTATTTCCGGAATCTCTGAGTATAAAGTTGTTGGAGCAAATAATGAGGAGGCAATAGTGAATATAGAAGCAGCTTCTTTGGGTAAGAATGGGCTGCTTTATGAAATCGACAACGTAATTAGTTTTAAATAAAATAGAAAAAGATGTTTAAATATAAATTGATTCTATTCATAACTGTTTTGCTTGGGTGTTTAAATACAAATGCGCAAAACGAAACTATAACAGGTAATATTACTGATGATAAAGGAGCACCATTAATAGGTGTTAATGTTATTATTGTTTCTGAGAACAATCGTTTTGTTTCAGGAGCCACATCAGATTTTGATGGAACTTACAATATTAGCTATGATAAAAAGTATAACACAATCCGCTTTAGTTTTATTGGGTTTAAGAGTCAGACACTAAAGATTGATGGACAATCTACCATAGATGTGGTTATGGTTGAAGATATAACCACAATTGATGAGATCGTTTTGCATGGAAAAGCAAAAAATGTAAGTAATTCGGGGATTATGGAAGTCCCTTTTAAAGATTTAACCACAGCAAATCAAAAGCTTAAAATGGGTGAGTTATCTGAGGTTGGAGCAGCTACCCTGGGAGATGCATTACAAGGACAACTTACCAATGTTGATATGACCTTTGCAAGTGGTTCACCAGGTGCAGGGATGTCTATTCGTATTAGAGGAACTTCAAGTTTAAATGCAAGTCAGGAGCCATTAATAGTACTGGATGGCGTTATATATCCAACCAATATTCAAGATGATTTTGACTTTCAAACAGCGGATGCAAATGATTATGGTTCACTTGTGGATATTGCCCCTGAGGATATTGAAAGCATTGAAGTATTAAAGGATGCTGGGGCTACGGCACTATATGGAACAAAAGGAGCAAATGGTGTATTAGTAATAACCAGTAGGCGAGGTAGAAGAGGACCTACAAGGTTTAATTATTCATATAAGCTAAAGACGCGTTTTCTTCAAGACCCTATACCAATGCTTGAAGGGGATGACTATATAGCTTTGATGAATGATGCACTTTGGAATAGTTATTTAGATAGTGAAGGAAGTGAAGGGTTTATTAATACACTTCAGGATTTTCCAGATATAAACGGAGACCCTGATTACGTGCATTATAATGAATTCAATCAGAATACAGACTGGGTTGATCTGATTTCACAAAATAGTATATCGCATGATCATAGCTTAAGTATATCCGGAGGAGGTGAAAAGGCACGTTATCGCTTTAGTCTTGGTTATTTAAATGATATAGGTACAACTATTGGTACGGACTTCAATCGTTTAAGTACTCGTGCAAATATAGATTATGAAATATCAGATAAATTGATTTTTTCAACCGATTTCTCATATATAGTTAGTAATAGAAATTCAATACCTAAGCCTAATAGAGCATTAGGTGAAAGCGGAGAATCACAAGTACGTTCTTTGGCATTTTATAAGATGCCAAATATGAACCCGTATCAATTTGATGAAACAGGGAATATTACTAATAGATATTTTACACCAAACGAAAACTTTCAGAATAATACCATCAACCCATTAGCAATGGTAAATGAAGGACAAAGTGAATTGGTGGCTAATAAAATAAGATCGGTTTTTCGTTTTAATTATAAGATATCAAAAGCCTTGACTATAGATTCTAATATTTCTTTTGATAAGAATATTACTAAACAAAATGATTTTGTTCCTCAAATAGCAAGTGGTGAAAGTTATCTAAGTACAACCGCTAATGAAGCTACAGAAAATAATGGAGAAGGGTTTACGATTCAAACCAATAATAAGCTAACATTTAGACCTTATTTAGGTGACAAACATAGACTTATTAGTCTCTTGTTATTACAAACTTTAGAGACCAGTAGTTTGGCCTTTAACAACCGTATTGGTAATACAGGACATAGTAATTTAACAGTACCATTAAGTGGTGGGGTTGTTGGTGCCATTGGAAATGGATCTTCCAAAAGAAGAGATGTAGGAGCACTTTTAAACACGCATTATACTTTTAATGATAAGTATATTTTAAGTGCAGGAATAAGAGCAGATGGATCAAGTAAGTTTGGAGCCGACAAGCGTTATGCTTATTTCCCAAATGGAAGTATTGCATACAGACTGAGTAGTGAGAAGTTCATGGAGAATGTTTCTTGGGTTGACGATATTAAATTTAGAGTAAGTTATGCCCAGGTAGGTAATTCACCGGCTACAGCATATCCGTCTTTTGGGTCTTACGGAACTAATGGTTTTTACCTTAACCAACAGGCTTTGGCACCACAATCAATAACATTGGATAATTTGAAATGGGAGCTTACTAAAAGTGTGAATTTTGGAGCCAATTTCTCTCTGTTAAATAATAGCCTGAACCTGACCTTTGATTATTATGTACGAAAAACAGAAGATCTCCTTGTTCCTAATGTTACATTACCGGAAACAACTGGGTTCTCAAGAATTGGTTGGGTAAACCAGGGAGATATGGAAAATCGTGGTGTGGAGTTTAGTGGATTCTGGCAACTTATAAATAATAAGAATTTGAGATTTCAGATTAATTGGAATCTAGCCAGAAATAAGAACATTCAATTAAGTCTTCCAGAGAATATTGCCACTCAAAATTATACATATGCCAATGGTAGTTATGCTACAAGGATTGAAATTGGAAAACCAGTAGGAAGTTTTTACGGTTATAGAAGCTTGGGTGTTTTTACTGATGATAATGCTGCGATTGCTACGGACCAAAATGGAAACCCTTTGACCAATCCGGAAGGTGAATTAGTATATCTAAAAAGTGCTAATGGAATTACTTTTAGAGGAGGTGATGCCAAATATCAGGACATAAATTATGATGGAGTTATTGACGAAAATGATATTGTTTATTTAGGGAATAACAGGCCTTTGGTAACAGGAGGATTTGGTCCGAGTATTACTTATAAGTCATTTAGCCTTAATACATTTTTCCACTTTAGATTAGGACATAAGATTATTAATGAGACTAGGATTAATACTGAAAATATGAGAGGTACAAATAACCAGAGTACAGCGGTATTATCCAGATGGCGTAAACCAGGAGATGTAACAGATGTACCACGTGCATTATTTGGTAGAGGATTTAATTACTTGGGGAGTGATCGTTTTGTTGAAGACGGAAGTTATGTGCGCTTAAAGAATATAACCTTGGCATATCGTTTACCACACTCCATATGTGAAAAATTAAAGGTCAAACAACTAAGTGCCTATGCAACAGGATATGATCTGTTTACGTGGACCAAGTACAGTGGGCAAGATCCGGAAGTTGGACTAAACGGAAGAGACAGAGCAACAACACCTCGCCCAGCGATGTTGAATTTAGGTATTAATATAGGTTTCTAAAAAAATAAAAGTATCATGAGAAAGTTGACAATATTATTAGTTACAACTATTATACTTACCGGGTGTAGTGATTGGCTTGAACTTGAGCCCGAGAACGAATTGGTAAAGGATGATTTTTGGCAAACACAATCAGATGTAGAGGGCATACTAATTAGCTGTTATAGAGAACTACAGCAAAGCACGTATAATCTGGTATTATATGGAGAGTTGCGAAGTGACCAAATGGAGATAAAATCAATTGATGGTAATGCCAGATCCATTCGAGAGGGAAATATATCCAGTAACAATACGTATGCCAGATGGGGCTTTTTCTATTCAATTATCAATTATGCTAGTTCGGTAATAGAAAATGCACCGGATGTTGCAGATATAGATAAGAATTTTACAGAAGCAGAATTGAGGTCCGTTATTGCAGAAGCAAGGTTTTTAAGGTCTTTAAGTTATTTTTATTTGGTAAGAATCTGGAAAGAGGCTCCCATTATTGAGAAATCTTATGAAACAGACGATACACCACTTACAGTAGCGAAAAGTTCAGAAGATGAGTTAATAGCTTTAATTATTGATGATCTTTTAGAAGCAATACCTAATTTAAAATCTCAATATGAAGAAGAATGGGAAAAATGGGGGCGTGCTACTAAGGTAGCAGGAGAAAGCCTTTTGGCTGATGTTTATTTATGGGCAGAAAGATATGAAGACTGTATAGAGTATTGTGACAAAGTAATTGCCAATCCAAATAAAGTACTTCTTGCCACGGAAAATTGGTTTTCTATTTTTTCAGAAGGAAATACTAATGAAGGTATTTTTGAAATTCAGTTTAATCAGGAATATAACCAGACAGGTCCTTGGAATGTTCTGTACTATAACAATGTAAGTCCGGACTTTAAGTTTCCGGCAGAGCTTATTGAAGAAGAGTTCTTTGCAGAGGAGGATATTCGTGGATTTGAGGCTACCTATGCTAAAACGGAGCGACGAATTCTTAAGTTCATTACAGCAACACCAAAAAAGCCTGTCTTTTATTCAGGTAATGAGTTTGTTTCAAACTTCATTATTTATCGCCTGGCAGACATTTATCTTATGAAAGCAGAGGCCCATGCAGTACTTGGCCAATATGATTTGTCAGACCAAGCTATTATGACCGTTAGAGAACGTGCCGGTTTGGCAGATCAGCTTATCAGTATTCCGAATTCTAGAGATGCTTATGAAGATTTTATTTTGACGGAAAGACAAAAAGAGTTTACAGCTGAAGGTAAAGCATGGTTTGATCTACTCAGAGTCGGTAAGAGAAATAATTTTGAACGTAAAAAACTGGTTATAGATAAGCTTTTATTAGAAGTAACTGGGGTTGATCGTCCAACTATTGAACGGGCATTACAAGATCCATATGCCTATTATATGCCAATACATCAGTCCGAACTAACCCAGAATTCTGAGTTGGTACAGAATCCTTACTATCAATTTTAATTGAATGATTTAAATGAGGATCTTAATTATATCATAAAATATTTGACAAATGAAAAATATAAAAAACATTATTACTATGCTCTTAGCATTGCTTATTATAAGTAATTGTGAAGACAATAGTATTGACGATAATTTTGCTATTGCCGAATTATACCCTATAAGCATATACATGGGAATGCATCCGGAGAAATTTGGTATGTGGAAAGATATTCTGCAACAAGCAGAATTAGACCATTCATTTAATGCCAGTGGCACCTATACAATGTATGCGCCAAATAACAAGGCCGTAGAGGAATGGTTAAGCGGAAGAGCTGTGTCTTCTATATCCAAAGAAGCAGCAGCTGAATTGGTTTTTAACCATGTTATTAATAAACCATATATACACACCGATTATAATGAAGGAGCTATTCCCGATACCAATATGAATGGTCATTATATAGCGGTTGAGTTTGGAGATGGAGCCTATCAGAATATCAAACTTAATAAGAGTAGTTTGATACTTGAAAAGGATATTAAGATGACAAATGGATTTATTAATGAAATTGATCATGTCATGGATATTCTACCAAATCTTTCCTCAGTATTATCAAACCTCGAAGGCGTAAGTGTTTTTACCGAAGCCATAGAAAAGACAGGGTATTCGCAGGAACTAACAAGTATTGAAAAGGAAGTTGACGGTATAGCAAAAAGGCAATTCCGAACAGTAATGGCCATTGCAGATTCTACATTTGCACGCTTGGGTATTAACAATATAGATGAGTTAATTCTAAAATATACAGACGAAAACAATTTAACAGATAAAATAAATCCTTTTAACCAATGGGTGGCATATCATATTCTTGGAGAAATTAACTACACCAATCAGTTGATCTATTTAGATTCAGAGCAGGAATTTAAAAATGTAATGACATTGGCCATTGAACAAGGTGTAGAAATTCGTGATGATCGTGCCATTGTGATCAATCGAGAAGTTATTGATGATGTGGTTTATGAAACCCATATATATAAAGACAGACGTAATATTCCTGCTGTTAATGGAGCCATTCACTTCATAGATGACTTTATGGATATTTACCAGGTTAAGCCATTTTTTATTCGTCAGGATATATGGGATGTAGCCAATTGGAGAGCCATAGAAAATTACCGCTCAGGTCAAAGTGGTAGTATAGAATGGATTGATGAAGATGTATTTGAAGAAGTTTCATGGCATAGCGAACCAGAACAAGTACCAATTGGATATTGGCAGCATTGGAATCATGAATGGTACAAAGGAGGTAATGGTATCGTTTTAGATTTTAACAGAACAAATACAGGTTGGGTAGAGTTTAAAACGCCATACCTGGCAGCAGGTACTTATAGGGTAAAACTTATGGGGCATAAACGTCCTGAAGGTGGTCAATGGAAAGCATACTTTGATGGGGTGCCGGCAGGAACCTTGGACAACTATTATGCTGGAGGGGGAGACGCTTATGGCTTAGTGGCAATACCAAGTATTGAGGTAACCAGTGGCGTACATACAATACGATTAGAACACTTAACCGGTAGTGGATATATTGGTGTAGGTGATGTAAAATACTATCCTTTATAAATAGATTACTATGAAGAATTTAAAAAATATAATTTCAATAGGAATATTATCCATTCTTATTATGATGGGATGTCAGGATAAAGAATGGGATAAACACTATGAGGAGTCTATACATTTAGAGGCTTCTTCACTAGTTGAGTACTTAAAGAACAATGATGAATATAGTGAATTCTACGAATTGCTTAAGGTAACAAAGTTGGATAGCATTGTGCAAAACTCAACCAATGTAACCTTGTTTGTTGTTAAAAATGATAACATACCGGATGAAATACATAATGAAAATGTTGATGATCTTAAAAAACGGCTTAAACTACATATGTTACATGGGAAGTATTACGCCTATCGAATTGAAGAAAATGAAAGGCTTAAAACTTTAAACGGGAAATATTTAGAAGTACATGTTGCAGATAATAGTACCATAAGTGATGTGTCGTTTTTACCAAAAGATTTAAGTGTTGGGAATGGGGTGATCCAGGAGCTTGAAAGCATATTAGCACCTGTGCCCAATGTCTATGAATACTTATATTCTTTAGGAGATGAATATAGTATTGTGCAAGAATATTTAAAAGGTTTGGATAAGAGAACATTTGACAAAGAAAATAGTAAACCTATTGGTGTTAATGAACAAGGAAACACAGTATATGATTCCATATGGGTTATAAAAAATAAATTGTTAGAGGGCGTAAATGATGTAAGGGAAGAAGATAATTTATATACAGCATTTTACCCAACAAATAATGTGGTTACAGAAGCAATTACAAAGGTTAGAGAAGATTATGCAGCAAGTGGAGGGGACTTAAGTCCTGAGCTGGATGCAGAACTTTTTGAATGGACAGTAACAAGTTTATATACCAAAGGAATTGTTGAGAACCCCATGGATATGATCGTAAGAACGACCAATAATGATGATTTTTGGATTAGTCCGGGAAAACAGGAAATAATAAATGACTCATACTTCAAAGCCAGTAATGGTATAGTTTATACGGTAACTCATTTACATGTTCCAAAGATCAAATATATGAACAAATTTGTTTTTGATCCTAAATTGTATTGGATGTTTGACCAGGAAACAAGGGATCAGTATATGTATCTCGAAGAAGGGGAAAGGGTTTATTTTATGCAACGTGGAGGCGGATATGAACCGGCTTGGGGTTATGGATGGTACGGCATATGGGGCGCCGAAAATAGGGATGTTGATGATAAGGACTCTTATTTCAAGGTAAAGTTTCCTTATTCAACTATAGTTACCGAAGATGATGAGCTTAAAGTGGTTTCCTTAATTCCGGGAGAATATGAGGTATATGGGCAAAGTGGAATTACAAGATTCGGTATTTGGAATCGCCCTAGTTGGGTACAGCTCTATATAAATGATGTTCCAATGGAGGAGAAATGGCAACAATGGTCCTGGGTTTCAAATGTGTCACCTATCTATTTGGGAACCATTGTAATACCTGAAGAAGCAGGAACAAACCCTATTAGTATTTCTGTTGAGGTACTTGACAGATCTCCAAATTGGAGTGGAAGCGGGGGAGCCAGGGCACGAAACAGAGCCTTTATAAAGATAATGGAATTTATTCCAACAAAGACTAATTATTAAATCCCTTCTAATGAACAGTAAAATTAATTTCTTATTTATACTTATCGTTTTAATTTTTATTGCCGATTTAGAGGCGCAAAATGTTAGGGCGATAAAAATTCTTGACGCAGAAAAGCAGTTGCCTGTGGCCAACGCAATTATTAAAACAGATTCGGGACTTGAAGTAAAGTCAAACAAAGATGGGTTTGTTGAGTTAGATGTAAATGATGTAGCTACAATTTACATACGTAAAGAAGGTTTTAAAAATTTGGAAATAAAGACCTTTAACGGAATTAAACCAACTTATTTTCTGTTTTCAGAAGACGTCAATCAAATGAAAGATAAATTTGGGGCTGTATGGTCTTCAGTTAAAGAAACAGATATAGATCACTCAGATTTAAGCTTTGATATAAATTCCAGAGGTAAGATAGCAGGAGTATTGATTCAACAACATAGTGGGATGCCTGGCGAAGGAACCGAAATTACTATACGAGGTAACAATTCATTGTCACTTAGTAATAAACCATTACTGGTTGTTGATGGCCAAATTTATCAAAATGATGGATATGAAAGCCCGGTTTTTGAGGGATTTTATAATAACCCTTACAATTTGGTTAATACACATGATATTGAAAGTGTTACTTTTTTAAAAGGAAGTGCTGCCGCAATGTATGGGAGTTTAGGTAGCAACGGAGCTATTTTAATTTCAACCAAAAGAGCAAATGAACTTAAAACCAGAATTAAGGTTAGTAGTTGGCAAGGTATAAGTGACATAGACCATAAAATACCGTTATTAAATAATGAGCAATGGATAAATAAATCCCTTGAAGTGTTACAAACAGATCTAACTATAAATGAGATCTACAGCGCGTATCCCAGTCTTTTTAATAACCCGGATAATGTAGGGTTCCACCAATACAAATATAATACGAACTGGCAAGATGAAATATTTAGACTAGCTATTTCACAAAATTACAGTGCACAGGTTAGTGGTGGAGATGAAGTAGCAAAATATTATTTGGGTATTGGTTATAATAATAACGATGGGATTGTTTCCAATACAAATTTCACACGGTATAGCACTAGATTTAATACCGATGTGAACATTAGTAAAGATTTTAAAGTTAAAGTAAATCTAGGCGTAAATTATAATGATGGACAGCTTATAGATTCAGGTATAAATAACAATAATCCAATTTATGCAGCATTGTTTAAAAGCCCTATTCTTCAGCCAAAGAAAGTGAATTTTGAAGGGGAAGAGCTACCTGATTATGATCCCTATCATATCTTTAATGTGAGTAACCCATTGGCTATTCTTAATGACAATGAAAGTAAATATGTTGGATATAGTTTATTGGGTAATTTTGATCTTTCTTATCAAATTAATGATAATTTTTGGGTAAATGGAAGTATAGGTCATACCAGTTGGAAAGACGAACAGCATTCATTTATTAGTGGAGTAACGAGTAATGCCATTGTTCCAACATATATTTATAATAACTATGCCAATAATCAGGTAAAACATTTTGTAGCAAAGAATAGTAGCTTACATGCAGAAGCTAAGCTTGGTTATAATAAATCTTTCCATCATGCTAATTTAAATGTGGTGTTTGGAACACGATACTTATCTAATAAGTATGAGACCATATATAGTTATGGAATGAATACGTCAAGTGATAAATTCATTACACTTAATCAAACTAACCCAAACGATTTTCGGGATATTTCAAGCGATTTCTACGAGCGACGACTATTTAGTAATTACCTGACTTTTGATTACATGATCAAAAACAAGTACAACCTATCTGCTACCATTAACTATGAGCAGAATAATGGACATGCTTCGAGTATTAGTGGAGGATACTTGTATGGTAATTTGGGAGCTTCATACGATGTTGGGGCAGAACCATGGTTTAGCAGCAATGCCTTTTTGGATATATTACGATTTAGAATGGATTATGGAAGAAGTGGGAACAGTCGTTTACATGCTGGTTTAACAGATAAGCTTTATCAACCTAAAAACTTCAGTAATGTAACCGGATTGGTTAGAAAGAATATATATAATTCTAATATCGATAACGAGATAACAAGCACCTTTACTTTTGGGGTTGATTTAATTTCAGACCGTGAAACAATAGCTTTAACTATTGATGCCTGGAGGTCAACAACAAAGAACCTGATTGTATATAATCAAACCGATAACTTTATAGGTTTTGATGGTGTTTACCTGAACGATGCGGAAATGAGTGCTACCGGTATAGACCTTGCATTAAACACAAAATTTAACATTTCAAAATTCAATTTTGCCTTTGGCGGGAACATATCTAACAGAATGAATAAAGTTACAGAGCTTGGGGATAATGATATGCTTGTAACAAGTTTTAATGGAGGTCAGAAAATAATTAGAGAAGGCTCTTCTGGCTATCATTTTTATGGATTAAAAACAGAAGGTGTTTTTATAGATGCAGATGAGGCTACTGCAAGTAACCTTATAAATGATTCTGGATACAGATATCAAGCCGGTGATATGAAATTTACTGATATAACAGAGGATGGGATTATTAATGATGAGGATTTTGTGGAAATAGGGGATCCTACACCTGACTTTTTTGGAGGTTTTTATGGGCGTATTTCTTATGGGAATTTATCCCTAAACGCTCAGTTTAGTTATGTGTCTGGTGGAGATGTTTATAATTTTACAAGGACCTTACTTGAAGGGCAAACATCTACAGTTAATCAGAACAGAAGTGTACTTCGGGCATGGACAAATTATGGGGATGTTACAGATGTACCAAGAGTATCTTATGGAGATCCTGCTTTAAATAACGCTTTTAGTGATCGTTGGATCGAAGACGGTTCTTATATAAGCCTGACAGATATCACCTTAGCATATGAGTTACCTATTAAAAGTAATACCTTAAAAAGAAGTAAGGTGTTTTTAAAAGGAAGGAACATTTGGACGTCAACCAGTTATTTAGGGTATTCACCAGAGTTTAATTACAACGGAAATAGCTTATTGCAGGGAGTAGATTATAGTAAAATGCCAGTACCGCGTAGTGTCATTATTGGTGTAGAAATAGAATTATAGAATAAGAATATTATTAAAAATATTAATATGAAAAAAGTTATTTATCGTTTACAAGTTTGTTTACTGGTACTAGTGTTCTTTGGATGCGACGATTTCCTGGAAACAGAGAATAAGACAGGCCTTGAATCAGATAAAAATTATCAAACAGCAGAAGATGTGTCTACTAATATGCTTGGAATCTTTGCAAGTGTCCAGGACGTTATGCATAAGATAATTATTTTTAACGAGTTGAGAAGTGATGCTCTGGAACCTTCAGATACAGCACCAATTGAGTTATTGTCCATTGCCAATTATAATGATAATGCCAGCAATTCAATAATTAAACCAAATGAGTTTTATAGAATAATTGTTAATTGTAATGATTTTTTACAAAATGCAGAGAGCTATAAGCTAAGTGGTGATTATATGTCTGAGGACCAGTTTAATGCCCATATGTCCGATGTACTCCGTATTAAATATTGGACCTACTGGAATATTTCAAAGATCTACGGAAAGGCATACTACTTTGATGACCCTCTTGACCAAATCGAAGATATTGATAAGGTAACAAATCTTGTTCCAATGACCTTGGAAGAAATGATTCCATTCTTAATAGAAAAGATAGAAAATAGTACCTATGATTTAAAGTCTAAAGTAGATTGGAGAGCCTTGTTTGATGCAAATACCGATTTTAATTTTTATAGTATTGATGCCGAAGCATTATTAGGGGAACTTTATTTATGGAATGAAGATTATCAAATGGCAGCCAATATCTATCATAGAATACTTAATGATAGGCCTGATATTAATATCACACTATCTGGAGAAACGTATTTTAAAAATGGGTACAGGAATCTATTTTCTTCAGGGTTATCTGGATTAAATAATCATATACTAACAGGTGTAGAATATACAGAAACAAACGGGCAATTAAATAAAACAGGGCAACTGTTTTTTCAAGAAGGAGGAGAGCGCCAGTTACTTGTCAGTAAGGCTTATGTTGATATGTCTCTTTCTCAAGAAAGTACAGACAAGAAAGACGGTGATTTCTACCGAGGGCAGCGTACCAGTTTCAATGTAGGGGACAGGGCGGTCAAAAAATACACATTTGCTGCCAAACCTCGTGTACCTGTATATCGGGCGGCCGAGTTGCATTTAAAATATGCAGAAGCATTAAATCAATTAGGAGAATTTGATAAGGCTCTTGCTCTTTTAAATCAAGGTGTATCAAAATATTGGAATGGCAGTAATTTTGAGTCACCTTTTGATGACGGTAGTTGGCATCCTAAATGGAGAAATGCTAAGGGGCTAAGAGGTAGGGTTAAACTTGCATCTCGTGTTCTTGATGATGCTCTTTCTGATGAAGAAAAGAAAACTCTCATAGATATGTGGATACTGGAAGAAGGAGCTCTAGAGTTAGCTTTCGAGGGTAAACGTTTAGAGAGCTTAATTCGAGTAAGTCTTCGTTATAATGATCCTTCCATTCTTGCTGAAAAAGTAGCCTCTAAATTTGAAGAAAGTCAAGTTTCTACAATAGAAAGTTTATTAATGAACCAAGAAAAATGGTTTTGGCCTTATTAATTACCAATTAGTTATTTTGATTACAAGATTAGTTTTGAGTTAGTTTTGAGTTAGTTTGTAATAAAAGGAGGAAGTTAATATCTCTTCCTCCTTTTTAACAAAGAGCTGTTCCATACAGTATATTCAAAATATAAAAGCTTCTAGAAAAGAATATTAAAAAACAGTTCCCAATAAATAAAACCTATAGTTACATGAAACGCAAGCTCGTTAATATTTTAATTTTTAATATTCTCATTTTTATTACATCCTGTAATAAAACGGTAAAGAAAGAACCATTAAAACCAGAGCGGCCTAACATTGTGTTTATAATGAGTGATGATCATGCTTTTCAGGCAATCAGTGCTTATGGACACGGTCTTAATAAAACACCAAATATAGATAGGATAGCTTTAGAAGGAGCTCTTTTTAACAAGGGGTTTGTAACAAACTCTATATGTGCTCCAAGTAGAGCAGCCATGCTTACAGGCAAGCATAGCCACATTAATGGAAAGGTTGATAACCTTCATGCATTTGATTGGACTCAGGATAATTTTGCTAAAACCTTACAAAAAGTAGGTTACCAAACAGCCATGGTTGGTAAGATCCACATGGATGGACTGCCTCAGGGTTTTGATTATTCAAATGTATTGCCAGGCCAGGGGCATTATTATAATCCTGATTTTATTGAGAATGGAGAGAAAAAACAAATATATGGTCATGCCACACAAATAACCACCGATTTAGCTTTGAATTGGTTACAGAATAAAAGAGAAAAGGACAAGCCATTTTTATTATTATACCACCAAAAGGCACCGCACAGGCCCTGGATGCCAGAAGAGAAATATTTAGATCTTTTTGATGGAAAGACCTTTGCCCCGCCTTCAAACTTTTTTGATGATTACCAGGGGAGACTTGCTGCTGAGAAACATGAGATGGGTATAGATGTACATATGGATTTGGCTTATGACCTTAAGCTAAAGGACAAAGAAGAAACTATAAATACTAGGTTAAGAAAGTCTTTTGAAAACATGTATAATCGCATGGATGAGAAACAAAAGGCTGCCTGGGACGCTTACTATGATCCCATCATAGAAAAGTTTAAAAAAGATAAATTATCAGGTAAAGAATTAGCACTGTGGAAATATGATCGCTATATGAAAGACTATCTGGCCACCATTCAGTCTGTAGATGATGGTGTGGGAGAAGTATTAGACTATTTAGAGGCTAATGGATTAACAGAAAATACTATAGTGGTCTATACCTCAGATCAGGGGTTTTATTTAGGAGAACATGGCTGGTTTGATAAACGTTTTATGTATGAAGAATCTTTTAGAACACCAATGCTAATACGTTACCCAAAAGAAATAAAACCAGGAACAGAAATAAACCAAATGATTCAGAATATTGATTTTGCACCCACTTTTCTGGATTATGCCGGGGTAGACATACCAAAAGACATACAAGGAGAGTCCTTTAGAAAAGTAGTAAAAGGAGAGAAGGTAAACTGGCGAGATGCTATTTACTACACCTATTATGAATATCCGGGAGAACATAATGTGGCCAGGCATCATGGAGTTAGAACAAAGCGCTACAAGCTTATTCATTTTTATTATGATATTGATGTTTGGGAGCTTTATGATCTGGACAAAGACCCTTCAGAGATGAATAATGTGTATAATGATGAAGCTTATGCAGAAGTGAGAATAGAAATGCATAAAAAGTTAAAAGAGGTAAGAGCGAAGTATAGAGATAGTGACGAGTTGGATACAAAATACCTTAATGAAACTTTGAAAAAAGAGAGGGCAATTAGACCTCTTAATTCAATAAAAAAATAATGCTAATCATAAAACAAAAAAGAATAATGATTTCAAAAAAGCTATTAATCTCAACCTTATTTGGTGTAATATTTTTTTCCACGTTTGGTGCTTTTGCTAATTCAATTGATAAAATATTTCCTGTACCACAAAAAGTAGTTGAAGGAAAAGGAACCTTTATTTTGGAAAGGGGGCGTATATTGCTTGGGCCAGATGTTAAACTAAACTTGTTTAATAATGTTTCAGAATTAAGAGATTTAGCTATTGAAAAAAGCGGAGCTTCGCTATCTATAGTATCAGCCTTAGCAGAACATGAAGCAGCCCAGATATCTATAATAATTGATTCAAAAGTTAGTCTTAGATCTCAGGGGTACAAGTTGAATATTTCAGAAACTGGTGTTCAGATCGTGGCAAACAATGAAGCTGGAGCTTTTTATGCCATCCAGACCCTAATACAGGTAATTAGATTTAGCGAAAAAGGAAAACTTCCTTATGTTACCATAGAAGATTGGCCTGACTTTGAGCGTCGGGGTATAATGGTTGATGTTTCACGAAATAAAGTGCCTACCATGGAAACGCTTAAACGTACCATTGATCGTTTTGCTGAATGGAAAATAAATGAAGTTCAACTTTATATAGAACATACTTTTGCTTATAAAAATCACAAGACGGTTTGGGAAGAATTCTCCCCAATAACGGCAGAACAAATATTAGAACTTGATAAATATTGTGCTGAACGCTTTATTGATTTGGTACCCAATCAGAATTCTTTTGGACACATGAAACGTTGGCTCCAGCATGATGAATATGTATACCTGTCAGAGCGACCGGGAGATGCAAGTTCTGATGATTGGATTATCAATAATAACCGTTCAACCTTATGTGCAACTGATAATGCTTCCGTTGAATTTATGAACGAATTACTGGGAGAGTATCTGCCAAATTTTTCTAGCAAATATGCGAATATAGGCGGAGATGAACCCTATGAATTGGGAACCGGTAAATCAGCACAAGCATGTAAAGAAAAAGGAAAGCCTGTGGTTTACCTTGAGTACATGAAAAAAATGAACAACTTGGTGAATCAGTTTGGCAAAAAAACACAAATGTGGGGAGATATTGTAAATAAGCATCCTGAGTTAATTCCAATGATGCCTAAAGATATTACCTGTATGATTTGGGGGTATCGCCCAGAGCACCCTTATAATAAACAATGTCCTCGATTTAAAAAAGAAGGAATCCCTTTTTATGTATGTCCGGGGACAAATGGTTGGCGCTCATTTATTGGAAAAACCGACCGGGGTCTGGCTAATATTATTAATGCCACTACAAATGGAAAAAAGTATGGTGCTTATGGAGTGTTAATGACCGACTGGGGTGATTTAGGACATATGCAACCTTTTACCGTGGCATTCCCACCATATATTTATGGAGCTGCCATGTCATGGTCTACTGAAAAAAACAAGGACGTTAATATTGAAGATATATTAAATACGCATGTTTTCTTAGATGAAAGTGAAGCTCTAGGGAAAGCTTTAATGACGTTGACTAATGCATACAAAGCCGGAGGAGATCAAGAGCTTTTAACGCCTTATTTTAATATGATTAACAGGACACTGGAACCTTTTGAAGAAAACTATATAACACGTAATTACAACATGAGTAATTTACAAGGCGTATGTAAGGAAATAGAAAAAGCAATGAACATACTAGAAAGCGCCAAGCCAAGATCTTATGACGGTGAAGTGGCGATTAAAGAAATGAGAACAGCTGCTAAACTTGCAGATTTTATGTGTCGTGTAATGATTGACCGTTCTAGGGTAAAGTACAGTGATATTTTTAATATTTCTTTTTCAAAACGTAAAGAATATGCTAAGGAATTAGAGCAGATAATTAAAGATTTTTCGAAAACCTGGATTTTAAGAAACCGGATTGGAGGGTTAAGTGACACGAACAAATTCTTTGAAGATATTGTAAAAATTCTCAATACAAAAGATACTGAAAATTGTTCAGTGGTTCCCAGATTGAGATTATAGAATAGGAAAAATTATAGTCGCTACGGCAAAAAGAGTTGTCCCCTGAAATAATACAAAGCATGAAATATTTTAAAATTCTGATGTTGGTAATAGTCTTTCTTTCATCAGATTACATACTAGCGCAAAAAGAATTAGCTATCGTTCCTAAACCCGTAAAAGTGGACGTGCTAAAAGGGAATTTTGTATTGAATTCAAAAACACAAATAAAAGCACCCTTCCAATTAAATGAAGAAGCACAGTGTTTCAAAGACCGATTAACAACCGCTACAGGAATAGAGTTGAAGTCTTTCACATTATCTAATAATAGTTTTATTGAACTAAAGGTTGATGGTTCACTTCAAAATAAATTCGGAAATGAAGCCTATCAATTAAAAATTACCCAAGATAAAATTATAGTTACAGGAGGAAGCAAAACAGGAGTTTTTTATGGGCTTCAAACGTTACTTCAGTTAATGCCTGAACGAGTTTTTAGCAGGGTTAACCTGGAATTAGAAGAGATAGCTGTTCCTTGTGTAGAAATACTCGATTACCCTAGATTTGGATGGCGTGGATTTATGCTTGATGCGTCCCGTTCATTTCAGCCTATAAATTATGTAAAAAAGAGCCTTGACTTAATGGCCATGCATAAAATGAATGTATTGCATTGGCATTTAACAGATGATCATGGTTGGAGAATAGAAATTAAAAGTCACCCCGAACTTACTCAGGTAGGAGCCTACAGAAACCAGCCTAATTATCCGGTTAAGGGAGAGACTAATCCGTATGGGGGCTTTTACACGCAGGAGCAAATTAGGGAGCTTATAAAATATGCAGCAGAAAGGCACATTACTATAGTCCCTGAAGTTGACTTGCCTGGGCATTCCTCTGCTTTGCTTGAAGCCATACCGGAAATGGCATGCGATCATGTTGAGAAACAAAAGTATGTTCAATATTTCCGTGATTACCCCATGCGAAATACCAACTATATAAGACATCAAGGAACCAATGTGGTATGTGCTGGAAAGGATTCGGTGTATCCCATTATAGAAGATATTATAAATGAACTAATTGATTTATTTCCAAGTAAGTATATTCATGTTGGAGGAGATGAGGTCCAAAAAAAATGGTGGGAAGCCTGCCCAGATTGCAAGGAGAAAGCTAAAAAAGAAGGATTGAAAAATTCAGATGAGTTGCAAGCTTATTTTATCAAGCGTTTAGAAGAAATGGTTGTAGCTCACGATCGTAAATTAATTGGTTGGGATGAAATTCTGGAAGGCAATCTTTCTCCAACGGCATCGGTAATGGGGTGGAGAGGTTTACAAGGTGCTGAAAAATCAGTAAAAGAAGGGCGAAATACTATAGTAGCTTCAAATCAAGGGTATTATATTCAAAGAAATCAAACAGAGAACCCTTTTCATCCACAAGGATGGCCAAGAGTTAATACAACAAAGAGTATATACGAATACAACCCCATACCAGAAGGCTTAACTAAAAAGGAGGAAACACTAATACTTGGAATTCAGACCTCTGTTTGGACGCCATTTATGCACAAAAATGATTTATGGGATATAGCGCTTTATCCTAGAAATTGTGCTTTGAGTGAAGCGGCATGGACCCAAAAAGAACTTAAAAACTGGAGTGGTTTTGAAATTAGGATGCGTCGTCATTTAAAGCGATTGAATTATCAGGGCGTTTCTTATTGGAGAGAACAATCGGAAGCCATTGGAGAATGGGGGACCTCAGATCTCTGGAATGAAACAACGCTATTAAAATATGATGTAACCAATAAGATCCAAGAAGCTGGAGTCTATTTTTTTCTTGGAGATTTAACTGAAGGAGCAGAACTTGTTGTAGAAGAGGCACGAGTTTTAAAAGATGGAAAACCAATATCCAGTGATAAACACTTGGGGTATATTTCAAAAGAGAGAAATCACGAACGCCTTTATTTTATAGATATTCAAAGTGTTGATAGAGATGCTCAATATGAAATTAATCTAAAAGTAAAAGGAACTTTAGGGAAAGTTTCAAAAGGGAAATTTTATGTTTTAAAACCTTAATCATTAAAAAAATAGAAATGAAAAAAATACTACTACTAATTTTTCTAGTTCATATTACCGCATGTGTTTCTGGTAAAAAGATAGAAAAAGAGACAAAAAAATATGATGAAAACTGGGACTCTTTAGCAAAACATAAGGAATCGCCAGATTGGTTTAGCGATTCAAAATTAGGCATTTATTTTCATTGGGGAGTTTACTCAGTTCCAGCATTCGGAGGCGAATGGTATCCTAGGAATATGTATATTCCTGGACATGGGTTTAATAAACACCATCTAGAAACCTATGGAGATCTGCAGGAGTTTGGTTATCATGATTTTGTACCTATGTTCAAGGCAGAAAAGTTTGATGCTAAGGCTTGGGTTGATCTTTTTGAAAAGGCCGGAGCACGTTTTGCGGGCCCTGTAGCTGAGCATCATGATGGGTTTTCAATGTGGGATAGTGAAGTTACTCCTTGGAATTCCATGGCCAAAGGCCCTAAAAAGGATATACTTGGTGAGCTAAAAAGAGAGCTGGATAAAAAGAATATGAAACTAATTGCGACGTTCCATCATTCAAAACAATTACAAAGGTATAATGGGAAGGAGGAGAGTGCTAAAGAACACCATTTTAAAGACAGTCATTATCCTATGTATCCGGGTTTAGAACCAGAAAGAAGTAAAGAGTTAGATTATTTGTATGGAAATATACCGGAAGATAAATGGCTTGAAGACATTTGGTTTGGAAAACTAAAAGAGGTGATAGATAAATATAATCCGGATATCATGTGGTTTGATTCTTGGCTTGATAGAATACCTGAAGACTATCGGGCAAAGTTTTGTGCTTATTATTTAAATGAAGCTGAAAAATGGAACAAAGAAGTCGTTATAGTTAGAAAACAGGACGATCTACCATTAGATTTTAGTGTTGATGATTTAGAAAAATCGCGAAAAAACAAAATGGGAGACAAGGTATGGATGACCGATGAAACCATTAGTAAAGGAAGCTGGTGCTACACTGAGAATCTAACTATAAAACCAACTAAAGATGTGCTTCATGTTTTAATAGATATAGTTAGTAAAAATGGGGTGTTACTTTTAAACGTCTCTCCCAAGGCAGATGGTTCAATTCCGTTAAACCAGCAACAAGTATTATTAGGTATGGGGGATTGGTTAAAAAAATATGGTGAAGCTATATACGGAACAAGGCCTTGGTTTACCTATGGAGAAGGGCCAACCAAAGAGCCGGATGGTCATTTTAAAAATGCAAAGAAGTTTCTTAAAGTAAAATACTCAGATAAAGATGTGAGGTATACAACAAAAGAAAGAACAATTTATGCCACAATACTTGGCAAACCTGATAGTGAAAAGTTGATTACTCTGGAAGCCTTTAAAAAAGAAAATGCATCAAGAATTGGAAAGATTGATAAAGTAGAAGTTTTGGGCTCAACAGGTGAAATAACATGGAGACTCACTGAAGGAGGATTACAATTAAAAATGCCAAAACTTGTCCCCGATGAAATGGCTATTGTAGTGAAAATAGTTACTAAGCCACTTTAATTTATTTAAAGAACCTTTCAAAGCAATACACACATAAATAGTTACTAAAATGAAAAAAAAGTTAACAAATGTTACCTCCGTATTTTTGATATGCCTTACTGTATTAAGTCAATATGGGTGCAAGTCCGGAAAAACAGTTCAAAATGATACGGAAAAAGAGTTTATAAGCCTGGCCTATGTATCCTTGTCTATGTTGAAGCTACATAAGGCTAATCCGGAGGAAATAAAAGCGATCTTAGATAATTATAGATGGGATGGTATTTCAGATATCGTTTTAATAGGTGGTATCTATATGACCGGGAAAGAAGGGAGCATCATAACCAGTTGGAATAGATCAGAATGGCCCGAAGTTTTTGAAGGTGTTGATTATCTTGATCGTCCTATTAATGAAAAACATAAACGAAACATGTTATGTAGCAAAGAGGTGGTGAATGCTGTTGTAGATTACTTTAAACAAAAGGACATGAAACTTTGGTTATCTCAAACAGCAGCAGGGTGGTTAACAGGAGGAAGTTTTGGTGTGGTGCTTGAAGATAAAGGCATGACAAAAGAGTATGCTTTAAAATTATATCGTTTTGCAAAAGATTTTGGATGTGTAGGTGTTGATTTTGATTGGGAATTTCCACCAAATAAAATTCAGGCAGAGGGTTACCGTGATCTAATGAAACAAGTAAAAGATTTAGGAATGAAAGTATCAGTTTGTGCTATTCGTCCAACAGCCGGAAAAGAATATCTTGATCAGGCTATAGAACCGGAAGCCAATATTAATGGCCATGCCGGCAAATTTATGAAGTGGGAAGAGATTATTAATGACCAGATGGTAGATTACATTAATGTGATGCAATATTTAGGTTACAATCCTAAAACAAAACAACTTGATGTAAACATTAAGGCGGAAAAAATGGCAGAATGGGAAAAAATTTACCCCAATGAATTTACAGAAAACCGAAACATTGATTTTCTGTGTGGCATTGGTTATTACTCCTTTTTACTTCCTGAGTTTAAAAAAAATGGAAAGAAAGGAGGGAAAAACCTGCAGTTTATTTATGATAACTATGGAGCAGAAGCCTTAGGCAAAAAAGTTGTTGAGGGGCATGCTATTTGGTCAACCTCTGATGTGAGCGAAATTGTGAAGTATGCAAAGAAACAAGGCTGGAGTGGTGTGTTTACCTGGCTGGTTTCACATGATGTGACAAATGAAGTGGATGATGAATATAGCAGACAAAGGGCATTGGCCAATGAAGTTGAAAAGATATGGGAAGCTGAATAATCGGATAATAACCATTATTAAAATTGTATTTATGAGATCATATCTTAGTAACATGATAATTATGGTAGCCATAATTGTTGGATTCGGCACTGATTCTTATGGTCAGGGTAATACAAAGCGTGAAGCACGTAATAAATTCCCAAACATCATTTTTATTCTGGCGGATGATCTGGGTTATGGAGATGTAAGTTGCTTGAATCCTGATTCTAAAATAAAGACTCCAAACATGGATAGCATGGCCAAAACAGGGATCACTTTTACAGATGCACATTCAAGTTCATCAGTTTGTACCCCCTCACGTTATAGTGTTCTAACAGGACGATATGCCTGGCGTACATCATTAAAAAGTGGGGTGCTTACAGGATATAGCCCGGCATTAATTAAAAATGGTCGTCAAACTGTGGCTTCCATGCTGAAAAAATATGATTATCATACCGCAATAATTGGAAAGTGGCACTTAGGTATGGGCTGGGAAACTACGGATGGCAGGGCTCCGGAGCGTTTTGGAAGTAATGTCGACTTTACAAAAAAAATTACAGATGGGCCCACTGCAAGAGGCTTCGATTATTATTATGGTATTTCAGCATCAATGGATATGCCGCCATACTGTTTAATTGAGAATGACAGACTAATAGAGCAGCCAAATTATGAGTTTAAAAAGGGAGATGAAAATCCATTTGGACGCCGGGGGCACACGATAAAAGGCCGTGGTCCGGAATTTTATTTATCGGAGTTTACATCTAAAGCGGTTGAGAAGATTGGAGAATACAGCAAATCAAAGCATCCATTTTTTATTTATTTTCCTCTTAATGCACCACACACACCGATAGCGCCAAATAAAGAATTTATAGGTCAAAGTAATGCCGGAGATTATGGTGATTTTGTGGTTGAAGTAGACAACGTACTTGGAAGGATTATAACGGCATTGGAAGATAATGGTATAAAAGAAAATACCTTAGTGATATTTACAAGTGATAATGGACCAGAAACCATTTGTTACCCACGGGCAAAAAAATACAATCATTATAGTGCCGGTAAACTAAAAGGTGTAAAACGCGATTTGTGGGAAGGCGGACATCGTGTTCCATTTTTTGTAAACTGGCCTTTAGGAATTAAATCAAATATAGAGTTTGATGAAACCATTTGTCTTTCGGATTTCTATGCGACCGTTGCCGATATTGTTGGTCATAAGAGAGCCATGAATGAAGGAGAAGACAGTTTTTCGTTTTATGATGTACTTCAAGGAAAAAAGAATAATATTCGCCCTTACACCATTCATCACAGTGCCCGTGGAAATTTTGCTATAAGAAAGGGGGATTGGGTTTTAATAGACAATAAATCAGGTGATGATAACAATGGAAGAGGTGAAATATACTATAAAGATTTGGGATATGAATTGATTGATTCCGAAGGCGAGTTGTATAACCTAAAAGACGATTTGCGCGAGTTTAAAAATCAGTATACCAATAAGCCTGAGATTGTAAAGGAGTTGAAAAACATACTCAATGCTTCAAAACTGGAATAAAAGAAAATATAAAGAGTAATGCTGATTGTATTAAAATATAGCTTAACATGAATTTAAAATATTTGAAAATATCCGTAATTGTATTATTTATCGTTGTTATTGGTATTAAAGGGCAATGTCAACAAAGGGGGCCCAATAAAAAACCCAATGTAATTCTAATTTTCCTTGATGATAGCGGATATGGGGATTATGCACACAATGGCAATCCTACAATTAAAACCCCCAATATTTCTAGGTTAAAGGATAGTGGTGTGAATTTTACACAGTTTTATGTGACTTCTCCAGCTTGTTCAGCATCACGTTACTCTTTATTAACAGGCCGCTACCCAGGAAGATCGGGTTTGGGGTCTTGGGTTATAGGTCCGGCTGCAAAGCGCTATATCCATGAAAAAGAGATTACTCTGGCTGACGGCTTGAAATCTGCCGGTTATAAAACCGGAATGTTCGGAAAATGGCATTTAGGTACACCAAACGATCTTAATGGTTTTTCACATCATACCTTACCTCTGGCACATGGTTTTGATGAGTGGATTGGAACTAATGTATCTCATGATTATAATGATGCCATGCTACTAAAGAGTAACCCTAATGGTAAAGCCCCTATTGCAGGTTATGAGGTATTGGCCAAAAATTTACCAGTTAATATAGAAATCTCAGAGTCCTTAACAGGAATATGTACTAAAGGTGCCATTGAATTTATAAAACGCAATAAAGACAAACCGTTTTTTGCATATATACCCTATAATATGCCGCATTTGGGACTATTCGTTAGTGATAAATTTAAAGGTAATTCCCGACGCGGCGAATTAGGAGACGTTATGGAAGAAATTGATGCTTCTATAGGAGACATTATTAAAACTCTTGAAGATGAGGGGATAAGAGAAAATACCATTGTTATTTTCTCATCAGATAATGGCCCCTGGATTGTTTTTTCCAACAGAAAGGATAATAAAAAATATGGAGATACGCGTTTAAAAGTTGGTTATGCGGCACCATTTCGTGATGGAAAAGGTTCTACATGGGAAGGTGGTCATCGCGTTCCCGGAATTATTAGCTGGCCTGCAAAAATAAAAGGAAATCGTTATGAGCAAACACCAATAAGTACTTTAGATATATTACCAACTATTTTTGCGATTGCAGGGGTGGAAACACCAACTGATAGAACAATTGATGGGAGGGATATAAGGGCTATATTAATGCCTGAAAGATTTGAAAAGCTTCAAAAACCATTTAAGTTTTACTATAATTATAAGGATAATATGCCTTCAGCCATAAGAAAAGATGCATGGAAGCTTCATATACGTATAGGGTCACAGACTAATAATAATTATGGATTTGTAGCCTCAAGAGAAACGCCTCTTCTGTTTCAAGTAGAGGAAGATTTAGGAGAACGAATTGATGTAGCAAAACAACAAACTGAATTAACTATCGAATTACTTTCAGATTTAGAAAGATTTGAAAAGCAAATAAAAGAAGAGGGGAGCTTCTGGGATTGATATTGATTTTACGGATAGTTTGCCCTAGTTAGGGGTTAAATGAAGTGATTTTTACAAAAAAGTAGGTTATGACATCAATCATACTTTTATATTTATACTTCTAATTGGGAGAGACTTTAAAATACTATTACAGAAAATTTGAGTTAGAAATAAAATCAAATTCTATAATTGAGACTCCATATGGACAGGCTCGGAAAATTAAATTAAAATGGATAGTACTAGACTGGTTTTTACACTTTTATCTTTACTCGCATTTCTGGGAGTAGATGAGATATGTCAAGCACAACAAGATAGGCCGAATGTTATCTTAATTATGGCTGATGATATGGGTTGGGGTGATACAGGGTATAATGGACACCCTCGTATTAAGACACCACATCTGGATGACATGGCGAACCAGGGAATTCAGTTTACGCGTTTTTATGCTGCGGGTCCAGTGTGTTCACCCACAAGGGGTAGTGTTTTAACAGGTAGAAACCCTAACCGATACGGAATAACAACGGCTAATGTAGGACATTTGAAAAAGGAAGAAGTTACCCTGGCAGAGGTCTTTAAAGCAAATGGTTATAAAACAGGACATTTTGGAAAATGGCATTTAGGAACACTATTTCCGGATTATAGCGGGAAAGGACCTAGAAGAAACCCGGGTAAAAATTACATGACTCCGAAAATGGCAGGGTTCGATACGTATTTTTCATCCGAATTCTCCATAGCCACCTTTGATCCGTATAAAAGAGATAAAGAACATGCACATGCTAAGGATTGGCTGGAAAAAGGAGATAAAAGAGTGCTTTACGTAAAAGATGATAAACCTGTTGAGGATGATCTTACCGGTTGTGATTCAAAGATTATAATGGATAGGGTTTTACCTTTTATTAAAGAAAGTGAAAAGGATAAAAAACCATTTTTTACAGTAATTTGGTTCCATGCACCCCATGAACCTGTAGTTGGCCATCCTAAGTATATGAAAGAACTCTATTCTGATCTGGAAGAAAATAAGCAACACTATTATAGTGTCATTACTGCATTAGATGCACAGGTTGGACGACTGAGAAGTACATTAAGAGAAATAGGAATCGCAGAAAACACCATGATATGTTTTACCAGTGATAATGGTCCGGAAGGTAATCCCGAAGCCATGAAAAGGCGTCAAGGGTCTACCAACGGACTTAGAGGGCGTAAAAGAAGTTTATACGAAGGAGGAATTAGAGTACCTGGTATTATTGAATGGCCTTCAAAGGTAACCTCTGGCATATCAGCTATACCAGTAGTGACCAGCGATTATTTTCCAACATTCTGTAGTATACTTGGCTATGATGTGGTTGATAACAGACCTTATGATGGTATAAGCCTATTGCCTGTATTAAATGGAAAAATAAAAGTGCGTAAAAAGAACATTGGTTTCTGGTATCGGTCACATAAACAGCAAGCTTTAATTGGAGATAGATACAAGTTACTTCATAACATTGGAAATGACAGAGCAAGGTCTGATAATTCTGAACTACCAAGAAAAGCCTATGAGTTATATGATATCATTCAAGATCCAGAGGAAAGGAATAACATCATAGAAGCGAATAAAGAACTGGCTGAAAGAATGAAAGTAGCATTAGCACAATTTGTTCAATCCTGTGAAGAAAGTAACTCAGGAAGTGATTATTAATTAATAATAAGAAAAGCATTATGAAAATTTATGTACTCCTATTTATGGCTTTCTTGATGGTTTCTTGTAAATCGATCACGAAAGCAGAAAACAATATTGAAAAACCTAATATTGTTTTTATTTATACGGATGATCAAACTTATGAAACCATACGGGCTTTAGGGAATTCAGAAATTCAAACGCCCAATATGGATAAACTCGTAAACGAAGGCACCACGTTTACAACGGCCTTTAATATGGGAGGCTGGGGAGGTGCCGTTTGTGTAGCATCCAGAGCAATGATGATGTCTGGAGCTCATGTGTGGAGAGCAAAGGCTCAGGAAGATCTATGGATGAAAAATGATTCGGTTGCCATTAATAGGACTTGGGCTAAATTAATGTCGAAGAATGGGTATAATACCTATATGACAGGAAAATGGCATGTTAAAATCAAAGCCAACAGTGTATTCGATACTGTTGCCCATGTAAGAGGTGGAATGCCACAGTATGCCAGAAAATATAGAGAAGGAACAGAAAAGAAAAAGGAAATATATAAACTAGGGTATAACCGCCCTTTAAACAAAAAGGACACACTCTGGTCTCCTACAGACCCAAAATTTGAAGGTTTTTGGAAAGGAGGGAAACATTGGAGCGAAGTTGTAAAGGATGATGCTTTATCTTTTATAAGTGATGCCAGTAAAAAAGAAGCTCCATTTTTCATGTACCTGGCATTTAATGCACCACATGATCCAAGACAAGCACCTCAGGAATTTTTGGATATGTATCCACTAGACAATATTGCGGTTCCAGAAAGTTTTCTTCCAGAGTATCCATATAAAGATAGTATAGGTAATGGCTCTACTTTACGAGACGAAGCTTTGGCACCATTTCCTAGGACACCATATGCTGTAAAAAAACATAGGCAAGAATATTATGCACTCATTACGCATTTAGATCAGCAAATAGGTGAAATACTAATTGGTTTAGAAGCTTCCGGTAAAAAGGACAATACTTATATTTTCTTTACTTCAGATCATGGATTGGCAGTTGGACAACATGGGTTAATAGGTAAACAGAGTTTATTTGATCATAGTATGCGCGTGCCATTAATGGTTGTGGGGCCAGACATCCCTAAAGGAAAAAGGCTAGATCAGGAAGTGTATCTACAAGATATTATGGCTACAAGCTTAGAAATAGCAGGTATAGAAAAACCTTCCTATGTAGAATATCACAGCTTGTTAGATTTTATAAAAGATGACAAAAAGCAAAGTAATTATGACGCTATATATGGTTGTTATAGAGAACACCAAAGGATGATAAGAAAGGATGGGTATAAGTTGTTAGTATATCCGAAAATAGAAAAAATACTATTATTTGATTTAACCAAAGATCCGGAAGAAATAACAGATTTAGCAGAAAATCCTGAACAATCAGAAAGGGTGAAAGTACTTTTTAAAGAGCTGCTAAAGTTGCAAAACGATATGGACGATTCTTTAGATCTTACAGGTTTGTATAATAAGTTAACAACCTAAAAAAGGCACAATGATTTATAGAACAGTTCTTTTCATGATTTGTATTATGGTTCACACCTCTTTGTTCGCTAATGATGGGAAGACATTGAATTTACTTCCTTTACCAGTGGAAGTGAAACTTGGAACTGGTCAGTTTCAATTGAATGAAGAAGTCGTTATAATTGCCAAGAATAGCCTGGCATTAGAAGCTCAGAAGTTTATTGAGAAAGTTCAGTCTGCCTTGGGTTTTAAAATAAATATAACAGAAGATTCTAATGCTGAAACCAGAATTTATTTAATCCTCGACCCACAGCTCAATTCTAAATACGGGAAAGAGTCATACAAAATTAATGTTTCAACAAAGATAATTACCATAAAAGCTGGAGGAGATGAAGGAGCATTTTATGCATTACAAACACTCCGACAACTTTTACCTACAGAAATATTTAGTCGTGTAGAACTAAAGAATATCGATTGGACTATCCCATGTGTTGAAATTTTGGATTACCCACGGTTTGATTGGAGAGGCTATATGCTTGATGTGTCTAGAACCTTTGCGGATGCAGATTATGTGAAGCATACTCTTGATATTATGGCAGAACATAAAATGAACGTATTTCATTGGCATTTGGTAGATAATAATGGCTGGCGTATTGAGATAAAAAAACACCCATGGCTTACCGAAAAAGGCGCCTGGCGTATGCAGCCAAATTACCCCAAACGTGGAATTACTGGGCGCTACGGAGGGTTTTATACACAAGAACAGATTAGAGATATTGTAGCTTATGCCAAAGAACGTCACATTACAGTACTTCCGGAGATAGATATACCTGGGCATTCTACAGCACTGTTACACACCATACCGGAATTTGCTTGCCCAAATGCGAAAACTACAGGGTATGTTCGTTTTTTTAATGATTTTCCGCAACGAGGGAAACCATTTGATAAACATGAAGGGTCCAATGCTGTTTGCGCAGGGAATGATGAGGTGTTTCCGTTTTTTGATGAAATTATAGAAGAGTTAGTCAGTTTATTTCCATGCGAGTACATTCATATTGGTGGCGATGAGGTGAACAAGGAATGGTGGGAAGCCTGTCCTAAATGTCAGCAAAGGATTAGAGATGAAGGCCTATCTGATAGTGATGAGCTACAAGCATATTTTATTAAGAGGTTAGAGAGTATAATCAATACCCATAATAAGAAATTGATTGGTTGGGATGAAATTCTGGAAGGAGGAATTACTAAAAGCTCTACAATTATGAGCTGGCGGGGTAATAGAGGCGCACTTACTGCGGTACAGAATGGTCAAAAAACTGTCATTGCCTCAAATCAGGGCTACTATTTTCAAAAAGACCAAACAGATAATCCTCTGCACCCAAAACAATGGCCCGGAATGTTAACGCTTCAAACGGCTTACGAATATGAACCGATTCCATTAAATATGCCACAAGAACAAATGGATTTGGTTTTGGGTATTCAATCAGCTTTATGGACCCCATTTACTAATAAACCAGATTTATGGGATTTGGCGGTCTATCCTAGGAATTTTGCAGTTAGTGAGAATGCCTGGTCAGAATCCGGACATAAAAATTGGGAGGAGTTTCAACAACGTGTTCAGAAGCATCGGTTACGTCTGGCATATGAAGGGGTGGCCTATTGGCGTGAGGCTTCCGAAAGAGTAGGGCAATGGACTTCGGAAGATTTGAAAAGCCCAAAGGGGTTGGTAATTGATGTCACCTCATTTTTAACACAAGCAGGGAAATACTTAATAGTATTAGATCATACTACGGGGACCGATGGTTTGGAAATAAGAAGCGTAAAATTTCTGAAAAACGGTAAACCAATTGCTTCCGACTTTCATTACGGAACAACTGAAGAAGGTTCGGATAAGGACCGGATGTATTTTGTAGACCTTCAGAGCCTGGAAAAGGATGCAAAATATGAATTAGAAATAGGGGCATCAGGTTTTGGTGGAATGGATAGTAATGGCGATATACATATGTTTAAACCCTAATAATTAATGATATGCTAGTTAAACAAAACACTTTTTTATCAATATTAAGTTGTTTATTATTTATGTCCTTTGGAAATAGTAATGCCCAAGCAAAAAAGTCCAATTTTATTATCATTATGGCAGACGACCTGGGATATGCTGATTTAAGCTGTAATGGAAGTCAAACTATTAAAACCCCTAATATTGATAAACTGGCAAGGGAAGGCATGCTTTTTACAGATTTTCATTCAAACGGATCGGTTTGCAGCCCAACACGGGCAGCACTTTTAACTGGAAAATATCAACAAAGAACAGGTATTTCTGGAGTTGTGACTGCAAAGTCCCATCGGGATGTGGGACTTAGTTTAACAGAAGTAACTTTTGCTGATATGCTAAAAGAGGCTGGATATGTTACAGGAATGTTTGGTAAATGGCATGTTGGATACCCTGAGAAATATAATCCGGTGCATCAGGGCTTTGATGAATATATTGGCTACGTAAGTGGTAATGTTGATTATCATGCTCACATTGATCAGGAAGGCTATGAAGATTGGTGGCACCAGAATCAATTGCAGAAGGAAAAAGGATATTCAACAGATCTGATTTCCTCTCATGCAGTTAATTTTATTAAACGCCACAAGGACAAACCTTTTTTACTTTATATCCCACATGAAGCACCACACGGCCCTTTTCAGGGTCGCAAAACGTCGGCTTTTAGAAAGATTGGTGAGGTAGTTAAAGATAAAAAACGTACAAGAGAAGAAACCAAGCTTTTACTAAAGGAGATGATAGAAATAATGGACGAGGGTATTGGAAACGTCATGCAAACCTTGACAGAATTAAATCTTGATGAAAATACGTTTGTGTTTTTTTGTTCTGATAATGGAGGAGCCCGTTATGGAGATAATACACCGCTAAGAGCAGGTAAGGGATCTCTATACGAAGGTGGGCAACGGGTTATAGGTATAGCAAAGTGGCCGGGAAAAATAAAAGCAGGAAGTACTACCTCAGAAACCGCAATGACCATGGATATTTTACCAACTTTGGCTCAATTTGGAGGAGTACAGAACCCACTAAAACTGGATGGTGTAAGCCTTGATCGAGTACTTTTGAAGAATAAAAGACTAAAGAATCGCGATCTGTTTTGGCAGTATTCAAACAAAATGGCCATGCGTAGGGGGAAGTGGAAGTTATTGATGTTTAAGGATAGTGGTGTTCTAGAATTATACAATTTGGATTCGGATATTGGAGAAAAGAAAAATCTGCTCAATGCGTATCCTCAAAAGGCCAAAGCTATGAAATTAGACTTGTTAAAATGGTATGATGATGTTACCAAGAATGTTGATGAAAAATCGTAACAAAGCGCTTAAATTTAATATATGAAAAAAGTTTTACTAGTTATCTTATGTTCGATAGGATTTGTAGTTCAGGCAGAGGTTAAGCTTCCATCCATATTTTCTTCAAATATGGTGCTTCAGCGAAATACTAAAATTAATATTTGGGGTTGGGCAACACCAGGTGAAAAATTAATTGTGTCTGCAAGCTGGTTAGAAAAAAGCAAACAAATCAAGGTATCTGAAAATGGTAAGTGGATTTTGCAATTAAAAACTACTAATACAAAGGAACCACAGCGTATAGAAATTACCGGAGACAATTCGGAAATTAATTTAAATAACATTTTTTTTGGAGAGGTTTGGCTGTGTAGCGGGCAATCTAATATGGCGTGGCGCATTGTACAGCCACTCAAAAAGAGATCGGTAAAAATAAAAGATGCCGATGCGCTAATTGAAAGTTCAGGTTTGTGTAAAATACGTGTTTTTAGAATTCCCGGAACGGCAAGATTAACCCCTCAAGATACGATAGAGGGAGCTTGGCAGGAAGCCAGTTCTTTAACGACACCTAATTTTAGCGCTGTGGCTTACTCTTTTGCCGAAATGTTGGAGCAAACGTTAGATGTACCTGTTGGAATAATAGTATCTGCTGTTGGTGGTTCAAAGGTGGAAGCCTGGATGAATGTAGAAAGCATACAAAAGTTTCCTGAGTTGATACTTCCAACAAAGATAGAAGGCAAAACAAATAAACAACCCAATCTTTTGTATAATGCCATGATCCACCCATTAATTGGTTACACAATTAAAGGAGTCATTTGGTACCAAGGAGAGGCTAATAGAGATAATCCTATGCTTTATAGCCATTTATTTCCAGAACTAATAAGGCAATGGCGCCGGGAATGGAAACAAAGGGATCTGCCGTTCTATTATGCACAAATTGCTCCTTTTAGTTATAGTGATGGTTTATCTACACATATTCGTGAGGTCCATTTAAATACCTTGCAAAAATTAAGGAATACAGGGATGGCAGTGACCATGGATGTAGGAGAGCAGAGAGGGATTCATCCGCTTAAGAAAAGAATAGTAGGGCATAGACTGGCTTTATGGGCTTTGGCTAAAAACTATGGAAAGAAAAATATGGTCTACAGTGGACCTCAATATAAATCGCATAAAATTAAAGGTAGCAGAATGCTTGTAGAATTCGACTATACTTTTGGTGGTTTGCAGTTGCAAGCGTCAAATTCTGTCAATTTTGAAGTGGCTGGAAGTGATAAAATGTTTCATCCGGCCAAAGTATTGATCCATTCTGATAATACGCTGGAGGTCTGGTCTGAAAAAGTTAGTAAGCCAGTGGCTTTGCGTTATGCATTTTCAGATTGGGCTGTTGGTACATTGTTTAATAAAGATGGTTTGCCTGCCTCATCATTTAGAACGGATAACTGGTAACTAATAAAATATTGAATTTAATCATGATAAAAAAGTGTCATTATCTGGTAATTATCTGCGTGCTTTCCATTTGTCAAACTTTTGCTCAAAAGTATATACCAAACGATACGATAATTTACAAGAAAACACCTCAAGGTGAACTTGCTCTACATGTATTTTACCCTGAAGATTATTCGGTTAATGATAGTCGGTCAGCCATTGTTTCCTTTTTTGGAGGTGGTTGGACAGGTGGTCATCCCAGGCAATTTTACCAGCAAAGTACATTTTTTGCAAAGCTAGGGATGGTAGCAATTTCGGCAGAATATCGTGTAAAGAAGATTCATAAAACATCACCCTTTGAAAGTGTTCAGGACGGAAAATCTGCTATTCGCTGGGTGCGTCAGAACGCAAAAAAAATAGGCGTTGATCCTAATAGAATTGTGGCATGTGGAGGCTCGGCCGGAGGGCATGTAGCAGCCTGTACAGGTGTAATTCAGGGACAGGAAGTAACTAGCGAAGATCTGTTAGTGAGTTCAGTACCCAATGCCATGATATTGTTTAACCCGGTTTTAGATACAACAGAAAAAGGATACGGTGCTGAAAAAGTGAAAGGGCGAGAGACCGAAATCTCTCCTTGTCATCAGGTAAAGGAAAATGCACCTCCTAGCTTGGTTTTTCATGGAACTAAAGATCTTACTGTTCCCTTTGAGAATGCTGAGCGCTTTGAACGCCTCATGAAACAAAAGGGGAATGAGTGCTTATTGGTTCCGGCATTTGGTATGGGGCATGGTTTCTTTAATAGTAGTTGGTTTCGTAAAACGAATACTGATGCTTCTTTTAAATACACTATGTATAAGTCAGAAGCATTTTTATGGAAGCATGGATTTATAGAAAAAGAACCTTCAGATTGGGATATCGAATTTAATAGCCCATTGTTTCCTAAACCAAAATTGGATTCAAAATCCTATCATAAATTACGAGGTGGCTTAAAAAACAGCCAGATAAAGTTCACTAAAGATAAAAGAGGTACAGTAGCATTTTTAGGCGGTTCAATTACCTTTAATAAAGGGTGGAGAAATAAGGTTTGTGATTATCTTAAACAAAAATTTCCGGAAACGGTATTTACTTTTATTGAAGCCGGAATTCCTTCTGAAGGTTCAACTTCGGGAGCCTTTCGTTTAGTCCGAGATGTATTATCGAAGGGAGACGTTGATTTGCTGTTTGAAGAAGCTGCGGTCAATGATCGTTCTCCGGGACTGAGAAGAAATAGTATTGACCGTGTTCGGGGTATGGAAGGTATTGTGCGGCATGCACGCAAGATAAACCCAACTATGGATATTGTTGTAATGCATTTTGTTGATCCGTCAAAAATGGAAAAATATCGCGCAGAAAATGTTCCGCAGGAAATTGCAGATCACGAAAGTGTTGCTGAACATTATAAGCTTTCTTCAATTAATTTGGCCAAGGAAGTAACTGAACGGATTGATGCCGGTGAGTTTACCTGGGAAGACGATTTTAAAAACTTACACCCTTCACCTTTTGGTCAGGAGGTTTATGCCTGCTCCATGAAAACTTTACTTGAAAATGCCTATTTTGGTTTTGTGGCTGACGATGATAAAGTTACAGCCTATGAACTCCCTGAAAAATTAAATGAATTTGCTTATGATAATGGGACGTTTCTTTCTATTGATAAGGCCAAATATAAAAATGGATGGGAGCTTGATCCTTCATGGGAGCCTACAAATAATGAACGTGTAAGACGAGGGTATACAAAAATTCCACTTCTAGTGGCCAATGGAGACAAGGGGTGGTTAAAACTGAATTTTACAGGAAGCGCTATTGGAATGATTGCATTATCTGGTCCCGATGCTGGAACCATTGAATATAGTATTGATGGTAGCGAATATCAATTATTCGATCAATACACTACCAACAGTTATTACCAACATTTACCTCGTTATTTTGTTTTGGCTTCAGAACTTGATGCTCAAAAAAAGCACACTATTAAAATTAGAATGGCTAAAATACCTAATTCGCAGAGTGAAGGCAATGCTTGTAGAATTTATTCATTTTTTACTAATTAAACTAGCTTTTTTTTAGTTAAAATCTTTGTTAGATAGAAGTAAAAATGATTATTCTTCAAGGGAGATGAAAATCTATATATGACCAACAGTAACTATTACAAAATTATTCATGCTGGAAATATTTATTCCTTTAACAGGAGGTAATGCGTTACCATATATACCGAGATCACTTCCCGCATTATATCCTTTTGAATTAAGAAATTTTCTAATTAAGTGCGCCAATTTTATAGTTCTTGTACCAGTTGATGCGGCTTCTACACTAATATTCTTTTTTTCTTTGTTAGAAACTTTTTTTAATTCTTTTTCAACTAAGTTTATCAATATTTTTTTGTCACTATCATTCAGTATTACTGGTTTTTCATTTAAATTATTAATAGTGTTATTGTTTCCAATTACTCCATTATTTGTTCCCGTATTAACATTTGCAGGTTGATTTCCTAAATCTACTTCTACTCCAGTTTTTTTTATTTTAGTAGTTTTTTTTTGAGGAGCGGTAATATACTTTGTTACAATTTTTTCTTTATAAACTGTATCTGGAGGTGTTTTTGTTTCTTTCTCTATATATAAAGTATCAGGCACTTTTCCTATTTTGAAATATTTGGTTTCTATTGAATAGCCTTTAAACAAAATAATAATGATAACAATAGATATTATAATTAGGATAAAATATTTAAGTTTATCTATTATTGTCCAAATATTTATTGAATGGTTCTCTTTTTTTTTACTCATTTATAATAATATACAACATCGTAAATGTTGTATGTATTTTATGGCAATAGTTAACAAATATAGTTAAATACTTATTAAAATAAGGGGTGATTTAGGATGAAATGATAAGTGTTGTTACCAAATTACAAAGAAAAGAATCAGAAAAAAACAACTTTAAATGTTCAACTATTTTGTTAACTGAAAAAACAAACCTATGAATTTATTATGTATTCAGAGGTTTTGTGTGGAGTCGGAGAGAACAACCAAAAAACGTAATAGTATAGTATTTAAAGAGGGTAAGAGATTATCAAAAATCTACTGACCCCAAATTAGCCCCTTTTTATTTAATAATACACGTTATTATTTGAGGCTAAATAAAATTAAAAACCCCGTAAATCAATAATTTACAGGGTTTTGTTTCGATTTGATGCTCAAAAAGTGGAGTCGGAGAGAATCGAACTCTCGTCCAAACAAGTAACCAAAGAGCTTTCTACACGCTTATTCTTTACTTAGATTTTAGACTGTAAGCTGGTTAAAGACCACCCACTTACAACTTAGCTTTTTTATCTTGAAGGTGCATCAAAGCGCTACACCATCTTAGTTAATATTTACGATGCCTCTAAAAAGAACGCCATTAACCAAGGCTTTCCGGAGACATAAAGCTTGTACACCTTGTGTACCTAGGCCAATCTTACTGTAATTCAGATTATGCAGCTAAAGCGTAGTTATTCTCGCCGTTTAAAAGTTTGATCTAGCCTTTAACGTGTTTCAAAATCATTACACGACGTGCTTACCGTTCAATTAATCTCGCTGTCAAAACCAGTCGACCCCGTTTTTAATAAGGTTAGGGTGTTCCCCAAAGGGGGCGGGCTTTCACTACTCGCTCCCTTCTACGTCGGGGAGTTCAAACAAACCGTTCAATCCCTAACACGGATGGCAAATTTACCAAAAACTTTGTAAATCACTATAAATCCAATTAATTTAGAGCAAAAATTATTCCAACTGTTAAGCCAGTCGTATGAATAAAAATTTTGTATTAGCTACAGATGCTAAGGTTAAAGATGTGTTTAATAGTTATCCACAACAGGTGAAATCAAAAATGCAAGACCTTAGAGCATTAGTATTGGAAGTGGCATCAAAAACAGAAGGGATTGATAAGCTGGAGGAAACCCTAAAATGGGGAGAGCCCAGTTACAAAACTAAACATGGAAGTACCATTAGAATGGATTGGAAAGAAAAATCTCCTAATCAATATGCACTTTATTTTCAATGTACATCAAGTTTAGTAACTACGTTTAGAACCATTTATAAAAATACATTTGAATTTGAAGGAAATAGAGCGATAATTTTTAAATGCCATAGCACATTGCCGGTAACCGAAGTAAAACATTGTATTGAAATAGCCTTAACGTATCATAAAAGAAAACATCTGCCTTTATTGGGAGCCTAAAAATATAAATTATGAAATTTGCCATAATCAAAGAACGTAAAAATCCACCGGACCGAAGGGTGGTACTATCACCATCAAAATTAGCAGAAGCAAAAACATTATACCCCAATTCTGATTTTAAGGTAGAAGCATCAGATATCAGGGTGTATCAGGATAATGCCTATACATCTGAGGGTGTTGAGGTTTTACAGGATGTGTCAGACTGTGATGTGATGATAGGCGTTAAGGAAGTCCCTGTGGAAGCACTTATTCCAGGTAAAAAATACTTTTTCTTTTCGCATACCATAAAAAAACAGCCTTATAACAGAAAATTGCTGAGGGCCATTTTAGAAAAAAATATAGAACTCTATGACCATGAAACCATAGTCAATAAAGAAGGTTTTAGGCTAATAGGTTTTGGTAGGTATGCAGGTATAGTAGGCGCGTATAATGGGTTTAGAGCATGGGGATTAAAATATGATTCCTGGAATTTACCAAAAGCAGGAACTTTGCCTGGTCAAGAAGCTTTGATTAATGAGTTAAATAAAATTAAACTTCCTGGTATTAAAATGTTGCTTACAGGAAGTGGTAAAGTAGCTAACGGCTCTCAGGAAATGTTAGATGCTATGCAAATAAAATCCGTTTCAGTTGAAGCGTATTTAAACCAAACATTTAATGAACCGGTATATTGCAGAATAGATGTGTTAGATTATAACAAGCGTATAGATGGCCAGCATGTTGATGATGTATTCAATTTTTTTAATAATCCTCAGGACTATGAATCCAATTTCATGCGTTTTGCCAAGGTAACAGATTTTTATATAGCCGGTCATTTTTACGGTGATGGGGCACCGTATTTGTATACAAGAACGGATGTAAAATCCCCTGATTTTAACATAAAGGTGGTCGCTGATATTAGTTGTGATGTTGATGGGCCGGTAGCAACTACATTACGGGCTTCAACAATTGCAGACCCCATTTATGGTTATGATCCTCAAACCGAATTGGAAACCAATTATAAAGACCCAAAAGCTATAACGGTTATGGCTGTAGATAATTTACCTTGCGAGCTCCCAAAAGATGCCAGTGAAGGTTTTGGAGATATGTTTTTACAGCATGTTATTCCCGCATTTTTTAATAATGATAAAGAAGGGGTCTTACAGCGCGCTAAAATTACAGAAAACGGAAAACTGACGGAACAATTTAGTTACCTGCAAGATTATGTAGATGGATTGGAATAGAAGCAGTTAAATACCCAAAGCCCTATACTTAAAAATGTTCCAAATAATAGAGTAAATAACCAGGCTTCGGTATGATGAAAGGGTTTAATAAGGATATTTAAAATGTCAGTAATCAAGAACCTGGGGTTACTAATAATTTCCCAGGAGTTATACCGTAAAAACCTACCGAGGTAAACTCCGAAACCGCATAAAAAAGGAATTGTAAATATAAGGGACTTAATTTGCCTGACATTCATGATATTTGTCAATACTATTTTCATATCAATTAACGAAAAATAAAAAAGGGCCAGCCCGTTGAGTGCAAAGGAAGTTATTAGCAAAACATCCAGCCAAAGTAAATGTGATGTACTTATTTTTATGTGTAGGAGATCTGTAACAATATATGGAGCATTGGGCAAAAAAAGCAGCCATACACTAAACCAAAAGAATAAGATATATTTATTAAGCTTGGGGAGACTTGATAAATAGGTGGTTATAGTAAAGGGTACGACTGCTAAAAATAAATTCCAAACTAAAAACAGGTAGAAATAAGAATGAGTTAGTTTCATTCTTATCATTAATAGAACAATGCTAAAGCTTATTGAGATTGTTATTAATGAAAATGTTTTAAACCGATTAAACAGAAGTTGTTTTATGTGATTCATTTATGATAGATTAAGAAGACCTGTCTGGTTTTTTAAACCAGACAGGTCTTTTGTTTTCAATAGCTACTATAAGGATCAAACCGAGTGCATAGGCTACTAAATCAGAAACTTGAAATGTGCTTCCTAAAAGTAAAATAGCTGTTTTATTGTGCTCCATATTGAGTAGTTTAAGTATATTAAGTAGTTGAAGCAGTTCGATACAAAGGGCAAAAAGGAATACGGCAACAGCCAATTTAATTGAGTTTATATTTAGAAAACTTTTAAAAAAGCAATAGATTAGAATGACCACTAGAAAATCACCAACGGTGTGACGGATAAAGCCAGTTTTTAAAAAGATGGCAATACATGCTTCTATTAGAAATAGCAGCAAAGTCAGAGTCAGGTATGTTTTGTTTAGTCTCATATCTTTTAAATGTCTGTGAGATATTAGGAGTTAATTTTTTTAAATTAAGAAGACTTGTCAGGTTTCAAAGACCTGACAAGTCTTTTGTTTTTAATACTTAAAGTAAAGATTAAACCAAGAGCATAGGCTACTAAATCAGAAACTTGAAATGTGCTTCCTAAAAGTAAAATAGCCGTTTTATTGTGCTCCATATTAAGTAGGTTAAGTATATTGAATAGTTGGAGTAACTCAATACATAGGGCAAAAAGGAATACGGCAATAGCTAGTTTAATTGAGTTTATATTTAGAAAACTTTTAAAAAAGCAATAGATTAGAATGACCACCAGGAAGTCACCAACGGTGTGACGGATAAAGCCCGTTTTTAAAAAGATGGCAATGCATGCTTCTATTAGAAATAATAACAAAGTTAGAGTTAGGTATATTTTATTTATTTTCATTTAAATTGAATTTCCAAGGGGAGTTTAGTATTAATTCTCAATATCATTGATGTTGTCAATGAGTTGTGGTGCCATTTTATGCCCGTTTTCTCGGGCTTTATTGAGCCATTTTTTGGCCTTAACTTTATCTTTTTTTGTTCCAAAGCCATTATAATACATCATGCCAAGGATAATTTGGGCATTTGAATCTCCATTTTCGGCACAGTCTTTATATAGAATTAAGGATTTTTTTAAGTCTATCTCTGTACCTTCACCGTAGAAATACATATTTGCCAAATTGAATTTAGCATTGAAATCCCCTTTATTGGAACATTCCATAAAAAGTTCTAAGGCTTGTTTTTTGTCTATACCCACACCAACTCCAGAATAGTATGAGAGTGCTAGCGCATAAAGGCCTTCTAGGTGTCCTTGGGCTGCACTCTTTTCATAGTATTCAAAAGCTTTTCTATAGTCTTTTTTTGTACCTACACCGTAGTAATACATTTGCCCTAAATCAAATTGAGCTTTAGCATTACCTCTATTGGCTTTTGTAGTATTCTCCTTGAATAATTTTGCTCGACTTTCAAGTATAACATCTTCAATATTTTGTGAATTGCCTGTAGTTGTTGCTAGTATAAACATTGTAACTAGAATTAGTATGGTCTTCATTTTAATCGATGTGTTGATTTGTGTCTTTTGCGTTAGTGATTGAACGGTGTGTTTGAGCTCCCTGACGTAGGAGGGAGCGAGTAGTGAAAGCGCGGCCCACGCTCAAAAGCGTGGGAAACGCCCACATCATTAACTAATAAAATTAACCATTGCTCCAATCTATTTTTCGGGATACAAACATGACGATGGCAAGTATTAGGAAGAGGCCAATACTACCTACTAATAAGGCATAATTTTCAAGTTGTATGATAACATAGATAAATGCGTATAGTGCACTTAATGATATACCAATAAACAAAGGGAACTTAAATGTTTTTAAAATAGATTTTGAATATAATGTAATCAAAATTATTACAGACATACCGGCAATACAATAGGCTTTTAAAAAGTTACTGTGCTCTGATATTGAAATTAATAAAGTATAGAACATGGTAAGGGCAAGCCCAATCATTAAATACTGAAACGGATGGATGTGTATTTTACTTAATGTTTGGATTAAGAAGAACACCAAAAAGGTTAAGCCTATAACCAGGAAGCCATATTTTGCCGAGCGCTCACTTTTTTGATATTCGTCTACCATAACCATAAATTTGGTACCAAAGGCAAACCGGTCCAAATTTGGAATACTTTTTAAATGTTGTTGAGAAAATGCCCTATTGATGTGTAACACCTTCCAGCTAGCGTCAAAGCCATTTTTTGAGATTTGTTTAGTTTCGTCATTTGGCAGGTAATTACCTATAAAACTTGGATCTGCCCAATTGGACACCATGCTCATAGTTGTGGTTTTGCCTATGGGTATTAATTCTATTTGTCTGATGCCGTTAAAGGTCATTGAAAATGAAAAGTCAGTATTTTTTGTTTTAAATAGTCCTTCGGCATTTATAAAACCGGACTCTAAAATATCCAGAGAGCTATTGTTATTTTGATTGAAGTTAGTTTCAAAACCATAGGCTTTATCCTGAAGCTTTATTTGGATTTCACTTTTTATGCCTTTTAGATTTGAGGTTTTAATGATTATAGAGGCTTTATTCCAAATAATATCCTCTGATTTAATACCTTTTGCAACCAGATTTATTGGAATATAGTGCCCTGAAAAATCCATTGTTGTGGTGAATACGGCTGATTCAAAATTGCCTCTTTTTAATGTTTTTGAATTTACATTGACTTTTGAGTTTAAATTTTCAGGAAATATATAAACATAGTTTACATGGGTTTGGGTTTCCTTAAAATACGTTTTGGTCTTTTCGTTGTAAGTTTTCGTTTCGGTATAGGTTTTATAGGGCAACTTTAAAATGGGGCCGTATACCAGAACATGGTTTCCCCATTTTTGATTTATTTCGTTGATGACGTCTTTTTGTCTAAATGCACGTTCATTAATTAAACTATTTATAAATGATAAGGGGATTAATAAAATAATGACCAAAAAGCCTACCATGAGCATCCTGGCTGTGATGGAGGTTTTAACCCAATGTCCAAATTTGTTTTGTTGTGAAGTGTTTTTATGATTTTCCATAGTTGTGATTATTTAAAAGTACTTTGTTTTTCAAAGTATAATTATAAAAAAATGTATTATTTATTAATTAATTTTTCCAGAGCTTCAATATGTTTCTTAAATTCAACTCTTCCTAATTTTGTAGTAGAGTAACGGGTATTGGGTTTACGGCCAATAAACTGTTTTTCAACTTTTATATACTCTGATTTTTCCAAGGCTTTGGTGTGGCTTGCCAAATTGCCATCCGTAACCCCTAAAAGTTCTTTTAGCATGTTGAAATCAGCATATTCATTGACCATGAGAATAGACATGATGCCTAATCTAATACGATGATCAAATGCTTTATTTATGTTGGTTATTATGCTCATTTTTTACTATTCAAACAAAGCTAAGGGCCTTTTACTTTAGCTCATATTGCTTTTTAATTCTTTTCTCAGGATGTAAACAAAACAAATATAGACTTATTAAAAATATCCATTCAAGAGGTTTCATAATTACGTAAGTGATGTTTGACCATAATTCTGAATTAATTTTTTTTGAAAGCGGATATCCGTACTTATCATATAAGCGTCTAATTATTTTATGTCCCTTTTTAAACTTTTCTTGAATCATTTCTTCAAACGCATTAGCTACCATTAATTGCCTATTAACAATAATTGTGTTTCCATTTCTTGTCCCTAACCTTTTTGGTTTAACTATTTTTGGAGATCCACAAGCAGCCACTGTACATAAATAATGTCCTTTATGATCTAAATATGGCGGGTGAGTTTTTTGTGAGAACGTCCACGTTGAGGTTTCAGTAAAAACTTTTACTATCGAGTCATAGTCTTGTCCAAATAATGTTAAGATTAACACTAATATTAAGAGTATGGGTAACAATACTATGGTTAACCAAAATCCATAATTTGATGAGCGGGATAATTTGTCATTTAAAAAACTAAGAGTTTTATTTTTATAATATTTCTCTTTGGATATTTTTGCTTCTTTTTGTGCTAAACTAATTGATAATAATATACTAGCGATTATGAAAGTAAGTGGACCTATCCACATAAAATAGGCTCCGCTCTTAGATGTTTGAATAATAATAAAAATTAAAAAAACGGAAAATAAATGCATGAAAAAAATACATAGAGCTAACAATAGAGGAGGAAGCTCTTTTTTTCTTTTCCATATCATAATTGTGCTTGACATTCCAAGGATAGCTATTGTAACTGCAGTTAATATATGTTTTTGGGCAAGAGGCTCATAGCCTGAATCTATTGGGTCAATTGCTTTATAATATGGTTCAGAATTTAATGACATTCCAACTAAGAATAATAAAAATCCAACAACTGATGCAATAATTATTATTAATTCAATAATTACTATATGTTTTTGCCTTTTAGTCTGTCTAACTATTAGAATACAGGTAGCTAAAACTATTAACACAACTAGAGCAAAAAGGAAAACAAACCCTCCCATGATATTATTCTATTTTTTATCATATTTAAAATGCATCCAGGTGCCATATACAATATGCATAATGCCAAAACCAAGTACCCAAAGCCAAAAGCCAAATCCGGGCTGCCATGCCCCTATAAGTCCTAATATGATTTGTATATAACCCAGGAAGCGAATATCGCCAATACTATATTTTGATGCATTGACTAAGGCCAAACCATAAAAAATTAACATTAAGCCTCCTGTTTGCCCGTATTTTCCCTGATTTAGAATAATTAAAATATAAAAGCCACCGGCTATTAATGGAATCAAAAAATTAAATACAAGTCGCCTAGACGTTGCATCCCAAATTTTAGCTCCATGTTTTTTTGCTTTTCTGGTTGTTAAAACAATACCGGTTGCTATACTAAACAGGGCTACTAGTACCAGAGTTAAGAGGCATGAATCAAACACCCAACCGTCAAGGATTAAAACGCCGTTACTATAAGTCATCACTAACCAATAAGCAACTGCTGCCCCTATTAAAGCATAAGACCCGGCTAAAACACCTGATAAACCGCTAAGTGAAATAAAGCGCGACGATTTATTCATCAAATCCTTAATCTCACTAATGTCTTTTAAATAATCTTTAGATTCCATATAAAAGTACTTTGAAATACAAAGTAAATAATTATTTTTCAATTAGCCACATATTTTTTTGTTAAGTTTGAAAATAAAGTCAATTCAATGAAACCCGTAGATGAATATTTTATAAATCAAAAAGAGCCTTATCAATCTATAATGCTTTATGTGCGAAGTGTTATTTTAAGTACGCTTCCTGAAGTTACTGAACGGTACAGTTATAGAATCCCATTTTATAATATTGGAAAAAAACCCATGCTGTATTTAAATATTTTAAAGGGAAAAGATTATGTTGATGTGGCTTTTGTACAGGGTATTCTACTTGAAAAAGAATTCCCGGTATTAAAAAATGATAACAAAAGAAAACAAGTGCGGTCTATTCAATTAAAATCAATTGAAGACTTAGATCACGAGAATTTTGTTCAGCTTTTATACACGGCAACCGAACAGATTAAAAAGAGTAAAAAAGCCTGGTTTATTTAGCTCAAATTGTTTATTGTTTTTCTAATAGCTGTCAGATTAGAGAGTAGCTGTTCTAGGTTGTCCAAATGTAACATATTGGCACCATCACTTTTTGCATTTGCCGGATCAAAATGGGTTTCTATAAACAGGCCATCCACATTGTTAACTACACCGGCTCTGGCAATGGTTTCAATCATATCTGGACGTCCGCCCGTAACACCGACACTTTGATTGGGTTGTTGTAGTGAGTGCGTTACATCTAAGACTGTTGGTGCAAATTCACGCATAGTTGGGATACCTCTAAAATCTACAATCATGTCCTGATAACCAAACATAGTCCCTCTATCTGTTATCCAGGCATTTTCATTACCAGCATCCTTAACTTTTTGTACAGCGTGTTTCATAGCTTCAGGACTCATAAACTGTCCCTTTTTTAAATTAACTACTTTACCGGTTTTAGCAGCGGCCACAACCAAATCTGTTTGACGCACTAAAAACGCCGGTATTTGTAAAACATCAACATATTGAGCTGCAAGGTCTGCATCAGAAACTTCATGAATATCGGTAACCGTAGGAACATCAAAAGTATCAGATACTTTTTTAAGAATCTTTAAAGCTTTTTCGTTACCTATTCCGGTAAAACTATCAATTCTACTGCGATTTGCCTTTTTAAAACTTCCTTTAAAAACATAGGGAATGTTTAACTTATTTGTAATAGTGACTACTTTTTCAGCAATGCGCAGAGCCATATCTTCACCTTCAATAGCACATGGGCCACATAATAGAAAAAAAATTTCAGAATTTGTATGTTTTAATTTTGGTATATCTTGAAGGTGCATAGTGTTAATTATTTTCAGAACTTGCAAGCTACAAATATACAATATTCAGAAAAGGGATCATCCAAAAAAGGATTATTATACAATATATCCATTATTTATGAGTACCTTTGCACGCTTAAAATAAGGCACTATTATGGCTAATATTAAAAACATTGCAATTATTGCACACGTAGATCATGGTAAAACTACTTTGGTAGATAAAATCATGTATCATTGTCAGTTATTTCGTGAAAATGAAAATACAGGAGATTTAATTCTTGACAACAATGATTTAGAACGAGAAAGAGGTATTACTATTACTTCAAAAAATGTGTCAGTAATTTATAAGGACACAAAAATTAATATCATTGATACACCAGGTCACGCCGATTTTGGTGGAGAAGTAGAACGTGTGTTAAATATGGCTGATGGCGTTTTATTATTAGTTGATGCCTTTGAAGGTCCAATGCCACAAACACGTTTTGTACTTCAAAAGGCTATAGATTTAGGATTGAAACCTTGTGTTGTGGTTAACAAAGTAGATAAGGAAAATTGCACGCCTGACGAAGTTCATGAAAAAGTTTTTGATCTGATGTTTGAACTAGGGGCTGAAGAGTGGCAGTTGGATTTTCCAACGGTATACGGTTCTGCTAAGAACAACTGGATGAGTGAAGATTGGCAACAGCAAACGGAAAATATAGAGCCTTTATTGGATATGGTTATTGAGCATATCCCATCACCAAAAATAGATGAAGGGACAACACAAATGTTAATTACCTCTTTGGACTTTTCTTCATTTACCGGAAGAATAGCTATTGGGCGTTTAACCCGAGGAGAGTTAAAAGTTGGCCAAAATATTTCACTGGTAAAGAGAGATGGAAGTGTTGTTAAATCTAAAATAAAAGAGTTGCACACTTTTGAAGGTTTAGGCCGAAAGAAAGTAGACCAGGTACAAGCCGGAGATATTTGTGCTATTGTTGGCCTGGAAGGTTTTGAAATAGGAGATACGGTAGCTGATTGGGAAAATCCTGAGGGGCTAAAAACCATAGCTATTGATGAACCAACTATGAGCATGTTATTTACTATTAATGATTCTCCTTTCTTTGGGAAAGATGGTAAGTACGTAACATCACGCCATATTAAGGAACGCTTAACCAAAGAGCTGGAAAAAAACTTAGCTCTTCGTGTTGAGGAAACAGATAGTGCTGATAAGTTCATGGTTTTTGGCCGGGGGGTACTTCATTTATCAGTTTTAATTGAAACCATGCGTCGCGAGGGGTATGAGTTACAGATTGGGCAACCTCAAGTAATTATTAAAGACATTGATGGTGTGAAGTGTGAACCTGTTGAAGAAATGACCATAGATTTGCCCGAAGTTGTTTCAGGTAAAGCCATTGAAATGGTTACTTTGCGTAAGGGTGAAATGCTAAGTATGGAGGCTAAAGGTGAACGTATGGTATGTGAGTTTATTATTCCATCAAGAGGTATTATTGGATTGAGAAATCAGTTGCTTACTGCTACAGCCGGAGAAGCCATAATGGCGCATCGCTTTAAAGAATATCAGCCATTAAAAGGAGATATTCCTGAGCGTTTAAATGGAAGTTTAGTGTCTATGGAAAAAGGGCAGGCCATTCCATATTCAATTGATAAGTTACAAGAACGAGGTAAGTTTTTTATTGATCCGGGAGAGGATATTTACGAAGGACAGGTAATTGGAGAAAATTCTCGTGGTGATGATATGACTGTTAATGTTACTAAAACCAAAAAGTTAAGTAATGTACGTTCTGCGGGAGCTGATGATAAGGCTAAAATAGTACCGGCTATTAAATTTTCTTTAGAAGAAGCATTGGAATATATTCAAAAAGATGAATATGTAGAAGTGACACCTAACCACTTGCGTTTAAGAAAGATTTTTTTAACAGAGGTTGAACGTAAGAGAAACAAGTCTGTATAACATGGAATTCTTAGGAATTCTATGGGTAGAATGGATAGGGTATGCTGCTATGGCTACTGTTTTAGTCTCATTTTTAATGAAATCTGTTAAGAAACTACGAATAGTAAACTCCTTTGGATGTTTACTATTTGTGCTTTATGGCATGGCGTTAACCCCATTATCTTATCCAATAATTATAACCAATACGGCTATTTTTTGTATTAATATGTATTACCTGTTTTATAAGAAGAAATCTTAATTTGTTTGTTATTATTTTTAGATACTGGAAAGTATAGCTAAGAGACTTTCCGGGATTTTGTATATTTGATTTCTTGATGAAAACTAATATAACTAAAGACTAATATATTCTTTTCAGTTTTAGAAATGCATTTGAGGGTATTTGTGCAATTCTGTTAAGAAACGAAAATATGTATTAATTGAAGAAATTAATAGACTATATAAATACTAAGGTTTTAATTAAAATTACTTCCTTACAAACTGCCTCAGTAATAACCAGAATAATAGCCGGAATGTTAACATCTAAGGCTATTGCTGTATTTATAGGGGCTGAAGGCTTGGCTCTAATAGGGAATTTAAGAAACTTTGTTAGCTCATTTCAAACTGTAGCAACCGGAGGATTTTATAAGGGTGTTGTAAAATATGTTTCAGAATTTAAAGAAAACACCTTAGAACTAAGCAAAACGTTATCTACAGTTTATTATACAGGTTTTCTCTCTACTATAATTGTTTCTTTTTTCTGCTATTTTAGGGCTGAATGGATAAATGATGTCATTTTTCCAACCTATAATGACTACGATTATGTTATAAGGATTTTTGCAATTGTCCTGCCGTTTTATGCTTTAAATCTATTTTCATTTTCCATAATGAATGGATTTTCAAAGTATAAAATCCTCATTATAATTAATATTATTGGACAAATATTAAGTGTTTCGGTAGCATTACTTTTAATTTATCAAAACAAAATTGACGGTGCATTAATCTCAGTAGCTATTGCCGAATCATTGATATTTTTAATTACCCTTGTAGGTATTATTAATAGGCGTAGTTTAGTGTCATTTTTAAAGGTGAGTAATGTAAGTTTGGATATTTTAAAGAAAATGAGCTCTTACTCAGTAATGGCACTTTTTTCAGCGGTACTACTACCATTGGTTGCTATAGCAATTAGGTCTTATATTATTGATAACATTGGGTATAAAGATGCTGGTTTCTGGGAAGCTATGGTACGTATATCAAAATATTATTTGATGTTGATTAGTTCATTAATAGGATTGTACCTTTTACCACGGTTTTCAGAAATTAATGATAATAAAGCGTTTAAAAAAGAAGTCTTTAGCTTTTATAAGACCATAATACCTATCTTATTTACAGGTTTTTTATTGATTTATTTTTTAAGAAAATATGTTGTTTTTGTGATTTTTTCAGAAGAGTTTAGCCCTGTGGAAGATCTATTCTTATGGCAACTTTTAGGTGATTTTATAAAAGTTTTATCGATTGTAATAGCATATCAGTTTTTGGCTAAAAAAATGTTTTGGCATTATATACTCACAGAAGCCTTTTTAATTGTTACATTGTACATTACAAGTGTCTATTTTATTGATATGTATGATAGTGTTCAAGGTGCTGTTGTAGCTCATTGTGTGAGTTATGCCATGTATTATGGCATTATATTACTCATATTTGGAGGGGCGTTGTTTGGAATAGCGAGTGATGATAAAAATGACTAAGTTTTATTTATAGTTTATTAATACATGCAGAATTATAAGGTTGTCAAATATTCATCTGATTTTTTTCAAGAATGGAACAATTTTATTCAGGATGCAAAAAATTCTACGTTTTTATTTCATCGGGAATTTATTGAATATCATCAAGATAGGTTTGAAGATTATTCACAAATGATTTATAAAGGAAGCAAGCTAATTGCTGTTTTTCCAGCTAATAGGAAGGGGAATACGGTTTATTCTCATGAGGGGTTAACCTATGGGGGGCTTATATTACCAAAGGAGATAAAGTTTGAAGCAGTGATTCAAGTTTTTAAGGAATTACTCCTATTTTTAAATAATAACGGATGTATTGAATTAATTTTGAAACAAATCCCATCAATTTACAATACTTTGTTTACTGAAGAAATACAATATTTAATGTATGTTCTTCAGGCCAGCTTAATTAAAAGAGAGACCTTGTCTGTTTTAAATATGGAAAACAAGGTAAAGGTTTCAGGCAATAGACTGGAGGGATATAAAAGAGGAGTAAAGCATCAATTAGTTGTAAGGGAAGAAAACCAATTTGAGCCGTTTTGGAACTCTATACTGATACCAAATTTAAGAAAGAAGCATAATGCAAAGCCAGTTCACAGTTTGCAGGAAATAGAAATGCTAAAAGCATCTTTTCCTAAGAATATTAGGCAGTTTAACGTATATAAAGATGATGAAATTATTGCAGGTACAACCATATTTGAGTCAGGTCAGGTAGCGCATTCTCAATATATTTCTGGTTCAGAACAAAATAATCAGTTAGGGAGCCTGGATTTTCTATATATTCACTTGATAAATAACGTATTCAAAAATAAAAAGTATTTTGATTTTGGTACTTCCAATGAGTGTGACGGCTTAAAAGTGAACAAGGGACTTCAATTTTGGAAAGAAGGTTTTGGGGCTAGAACTGTAACACAAGATTTTTATAATATTTTTACTTCGAATCATAAAATATTAAATGAGGTTCTAATATGATAAAGTTTTTGGATTTGCAAAAAATAAACGCGCGTTTTCAAAAAGAATTTGAAGAACAGTTTAAGCAGTTTTTAAATTCGGGTCAATATGTCTTAGGTAGCCAAGTTTCCAAATTTGAGAACAATTTTGCCGCATATTGCGGTACTAAATATTGCGTAGGGGTTAGTAATGGATTGGATGCATTGATATTGATTTTTAAGGCATATGTTAGATTAGGGGTGTTGAAACGGGGAGATGAAGTCATTGTTCCAGGAAACACTTATATAGCAAGTATTCTAGCCATTGAAGCTGTAGGGTTGAGCCCCGTTTTGGTGGATCCGGATTTCAAAACTTATAATATATCAGTTTCTGAAATTGAAAAAAAAATCACACCCAAAACCAGAGTTGTTTTAGTAGTACATTTGTATGGCATGCTCGCCAATATGGAAGAAATAAGCACTCTGTCTAAAAAGAATAACTTATTGGTTTTTGAAGATGCGGCACAAGCGCATGGAGCAATTAACCATAAAGGAATTAAGGCAGGAAATATGAGTGATGCCGCAGCGTTTAGTTTTTATCCCAGTAAAAACCTAGGTGCAATAGGTGATGCGGGCGCTATAGTTTCTAATAATGAAGTTTTGATTAATATAATTAGGCAACTTCGAAATTATGGAAGTGATAAAAAGTATATTTACGAAACTATTGGGGCAAATAATAGGCTTGATGAAATTCAAGCAGTTTTTCTTAATATTAAATTAAAACTGCTTGATAATGATAATATAAAGAGAAGAGATATTGCTAAACTGTATCTTTCAAAAATAGCTAATAAAAAAGTAAAGCTTCCGTTTTATGATTTATCTGACAGCCATGTTTTTTATGCTTTTGTGGTTTTGGTTGAAGACAGAGAAAAATTCATGACCTATATGAGCAGGTATGCTATTGAAACATTAATTCATTATCCAATTCCTCCTCATAAGCAAAAAGCATTTGCTCATTTAAAAAAAATATCTTTACCAATTACAGAGAGAATACATAACGAGGTAGTAAGCCTTCCAATAAGCCCAGTGATGACAACGAAAGACATAGAATGTGTAATCAAAGTTATCAATAAATATTAGTGTTCAAACATTAATATTATTAAAATAGTTATGATTTGGCCAATTTTAGGAATACAATTAAGAACAATTTATTATTAAAGATAACATCTTTAAATGCATTGGTATTAGCAGTAAAGTTAATTATTTCCTTAGTTGTTCAGAGAGTATTAGCATTAGTAGTAGGGGAAGCTGGTATAGCTAAAATAGGGCAGCTAAGAAACTTGATGCAAATAGTTAGCAGTTTCTCTTCATTAGGGGTGTTTAATGGTATAGTAAAGTATGTTTCAGAATTCAGAGAAAAAAGTGAAGAGCTTAATAATTTGTTCTCTACTGTTTTTGTGTTTATTTTCTTAGGGTCAGTCGTTACTTCTGTGATCATATTTTTGAAAGCTTCCTATATCACTTCTGAATTGTTTGGCAATTTGGATTATATATATATTATAAGAAGTATTGCTTTGCTTCCCATAGTTATGGCTATCAATAGAGTATTTCAAGGTGTGATTAATGGTTTGTCTGAGTATAAAAAGTATGCCCGAATTGATTTTTTAAGCTATACTTTGTCATCCGTTTTATTAATCATATTACTTTATGGCTATCATCTTGAAGGTGTTTTATTTGCATTGATAATTACGCCATTAATTCAATTGATAACTATCATTTATATTTTTAGTTCAATACTAAAGAAGCTTACTACACTTAATCATATAAGGCTTAAGATTCCATTTGCCAAGGAGCTATTGGCCTTTACTTTAATGTCTTTTGTTTCATCAATATTATTGAACTATATTGAACTTGATATAAGAACAATGATAGTTAAAAAAATTAGTATTAATGAGGCCGGCTACTGGACCGCCATGGGTTTTATATCTAAGAGTTATATGGCTTTTTCTTCGAGCTTATTTACGCTTTATGTAATACCAAAGTTTGCAAGAATTGACAAAGCTCCTGTTTTTAAAAGAGAGGTTTTTAGTATATATAAAACAATTCTACCTTTGTTTGGCCTTGGAATGTTATTGGTTTATTTTTTCAGGGGGTATATTATTCAAATTGTATACCCCAATTTTATGGGTATTGAGCCTCTGTTCAAATGGCAGCTTTTAGGAGATTTTATAAGATTGGGAGCATTAGTGATTTCCCATCAGTTTTTAGCTAAAAAAATGGTTAAGAGTTTTATTGTTACAGAATTGATTTCATTGACGTTGTTTTATTTTTTCTCGAATATTTTGGTCTTTAAATATGGGGCAGAAGGAGTTGTAATGGCTCATTTCTTTAGATATATTATTTATTTTATTATTGTAGTATTGTTTGTTTGGTTTGGTTTTTTTAAAGCCAAGAGAAATTGATTTAACCGAGGTTCCTTTTTCTAGTCCATTCCTTGACGTATTGATTTGTAATTTTTATGTAATCATGTTCTCTTTCGATAAAAGCTCTGGCGCTTTTAGAAATTTCAACAATTTTTGAAGGGTTTAAAATCAACCATTCTAACTTATGGGTAATTTGATTCACATCCGGGAGTGCATTAATAGCAATAGAATCTTCTTCTAAGTTGTACAATTCTAGCCATTCTTTTTCTGCTCCCGTAAATACAACTTTGCCTTTAGCCATGGCTTCAAGAGCATTATAGCCTTGATCAAAAGAATAGACTTGGTCCAAAATGATATGGCTGCTATCATAGAGTGATATATATTCTTTGTAAGGGACATCTTTAGTGATTCTAATACTTACTTTTTCTGGATACTTTGATTGAATGTTTATTAAGGCTTGCTCAAAAAAAGAAGATCCTTTTTTAAACGAATTTTCGGAATTTATACCATGAAAAATATTAATTCTGTCTACTATTTGTAATGAAGTAAAGTTTAGTTTATGAATATTTATGGGGTTGGGAACTAGTCCCAAATATTTAGGTTTTCCTTGCAATGGGATATGATAATCTATATCAGAAGCAAAAACGCCTTCAATGTTTTGATACAAAAACTTATGGAGTTGATAGTTCTGTTTTGAAATATATTTGAGGATATATTTATACTTCTTTTTAAGATTTGGATTATTAAAATAAGGTGTTAAAATAGAATATCTGGGTTTTTTTTCAAATGCATATTTTACACTAATATAATCTGTACCACAAGATAAAAGAAATAACTTGCCATTTTGCTCAATGATTTTTTTAAAAAACCATATTTGAAATTTAAAAAAAGTTTTTAAAATATCTTCATTGATTAGTTGTACTATATCATAGTCTTTAAGTTTTGGTAACAGCTTATATAGCCTAAATGCTATTTCTATTTTTGATAAATCAAACTTGAAAATTTTATAAAAGACTTTAATAAAAAATAATAAAAATGGAATTTCTTTGGATTTTGGAGCAATATTAAAGTCAACAGGGTAATTTTTAAACCCATCACCAGATCCAATTAATAGAACCTCATGATCATTTTTTACTAAGCCTTCCTTTAAAGAATTATGAAGTCTGCTATATTCACCAATTAATAAAATTTTCATTTATGTTTTGTATTTTTCAAATATATAAGATTTATAAATCACGTCATGGATACTCCTCAAGATAAATTTTATAATTATTTTATTTATTTAATAGGATTAACTTATTTTAGATGATATAAGTGAAATTTTTGATAAAAAAGGAAGGATTAAATGAACCAAACAATACATAGTTGCACAATCATTAGTATTCCCAAAATACAAGATTATCGTGGGAATTTAGGAGTTATTGAAAAGAATATTCTTCCTTTTAAGGTTAAACGTGTTTACTATTTATATGATGTTCCAAGCGGATCAGTAAGAGGAGGGCATGCCCATAAAAAACTTCATCAATTTCTTATTGCGTTAAGTGGTAGTTTTGATGTAATACTTAAGGACGGGGTAAAGGAAAAAGCGGTGACACTTAACAATCCCTCTGAAGGGTTATTAATAACTCATGGTATTTGGCGTGAATTAGAAAATTTTTCCTCGGGTTCTATCTGTTTGGTTTTGGCCTCAGAGGTTTTTGACGAGGATGATTATATTAGAAGTTTTGTCGAGTTTAAAGACTCTAAAACAACCAAATAGAAATTAATATTTAAAATAGGAATTTTTCTTAGTTGCAAAATAGTACCATAAAAAGACGTTATAGTGAAGAAGGTTTGTATAGTAACAACATCTTTGGGGAAAGGTGGAGCAGAAAGGTCTAGTGCATTGCTTTCACAAATGCTTTCAAATATTTGTTATGATGTTCATATTCTAATGACCAAGAATGATATAGATTATGAGTTTTTTGGAACACTGTTTAATTTGGAGAAAAAATATGGGCATAACTTATCAAATTTAAAAAAAATTAAAATTCTTAAAGCCTATTTTAAAGAGCATGATTTTGATATTATTATAGACAACCGCACGAGGCCAAGTTTTTTAAAAGAGTATATTTTGTACAACTATGTTTTTAAGGCAAAAAAAAAGATTTCTGTTGTCCGTAGTTATTATTTAGCCAACTACTTTCCAAATAACATATGGTTAGCAAAATGGCTGTACAGAAGTAAATCGGTACTTGTACCTGTTAGTAAGGAAATTGGAAAAGCTATTTATGAAAAATATAATTTATCCAGTTGGGTTCATATATATAATCCTATTTCAGTTGATACCATCATTAATAAATCCAACGAAGAAATTAAGCCAAAAACAGACTTTATTTTGTGGTATGGGCGTATAGAAGAGCGCGTTAAAAATTTGACACTGCTTTTGCATGCTTACAAAATGTCTAGTTTGTCAAACAGGCGAATTAAGCTCTATATTATTGGAGAAGGGAAAGATGTATGTCTTTTAAATGAAAGAATAAATAATTTAAAGCTTAGTAGTAGCGTTAGTCTCTTACCCTTCACAAAAAACCCGTTTCCTTACGTAAAAAGAGCTCGATTTACCGTATTAACAAGCCGCTATGAAGGTTTTCCCAGAGTTTTAATTGAATCTTTATCATGTGGAACACCAGTAGTGTCAGTGAATTGTAAATCTGGACCCAAAGAAATTATTAAGCACAAAGAGAATGGACTTTTAGTTGAAAATAATAACCCTGAAGCTTTGGCTGCAGCGTTTAATGCCTTTATTAACGATAAAACATTATATAACTATTGTAAGGAGAATGCGAAAAAAAGTGTAAATAAATTTTCTGTAAATCATATAGCGGAGCAGTGGAAGGCTCTACTAAAATAAACTATAGTTTATTTATAGGCTGTTAAATAAATACCATTATTAATTAAAAATTGCTGAATTCTTCTTATCATAAGTAACAAGAATCTAGGGAATTTCAGAAGCAATCGTTGTTTGTTGTTCAAACTTTTATAATTTATTTCTTTTTTTGTCTTGCTATAGAGAGCTAGCTCATTATTCATTAAACATCGTATTGCTATAGCATATCTATTTACATCTAAATATCTTTTTAATGAAGGGTTGCCCTTTTCTTCTTTAGAATAGCTATTTATGAATTCATAACGTATATCATTAAACTCTTTTTTAGATAAGCTATTATTAACGTTTAGTTTGTAAGACATTGTAATTTTTGGATTGAACACAATCATATACTTTAGTGCCATTCTAATCCATAAGTCCAAATCTTGAGCAGTCCTTAACCTTGTATTAAACTCTCCTATTGAATTAAATTTTTCCTTTGAAAAAGCAACAGCTGAAGTCCAAGCAACCGAATTGGTAATGCTGGCTTTAAAATAATCTTTAACGATTACGCATTCTTCTTCATACTGGAAATTAATATTGGCAGGCTTCACTAAATCTTTACTATAAAATATTTCATAGTTATTACAGTATAACCCGGCATCAGGAAAAGTAAGTATTAGCCTTCGAAGCTCAAATAAGTGGTTTTTATACCAATAATCATCAGCATCCAGTAGAGCAATATATCTAGACTTGGCCATTTTAATCCCATTGTTTCTGGCAACAGATACTCCAGAGTTTTTCTGTTTTGAAATAGATATTCTATTATCTTTAATTGTATTGGCAACTTTCAAGCTATTATCAGTACTTCCATCATCAATTATTATTATTTCAAAATCTCCAAATGTTTGATTTAATACACTGTTTAGTGTATCTATAATATAGGCTTCCTTATTATATAAGGGGATTACAACTGAAAAAAAAGGAGTCATTTTTTATTCTTTATTAAACAAAAATACCCTAATCGATAGAAATCATATAGAAATAATAAAGGGTAATTGGAGTTTAAATTATATTTCAAAATTGGTTTTGTCAGTTTAAAAATAGATACAATAAACCCACATAACTTAAATTTACTAAGTTTAAAATAGCATTTAGATATACCAACTTTGTCTTTATTTAGTTTACCTTTATTAATAAGGTTTATCAGGTTTTTAATTGCATTTTCATTTTTTTTGATAAACGTATTGGCGGTATCATCTGCATAGTGTTCTACTGGGTTGTAAAAGGTCTTAACCATAATACCATTGGTCTTTAAAGTTTCAAAAAAAAGAACATCTTCATAACCGTAATTTTTTAGAGATTCGTCAAAACTAAAATCTTTAAAAAGGTTCTTTTTTATATAGAAATTACATGAGTGCAATCCCGATTTGCTTTCTCTTTTTTTTGTGTAAATCCACCTAAGTTTAAAAGGTTTTTCAGGAGGTTCATCGCAAAAAGTCATGCCACCAACCAGAACTTGACTGGTTTCAATTTGAGCAATATAATTTTTTATAAAACTTTTCATTCTTGGAAATGTACCTGCATCAATAAATAAAAGGTTTTCAAATTTTGAATGAAAACCTAATAAATTACGAACAGCACTTCTACCAATGTTTTTTTGTAAAGCTTTAAAAGTGCAGTTTTTTATATTATTAACCTCTTCATTCATACTGTTAGTTGAAGATCTAGAACCATCATCATAAGCCAATATTTCAAAGTTAATATTACATTCAACAGTTTGTGTGTAAAGTTCATTAACCAACTTAGAAATGTCACAGTTATAAACGGGAATTAATATTGAAAGCATTATTTGGTTGCAATTAAAATAGTTTCAGGTGATTTAAAACCTAGAAATATATCATTTGGTTGTTCATTAAAAGTCATCTTTAAAACCTTAAAACCATGATTTTGTAATCTGTTTTTTAATCCCTCAATTGAATAAACCCTAACATGGTCTTCTTGTCCAAAATGTTTTAATTTTTCTTCAGGAGAAACAATAGATTTATTCTCATAAATATCACCTTCTTTAAAGGGGGTTTGAATATAAATTTGACCTCCAGTTTTTAAAACTCTGTAAAGCTCATCCATTGCCTTATCATCATCATTAATATGCTCTAAAATATGATAACATATAATAGTGTTAAAGGTGTTGGACTCTTGATTTATATTAGTAATATCAAAATTATAATCAGCTAAAAACTTATTTTCAAAATCTGTACTAAAATAGTTTATGCTTTTGGTTTTTTTCAATATTCTATAAAGATTTCGTGAAGGAGAGAAATGAAGTAAATAACCTTTTAAAATGCCATTTTTGTTAAGTAAATACCATAATCTTCTATTTCTTGATAAACTTCCACAAAAAGGACATAGTAAATCTTTATTTTCCAATGGAATGAAAGATCGAAGGTGCTTATTGCAAACATTACATTTATGTTTCTTTCCTAAGAAAAAAATACCATGAAAGGCCCTAAAGAACAATTCGTTTTTAAACAAAAATGATTTAAGGAAAAAAAAGTTGATGCCCTTTTTTAAAATTTTGTACATGCTATTCTTTTCTTTGTACCACCTCATAAACCGCATTATCATCACACTTTAATGTCTTGCTGGGATATTTAAGGAGTAAAGCATAATCATGAGTGGCCATTAAAATAGTATTGCCATTTTTATTAATATCCTGAAGGACTTCCATAACCTCTACACTAGTTTGAGGATCTAGGTTTCCGGTAGGCTCGTCAGCGAGAATAAGTTCGGGATTGTTTAATAAAGCTCTGGCAATAGCCACACGTTGTTGTTCTCCACCGGAAAGTTCATGAGGAAACTTAAAGCCTTTAGTTTTCATATCAACCTTAGTTAACACTTCTTCAACGCGGGCGTTCATTTCATCTTTATCTTTCCAACCGGTAGCTTTTAATACAAAAAGTAAATTATCATTAATAGTTCTATCGGTAAGTAGTTTGAAATCTTGAAAAACAACACCTAACTTTCTTCTTAAAAAAGGAATGTCTCTTTCCTTCAGGTTTTTTAAATCAAAATCCACTATTTGCCCTTCTCCTTTTACAAGCGGTAAATCGCCATAAAGCGTTTTCATAAAACTACTTTTTCCTGTACCCGTTTTTCCAATAAGATACACGAAATCTCCTTTGTTGATTTCTACGTTAACATCTGAAAGTACTAAGCTTTCACCTTGAAAAACAGATGCATTATTTAACTTTAAAATTGGGTTTGACATAAAATAATTAAGGTTTTATGAGAGTTGTAAATGTATTACTAAAAAGTTAAATCATAATAACTAACGATTAAAACTTTAGTTTATTTCCTGAAGAATTTAACATTTAATAACTCCGTTTATAATTATGGCATGATTATTACGTTATAAGGTTTATATTAAATTATCTTTGATTTAAAAATTAAACGTACCATTAATGACTAAAAAGAATATTGCCTCATTAGTAGCGACTATAGCTTTTAGTTTTCAAATTATAGCGCAACAATCTGCCGTTTACACCAGCAGTTTAGTCAATTATCAAAAAGGATTATCCCTTTATAATAATCAACAATATCAGGCTGCCCAATCTTTATTTAGGGAAGTGAAAAAAACAACTAAAGAGTCTGTTCTTGTATCGGATTGTACATTTTACATTGCTAATTGTGCAGTACGGTTAAATCAACAAAATGCAGATCAGTTAGTTGAAGATTTTGTAAGGGATTATCCCACAAGTCCAAAACGAAATACAGCTTATATTGATGTGGCCGATTATTATTTTGAAAACTCAAAATATGCCCACGCTAGAAAATGGTATAATAAAGTTAATGAGGACGCTTTAAGCAGATCGGAGCGAGAAAAATTTTATTTTAATAATGGTTATACTGCATTTTTAACAAAGCAATATAGAGACGCAAGAAAGTATTTAAAAAGAGTAGAAAACTCTCAGGAGTACGGATCACAAGCTAAATACTATATTGGTTTTATGGCTTATGAGGGAGATGATTACAATGAAGCTAATAAGTACTTTGATCAGGTAAGTAATCAGGATCGATATAAGGAAAAATTATCCTATTACCAGGCAGATTTAAATTTTAAGCTAGGTAAATTTGAAAAAGCAATAGCATTGGCCAAAGAAAAACTGGATTCTAGTGACAATAATGAAGTTTCGGAGCTTTCCAAAATTATTGGAGAAAGCTATTTTAATTTAGAAAAATATGCAGAAGCCATTCCGTATTTGAAAGCATATAAAGGTAAAAAAGGAAAATGGAGTAACACAGATTTTTACCAATTGGGTTATGCCCATTACAAACAAGAAGATTATGAAAATGCCATATCTGAATTCAATAAAATAGTTGCAGGCAACAATGGTATTGCTCAAAATGCATACTATCATTTAGGAGAGAGTTATATTAATCTTGATAAAAAGCAAGAGGCTTTAAATGCTTTTAAAAATGCATCTGAAATGGATTTCGATTTAAAAATTCAGGAAGACGCGTTTTTGAATTATGCAAAGATTAGTTATGAAATAGGTAACCCGTACCAATCAGCCCCTCAGGTCTTAGCAGCTTATCTGGAAAAGTATCCAAAAACAAGCTACAAAGAAGAGATTGAAACATTATTAATAGATTCTTACATTACATCAAAAAATTATAAAGAGGCCTTAAGTTTATTAAGAGGGAAGAAAAGTTTTCAAAATAAAGTAGCTTACCAGAAAGTAGCATTTTACAGGGGCTTAGAATTATATAATGAAGGAAATTATTTAGAGGCAGAAGCGCTTTTTGATGCATCTTTAAAAGAACCTAGAGACTCAAAATATACAGCCAGAGCTACATTTTGGAAAGCCGAGTCTGATTATAATTTAACAAGCTATGATGACGCTCTTGTAGGGTTCAAACAATTTAAACAGCAAGCTGCGTCTTCTTCAACACCTGAAAAGGATAATGTAGATTATCATATTGCCTATACTTATTTTAAGCTGAAGAACTATGATCAATCCACTGAGTATTTTAATGACTTTATTACTGTCAAAAAAGATGATAAAATAAGGTTGAATGATGCATATTTACGTTTAGGAGATGCTCATTTTGTTTCCAGCCAATATAAAAGTGCGATTGGAGCCTATGAAAAGGCAATAAAATTGAATCAAATAGAATCAGATTATCCGGCATTTCAAAAAGCCATTAGTGTAGGATACGCCGGGCAATCATCAAAAAAAATAAAAGAGCTTGAACAGTTTATCAAAGACTACCCGAAATCCAAGTTGAGAGATGATGCCATGTATGAACTGGGGAATTCCTATGTCAAGGAAAATGATACAGATAAGGCCATGAATGCTTATAATCAGCTAAACAGCGAATATAGAATGAGCTCATTCGTACCTAAAGCTTTACTTAGACAAGGCTTGGTTTATTATAATGGTAATAAGAACAGTCAGGCATTGACTAAATTTAAAAAAGTAGCGGGTGATTATCCCGGAACCCCCGAAGCTGTTCAGGCTGTTTCAACAGCCAGATTGATATATATAGATTTGGGGCAGGTAGATCAGTATGCAAAGTGGGTAAAAACTTTAGATTATGTTGAGGTTACCGATGTTGATTTAGACAATGCGACCTATGAGGCAGCAGAAAAACAATATTTAGATAATAATGTAGACAAGGCAATCAAACAATTTAATGGCTACTTAAACCAGTTTTCAAATGGTTTACATGCTTTAAATGCTCATTTTTACGTAGCGCAGTTGTATTACAAAAAAGGCTTGTCTGAAAATGCTTCATCCCATTATAAATATGTGGTAGAAGCGCCACGAAGCCAGTTTACAGAAGAAGCCCTAACGCGTTTATCGCAATTCTATCTTGAAAAGAAAAGTTGGAATCAGGCTATGCCTTTGTTAGTAAGGCTGGAAGAAGAAGCCAGTTTCCAGCATAATATAGTTTTTGCCCAATCAAATATGATGAAGGCTAATTACCAATTAGAAAATTATGGAGAGGCTGTTTCTTATGCGGAAAAGGTATTGGCAAGTTCAACAATTGATAATAAAATAAAAAGTGATGCACATATTATAATAGCGCGTTCAGCTATAAAAACCAATAACGAAACAAAAGCTAAAAGTGCTTATGCAAAAGTTGAAAAAATAGCAATTGGAGAAACTGCAGCAGAGGCTTTATATTATAATGCGTATTTCAAAAATAAAGCAGGAGCGTACGAAGCTTCAAATAAAGAAATCCAAAAATTGGCAAAAGATTTTTCCGGATTTAAATATTATAGTGCAAAGGGCTTAGTACTTATGGCTAAGAACTTTTATGCTTTAAAGGACGCTTTTCAAGCCACATATATTTTAGAAAGTGTAGTCAATAATTTTTCAGAATTTGAAGATGTGGTTTCAGAAGCGAGGAAAGAGTTGACAAAAATTAAGCAAGAAGAGGCAAAAACTAATTCATCTATCCAACCGGAAGATTAATAATCATCAATCACAAAAAAGTAAATCAAAACATATGCGAAAGCACACAAAAAGTACATTTACCCTCATTTTTTTAATGGGTATAACATTAGGGTTTTCTCAAGTCAAGAAAAGCGATACTTTAAATACTGGAGTTATAGATGTAGTTAAACCCTATGTGCCTACAATATCAGACGCCTTCAAAGTAAAGGAAGTACCTGCTTTAGAAGATAAAACCAACGAGAGTAAAAAGGACATTAAATATAACATTTTTTCATTTCCTGTAGCCTCTACGTTTACCCCGGCAAAGGGTAAAGCTGCCGGAGTAGAAAAACGAGCACCGATAAAATTATTTGATAATTATGCGACTTTAGGAGTAGGAACCTATACAACTATTTTAGGCGAAGTGTATTTAAATGAAGCTATTAGTAGAAATGAAAGTGTTGGTGGATACGTGAGTCATCATTCTTCGGGAGGAGGAATTGAAGGTATTGCTATTGATGATGGGTTTTCTAATTCAAAAATTAAGGTAAACTATGCATCACGTTTAAGAGACCTGTCGTGGAATGTAGATGCAGGGTTTCAACACCAGTACTATAATTGGTATGGATTGAACGAGGCTTTTTTGGCTAATGAAACTTTGATTAATAGTTTAGATGTAGGGCATTCATTTTTTGATATTCATTTTGGCGGCGATATTACTTTTGAAGATACATATATAAACTCAGGAAGCTTTTTATTTAGACGTTTTACAGATAATAAGGGTTCTGGGGAAAATAGATTTGTGGTGAATGGAAAAGTAGATATTCCAATTAATGATATTGAAATTTCCACAGATTTTAAATTTGACTATTTGGGAGGAAGCTTTGATCAGGGGTATTATACAACTGAGGAGCTGAATTACGGAAATATACAAGTAGGTGTTTCTCCAACTTTTCAATTAAAGCAGGATGATTTAACTGTGAATTTAGGCGTATCCCTGTTTTATTTAAATGACAGGGCATCCGGTGATAATGAATTTTATCTTTTTCCAAATATAACTGCATCTTACAGGCTGGTAAATGATGTGTTAATTGCATACGGTGGTATTCAGGGAGATTTAATCCAAAATACATATCATGAATTTGCTAACGAAAACCCTTTTGTCTCTCCAACGTTAAACATTATGCCAACAGATCAGGTTTATAATGCTTATGTGGGGTTAAAAGGAAAAATATCAAGTAATATGAGTTATAATGTTAATGGACATTATAAAGCAGACAATAGCAAAGCACTTTATAAATCTAATGAAGTAAGAAATGTATCGGCCGAAAAGAGTTATGAATATGGAAATTCTTTTGGAATTGTTTATGACGATGTAGATACCTTTGGCTTTGCCGGAGAAATAAATGTAGATGTAAACAGGAATTTTAAATTAGGATTAAAGGCAGAGTATTTTGCATATAACACAGACGAACAGGCAGAGGCCTGGAACCTACCGGATATTAAAGGCTCATTATTTATAGATTATCAAATTGATCAACATTGGTTTACAGGAGCCAATTTATTTTATGTAGGAGAACGAAAAGATGAAATTGTATTGGAAGGAGCATTAATACCGGAGAATTTAAATAAAACCATTGTTCTGGATAGTTATTTTGATGCCAATGCCCATGTTGGATATCATATAAATGATCAATTCTCGGTGTTTGCCAAAGCCAATAACATAGCAAATAAAGCTTATCAAAAGTGGCTAAATTTCCCGGTACAGAGCATTCAGTTTTTAGCAGGAGCAACTTACAAGTTTGATTTCTAAACTTCTGCAAAGGAGACTATAGAGCATGTAATTAAACAGATTCAAAATCAAATATAAAATGATAAGTTAACTCAATCTGGCCAAATAATCATAGTGATCACCTTCAAAGAGCAATTCGCAGTGTAGGCCTATTGCTTCACAAGCTGATTTTAACGTATTAAAGTCTAAATAAAGCCATTTCAAAGGCACTTCTTTTTCATCTTTATAAGAGAGGTAATAATCAAGCTCACCATAGTAGCTAGCATTCATATTCATCCAGTAACCTCCATCTTCATCCTGATACATGTATGTTATGTCAGAGGAATCTATTAAAATCTGTCCGTTTACATTTAACAAACTTTTTAAATGAGACAAGTATTTTGAAACCTGGTTAAGTTCCTGGAAAATACCGGTACCATTCATCAACAATAAGATGGTATCAAATGTTTCAGTTTCATCTAATAGATCTAAAACTTTTGCATTTATAATACCACGTTGTTTGGCAACTGCAATAGCGCCTTTTGAAACATCAATGGCCTTTATTTTTATGCCTTTATTTTGTAAGTACAAACTATGACTTCCTGCACCACAACCAACATCCAAAGTTTTTCCATGAGCTAATTGTAAAGCTTTTTGTTCAAGCTTCGGCATTTCAGAATAGTTTCTGAATAAATATGGAAGAGGTAAAATATCTTCATCAGAAATACTGGTTGAAGTCATAATATCTTCAGAATAATTTCCGTTGTGATAATCTAATAAAGCTTTTCCGAAAAGATCTTTCATAATGTTTACGTCATTGCGAGACTTTTAAAAAGTCGTGGCAATCTGCTAAATTGGAGTTTCAATGTTAAAGATTACTTCAGTCATGCTTCCTTCGTAATGACGAAAAGTATTATTTTTACACCATGCAAGATATTATTAAAAACCTTCCAAAGCTTGCCAAAGATAAGCATAACGAAAACAAAAAATTCTTTGCAAAGCTTAAAAAGAAACCACCTAAGAATTTAGATTACATCATGCAGGAGTTGCATGATAATGAATTTGAAAACACCAATTGTTTAGAGTGTGCTAACTGTTGTAAAACCACGGGCCCTTTATTTACAGCTAAAGATATAGAAAGAATAGCTAAGTTTTTTAGAATAAAACCACAGCAGTTTATTGAACAATACTTAAGAGTAGATGAAGAAGGAGATCATGTCCTGCAATATGTGCCCTGTGTGTTTTTAGACGAAGATAATTATTGTTCAATTTATGATGTAAGGCCTAAAGCTTGCAGGGAGTTTCCGCATACAGACAGAAAAAAATTTCAGCAAATATCTAGTCTAACACTAAAAAATGTGGCTATTTGTCCGGCCGCATTTAACATTGTTGAAGCTATGAAACAACGTATAAAATAATTATATTTAGAAAATAAACAATCATTATTAAATGGGGTGAGATATTTCTAGAAAACAAATTTTAGTTTCTAATCTGGCCTCAAAATATTAAATCTCACATAGAGAGTCAATTTTTTCGTTTGGAAACACTGTTAAACTATTTTGAAAATATTCCACCTCCCCATCGGGCAATTCTTATAATTGGAGGGATAACCATATTTTGGATTATTGAGGGCGTGATACCTCTATTTAGATTTAAATACAATAAATGGAAGCACGCCATACCAAATTTGTTTTTCAATCTGACACTTATGTTAGTGAATTTTCCTTTGGCATTTTTGTTATTAAAGTCCTCAGATTGGGTTGAAGCCAACAACTTTGGCTTAATTAATTGGCTTCCGGAGATGCCAATATGGTTGTATGCCTTTCTGGGTGTTTTTTTTATGGATTTTTTCGGAGCTTATTTACCACATTTAATTGAACACAAAGTAAAGCCACTTTGGATGATACATTTAGTACACCACACCGATCATAGTGTGGATACCACTACAGCTAATAGGCATCATCCTATAGAGAGTTTAATACGTTTTTCTTTTACGTTAATGGGTGTACTCATTGTAGGTACTCCTATTGCTTTGGTATTTCTATACCAGACTTTATCTGTTATTGGAACTCAGTTTAGTCATGCTAATATTAAGTTACCTAAAAAACTGGATAACCTGTTAAGTTATATTATTGTTTCTCCAGATATGCATAAAGTTCATCATCATTACAGGCTACCTTATACCGATTCTAATTATGGAAATATTTTTTCAGTTTGGGACCGGCTTTTAGGAACTTACATGAAATTAGATGCGGATAAAATTGTTTATGGTGTTGATGTCTTTCCGGATGAACAAAAAAACGGAAATATTATAGAGTTGTTAAAACAGCCTTTTCAAAAATACCAAAGACCAACTCATATTCCTGATGAGAACTAACCAATACATTGTCGTATTATTTCTTTTTTTATGAATTGCAGTACTACAAAGATTATTGATATTCAAGGGCATCGAGGGTGTCGTGGGTTATTGCCTGAAAATACGATTGAAGCATTTAAAAAAGCCATTGATCTGGGCGTTCATACTTTAGAGCTTGATGTAGCTGTTTCTAAAGATAAAATTGTGGTGGTTTCTCATGAACCCTTTATAAGCAGAACCTATTGCTTAGATGCTGAAGGCAACGAAATTTCAGAAGCATATGATAAAAAATATAATCTGTATCAAATGCCCCTTGATAGTATCAAACAATTTGATTGCGGTTCAAAGTTCCATCCAAGGTTTCCCCAACAACAAAAGCTAAAAACCTATAAGCCATCGTTAGATGAGGTTATAAAAATTTCAAAAGCCAACAATCCAAGCATAAAATTTAATATTGAATTGAAAGCACGACCGGAATACGATCGTATTTACACTCCTGTTCCATCAGAGTTTGTAAAATTGGTTTTAGATGTTGTAAATGATAATGATGCATTTAATGAAACCAATTTGCAAAGCTTTGATTTGCGTATTTTAGAGGAAATAAAAAAGCAATCCCCAAAAATGATAGTGGCTTTACTTGTTGATGACGATGAGGTTATTTGGGAAAAAGCAGCACAAATGAGTTATTCCCCTGAGATTATAAGCCCATATTATAAATTATTGGATGCTAAAACCGTTAGGGATTTACACGCCAAAAACTTTAAAGTTATTCCATGGACTATTAACGAATATGATAACTTAAAACAAATGATTACGTTTAAGGTTGATGGTATAATTACGGATTATCCGGATAGGCTGATTGAACTTTTAAATTAATTGTACATTAAATATGTCTTTCTGATTTCCCTAAACGAATTTAAATTGTCTTGCCATGAGGCTTTAATCTCTTCTTCACTTAACCCGGCTTCAATTTGCTGTTGTAACTTTTTGGTTCCTGCTAATTTGGTAAAGAAGGAGTTGAAGAATTCATCTTTGTTTTTAGTGTTGTTATAAGCTTTTATTAACCAGCTAAGATTCAAACGGTTCAGAGGTTTGTCATGCATTAAGTTTTCACCATAGCATAACATGCTTTTATATTTTGGATGTTTGGCTCCATGATTAGGTTGCGGGGTAAATTCAAAATGGAATACATCTTTCTTTAAAAACGGACTTCCATAAATTTGAAACTGAGTTTCAGTTCCTCTACCTGCACTTACATTTGTTCCTTCAAAAAAACACAAACTGGGATAAAGATTAATAGCTTTATCATTAGGTAAATTTGGACTAGGTTTAATTGGTAGGTTGTAGCTTAAATTATGCTTATAGTTTTTTATAGAAATAACCATTAAATCACATTGTACACCATTGGCTAACCACTTTTCCCCATTAATCATTTTTGCATATTCCCCAATAGTCATACCATGAACCACGGGAATAGGGTGCATCCCAACAAAACTTTTATGGGTTTGCTCTAAAACAGGGCCATCAATGTAATGTCCGTTAGGGTTAGGCCTGTCAAAAAGTATCAATTGAATTCCAGCTTCGGCGCAAGCTTCCATAACATAATGCAAAGAGGAGATATAAGTGTAAAATCGGGCACCTACATCCTGAATATCAAAAATAATAATATCCAATTCCTTTAATTGCTCAGCAGAAGGTTTTTTGTTTTTTCCATAAAGGGAAACAATAGGCAGGTTGGTTTTAGTATCAATCCCATCTTTAACTGCCTCACCGGCATCAGCATTACCTCTAAATCCATGTTCCGGGGCAAAAACCTTTTTAACATTTATATGTAATGCCAAAAGAGAATCAACTAAATGAACAAAATGATTATTTGTAGAAGCATTTTGTGCTGAAACGCTCTTTTTGAAAATAACACTGGTCTGATTAGCAACAATGCCAATTCGTTTTCCTTTTAATAAAGGTAAATAGCTTTCAGTTTGATTAGCTCCAACAATTATTTGTTTACTATCATGGGCTTGTTTAATAAGCTGATCTCCCTCAAAAGCAAAAGGTGTTTTGTCTTTTGCTTTAGAAGCACAAGAAATCATTACCAAAACAAATAATAAAACAGTATTTTTGAAAACATTAAACTTCATTTGATACATTGAATTACGAGTTTTTTATAGCTAAACGTATTATAGGCAGTAAAGCGTATAAAAGTAGTATATCAGCACCAATAATAAAAATTGGTATTGCAGCAATTGCTATAGGTATAGTAGTTATGATGATTGCTATTGCTACCGGTATTGGTTTGCAACAAAAAATTCGCGATAAAGTGGTAGCCTTTAATGGGCATGTTACTATATCAAACTATGATAGTAATAACTCTCAGGAGAGTGGGATTCCTATATCAAAAAATCAGGAGTTTTATCCGGAGTTCAAATCCGTTGAAGGGGTTAACCATATTCAGGCAGTAGCTACAAAGTTTGGTGTCATTAGAACAGAAACAGATTTTGAGGGCGCTATATTTAAAGGGGTAGGAGAAGATTATAAATGGGATTATTTTAAAGAGTTTTTAGTAGAAGGAAGGTTGCCGGTTTTTTCAAAAAAATGGAGTGAAGAAGTTTTGATATCACAATATTTGGCCAATCGGCTAAATTTTAAAATTGATGAAACATTTCAAATGGTATTTGCCAAGGATGATCCCGAAAAGCTTCCTAATTATGTTAAATGTCATATTGTTGGTATATACAATTCAGGGTTTCAGGATTTGGATAAGCAATATTTAATTGGAAATATTAGACACATACAACGTATTAGCAGGTGGGAGTCTAATCAAATTGGAAGCTTTGAAGTTTTTATAGATGATTATAGTGATTTAAATAAAAAAGGAGTTGAGATTTATCAGAATACACCATCAACATTCAACACTCAGACTATTATAGACAAATATTATTCAATTTTTGAATGGATTAATATTTTTGATAAAAACATATATGGTATTATTGGTATCATGATATTAATTGCAGGTATTAACATGATAACCGCATTATTGGTTTTAATACTTGAGCGTACTCAAATGATAGGTATTCTTAAAGCCTTAGGTAGTAATAATTGGAGCATAAGAAAACTGTTTTTGTACAATGCATCTTATTTGATTTTATTAGGATTGTTATGGGGTAATATTTTAGGATTAGGATTGTTGTTTGCTCAAAAGTATTTCAAATTATTTCCTCTGGACCCAACAGTTTATTATGTGACTGAGGCTCCTGTTTATATTAGCTTTGGATATATTTTTGCATTAAACATAGGAACACTGATTTTGTGCTTACTCATGTTATTGGTTCCCTCATATATCATTACTAAGATATCTCCTGTTAAGGCCATAAGGTTTGATTAATTAATTAAATGAAATGAAATACTTCATCTTTGGTTATCCTTTCTTTAAATTAAAGAAAAAACGCTATCAGACAAAACCCCAATAGCGTTTAAAAAATGTATGATGAAGAAATCAATCTTCGTATTTATCTAACAATAAACTTTATGCGTTCTGTTTGTTTAGGAGCTTGTACAATTAATATGTATGAACCTAGTGCCAGTTTAGAAGTAGGAATTGTGAATTCATGATTCCCGGTTAAATGCACGTGTTTATCATATGTTGTCACACGCTGACCGGAAATTGTAACAATAGTGAACTTCAGATTTCCAGGTTCTATCACATTTATTGTAACGTTTATTTTTTCCGTTGACGGGTTTGGATATAATTGTATTTTTTCATCGTCCTTACCTGTTGGGGTGCTTGAGCTGAAAGTAGCACAAGGTGAAATGATATCGTAATAAGTAACTCCACCATAATCTTCAAAACTTTGTTCAATGTCTGTTTCATCAATACCAAACCAATCGCGTAGTACAGATGCGTAAATATCTCGATAATCAATTTCCTTAGGAAGTGCTTTTCCATTTTTAACAGTATTAGAAATCACCGGATTGTTTCCTACTACTTGTTTTGAAAGGCAAGAACCAAACATGAACATAGATGAAGCCTCTCCGTGGTCTGTACCGAGCGAACCATTTTGAGCAATTTGTCGTCCAAATTCTGAATAGGTCATCCCTATTACTCTTTTGTTCAATCCCATTGCATTCATATCTTCTTGAAAACCTTTAATAGCTTTGGACATTTTATCCAGTAATGGTCCGTGTCTGCCTTCAGTAGGGTCACTTGCACTTACCTGACCTCCATGAGTGTCAAATCCACCGCTATTAATATAGTAAATTTTGGTTTTCAATCCTCCTGAAATCATTCTTGCTACATTTTTGAAGGCTGTGGAGAGCTGATCTGTACCGTAATTTTGAGAAATAGAATTTCCGGAGTTTGTAGCATTTTGAATTCGTTTAAGGTAGCCATTAGAATGAGCGCCAACAATACCTAAAAATTTAAGATGATCTGCATTGTATGAAAGTGGTACACCTTGAGATGTTCCTCCTATAATATTTGTTACATTATTTGGCTTGACAATTGGAAAAGAAAAGTTTCCTTCATGTCCTTCACACGTTGGCGTTGGGCGATTTTGAATGGCAATTGCGAAAGGATCTTCGTAATTACTGTTTGGGTAGTTTTCCGGAAAGTTTGGATACTGCGTATCTAAAGCGCGCCCCAACCAGCCTGCATCCTTCTGAGGGTGATTCACATCAATAATTCCAGTGTGCCAAACCTTTGTTGCTCTAAAGTGAGATCTACCTGTTGGAGCAGCGACTCCTTGAATGATTGATAAATCTCCATCTTCAAACATATTTGCCATTCCTGACATTTTAGGATGTAGTGCCAGATTTGTTCCTGATAAAGAGATCAGGTTTGATTCTGGAATAATGAGATTTGGTCTTTGTATCGTTAAATTGGCATATTGATCCAAAGGAATAACAGTGTTTAAACTATCATTTCCTCCTCCCATTCGTAATAAAATCAGAATGCGATCTTCAGCTGCCGTTTTTGTTTTCATGAAGCTAGGTGCTTTTAGTAAATGCGAGAATGCATTAGCACTCAAGCCCATTGCACAAAGAGACAAGCTTCCTTTTAGTAAAAATTTTCTTCTATCCATAATTAAAAAGTATGAAACATGTATAATTTATATAGCGCTCCTAGTGTTGCACGCATCTGATTTCTAACTTGCGTATAATTTGCTGTGGGATCTAGCAGATAATTATTGTATAAATCTGTCCACTCAAAGTTGGGTAAATCGTCTGTTAAAATATTTTTAAGCGCTAGTTTATCGGTATTGTTTAATGGAGTTGGCATGTACAATTCTTCCAGAGCGTCAATCACAGAGTTTGCGTTTGATGGATTGGGCAAACTGTTTAAAAGGCCAACAAAATCAACGACCAGTGATTTCCCTGTAGAAGCAGAAAAACTACCGCTGGCTATTCGAGTGTCAATAAATTGAGATCTTCCCTTAAGGTGAACAGCTCCTACCCAAAGACGTGAGAAGTTAGGTGCTTCATAGTAAGCAGGCCATCCAGCAACACTTGGTGGTCCGGAAAGGTTCATCCCTAGAATATCGCGGAGTTCCTTGTAGACATTATAATACAACCGGTAATCAGACTCAACATCAAAATTAGCTTTTGAATCTGTAGAGTTATAGATTCCAATAACGTAATCCATAGGACTTTTGATCAAACAACCACGTAAGGCAGCATCATAAAAGTGTTCACTTTTCAAAAGTTGTTTCATCACCGGAAGAATCTCAAAATTGTTGTTTGTAAGTGTTTTTGCCATTTCAGGAATAACCTGTGTTTTTACACCATTTGTGATATCATTATTTACAAAGAAGTGATAAATACTTTCGCAGATAAAATTGGCAAAATCAGGTTGAGCAAAAATAACATCAATATAATCTTCATATTCTGTCTGTCCATTGGGAGAAATTGTTGCAGCGTTAAAATGATAGGATAATGTCTTTGAGCCCATATCATGATCTGCCTCAGTAAAGATTGCATATGGAGATGTGATGACAGTGCTTCTCCACCCTTCTATAGAATATCCTGTTAAAATCCTTGCACCTTCAGTCACATCAACTTCTGTATATGTACTAAAGTCGTCGTTACCTATTTCGTGGCCTTTACCAATAGAATACAATTCCAGTAATTCTCTTGCGTAGTTTTCATTGGGATCAGATGCAACGTTGTCTTTCCCGTTTAAGAATACAAGCATTGCAGGATCAATGGTCATCTCTTTAACTAATGTCTTGAAATTTCCAAGGGCGTGTGTTCTCAGTAATTCATAATAATTGTAATTTGCCCTGGAGTCTTTGGTGTCTTCTACCGCAAAATGATTGTGCCAAAACATGATCATTTTTTGAGTTATGGTAGAATTCAATTCAAAATTATTTTGGATCAACCAGGCATCTAAAGATCTTTCTCTGGCAGCATCTATTTTACCTAGAGGCGTAGAGTATACAGAAGTCACCCAAGATGTTCCAAAAGCGGCAACATTTTCCTTTGGATGATAGCTTAATGGAGGGTTTGGTGCTAGAGTTAAAACCAATAGATCGTCAACAGTGGCATCTATTCCGTTTGTCACGGCATCCTGAAGTTGAGCATATGTTGGACCATACAGTGCCCGCCTTAATAAATGCCCTGCTTCGGCCGAAGTCCAGGAACCAGAGTATGGATTTAAACTATAACTCATCGGAGGGGTTTGACTCCATGTTATTGTAGTTATTAGACTTAGTAAAAAGCAACTACAAAATATTTTGTAGTTGTAGAGGTAGGTTTTTGTCATATAGGTAGATTTAAAGGTTGAAATATTTTAAAAAAAATAACCCCATATATTTATATGCGTTTAAAATCACATATAAATATATAGGGTTATGTATCTTGTTCAAATTTACAAAGAATTTCCGACATATAGAAAAATGCATTGAATTTTTAGAATGACTAAGAAGGAACAGTAAACCAACTTGTCCTTAAATTGTAAATCAAAAAATATACGCTATTAAAAGAAAAACCACACTACTATGGCAATATTTGCAATACCTCTTATTTAGTAATAGTTTGGTACAATTTTTCACGATACCAAGTTAGAATTGCAAAAATGGTATTTAGGAATTTCCTTAATACTTAAGTGAGAGAAAGGGAATATCTTTGAGGCAACTGCAACTCTGAAAAACAATGATAGAGTAAGGGGGGTATTTCAGGAGATTATTGAAGCTTATGAAACTTTTGTCGAAGATAAGGAGAAGATTATCAGAGTGGAACCGAAACTTCTCGAGCACACGATTTTAAAATAAAATAAAATAAAAACAAATCTAACCATTTTCAATATCGCTAATATGATGTTCAAGAGCTTTTACAGAGATTTGTATTTCCTTGATTAAAAGCGCCAGAGATACAATTAGTAAAACTAAAGCAATACCAAATACCCAAATGGCTATAACATGTTGTTCTATGTATATCAAAAACATGGTTAGTACACAAAGTAGTAAACTACTAATACCGACAATTTGCATAGAGCGGGTGAGATAAAGTCTTTGTTTAATATTCTTTATTTGTTTAATTAATCGCTCATCCTTTTTCTGAAGATATTTGTCATGCAAATTTCTAATTACGGCAGCATAGGCTAAAAATCTATTGGTATATGCCAACATGATTAACGAGATGGCAGAAAATAAAAGCGCCGGCGTTGTAAGTGTGAGTTCTTCCATATAGTCTTTTAAAAAATGTCAGTTGATTATATAAATATACATAACGTATAATAAAAAAAAGAGAAACTGGTTCAAGTTTCTCTTTCATAATTTATATATATAAACTATTTACTTTTTCCAGTAAGACTGCATAATTTTAAACTTTTCTTTGCCAATTATAGCTTTGATTTTTTTATTGGATTCTTGTTTTAGAGCTTTAATTTCAGTCTTTTCGGTTTCTTTGTCCAGTTTCTTTTTTCTAACCACCCTTATAGCTGTAATTTTCTCTTTATTGATAGCTATCACCTTGGTAGTTTCTTCTTTACTTAATTCGGCATGGGCCACAGCACCTTCAAAAGTCTTTTTTTCTTGAGCATTTACAGATATAGTCAAAAATAAGGCGAAGATTAATAATACTAATTGTTTCATAATGATTTTAGTTTAAATTTTTCATGATTAGTTATAGTGCAAAGTTAAGCTTAGACCCTTGCTTGAGTAATATGATATGTTTTTAATTTCATGGCATATGTTTTTAATTTGAATATAACTTTCTTTAAACTTCTGCTTATTTTTTTATTTTAGAAGCATGCAAGAAGATTTTTTACATTACATCTGGAAGTATAAAAAATTTCAAATTCAAAATTTAAGAACTACTGAGGGGGAGGATATAATGATAACTTCGGTTGGTCAACATAATTTTAACTCAGGTCCTGATTTTTTTAATGCACAACTAAAGATAGGAGAACAATTTTGGGCAGGTAATGTAGAAATTCATTTAAAGTCATTTGATTGGTATTCCCATGGTCATGAAAAAGATAAGGCCTATGATAATGTAATTTTACATGTGGTTTGGGAACATGATACCGAAGTGTTTAGAAAAGACAATACACCTGTACCTACTTTGCAGTTGAAGGATTATGTAATCCCTGATATTTTAAATAATTATGAAAATCTATTTTCTAAACAAAGTAAATGGATCAATTGTGAAACTGAATTTGCATCTATAGATGAATTTACTTTAAAGAATTGGTTAGAGCGTTTGTATTTTGAACGATTAGAAAGGAAGTCTAAAACCATAGAATTACTTCTACAACAGTCAAAAAACGATTGGGAAGCCGTATTGTTTAAAATGCTGGCTAAGAGTTTTGGATTAAAGGTTAATGGAGATTCTTTTTTTAGCTTAGCTCAATCTATAGATTTTTCAGTGATAAGAAAAACACAATCTAATTTACAAACTTTGGAAGCTCTATTAATAGGTCAATCCGGTTTACTTGAAAGTAAAACAGAAGCCCCTTATTATATAAGTTTAACAAAAGAATATCAATTTTTGAAACAAAAGTTTAGACTGGAAAATCATAAGGTATTGCCAGTGCAGTTTTTCAGGCTAAGACCACCAAACTTTCCAACTATCAGATTGTCTCAATTAGCAAACTTATACCATATACATCAAAGTTTATTTTCAAAAGTGATTGATTCAAACCGAATAGACCATTTTTATGAATTATTTAAAGTGACAAGTTCCAACTTTTGGAAAACACATTACACTTTTCAAAAGGAATCAAGACCTTCAATAAAAAGAATTACTAAATCCTTTATAGATTTATTACTTATCAATACAGTTCTTCCAATTAAGTTTGCATACGCTAAGCAACACGGTGAGGAGGCAGATTCGGCCATTGTTAAAATTGCAATTCAAATCCAATCAGAAAAGAATAGTATTTTGAATGCCTTTAATAATTTAAAAAAGATATCAAACTCATCTATGGAATCACAGGCTTTACTGCAGCTTAAAGCAGAGTATTGTGATAAAAACGGATGTTTAAAATGTGCTATAGGGAATCAACTTTTAAATAAATAAACTTTTAAACCACTAAACTATATCTTAAATTGCAGCATGAATATAATTTACAAGCCACTATTATTTTTTCAAAAACACGGCTACTATGTTTGTCAACGTATAGCCGATAGGTTTGGCATAAGAGCAAAGGTAGTACGGACATCTTTTATGTACTTAACTTTTGTGACCGTTGGGTTTGGCTTTGCATTGTATTTATTTTTAGCATTTTGGATAAGAATTAAAGATTTGATTTATACAAAACGCACATCAGTATTTGATTTATAATTTATGAATCCACTTTCAAGGTTTTTTAGAACTAAAATATATACAGCCATATTTCTTATCATATTTATTGTAATGATAGGAGTAGTAGGTTATATGACCATTTCAGAATATAATTGGATTGATGCCCTGTACATGACAGTCATAACTATGACAACCGTAGGGTTTAGTGAGGTAGTTCCGCTTGACAACGAATCTAAAATATTTACCATATTCTTAATCTTGGCAAGTGTAGTTATTGTGGGGTATGCACTTTCTGTAATTACCGAATATATTTTAAGTAAAAACGATGTTGAAGAATTAAAACACAAAAAGATGCAAAAAATGATAGATAGTTTTAAAAACCACATCGTTATTTGTGGTTATGGCAGAAATGGAAAGCAGGCTGCCAGAAAACTTATGGCTTACCAAAAGCAATTTGTTGTTATAGAAAAAGATAAGGAGGTGGAAGGACGCTTACAAATAGATGGAGTCCCTTATGTTATTGGAAATGCCAATGAAGATGAAACTTTGATGATAGCAGGAGTTGATCGTGCTGCGTGTTTTATTTCAGCACTTCCAAATGATGCCGATAACTTATTTGTTGTGCTTTCTGCAAGGCAAATAAACAGTAAAATAAATATTATAAGTCGTGCGTCAAATGAATCCTCATATGATAAACTAAAATTTGCCGGAGCAAATAATGTAATCTTACCTGATAAAATAGGTGGAGATCATATGGCATCTCTGGTTGTAGTTCCTGGATTAATGGAATTTATAGATAATTTATCTATTGTTGGTAAATCTGATATTAATATAGAAGAAGTTGCTGTAGAAAAACTATATAATTCTAAAAAAGCCAGAACTATTAAGGATTTGGATCTCAGAAAAAAAACGGGATGTACTGTAATTGGTTATAAAGATAGTCATGGAGAATATATGGTAAATCCAGACCCCGAAATGGAATTGGAGACTAATTCCAGGATTATTGTTTTGGGTAGACCAGAACAAATAGAGGTATTAAATACAGCATATAATATAGATTAGCACCTTTTCTATTTTAACAGCTATAGTTTTAAAAAATCATTTTTTTTTATCATATTGCTGATTTTTAATTATAATTTTTTAATAAAATTTAATCTTATGAAGAAATACCTTCTTTCAATTTATACGTTAATAATACCATTTTTAACCTTTGCTCAAGAAGCAACCGAAAAAGGTATGGATGAAAGATTCAATGAAGCCTTTAAGCCAATTTCAGATGCCTGGGGAGCCATTGTGTTCTATCCGGTTCAGTTTACTGAAGACGTTGGAATGCCAATTGTAATTATTATGCTTTTGTCTGCGGGGTTATTATTTACTATCCTTTTTAAATTAGTTAATATTAGATTATTTCCGGTATCTATAAATATTGTAAGAGGTAAGTATGATGATGTAGATCATCATGAGGTTGAGCCCAAAGCTATGGTAAATGTTGTTGACGGTGATATTGTTGATACCATTGCTATAGAAGGGAAAGAAGGAGAAGTGTCGCATTTTCAGGCGTTAACAGCAGCTTTATCAGGTACGGTAGGCCTGGGGAATATTGCGGGAGTTGCCATAGCAATTTCATTAGGAGGGCCAGGCGCAACATTTTGGATGATTTTGGCTGGATTGCTGGGAATGTCCTCAAAGTTTGTTGAATGTACATTGGGGGTTAAGTATAGAGATATAGGAGAGGACGGAACCGTATTTGGAGGTCCTATGTATTATCTTAAAAAAGGCTTGGCAGATGTTGGCAAAGGTACCTTAGGAAAAATATTGGCAGTTGTATTTGCTATTATGTGTGTAGGAGGCTCTTTTGGAGGTGGAAATATGTTTCAGGCTAATCAGGCAGCTCAACAATTCAATACCATGATTGGAGCTAATTCTACTTCAGCTGGTGTGATTTTTGGAATTGTTATGGCAGCTTTGGTAGCTATAGTAATTATTGGAGGTATAAAAAGAATTGGTAGCATAACTGAAAAAATAGTGCCATTTATGGTTGGGATTTATTTTGTGGCTGCAGTCATTATTTTAGTAGCGAATTTTGGATTGATTGGTTCTGCATTTGGACAAATATTTGATGGAGCCTTTAAAGCAGAAGGTATTACCGGAGGTATTTTAGGAGTTTTAATCATAGGCTTTCAAAGAGCAGCTTTCTCAAATGAAGCTGGTGTTGGCTCTGCGGCTATTGCACATTCAGCAGTAAAAACCAAGTTTCCGGCTTCAGAAGGTTTAGTAGCTTTGTTAGAACCATTTATAGATACTGTAGTAGTGTGTACTATGACAGCTTTAGTTATTATAATTACAAATGGAGATGGAAGTATTATGGAATATGGTGTAAAAGCACCAGATGGTGTTTTAGCAACCTCTAAGGCATTTGCCTCTGTTATACCTTGGTTCCCTTATGTGTTGACTTTAGCTGTGGTACTATTTGCACTGTCTACCATGTTATCATGGTCTTATTACGGATTACAATCCTGGATGTTTTTATTTGGCAGATCTAAAGCTTCAGATTATTCATATAAAATCATATTCTGCTTATTTATTATAATAGGCTCCGCGGTTAGCTTAGGTGCGGTGACTGATTTTTCAGATGCTATGATTTTTGCCATGGCTGTTCCAAATTTGATTGGATGTGCTATTCTGTTTCCTAAGGTTAGGGGAGAATTGAATAAATACCTAAAAGCTATCAGAGCTAAAAAATAATATATAAAGACTAATAATGAGTTTTAAATCCCAATTCTTGTTTTCAAAAGCACAACGAAATGGGATTTTTTTATTACTTATACTTATAGTTATATTTCAATGCATTTATTTTTTTATTGACTTTTCTTCAAAGGATGTTCAAGTTAATAAAGAAGACTTATCGAGATTCGTCCGGGAAGTAGATTCTTTAAAAGAAATTGAACTAGAAAAACGTAAAACCAAGACCTTTCCATTTAATCCAAACTATATAACGGATTATAAAGGTGCAGTTTTAGGAATGAGTAATGAAGAAATTGACAGACTGTTAGAATTTAGGAAACAAAAAAAATGGATAAATTCAGCAAAGCAATTTCAAGAGGTTACCAGGATTTCAGATTCACTTTTGAAGGTCATTTCCCCGTATTTCAAGTTCCCGGAAAGATTAGCTAATACGTATAGCAAAACGAATTTTGATACTTTTATAAACAATAAGTCAAAACCTTTTTCTCAAAAATTAGATTTAAATACAGTTACAGCCCGGCAACTTCAAAGGATTAATGGAGTAGGTAAAGTGCTTTCTGATAGAATTATAAAGTTTAGAAATAAATCGGGAGGATTTATTGCAGATGTACAGTTACAAGATGTTTATGGATTAACACCAAAGGTTATTGATAATATTACTAGCTATTTTACAGTTAAGACTCCAAAGATCATTAAAAAAATCAATTTGAATTCTGCTACAGTAGACTATTTAGTTACTATTCCGCATATAGATTATGATTTAGCGTATGAAATTATTGAACAACGAAAACTAAGAGAAGGCTATAAATCAGTTGAAGAATTAAAAAAAGTTAAAGACTTTCCAATAAACAAAATCAAGATAATTGAGTTATATTTGCACCTCGAAAAAGAAAACTAGATGAATAGCATGTACTTCACTGAAGAGCATAACCTTTTTAGAAAAAGCCTTCAAGATTTTTTAAAGAAAGAAGTTGTACCTCATATTGATGAATGGGAAAGAACAGGTACAATAGATAGATTTATTTGGAAGAAATTTGGAGAAATGGGGTTTTTTGGAATCAATTACCCTGAAGCTTATGGCGGACTAAATCTAGATCTTTTTTATACGGTTATTTTACAAGAGGAGCTTCAAAAAATAAATTCAGGAGGTTTTGCTGCAGCAATATGGGCGCATGTTTATTTAGCAATGACGCATCTTAACGCAGAAGGTGATGAGAACATTAAACAGCATTATTTAGCGCCAAGCATTTCAGGCGAAAAAATTGGATGTTTATGTATTACGGAGCCTTCGGGAGGGAGTGATGTTGCGGGTATGAGAACAACAGCAGTAAAAGAAGGAGACTATTATGTGGTTAATGGTTCAAAAACGTTTATTACTAACGGTATCTATAGTGATTATCTGGTAGTAGCAGCAAAAACTAATCCGGAATTAGGAAATAAAGGGTTGAGCATCTTTGTGGTAGATAGAGATACTGAGGGTATTTCGGCTACAAAATTAGATAAACTGGGTTGGAGAGCTTCAGACACTGCAGAAATTGCTTTTGATAACGTTAAAATTCCAACAGATAACTTGCTGGGTGTTGAAAACCAAGGTTTCGCATATATTATGCAACACTTTTCATTGGAACGGTTGGTTATGGGGATTAATGCGCACGCCAGGGCAGAATATGCTTTAGAATATGCCTTAAACTATATGTCTGAAAGAACAACTTTTGGGAAACCTTTAAATAAGTACCAGGCTCTAAGACATAAATTTGTAGACTTGTATTCTGATATGGAGATCTGTAAACAATTTAACTATTCAGTAGCGTACAGGTTAAATCAAGGTAAATATGTGGTAAAAGAAGCAACTATGGCTAAGTTAAAATCTACCAAGATGGCCGATGAGGTTGTTTATGAATGCCTACAGTTTTTAGGAGGCTATGGTTATATGGAAGATTATCCATTGGCAAGGCTGTTGCGTGATAGTAGATTGGGGCCAATAGGAGGTGGAACCTCAGAGATTCTTCGAGAAATACTTTCTAAAGTTATTATAGATAAGAAGGAATATAAGCCGGCTACTTAAAAAAATGAAATCTAGTATTCAGGATTCAAGATTATTTTTATATTTGCAGCCTGAAAATTCTAAAAGAGAGGAGGTTAAGACACTATGTTAATAATTCCAATTAAAGAAGGAGAAAATATAGATAGAGCGTTAAAGCGTTATAAGCGCAAATTTGTTCAAACAACAATTAAGAGTCAATTGCAAGAGCAAAAAGAATTTAAAAAACCTTCTGTTGTACGTAGAGCTCAAATTCAAAAAGCACAGTATGTACAATTATTACGAGATGCAGAAGATATATAATTGCACTTCATAGATCATATAATCCCGCTTAAGGCGGGATTTTTTATTTTATAAGTATTACTTTAAATAATTTGACAAGTTTTAAAAGTTGCCTACTTTATTTTTTACTTTTAACTTTAAGCTTTCAAACTACTTATATGTCTTTCAAATCATTTGCAGATTATTTATTGCTTGAAAAAGGCTATTCCGAATTAACTGTAAAAGCCTATCAAAATGATTTAGAAACATTCTCTGACTTTATTCAAGAAGAGTACGGGGTAGAAGAAGCTATAGATGGTGTTAACTATTCGCAAATTAGGAGTTGGATAGTACTATTGGTAGAAGGCGGATTGACTAACAGAAGTGTGAATAGAAAAATATCGGCTTTAAACACCTATTATAAATTTCTTTTAAAAATTGAAGCTATAGAGGTTAATCCGTTAACAAAGCATAAAGCCTTAAAGACCAATAAAAAAATTCAGATTCCTTTTTCAGAAACAGAAATAAAGGCAGTTCTGGATGATTTAAACTTTGATGATGACTTTGAGCATGTTCGAGATAGGTTAATTATAGAATTGTTTTATTCTACTGGAATAAGAAGAATAGAACTTGTAAACCTTAAATTAACCAGTTTAGATTTAAATACAAAGACCTTAAAAGTTTTAGGTAAAAGAAATAAAGAACGAATTGTTCCGTTATTAGATTCTGTTATTGATTCAATACGTAAGTATTTGATTAAGAGGAAGGAACTTGAATGTGTTTTAGATGGTGAATATTTATTTTTAACGAAAAAAGGAATGAAAATATATGAAACACTTGTTTACAGAATAATAAATGAGTATTTTAGTTTGGCATCTTCAAAGGTAAAAAAGAGTCCGCATATTCTCAGGCACTCTTTTGCTACACATTTGTTAAACCAAGGTGCCGATTTAAATGCTGTAAAAGAACTTTTAGGACATTCAAGTTTGGCTGCCACTCAGGTTTATACTCATAATAGTATAGCCGAACTTAAAAAAGTACATATTAAAGCACATCCAAGAAGTAAAAAATAGCATTTGTAGTTATTGTCTAACCAAAAAGAGTATTATGAAGGTAAACACGCAATCAGTAAATTTTAATGCAGACCAGAAACTGATAGATTTTATTCAAAAGCGTATGGATAAATTAGATTTGTTTTATGACAAAGTAATTAAATCTGATGTTTTTTTAAAGGTTGAAAATACCAGTGATAAAGAGAATAAAATCTTTGAAGCTAAAGTAAGTGTTCCAGGAGATAGTTTTGTTGTAAAAAAACAATGTAAAACATTTGAAGAAGGTACAGATATGGCAGTTGCATCATTAGAAAGGCAGCTAAAAAAGCGAAAAGAAAAATTAAGAGCACATTTATAATAAAATTTTTCTAAAAATGTTTTGAATAAAATAAAAAATCTATACATTTGCAGTCCGTTAGAAATAACGGGCTTTTTTTATGCGTAAAAAATGTAAAAAATGCCGATGTAGCTCAGCTGGCTAGAGCAGCTGATTTGTAATCAGCAGGTCGTGGGTTCGAGTCCCTCCATCGGCTCTTTGAAAATTTGATTTTTTTAAGCTTTTATTTAAATTAAAAGTGACTCGGGGAGATACTCAAGCGGCCAACGAGGGCAGACTGTAAATCTGCTGACTATGTCTTCGCAGGTTCGAATCCTGCTCTCCCCACAAATCCAGATTGAACTGGAATGAGATTTTTGAAATATTGAAAACCTAAATTATAAGCGAAAGTTTATAGAAATTGCGGGAGTAGCTCAGTTGGTAGAGCGTCAGCCTTCCAAGCTGAATGTCGCCGGTTCGAACCCGGTCTCCCGCTCTAAAATTCCTGCGAAGGCAGGAATCTCTTCTTTCAATTTAATGTGATCTGTAAAGATTGCTTTTGAGAGAAAAGGAAATAAAAACTTTACGCCGGTGTAGCTCAGGGGTAGAGCGTTTCCTTGGTAAGGAAGAGGTCACGAGTTCAAATCTCGTCATTGGCTCTATATTAGAGTAGAATTTAGAACACACTAATATTATTTATAACTAAGATTAAAATTATTTAAAAAACATGGCAAAGGCAACTTTCGATCGTTCAAAACCACATTTAAATATTGGTACAATTGGACATGTAGATCACGGTAAAACAACTTTAACTGCTGCTATTACTAAAGTATTAGCTGATGCAGGTTTATCAGAAGCAAAAGACTTCGATCAAATTGATAACGCTCCAGAAGAGAAAGAAAGAGGTATTACAATTAATACATCTCACGTTGAATATCAAACAGCAAATCGTCACTACGCACACGTTGACTGTCCAGGTCACGCCGATTACGTAAAGAACATGGTAACTGGTGCTGCACAAATGGATGGTGCTATCTTAGTGGTTGCTGCTACAGATGGTCCAATGCCACAAACTCGTGAGCATATCTTATTAGGTCGTCAGGTAGGTATTCCTCGTATCGTTGTTTTCTTAAACAAAGTTGATATGGTTGATGACGAGGAGCTTTTAGAGTTAGTAGATATGGAAGTTAGAGATTTATTAAACTTCTATGAATATGATGGAGATAATGGTCCTGTTATTTCAGGTTCTGCTTTAGGTGCGCTTAACGGTGAGCAAAAATGGGTAGATACTGTATTAGAATTAATGCAAGCATGTGATGATTGGATTGAAGAGCCTGTTCGTGATATGGATAAGCCTTTCTTAATGCCTATTGAGGATGTATTCTCAATTACTGGTAGAGGAACGGTTGCAACAGGTCGTATCGAAACTGGTATTGCTCAGACTGGTGATCCAGTTGAAATTATTGGTATGGGTGCTGAGAAATTAACATCTACAATTACAGGTATTGAGATGTTCCGTCAAATATTAGATAGAGGTGAAGCTGGTGATAATGCTGGTATCTTATTAAGAGGTATTGAGAAAACTCAAATCTCAAGAGGTATGGTAATTACTAAGCCAGGTTCTGTAACACCTCATAAAAACTTCAAAGCTGAGGTTTATATCTTGAAAAAAGAAGAAGGTGGACGTCACACTCCATTCCATAATAACTACCGTCCTCAGTTTTACGTACGTACAACTGACGTAACTGGAAACATTGCGCTTCCTGATGGTGTTGAAATGGTTATGCCTGGAGATAACTTAACTATTACTGTTGAGTTAATTCAGCCAATTGCAATGAACGTAGGTTTACGTTTCGCTATCCGTGAAGGAGGTAGAACAGTTGGTGCAGGTCAGGTAACTGAGATATTAGACTAATATAGTTTAAGTAAAAATAGTAAGCTAAGGTATTCCGTTTTTCGGAATACCTTGACTTATATTTACGGGTTTAGCTCAGTTGGTAGAGCACTGGTCTCCAAAACCAGGTGTCGGGAGTTCGAGTCTCTCAACCCGTGCAAAAAAGTTTTTAATAAGAATAAAATTGAATACTATTTCAATTTATATTAAAAGAAAATAATAAAATGGCAGGATTAGTAAATTATATAAAGGAATCATTTGGTGAACTAAAGAATAATGTGACCTGGCCTACATGGGCAGAGGGACAAAGTTTAACTGTTTTAGTTGCGGTGTTTTCAATTATATTTTCTCTTGCTATTTGGGGTGTGGATACAGTATTCAGTAAAGTTATTACTACTTACTTTCAATGGATTAACGGTTAAAAAGAAGATTTATGTCAGAAGTGAGTGAAAAAAAGTGGTATGTTGTTCGAGCTGTAAGTGGTCAAGAGAACAAAATCAAAACCTATATTGAGAATGAAATTGCTCGGTTAGGAATGCAGGATTATGTTGATCAGGTATTAGTACCTACAGAACGTGTGATCCAAATTAGAAATGGGAAAAAGATTCATAAAGAAAAAGTGTTTTTCCCGGGATATATTATGATCCAAGCTAATTTAACAGGTGAAGTTCCTCATATTATAAGATCAGTTACTAACGTAATTGGGTTTTTAGGGGAAACAAAGGGTGGAGACCCTGTGCCATTAAGGCAATCTGAAGTTAACAGAATGCTTGGTAAGGTTGATGAATTAGCGGTAGAAGAATCAGCAAATGTAGCTATACCTTACACTAAAGGCGAAACAGTTAAGGTTATTGATGGTCCGTTTAATGGATTTGACGGTACTATTGAGAAAATAAATGAAGAAAAGCGTAAGCTTGAAGTGATGGTTAAGATTTTTGGAAGAAAAACGCCATTGGAGTTGAGTTATATGCAAGTTGAAAAAGTATAATAATTGTTACATTATATAAATGATACGGTCTTTTGCTTCCAAACTATAAGAAGCGTATCAAACTAAATTATTAAAAATGGCAAAAGAATTAGGTAAAGTAGTTAAGTTACAAGTTCGGGGAGGTGCTGCGAATCCATCGCCACCGGTTGGACCCGCTTTAGGTGCTGCTGGAGTTAACATCATGGAGTTCTGTAAGCAATTTAATGCTAGAACCCAAGATAAACAAGGTAAAGTATTACCGGTTGTTATCTCTGTTTACAAAGACAAGTCATTTGACTTTGTGATCAAAACTCCTCCAGCTGCAGTACAATTATTAGAAGCGGCCAAGGTGAAAAAAGGTTCAGGAGAACCAAACCGAAAAAAAGTAGCTAAAGTAACGTGGGATCAGGTAAAAGCCATCGCAGAAGACAAAATGCAAGATTTAAATGCATTTGAAATTGGATCTGCTATGAAAATGGTTGCTGGTACTGCAAGATCGATGGGAATAACCGTAACAGGAAAATTTCCTTCTTAATCTATTAAAGCATTAGAAAATGGCAAGATTAACAAAAAAGCAAAAAGAGGCTTTAGCGAAAATTGAAAAAGGAAAGGTGTATTCATTAGATGAAGCATCTGCACTAGTTAAAGAAATTACCAATACAAAGTTTGATGCATCCGTTGATTTAGCGATTCGTCTAGGAGTTGACCCTAGAAAAGCTAATCAAATGGTAAGAGGTGTTGTTTCACTTCCACACGGTACTGGTAAAGATATGAAAGTATTAGCATTAGTAACACCAGACAAAGAAGCAGAGGCTAAAGAAGCCGGTGCTGATTATGTAGGTTTAGACGAGTATCTTGATAAGATCAAAAGCGGCTGGACAGATGTTGATGTTATTATTACAATGCCAAGTGTAATGGGTAAATTAGGACCTTTAGGTCGTGTATTAGGACCTCGAGGTTTAATGCCAAACCCAAAAACAGGTACGGTAACTATGGATGTTGCTAAAGCTGTAACAGAAGTAAAAGCCGGTAAAATTGATTTTAAAGTTGATAAAACTGGTATTGTACACGCTGCTATAGGAAAAGCATCATTTAGTGCTGATAAGATTGCAGGCAATGCAAATGAATTAATTCAAACATTAATTAAATTAAAACCAACAACTGCAAAAGGGATTTATGTAAAGAGCATTTTTATGTCTTCTACAATGAGCCCAAGTATTGCTGTTGATCCTAAAGTTGGTTAATTAAGTTAAAACTTTTATTATGACAAGAGAAGAAAAATCACAAGTAATTGAGGAGTTAACTGCAGAATTAGCTAATAACGCAAATATCTATTTAACAGATATTTCTGGATTAAACGCAGGAACTACTTCAGACTTACGTCGTGCTGCATTTAAAGCAAACGTAAGAATGGCTGTTGTTAAAAATACATTACTTGAAAAAGCAATGGAAGCTTCAGATAGAGAGTTTGGAGATCTTCCTTCAGTTTTAAAGGGAAATACATCTGTGATGTATTCTGAAACAGGTAATGCACCAGCTAAATTAATTAAAAACTTCCGTAAAAAATCTGAAAAGCCTTTATTAAAAGGTGCTTTTATTGAGGAAGCTGTTTACATTGGTGACGAACAATTAGACATGTTAGTAGATATCAAGTCTAAGGAAGAGTTACTTGGAGAAATTGTTGGATTACTTCAGTCTCCTGCTAAAAATGTTGTGTCAGCGCTTAAATCAGGTGGAGGTACATTAGCTGGACTTATTAAAACACTATCTGAAAAAGAAGGATAGTATAAAATAGTACGCACTTTATTACAATTATATTATTATTAAAAAACGATTAAAACGATAGAAAAATGGCAGATTTAAAAGATTTCGCAGAACAATTAGTTAACCTTACTGTAAAAGAAGTAAATGAGTTAGCAACTATATTAAAAGATGAGTATGGTATCGAGCCTGCTGCTGCTGCTGCAGTTGCTGTTGCTGGTCCTGCTGCTGGTGGAGATGACGCTGGTGAAGCTCAAACTGAATTTGATGTAATCTTAAAAGCAGCTGGTGGTTCTAAATTAGCAGTTGTAAAATTAGTTAAAGAATTAACTGGTTTAGGATTGAAAGAAGCTAAAGGTTTAGTTGATGAAGCACCAAGTGCTATCAAAGAAGCAGTTTCTAAAGACGAAGCTGAAGCATTAAAAGCATCTTTAGAAGAGGCTGGAGCTGAGGTTGAGCTTAAGTAAGCTTAATTACTCAACAATACAAAGGTTTAGGTCTGTCCCGCTAAAGGCGGGATAAGATCTAGACCATTTTGCGTATATAAACATATACCAAAATATTAAAAAAAACAGTTAGTGATTTGTAGAATAAATCATGCTGTTTTATCAGTGTTTAAAACACTGTCGTTATTATTTTTTAATCAAAATTCCGTCCATTGATGTTATCAACACAAGCTGAAAGATTAAATTTCTCCTCTATTGTAAATAGAACAGAATATCCAGATTTCTTGGATATTCAGATTAAATCCTTCCAGGATTTTTTCCAATTAGAAACAAAATCTGAAGAAAGAGGTGATGAAGGTTTATATAATACCTTCATGGAAAACTTTCCAATTACAGATTCTCGTAATCAATTCGTTTTAGAATTTTTAGATTACTTCGTAGATCCGCCAAGATATGCCATTGAAGAGTGTATTGAAAGAGGACTTACATACAGCGTTCCGCTAAAAGCAAGGTTAAAATTATATTGTACAGACCCTGAACATGAGGATTTTGAAACCATTGTTCAAGATGTGTACTTAGGAACCATACCTTACATGACACCAAGTGGTACTTTTGTTATCAATGGTGCAGAACGCGTTGTAGTATCTCAGTTACACCGTTCACCAGGGGTTTTCTTTGGCCAATCTTTCCATGCTAATGGAACAAAATTATATTCGGCAAGAGTTATTCCATTCAAAGGATCATGGATTGAGTTTGCTACTGATATCAATCAGGTTATGTATGCCTACATTGATAGAAAGAAAAAGTTACCAGTAACAACACTTTTCCGTGCTATTGGTTTTGAACGAGATAAAGATATCTTAGAGATTTTTGACTTAGCCGAAGAGGTTAAAGTTTCAAAATCAGGATTAAAAAAATATTTAGGAAGAAAATTAGCGGCTCGTGTGCTTAACACCTGGCATGAAGATTTTGTTGATGAAGATACTGGAGAGGTTGTATCTATTGAACGTAACGAGATTGTATTAGACCGTGATACCATTCTTGATAAAGAGAATATTGAAGAGATTCTTGAAGCAGAAGTTAAAACGATTCTTTTACATAAAGAATCTAATGAGCAAGGCGATTATGCCATTATTCACAATACGCTTCAAAAAGATCCAACAAACTCTGAAAAAGAAGCGGTTGAACATATCTATAGACAATTACGTAATGCAGAACCGCCAGATGAGGAAACAGCACGTGGTATTATAGATAAATTATTCTTTAGTGATCAACGTTACTCTTTAGGAGAAGTAGGTCGTTATAGAATGAACAAGAAATTAGGACTTGATATTGGAATGGATAAGCAAGTGCTTACAAAAGAAGATATCATTACTATCATAAAATATTTAATTGAGCTTATCAACTCTAAAGCAGAGATTGATGATATTGATCACTTATCTAACCGTCGTGTGCGTACAGTGGGTGAGCAATTATCACAGCAGTTTGGTGTTGGTTTAGCACGTATGGCACGTACTATACGTGAGCGTATGAATGTTCGTGATAACGAGGTATTTACCCCAATTGATTTGATTAATGCCAAGACCTTATCGTCTGTAATCAATTCATTTTTTGGAACAAACCAGTTGTCTCAATTTATGGATCAAACCAATCCATTAGCTGAAATTACGCATAAGCGTCGTTTATCAGCGCTTGGGCCTGGAGGTTTATCAAGAGAAAGAGCAGGGTTTGAGGTTCGTGATGTTCACTATACTCACTACGGACGTTTATGCCCTATTGAAACACCTGAGGGACCAAACATTGGTTTGATTTCTTCACTTTCAGTATACGCTAAGGTAAATTCAATGGGATTCATTGAAACACCATATAGAAAAGTAACTGATGGTGTGGTAGATATTAAAAATGTACCTACCTATTTAAGTGCAGAGGAAGAAGAAGAGAAGTTAATTGCTCAGGCAACTGTTCAGGTTGATGAGGAAGGAAAGATTTTACATGATAAGGTAATTGCAAGAATGGAAGGAGACTTCCCGGTACTTGATCCTAAGGAGGTTAATTATACTGATGTTGCGCCGAATCAAATTTCATCTATTTCAGCATCTTTAATTCCATTCTTGGAACATGATGATGCAAACCGTGCATTAATGGGATCTAACATGATGCGTCAGGCAGTTCCTTTATTAAGAGTGGATGCACCAATTGTTGGTACTGGTTTAGAACGTCAGGTAGCTTCAGATTCCAGAGTATTGATTAATGCAGAAGGTACAGGAGAAGTGCTTTATGTTGATGCTAATGAGATTAAAATTAGATATGACCGTACTGAAGATGAAGCTAAAGTAAGTTTTGATAGTGATATTAAAACATACCAATTAGTAAAGTTCAGAAAAACCAATCAAGGAACTTCAATCAATCTTAAACCTATTGTAGTTAAGGGAGATAAAGTAACTAAAGGCCAGGTTTTATGTGAAGGTTATGCAACGCAACAAGGAGAATTGGCACTTGGTAGAAATATGAAAGTAGCCTTTATGCCTTGGAAAGGATATAACTTTGAAGATGCGATTGTAATTTCAGAAAAAGTTGTACGTGAAGATATATTCACATCTATTCATATTGATGAGTATTCTCTTGAAGTTAGAGATACTAAATTAGGAAACGAAGAATTAACTAACGACATCCCTAACGTTTCAGAAGAGGCTACAAAAGACCTTGATGAAAACGGTATGATTCGCGTTGGTGCTGAAGTTAAACCCGGTGATATTCTTATTGGTAAGATTACTCCAAAAGGAGAGTCTGACCCAACTCCTGAAGAAAAATTATTACGCGCTATCTTTGGTGATAAAGCTGGTGATGTAAAAGATGCATCTTTAAAAGCATCACCTTCATTAAATGGTGTTGTAATAGAGAAGAAGCTATTTGCCAGAGCGGTAAAAGATAAACGTAAAAGAGCTCAAGATAAAGATGATATCTTAGCATTGGAAGCTCAGTATGACAGAAAGTTTGATGATTTAAAAGAAATTTTGGTTGAAAAACTTTTTAACATTGTAAATGGAAAAACGGCTCAAGGTATTTTTAATGATTTAGGTGAAGAAGTATTACCAAAAGGTAAAAAGTTCACACTTAAAATGTTAAATGCTGTTGATGATTATGCACATTTAGTTTCAGGTAAATGGACTACTGATGAGCATACTAATCAAATGGTTGCAGATTTAATTCACAATTACAAGATCAAAGAAAATGACTTACAAGGGTCACTTCGTCGTGAGAAGTTTACAATTTCCGTTGGTGATGAATTACCTGCAGGTATCATCAAATTAGCAAAAGTTTATATAGCTAAGAAACGTAAGCTTAAGGTAGGAGATAAAATGGCGGGACGTCATGGTAACAAAGGTATTGTTGCCCGTATTGTTCGTCAGGAAGATATGCCGTTCTTAGAAGACGGAACTCCGGTTGATATTGTATTAAACCCACTTGGTGTACCATCTCGTATGAACATTGGACAGATCTATGAAACTGTATTAGGATGGGCAGGTCAAAAATTAGACCGTAAATATGCAACGCCTATTTTTGATGGAGCTAATATTGATCAAATCAATGATTTAACAGATGAGGCTGGAATTCCAAGATACGGACATACGTACTTATATGACGGAGGAACAGGACAGCGTTTTGATCAACCAGCAACAGTTGGTGTGATTTACATGCTAAAACTAGGGCACATGGTTGATGATAAAATGCACGCGCGTTCTATAGGACCTTACTCATTAATTACGCAACAACCATTAGGTGGTAAAGCACAATTTGGTGGTCAACGTTTTGGTGAGATGGAAGTATGGGCACTTGAAGCATATGGCGCATCAAGTACCTTACGTGAGATCTTAACTGTAAAATCTGATGATGTTATTGGTAGAGCTAAAACTTACGAAAGTATAGTTAAAGGTGAGCCAATGCCAGATCCAGGTTTACCAGAATCTTTCAACGTATTAATGCACGAATTGAAAGGTTTAGGATTAGACATCAGATTAGAGGAGTAGTTAATTAATTAAATTCATTTCAACCATATATTATGGCAAGAAAACAAGATAAAAATGCAGTTAAGAGATTTAATAAAATCTCAATTGGTTTAGCATCACCGGAGTCTATTTTAGCAGAGTCTAGAGGTGAGGTTTTAAAACCAGAAACTATCAATTATCGAACTCACAAACCAGAACGTGATGGTTTGTTCTGTGAGCGTATTTTTGGTCCTGTAAAGGATTATGAGTGTGCTTGTGGTAAATATAAAAGAATTCGTTACAAGGGTATTGTTTGTGACCGTTGTGGTGTTGAAGTAACAGAAAAGAAAGTACGTCGTGATAGAGTAGGGCATATCAACTTAGTTGTTCCTGTAGCTCATATCTGGTATTTCCGTTCTTTACCAAATAAAATAGGATACTTATTAGGATTACCATCTAAGAAATTAGATATGATCATTTACTACGAACGTTACGTAGTTATTCAACCGGGTAATGCTAAGAATGAAGAAGGAGAGCCATTACAAAAAATGGATTTCCTTACGGAAGAAGAGTATTTAAACATTTTAGAAGCGCTTCCTCAAGACAACCAATACTTAGATGATACAGACCCTAATAAGTTCTTAGCTAAAATGGGTGCTGAGTGTTTGATTGAATTATTAGCAAGAATTGATTTAGAATCGCTTTCATATGAGTTACGTCATAAAGCTAATACGGAAACGTCTAAACAGCGTAAAACAGAAGCTTTAAAGCGTTTACAAGTAGTTGAGTCTTTACGAGAATCAAATCAGAACAGGGAGAACAGACCGGAGTGGATGATCATGAAAGTGATTCCAATTATTCCACCAGAATTACGTCCTTTAGTACCGTTAGATGGTGGGCGTTTTGCAACCTCAGATTTAAATGATTTATACCGTCGTGTAATTATTCGTAACAATCGTCTTAAAAGATTGGTTGAAATTAAAGCACCTGAAGTAATCTTACGTAATGAAAAGCGTATGCTTCAGGAGTCTGTAGATTCATTATTTGATAACACGCGTAAGTCTTCGGCTGTAAAAACAGATTCTAACAGACCGCTAAAATCGTTATCAGATTCACTTAAAGGTAAACAAGGGCGTTTTCGTCAAAACTTACTTGGTAAGCGTGTTGATTATTCTGCACGTTCGGTAATTGTTGTTGGACCTGAATTAAAATTATATGAGTGTGGATTGCCAAAGAATATGGCAGCCGAATTATATAAACCTTTTGTAATTAGAAAATTAATTGAAAGAGGTATTGTTAAAACGGTAAAATCTGCAAAGAAAATTATAGACAAAAGAGAGCCTGTGGTTTGGGATATCTTGGAAAATGTTCTTAAAGGACATCCGGTATTACTAAACCGTGCGCCTACGCTGCATAGATTGGGTATACAAGCCTTCCAACCAAAGTTAATTGAGGGGAAAGCAATTCAATTACACCCCTTAGTATGTACAGCATTTAATGCCGATTTTGATGGTGACCAGATGGCAGTTCATTTACCATTAGGGCCAGAAGCTATTTTAGAGTGTCAGCTATTAATGTTAGCGTCTCATAATATCTTAAACCCGGCAAACGGATCACCAGTAACGGTACCGTCTCAGGATATGGTACTTGGTCTATACTATATGACTAAGCTACGTAAGTCTACACCTGAATTACCAATTAAAGGTGAAGGATTAACTTTTTATTCTCCGGAAGAAGTAGAGATTGCTTTTAACGAGAAAAGAGTGGATCTGAATGCAGGTATTAAAGTTCGTACAATCGATATTAATGAAGATGGTAAGCTTGATAAAATGATTGTTGAAACAACTGTTGGTAGAGTGTTATTTAACCAACATGTTCCTCAAGCAGCTGGATATATCAATCAGGTATTAACCAAAAAATCATTAAGAGATATTATTGGTGATATCCTTAAAGTAACCTCTGTTCCTGAAACAGCAGATTTCTTAGATGCTATTAGAACTTTAGGGTTCAAATTTGCATTCCAGGGAGGATTATCATTCAGTTTAGGAGATATTATTATTCCACCGGAAAAGCAAGGAATGATTGATAAAGCTAATGGTTTAGTTGATGGTATTACCGGAAACTATAACATGGGACTTATCACTAATAATGAGCGTTATAACCAAGTTATTGATATTTGGACCTCTACAAATGCTGAATTGACCGAGTTGTCAATGAAACGTATTAGAGAAGATCAACAAGGATTTAACTCGGTATTTATGATGCTTGATTCTGGAGCTCGTGGATCTAAAGAACAGATTCGTCAGCTTACAGGTATGCGTGGATTAATGGCGAAGCCTAAAAAATCTAATGCAGGTGGTGGTGAGATTATTGAAAACCCAATTCTTTCTAACTTTAAAGAGGGACTTTCAATTTTAGAATACTTTATTTCTACTCACGGTGCACGTAAAGGTCTTGCGGATACGGCTCTTAAAACAGCTGATGCAGGTTACTTAACACGTCGTTTAGTAGATGTATCTCAAGATGTTATTATCAATACAGAAGATTGTGGTACATTAAGAGGTGTTGAAGTTGAGCCACTAAAGAAAAATGATGAGGTTGTTGAAACTTTAGAAGAGAGAATCGTTGGTCGTGTATCCTTAAATGATGTACACAATCCGTTAACTGATGAGTTGTTAGTTGCAGCCGGTCAATTAATTGAAGATGATATTGCTAAAGCTATTCAAGAATCTCCAATAGAGACTTTAGAAGTGCGTTCAGCATTAACTTGTGAAGCTTTACAAGGAATTTGTGCTAAGTGTTACGGACGTAACTTAGCTACCGGAAAAATGGTACAGCGCGGAGAAGCAGTTGGTGTAGTTGCTGCACAGTCCATTGGAGAACCTGGTACACAGCTGACATTACGTACATTCCACGTAGGTGGTATTGCAGGTAACATTTCAGAAGATAACAAGCTAGCCGTTAAGTTTGACGGTATAGCTGAAATTGAAGATCTAAAAACGGTAAAAGGTAAGGATAGTGATGGGAATGAAATTGATATTGTTATTTCCAGAACCTCTGAACTTAAGCTTACGGATAAGAAAACAGGTATTGTTTTAAGTAATAATAACATTCCTTATGGTTCTACCATCTTTGTTAAAAATGGTCAGGAATTATCAAAAGGAGATGTGGTTTGTACTTGGGATCCATATAATGGTGTTATTATTTCAGAATTTGCTGGTAAAGTGAAGTATGAAAATATTGAGCAAGGAGTTACTTACCAGGTAGAAATTGATGAACAAACCGGTTTCCAGGAAAAAGTAATATCTGAATCCAGAAATAAAAAGCTTATTCCAACATTACATATTGAAGATGCTAGTGGAGAAACCATCCGTTCATACAACTTACCGGTTGGAGCACACTTGATGATTGATGATGGAGAGAAGATTAATGTTGGTAAGATCTTAGTTAAGATTCCTAGAAAATCTGCAAAAGCAGGTGATATTACCGGTGGTCTTCCACGTGTAACAGAATTGTTTGAAGCACGTAACCCATCTAACCCTGCAGTTGTAAGTGAGATTGATGGTGTTGTTTCTTTTGGTAAAATTAAGCGAGGTAATCGTGAAATTATTATAGAATCTAAGCTAGGTGAAATTAAGAAGTACTTAGTGAAGTTATCTAATCAAATTCTTGTTCAGGAAAATGATTATGTAAAAGCTGGTATGCCTTTATCAGATGGTTCTATTACACCAAACGATATTTTAAATATTAAAGGACCTTCAGCTGTTCAACAATACTTGGTAAATGAAGTACAGGAAGTATACCGTTTACAAGGGGTGAAAATTAATGATAAGCACTTTGAAGTTGTTGTTAGACAAATGATGCGTAAAGTTAGAATCATTGATTCTGGAGATACTATTTTCTTAGAAGATCAATTGGCACATAAAGCTGATTTCATTAAAGAAAATGATGATATTTTTGGAAAGAAAGTGGTTGAAGATGCAGGAGATTCTGAAAACCTTAAAGCAGGACAAATTGTTACACCTCGCGACTTAAGAGATGAGAATTCAATTTTACGTAGAGAGGATAAGCAACTTGTTGTAGCTAGAGATGCACAACCGGCAACTGCTACACCAATACTTCAGGGTATTACCAGAGCATCACTTCAGACTAAGTCGTTTATTTCTGCGGCATCGTTCCAGGAAACAACAAAAGTACTTAATGAAGCGGCCGTAGCCGGTAAAGTTGATTCTTTAGAAGGCTTGAAAGAAAATGTAATTGTTGGACATAGAATTCCGGCAGGTACAGGTATGAGAAATTATACCGATATCATTGTGGGCTCTAAAGAAGAGTTTGATGAAATGATGCAGGTAAAACAAGAGTTAAATTATAATTAATAATTGTTTCCTGTGAAATCGAAGATTCAAGAATACCTTACTTTGGAGGTGAGTATCAAAGAGTAAAGCAGGAATCTATAAAACAAAAGCCTTCATGTGACAAACTTGAAGGCTTTTTATATTTAAAATATTAAATTATGGCAGACGAAAAAGATCAACCAAAACAAGGTCAAATTAACATAGAACTTGATGAAAATGTGGCCGAAGGCACTTATTCTAATTTAGCAATAATAAATCATTCAGTTTCAGAATTTGTTGTTGACTTCGTAAACATTATGCCTGGGGTTCCAAAAAATAAAGTAAAATCAAGAATAATATTAACACCACAACATGCAAAGCGATTGTTAAAGGCATTAGGAGATAATGTTGCTAGATTTGAAAATGCTCATGGTGAAATTAAAGACTATGAACAACCACCAATACCATTGAATTTTGGGCCTGCTGGTCAAGCATAAATAAAAAAGCCTTTGAAAATAATTTTCAAAGGCTTTTTTATTTTAAGATGCTTTCTTTTTAATGTTTAAGCTATATTTTAACGCTCCTGACGGACAACGCTTTATTTGCTTAATAATAGCTTGGTTGGTAGCATACTCTAAATTAATCCAGGGAATTATGGAATCGCAAAAAACATCCGACAATTCCTTAGCACATTTCCCAGATAGAATACAGGTGGTGGGATCATAGGTTACAGTAATCTCTCCATTACTAAATTCATTATCATTAGTCTTCATGAGATATTAGATTTGGGGTTATTAATTTGGTTTTCCTTGTGTAAAATTACTTTTTTATCGATTAAATGTATGAAAAATTCGATGAAAAACAAAAAATATGCATAATCAATTCAATAAAATACATTTTGAGCTTAATCAAATTCTGAGGTGAAATGCAGTTTTACGTTAGGGTATTTTTGTTGAGTCATTTGTAAAGAAAACGGTGAATCGGCCAGGAAAACTAACTGATTCTGCTTGTCTTTAGCCAAAAATCGTTGTTTTACCCTTACAAATTCTTTGTACTCATCGGTATTTGAGTTCCCAGGATCTACCCAACACGCTTTGTGTACGTTTAAATTTTCATAAGTACACTTAGCTCCATATTCATGCTCTAACCTGTATTGTATAACCTCATATTGTAAAGCTCCTACTGTACCAATTAGTTTTCTCCCGTTAAGCTCAAGTGTGAATAATTGGGCAACACCTTCATCCATAAGCTGGTCAATACCTTTATATAATTGTTTAGATTTTAATGGATCAGCATTATTAATATACCTAAAATGTTCTGGTGAAAAACTGGGGATACCTTTATAGTTCAATATTTCACCTTCAGTTAGTGTATCACCAATCTTAAAGGTTCCTGTATCTTGTAAACCAACAATATCACCTGGGTATGAAATATCTACAATTTCTTTCTTCTCAGCAAAAAATGCATTTGGGCTTGAGAATTTTAATTTTTTATTATGCCTGACATGTAAATAAGGCGAATTCCTTTTAAACTCTCCAGAAACAATTTTAATAAAAGCCAGACGATTTCTGTGGTTAGGATCCATATTTGCATGAATTTTAAACACAAAACCGCTAAATTTTTGTTCATCAGGCTTAACCAAACGCTCTTCACTTTGTTTGGCTCTAGGTTTCGGAGCAATCTCCACAAAGCAATCTAACAACTCTCTAACACCAAAATTATTTAAGGCAGAACCAAAAAACACCGGTTGTAGATTTCCGTTTAGATAATCTTCCTTATCAAAGGTAGGGTAAATCCCCTCAACTAACTCTATCTCTTCTCTTAAAGTATTGGCAGAGTCTTCTCCTACCAAATTATTGAGTTCTGGTGATGCTAAATTTGAAATTTCTACAGTTTCTTCAATGTCCTTTCTGCTATCACCACTAAATAAGTTTACATTTTTTTCCCAAATATTATAGATACCTTTGAAATCATAACCCATTCCAATAGGAAAACTTAAAGGCGTTACTTTTAACCCTAACTTTTGCTCGACTTCGTCTAGTAAATCAAACGCATCTTTACCTTCTCTATCCATTTTATTGATGAATACTATCATAGGTATATTACGCATTCTACAAACTTCAACCAGCTTTTTGGTTTGTTCCTCAACACCTTTAGCAACATCAATTACAACAATTACACTATCAACAGCAGTGAGGGTTCTAAAAGTGTCTTCAGCAAAATCCTTATGCCCAGGAGTATCCAGAATATTAATTTTAATGCCATTATATTCAAAAGCTAATACCGAAGTCGCTACTGAGATACCACGTTGGCGTTCAATTTCCATAAAGTCACTGGTAGCTCCTTTTTTTATTTTATTACTTTTTACAGCTCCAGCTTCCTGAATAGCTCCCCCAAAAAGTAGTAATTTTTCAGTTAAAGTAGTTTTACCGGCATCCGGATGCGAAATGATACCAAACGTTCGCCTTCGTTGTATTTCTTTTAAAAAACTCATAGAATATTTGTACAAATGGGTTGCAAAGATACTATTTATAGTTCATTAGAAATATATGTAAATAGTATCATTTTATTTTTCTATTTAGAAATAGGTGTTTTATAAATTTACTTGGTATTTTTGTTAGACTATGGAAGAAGAAAAAGTTATTCTTGTTAACGAAAAAGATGAGCAAATAGGCTTAATGCCTAAGTTAGAAGCCCACGAAAAAGCAATATTACATCGAGCCTTTTCAGTTTTTATTTTTAATGATAAGAATGAGTTGATGTTACAGCAGAGGGCTCTGGATAAATATCATTCACCCGGACTTTGGACTAATACCTGTTGTAGCCATCAAAGGGATGGCGAAACTAATATTGAAGCAGGAAAGCGGCGTTTACAGGAAGAAATGGGGTTTGTAGTAGATTTGATTGAATCTATTTCCTTTATTTACAAAGCACCATTTGATAATGGATTGACAGAACATGAATTAGACTATATTTTATTGGGTAAATATAATGGAGCACCGGAAATAAACCCTGAAGAAGTTGCAAGCTGGAAATGGATGTCTCTGGAAGATGTAAAAGCTGATATGTCTCAAAACCCCGATGTTTATACAGCATGGTTTAAAGTAATTTTTGATAAATTCTATAAGCATTTAAATATTGAATCATGAAAATAAAGGTAAGTAGAAAAGCACATTTTAATGCTGCCCACAGATTGTATAGAAAAGATTGGGATTTTGAGAAAAATGATGCTGTTTTTGGGAAGTGCAATAACCCAAATTTTCATGGACATAATTATGAGCTTATTGTAAGTGTTTTTGGAGATATTGATAAAGAAACAGGTTATGTTATTGATATGAAAGTTTTAAAGGCTATTATAAAGCAAGAAGTTGAAGATGCATTTGATCATAAAAACTTGAATGTTGAGGTCGCTGAGTTTAGGGAGTTAAATCCAACAGCCGAAAATATAGCCGTTGTCATTTACAATAAGATTAAACCAAAGATTGATGAAGCCTTGCAGCTTGAAATAACCTTATACGAAACACCCAGAAATTTTGTAACCTATTCTGGGCAGTAAAAAAGTTTTGATTGAGTAAATAAAGACTATAAATTAATACTAAAAAGGCTACGCTATTGGAAGTTTATATGTAGTTTTGTAACCAAAATAAATAAGAAATTATGGCAAATGTTAGAGATCTAAAAAAAGATATTAATTATGTTTTAGGAGACATTATTGAAGCAGTTTATGTATGGGAATATACTAATACAGATAAAGATACAAAAGAAAGTGAAGCAATTATTGATGAGGCTATTGAAGCCTTTGACGAATTGATTGCAAAAGTAAATGCTAAAAATGTTGAAAACCCTAAAGCACATTTTAAGGCTATCAATAAAGAATTAGAAGAAAAGGGAAGAGCTTTAATTGAAAAAATTAATAAGCTTGGATAATTTTTTTAGCGGACAGCTTGCAAATAATAATTTTGCGATTATATTTGCACCCGTTAAATAGGCCGATGTAGCTCAGCTGGCTAGAGCAGCTGATTTGTAATCAGCAGGTCGTGGGTTCGAGTCCCTCCATCGGCTCAAAAAGCTTCACCTTAGGTGAAGCTTTTTTTGTGATATATAGAATTTAGTAAGGTTAGATAAACTCCAAGAAAATAATAAGGTCTTTCAATTTTATTTGAAAGACCTTAAATATATTTATTTTGGTACGAGCAATTTACTATTGCTTTTCTTCTTTACTTCGCTCTTGAATGAAACGGTCTAACTCAGTTCCATATTTTGAGGCTTTAATTTCAGGAGATAAGGATTTATTTATAGTATCCAGCAAATCAATTCTGGCATTATAAATTTCAGAAAGTGCTAAATAGGGAGCAACTTCGCTATCCTTATTATTAAGTGCAAAATTTACGGTGTACAAATACTTTCTTTTTAAAAGACTTTTGGATTCTTTTTCAACAGCGTTTAGTTTTACAGTGTCTCCCGCTTTTTGAGCTTCAAAGCTTTCTTTTATCAATTCTAGATTTCTGTTTTTTATTCTGGAAATTACATTTTGATAATCTTCTAAGGCCTTTTGTTGTTTTGATCCTTTAATTTTAGCATCAAATACAAAGTTTTTAAGCGTAGTATTTATTTCTGTAGTTCCTTTATCTGCAAAAAATGAAACCCTATCTTCTTCAGTACTATTCTTGTCAAGATATAAGTAGAACATCTCAGGCTCATCTAAATCGCTATATAGCTCAATAATAGAAGAATTGCCATTAACCTCTATGGAATCCACTGTAACTAAGGAGGTGTCTTTGATTTTTTTAAGATATACAGTCCCTTTTTTTAAGCCTTCTATATTGGCTTTAACAATTAAATCACTTTGTTTATTGGCACAAGCCAATATTAGAAAAACCAGAAGTAGGAAATACGTTTTTTTCATTGAATTTTATAAATTATGGAGGCAAATATCTTATAAATATTGATTAAATACTAACCGCCTGAAGCAATTTTCATCAACTCAGCACAAAACATGGCACCGTAAGTACCAACCACATATCCAAAAACAGCAAGTAATACGCCTACTGTAGCTAAAGAAGGGTGAAAGGCAGCAGCAACAACAGGAGCAGATGCAGCACCTCCAATATTAGCCTTACTTCCTACAGCTAAAAAGAAGTATGGTGCCTTAATTAATTTTGCAATTAAAAATAGTAACCCTACGTGAATGGCCATCCAAACTAAACCAACAAAGATCAATCCCGGGTTTTCAGAGATTTTTGTAAGATCCATTTTCATACCTATGCTGGCAACCAGAATATAGATAAAAACACTTCCTAATTTACTGGCACCAGCCCCTTCATATTGCCTTAGTTTCGTAAAGGAGAGCAATATTCCGGTAACAGTAGCAATGGTAATCATCCAGAAAAATTGAGAGCCAAATGAGGACATTGCTGAAGATTTATCCTTAACAACTTCAAAACTGGATTTTAAAAATTCTGAAATATTATTAGCACCAAAATGAGATAAACCAACAACAGAAAAAGCAATACCCAAAATAATCATATAATCTGAAAGTGTTGGATTTCTAGATATTTTAGAAGCGTAGGTAGATACCTTTTCTTTTAAAACTTCTATAGCTGAATTATCTGCTTTTAGCCATTTATCAATTTTTTCAGATTTTCCTATACCAAGAAGCAGAATAGCCATCCATATGTTGGCTACTACAATATCTACAATGACCATTCCTGCATAGTTATTAGTATTGTATCCGTATATTTCTAACATAGCAGCCTGATTGGCGCCTCCGCCAATCCAACTCCCGGCTAATGTTGCCAGCCCTCTCCATACGGCATCCGGACCAGCCCCACCAACCGTTTCAGGAGAAACTATAGAGACTAATAAAATGGCAATAGGTCCGCCTATGATAACTCCAACTGTTCCGGTTAAAAACATAATTAAGGCTTTGGGGCCAAGATTATAAATGGCTTTAAGGTCTATACTCAATGTCATGAGTACTAAAGCAGCCGGTAATAAAAACCTACTGGCTATATAATATATTTGAGAATGATGTTCTGTAACTTCACCGGTTGTGTTTAATGAAGTCCACTCCGGAGAAATAATCCCCAATGTTGTTAGCGCACCAGGGAGCATATAAGCCATTAATAAAGCAGGAATATATTTATAGAATTTTTTCCAAAACGGACTTGAACTAGAAGATGTGTAAAAAACAAAGCCTAAAGCTAGCATTAATAGTCCAAAAACAATAGTGTCATCTGTAAACAGGGGTTGGTTATTCATGATTTTAGTTTATTTGGGACGAATATATAAAAAATAAAAAAAGCATTTTTTTGACTTTGGCACGAGTATTGATAATATGTTTGTAGTTACATTCAAGATAAGTTTATTGAGTGGTTACTTTAAACTTTTGAATTGTAATTCATATTTTTGGTTGGTTAGTTAGTAAAAAAACACCCTTGTTTAGGGTGTTTTTTTTATCTGTTTTTTAAAATAGCGACTAGTTTATATTGAAAATCTTTCACACAGAATGTGTATTTTATCGATGAAATGCATTATTTGGTCATAAAATGTTAAAAAAACATGTATTTCATCGAATATAAGTGTATTTAATCGTTTTAATATAATCCGCAATTGTATATTTGAAGTGTACTAAATAACACACTTTTTAGTTCAATGGATTAATTAATTAATATTTGCATTATGTTGTTGATGTGGAAACCCCAAATCTAGCTTCGTAATATTAAAAAGCAAATTGAAAAGAAACCGAGTTTGAGGGAACTCGGTTTTTTTATGCTATAATTCTAAAAGTTAAATTAATTCGTTTTCCAATATTTTTTTTTGTTTTTGGAATTTGATGTAACCAATTTTTCTGAGTTTCACCTTGCATGAGCAATAAGCTACCATGTTGCAAAGTGAGCCTTGTTTTTAAACCGTTCTCCTTTTTGTGTTTTAAATGAAATATACGTTCAGCTCCAAATGAAACTGAGGCAATTATTGGTGTTTCTCCAAGTTCTTTTTCATTATCTGCATGCCAGCCATTACTGTCGTTTCCATCTCTATATAAGTTAGCTAAACAGCTCGTGAAATTAATATTTAACTTAGATTCAACCGTGTTTTTTATTTTTAGTAATGTTCCATCAAATATATCTGGTTGCATTATAATATTGCTGTATTTGTATGGGGTTTTGTTATTGTCAAAATAAGCTGTTAACCGGGGCTGTAAATACGTTTTTCCATAAACAGTTATAGTATCTTGCCTCCAGTTTATGTTGCTTAATAAGTCACTAAAATATAAGTCCGCTTCAATGTGATTGAAAAAATGAGGATAGTAAGTAACATCTGCTCCTTTTAGTTTTAAATTTATAGGGCTTTCAAAAAGCATATACTTTTATTTTCTAAATTAGCTATAAATCTAGCTTTTATGAAGTATTGTATCGTTTTTTTTATTCTACTAATATGCCCAAATCTTTTTGGACAATTACCCAATGGTTTTATTTATGCGGAACGTATTATCCCGGATATGGAAGTAGAATTACGTTACTATTCTTTAAATAATTTTATAGGAAAGCCTGTAGATGGCTATCAATCCAATACATTGATATTAACATTAGAAACCGTAAAGGCCCTAAAATTGGTTCATGAAGATTTACAAGAGCAAAATCTATGTTTAAAGGTTTACGATGGTTATAGACCCCAAAGAGCAGTTAATCATTTTATAAAGTGGGCAAAAGATTTGAATGATACCATCAATAAACAGATATTTTATCCGGATGTTAATAAAAGAAATCTTTTTAAGGAGGGGTATATAGCGAGTAAATCTGGTCATAGTAGGGGGAGTACGGTAGATTTAACTATTATTGATGCTAATACCGGTAAACCTTTGGATATGGGAAGTCCTTATGATTTTTTTGGAGAAGCTTCCTGGGTAAACTTTAACCATATTACTGATAAGCAAAAAGCAAACCGGCAATTACTCCAGGATATCATGCTAAAACATGGCTTTAGAAATTACCCTAAAGAATGGTGGCATTTTACGTTAAGAGGAGAACCTTTTCCAAATACGTATTTTGATTTTTTAATACAATAAAACTGCTTCCCTACAAGAAGCAGTTTTGTTTTGATTGATGTTTTACTGTTTGGTTATTCTTTATCCAGATTTTTAGTCAGATTAAAACCAACGAATAAGCCCACACCAGCCATAAAGAAAATAGTTGCAGGATAAGCGGCTTCTCCTAAAGTTGTGTATTCATCTAAAAACGAAGCTATAAATACACCTATTCCAATGCCCATTAACAATAAAGAAAGGTTTAAAATGATAACTTTCCATATTGGAGCGGTATAGGTTTTTCCTTTCATAAAAATGCTGGCATCTGCGCCTTTTTCTATTAGTGCCAGGCGTTCTTTGTTTCTGGTAGATAAATAAAGATAGACTATTCCAAAAATAGCTAAGAATAAGCTAATTGGTATTAATATTCCTTCCATAATAATTCGTTTTTAATTGATTAAATTTAATGTGTTCATAACTTATGACGATACCATTTTGATTTAGGTTACACTTTTTTAAAATTTTTTTTAAAAAAACGTAACCGATTAGGAGAGGTTGTCGTCTTACTTTATAAAATGACCACTAACGATCAACATTATATCAACCAAGTTATTAATGGTAATACCAATGCTTTTGCCGTATTGGTAGATCGTTATAAAGATTTGGTTTTTACCCTAACTTTAAGAATGCTTAAAAACAGGGAAGAGGCTGAAGAAGTATCCCAGGATGCTTTTATAAAAGCATTTAAATCCTTAAGTAAATTTAAGGGAGATTCTAAATTTTCAACCTGGATTTATAAAATTGCTTATAATACCAGTTTAGATCGGTTAAAAAAGAATAAGAAGTATATTAAGGATGTTGCTATTGATGAGTTTACAGAACATCAGGTAAGAACAATGGATAATGCCTTAGATGACTTAGAAAAAAATGAACGTGCCAAGATTATACAAGATTGTATCGCATTATTGCCTTCAGATGATAGTTTTTTATTAACGCTTTATTATTTTGAGGAACAATCTTTGGAAGAGTTATCAAAAACCGTAGGACTTACTGCTAATAATGTGAAAGTGAAATTGTTTAGAAGCAGAAAAAAGCTGGCTAATATTTTAAAAAGTAAATTAGAACCGGAATTAATTGAGTATTATGAAAGAGAAAGAAGATAAATATTTAGATGATTTAATAAAGAAAGTAATTAAAGATCGTGCCATTGAAAGCCCCTCTTTTGATTTTACCAATTCAGTTATATCCCAAATTAAAACCGGTAGTAATATAATTTATAAGCCTTTAATTTCTAAAAAAGGTTGGTTTTTTATCTTATCGGCCTTTTTAGTAATGGTGATATATGTATTTTTAGGAATAGAGATGGAACCTTCAGGTGTTTTTAAGTTTGTTGATTTTAGCATATTATCTAACAACAAAATATTGGACGTGCTAACAAATTTTACAACGTCTAAAACATTTGTATACGCCATTGTTCTTTTTGGATTAATGTTATGCATACAAGTCCAGTTTTTAAAACATCATTTTAATCAACGTTATGAAATCTAGTTGTTTATTCTTGTAAGTTTTTCGATTATGGTTTTTTGTTCGGGAAATTTTGAGGTTAACGCTGCTCTTTCTGCTAATTCAAAATCTTTAAAATCAAACCCGGGAGATACTGTACAGCCCAACAAACTATAGGTGCTGTTTCCAATAACTTCAGCTGCAAACCAATTTTTGGCTTTTACTATGTATTGAGGGAATTCATTATTTTCCAGATCATTTCCAATAATTACATTGCTGTAATTTCCTTTTTCTGAAATGATATGTAGCATTATTGGAGCTCCTTTATAAAAATGCCAAATTTCATCCTGCTTAATTCTGTGGAAAGCTGAAAATGTATCAGATGTTAACAGGAAATAAATACAAGTTGAATAATTCCTTTTTCCGGTAAAATCCGTTCCTAAAATATTAGGTGTTATTTCGCCGTCACTTCTATAGGTCTCTTTATAATATCCGCCTTCAGGATGGGGGAGCATATTGAGTTTGTTAGCAATTTTTTCTGCTTCGGTCATTTTAAGGGTATTAATACCAGCGTTTCTTTTTCTTCTTAGAAGCTTGACTTTTGCGACCTTTTTTATGCTTGCTTCCTGTTTTTTTAGATTTATGCACAATAGGCTTTGCTTTAGGGTCCAGTGGGTATGGATGGTCTTCTATAATGTCTATTTGAAACTGAATAAGTTGCTGAATGGTTTTGATATAATTTTTTTCATCTGCAGAACAAAAGGAATATGCCGTCCCAAATTTCCCGGCTCTAGCGGTTCTTCCTATTCTATGTACATAGGTTTCTGGGATGTTAGGTAAATCAAAATTTATTACAGCATCCAAATTATTAATATCAATGCCACGTGCAGCAACATCAGTAGCAATTAAAATGTTTACATCCCCTTTTTTAAATCTATTTAAAGCTTCTTGTCTTGCAGTTTGACTTTTATCACCGTGAATGCTATCTGCGTTATAACCATTCTTTAAAAGCGTTTTTTCAAGTTTATCTACGCCAAATTTAGTACGCCTAAATATGATAATATTTCCTTTTATGGTATTTCTTAACACATGTAAACATAGCTCAATTTTATTCCGTTTTGGAACATAGTATAATAATTGATTAACGTTTTTTGAAGTTGACGAATTTTGAGCAACCTCAATACGTTCAGGAGTTTTTAAAATAGAATTTGCTAATTGTTCAACTTTATATGGAATAGTAGCAGAAAACAACAAGACTTGTTTTTCTCTGGTACATAGACGCTCTATCTTTTTTACATCATCAATAAATCCCATGTCAAGCATTAAATCGGCCTCATCTAAAACTAAGGTTTCCACATAATCTAAGTTAGCAATATCCTGTTTATGTAAATCTAATAACCTACCTGGGGTAGCAATTAAAATATCAACCCCTTTTTTTAGCATATCTTTTTGGGGCTCTATAGAAATTCCGCCATAAACCACTGTAGTTCTTAAGTTGGTGTAAGTGCTGTAAGTTTTAAAATTATTTTCAATTTGAAGCGCTAACTCTCTTGTTGGGCTAACAATTAAAGCTTTTATTGTTTTGCCTTTTTTAGAGGCATCTTGTCTGTCAAATAAAGATTGAAGAATTGGAAGTGCAAAAGCAGCAGTTTTACCAGTGCCGGTTTGAGCAGAAACAATGATGTCTTTTTTTGCTAAAACAAGAGGAATAGTTTTCTCTTGAACTAATGTAGGGTTATCATAACCAGCTTCAGCAATCGCTCTTAAAATAGGTCTGTTTAAGTGTAAATCTTTAAATGACATTAAAATAAATTTAAAGCAAAGATATGATAAACCAAATCAAACGTGTTTTAAAAAAGATTCCAATTTATCTCTTTTCCTTTGTGGAAGCGCGTCGTTGTTAATAGCCCTTTTTATTAATTCGGGATCTTTATTTTTTGAAAAAATTAACTTGAACAGTTTAGCTGTGGTTAAACTATTTTCTTTTCTGTGTTTAAGCTCAAATATATCTCCTGCCTTTACCAAGCCTTCTTCTAAAATACGAACGTATGTTCCGGACAACCCATGGTCTATAAAGCGTTTTAAAGCCCCCATGTCTCCAAATTTTGCACCAAACTTAAAGCAAGGTTCTCTGGGCTGTGTTATTTGTATCAGGGTTTCTCCCACCTTATAAATATCTCCAATACATATTTGAGTTTCATCTAAACCAGAAATAGTCAGGTTTTCACCAAACATACCCCAGTTCCATTTTAGATTAGGGTAGAGGGGCTTCCAATAGGAGTATTGCTCCATAGAAAATAAGTAGCAGGCTTTAAATTCACCACCATGGACTTTTTTGTCTGTTACTTCATCATCTTTTACACCTTTTTTTCCTAAAAAAATAGGACTGTCGGTTGGCATTTTATAAATACCTGTGGTTACTTCTTGCCCGTTATAAGTAAAAATGGTTGGCTTTGCTGTATTTGTAGAAATGATATGCATTAATTTGCAAAGTATTTAATTAAAGTTTTACCGGAAACACTCTACTTGTAAGTGTTTAGATTTTACTCAATTGAATGAGGTTAACAGTAAGGATTAAATAAGATTTTTCAGCTTGCGGATTGAGATAGAAACTGGCTTTTACCGGTACTTTTACTTTATCATTGATCTCTAGTTTTTTAGTAAATGCAATGCCTATATTATTTATCCCTGCAGATTTTCCATAAAATGTTGAGCCGCTTAAATCATGCCAGCTAAAATTTCCACCAAAATGAGCTTCAACTTTATTATCATCCCATAACCAGGCATGCTTTAATTCAAGGTATTGGGAATAGCGTTGATCTGTTCTTACAGTTATAATTTCATTACCAACTATGCGCTCTTCTAAATTGGTATCACGACCAAATATAATGGTTGATGAGGATAAAGTCCAACGTTTTTCTTTATCTAACTTAATATTTACAATAAAATCCAGTAAGCCTCTTGTAGTTTGTTTATTAAAATCAAACAAGCCACTGGGCGTAGGAATATCTGAAATTCCTTCTGTAAAGTTGTAATAATATTCCAGATGAAAATTAATTCTTGGCCTCCTGTAAATAAGGAGGAAATCTGTTTCTTGATAACGCCCCTCAAAATCAACACCACCATAAAAACCAAATATCCAATCTTTCCAAATAACACCTGCATTAGTAGATAGGGTAGGAGCCTTAGCTGGAAGTAACCCTCTAAAAACGTTCTGAGTTTTAAAAGCAAAAGACATATCCCAATGCATTTTGCGATTTGAAATATCAAACAAGCTATCCTTTACAATTGAGTTTTCACTCTGGGAAAAACTTTGTTCTGGGCTGAAACATAGAATTAAACATAAAAAAATAAAGATGAGGCTTTTAACTGGGGGGGTAGTGAAGTTATTCATTTGCGTTAAATTAGTAAGGTTGTTTATAAAAATACAAATTAAATCTTTAATATTAATTTGTATTATAGCCAATAGATGATTATTTGTATACAACAATCTAAGGTATAGTTTTTTAATTAAAGTCCATAAAAAAACCACTTAGAACGAACTAAGTGGTTTGAATATATGTAGGATGCTGAATGTTTTCAGCGGGACTACTATTTTATCATCTCATAACTACGTTTAATGAAGTTTGTTAGCTCTTCACCTTTAAGCAAGCCCTGAGATAATCTGGCTAAGTCTAAACTTTGATTAATCAAACGTTCTTGTTTCTTTTTAGTTTTAGTGTTAATGATTTCACCAACCAATTCAGAATTTGTGTTAACTACCAGATTGTACATTTCCGGCATGTTGCCCATACCAAACATACCGCCACCGCCAGTTTGTTGCATTTCTTTCATTCTTCGCATAAATTCTGGTTGGGTGATAATAAATGGTGATGCATTACTATCCATAGCTTCAAGTTGTACCATAAATTTATCAGAAGGAATGACTTCTTTTAATAATTCATCCAAAGCTTTCTTTTGATCTTCGTCTAATTTAGAAATGGTGTTTTCGTCTTTCTTGATCAAATTATCAATATGATCACCATCAACACGTGCAAAAGAAATATTCTCCTTTGAAGTCTCTAATTTTTGAATTAAGTGAGATACGATTGGAGAATCTAATAATAGCACCTCATAATCTTTAGCTTTAGCCGCTTCAATGTAGCTGTGTTGAGCATCTTTATCAGATGCATAAAGAATGATTAATTTATCATCTTTATCAGTTTGTTTTGCCTTAATTTTATTAAAGAGCTCTTCATAAGTATAATATTTACCATCAACTGTTGGGTATAATGTAAACGCATCAGCTTTTTCAAAGAATTTTTCTTCTGAAAGCATACCGTATTCAATCACAATTTTAATATCGTTCCACTTGGCTTCAAAATCTTCACGGTTGTTATTAAAAAGTGATTTTAATTTGTCAGCTACTTTTCTTGTAATATAAGAAGAGATCTTTTTAACCGCTCCATCAGCCTGTAAGTAAGAACGAGATACATTTAAAGGAATATCCGGCGAATCAATTACACCTCGTAACATGGTTAAAAACTCAGGAACAATACCTTCAACATTATCAGTAACAAAAACCTGGTTTTGATACAGTTGAATTTTATCCTTTTGAATTTGCATATCGTTCGACAGTTTTGGGAAATATAAAATCCCGGTTAAGTTGAACGGATAATCTACATTTAAGTGAATATTGAATAATGGCTCTTCAAATTGCGTTGGATACAATTCTCTATAAAAGTTACCATAATCTTCATCTTTTAAGTCTGCAGGCTGCTTTGTCCAGGCTGGACTAGGATTGTTAATGATATCATCAACAGTTATTTTTCTATGAGGCTCAGTGGTTTCTTTTCCATCCTCATCTTTTGTTGTTTTAGGTTCATGTTCTGGATCGTTTATTTCCTTAGTTCCGAATTTAATCGGAATAGGCATAAACTTATTGTATTTATTTAATAACTCACGAATACGAGATTCTTCAAGGAATTCGGTTGAATCTTCAGCAATATGAAGAATAATCTCAGTACCTCTCTCTGTTTTTTCAACCGGTTCTAAGGTAAATTCAGGTGATCCGTCACAAGTCCAATGAGCAGCGGGTTCATCTTTATAAGATTTTGTAATGATTTCTACTTTTTCAGCGACCATAAACGCTGAATAAAAACCTAAACCAAAATGCCCTATAATACCAGCGTCTTTAGCAGAGTCTTTGTACTTATCTAAAAATTCTTCTGCTCCTGAAAATGCTACTTGGTTAATATACTTCTCAACCTCGTCAGCTGTCATACCTAAGCCTTGATCAATGATATGCAACTTTTTGTTGTCTTTATCTACCTTGACTTCAATTTGCGGATTGCCATATTCAATTTTGGCATCACCAATATTAGTTAAGTGTTTTAATTTTAAAGTTGCATCTGTTGCATTACTAATAAGTTCACGTAAAAAGATTTCGTGATCGCTATATAAGAATTTTTTAATGAGTGGAAAGATATTCTCTACCGATACATTAATGTTTCCTTTTGTCATGATATATAAAATTTTAATTTTTTCTTGTTATGCTTTCCTAATAGTCAACAAAAATGCCAATTGTTTAAATATGACAAACTGACACAACTTATTTCTTTAAAGAAAGTAAAACGGAAACTCTAATGACAAATGATAAATTCGAAAAGCGAAAGTTATTCGTTAATAGTGTTTGGGCTGTGAAATTTGATTTATTGGAATTTAAACATATTATTTTGTATTTTGGTTAGTCTAAACGGACTAAGTTATGTATAATTCAAAAATAATTGGCCTTGGTAAATACGTGCCGGAACATGTGGTAACCAATGATGATTTATCTAAATTAATGGATACTAATGATGAATGGATTCAAGAACGAACGGGGATAAAAGAAAGGAGATGGATTAAGGAAGGCACAGAAGATACCTCAGCAGTTATGGGAGCCAAAGCAGCCAGAATTGCTATTGAACGTGCTGGTTTGACTAAAGATGATATTGATTTTATTGTATTTGCAACGCTTAGCCCCGATTATTATTTTCCAGGTTGTGGTGTACAAATTCAAGATATGTTAGATATGCCAACTGTAGGTGCTCTTGATGTGAGAAACCAATGCTCGGGTTTTGTTTATGCGATATCAGTTGCTGATCAGTTCATAAAAACAGGAATGTATAAAAATGTGTTGGTGATTGGAGCAGAATATCATAGTAACGGATTGGATAAAACTACAAGGGGCAGGGGGGTGTCTGTGATTTTTGGGGATGGAGCAGGAGCATGCGTGTTGTCAAGGGAAGAAGATACAAGTAAAGGTATATTATCAACACATTTACATAGTGAGGGCAAGTATGCTGAGAAATTGGTTGTAAAATCTCCAAGTATAGCACATTGGGTACCGGAGATTATTGAAGCTGGAGATGATGATATATCATATTTCCCATATATGGATGGAACCTTTGTTTTTAAACATGCCGTTGTGCGTTTTAGTGAGGTAATAATAGAGGGGTTGATTAAAAACGGATTACAGAAAGACGACATTGATATGTTAATTCCTCACCAAGCCAATTTGAGGATAGCACAATTTATTCAAAAGAAATTTGACTTAAGGGACGATCAGGTATTTAATAATATAATGAAGTATGGTAATACTACTGCAGCTTCGGTAATCATAGCACTTACAGAAGCTTGGGAAGAAGGGAAAATAAAAGCAGGTAACCATGTTGTATTAGCAGCTTTTGGTAGTGGATTTACTTGGGCAAGTGCTATTATTAAATGGAGTTAAGCTATTTTTAATGATAAAACACAAAAAACCCAAAGCTAAAAGGCTTTGGGTTTTTCCAGCTATTAATCAACTTCAACTAACACTAATGTGAAGAATCTTAAGATATTAGACGTAACATTCTTAAATTTATTGCATTAAGGTAAATAATTTAACTTTTTTTAACATATAAAGGAAAAACTCGAAAACTAATTTCGAGTTTTTGTAAGTATACTAATCTTGATTACGAATTTTGATATGTGTAGACGACTAACTCTAAAATAATTATTTATTCGTTTTGGCTAGATAGTACAGTTAGTTAAACGATAGAGTAGCATAAATATTGTGAAGCTTTAAAACTTTAACATATTAATAGTAATACTGTTAAGTAATGAACCCTCAAAGCAATATTGCTTTGAGGGTTCTTATTTAATAACCTAAAATAACACTAACCATCAATTATTATAAATAGGCTATCAAATTTTGCTAAATATATTCTTCTATTATAAGAAGCCTCCTCCTCCGGATTTTTCATTATTATCACGTCTTTTTCTTTTTAAAGACCTATACTTGCCACCACCAAAACGGTAAGAAAGGGCTATATTCCAGGTGTTGCTTTCCCAATTGAAATCACCAAAAGCGGGGTATGGTGTGTCAGCTTCAAATTTAAATTGCATGGTGTTAAAAATATCACTGTAATTAAAACTAAAAGTAGCTCTGTTGTTTTCTAAGAAACTGTAACGCATTCCTGTATTGACAAAATACATAGGCTTTCTTGTAAACTGAATACCTTTTTCTGTTCCTCTGTACATTCCAAACAGTGAGAAGCTTAGCTTTTTTGTGGCTTTAAAATTGTTGAACAACCTAATATTCCAAACAACGTTATCAACTTCTGTTCTTATAGTTTCAATATTAGCTTCTGTTGCATTTGTTAAATCTGTAGTATTTAAAATTTCTGTAATACCTATTTGCGTTTGTGAATACAAATCAAAGCTACCATTTAAACTCCACCATTTTGTTGGACGATAATTTGATGATAATTCAAGTCCGAAGGCAGTTGTGTTTTCAAAATTATTAAATGATAGAATGGCATTTCCAGCGCTTATATCTGATCTGTCTATTCTTACATACCGGTTAATATTATCTTCAATAATTCTATAGAATACGCCCGCTGTAATGCTTCCTTTTTTTAGTTGTCTGGTATAATTGGTTTCTATAGAGTTGGTGAATTGAGGGACTAATTTTGGGTTTCCAAAAGAAGAGATTCTAGGAGTACTCCACTCTCTAATAGGATTGACTTGACCTATTCCCGGGCGGTCTACACGACGGCTAAAACTTAATTGATATGTGTTTTTTTCAGAAGGATTATAAGTTAAAAAAGCAGAAGGGTATAATTGAAAGTACTCATTTTCAAAAGGTAAAAACTCTGTGTTGTTATCATCAAAAGTTTTCAAGGCATCTGCATTTACAAACACTTGTTCAGCGCGTAGACCAACTTGATAATTCCATTTATCTAGAGTTTTTTGATAAGCGAAATATGCTGAATAAATATCTCTCTTATATTCAAAATCTGTGCTCGGTGTTGGTATTATATTGTTATCACCGTCAAAAGAAAAGCCAGATGAGGTATATCCAATATCAGATTTAAATAACCTGGTTTCTAAACCTACTTCAATTTTAGTTTTATCATTTAACGGGTTAACGTAGTCAACATTAATAGTGGTTCTGCTTCTTTCTGTATCAACATTATCAACATAATCAGGGGGGAATAAAAAATTAACAAAGTTAAAATTGGCAATTTCGTCCTGCTTGTAATCGTTATGATCAATTTCAATATCTAAGGTTTCATCTTCTTTTTTTAAATAATGCTTATATGCTAAATTATATTGACTTGAGGTATTCTCAGAAATATTATTAAAAAGTTGAGCTTGATTTATAGTGTTTGTGTCGCTTATTAGTGTGTTTCCAAAGCCTTTACCGTTAAAAATATTTTGATTGGTGAAAAATGATATAGTGTTTTTATCATTCATATAAAAGTCTACACCAACTTTATAGAGATGAGATTTATTGTTGTTTCCAAATTTAAAATCCTGTCTTGATTGATCGTCAAGACGTACAATGTTACCAAAGTTATCGTACTTCCCAATATTGTTGCCATAGTTACCATAAAAATTGAATTTTCCATTACGGTAATTCATATCAATAGAACTATTGAATTTTGCAAATACTTCTTTAGTTAATCCAAGATTAAGATTCCCATTAAATCCAATTTGTGTATTTTTATGAAGCTTAATATTAATAATCCCGCTCATGCCTTCTGGATTGTATTTGGCAGAAGGATTTGTAATTAGTTCAATTTGTTTAATTGATGTTGATGGGATTTGTCTTAGCAATTGGGCAATGGGTACATTGGTAAACTTGCCATCAACCATTACTCTAACATTTTCATTGCCACGAAGACTTATATTTCCTGTTTGTTGATCTACATTAATAGAAGGAATGTTATTCATAATATCACTGGCAGTAGCACCGGCGGTAGTCAGGTCTTTACCAACCGTTATTACTTTTCGGTCTACTTTTTGTTGAATTGTAGATACTTCAGCAACTACAGTAACTTCGTCTAAGCCCTCAGCTTCTTCTTCCAGGAAGATATTACCCAAATTTACTTTGTAGTTACCTTTGCCTATTTTAAGGTCCCTGTTAAATGTTTTGTAACCAATATATTGCACACTTACTGTAACATTGCCTTCTTCAACTTTCTCAATGCTAAAAGTGCCATCCTCTAAAGTGATACCACCCGTTAAAGTTTTGCCAGAAGCGTTTTTTATTATTACATTGACGTAAGGTATGGGTTCTCTTAAATTTGCGTCTAAAACTTTTCCTGATATAGTACCGGTTTTGTCAGCTTTTGGTTCTGGGTTTTTTGCTTGCGTACCTGAAATAGAAAATAAAACAAGACACAAAAAGAGTATTCTTTTCATTAAATTGAGTTTGATTGATGTTTATTTGTAGACGTTATATTTGAGTTTCTGTTACAATATTGGATAGCTGTTAACACCTTTTTAACATATGAGAAAAAAAACACTGGTACTTGGAGCGTCTTTGAAGCCTAACCGATATTCTAATTATGCAATTCAACGATTGGTTGCTAATGATATTGAGGTTGTAGCATTTGGTTTAAAAAAAGGAATTGTTGAGGGAATAGATATTGATACCGAATTATTACCTTATAAGGATATAGAAACCATAACACTGTACCTAAGCCCCAAAAAGCAGCGAGAATACTATAATTATATAATTTCACTGAAACCAGAACGGGTTATTTTTAACCCGGGGACTGAAAATTCAGAACTTTATAAAATTTTAAAAACGTATAGTATCTCTTTTGAAGAAGCCTGCACTTTAGTTTTGCTTTCTACGAATCAGTATTAGCCCTAAAAAGGTTAAGATTCCATTTATAATTAATATTTCAAAACCAATTTGGTAACCATTTAATAGGTCTGCTGAATATTCATTAATAAAATAGGATACTACTGGAGCTACTAGCGCAATGACCCATACCCATTTGTCCTTAAGCTGTGTTTTAGTAAATATTCCAAAAGCGAAGAGACCTAATAAGGGGCCATAGGTGTAACCTGCAGCTTTAAATAGCTCCCATATAACAGAAACATCCTTAAAAATGGCTTCAAAAAGTATAATGACAACTACCAATAATAGGCTAATAAAAATATGTGTTTGCTTTCTAATTCGTTTTTGATCCTTCTTTGGTTTTTTATCCAATTCAATAATATCAATGCAAAACGAGGTGGTCAATGATGTTAAAGCAGAATCCGCACTGGAATATGCAGCCGCAATTAGTCCTAATAAGAAAAATGCAGAAGTTAAGATACCAATTTCAGGCAGCATGGCTATGGTTGGAAATAAATCGTCCTTCTTTGCTGTAATGCCATGTTGGTTTGCGTATTGAGTTAAAAGCAAGCCTAAAACCAAAAATAGAATATTCACAAATATTAAGACCACGCTGAACGAAATCATGTTTTTTTGTGCTTCCTTTAAATTTTTACAAGTTAAGTTTTTTTGCATCATGTCTTGGTCCAATCCTGTCATTGTAATGGTTATAAACATACCGGCAAGAAAGCTTTTTATAAAATATTGAGCATCATTAACATCGTCAAGAAAAAACACTTTACTTAAAGCATTTTCTTTTACGTTAATATAAATCTCTGATATACTGTTTAAATCTAAAGCAGAAGCAAGAAAAGCAATAGTAACTATTACAGAAATAAGCATAAAAAGTGTTTGTAATGTATCTGTATAAATGATTGTTTTTATACCTCCCTTAAAGGTATATAACCAAATTAATGCTATGGTGATTATAACTGTAATGGTAAACGGAATATGGTATTGATCAAAGATTAATAATTGCAATACTTTAGCCACCAAAAACAGCCTGAAAGAAGCTCCAATAACTCGTGATATTAAAAATGCAACAGATCCGGTTTTATAGCTAATCGTACCAAATCTGTCTTTTAAATAAGTATATATGGAAGTTAAATTGAGCTTGTAATAAATAGGTAAAAGTACATATGCAATAACTAGATAACCAAAAAAGTACCCAAAAACGACTTGGAGGTATCCAAATTGTTTAGTCTCTACGGCACCGGGTACAGAAATAAAAGTCACTCCGGAAAGTGAGGCGCCTATCATCCCAAAAGCCACTAAATACCATGGAGCTGATTTATTAGCTTTAAAAAAAGCATCATTAGTATCTTCTTTACCTGTGAAATAGGATATTAAAATTAAAACAACAAAATAGGTTATAATTAATAACATGATTTGTGTGGCAGTCATAGGGGAAAGTTTTGTGTGGTTAAAATACAAATAATAAAACCCAAAAACCAAATGGAATAAAGGTGTCTTTAACATATGGTAATTTTATTAGTGAAATTCATGTCTAAATAGTATTTTCGCCGTTATGGAGTTTTCTTCAAAATTGTTAGAACGAGCTGTGTACGAAATGTCGCAATTACCGGGTATTGGTAAACGTACAGCTCTACGTTTGGTCTTGCATATGTTAAAACAGCCTAAAGATCAGACAGTAGCTTTGGTTGAAGCTTTACAGAGTATGCGACAAGATGTAAAGTTCTGTAAATCATGTCACAATATTAGTGATGTAGAACTTTGTGAAATTTGTTCTAATCCAAACCGAAATGAAGACATTATTTGTGTGGTAGAAGATATAAGGGATGTTATGGCTATTGAGAATACTAGCTCTTTTAAAGGATTGTATCATGTTTTAGGCGGAAAAATTTCTCCAATAGATGGAATTGGGCCACACGATTTAAATATAGAGTCTTTAGTAGGTAAAGTAAAGGAGGGCAAAGTTAAAGAGCTTATTTTTGCTTTGAGTTCTACAATGGAGGGGGATACTACCAATTTTTATATTTATAAAAAGATTCAGGGTTTTAAAATATTAACTTCTACTATTGCCAGAGGGGTTTCGGTAGGTGATGAATTAGAATATGCAGATGAGATCACATTAGGTAGAAGTATAATAAATAGAATCCCGTTTGAATCTTCTCTCAAAAATTAGATGGAGGTTATAACACTAAATGTTAAAGGTTTTCAGGAAAAGTGTGGAGAATTGAGATCTAAATTAGATTTTCTACCAGACTTAACAGTTGGTGTGCTTCATGGAGGTGGCTTTGTGGTAGATGAATTTAATAATGTAAAAAGTGAATATGTTAAGTTTCAAAGAGAAAATTGGCTTAAAAACACATTTTTTATTAAGTTTTTGTTAAAGAAATTGCCGTATTCAATTTTAAATAGATTAAGGGTAATTGAATCCAGAAGGGTTGAAGAATCGATAAATCATATTAATAAAGAAATTTTGAAAGATCAGGTTGTTGATTTTCAATTTGATTACACAAAATATGAGGAAATAAATACAGTTTTAATAGTTGATGACGCTATTGATTCCGGAAAAACTATGTTTGTTGTTAAAAATAGTTTGAGTAATTTGTTCCCAAATGCTCAAATTAAAACGGCTGTAATTTCATGGACTATAGAAGACTCTATTATTAACCCGGATTATTTTATTTACAAAAAAACCTTAGTCAGGTTTCCCTGGTCTAAAGATTATAAAGGAAAGGATTTTGAAAAATAGAGTTTTAGTAGTTGATCTGGACGATACTTTATATAGTATTAACACGTTTCATTATTTTCTCAAATTCCTTATTTTAAGCTGTATCGGAAAATTCAAACTAATTATAGTATTTAAATTATGCCTAGCCATATGTTCCAGAGTTTTTGTTTCACATGCAAAAATGAAACACCGTGTTTTATATTTAATAAAAGATCTTGAATATATTGATTATAAGACGTTTGTTAGCTCAATAGCTAATAAAAAGCGAGATATTTCAATAATTAAGGAAGAAAGGTTTTTTATAAGAATATTAGCAACAGGGGCACCTTCATGTTATGCAAACATTATTGCAAATATAGAAAAATTTGATATTTGTATAAGTACAGATTTCCCAGAATTTAACTTTAATGACCGTTTTGACAATGTCAAAACGGTAAAGCGAGACAATGTTTTGAAATATTTAAGAGATTTTGATGTAGAGCAAATAGATACTTTTATAACTGATCATATTGATGATTTGCCTCTTATGAAGATATCAAAGCAAAATTTGATAGTTTGCCCAAGTGAGGTATTGATAAATCAATTAAAACAAAACTCAATTTCATTTGAAGTAATGAACTAAAGCGGTTAACTTTGTACTTGGATATATGCAATAATAAAAAGCGTTAATTAATACGGATAATTCAAAATATTAGTCGATTTTTAGTTATTTTTGCAAAATAAAATTAAAAAACAAGCATTAGATTATTGATATGGCAAAATTTGAGCTTAAATTACCAAAGATGGGTGAAAGTGTTGCAGAAGCAACAATAACATCATGGTTAAAGGATGTTGGAGATACTATTGAAATGGATGAGCCTGTTTTAGAAATAGCAACAGATAAGGTAGATAGTGAGGTGCCAAGTGAGGTTGATGGAGTTTTGGTAGAACGCTTTTTTAATGTAGATGATGTGGTGCAGGTTGGTCAGGTATTAGCGATTATTGAGATAGAAGGGCATATTGATATCAATGATGACTTAGGTCAGGAAGATGATAAAGTAGAAATTCCGGGTGTAGAAGAAAAAGCAGTAGAAAAAGTAGTACAAACTATTGAAATAGCAAAAGAAACGGTTGCTCCATTGGTTTCTGGAGGAGACCGATTTTATTCACCTTTGGTAAAGAATATTGCTAAAGCAGAAGGTATTACGCAGCAAGAACTAGATGGAATACAAGGTACAGGTAAAGAAGGTCGGGTAACTAAGAATGATATTCTTAGTTATATTCAAAATAGAGGAACTAAACAGCAGCAAAGCGTAGGAACAAAAGTTGAAGCATCTGTTGAACAAGCAAAACCTGCTAAAATAACTAAGCAGATTTCAACTCCCGTGATTTCAAGTGGAGAAGACGAAATAATAGAAATGACCAGAATGGGCAAATTGATTGCAAATCATATGGTTGAGTCTGTTCAAACTTCAGCACACGTTCAAAGCTTTATTGAAGCTGATGTAACTAACATCTGGAATTGGAGAAAGAAAGTTAAAGATGGGTTTATGAAGCGCGAAGGGGAAAATTTAACATTCACACCAATTTTTATGGAGGTTATTGCTAAAGCGCTTCGCGATTATCCTATGATGAATATTTCTATACAAGGTGATTCCATAGTAAAAAAGAAAAATATCAATTTGGGTATGGCTGCGGCTTTACCAGACGGAAACCTAATTGTACCGGTAATTAAAAATGCAGACCAGCTTAATTTGGTTGGAATGACTAAACAGGTCAATGATCTGGCTAACAGAGCACGATTAAATCAACTAAAACCAGATGAAATTCAGGGAGGAACATACACGGTTACTAACGTTGGTTCTTTTGGCAGTATTATGGGAACACCTATTATTAACCAACCACAGGTGGGAATTTTAGCGCTTGGAGCTATTAGAAAAGTACCAGCGGTTATTGAAACTCCTGAAGGTGATTTTATAGGTATTCGCTATAAAATGTTCTTATCACATTCTTATGACCACCGTGTAGTAAATGGAGCTTTGGGGGGGATGTTTGTAAAAGCGGTTAAGGATTATCTGGAAGCCTGGGATGTAAATAGAGAGGTTTAGAAAAAACTTTATAATCAAAGATTAAACCCAACACCTTTAAACAGTTGGGTTTTTTTATTTTTGTAGAATTATATCGGGCATTAAAAAGCAAATTAACCATTAAACGAATGAAATTAAACTTAACAAAACCTATCTGTTTTTTCGATTTAGAAACAACGGGAATAAATATTACTTCAGATCGCATAGTTGAGATTTCTGTTTTAAAAGTATATCCCAATGGTACAGAGGAAAGTAAAACCTGGTTGGTAAACCCTGAAATGCCTATACCAAAAGAAGTAATCGCAATTCATGGTATTACTGATGAAAAAGTAGCCAATGAACCAACGTTTAAAGTCATTGCCAAAGATATTTATAATATGATCAAAGATTCTGACTTGGGAGGGTTTAATTCAAACCGGTTTGATATTCCATTATTAGCTGAAGAAATGTTAAGGGCAGAAGTTGATTTTGATATGAAAAATCGTTTAGCTGTGGATGTACAGACCATATTTCATAAAATGGAGAAACGTACCTTAAGTGCCGCATATAAATTTTATTGTAACCAAAATTTAGAAGATGCCCATAGTGCTGAGGCCGATACTAAAGCGACTTATGAAGTCTTAAAAGCCCAGGTAGATAAATACGATGAGCTGGAAAATAATACAAAGTTTTTGGCAGAGTTTAGCTCAAGAAAAAAGTTTGCAGATTTTGCAGGCTTTATAGCGTTTAATAAAAAAGGAGAGGAGTGTTTTTCTTTTGGGAAACATAAAGGTAAATTGGTTACTGAAATATTGGACACAGAGCCGGGTTATTTTGGATGGTTGTTGAATGCTGATTTTCCTCTATATACAAAGAAAGTATTAACAGCAATAAAACTAAGGAGTTTTAATAATAAGTTAGGATAGAACTGGCTGCTTAGAAGGTTGAAAATTTAAAAAACTGAATACTGCATAACTGTATTGATAACCAAAGATTATTAACAAGATTACTCCGATGAGGTATGCTAAAACTAAAATTTCAGGTATAACATTCACTAATCAAAGAAGTAACCATATAGCAGAAATGATTATCAAAGATGTTTCATTAAACACTTAAAAACAATAAAAAATAAGCAGATGAAACTTATATGTATAGGAAGGAATTATACCGAACATATTGAAGAATTACAAAATGAAAAACCAACAGACCCCGTTGTGTTTTTAAAACCGGATACTGCAATTCTGTTAAAAAAACAGCCCTTTTTTATTCCTGATTTTTCCAATGATGTACATTATGAAGTGGAAGTTCTGGTGAAAATCAATAGGGTAGGTAAATATATTGATAGAAAATTTACTCATAAATACTACAGTGAAATTGGCTTGGGAATAGATTTCACTGCGCGTGATTTACAGAGTCAATTAAAAGCTAAAGGGTTACCCTGGGAAAAGGCCAAGTCATTTGACGGAGCTGCTGTAATAGGTAAATGGATTTCTAAAGATGAGGTTGACAATGTAAATAATATTCATTTTTCATTAAAAAAGAATGATAATATTGTACAAAATGGAAATACAAGCCATATGCTTTGGAAAATTGATGAATTAATAGAATATGTGTCAAAATATTTTACTTTAAAGATAGGAGATATTATATTTACAGGCACACCAGCAGGTGTTGGCAAAGTAATTGCAAATGATAAACTAAATGGATTTTTAGAAGACAAAGAAATGTTTTCAATAACAGTAAAATAAAATGGAGCAGCATTACAAACTATTTAGAGTAAGAGAATTAGCAGATAACGATGAAGATTTCATTGCAGCTTTGGCAGCGGCTTTTTTAGAAGAAGTTCCTGTTGATGCAGAACGTCTTAAAAAAGCAGTGGCTGATGGAGATTATTTTAATGCTTATCAGGCTGCTCATAAAATGAAGCCTACGGTTGATTTATTTGAATTAGGTGTGCTGGATACGTTAATAGAAGTTCAGGATTGGGGAAAGTTTGAAAAGCAGGATGTAGATGTTTCTTCTCAATTGGAAATTGTTATTTCTGCTGTTGATAAAGCAACTGAAGAGATAAAATCAGATTTTAATTTGTAATGCAGGCCGAAATCATCACTATAGGTGACGAGCTTCTTATTGGGCAAGTTGTAGATACTAATTCTGCATTTATTTCAAAACAACTTAATAAAATTGGAGTTTCAGTATACCAAATCACTTCTATTCAAGATGATAAGGAACATATACTGCAAGCTTTAGCAGATGCGGAGAAGCGTGTGGACATTATAATTTTAACTGGGGGGCTTGGGCCTACAAAAGACGATATTACCAAAAAAACGATTGCCGAGTATTTTAATGACACGCTTGTTAAAAATGAATCTGTCCTTCAAAACATAGAAGCCATTTGGAGGCAGCATGTAAGGACCACAATGTTACAGGTTAACAGAGATCAGGCTTTAATTCCTTCTAAATCTAAACCCCTGATGAATAGGCTGGGAACTGCTCCCGGAATGTGGATAGAAAAAGCAGAAAAAGTATTTATTTCTTTACCAGGTGTGCCATATGAAATGAAAGCTTTAATGGAATATCAGGTTATTCCAAAGCTAAAAGGTAAATATAACTGTCCGTTTATTATTCATAAAACCATGATTGTATATGGTTTAGGAGAGAGTGCACTGGCAGCGAGAATAGAAACATGGGAAGAAGCATTACCCAAACATATTAAATTAGCATACTTACCCAATTTGGGTAAAATGCGTTTGCGCTTATCTACTAAAGGTTTTGATGAAAAGCAACTTAAAAAAGAGGTTCAGGACCAAATAGACAAGGTTATTCCGTTAATAAAAAACGAGTACGCTGGTTTAGAAGGGGAAGAAGGTTCTGTGGAAATATTAATAGCCAAGGAACTTACTAAATTAGGTAAGACATTAGCTATTGCTGAAAGTTGTACAGGAGGAACCGTAGCAGAAAGTTTTACGGCAAATTCAGGAGCATCAACTTATTTTAAAGGAGGAGTTGTAACATATTCCACCCAATCTAAAATCAATATTCTAAAAGTTTTAAAATCAGATATAGATACTTATTCGGTAGTAAGCTCCCAGGTTGCTGAGGCTATGGCTAAAAATGCACAGCAGTTGTTTCAATCTGATTATGCCATTGCCACAACAGGAAACGCAGGACCAACAAAAGGAGAATCAGATGCAGAAGTTGGAACTGTTTTTATTGCTATTGCTACGCAAACAGGTGTTTATTCTCAGGAATTTAACTTTGGAAACTCAAGAATAAAAGTTATAAATAAAGCTGTAAATAAGGCTCTGGAAATGCTTCTGAAAGAAATTTTTAAAAATTGATAAAAATTAGGTTGTCATAATATAAAGAATTTGTATATTTGCACCTCGATTTTAAGCAACAAAGAATTTAAAGTTATATAGAATGTCAAGAGTTTGTGAACTTACAGGAAAGAAGGCCATGGTTGGAAACAACGTGTCTCATGCATTAAATAGAACTAAGCGCAAGTTTAATGCGAACTTAGTAAAGAAGCGTTTTTACATTCCAGAGGAAGATAAGTGGGTAACTTTAAAGGTTTCTACATCTGCTTTAAAAACTATTAATAAAATAGGTATATCTGCAGCAATTAAGGAGGCAAAATCTAAAGGGTTTTTAAAATAATAGCTGTATTTAAAAAGAATAAAACATGGCAAAGAAAGGAAACAGAATACAAGTAATCTTAGAGTGTACAGAGCACAAAGCATCTGGGCAACCTGGAACTTCAAGATATATTACTACAAAAAATAAAAAGAACACGCCAGATAGAATGGAGATTAAAAAGTTTAATCCTATCCTTAAGCGTATGACAGTTCACAAAGAAATTAAGTAATTTATAAAAATATATAGATCATGGCAAAGAAATCAGTAGCATCATTACAAACAGGATCTAAAAGATTAACAAAAGCAATTAAAATGGTAAAGTCTCCTAAAACGGGTGCTTACATGTTTGTTGAATCTATAATGAGTCCAGATCAGGTTAACGACTTTTTAAAGAAATAAAAGGTTTCGTTTCAAGATATTATTAAAAGCTGCTTTCTAAGTGAAAGCAGCTTTTTTATTTTTATATTTGAGCGTTTTCTGCCATAATAGCAGGATATTAATTGTGGTAAGAAAATTGACTAAAAATATTTAGATGTTACAGTAAGGGTAGAGTTTATAAGTTTACCCAATGGAGTAGAAAGACAGTAACGTCAAACGCACGAATAAAATATTAAACTAAACAACGAACCAATAGTTAATATGAGTTTTTTTAAAAAAATATTTTCCTCAGAAAAAAAAGAAACCCTAGATAAAGGATTAGAAAAATCAAAGACTAGTTTTTTTGGCAAATTAAGTAAAGCAGTTGCTGGGAAATCTAAAGTTGATGACGAGGTATTAGATAACCTTGAAGAAGTTTTAGTAACCAGTGATGTAGGTGTAAATACCACACTTAAAGTTATAGAACGTATTGAAGAGCGTGTTTCAAAGGATAAATACCTTGGAACAGACGAGTTAAATCAAATTTTACGAGAAGAAATAGCCGCCTTATTAAGTGAAACCAATTCTGGAGAAGAAACAGATTATACCATTCCAGATTTGCCAAAACAAGAAAACGGGACTAAGACCCCATATGTTTTAATGGTAGTAGGTGTGAATGGTGTTGGAAAAACAACGACTATTGGTAAGCTGGCATATCAATTTAAAAAACAAGGGTTAAAAGTTGTTCTTGGAGCAGCCGATACTTTTAGAGCTGCTGCAATAGATCAACTTCAGGTTTGGGCAGACCGGGTAGATGTACCCATGATACGTCAAGATATGGGAAGTGACCCTGCATCAGTAGCATTCGATGCCTTGCAGTCAGGAGTCAATCAAGATGCAGATGTTATTATTATTGATACTGCAGGTAGATTGCATAACAAAGTTAACCTCATGAATGAGTTGACTAAAGTAAAGCGCGTCATGCAAAAAGTGATTGGAGATGCACCACATGATGTGTTATTGGTTTTGGATGGTTCTACAGGACAAAATGCTTTTGAACAGGCCAAACAGTTTACAGCAGCAACAGAAGTGACATCTTTAGCTGTGACTAAATTAGATGGGACTGCAAAAGGAGGTGTGGTTATTGGTATTTCTGATCAGTTTCAAATTCCTGTTAAATATATTGGAGTAGGCGAAGGTATTGAAGATTTGCAAGTATTTAATAAATATGAATTTGTAGATTCGTTTTTTAAATAGAATTCCTGCCAATATAGGAATTTCATGATTTTCATAAATTTACGATTATGAGTTTTTCCATATTTCATAACCTAGTTATAAATACATCGCCTGAAGACGTATTCCATGCCGTTTCACAGCCAAAACATCTTGATAATTGGTGGACCTTAAAATCATCAGGAAAACCTGAACAAGGAACAGAATACAACTTAAATTTTACCGATCAATATAATTGGTTTTGTAAGGTTTCTAAAGTAGCGCCAAATAAATCATTTCATTTAAAAATGACCATATCTGATGAGGATTGGAACCCTACAACCTTTGGTTTTGATTTAGAAGAGGAGACAGGTAGCACATTGGTGAAATTTAGCCATATCAATTGGCGGGAAGCTAATCATGAATTTAAACATTCATCGTTTTGTTGGGCCATACTTTTAAAAGGTTTAAAAGATTATCTTGAAAAAGGGACAGTTATTCCATTTGAAGATAGGAGCTAGTTTATAAGGTTATTTATTTTATTCCATAATTGGTTATCAAAACTACTGGGGCCAAGTCTGCTTTTTTTTGCTTTATTTCCCATTCTTACAATTACTAGGTTTTTACTGGCTACGATATACAGTTTCTGGTCATTTTTACCTAAACCGGCAAAAAGGTCATTAGGAGCATTGGGTATTAGTTTGCCTTTAAACGTTTTGGTTAATCCGGGCAATTTAAAACTGTCTTTACCATTGAGCCAATATAAGTATCCGTAGCTTTTATTAAGGCTTTGAGATGAATTTATCATATTATCAAAATATGTCGAGTCTTCTAAAACCGATGTGTTATGCCATATCCCTTTATTAAGGTTTAGCAATCCAAACCTGGCCATGCTCCTGGCATTACTATAGTAAGGTTTGGCATATCCAATGCGCTTCCATTCACCACGCATACCTATTTTGTTTTGCAATTTTTCATAAAAATAGCTTTCAAAGCTTTTGTTTACCGCACCGGAAATAATATCGTGTGATTTAGTATATCCGGCATTGTGGTAATACCAAAAACTACCAGGAGTATTTTTATACTTTAAACAGCGAGGAGCTGTACAGTTTTTGTTAAAGATGGTATAATCCAGTCCTGTAGTCATGGTTAAATGGTGCCATACGGTAATGTTATTTTCTTCTTGACTTGTTAAGCTGGACCAACCTGTTCCCAGATAGTCACTGGAAGGGTTATTGATTTGTAAAAAGCCTTCATCCTGTGCAATGCCAATTGTAAAAGCAGCCAGAGTTTTAGCGGCCGAGTACCAAGGTAAAACAGTTGTGGCATTAGCACCATTACCATACCACTCCACGGCAATTTTTCCGTTTTTCAATATTATAAAAGCTTTAGTGCCTTTACTTTCAATATAGTCCAATAAAGGTTGTAGCTGTGAGCTGTTCCATCCCATTTCTTCTAAACCAATAGTGGCCCAATCATTTGAGGTTGAGGGTGGGAAATATAGATTGCTTTCATTATTGTTTTGTGAATTAATGCACATAAAACCAATAATGGTAATAGTAATGGCTAAGATGTTTTTTTTCATAGCAGTAGTTTTAATTTAAGACAGATAAACGCACTAAAGGTTTAACTTCAGGAATATGCTATAATATATCATAAATCATTCCGTATCTTTGCGCCCTGATTTATAGAAACTATGCGTACAAAGTCACTTAAAAAAAACAAAATAAATGTAGTTACTCTTGGTTGTAGTAAAAATGTTTATGATAGTGAGGTTCTTATGGGGCAACTAAAGGCCAGTGGTAAAGATGTTGTACATGAAGAAGAAGGTAATGTGGTGGTTATAAATACTTGTGGTTTTATAAATAATGCCAAGGAGGAAAGTGTGAATACTATCCTGGAGTATATGCAAAAAAAGGAGGATGGTGAAGTAGATAAAGTTTTTGTTACCGGATGCTTAAGTGAGCGCTATAAGCCGGATCTGGAAAAAGAAATTCCTAATGTAGATCGGTATTTTGGCACCACTGAACTACCGGGGTTGCTAAAAGCATTGGGGGCAGATTATAAACACGAACTCATTGGTGAACGTTTAACAACTACACCCAAAAACTATGCATATTTAAAAATAGCAGAGGGCTGTGACAGACCTTGTTCGTTTTGTGCCATTCCTATTATGCGTGGGAAACATAAGAGTACACCAATTGATGAGCTGGTTATAGAAGCTGAAAAACTGGCTGCAAATGGCGTGAAAGAATTAGTTCTTATTGCCCAGGATTTAACGTATTACGGTTTAGATTTATACAAAAAACGGAATTTAGCAGAATTGTTAGAGGCTTTAGTTAAAGTAGAAGGTGTTGAATGGATTCGTTTGCATTATGCATTTCCAACAGGATTTCCTTTAGATGTGTTGGATGTTATGAATAAAGAACCTAAAATTTGTAACTACTTAGATATTCCGTTACAGCATATTTCGGATACCATTCTGAAAAGCATGCGTCGTGGTACAACCAAAACAAAAACTACAAAGTTGATTCAGGAGTTTAGAGTAAAGGTGCCTAAAATGGCAATCCGGACGACATTAATTGTGGGGTATCCGGGCGAAACCGAAGAAAACTTTCAGGAACTAAAACAATGGGTTACTGATATGCGTTTTGAGCGTTTGGGATGTTTTACCTATAGCCATGAAGAAAACACTCATGCTTATAATTTAGAGGATAATGTTCCTGAGGAGGTGAAAATAGATAGAGCAAACCAAATTATGGAAGTTCAATCACAGATATCCTGGGAATTGAATCAACAGAAGGTAGGACAAGAGTTTAACGTGATTATTGATAGAAAGGAAGGTAATTATTTTGTTGGACGTACTGAGTTTGACTCACCGGATGTGGATAATGAAGTGTTGATTGATGCTACAAAGGCATATTTAAAGACTGGCGAATTTATTACAGTAAAGATTATTGAGGCCGAAGACTTTGACCTTTACGGAGAAGTTATTGTACCATAGTGTGAGTATATAGCTAATTTAAATGTTTCGTTTAATATTATTAGATTACTCTTAATTTAGCTTCAATAAAATTTGTAGTTTTCTTCTCAATTAAAACTAGAGGACTAATCTAATACTTTTATTAATCTCCCAGCTCTTTAAACTTAAATTTGGTATTTATCGCTGGTTCATGTTCTTGTTCCATGATATGTTCTATTTTTTTTACGATGTCTGGATACAAGTTTGAAACATTGTTTTGTTCTTTAATATCGGTTTCTAAGTCATACAACTCTATACTGAGATTGCCTTTGAAGATATTCTTTCTCACGCCTTTCCATTTCCCCATTCTAACAGCTTGCTGTCCTTTGTAACTTGGAAACTCCCAGTATAAAAAATCGTGTTGTTTTTGTTGTTGTCCTAATAATGTAGATTTAAAGCTAAGACCATCTATATGTTCCGGAGGGTTTATATTTGCAAGTTCACATATGGTAGGCATGAGATCATAAAAGGCAGAAATATGATTTGTAACTGTACCCGGTTTTATATGATTAGGCCAACTGGCAATTAGCGGCACCCGAATTCCACCTTCGTGGACAAAACCCTTGGTTCTGCCATAACCGTTTGATAAAGGTTTAGAGCTTTCAAAATAATTAAAATCTACACCTCCCAGGTAGGTCGGACCATTATCACTGGAAAAAATAATGATTGTGTTCTTGTAAATGCCTTCGGCTTTAAGTTTAGCAACTAATTCTCCAAGTTGAGCATCTAAATAGCTTATCATGGCTGCATAAGTTGCTCTGGGGTATCGATTAGGAAAATAGGAATTGTTTCCAAGATAAGGCTCTTCATCACCAAATTCTTTCCTATATTCATCAACATAGGCCTTTGGGGCTTGTAGCGGTAAATGGGGAAGAGGAGAAGCGTAATACATAAAAAACGGATTTTCCTTATTATCAGCTATAAAATGGAGTGCTTTTTCGTGTATTTTTTCGGGAGCATAATCATTTTGGGAAAATTTAGCATAGCTTTTCTCATCATACGGGTCGGATTGAGGATCCAACTTTGTTTTTAAAGAAAAGATCTCATTATTTAATAATATCTTTTCTGTATTTTCCCAAAGGTGACCGGGATATAAGTTATGAGCCTGACGCTGGCAATTATATCCATAAAAATAATCAAAACCCTGAAGATTTGGAACACCTTCCGTTTCCGGAGCACCAAGCCCCCATTTACCAAAAACCCCGGTTTTATATCCTGATTCTTTAAGCAGTTTCCCAATGGTAACCGTATTTTTGGGCATAGGTCGCTGACCTTCAAGGTTAATGTCTTTAAAAGCTTTTTCGTAATCCCAAACATCCCCACGAGCACTCCACTCGTCATTTCCTCTAATATAAGCATGCCCCATATGCTTTCCGGTTAAAAAAACATATCGTGCCGGAGCACATACGGGAGCTCCGGAATAATGCTGTGTAAATTTCATTCCATTTTTTCCCAGCGCATCTATATTAGGTGTTTTTATCTTTTGTTGTCCATATAATCCAACTTCACCATAGCCAAGATCATCAGCAAGAAAGAATATAATATTAGGAGGCTGTTGTTCACTTTTTTTCGAATTGCAGGTAAAGAGGCTAAAGCTTAATAAAAGTGTAATGGTTATTTTTCTCATTAATTTAAGTTTTGTCGGATTATCAGCAAGTATAAAGGTATGGTTAGAAAAGCAGTAAAGTTAGTCAAAAAAAAATGTTTACCTTTAACAAAAATTCAATCGCCTTTAGCAATTAATAGTCTACTGGATGCTATATTGGGTATTGTCAAAAAGCCTTATAATAATCGTATAAGTTTCTTATTTTTGAACTGATGCAATTCAAAGACTTTCCTGATTTTTTAAAAACGATAAGTGCTGAACCCCTTTATGTTCTGGATCCTGCTATCCCAAAATCAAAATATGTCCCAATAGATTTATCTGAATCTAATGAAGAACTTTACAAGGTAGATGTATCGTCATCTTTAAGGTTGGGCGAATTTGTGAACAACCATATCAAAAACCATGAGGCTTTAGTGGCTTTTGGAGGATATTTGGAAACTAGAAATATTTACAAAAGAAGCAGTCATTTTAATGGTCGGGCTAAAGAAGAACGTAACATACATTTAGGGCTTGATTTATGGTATAATGCTAAATCTTCTATTTATACACCTTTAGATGGAACGGTATATGGTTTTAAAAATAATATAGGTTATGGAGATTATGGACCAACTATTATCTTAAAACATGATCTTAGAGACGTAAAGTTTTATACGCTTTATGGGCATTTAAGTTTAGAATCTATCCAAGGTTTGGAAGTGGGTAAGTTTTTTGCAAAAGGTGAGTGCATTGGTGCTTTAGGAGACGCTATAGTGAATGGCGATTACCCACCCCATTTGCATTTTCAAATTATAAAGGATTTGAAAGGTTTTGAAAATGACTATCCCGGGGTTTGTTCTAAAAAGGATTTAAGATTTTATATGGAAAACTGCCCTGACCCCCGGTTATTACTAAAGCTATACTTTTAATCATTAAAAGATCGTTTATTTTTAGTTGCAATTAATCCCACCAAATTGTTATTCCGTCAAATTTTGCATTGCTAGGAATTTTGGATATATCAATTCCATTTTCATTCCACCAACCTTCTTGAAGCTCTGTTTTATTTATACTGAACCAAGCGTTAATAGGATTTATATCCAATACAATGTGTTCCGTATCTGGGGAAATCTTGTCTGTTGAATAATATTTTGATAAATCTCCAAACGTAGAATTTAAACCAATTTTTTTGGTTGTTTTAAACCGTTTATCTAAAATTGAAATCCGGTTAATTTTTGAATTTGTATCTCCTGCCTCCTTAGGTGTTAATACTAATAATTTTTTTCCATTAGAGTCGTAGATTTCATAATCCTCATAAGTGTCATCCGCAAATTCTCCATATCCAATCTTTTTCTTGATTTGATGTTTTGGAATAATATTATAAACATCCAATATGGTCATTCCTTTTGAAAAAATTCCAACACGGTTCTCTGAAATATGGAAATTGTCAAAAACATAACCTGTTGGTTTTTTTGTAGTCTCAGATTTTATGCCTTCTTTGATGGTTTCTTTTTCGTTAGGTATTTTTTTTTTTTTGATGTAGAATTACAGCTTATTAAAATCAAAGTAAAAATGACAGGTAAAATCTTTTTCATGGTTTTGAGCTTTGCTTACAAGGTTTTCTGTAAAAACTTGAAAATATTAATAGTTGACAAAGTTAAGAGTAACCGGTTTATGTTTCATTGAAATAGCATCAAAATATTATTAATGGTGCTTAGATTATTATAAGCTGTTTGGGTGAACACTGTCCGGTATTCATCTAATTGAAAATCCCGGTAGTTTCTACCGGGATTCTTTTATATGCTGCTGCAAGGTATAGAGAAGTTTTATATTGTGAGATGTTTCCAAAGAATACTTTGTAGTAAACTCTCCTCATATAATGAGTATTTAGTTAATCTTCAATCAATACCCAATCTCCTTTAGCAATTAATGGTTCTGCTTGTTTGTATTTTAAGGTTTTATTTTCACCGTTTATTACATGTTTAATAGTCACACGGTCATTACGTCCAATTTTTGGTCTGTCCCTAACAATGGTTTCAACAATTTCCTGTTGACGCTGAGTATTTCCGGCAGCTCTATTTTGCGCAGAACGCTCATCTAAATTAGGGATTTCGTCTTTTTGAATATTTAACTTCTCTCTTTTACGAGCTCTGGCTTCCTGAATGGTATCTTGGGTTTCCTGCGGCAATTCCCCTTTAAATAAGAATGAAATAACATCTTTATTAACCTGATCTATCATAGCTTTAAAGAGTTCAAAAGCTTCAAACTTATATATTAATAATGGGTCTTTTTGCTCATGAACTGCCAATTGTACCGATTGTTTTAACTCATCCATTTTACGTAAATGGGTTTTCCAGGCATCATCAATAATAGCTAGCGTAATATTCTTTTCAAAATCAGTTATTAGCTGCTTACCATTGGTTTCATAAGCTTTTTCAAGATCAGTTACTACATTTAAACTCTTAACACCATCTGTAAACGGTACTACAATACGTTTAAACTTATCACGTTGGTTTTCATATACGTTTTTAATTACAGGAAAAGCAATATCTGCATTACGCTCCATTTTATCTCTGTAATGTTCAAAAGCCGATTTATATATTTTTGAAGTAATATCCTGCTCTGATAATTTTCCAAATTCTTCCTCAGTTATCGGAGAACTCATTGAGAAATAACGAATCAATTCAAACTCAAAGTTCTTATAATCATTAGCGCCTTTATTAGTTTGAGCAATACCTTCAGAGGTGTCAAAAATCATGTTGGCCAGATCTACGCGAAGACGTTCACCGTGTAATGCGTGATGACGTCGTTTATAAACCACCTCACGTTGAGCATTCATAACATCATCATATTCTAATAAACGTTTTCTAACACCAAAGTTATTTTCTTCAACTTTCTTTTGGGCACGTTCTATAGATTTTGAAATCATGGAATGTTGGATAACTTCGCCTTCTTTTAATCCCATTCTATCCATCATTTTAGCAATACGCTCACTACCAAATAAACGCATTAAATTGTCTTCTAAAGACACATAGAACTGAGAACTACCAACATCACCCTGACGACCGGCACGACCTCGTAACTGTCTGTCTACACGGCGTGAATCATGACGCTCTGTACCAACAATAGCTAAGCCTCCAGCAGTTTTTACCTCATCACTTAATTTAATATCCGTACCACGACCGGCCATATTGGTGGCAATGGTAACCTGGCCACTTCTACCAGCCTGATCAACGATTTCGGCCTCTTTTTTATGTTGTTTGGCATTCAGTACGTTATGAGAAATTTTTCTAATGCTTAGCATTTTTCCCAATAACTCAGAAATTTCAACCGATGTTGTACCAATTAAAACCGGACGGCCAGCCTGAGACAGTTTTGTAACTTCATCAATAACGGCATTATATTTTTCTCGCTTAGTTTTATAGACTAAATCTTCCCTGTCATCACGGGCTATAGGACGGTTAGTTGGTATTTCAACTACATCTAATTTATAGATTTCCCAGAACTCACCGGCTTCAGTAACTGCAGTACCCGTCATACCGGATAATTTACGGTACATTCTAAAGTAATTTTGAAGGGTTACTGTAGCAAAGGTTTGCGTAGCGTCTTCAATCTTTACATTTTCTTTAGCTTCAATGGCTTGGTGTAACCCGTCAGAATAACGACGTCCATCCATTATACGACCTGTTTGCTCATCAACAATCATAACTTTATTTTCCATGACCACATACTGTGTGTCCTTTTCAAATAAAGCATAAGCTTTTAGCAATTGATTTAAAGTGTGAATACGCTCAGACTTTACACCAAAATCTTTAAATAATTCTTCTTTAAGTGTAGCTTCTTCTTCTGGAGAAAGACCTTGCTCTTCAATTTTGGCTACTTCTATACCTATTTCTGGTAAAACAAAAAAGTCCGGGTTGTCTTTTCCTGAAATATAGTCTACACCTTTATCTGTTAACTCTACCTGATTGTTTTTTTCTTCAATGACGTAGTACAACTCTGCATCAACCTTTGGCATTTCGCGGTTGTTGTCCTGCATGTAGAAGTTCTCAGTTTTTTGAAGCAGTTGTTTAACACCTTCTTCTGATAAAAATTTAATAAGGGCTTTGTTTTTAGGGATACCACGGTATACGCGTAATAATTGAAAACCACCTTCTTTTGTGTCCCCTTCTTTTATTAACTTTTTAGCTTCAGCTAAAACACCGGTTAAATATTTACGTTGAACGCCTACTATATCATCAACTTTAGGTTTTAGCTCATTAAATTCATGATGATCTCCTTTTGGAATAGGCCCTGAAATAATCAATGGTGTACGGGCATCATCAACTAATACAGAATCCACCTCATCTACAATGGCGTAGTGATGTGGGCGTTGTACTAAATCTTCTGGGGCATGAGACATGTTATCACGTAAATAATCAAAACCAAATTCATTATTGGTTCCGTAGGTGATGTCTGCATTATAGGCTTTTCTTCGGGCCTCAGAATTTGGTTGATGGTAATCTATACAATCTACACTCAATCCATGGAATTCAAAAATGGGGGCCATCCATGCACTATCACGTTTTGCCAGATAATCATTTACGGTTACCAGGTGTACACCTTTTCCAGATAAAGCATTTAAGTAAACAGGCAAGGTAGCTACCAAAGTTTTACCTTCACCAGTTTGCATTTCGGCAATTTTACCTTGGTGCATGGCTATACCACCTATAAGCTGAACATCATAATGAATCATGTCCCAGGTAATAGGTTTGCCCGCAGCATCCCAAGAATTTGCCCAAGTGGCATGATCTCCATCAAGCGTTACATAATCCTTATCTCCTGATAGTGTTCTGTCAAACTCATTAGCCGTAACAGTAATAGAAGTGTTATTGACAAAACGTTTCGCTGTTTCCTTTACTACAGCAAAGGCTTCTGGTAAAATATCATTTAAAATACCTTCGGTAATTTTATAAGCTTCATCTTTAAGTCTATCTATATCCTGGTAAATGTCTTCACGTCTATCAATATCTTCAGTATTTTCAGCTTCTTGTGACAGGTTGGTTATTTGCTCATCAACAGAAGCATTGGCTTCAGCAATTTTAGCTTTGAATTCTATCGTTTTGGCTCTCAATTCATCATGAGATAAAGCTTCTAATGCAGATTCAAAGGTTTTAATTTTATCAACTAGGGGAGTGATGGCTTTTACATCTTGTTTTGATTTATCTCCAACAAATACTTTTAATACAGAATTTAAAAAACTCATGGGTCTAATTTTATATATTTTATCTAGGGTTAACCTAGGATTTTGTCATTAATATTTTGCGCTACAAGGCAATCATCAAAGATACATTTTGTTATGCTTTTTTGTATGATTAAGAACAAAAAAAAAGCCTCAGATCGAGACTTTTTAACTATTCTTTATGCTTTATCAATATTCATCTTCATTCCAGAGGTAATCCTCATCGGTAGGGTAATCGGACCAGATTTCTTCAATAGAGTCATAAGAGTCACCTTCGTCTTCTATAGACTGTAAGTTTTCAACAACTTCTAACGGTGCTCCAGTTCTAATGGCGTAATCTATTAATTCGTCCTTTGTTGCTGGCCAAGGTGCATCACTTAAATAAGATGCTAATTCTAATGTCCAATACATTTCTTTGTGTTTAATTTTTTGCAAAAATAATTTTTTAGTTTAAACAGACAAGAAAAAAATGAATTATTTAATCATTAATTAAAAGAACGTATCTTTTTGTAATCTAAACATCTGAAATTATTTCTGCGTTGTTAATAATTGCAGCAATATTAAAAACTTATATTTTTATAAAAATTAAGTTATTATTAGGATGTCTTTTCAGGCATCCACTTAATTTCATTTGCTTTTAAGTCATGAGTCAACTTCCGTGCCAATACAAAAAGGAAGTCAGAAAGGCGGTTTAGGTATATTAAAGTATTAGGTTCTACAGGAGTAATATCGTTAAGTGCTGTAGCTAAACGTTCTGCTCTACGGCATATACAACGGGCAATGTGACAGAATGACACTGTTTGATGTCCGCCGGGTAATACAAAATGGCTCATTGGAGGCAAAGCCGCATTCATTTTATCCATTTCAACTTCCAGTAGTTCAATATTCTCAGTAGAAATTTTTGGGATATTTAAACGTTCTTTGCCACTTTTAAGTGTTGCCTTTTCTGGGGCGGTAGCTAAAATTGCACCAATAGTAAATAGTCTATCCTGAATGTGAATAATTAAATCTTTATAGTCTTGATGTATGTCCTGATCTCTGATGAGTCCCAGGTAAGAGTTAAGCTCATCAACAGTGCCATAACTATCAATTCTAATATGGTGTTTAGGTACCCGGGTACCACCAAACAATGCTGTAGTACCTTTATCTCCTGTTTTAGTGTAGATTTTCATCCGATAATTTTTATAGCTTCAGAGGTCGGATGTAATTCGCCATTTATATTTTATAAATTAACGATACAATCCTGAAGTGCTCATTTCATGCTATGCAAGTTAAAAGTAAAAAGTTAAAAGTTAAAGGTTTTTTACAAGAGATTGCTATAGGTTTTTTTTTAATTTAAAAACTTTTATATTCTTATTGTAAAATGCTCCTTAACCTGTTCTCTCCTAAAAAACACTAAGCCCCAGTAAAAGGTATCAATGGTTACTGTTACTTTAGGGTGTTGCTTAATAATCTCCCAGGCCTCGGTCATGCCTTTAGACCAATAGATATCATCAAAAATAAATACAGAATTGTTATGAGCTGTAGGTAATAACACTTCAAAATAATTTAAGGTAGCTTCTTTTTGGTGATTGCCGTCAAAGAAAACAAGGTCAAAGCTGTTAGAGTCTAATTTTTTGATATGGTCATTAAAATCACCGGTAATAACAGTTATATTATTTGCCTGATGAGCTTGTAACCCTTCTTTAGCAAACTTAGCTGTATTAGGGCAACCTTCAATAGTTGTGACTTTAGCCTCAGGATGTCCTGAACTTAAAGCATGTGTTGCGATACCTAAGGAAGTACCTAATTCTAAAATACTTTTTGACTTAAAATATTTACTAAGCCTATAAAGAAGCTTAGCCCTTTTATATGTGGTTCCTGCATTTTTAGCAATAGCATAAACCTTACGTTCTTTTCTTTTTATTAGGCGGGAGCCCTTTCCCAGATCTAAGACATTGATTTTTGTGTTTATTTTTAATAAAGATTTTTTATAGCTTGAAATGGCGTTATATGCACTATAGTGTGCCTTATCATAAAAACACTTGGTTACTAAGTCAAAAACAAAGGGAGAATGTATACCGTGTTGATTGGTAGATTTGAATAAGAATTTTATGTATTGAATAACTTGATAAAACATATTATAGCACTTGAAAGGTATAACTTTTATTCCTCCAGCTTTGAGGATAGTTCAAACCAACGTTCTTCTTTAGCTTCTATGGTGTCAATAATATCTTGTAATTCCTCTGAGAGTTTTTTAATGTCTTCTTGAGATAAATCGGGGTTATTAAACTTATTTTCCAGTTCTTTTTTATCAAAAGCCAAAGTATTGAGTTTACTTTCAATATTCCTCAATTCTTTTTCTTCGTTAAAAGATAATTTAGATGCTTTATTCTGCTTCCATGACGACTTGTCTTTTTTGTTTTCAGAAGTATTTGATACAACAGGCTGACTGTCTTCATAAACCCTATAATCCGTATAGTTACCAGGGAAACCTTCAATAATACCGTTACCTTTAAAAACAAACAGGTGGTCCGTTATCTTATCCATAAAATACCGGTCATGGGATACTACAATGATACAACCGGGAAAATCCAAGAGAAAACTTTCAAGAACGTTAAGCGTCACAATATCCAGGTCATTAGTAGGTTCATCAAGAATTAAAAAGTTTGGGTTCTGAATTAAAACGGTACACAGGTACAGGCGTTTGCGTTCACCTCCGCTTAGTTTCTCAACAAAATCATATTGCTTTTTTCTACTAAATAGAAAACGTTCCAGTAGCTGTTGCGCACTGATTTGCCGGCCTTTTTTTAACGGGATATAATCACCAAATGCTCTGATGACATCAATTACTTTTTGTTCAGGTTTGATACTAATGCCACCTTGCGTATAATATCCAAACTTAACGGTGTCACCTTTAACAACTTTACCGGAATCAGGTAGTGCAGATTGCGTTAAAATATTTAAAAAAGTAGTTTTTCCTGTACCATTTTTTCCAATGATACCTATGCGCTCTCCTTTTTTAAATGTGTATTCAAAATTATCAAGAATAACATTATCTTTAAATGCTTTAGATACTTTATGGAATTCCAAGATTTTACTACCCAGGCGTTCCATGTTTAGTTCCAATTGAACTTGATGGTCATTTCTACGCTGATGCGCTCTATGTTTTATATCTGCAAAGTCATCAATTCTGGATTTTGATTTTGTTGTTCTTGCTTTAGGCTGTCTACGCATCCAGGTCAGCTCTTTTTTAAAGAGTTGTTTTGCTTTTCCCGTTTCAACGGCTTCTCGTTCAATTCTTTCACCACGCTTTTCAAGATAATATGAGTAATTACCTTTATAACTATATAATTGCCCCTCATCTAACTCTATAATCTCATTACAAACACGTTCCAAAAAATAACGATCATGAGTTACCATAAAAAGCGTAATATTTTCTTTGGCAAAAAAGGCTTCTAACCACTCAATCATTTCTAAATCTAAATGATTTGTAGGTTCATCCAAAATGAGTAAATCTGGTTTGTTGATTAGTGCATTGGCTAAGGCAAGACGTTTTTTTTGCCCACCGGAAAGTACACTTACTTTCTGCTGTAGATTATCTAGTTTAAGTTTAAAAAGTATTTGTTTATAAAGTGTTTCAAAATCCCATGCCTGATGATGCTCCATAGCCTCAAAAGCAGCTTGATAGGCTTCTGTGTCTTCTGGGTTTAAAAGTGTCTTTTCATAATTAGAAATGACTTTTAAGATGGGATTTTCACTGGCTAAAATGGTTTCTTCAACAGTTAGATTTTTATCAAATTTAGGATCTTGAGATAAAAAAGACACTTTGATATCTTTTCTGTAAATAACATTTCCGGAATCAGATTGATCTTTTCCTGATAAAATATTTAAAATAGAAGTCTTTCCGGTACCATTCTTGGCAACAAAAGCTATTTTTTGATCTTTATGAATGCTAAAGGAGATGTTTTCAAAAAGGACCAATTCTCCATAAGACTTTGATATATTTTCAACTGTTAAAAAATTCAAAAGCTAATATTTTTTGCAAATAACGGACAAAAAACCAAAAAATCATCCATAAGTTTTATTGTTCCTTCCTAAAACTTATATTTGTGAGAAATCAAACTGCCTCATATATGAAGAGAAGTCTTCTTCTGGTTATAATAATCATAAATATTGTTTTTGTTTCATGCATTACAAATAAAGATGTGGTTTATCTGCAAGATAAAGGTGGTGGCATGGATAGTTTGACGGTAATTAATGAAATACAAAAACCATACAGGGTACAGGTAAATGATATATTAAGTATCAATGTTAAGGCTTTAGATGAAGAGTTAACAAAGATTTTTAATCCGGTGGAGTCATCAGCCGGAGCCATTCAAAACCAAAGTCAGTCTTCGCTATATTTTAACGGATTTACGGTAGATTTACACGGTAGGATTAAATTTCCAATTTTAGGGGAAATCACAGTGCTGGGATTTACTGTAAAAGAAATTGAAGCATTAGTTAAAGAGGAATTGCTAAAGCAATATTTTAAAGAAACCGCAGAATTGTTTGTTACCGTTAAGTTAGCCGGGTTAAGGTATACGGTTACGGGAGAAGTTGGAGGAGCTGGTGTTTACACCTTATTTCAAGATAGAGTAAATATTATAGAAGCTCTGGCAAATGCCGGAGATATTTTAGTCACAGGTAACAGAAAAGATGTTTTAGTAATCAGGCAGTATCCGGATGGACAAAAGATCCATCATATAGATCTAACCGATAAAAAAGCTATGCAATCGTCTTTTTATTATATACAGCCTAATGACATGATATTGGTAAAACCTTTAAAGCGTAAGTCTATTGGAGCAGGGCAAACTGCTGTACAAAATTTAGCAGCCATTTCATCAATTTTAGCTGGGTTGGTTTCCATTTATGTTTTAACCAGGAATCTTTAATTGAAGTGCTATGACAGAAGAATTTGAAGTATCTGAATCAACAGCCTCAAGTTTTGATATAAAAAAGTTTTTGTTTCGGGCTCTGAGCTATTGGAAGCTGTTTTTGCTTTTAGCAGCTATTGGTGTTTTCTATGTGTATCAAAAAAACATAAGAGAAGAGTTTTCATATAGATTAGGCACAAAAATTTCTGTTGAGGATGATAGTAACCCACTATTTACCTCAAATGCCAGTTTGACCTTTAACTGGGGAGGTGTTACTTCAAAAATACAAACCATGGTGGTAACGCTTAAATCGCGTTCACATCATGAAAAAGTTGTTGATAGATTAGAGTTTTATAAAAGTTATTTAAAACAAGGGCGTTTTAGAAAGCAGGATATTTATAAAGCGGCTCCATTTAGATTTGATCAAGATCATGATTTTGGACAATTAATCAACCGCCCTATTCAGGTTACGTTTTTAAGTGAAGATGCTTTTGAACTTGAAATTGAATTTGCTGGTACAACAGCAACGACTCAAAACTTTAATACTAAAGAAATATTACGAGTAGATGTTCCAATAGGGGTATTTAAGAAACAGTTTAAATTAGGAGAACCTATCAGCCTACCTTTTTTAAAAGGGGTTGTAAAACTTGCTTCAAATAGAAAAGTGTCTTCTGGAGAAGTTTATTATTTACAGTTTAATAATTTTGATGGCGCTGTTTCAAGTTATCGGGCAAGAACAGGCGTGTCAAATAATAATAATTCGCCAATTTTAGATATTTCTCTGATAGATAAGAATACTGAAAAAATTGTAGATTATTTAAATGCTATTGTAGCCGTTTTAAGTGAAGACCAACTGAATAGAAAGAACCAGTACGCTACAAACGCCATTACTTTTATTGATCAACAAATATCGAGAGTTAAAGGGGAACTTTCTGAAAATGCAGAAGCACTTAACGCTTATCGGAAAAAGAATAAAATATTTAACCTGGATGAAGAAAGTGTTTTACTTAATGATAAACTGACCAAACTGGATACGGAAAAAGAGACTATAAACAGGCAGCTTAGTTATTATTCTAATTTAAAGAACTATCTGTTGACCAGTAATTCTTTTACTGAAATTCCAGCGCCTTCCATAGCAGGGATTGAAGATGCTAATATTTTAAATAATGTTTCAAAGATCAACGAGCTTTCGGTTCAAAAGTCAAAATTACAATACTCAGTGCGTAGTGACGCTTCGATTTTTAACGATTTAAACAGGCAAATTGAAGGTTTGAAAAATGTGCTTTTAGAGAATATAAGCTCAGTTACAAGTGGATTAAAAGAAGACTTAAGGAGTGTAAGCAATAATTTGAATACTGTTGAAAGTCAATTTAGTAAACTCCCAGAAGATCAACAACAACTTATAAACATTGAACGTCAATATACCTTAAGTGAGCAAACCTATAATGTGTTTCTAGCTAAAAGAGGAGAAGCTGAAATAATTAAGGCCTCAAATGTTTCTGATATTTTAATTATTGACCCGGCAAAAAATACAGGTGCTACAGTTTTAGGAAGAAATTTAAATATTCGTTATGTTTTTGCAGTTTTTGCAGCTTTGCTTATCCCGTTGTTATTGGCTTTTGTTTTAACATTTTTAGATCATAACATTCATAGTCCGGTGGATGTTGAACAACTATCTGGTATTCCAATATTAGGCGTTATAGGAAAAAATAAATTAGATAATAATTTAGTCGTACATAGGAAACCAAAATCTGCTGTTGCCGAAGCGTTTCGCGCGATACGCTCTAATTTGCAGTATTTATATAAATCCAATGAGATAAAAGGTGCTAAAACTTTACTTGTTACTTCATCTGTTAGTGGCGAGGGAAAGACTTTTTGCTCTATTAATATTGCTACTGTTTTTGCTTTAAGTGGGAAAAAAACCATTTTGCTGGGTTTAGATCTTAGAAAGCCCAAGATTTTTGATGATTTTAAGATTAAAAATGATCTTGGTGTTGTAAATTATTTGATTGGCCAGGAATCATTTGATACTATTATTCAAAAAACAGAAATAGAACATTTGGATGTTATCACCTCTGGGCCTATACCACCTAACCCTTCAGAGTTACTTATTAATGAGAGGTTAAGTGAATTAATAAATACCCTAAAGACAACATATGATTATATTGTTTTAGACACGCCCCCTGTAGGTTTAGTGGCTGATGCTTTAGAACTATTGGATCATGTGGACGCCTCATTATATGTAGTAAGACAAGATTACACCAAAAGAGGGATGCTTAATTTTGTAAACGAAAAATATAGAACAAAGCAAATTGAGAATATTAGTATTGTTTATAATGGTTATGACCAAAAAGCCAAATATGGTTATGGCTACGGTTACGGTTATGGTTATGGCTATGGTTATGGGAATTACGCTAATGGATATCATGAAGATTTTAAAACAAAATTGGGGCTATTGTCAAGGCTTAGATCTGTTTTTAAAAAATAGAATTAATTAGCAATTAAATTTAATCTGGAATTTTTTGAAAAAGGAAATAAAAGGAGATTGGCTTTATACTATTTCATCTAAAAGAAGTGTCTTTAGCTTAAATTTTAAAGAAATTTGGAGCTACAGGGATTTACTTTTCCTTTTTGTAAAGCGAGATATAATTACTGTTTATAAGCAAACCATTTTGGGTCCCCTATGGTATGTGATACAACCCCTATTTACATCTGTAATTTTTACACTTGTTTTTAATAATTTGGGACAAATAAAAACTGGAACTGTTAATCCCTTTTTGTTTAACTTGGCAGGAATTACCTTGTGGAATTATTTTAAAGAGTGTCTTACCGGTACTTCAAATACGTTTACTAAAAATCAGAATATTTTTGGCAAAGTCTATTTTCCCAGAGCTATCATGCCAATGTCTGTTACGTTTTCCAATCTTTTAAAGTTTGTAATACAGCTATGTATTTTTTTTGGGTTTTACACGTATTTTTTTATTTCAGGAGATAATTTGTCATTAAGCCCGATGGTGTTGTTGTTACCTGTATACGTAATAATGATGGCATTGTTAGGTTTAGGGTTTGGTATGATATTATCTGCAATGACAACTAAATACAGAGATTTAACCGTTTTGGTTGGTTTTGGTGTTCAGTTATTAATGTATGTGTCTGCTGTGCCTTACCCAGTTTCTGAAGCACGTTTAAAATTTCCTGATTGGGTTGTGCCATTTGTAGAGTTTAATCCTTTAACACAACTTATAGAAGGATTTAGATATATATTATTAAATACAGGTGAGATAAATTTAAAGAGCTTTATTTATACATTTTTGTTAAGCTTATTCACATTTTTATTAGGGTTAGTGGTGTTTAATAGAACCGAAAAACAATTTATTGATACTGTATAATATGAGTGAAACTATATTAAAGGTTGAAAATATAAGTAAGCAATATCGATTAGGATTGGTAGGTACTGGTACCATTAGTCATGACTTGAATAGGTGGTGGTACAAGGTTAGGGGAAAAGAAGATCCTTATTTAAGAATAGGAGAAACAAATGATAGAGGTACAAAAGCCAATTCAGATTACGTATGGGCTCTAAAGGATATAAATTTTGAGGTAAAACAGGGTGAAGTGTTAGGTATTATAGGAAAAAATGGCGCTGGAAAATCTACGTTATTAAAAATTTTATCAAGAGTTACACTTCCTACAACCGGAGAAATAAAAACGAAGGGGAGAATAGCCTCTCTTTTAGAGGTAGGTACGGGTTTTCACAGAGAAATGACAGGGCGTGAAAATATATATTTGAACGGTGCTATTTTAGGAATGACTAAAAAGGAAATAACTTCTAAGATTGATGAAATTATTGATTTTTCTGGTTGTGAACGCTATATAGATACACCTGTTAAAAGGTATTCTTCAGGTATGACCGTAAGGTTAGCATTTGCTGTAGCTGCATTTTTAGAGCCTGAAATTTTGGTAGTAGATGAGGTTTTAGCAGTAGGGGATGCCGAGTTTCAAAAGAAGGCTATTGGTAAAATGCAGGATATTTCTAGAGGACAAGGGCGTACTGTGCTATTTGTGAGTCATAATATGGTTGCAGTAAAGAATTTGTGTACCAGAGTAATAGTGCTTAAAGATGGTGAAGTGCTGGGTATGGGAGAAACTGAAAATATGATAAAGCTGTATTTGAATGACCTAAGTATGAAACCACAGGATCAATTAGCTAAATCTAAATTTTTATCCTTTGTTTCAATGCAGAGTATTTTAGGAAATAATACCTTGAAAATTGGAGAAGATTTTCACTTATCTATTACGTTTAAAGAGACAGTCCATGGTCAATTTGATTATTTTTATGTAGCCATTGAAGATGATATGAGCAGAAGGGTATTGTCTGTGGGAACTCATTTAGATAATAATTTTCACGACAAATTTCATTTTTCAAAAAAATTAAATTGTGTTATACCTAAATTATGCCTTGTAAAGGGAATATACAGGGTCTTAGTTGCAATTGGAACAAGTGCTCCTTTTGAAAATAAAGAGGTTATAGAAAATGCTTTGAGTTTTGAAGTTGTAGATGATAATTTTTTTGAGAATGGAGTAAGTTTAGAAAAAGGACAAGGTGTTTTAATAACCAAAGTTAAATGGAATTTGTGTTAATTTTAGAATGGTAGTTCAATAAGCATGTATTTAAGTTATAGAAGAAAAATATTAAAAAACAACATCTACCTTTGGCTATGCCAATATGCAGTTTATATTCTAAAATTATACTATAAATTTAATAGTGCTCTTTTTTTAGATTATAGAAGTAAATGTTTAGAGAAACATGCTAGAAATTGCGAAAAAGAATTTTTTGTACTTCAAGTTGGCGCAAATGATGGTTTTGATAATGATCCTATACATAAGTTTATTATGAAGTATGGTTGGAAAGGCCTTTTAATAGAACCACAACCAAAGGTATTTAATAAATTTCTAAAAAAAACGTATTCTCGATTCCCCAAAATAGAGCTTTTAAATGCTGCTCTTAGCTCTGATTTAACTCAAAAAAAATTATACTGTATTTCTTTTAGCGACCATAGGTGGGCAACTGGTTTGTCTAGGTTTAATAAAGAATCTTTCAAAGAATTGATTGATAATGGTTATATAGCTAGCCAAGCAAGACAACAAGGGGTTGAATTACCAGATTCTACAGATAATTATATATCCGAGACTAAAGTGAATGCTGTAAATTTTGATTTTATAATCAATGAATATGGTATAACTAATGTAGATTTTTTGCAAATTGATGCGGAAGGTTATGATTATGAAATTCTAAAATTATTTCCGTTAGATAAAATAAAGCCCAAATTTATTAATCTTGAATATTCTCACTTTGATGAAAAAACCAAAGAGGAGTGTACTTTGTTATTAACTAAAAATCATTACAAGTGTGTTGAAGTAGAACATGATCTTTTTTGTGTATTGTATGGATAACATTCTTAAATTATGGTAAGAAAATTAGTTGTAATACCTTCAGATTTAATATCAGACTATGAGTCTAAGGGAACATCAAGTTGGTTAAGGAATTACTATAACCCCATGGGCTTTTTTGATAAAGTTTATGTTTTGTCTCCCATTGAAAAGGAATTTGACGAAAAATATGGACTCAAAATTGTGCCTGTAATATCTAATCGTGATTTTAGAAATAAATTAAAAAAAATAAACCCAATTTGTGTAAGAGCTTATGGTGGGTATTGGGCAACAGATTACGCTAATTATAATAGAGTGACTAATATTCCTGTTGTGTCCAGCGTACATGATACTAACTTGAAATTAATGTATGAAAGTCTTAAATATTCAGATTTCATACTTTCAATGAGTCAGGTGGTTAGCAATGTTTTGCTTGAAAATGATTTAGCAAAAAAAGAGCATATTAGCGTTTTGGGAAATAGGGTTGATACCTCGCTATTTAAAAAAATGAATATAGATAAATCTATTTTAAGCTCTTATGAAATACCCCTAGACAAAAGAATTATTTTACATGTTGGCCGTAAATCTGTTGAAAAAAACATTGAAAATGTTATTAAAACATTAAACTATTTAGAAGATGAGTTTATCCTGTTACTGCTGGGAGCTGGAGATTTTAAACCTTATGAAAAGCAAATAGAAGAGCTAGATCTAAAAGAACGGGTTTTTAATATAGAAAAAATTGAAAATAATAAATTACCACTGTTTTATAATATAGCAGAGGTATTATGCGTACCTAGTAGATGGGAAGGTTTTGGTTTAGTTTTTGTTGAAGCAGCCAGTTGTCTTACCAAAATAGTTACTTCTAATAAAGCACCTATGAGTGATTATCTTGTAAATGATGGGGTTATGAATACATTAATTAATGATTATGAAACTCCTAGAGTAATTGCTAAGGCCGTATTGAATTTAGTGAACAATAAATCTCAGAATTCCCATACACGAAATGTAATTGTTGAAAAGTTTGACCAAAAGGTGATTTCAAATCGAGAAATAGACTTTTATAAAACAATAGTTTACAGAAATATTAGAAAGCGAGCTGATTACAGAAAATGGTATGTTAAAAGGTGGTGTAAACTAGAATTATTACCAGTTTTAAGGAAAATTAAAAAGTTACCTAAAAGGTTATGGTTAAAGGTCCGCTCGTATCAATAATTCTTCCTGTTTATAATGGGGAAACGTATCTTGAACAATCTATAGAGAGTTGTTTAGGGCAAACCTATAGTAATATAGAATTAATTATTGTTAATGATTGCTCTACAGATACATCTCTTGAGATTATTAAAAGGTATTGTGCAAAAGATACTAGGGTTAAACTAGTAAACAACTCAGTTAATAAAAAATTACCAGCGAGTTTAAACATTGGACATGGATTTGCCAAAGGAGACTATATGACTTGGACAAGCCATGATAACTTTTACAACCCTGAGGCTATAGAAGTTATGCTTGAAACTATAAAAGAGAAGAAAGTTGATATAGTATATGCTAATTACAATTTAATAGAAAAGGAACAAGAAAAAAATATTAGCTTAAAAGAATCTGGTTTTTTAATCTTATCTAATGTTATTGGTGCTTGTTTTTTATACCATTCAAGAGTATATTTCAGAAACAAGTATGATGAATCATTGTTTTTAGTTGAAGATTATGATTTTTGGCTTCAAGGGTTTACTCAATTTAAATTTTATCATATTAAGGAAGTTTTATACAATTATAGGAATCATGAATCTTCATTAACCGAGAGTACCAAAAGGAATAAGAAATCAAAAGACCTGTATGCTAAAAATATTAAATTGGCCTATAGAAAATTTTTCGTTGAGCTTGGTTTAAATGAAAGCTATGCAGAACTGTTTTCTAAAATGCATATATCTCCATTTTCTATAAAAGGGAAAAATGAAATATTAAATATTAAAAAGCATGTTAGTTCATGCCTAAGAAAGCTTAATTTATCAAGGGCTGTTAAAAAGTCAATAGGAGTAGAAGTTTTAAAACTTCAACTTAAATTGCTCAGACTTATCAATAGTGATTTAACTATTTTTGATTGTCTAAAGTTTTTTGTCATGAATGCTTCTTTGTTTGATTTTTTCCATTTTAAAGTTTGGGTTAAGTTGTGTTTAAATAAAAAATAAAGCGCATAACTATTGGGAGAATCTCCTTGTTACAATGTTTTGTTTAGTTAAAAAACATCGATATAAAAAAAATATAACATGGTAAAGCTCTTGAGCATAGCCTGTATTTGAAATTTTCATCCATATTAAGAGTTTAAAATACCAGGTTTGTTTTTTTAGTATTATTAAAATAAAATCATATTAATATCTTGGTACCTTTTAGAGGTATTACCTAAAATAAAAAATTATAAAAATATAAAAGTGAAGATTCTTATTTGTTTTGGTACGCGTCCTGAAGCTATAAAAATGGCCCCTATTTGCTTAGCTCTTGCCAAGGAAAAAATTGCTTTTAAGCTATGTGTAACAGCACAGCATAGAGAAATGTTAGATCAGGTATTAACCTTTTTTGGAATTATTCCAGATTATGATCTAGATATTATGCAACCTAATCAAAGTTTAAATAAACTAAGTTCAAAGATATTGTTAAAAATGGATGGGATTTTTGAAAAAGAGAATTTTGATATGGTTTTAGTTCATGGAGACACAACAACATCATCACTTGTTGCATTATCTGCATTTCATAGAAAGATAAAGGTATCACATGTAGAAGCAGGCTTGAGAACTTATAATAAATTATCGCCTTTTCCAGAAGAACTCAATAGGCAAATTACAGGTAGAATTGCTGATTTTCATTTTGCCCCAACAGTTAAAGCCAAACAAAACCTTTTAAAAGAACAAGTAAATGAAACCAAAATAATTGTTACAGGAAATACGGTTATTGATGCATTATTAATTGCAAAAGATAAATTAGATAGTGGTTTTAATAATGTTTTTATAGATGATTTAAAACAGAAAATTGATTTTAAAAAGAAGATTGTACTAATAACGGGGCATAGAAGAGAAAGTTTTGGAGAGGGGTTTGAAAATTTATGCGATGCCGTTTTAGAGATAGCAAAAAGGGACGATGTTGAAATTGTGTATCCTGTTCATTTAAATCCAAATGTAAAAAGCGTAGTGAATACTAGATTGTTTGGTGTTAAAAATATTCATCTGTTAGAGCCATTAAATTATCCATCGTTTGTTTGGTTAATGAGTAAATCAAATTTGATAATATCAGATTCTGGGGGTATACAAGAGGAAGCACCAACATTTAAAATACCTGTAATTGTAACTAGAGATATTACAGAACGAGCTGAAGGAATAAAAGAAGGTTGTTCTTTCTTGGTTGGTACAAATACTAGTTCAATTATTAATAAAGCAGATGATCTTTTAAATACATCAGACCCTCTAAAAGGAGTCATAAATCCTTATGGTAAGGGGGATGCTTCAAAATTAATTGTTGATTTTTTACAGAGTGTTGATGTATAGTTTTTAAGGTAGAGTTATGTATTGTACAATTGAAACGTTATATAATCATTATATGAGTTTAATTAAAAAAGCAAGTTTAAGGCGCTTATGAGTTTTTCTTTTAATAATAAGAAAATATTAATGATTCTAAATCATGGCGGTCTTGGAGGTACTGAAAGGCAGGCGTTTGGTTTGGCTAAGTACCTAACAGAGGAAAAAGCTTGTGAAGTTAAAATATTGCAATTATATTCAAATTTCCAGACAGAAGAGTATAAAAAGCATGCTAAGCAAAGTCATATTAAAGAGGTACTCCATTTTGGACCATCATTTTTAATATTTAAAAAAGAGTGGTCCATAAAAAATTTGAAGCGTTTAAAATGGTCGTTTCAGTATTTGTGGAAAGTTAGACAAGGGATTATTCCTTACAAACCAGATGTTATTATTCCATTTTTAAATGTGCCTTCAAAATTAGCGTATTATTTGTATAAATTATTACCATCTGTTAAAGTTACATTTTGGCATCAGTTAGGGGCAGATACTACTAAAGGAGATTGGTTTGAAACATTTGCGGCATATAATATCCCCTTTGTTATTGGTAACGCTCATAATTGTTTTGAGCTGTTTAAAACCAAATATAAGATTCCCAAAAGTAAATTAAATTTATTACCACAGTATCTAACTTTAGAGCGTGTAGACAAAGATGGTGATTCAATAAGAAGCATGTTAAATATACCAGTTAATGCCGTTGTTATTGGTATGATTGCTCAGTATAGAAGTGATAAATATTTTGATCTTTTATTAGATGCTTATTATCAATTAGTGCACCAATTAAGTGTGGAAACTCATTTAGTCATTCTAGGTAATAAAAAAAATAATGATTCATCGCTTGAGATTTATAAAAGCTTAAAAGAAAAAGTTAAGCTTTATAAATTAGAGAATCATGTTTCTGTTCTTAGTAATTTTGAAGTAAATAATCTTTTAAATATAATTGATATTGGAGTTTTGGTGTCTCAAATTGAAGGAATGCCCAATACTGTTATGGAATATATGTCTTATGGAATTCCTGTTGTGGCAACTAATCACCCTGGATGTGAACAATTATTAGATAAAAGCAACTTTCTAATTCCTAACGATATTGAAGTATTAAAAGATAAGCTAGCAGAATTAATTAATTCGAAAGAATTACGAGATATAGAAGGAAAGCGAAATGCAAAAAAAATATTAGATTACAACGTTCCTGATTATGTTTATAAATTAGAGCAAATAATTAATAAATATTTATGATTAAATCCCCATTAGTGTCAATCATTGTACCCTGTTATAATCAAGGTAAGTTCTTAAATGATGCCTTGACCTCAATATATAATCAAACCTATGCAAATTGGGAATGTATCATAGTGAATGATGGGAGTGTTGATGGTTCTGAAAGAATAGCAAATAAATGGGTACATAAAGATGATAGGTTTAAATATTTTTTTAAAGAAAATTCAGGAGTTAGTGCCACAAGGAATTTCGCCTTAGATAATGCTAAAGGAGCTTATGTTCAATTTTTAGATGCCGATGATGTTATAGATTGCAGAAAATTAGAATTATCAATAGATGAGCTAGGACGTATTTCTTCTGAAGATAAAACAATAGTGTTTACAAATTTTGAGATGTTCTCCGATAATCCAGATATTACTAAGGCTCCTTATTGTAGACTTGATTTAGGATTGTTTACTTATGAAAACCTACTATATAAATGGAATGATACCTTTTCAATTCCTATTCATTGTGGTTTTTTTGAGGCTTCTTTATTCAACAATATAAGATTTCCCGAAAATTTAACCGCACAAGAAGATTGGTTAGTTTGGGTTAAAATGTTTAAGCTTGTGGTTACTCCCGTTTTTTTAGATAAGCCTTTAGCTTTATATCGTCAGAACCCGCAGGGTAGAACAAAATCTAGAAGTATTATTGAAGATCAAATGCTTGTTTTTGATGCTTTTAAAGAAATATTGAATGAAGAAGAATTTTATAAATTATCTAGAACGCTTGTAGAACGATATTTTAAAATTCAAAGGGATTATAAAACCAGGTTTAATACTTTAAAAAGATCTTACCCTTATCAAACAGGGTTAATGATAAAAAAGGTTTTAAAATCAATTGGTATGTTGAAGTTGGCGAGAAAAATTTTTCCATTTTTTTTAAGGTTTAAATCGTAAATAGTAGGTTTTATTAATGTTAGCAATAGTTGTTCCATATTATAAGAGTTATTTTTTTGAAGAGACCTTAAAATCCTTAGCTATACAAACTGATAATCGATTTCATGTTTATATTGGGGATGATGCGAGCGACGAATCGCCAGAAGAGTTACTAAAAAAATATGAAGATCAGTTTGCATTCACTTACCATCGTTTCCAATATAATTTGGGAGGAATGTCCTTGGTAAAGCAATGGGAGCGATGTTTAGAAATGATAAAAGATGAGGTTTGGGTACAGATTCTTGGAGACGATGATGTATTAAGTGCTAATACAGTATCCATGTTTTATGAGCATTTGGGAATAGTAGATCAAGAAGACTCCAATGTAATAAGGTTTGCCACGCAAGTTATAAATGAAAAAGGAGCATTAACATCAGGGGTTTATAAGCACCCGGTTTTAGAAAGTTCAGAAGAGTTTTTAATTCGAAAATATAAAGGAGGTACGAGAAGTTCTCTAAGTGAATATATTTTTAGAAAAGAAAAAATTGATGCAATAAAATTTAAAGATTTTCCATTAGCATGGTCTAGTGACACACTTGGAATCATAGAGTTTTCTGAAAATAAGGCTATTTATACTATAAATGATACTTTAGTTTTTTTTAGGAGAAGCGATAAAAATATTACGGGTCAGGTAGATTCTGTTGAAAAAAATGAGGCTTGGTTTAGGTTTTATTTATATGTGCTTTCTAATTATGGTAAGACTTATTCGGAGGAATTAGTCACAATGTTATTTGACAGAATTGAAAAAGCCCAACTAAATAATAAAAAAACACCTTTAAGATGGGTAAAGCTATTTTGGTTATATTTAATTTTTAAAAAATATTCAAGGTTTTTCTCTTTACGTATAAAGATTAAAAATAGTATTAAATGAGACTTTTGGTTATTACTCAGGATTTAAGGGTTAGTGGTACTAGTGCGGGTTTAGGAAGACGATCTTTTATAGCTAAATTAAGAAAGGCATATCCTGATTCAATAATTGATGTACATTATTTAATCCATAGAGATACAGAAGATAGGTTAGATTTGCTTCCTGTTAACTCTATAAAAAAGCATATTGTAAGCACTAAAATACCAAAGCATATTGTTTTTTTGAATCGATTCTACTGGCGTTTATTGCATGTTTCTTTAAATGAGCGCTTTCAGCAAAAGCAGTTTGCCAAAATAATTTCGAAAATAGATATTTATATCTATGATCATATTTTTATATCGAGTGCAGGCACAAGGCATGAAACCATTTTAGCAACCCATCATTTGCCTATTTTAAAAAAGGCTAATATAATTTTTCATGACCCTTACCCATTAGCTTGGTATGAAGGGTATAATAAAGAACCTTCTAATTTAGATTTATTTCGTTTAAAACAAGTTATTGAGGTGGCTAAGCAGGCAAGAACATGCTCTAGTACTGCACAATACATGTCTCATGATCTCAAGTGTTTGTATGCTTACAAAAAGAAGTTTTTCACGCTGCCACACCAATTTGATTCTTCAGTATTTGATGCTTCTGATACATCACGAGTATTAAAAAAATCAAAAAAGGTTAGTATTTCTTATCATGGAGCTTTAATGTTTGGGCGTAATGCATATAATTTATTATTGGCATATCAAGAACTGTTGAAAGAAGAGAGAACTTATAATGAGCTAACAGAAGTTGTGCTAAGGGTGAAAGGTGATGGCGTAGAAAAATTAAAGCAGCATTTTGGTACTATTAAAAATATTAAAATATTAGATCCTTTAAATTTTTCTAATTCTTATAATGAACAAATGAACGAAAGCGAAATCCTCGTTATTCTAGAAAATGGTCCAGATTATTGTAATATCTTAGTGGGAAAAGCACCGTTTATAGCAAGTTGCAACAAACCAGTACTATGCCTTTCTCCGAGAAAAAGTGAATTGAGAGACCTTATAGTTGATGAAAGGTGTATTGCTAATATGAATGATGTTAATGATATAAAAGAGAAACTAAAAAACTTAATAGATAATAGATTGGTTTCTAATGAAGAATTTAAACCTTTTGGAGATTACTTTAGCGAAGAAAAGTTTAAACAAAAACTAAATCAGATTATTGATGCTTAAAACTTTAAATAAATATTTTGAAGCTTATAAAAAGCATAAAAAGGAAAGTGAGAGGAACTTAAAAGAATTAATTTGGGCTAATGTATATCATGATAGTATAAGAGGTAAAATATGGTTAGAAAATCAAGCTCTAAATGTGGGTAGGTGGGCTGGTAATTACGCGTTCTTTTATTTAATGAACAGAATTTTAAGTGATGCTAAACCTAAATCTATTCTTGAATTTGGGTTGGGGGAGTCCACTAAATTTATATCGTGTTTTTTAAAAAATGAATTGAAAAAAACGAAGCATTTAGTAATTGAAGATGATGAAAACTGGATTAAATTGTTTAATTCCAATTTTAAAGTAAATAGTCAAACAAAGATTAAACATATTGCAAGTGAAAATGTTGTTGTAAATGGTTTTAGTACCAAAAGTTATAAAGATTTACTGAGTTATGTTGAGGCTGATTATGATTTATACGTTATTGACGGACCCCATGGAAGTCCAAATTACTCGCGGTACAATATTGTTGAAATAGTAAAAAAGTTTGAAGCTAATAAAGAATTTATTATTGTTTTAGATGATTATAATAGAAGCGGAGAAAAAGAGACTGTAAAAGAAATAATTACAAATTTAGCATCGCAAGGTATTCAGTATGAAATTACCGTGTTAAAAGGTGTGGTAGATGTGGCCTTAATAGTCTCAAAAAAGTATAGTTTCTTAAAAACAGTTTAGAGATACAATGAGAGTAGGGTTAAATCCAAATAAGCATACATACATAGATAGTTCTAGTTATATTCACCAAATTTTAATTCCTGTTTATATACCTAACCATGAAGGCTATTATAAGGATAGCTTTGAAATTCTGAGAACTTCCTTAAAGTCTGTTTTTAATACTATCCATGATAAAACATTTATAACTATTGTAAATAATGGCAGCTGCGAAGATGTAAAGATATACCTAGATACATTATATGCGCAAAAGAAAATACAAGAACTTGTTCATACAGAAAATATTGGTAAGCTTAATGCCATTTTAAAAGGCTTAGTAGGAAGCAATATTGAACTTGTCACAATTGCTGATGCTGATGTCTTTTTTTTAACTAATTGGCAAAAGGAAACTGTGAACGTTTTTAGTAACATACCAAAAGCAGGTGTTGTTGGTATTGTACCACAGTTTAAAATGTATGAGGCAAATAGTGGTAATGTTATTTTTGATAATATACTAAACAAAAGAATGCGGTTTTTACCAGTTAAAAACCCATTGGGAATAGAACGATTTTATGAAAGTATAGGTTGGGATAAAAGTTATAATAAAGATTATTTAAAATATACTTTGGGTTTAGAAATAGATTCGAAATTAACGGTACTCATTGGTTCAGGACATTTTGTGGCAACTTATAAAAGGGATGTTTTTAAAGATCTTGTTTCCTTTATTGAATATAAAATGGGAGGGAGTAGTATGGAATTTTTAGACCAGGCTTTGTTGAAAAAAGATTATTGGAGGTTAACTACTCAGGATAATTATGCTTATCATATGGGGAATACCTATGAAGAATGGATGACAGAAAATAACGAAACTCAAGACCTTCAAACAGACATACCTTTTAATTTCCCTATTAGAGAAGATGTTAGTACTTTAGGTAATTATGTTAAGAATAGAGTTTTTCCAAAATTTGTAATTTCAATTCCCTTTTTTAACAAGCTGTTTTTGAAATGGAAAGGTTTGCCAAAAACAATGATTAAAGATTATTAAAACTAGTATACAGTAAAAATATCTCATGAAGATAGTTGTTTGTGCCTTTAGCGTTTATCCAGATTATCCATCCAGTGAAGGGATTGTAAATAGAAATTGGATAGAAATTTTAAAAAAAGAAAACGTTGAATTAAACATTTTATCTTTAAAACAAACAGAGATAATAAATGAAACCGGGGCTAGTTCTATAACCAGTAATACGTTTAGTAATTATCTTTACAAAATATTAAAATCATCTAAGAATAGTATATCACATCTTTGTTATAGAGTAGCAAATAAAACTTTAATAAAATTTTTATCTCCCAACAGTACTCTTACCATATTTCAGTATATATGGGTAAGCCAACAGACTTCACGAATAGAAAAGTTTGCAGGCAAGGGACCCGATTTTGTTTTCTGGTCAAGAATTTTACCAATAGAGTCGTTAATTCCATTTTTTAAAGCATACAAAAAAGTAAAATTCCCCTTAATTGTAAATATCAACGACCCTATTTTTTTACAGGATAATAAAAAAGTCTACCAAATGGAGGAGGGGTTTTTAAAGCGTACTGCAAAAGTTGCACAGTGTTGGACGTTTCCATCGAGTAAATTGGCTGATTATGCTGCAGATAAGTACGGTTTAGATAGAAAAAGATGTTTTGTGATTCCTCATGCTACTAAAACCCAGAGTAAATTATACTCCTTTCATTCAGAAAAAAATAGAAAATTAAATTTTTTGTACACAGGTACATTTTACAAAAGTGCTTTTACAGATGAGTTTAAAGTTGCATTGAAACGTTTTAGTAAACTAGAAATTTCAAAAAATGTTGAGTTCACTTTTATTCTATCTCAATTTGACCAATCCTCGATAGATTGGCTTAAAGAGGCAATTCCTCATGTTAAGATTTTTACGAAATTAACTTCTGAAAAAGTATTAGAAATAACATCGCATATGGATTGTGTTTTTGTTGTTGATGCAAGTTCGCATTCAATGTTGTTAAAAGGTAAACTTATTGAGGCTATTTCTTTTGGAATACCGGTTTTTGCAATAACTTATAAACAGTCGATAATGGATAAAGTTGTTCAGGAGTATGGAGGAGTTTCAGGTTATCAAGATGTTGAAAATGATATTTCTACAAAATTGTTATTAGTTTGTGAAAATTTGAATGATGAAAATTGGGTGACTAATTTTTGTAAAAAAAGAGAGCGAGTCATGTTTCAAATTTCCGAAGGTGTTATTTTTGAAAAAACTAGAATGGTATCTGAATTTGCTTTAAAAAGATTTTTATGGGAAAATAACAAGGAAAATATTAAACCTACTTATCTTGAAAATTGTAATTGGCCATAAATAATATTGATAAACTTGCATTAATGAATAGATCGAGTACAAAAATAAAATCATATAGCAATAGAGCTGAGTTTGCCAAAAGCATACTGAAAAATAATGCATCTAAAGTGCAGAATAATGTTGTGAGTGATATAGGATCTGGATTTGGCAATATGAAAAGTATTGTTCAAAGTACAGGTGGTAAATGGCAGCCTCTTGATTATGTGAAAAAAATACCAGAATCTATAATATGGGATTTAAACCATAAGGCTCCAAAAGAAGCAAAGAAAGCAGAGGTTGTACTTTTGTTAGAAGTTTTAGAGCATTTAAACAACCCGCTTTTGGGAATTCAAAATATCTCTAACCATATGGAAAAAAATGGTATTTTGATTTTAACCACACCAAATCCGCAATCTAGTAAAAATACGTTAAGTTTGTTTTTAAGAGGTGCTTTATATGCATTTCAGGAAAAGCATATAAAGGAAAACCATGTATTTACACCTTGGAAACATGTTGTCTATGAGTTCTTGAAAAGGGGTGGTTTTGAGGTTTTGGAATATGCTATTGTAGATACACAATATAAGAGTAGAAAAAGTACCTCTTTAAAAGATTGGTTTAAAGCAAGAATTGAATCGTATATAGAGTATAGAAATCCACTGGCAAAAGGTATGAGCTACGGAATAGTAGCAAGAAAAATAAGCTAATGAGTATAAAGTTAATAGCAGAAATAGGGCAAGCGCACAACGGGAGTTTACAGAAAGCTCATGATTATATTGAGGCTATTGCAACAACCGGTGTTGACGCTATTAAGTTTCAAACCCATATAGCTGAAGCTGAAAGTAGTATTTATGAACCTTTTAGAGTAAAGTTTACTGATAAATATGCTACTAGGTTTGACTATTGGAAAGCAATGGAGTTTTCTTTAAAAGAATGGAAATCTCTTAAAAAACACTGCGATGATGTTGGCATAGAATTTATAAGTTCACCCTTTAGTAATGCGGCGGTTGATTTATTAGAAGAGGTAAGGGTTAATTGTTATAAAATTGGTTCAGGGGAGGTCAATAATTTTTTGTTGTTGGAAAGAATTGCACAAACTGGTAAACCAATTATCCTTTCATCAGGAATGAGTTCCTATCAAGAATTAGATGAAACAGTGAATTTTTTAAAATTGAAAGAAGCCGATTTTTCTATCTTACAATGTACAACAGCATACCCAACACAGCCAGAGCAATATGGGCTAAATGTTATTCACGAATTAAAATCTAGGTATAACGTTCCTGTTGGGTTTTCAGATCATTCCGCTAAAATAGAAACATGTGTAGCTGCTGCTGCATTAGGAGCAGAAATATTAGAGTTTCATGCTGTTTTTAGCAAAAATGAATTTGGCCCTGACGTTACATCATCATTGACCATAAAAGAGATTAAAATATTAGCGCAACAAGTTAGAAATATAGAAAAGGCGTTTAAGCACCCAGTTGATAAATTTGATAATTCTAAGTTTGTAGAACTGAAGTCAATTTTTGAGAAATCTTTGGCTGTAAACAAAGATTTATCCAAAGGGCATATTTTAACTTTTTCAGATTTAGAAGCAAAAAAACCTGCAAATAAAGGCATACCGGTTTCTAAATTTAAAGAGATTATAGGAAAACAATTAACTAGAGAAGTCAAACAATGGGACTTTTTAACATCAGGAGATATTAAATGAGTGTAAGAAAGATATGTGTTGTCATTACTGCGCGTCCGTCCTACAGTAGGATAAAAACTGCTTTAACGGCTATTGTTGCGCATCCAAAGTTAGAATTGCAATTAGTGGTTGCTGGTTCGGCGCTTTTAGATCGTTATGGTAATGCGGTAGATTATATTGAGAATGATGGTTTTAAAATAGATGCAAAGGTTTTTATGGTTTTAGAAGGTGAAAATAAAACGTCTATGGCCAAAACTACAGGTTTAGGAGTTATGGAGCTGGCCAATACCTTTTACAATTTAAAACCAGATGCCGTGGTTACTATTGCCGACAGGTTTGAAACCTTGGCAACATCAATAGCAGCATCATATCAAAACATACCATTAATTCACATACAAGGAGGGGAAGTTACAGGTAATATAGATGAAAAAGTACGTCATGCCAATACAAAATTAGCAGACATTCATTTGGTAGCTTCAGAAGATGCTAAAAATAGGGTGGTTAAAATGGGAGAAGATGCTAATTATGTTTTCAACACGGGCTGTCCTTCAATAGATATTGCTTGCAGCGTTAATAAATCACCCGATTTAAATTTTAATCCCATTGAAAAATACGGTGGGGTAGGTAGTAATATTAATTGGCAAGGCGGTTATATAGTAGTAATGCAACACCCCGTAACTACTGAATATGCAGAGGCCAAAAAGAACGTTTTAGCAACATTAAAAGCAGTACATAAATTGGGTATTCCCGCATTTTGGTTTTGGCCAAATGTAGATGCCGGAGCAGATGGTACTTCCAATGGTATTAGGTCTTACAGAGAAATAAACAAACCAGAGAATATTCATTTTTTTAAAAATATGATTCCAGAGGATTTCCTTCGGTTACTTATTAATAGTAAGTGTTTGGTGGGTAATTCAAGTGTAGGTATTAGAGAATGCGCTTATTTAGGAGTGCCTGTTGTTAATATTGGAACCCGCCAAAACGGAAGAACCAGAGGTGTTAACGTTTTAGATGTTTCTTATGACGAAGCCGATATTGAATCGGCTATTTTAAATAGAATAGAACTAGAAAATCATATGACAAGTGATTCTATTTATGGTGAGGGGAATTCGGGAGAAAGCATAGCCAATATTTTAGCCGAAGTTGAATTACGTTTTCATAAAACCATTTCGTATTAATGAAACGAACATTAATAAATTTTAGACATTTTTCACAAAAGGATATGTTTAAAAATTTTAATGTGAGAGCGTAGCGTTTACATACGTTCTCAATTTTATAATTATCATAAAACTAAATAATTAATAAAATTTAAACGTATGAAAATTTTAGGACTCATACCAGCACGTGGAGGCTCTAAATCTATTCCTAAAAAGAATATAAAAATTCTTAATGGTAAGCCTTTAATTCAATACACTGTTGAAGCCGCTTCTGATTCGAAAAAACTGGAGCGATTTATTTTAAGTTCTGATGATGAAGCCATTATTAAGGTAGCTAAACAATTAAACGTTGAGGTGCCATTTGTAAGGCCTAAACATCTGGCAGAAGATACATCACCAACTTTAGGAGTCATTCAGCATGCATTAAGGTTTTACGAAGAACAACATATACATTTTGATGCTGTATGTCTTCTGCAAGTTACAAGTCCTTTTAAAACCGGAGCGTTTATTGATAAAGCCATAGAGAAATTTATAACATCTGGTTGTGATGCCTTAGTGTCGGTTCAAAAAGTACCTGATGAGTATAATCCGCATTGGACTTTCAAAGAAACTATTGATGGTCATTTGAAATTAGTTACAGGAGAAGAGCATATAATTCCCAGACGTCAGGATTTACCTGAAATTTATCATAGAGACGGGCTCATTTATATAACAAAAACCAATGTTCTGTTGGAGCAAAACTCTCTTTATGGTTCTAAATTGACTTATATCAAATCGCCATCAGATTACACCATAAATATTGATACTATTGAAGACTGGAAACAAGCGGAACTATTTTTAAAGTCTAAAAACATATAGTATGTGTGGAATTGCCGGAATTATTGGATCTGACAATTACCAATTTGAAATACATAAGATGTTGGAGTCTCAGGCGCATAGAGGACCAGATTTCACCGGAACTTATTTTGATAATGGCTTTGCAACCTTAGGGCATAACAGGCTTTCCATTATTGACTTGTCTTCAAACGCTAATCAGCCTTTTAAAGATATCACTAAAAGATTTACTATTGTTTTTAACGGTGAAATTTATAATTATTTAGAGCTTCGTGACCGTTTAAAAAATGATTATGATTTTCAAACGTCTTCTGATACAGAAGTGCTATTAGCAGCTTTCGTTAAATATGGCAAAACATGTTTAAAAATGTTAAATGGCATGTTCTCATTTGCTATTTGGGATAATTTGAACAAAGAATTATTTGCTGCCAGAGACCGGTTTGGAATTAAACCATTTTATTATTCATACAACAATAATAAACTGATTTTTTCTAGTGAAATTAAAGCAATCCATAAAGCAGGGAGTGATAAAATTCCAAATGAAAATGTATGGTCTGGTTATTTCATAAATGGTAGTTATGGAGCTCCCAATGAAACATTTTGGAAAGATATCAATCAATTACCTGCCGGGCATTTCTTAGAATATTCCAACGGACATGTAAAAGTTGAAAAATGGTATGATTTTGTTGATAGAGTACGGCATCAACCCAAACTAACAAACTATCAGGAAGCCCAAGAGGAGTACATTAGGTTGCTGGTAGATAGCATTAAACTAAGATTTAGGGCAGATGTGCCTGTAGGATTTAATGTTAGTGGCGGATTAGATAGTTCGGCACTATTGGCTTTGGCCAATATCTCCCAAAATGATATATCTAAAATAGAAGCTTTTACGTTTTATACAAACAATGAAGATTATGACGAATTACCTTGGGTTGAGCAAATCATAGGTATTTATAACAATCCATTAAATAAAGTTTTAATGTCTTCAAACGAAGTGGTATCAATATCAAAAACTATATCAGATATCCAAGATGAACCTTATGGAGGCATCCCTACTTTGGCGTATTCTAAATTGTTTGCTTCAGCATCAAAAAAAGGTATAAAGGTATTGTTGGATGGTCAGGGAATGGATGAACAGCTTGCCGGATACGATTACTATAGAAATGCGTCAAACGTTACTATTCAGGGTATTCATAAAAGCCCATTTAGGAAAAATATGTTAAGTGACGCCTTCATAGAGCTTGCTTCAAAAAAAGACCACCCAAAACCTTTTAACTCAACAGTAAAGAATACACAATATAGAGATTTGTTTTATACAAAAATCCCAAGAGCTTTACGTTTTAATGATAGAGTGTCTATGGCACATTCAACAGAATTAAGAGTGCCCTTTTTAGATTACAGATTGATTGAGTTTGCATTTTCACTTCCTACGGAATTTAAGATAAAAGATAACCAGGGGAAACAGATTTTAAGAGATGTTATTTCAAAATACGTAGACAAAAAAGTTACTTACGCACCTAAACGCCCTTTACAAACGCCACAACGGGAATGGTTAGGGGAAGATCTAAAAGGGTATGTAGAAAATTGTATCAACAGCATAAAATCTTCAGAATATAAATCATGGTTTAACATAAAGGAATTAGATTTAGAGTGGAACAGGTATTTGGCTGGTGATAATCAATCGAGTTTTCATATTTGGCAATTGATCAATTTCTCATTGTTAATGTCATGACAGCCTATGTTTTATTACTAAAAATAATATCTTTAACATTTTAAACAAACTTCAAAAAACTTGCAAAGAAAAGAATCAAAATTGGCCCTTGTTATTACCGATGGTGTAGGCTTTAGAAATTTCATTTTAAGCGACTTTTTAGAACATGCCAATAGAACCTTTGATGAAGTGGTCATTTTATCTTGTTTACCCGAATCTGTTTATAGAGAATATACCGAATTAAGGGTTATAGAACTCAATGTTTTTGTAGAAACTTTTAAAACATGGTTCTTTAGAAAGGCTAAAGAAATTGCTCACCTTAAATTAAATAAAAAAGAGAATTTTGGTATTTGGGATAATTTAAGAGCTAATTATTCAAAGTTTAAAACAACCAGAGGATATGCAACACGGTTTATATATAAGCTAACAGCATTATTTCATAGAGAGTCTAATATCCAGCAGTTTCAGAGGTTGCAAAATTTTACTTTCAGAAATCATAAAATAACTAAAGAGTATCTTTCAATATTAGAAGAGGAGCAATTTGGTATGTTGTTCTTTACGCATCAAAGACCTCCTTATATAGCACCTTTAGTGTATGCAGCACATCAGAAAAAAATAAAAACAACAGCTTTTATTTTTAGTTGGGATAATTTGGCTTCAAAAGGTAGAATGGCTTCTAATTTTGATTATTATTTGGTGTGGAGTGATTTGATGAAGCATGATCTGCTAAAATTTTATAGATCAATAAAAGAAGAGCGTATTAAAGTTGTAGGAACTCCTCAGTTCGTGCCCTATGTCATGGATGCATATAAAATATCGAAATCAGAATTTATTAACCAATTTGACTTAGATTTAAATTTAAAAACAATCTGTTTTAGTTGTGGTGATATTTCAACCAGTAAAAATGACGAACTTTATATTGAAACCCTTGCAAATGCCATTATAGAAAAGACTATAGAACCGGTTAATTTTATTGTAAGAACCTCACCGGCTGAAGACCCCGTTCGTTTTAAAGAAATAGTTGAAAAATTCCCATTTATAAAGTGGAACTTTCCTAAATGGGAGCAGGTAAGGCAAAACCACCAGGAATCCTGGTCACAACGAATTCCAACAATAAAAGATGTAAAACAGTTAAGGGCTCTGTTAGAATATTCAGATTTGAATATTAATATGTTGTCTACTATGAGTTTAGACTTTATGTTGTTCGATAAGCCGGTTATAAACCCTATTTTTGGAAACCAAACCAATAGTTTATATGATGACCAACGCTTTTTAGGGTATGCGCATATAGCTCATTTGGTAAATAGCCAGGCCTCTAAGCTAGTAAAAACAAAGGAAGCATTAATTCGGGCAATTTCAGATTATCTGGAAACGGATAATGATAAAGAAAAGCGCAAGAATTTTATAAAGCAGCAGGTGGGCGTTTCATTAGAAAAAACCAATAGCGCATTAGCAGATAGTTTAAAAGCATGGGATTAAAAGCAAAACATATTGCCATAATATGCAATTATGAACTTCTTGAAGACCGTGTTGGAGGAATGGATCATTTTTTCTGGAATTTTAATAAGATATGTAATGAAAAACAAATTATGATCGATTGGTTTTTTCCTAATTTGGCTTCACATGGTGAATATGATAAGTTTAATATTATACCATGTCCAAAGCACTTAAGTTTAGAAAAGAATTTTTTAAACCATTCAAGAGCAAATAACACTCAATATTCACATATAATAACGCATTTTATTGAGTTGTGTACTTACTTTTTTGCAGAAATTAAAAAGCATCAAAAGGCAAAAATAATTGCAGTAGACCATAACCCAAGGCCATTAAAGGGGTATACACTAAAAAAGCAATTAAAAAAACGGCTAAAAGGCATATTGTATTCAAAACATATAGACAAATTCATTGGAGTTTCGGAATATACAAGTCGAGCTATTTTAAAAGATTTTGGAAGTTTTTTAAAGCGTAAAATCCAAACCGTATACAATGGAGTTTTAATAGATGAGATCATTCCAAAGGTTGACGAAAGAAGAAAGATTAACCCCAGATTTTTAGTCGTATCTCATTTAAGGTATTCAAAAGGTATACAAGATCTTATAGAAGCGGTTAATATCTTGCCTGATTTTATTAAAAACAATCTTGTTATTGATGTATATGGAGCAGGTCCTTATGAAGATGTACTTAAAGCAAAAGTAAATACATTGTTATTAGCAAGCGTGTTCTCTTTTAAAGGAAGTGTTTCAAATTTAAATGAAGTTTATTGTAAGTATGATTATATGCTGTTGCCGTCACATATGGAGTGTTTTAGTCTGGCAATATTAGAAAGCTTAGCAGCTAATATTCCAGTAATTGCATCAAATGTGGGGGGAAATGAAGAAGCCATAACCCATGGAGAGAATGGATATATTTTTAAAGCAAAAGATATTTCAGCGTTAAAAGAAATTATTGAGACTGTATTTCTAGGAAATGAGCAAATTAAAATAAATACACGAACCTTAATTAAAGAATCATTTTCTATTGATACTATGATAAAAAAACATATAGAACTAATCAGGTTTTAGTTGATGAACAGTATATTTAGAAACATCAATTTATTAAAAGCCAAGCAAGACTATATTTTACTAAGTATAATAGTTTTAAGTCTTGCTTTTACAAGTCGCAACTTATTTTTTTCATTGCATGGTGATGAGCATACTTATGTTACTTTGGCAAATAGTATCCTAGATGGAAGCTATAGTATTAATGAGAAACCATCAGTTGTAAGCCCTTCAGTACCAATTATAATAGTTTTTTTTAAATTGTTTACAAATAATTTAGTGGCTATTTATTTAAGCAAATTATTTCACTTAGCACTTGTGCTCTTTGGATGTGTATTTTGGTTTAAGACCTTTAAAAAAGTAAAATTACCACCAACAATAATTCTCAGTTTGATTGCATTAACATTAATAAATCCAACATCAATAAGTTGGTTTGCTAAATTATATCCTGAGGCTTTACTGTTTTTTTCATTTTCGGGTTTTATCTACTATTTCAACTCTGACCTTCTATCTAAGAATTTTGCTTTTTTATTATTTTTTTTCCTTTTATTAATTTTTACGCGTTATGTGTTTGCTGTTTTGGGACTCTTAATTTTTGTACGTTATATAGAATATTTGAAATTAGATTTTAAGAAAAATATTGTTACACTATCGGTTTATATACTGATAGCATTCATACCTGTTGCTCTGTGGGGTTTCTATTTAGCAAATGTGCAATCTCAAGGTGTTTCTAGTATAAGTTATTTTGATAGGTTTAATATTGAAAATCCTATTATATATAATTTAAAATGTGGGTTAGGTTTAGAGCAACATTATGAAGTATCTCGTATTAATGGAATACCAGCTTTTGTGTCATTATTTATTCCAATTACGGGGTTTAGAAACTACCTTTTAAGCGTATTGTTAATAATTGCCTTTGTTTCAGGTTATGTAGGAACGTTAAAGCCTAGAGTAATAAAAAAAATATTAGTGTCTATTTCGTTAATAATGACGGGATATGTATTTGCAGGTACAGGCTTTAGTAGGTATTGGGTGTCTATGCTACCTGGATTTTTATTAGGGTATTATTTGCTTTATAAAAAGTTTAAATTAAGTGATAAGCTGTTTTTGTATATTGTGTATTCAATATCTATAGTTTATATATTAAATGAAATAAGAATTAGTTTGCTACTTTTTACAAGTAGATTGTAAATTTTAGATTAATGAATAAAAAAATAATTGTTTACATGCCAGCTTTAAATGAAGCTAAAACAATACAAAAGGTATTGCAAAGTATTCCTGAAAACATTAAGGGAGTGCAAACAATTACAAAATTGATAGTAAATGATGGAAGTACAGATGCAACAGAAGAAGAAGCTAAACTAGCGGGGGCAACTGTAATTTCTCATGGTGTAAATAGAGGAGTGGGGTTTGCGTTTCAAACAGCAGTTAATTATGCACTAAAAGAGGAAGCAGATATTTTAGTCAGTATAGATGCAGATGGTCAATTTGATGTTAATCAAATTTCAAAAATGATTCAACCAATAATTGATGAAGAAGCAAGTTTTTGTATCGGTAATAGATTTGCTGAAAAGCGACACGAACATATGCCTAAAATTAAACATTGGGGAAACATGCAAGTTAATAAAATTATCAGTTTTATTACCAAAACTAAAATAAAAGATGCCTCTTGTGGATTTAGAGCCTATTCAAAAAAGTCTCTAATTAACTTGAATTTACATGGGAAATTTACCTATACTCACGAAACTATTTTGGATCTAATAAATAAAGGTTTTAAAGTAGAGCAAATACCAGTAAGTGTTACTTATTTTGAAGAGAGAAAATCCAGAGTAGCAAATAATGTTTTAAGTTATGGGTATAAAACATTGAAGATAATTACAAAAAGTCTGAGAGATTATAAACCATTTTATTTTTTTGGGATGATATCTCTAATCTTTTTTATTCTTGCATTAATTTCTGGTGGATTCGTATTATTACATTGGATATTAAAAGAAAGGATTACACCCTACAAGTTTATTGGTATTTCTAGTTTGATAGTGTTTTTAGTCTCCATTATTTTTCTAGTATTAGCATTTTTAGCTGATATGCTTGGAAGGATAAGACTAAATCAAGAAAAAATGCTACTTATGCTAAAGCAAAAAAAATTTAATGATGATTGATCATACAAGCCTAAACGCACAACCCGAGAACGAGGATTTTTCAGGCAAATACAAAAATGAAGGCATAATAGCAAAATATTTAGTAAACAATTATTTTAAGGCTGTTGAACGCTTAATTTCAAAAACAAAAAATACAGAAAGCTCACATGAAATAGGAATTGGAGAAGGTAGGTCTACTATGCGTTTAAAAAAAATGGCAGTAGGTCTAAGTGGCTCTGAATATGTTGATTATATGGTGCGTATTGCTCGAAAAAACAATCCTGATTTAAATATTTTTCAAGAAAGTGTATATGAACTAAAACATGAAAATAAAAGTGTTGATTTGGTGTTTTTATTAGAAGTTTTAGAACATTTAGACTATCCCGAGTTAGCCTTAAAAGAAATTAAAAGAATATCAAAAAGGTATTTGATTTTAGGAGTTCCAAGAGAACCTTTATGGAAGCTTCTCAATATCTGTAGATTTAAGTATGTAAAAAAATTGGGAAATACACCTGGTCATTTAAATCATTGGTCAAGAAAAGAGATAGTGAAATTGATAGAAGCTAACTTTGGAAAAGTAATAGCAGTAGAAACTCCTATTCCTTGGATCATTGTATTGGCTAAAAAAAATGGTACTCAATGATCTTTAATGTTAAAAATACACTGAAATCTAAAAATGTAACTTTAGTAAAAAAATATGTACTTATTAGTATCATTAGCTATATATATATATTTTCTAGTTTATTCGTTTTAATTGATGTTTTTAGTTTCAATGAAAGATTTTCTTTTATTATAGTTTATGGAATTGCGTACATTTTTTTATACATAGTACAACTTCGGTTTATATTCAATAAAAAGCATCATAAGAACAAATTCTACAAGTATATTTTTTCAATTTTTTTATTTTATTTATTGGCAAATCTGTTTTTTAATTTAGGATTATATATTAGATTAAATTATTTATTGGTGACTGCACTTACTGTTGTTTTATTAATGCCTATTAGATTATTAGTATTCAAAAATTATGTGTATAGAGATTAGATGTTTTTAAATTTAATTATATGATGATAGCTTTTTTAACACCAGAATATCCACATCCAAAAACTGGTAGTTCTGGTGGTATTGGTACAAGTATTTTAAACTTATCCAAGGCATTATCTGCTATGGGACATGAAGTTAGCGTACTTGTTTATCATCAAGATAAAGATGAACAATTCACTGAAAATGATATTCAATTTTATAGAATTAAAAATATAAAAGTAAAAGGTTTATCACTTATTTTGACCCAAAGAAAAGTAGAGCAGTTAATTAATAATTTACACAAGGCAGGTAAGGTAGATATTGTTGAAGCACCAGATTGGACTGGTTTTACGGCGTTTGTAAAGCCCAAGTGCCCTCTTATAATCAGAGAAAACGGGAGTGATACCTATTTTTGTTATTTAGATAAAAGAAAGGTGAAATATAAAAATAAGTTTTTAGAAAAACGAGCTCTGACCAAAGCTGATGGTGTTATAAGTGTAAGCGCCTATACAGGACATTTAACCAATAAATTAATGGGGTTGAATAAAAATTTTACTGTGATACCAAACAGTATTGATGCTGAACTATTTGAACCCAAGGCAAATACTACAACTAAAAAAACAATACTTTATTTTGGTACATTAATAAGGAAAAAGGGACTTTTCGAATTACCACATATTTTTAATATGGTATATGAAAAAGATAATGGTGTTGAACTTATTTTAGTGGGTAAAGATAGTGGGGATATAAAAACAGGTTCTTTTTCAACTTGGGAGTTAATACAATCTTTATTTAATAAAGAATCAATAAAAAAAGTAAACTATTTAGGAGCTGTAGAGTACTCCAAAATTCAAGATTTAATTAAACAAGCAAGCGTTTGTGTTTTTCCAACATTTGCAGAAGCCCTACCAGTGTCTTGGTTAGAAGCTATGGCTATGGAAAAAGCCATTGTAGCATCAAATATAGGTTGGGCAAATGAGATGATTGAAGATGGCGAAGAGGGCTTTTTAGTTTATCCAAAAAATCATAATGAATATGCTGATAAAATTTTAGATCTATTACATAGTAAAGAAAAACAAATACAATTTGGAAAGGCGGCCAGAGAAAAAGTAAAGAAAAAATTTAATCATAATCTGGTTGCTAAACGTTCCGTTGAATTTTATAAAAGTATACTCGCATCTTGTTAAAGTTAAAAGAACATATTGCACCTACAGGAGAAATAATTCTTTATATAGGTAAACCCAATTTACACTTGTTAAATGAATTGGTTTTAAAAGAGGGAGATATTTGGCATAGTGGTTTGGAGCAAGGTTATAAAAATGCATTTCCAGAAGTAGTGTATCAAGCAGTGGCTTATTTTTGGTACATAAATGATTTTGATGGTCTTGATAAATGTGTAAGTTGGAGAATAAACCCTAATGCTTTTGCAGTACGAAAGAAAGTTTGGGATTCTCTTAATGGGGTTGACTTAGATTATGACAATATTCAGATGTCGGCACTTGATTTCGGATTTAATACATTGCGTTACCAGGGGGGAATTCCTTTACATGTAAAGGGTTTATTTGAACCTGTAAAAGAAAAAGTAATCCTATCTGTAAAAGATATTTATACTTTTTATAGAAAGAACTTCAAAAAATCTCATAGTATTTATATGCTTGCACGGCAAGGTTTTTGGAAGTTAAAAGGGATTAAAGCATATAGAAATGCACAGCGAAATTTTGAGTTTAAGGATAAAAAAAATCAGTTAAAGCCAAGAGAACTTAATCCTATACAAGGCACTCCAAAGGTTAGTTACATCATTCCAACAATGATGCGACAAGAGTTTACAGTAAACCTTTTAAAAGATTTAGAAAATCAAACTTATAAACCTAATGAAGTTATTGTTGTAGACGCTACTCCAAAAGAAAAAAGAGACGTGTCTTTGTACAATTCTGAGAATTATTCGTTTAAAGTAGTTTTTAAGTGGCAAATAACCAAAGGAAGCTGTAGAGCAAGAAATGAAGCTATTGCTTTATGTACGGGCGATTATATTGTTTTTGGGGATGATGATATTAGGGTTCAATCAGATTTTATTGAAAATCATATTAGATTATTGCAAACTTATAAAGCAGAAGCTTGTAATGGTTTAGATATAAGGGCAGAACATCAACAACAAGATTTAAAAGATTTAGAAATTAAATTAAATGGACTAAGAGCGAAAAGGTGGAAAGTAGGAGCAGCCCAAGGCTTTAGTAATGCCAATTCTTGTGTATCTAAACGTGTTGTTGATAAATTGATTGGTAATGACATAAATTATGATGGAGGATATGGAGAAGATGCAGATTTTGGGTTGGAAATAACAAAGCTGGGAGTAACTGTTTTGAACAACCCTTTTTCAGTTAATCTACATCTAAAGCCACCACAAGGAGGGTATCGTTTTTGGGGAAAACAATCTAGCCTAAAAGGAAAAAACAGGAAAAAACAGCCTTGGGAACTAGATACACCAGTTAAATGGATTGTGCCAAAACCTAGTCCAACAATTATGTATCTGTTGTTTAAGCACTATAATAAAAGGCAACGTAAAGAATATAAAATTAAATATTTTGTATTTTATTTTACCAAAGCATCTAAAATAGAATTACCGTTAAAAGTTATTAAATTTCCTTTAAAAGTACTTCAATTTAATAAGTCTGTTTTTTATGCGAAAAAGTTAATGAAACTAGGAAAACGTACTGAATAATATGAAATTCTCATTGATTATATGTACTTACATGCGTCCTAAGCCATTGCAAAAATTATTGCAGTCCGTTAAGGAACAAACGCTTTATCCAAATGAAATACTAATTATTGATGGCTCATCTAATGAACAAACAGAAGAGATTTTAAACCAAAACCAGTTTAAGAATCTGAAATATTTTAAAGCAAAAGAAGAACATAGAGGGCTGACAAAACAACGTAATTATGGTGTTCAAAGAGTTGAGAAAGAATCTGAAATAATATGTTTTTTAGACGATGATACCGAGTTGTTTTTAGGTTATTTTGAAGCGATAATAAATACTTTTAAAAAGGATGAAACTGTAATAGGAGTTGGTGGGGTAGCAGTAAATGAATCAAGATGGTTGAAAAAGGATATTGCTAAAGTATACCCTAAGCATGAATACTATGAATTTGACGGTTATATAATTAAAGAAAGTTCAAGAAATGTAGTTAGAAACAAGTTTGGTTTGCAGTCCCCATTACCACCAGGGCATATGCCAGATTTTTCAAATGGCAGAACATATAGCTACCCTTTGAATAATAAAACTTATCAAGTAGATTTGTTAATAGGAATGTCTTTTAGTTTTAGAAAAGAACTATTTGAAAATATAAACTTTTCAACCTATTTTGAAGGTTATGGATTATATGAAGATGCTGATTTTAGTATACGAGCACTAGAACATGGTAAAAATGTAATATGTACTCAAGCGAAATTAAATCATTATCACGATCAATCTGGCAGACCCAATAAGTATAAGTATGGCAAAATGGTAGTGCGCAATGGCTGGTATGTATGGCGATTAAAATACCCTAAACCAAATCTAAAGGCAAGGCTAAAATGGAATCTTACCCTTTTCTTATTAACAATTATAAGAGGAACAAATATATTGACCACAAATCATAGAAAAGAGGCATTTACAGAAACTTTAGGAAGAGTGGTAGGCTGGTTTTCCTTATTTTTTTACAAACCAGGTATTAAAAGATGAAATTTGTTGTAATAACACACGTAGAACATAAGCAAATAGGACAAGATTTTTTTGCCTATGCACCTTATGTGCGTGAAATGAACTTATGGTTTAAATATATTGATGAAGTTGAAATTGTAGCATCGTTGGTGGTTCAGAAAAAATCTAAGATCGATTTAAAATACAAACATAAAAAGATTCGTTTTCAAAGTATCCCATCAATTCAATTTACATCTATAAGTAAAGCTTTTTTATCTCTTTTTAAACTACCAGTAATTCTTTTTGCTCTTTTTAAAGCTTGCAAAAAAGCTGACCATATTCACTTGCGATGTCCTGGTAATATTGGATTATTGGGCTGTTTGGTGCAAATGTTTTTTCCTAAGAAAGTTAAAACAGCAAAATATGCAGGGAACTGGAACCCGGATTCAAAACAACCATTAAGCTACAGGCTTCAAAAATGGATATTAAGTAATTCTTTTTTAACCAGAAATATAAAAGTTTTAGTTTATGGTAATTGGAAAAACCAATCAAAGAATATCAAACCTTTTTTTACAGCTACTTATAACAACTCAGAGGTTGAGAAAATTAGAGACAAGGAGTATTCACAAAGGCTAAATGTTATTTTTACTGGTAGCTTGGTAAGAGGAAAGCGGCCTCTTTTGGCAATAAGAATTGTAGAATCCCTATATAAACAAGGTATGGAAGTATACCTAAATGTTTATGGAGATGGTATTTTAAGGAAAGAGTTGGAGGATTATGTAGGTACTAGTAACCTTGATAGTATTGTCTCATTTCATGGAAATCAACCTAAAGAAACTATTAAAAGTGCCCTTAGGACTTCTCACTTTTCAATATTGCCATCAAAATCAGAAGGTTGGCCAAAAGCTATAGCAGAAGCTATGTTTTTTGGTGTTATACCTATTGCTACTAAGGTTTCTTGTGTTCCTTATATGTTGGATTATGGTAAAAGAGGCATTTTAATTCAGCCAAATTTAGAAGCAGCTGTTGCAGAAATCCAGGGCTATTTAAAAGATAATAAGCAGTTGAAAACAATGAGTAGAGAAGCTTTAAGCTGGTCTCAACAGTATACATTGGATGTTTTTGAAAAAGAGATTTCTAAATTATTAAGTAATTGATGAGGGTTTTACAACTTATAGATTCATTGCATGCAGGAGGCGCAGAACGCGTTGCGGTAAATTATGCAAATTCATTGTCACAGTATATTGAGGGGTCTTATTTGTGTACTACAAGAGATGAAGGTATATTGAAAGAAAACATATTGGATGCGGTTAGTTATTTGTTTGTAAATAAAAGGTCAGCTTTAGATGTAAAGGCTATAAAAAAGCTGAACCGCTTTATTAGAGTCAATAAGATAAATGTTATTCATGCACACAGCACCTCTTTTTTTATGGCCACTATTATAAAGCTATTTATTCCTGGAGTTAAGTTGATATGGCATGACCATTACGGAAAAAGTGAATATTTAGATAAAAGACCAAAATTTGTACTAAAATGGTGTTCACGGTTTTTTAGCCATATTTTTGTAGTAAATACAAAATTGGAAGCATGGGTAAAGGCTACACTTTATACAAAGTCTGTTACTTATTTGCCAAATTTTGCGATACAGGATGTTACAAAACCAAAAACATTGTTGAGAGGAGAAAACGGTAAGCGTATTTTACATTTGGCAAATTTAAGGTCGCAAAAAGATCACATAACACTTTTAAAAGCTTTTAATGAAATTATTAAACAACATGAAGACTGGACACTGCATTTGGTAGGTAAGGATTTTGGAGATAGTTATTCTGAATCAATCAAAGTATTTATAAATAATAATAACCTTAAACAACATGTTTTTATATATGGAAGTTGCCCTGATATCCATAATGTTTTAAACCAGTCTACTATAGGTGTTTTATCATCAAAATCGGAAGGCTTACCTTTGGCTTTGTTGGAATATGGTATGGCAAAATTACCTGTAATAGCTACTAAGGTAGGAGATTGCAATCAGGTTATTTCAAATTCAAATCAAGGGATTTTGGTTGAGCCAGAAGATCATAAGGCTTTGGCTAAGTCTATATTAAAATTAATTGATAATGATGACTTAAGAAAAAAAAATGCAGAGCATTTATATAAGAAAGTATTGTCTTCTTTTTCAGAATCTGAGAGTATTAAAGCATTAATTAACATCTATAAGCATTCAAAAAGGTGAAGCTAACATTATATTATAAACTTCTTATTTTTCATGTGATTCTGGCTATTGGGGTCTTTACATTTAGACCATTGGCCTTGGGCTACTTTTTGTTTATTATATTTTTTTTTAGTTATAAAATATTCAATAGCCCAAAGAAGCATAAGGCATATTATGTGCTATTGGCTTGTGCTTATGTTGTTGGAATTGAGGTGTTTTTAAGAATGAATGATGGTACTTTTTTTTATGAGGCCAGCAAATATTTGATTATCTTTTATATTCTATTGGGGATGTTTAGTAACAGCTTTTCCAATAAGTCTTTAATATTTATAATATATATATTACTGCTAATTCCCGGAATATTTGTTGCTGTTTCAGAAATGGGGTTTGAAACCAATATAAGAAAAGCAATAGCTTTTAATTTAAGTGGCCCTGTTTGTTTAGGAGTATCGGCCCTTTTTTGCTATAAGCGAAATATAACTTTTAACCAAATTAAGGCTATATTGTTGGCCTTTTTCTTTCCATTAGTAACTATGAGTGTGTATTTGGTGTTGTACACGCCCGATTTACAAGATGTTGTGGTGGGTACGGAATCTAATTTTGCCACATCCGGAGGGTTTGGCCCCAATCAGGTAGCCACAGTTTTAGGAATAGGGATATTTGTTATAGCGGTAAGGTTTTTTATGTCAAAAGAAGCTTTTATTCATAGGTTTTTAGATTTAATTTTTCTAAGTCTGCTGGGGTTCAGAGCTTTGGTGACTTTTAGTAGAGGAGGAGTTATTACAGCAATAATCATGATTTTGGGCTTTTTAAGTTTATACTACTTAAAAGTTAATCTAAAGGCAAGATTTAGAATTAAGTTTTCGTTACTTGTATTTTTTATAGCACTTATTTTTATTTGGTTAGTTAGCTCTGTACAAACAAGTGGTTTTTTAGAAAAACGTTATGCCAATCAGGATGCAGCAGGTAGACAAAAAGAAGACATTACAACAGGGCGTACAGATTTGATTGCTTTTGAATTTGGTGAGTTTTTAGACAATCCTTTTTTAGGGATTGGGGTAGGTAAAGTAAAAGAGGAGCGCTTAAATGAAACCGGTGTTACAGCAGCTTCTCATAATGAAATGACCCGTATTATTGCAGAGCATGGCCTATTTGGTGTTTTTGCTTTTTTGATATTATTAATTACCCCGTTGATTTATAGACTTAAGAACAGAAACAATATATTCCTTTTTTCGTTTTACTTATTTTGGTTGTTAACCATTAATCATTCAGCAATGCGGATTGCAGCTCCGGCATTTATCTATGCTTTATGTTTATTAAATATTACATATAAAACACCTGGGGCTAATAAAATAAAGAGGAGTGAAACGCATGTATCATAATGTCAAAAGAAACCTGTAAAAATATTGTCATTTGTGTATGAAAAATCTGCTTTACATAGGAAACCAGCTATTGACAAAAAATAAAACGGTTACTACTATTGATACTTTAAGTCGTGCTTTACAGATTGAGGGGTATAAGGTGATAACGGCTTCTAATAAGCGTAATATGGGGTTAAGGTTATTGGATATGCTTTATCAGGTCATAAAGTTTAGAAAACAAGTTGATTATGTATTGATAGATACTTACAGTACGTTCAACTTTTATTATGCCTATTTAGTAAGCCAGTTGTGCAGAATTTTAAAATTAAAATATATTCCCATTTTACATGGTGGAGATTTACCTAACAGATTAAAAGAATCCCCTAAATTATCAAAAGCTATATTTAAAAAGGCTTATATAAATGTAGCCCCTTCGTTGTATACAAAGTCAAATTTTGAAAATTTAGGATATCACAATATAATTTGTATCCCCAATACTATAGACTTGGAAAATTATAATTTTGAAGAAAGAGCGATTGGTAGTATTAGATTACTCTGGGTGCGTTCATTTTCAAAAATTTATAACCCCTTATTGGCAGTAAAGATTTTAAAGAGATTGAGAGCGTTGAATTTTAATGCAAGCCTGTGTATGATTGGGCCGGATAACGATGGAAGCCTAAAAGAAACCATGGTATTAGCAAACGAATTAGGAGTGGAAATAGAATTTACAGGAGGATTAACCAAAAAAGAATGGCATAAAAAAGCAAGGGCATTTAATATTTTTATAAATACAACTAATGTAGATAATATGCCTGTTACTGTTATTGAAGCTATGGCTTTGGGGTTACCTGTTATCTCAACTAATGTTGGGGGGATGCCTTTTTTAATAGAAAACAATAAAAATGGAATATTGGTAAAACCAAACTCTGTTAAAGCATTTGTAGAAGCTATCAAAAAAATAATAGATTCTCCAGATGTGTCAAATACAATGGTAAAAGAAGCCCGTAAAGATGTAGAACAATTTGATTGGAAAATTGTAAAAAGTAAATGGATTAAACTATTGGAATAAGTTACACCTAATTAAATTTACTTGTTATCTTTATGGCCTCTCAATTTAGCTACAGGGATGTTCAAAAATAATCGTAGTATTCATTTTAATATATCAGAACGTAAAGTTTTATTGCGCATTTTTGATATTGTATCAACACTCTTGTTGCTTTTTTTTGTAAGTAACACTTTTGATTTTGGCTATTTTACAATTACACAAGAAAAATGGAAGTGGGTTTTTGTTCTTATTTTGTATATATCAATCTTTGGAACGGTCTTTGAACTTTATGATTTACAAAAATCCAGTAAAATTGAAAAAGTAGCTACCAGTATTGTTTTTACGGTTTCTACAACCGTTCTTTTTTATCTTTTGACCCCATTTTTCACTCCTTTACTGCCAGATAATAGGTTGCAGATAGTATTCTTTTATTTTTCAATTCTCACTGCTCTTTTTATTTGGAGGTTGGCATACATAACATTTATTGTTTCTCCAAGGTTTTATAAAAAAGTATTAATAATTGGGGAAATTTCTAATATTGAGACTATTTTAGAAGCTTTTAAAGATTCAGATCCTAATTATAGAATTGTTGGATTTGTAAATTGTGAGGTAAATACATTAGAGTCTGTTAAGTTTAATACTATCCCTGAGTATAGTCCAAAACAGATTGAAGATGTTATAAAAAAAGAACATATTTCTGAAGTTTTGGTAGCAAGTTATAATTCTGATTCTATAACCTCAGAAATATATTATACACTTTTGAGGCTTCTTGAAAAAGGATTTCCCATAAATGAATATACCCAGGTGTATGAAGATATGACTCTTAGGGTTCCTGTTCAGTTTGTTGGAAAAGATTTTTATAGATATTTTCCTTTCAGCAGAAGCAATCAGAATAAACTCTATCTGTTTTTTCATTGGTTTTTTGATATTGTGATATCTCTTATAGGTATTGTATTAGGAACTGTTTTTTTACCGATTATTTTACTTGGAAATTTTATAGGTAACCGTGGCCCATTATTTTATTACCAGGAACGTATTGGTAAAAACGGAAAGGTATTTAAAATAATTAAGTACCGTACTATGATCAAGAATGCTGAAGAATCTGGTGCTGTTTGGGCTAAAAAAGGAGATGTTAGGGTTACCCCATTTGGGAAGTTTTTAAGGTGTTCAAGATTAGATGAGATTCCCCAGTTTATCAATATTATAAAAGGGGATATGAGTTTAATTGGCCCCAGACCAGAACGCCCTTATTTTGTTAAAGAGTTATCCAGCATGCTTCCTTTTTATGAAACCAGGCATATGATCAAGCCTGGGCTTACGGGCTGGGCCCAGGTAAAGACTAGATATGGCTCTTCAGTAGATGATAGTTTACTGAAGTTACAATATGATTTATATTATATTAAGCATAGAAGTTTTCTGCTCGATTTAAATATTTTAATAAAAACACTAAGTACCATTGTTTTTTTTAGGGGGCAATAATCTTATTGTCTATTAAAAAAAGAAACCAGGAATATATATCTTAAAAAGATGGCTATGAGTAAAGGTAGTAGCCCAATAGCAAAGACCTGTACGCCTAATATCCAATGTAAAGTTAACAGGCAAAGCAGGATAATCAACAGCTTTATATATTTAACAAACCATGGGCTTACTTTTTGCTTTATCAATTGACCAATTACAAAAATGTTAAGTGTAAAGGCCCAAAGCAAGTTGTAGTTTTGGTGAGTGGCAGTGTGATCAGTAGTAAACCAAAGTAATAAAAGTAAAATCCCTATTATCCCGGTAATTGAAAATAAGGTTAGGTCCAACCATTTACTTCGCTTATTATTTTTATAATTCTTGTAGGTTATAAAAATAATTAATAGTCCTATCGCTCCCAGAATGGCTAGTGGGCTGGTTAAAAAAGAGCCAGATTCAATTGTATGTTTTTGAGCATATAAAATACGTTTGCCTTTTACTAAGGGTTTATTGCTATATGTTGTAGCCTTTTCAAAAAAGGTATATATGTTCTCAGGTAAGAACATATGATCTTCAGCTGTGGCCTTTCTATCAATTACAGAGCCTAGAGCAATATCAATTCCTAAACTTCCCCAGGAATTTTTGTTGAGGTTATTTTGAATTAAGGTTCTAAATGTAGCTTCCTTATATGTCTCAGGAGTATTAAATGAGATTCTGTTGTTTAAGGTAAAATTTGTAACATCTTTGATTTTTGTGGCGCAATTATCAAAGAAAAAATCATATAAATACCTTCTGTTTCCAGGCTTATAATTATGAATCAAATAATCAAATAGTTTTTGTTTTTCTGATTGAGATAAGTCTAAAACCTGTTCTTTTATTGACCTGTCAAAGTATTTGTAAATTTGATAAAACTTGTTAAAATCTGTTTTACTTATTAGGTAATTTAATTTTCCCTGAGCAAACTTTAAGTAGAAATTTGGGGTATCAAAATCATATTCGCCATAACCATAAACAAGGTCAATTCCTTTTGAAGTGTCTTTTACTCTGAATGCACTATGACCAAAAGCATCATTTAAAGAAGTTCCCGGGCCAACGGTAAGCACGCTAATCTCGGCTTCATCAGTTAATTGATACTGTTGAGCTATTGATAACTCTATAACTAAAAAGAAGACTAAAAACAGAATTTTTTTTTGCATTATCTAAAGATACTAAAATCAAGTTTCAATGAAAATACGTTTGAATATAAGGCAACGCTCTGATCTCCTATATCAGTAAAAGCATAGTCAATTTGTATACCGTTATATTTAAAACCTAAACCAAAACTGGGTTGAAAACTAAGTTGCTCTGTATTGTCAATTTGTAATTCATTTTGAAAATTTCCCATTCCAGCCCGTAAATAAACCATGTCAATATAACCAAATTCAAAACCAAGCGCCGGATTTATACTGGCAAAAGAAGTAGATATGATATCATTATTTTCTTCAAACCGTACATTTAAATTTATTGAAGTTAGTAAGGTATAATCATAGTTAAAGTCCACTAATTTTGAAACGCCTAATTGTAATTTAGGAATGGTAATTTCGGTAGTTTCCGGTAATTCCTGATTCTGACCATCAACGGCATCTCTAATTGTAGCAAACTGTTCCTCATCTATGGCCCAGGCATTGAATGTAGTAGTTATATCTCTTGCCATGATGCCAAACTTCCAATCATTCTGAGTTTCAAATTGAAGCCCAAAATCTAAACCAAACCCCCAGGATGAAGCAAAATCACCAATAATGCGCCTAATTACTTTAGCGTTTATACCATAATTAAGCCCCTGAACCGGTAACCGCCTTGCATACGAAAAAGTTAATCCGTAATCAGCCGTAGAGAACAAGCTAATTCTATCATAGTTGATATTGCCTTGCTCATCAATAAGTTGCGTGGTGTTTAAAATATCATCAACAGCAAAACGTATTATGGAAAGCCCAATGGCACTACGGTCATCTAAGGGCATGGCATAGGCAGCATAATCATAATTGGCAATATTGGCAAAATAGCTGGAATGCATTAATGACAGTTGGTTATCTTCAATATTTACAAGTCCTGCCGGGTTCCAATAACCAGAGTTTACATCTGAGGTATGCGCTGTAACCGCACTACTCATTCCTAATGCTGCAGCGTCAACACCAATATTCATAAACTCGTTAGAATATTTTCTAGCGGTTTGACTGAATAAGGATATGGATATTACATAAAAAAATGTGGTTATGTAAGGTTTCAATCGCAATTTTTTTACAAAGATGCACATAATTTATAAACCTATAAACTTCAATTTAATGGAGATATTGTTTAATACTTGTATAAGACTCGAATTGTTTGTTATTTTTACAGCATCTAATTTTGTTATATGAAGCAATATATTCCTAATGGACTAACACTTTTAAACTTATTATGCGGAAGTATTGCTGTTATTTTTGCAGTAAATAACAATTTTGTAGCAGCTTCATTATTTGTATTTCTGGGTATCTTTTTTGATTTTTTTGATGGTTTTGCTGCAAGAAAATTGAATGTGCAAAGTGAGTTGGGGTTGCAATTGGATTCTCTGGCTGATATGGTGACCAGTGGATTGGTACCAGGCATTGTTATGTTTAAGCTTTTAGAATTAACTATTGATGTGCCTGAATCTATAATGTTTAAGAATGATTGGGATAATAACTTGGAATGGTATAGCTTTAAATTACAGGTATTACCTGTTTTAGGTTTATTAATTACACTGGCTTCTGCTTATAGATTGGCAAAATTTAACATTGACGAAGATCAACAAACCTATTTTAAGGGGCTGCCTACACCTGCTAATGCGTTATTGATATTATCCTTACCACTGATTTTAGAATTTCAGGATAGTGACCTTCTAAATACTATTATTCTTAATAAATGGTTTTTAATTGGATTGATCATTTTGAGTTGCTATTTGCTGAATTCTAATATTAAACTTTTCGCGCTAAAGTTTAAAGATTTTAGTTTTAAGGGAAATGCTACTCGATATAGCTTTATAATTTTGTGTGTGGTATTATTGACGGTTTTAAAATTTGCAGCCATACCAATGATTATATTAATTTATATAATTATGTCCGTATTAGATAATTTAACTTCAAAATAATATAAATGGCATCAGGTTTTTTTGCGCTTTTGGATGATATAGCAGCTTTAATGGATGATGTGGTAGTAATGAGTAAAATTTCTACCAAAAAAACAGCGGGTATATTAGGTGATGATTTGGCTGTTAATGCCGAAAAAGCAACAGGGTTTGTGTCTTCCAGAGAACTTCCTGTTTTATGGGCTATTACTAAGGGTTCGGCACTTAATAAATTAATCATTCTACCCATAGCTTTTTTGCTAAGTGCTTTTGCACCTTGGGGTGTAACACTGGCTTTGATTTTAGGAGGTGTCTATTTAGCATTTGAAGGGTTTGAAAAAGTATATCACTTTTTCTTTCCACATGCACATGAAGAACACAATGAAGACGAGTTTGCCAATACAACAGACTTATCAGAAGCTGAGCAGCTTGAAGAAGAAAAAAAGAAAATTAAATCTGCCATATTTACCGATTTTATTTTATCAGTTGAAATAGTAATTATTGCTTTGGGTACAGTAATTGGACAGCCCATTTTATTTCAAATCATGGTAGTTTCAATTGTTGCTATTATAGCTACTATTGGAGTTTATGGTATTGTGGCGCTGATTGTTAGGATGGATGATTTTGGTTTAAAACTGGTAAAACTAAGTAAGGGGAAAAGAAATGTGTCTTATATTATTGGTAACCTGTTAATTAGAACATTACCTATTGTTATAAAAAGCTTGTCCGTTATTGGAACTATTGCACTATTACTGGTAGCCGGAGGTATTTTTGTACATAATATAGGTTTTTTACATCACTTTTTAGAAATATTACCAGGCTTTCTAAGAGATTTTATAGTAGGGCTAATAGTAGGATTCATGGCATTCTTACTAGTACAGATTTTTCTAACTATTAAAAAAAAGCTTTAGTAAAAAAGTGGTATAACAGAAGCATAGCTGTAGAAATTAATCGTTTGGTTTTGGAGGTTTACTTTTATATGAGCGTTTAGCTTTTTTTAAGCTTTCGTTCAGCATCCATTCTATTTGGCCATTAGTACTGCGGAATTCATCCGCAGCCCATTTTTCAATAGCCTTCAGCATATCTTCATTAATACGCAATGCAAAAGCTTTTTTTTTAGCCATAATTGAATCTTAATTGTTTTTAAGCAAATATATTCCTTATTGATTTAATGTTCCCGTATTTAAGACCGGAGAAGCATCTTTATCTCCACAAAGTATGACCATAAGATTACTAACCATGGCGGCTTTTCGTTCTTCATCTAAATCAACAATTTCTTTTTTTCCCAATTCTTCAAGGGCCATTTCTACCATACTAACAGCACCTTCAACAATTTTATGTCTTGCAGCTACTATAGCTGTAGCCTGTTGACGTTTAAGCATAGCATTGGCAATTTCCTGTGCATAAGCCAAATAACCTATTCTAGCTTCCAGTACTTCTATTCCCGCAATAGATAAACGCTCATCTATTTCTTTTTCAAGAGTTTCACTAACCTCGTTAACGCTGGATCTTAATGTAATATCTTCAGTGTGTCCCTCATCAGCAAAATTATCGTAAGGATACATACTGGCTAGTTTGCGCACAGCAGCATCTGTTTGAACACGTACAAAATTTTCATAGTTATCAACGTCAAAAGCTGCTTTATAAGTATCCTGTACCCGCCAAACCAGAATAGTACTTATCATAATGGGGTTACCAAGTTTGTCATTTACTTTTAGACGCTCACTATCAAAGTTACTGGCTCGTAGTGAAATCTTCTTTTTAGTATAGAATGGATTAACCCAGTAAAATCCATTTTTATTAATGGTTCCAATATACTTACCAAAAAGTAAAAGTACTCTTGAGTTATTAGGTTGTACCATTATAAAACCAAAAGCAATAAATAGGGCAGTAATTATTGAAATAATGAAAAGTAGGTTTTTTGTTAAAATAACTCCAACAATGCTTCCAATGAACATAGCGAGAAAAATAAATAACATAAGATATCCATTGGCTGGTGTAATAATTTTTTCTTCTTTCATAATGTATGTGTGATTTAAAATGATATTATTTTGATATCATAAAGATATAATAAATATTTTAATATTTCAAATATTTTAAAATAAGAGGTACTACTGAATCATGAAAAAGTGATTCAACAGTTCAGATTAAATCAAGGTGATTGTGTTTATATAAAGCAATATAAAGCCGAGTGTTCTCTCGAAAAAAGAAGTTTTAAAGGGGTAATAGTTTTAAGAGAATAAGGAAAATAATGGATTGACGAGTAATGTGCTAGTCTCTGATCTTTTTTTTACGAAGCTCAAAATTTTGTCCCAGATACACTTTTCTTACCATTTCATCATTGGCCAATTCTTCAGGTTTTCCAGCTTTGAGAATACTACCTTCAAACATTAAATAAGTTCTGTCTGTTATAGCAAGTGTTTCTTGTACGTTATGATCTGTAATTAAAATACCGATATTCTTTTTGGTAAGTTGAGCCACAATACGCTGAATGTCCTCTACTGCAACAGGGTCTACACCAGCAAAAGGCTCGTCTAATAAAATAAAACTAGGGTCTGTTGCCAAGGCACGTGCAATTTCTGTTCTACGGCGTTCCCCTCCGGATAATAAATCACCTCTGTTTTTTCTTATATGCCCTAAACCAAATTCTTCAATAAGTGATTCCATTTTGTTTTGCTGCTCTTTCTTACTCAATTTAGTAAGCTGCAATACACTTAATATGTTATCTTCAATGCTAAGTTTTCTAAAAACTGAAGCTTCTTGTGCTAAATACCCAATTCCATTTTGTGCACGTTTATACATGGGGTATTTAGTGATTTCAGTATTATCTAAAAAAATGTGCCCGCCGTTAGGTTTTATCAAACCAACAATCATATAAAAGGATGTGGTCTTTCCGGCACCATTAGGTCCTAAAAGGCCTACTATTTCACCTTGATTCACTTCAAGAGAAACATCCTTAACAACTTTACGTCCACTATAGGACTTCATTAAATTTTCGGCTTTTAAAATCATATATTTATACTGAACGCTAAAAATAGTAAAATCATATACACAACAATACAGGCTTTTTAATTTTTTTATTTAATCTTGTTGCTCTAAAGCATCCCAAAATTCATATGCACGACGTAAATGAGGGATAACAATAGTTCCGCCTACCAAAGTTGCTATACTTAAAGCTTCTACAACCTCTTCTTTTTTTAATCCTAATCTATAACTGGTTTCTAAATGATATTTTACACAATCATCACAACGTAAAACAGCAGATGCCACTAAGCCTAGAAGCTCTTTTGTTTTAACATCTAGAGCGCCTTCAGAATAGGCATTAGTGTCTAAGTTAAAAATGCGCTTTATAACTTTATTATTGTCGCTTAAAATTTTATCGTTCATTTTAGAACGATAGTCATTGAATTCTTGGATTATATCAGACATTTTGCGCTTCTTTTCGTTTTTGATTTCTCACAACAATTTTAGAAATATAAATGCTTACCTGATATAATATTAAAATTGGAATAGCTACAATAATTTGACTTACTATATCTGGTGGTGTAATTATAGCAGATAAAACCAAAACTATGACCAATGCATACTTTCTATATTTTCGTAATATTTCTGGTGTTACAAGCCCAATTCTTGTAAAGAAATAAATGATGATTGGTAGCTCAAATATTAGTCCGGAAGCTAATGCAGAAGAACGTACCAGAGCCATATAGGAGCTAATGTCAATTTGATTATCAACTATAGTTGAAACACTATAATTTGCTAAAAAATTAATAGATAAAGGTGTTACAATATAATATCCAAAAAGTACTCCAATAAAGAAAAGTAGTGATGAAATTATAATAAACCCTCTGGAATGTTTTCTTTCGTTGTCATGTAAGCCCGGGCTAACAAATTTCCATAGTTGATAAATAACATAAGGAAAAGAAATAACAAATCCTCCTAAAATAGCTGTCCAGATATCTGCTGAAAATTGACCTGCCATAGTACGATTTTGAATAATCATAGGAACCTCCTCATTACAAAATGAAGTATCAACACCAAGGAAAGTGGCCCCTCTGCATAAGAAATTATAAGTTGGGAAACTCATTTCTAACGGTGCAAAAATGATTGATTCAAAAACAAATCGGCTAAAAATAAAAGCTAACGTAGCAACTATAACTACTGCCAAACAAATCCTAATTAAATGCCAGCGTAAATCTTCAAGATGATCTAAAAAAGACATCTCATTAATATCCTTTTTCACCATTATATAATTCCTTCTTTAATTAAATCATGCAAATGTACAATACCTGCATATTTTCCGTTTTCTTCTACTAACATTTGAGATATACCATGATCTTCCATGACCTCCAAGGCATCTATAGCCATAGCTTCAGATTTAATTTGTCTTGGGTTTTTACTCATAATATCCTTAGCTTTTAAGTTGGAGAAGTCGTCTGACTTACTTAACATTCTACGTAAATCACCATCAGTTATAATACCAACAATTTGATCGTTTTCAACTACTGCAGTTACGCCTAACATCTTTTCAGTAATTTCAATGATGATATCTTTAATATTAGTGTCCGGTGATACTTTTGGCTTTTCGTTTACAGAAGAAATATCCTGAACCCTCAAATACAGCTTTTTACCTAATGCTCCTCCCGGGTGATATTTTGCAAAGTCATTACTTGAAAAACCACGTAATTCTAATAAACTAACGGCAAGGGCATCACCAATTACCAATTGAGCCGTAGTACTGGTGGTAGGAGCTAAATTATTGGGGCAGGCTTCTTTTTCAACAAATGTATTTAAAATAAAATGGGCATGTTGCCCCAAAAAAGAATCAGGGTTACCTGTCATAGCTATCATTTTATTTTTGGCGCGTTTAATTAATGGAACCAACACTTTAATTTCCGGAGTATTCCCGCTTTTAGATATACAAATAACAACGTCATCTTCAAGAATCAAACCTAAATCGCCGTGAATGGCATCAGCCGCATGCATAAATATGGCTGGTGTTCCTGTAGAATTTAATGTAGCAACTATTTTACTGGCAATAATAGCACTCTTTCCTATTCCTGTAATGATTACCCTGCCTTTAGAATTGTATATAAGTTGAACGGCTTTTGCAAAATCATCGGTGATTAATGTGGACAAATTTAAAATGGCCTCACTTTCCATTTTAATAGTATGCTTTGCTATGTTAATTATAGAACTTTTATCTTTCAAAATTTAACTTTTTTGAGTTCATATTTAAAGATTTTATTATCTTTAATGAGATTCAAATTGAATTTTATTGTAATTTAGAAATTCGTTACAAAACTAACGAAAAAAAGATGAGGGTTCTTCAAATACATTATTAAATTAATTTATTCAAAATTTAGTATTTTTTTGAAGATGAAATAAGTAAATTAATTTTTTTAGAATTGATGTCGATAGCAAAAAGTGACTTACATGCTGCATTAAAAAAATATTTTGGATTTAATAAATTCAAAGGGCTTCAGGAAGATGTTGTAGGAAGTATATTATCAGGAAATCATACGTTTGTAATTATGCCAACCGGTGGAGGAAAATCACTCTGCTATCAGCTACCGGCACTTATGCAGGAAGGTACAGCCATTGTAGTCTCTCCTTTAATTGCATTGATGAAAAATCAGGTAGATGCTATTAGAGGTGTTTCAAAGGAAGACGGTGTTGCACATGTATTAAATTCTTCACTTAATAAAACAGAAGTTAGACAAGTTAAAGAAGATATAGTAAACGGTATAACAAAGTTGTTATATGTTGCACCAGAGTCATTAACAAAAGAAGAGAATGTAGAGTTTTTAAGAACGGTCAAGATTTCTTTTATGGCTATTGATGAGGCGCATTGTATAAGTGAGTGGGGACATGATTTTAGGCCGGAATATAGAAATTTACGCCATATCATTAAGCGTATAGGAGATAATATTCCTATTATCGGGTTAACGGCAACTGCAACGCCTAAAGTTCAGGAGGATATTATTAAAAACCTTGGGATCACAGGAGCAAAAACTTTCAAGGCATCATTTAACAGACCGAATTTATATTATGAGGTAAGGCCAAAAACAAAAAATGTAGATGCTGATATTATAAGGTTTATAAAGCAAAATGAAGGGAAATCAGGTATTGTTTACTGTTTAAGCAGAAAACGTGTTGAAGAGTTGGCACAAGTTCTACAAGTAAATGGTATTAATGCTGTGCCGTATCATGCCGGACTTGATGCGAAAACCAGATCAAGTCATCAGGATAAGTTTCTAATGGAAGATGTAGATGTGGTAGTGGCAACTATAGCATTTGGTATGGGTATAGATAAACCGGATGTGCGTTTTGTAATTCATCATGACATCCCCAAAAGTATTGAAAGTTATTATCAGGAAACCGGTAGAGCCGGACGTGATGGCGGCGAAGGACATTGTTTGGCATTTTATACTTACAAAGACATTGAAAAGCTAGAAAAATTTATGTCTGGTAAGCCTGTAGCGGAACAAGAAATTGGACAGGCCTTGTTACAAGAGGTTATTGCTTTTGCCGAAACGTCTATTTCAAGAAGAAAGTTCATTTTACATTATTTTGGAGAAGACTTTGATAATGAAACCGGTGAGGGGGGAGATATGGATGACAATATAAGACATCCTAAAAAGAAAACTGAGGCCAAAGATGATGTTAAATTGTTATTGGAAATTATTAATGACACCAATGAAAAATACAAGTCTAAAGATTTGGTAAATGTTATAGTTGGAAAAGAAAATGCATTAATTAATTCTCATAAAACCAATGAGCAACCCTTTTTTGGAAAAGGAAAAGGAAAAGATAATAAATATTGGATGGCCTTATTGAGGCAGGTCTTGGTAGCTGGTTATCTTAGAAAAGATATTGAAACTTATGGTGTTATAAAGCTGGTTGATACCGGTAAGGCTTTTATAGAAAAGCCTGAATCATTCATGATGACTGAAGATCATGTATTTGAGGGAGAGCAAGAAGATGGAACCATTATAACGGCTTCAAAAGCAGGAGCTGCAGTAGCAGATAATGTTTTAATGGGAATGCTTAAAGATTTACGCAAACGGAATGCAAAAAAATTAGGTGTACCCCCATTTGTGATATTTCAAGACCCCTCTTTAGAAGATATGGCCTTAAAGTACCCTATAAATTTAACAGAACTTGCTAATGTTCATGGAGTGGCAGATGGTAAGGCAAAAAAATATGGTAAAGACTTTGTTGTATTAATTGGTAAATACGTTGAAGAAAATGATATCATTCGTCCTGATGATTTGGTAGTAAGATCAACAGGAAGTAATTCTGCAAATAAATTGTATATCATTCAAAATATTGATAGAAAATTACCGCTTGATGATATTGCATCTTCAAAGGGCATGAGTATGGAAGAATTCATCAAAGAAATGGAAGTCATCGTATACTCAGGAACAAAATTGAATATTGATTATTGGATTCATGAGGTGTTAGATGAAGATCAGCAAGAAGAAATCCATGATTATTTTATGGAATCAGAGTCTGATGATATAGATGATGCCATTGAAGAATTTGATGGGGATTATGATGATGAAGAACTTCGTTTATATCGTATTAAATTTATTAGTGAAGTGGCTAATTAATTCTGCAATCATTTAAATTAAAAACGATTGTATCTTGATATTAAAAATCTTAATTCGTTAATCTAAAATCGTTAATCATTTTTCTATCTTTGCACTTTCTTAAAAATTAGAACAATGCAAGACGGTTTATACGCAAAATTTAATACAACAAAAGGAGAGATCCTTGTTGCTCTTGAATACAAAAAAACACCAGGAACAGTTGGTAACTTTGTGGCATTAGCAGAAGGGAATTTAGAAAATAAAGTAAAAGCTCAGGGAACACCTTACTATGATGGGTTAAAATTTCATAGAGTTATTCCTGATTTCATGATTCAAGGGGGGTGCCCTCAGGGTTCAGGTGCTGGTAATCCGGGCTATCAATTTGATGATGAGTTCCACCCGGACTTAAAACATGATGGACCAGGTGTATTATCTATGGCCAATGCCGGACCAGGAACAAATGGAAGTCAATTTTTCATCACTCATATAGAAACCCCTTGGTTAGATAATAAGCATACCGTTTTTGGTAAAGTAGCGCATGGACAAGAGGTTGTTGATGCTATTCAGCAGGATGATAAAATAGAAGCTTTAGAAATTGTTCGAGTTGGAGCAGAGGCAGAGGCATACAATGCTATAGAAGCATTTAGAACATTTGAAGGCTCAAGAGAAAAAAGAATTACTGAAGCTAAGAAGGCAGCAGAAGCAGAGTTAGATAAACTAGCTTCCGGATTTAATAAAACAGATAGTGGATTACGTTATCAAATACTTCAGGAAGGAGATGGTGCTAAAGCTGAAAAAGGTAAAACGGTCTCTGTACATTATAAAGGACAGTTATCTGACGGAACTGTTTTTGACTCTTCATACAAACGAAATCAACCTATAGATTTTCCTTTAGGCCTTGGACAGGTAATTCCGGGATGGGATGAAGGTATTCAATTATTGCGTATTGGAGACAAAGCACGTTTAGTAATACCAAGCCACCTGGCTTATGGAAGTGCCGGAGCAGGAGGGGTTATTCCTCCCGATGCAACCTTAATTTTTGATGTAGAATTAATGAATGTTAAGTAAAGTCATTAATGTATAAGAATTAAAAAAGCTGTCTTAAATTAGACAGCTTTTTTTATATGTCTCATTAAAATATGATAATTTCTTTGATTATATTTAACCATGACAAATCAAGAATTAGAGAAATTAAAATATCCAATTGGGCAGTTTGAGTGCCCGAATAATATTTCAAAAGAAAATATTGAAGCCTGGATATCCATTTTAGAGCATTTTCCAGATCGATTAGAAAAGTTGGTTAAAGGATTAAGTAACGAGCAATTAGACACAGTGTATAGACCAGACGGATGGACTGTTAGGCAAGTGGTTCACCATATTTCAGATAGCCATCACCATAGTTATACACGATTTAAGTGGTCGCTAACAGAAGAAAAACCACTTATCAAAGCATATTTTGAAGATCGTTGGGCAGAGCTCGCAGATTCAAAAACAGCTCCAATTCAAATGTCCTTAGATCACATTAGAGTTATTCATCATAAACTTGTATATTTTCTTAAAACATTATCTGAAGAAGACCTGAATAAAAGTTTTGTACATCCTGAAATAAACAGCGAAGTGAGACTAAACTTTAATATAGGTAATTATGCATGGCACAGTAACCATCATTATGCCCATATTGAAAATTTAATGAAACGTAAAGGTTGGTTTTAAATGATTAGACCAGTACATAGTAATGATGCACAGGCATTGCTTGATATATATAATTATTATGTGATACATACCGCAGTGACTTTTGATATAGAACCACTGTCAATACAGATATTTAAAGATAAACTAAACCATATAAATGCAGACTACCCCTTTATAGTTTATGAGGACAATAATGAAGTTTTAGGATATGCTTATGGAAGTAGGTTTAGACCTAAACCAGCTTATGGTTATGTGGTAGAGTCTACGGTTTATGTTAAGCATACAGCACATGGAAAGCAAATAGGAACTAAGCTGTATGCTGAATTATTGAACCTTCTAAAGCAAACTGATCTACACACAGTTTTGGGGGTGCTTACCATACCTAATGAAGCAAGTATAAAACTTCATGAGAGATTTGGATTTAAGCAAGTTGCCTATTTAAAAGAAGTGGGCTTAAAATTTAATAAATGGCAACATGTAGGTATTTGGCAATTACATTTGAAGTGATGAGTTGTTAAAATCTGATTTTAAGCTTATTAAACATAATATTAAAAAGGTTTATAGTCATACCGTATGACTATAAACCTTTTCCTTTTATATTATATTACTTCTCTTAATTTGTCACCTTCTAACTGATGGTCTAGAGGCTGGCCTGGATGAAGGCATAGCCGAAGGGCGGCTCATAGGCCTTGGTGCTGGCCTTGTGGACGGCATACTTGGTCTGGTAGACGGTCTTGTATTAGGAAACGTAGGCCTGGTATTGGGAACGTTTGGCCTTGTTGTAGGTGTTGTAGGCCTTGTGGTTGGTGTACTAGGTCTTGTTGTGGGAACATTAGGCCTTGTTTCAGGTGTTGTTGTAGGCACATTAGGTCGTGTTTCCGGAGTTGTAGTTGGTACGTTAGGACGCGTTTCAGGTGTTGTTGCAGGTACATTAGGTCTTGTCTCCGGCCTTGTGGTAGGTACATTAGGTCGTGTAGACGGTCTTGTTGCAGGCGTATTAGGACGAGTTACCGGTCTGTTATAATGGCTTACACCTCTTCTGTTTCTATATATAGGGTGAGATGGCCTTGGACGACGTCCGGGACGATAATATGGGGGCCTGTAAAACGGAGGTCCCCAGTGGTGGAATCCCCATCCCCAATAAGAATAGCCATACCAAAAAAATGGAGAGCCAAACCCAAAGCCAAAACTCCATCCGTACCAAGGATTATAACGAACAGAAAAACCATAAGAATAATGGTAATGGTAATAATGCCCTCTATACCAAGGATTATAATAGAAACCAGTACCATATACTATAGTTGGTCCATATACATAACATCCGTAATATCCGGGAGTATAACCAACGTACACTCTTGTTGGAGACGTTTCATAAATGTATACATATTTGGTATTGTACCTTGGGTTTTCGGCCGGTATTTTTTCAACTTCATTTGGACGTTCATCGGCTACTTGCCATGGCCCATTAGGGCTATTAGATTTAAACCATATGGCATTATCACACAAATAATACGTTTGATTATCTTTAAAAACGGCACTTTCTGTATTTACAGCATATTGAAGGTTTAAATTTTTAATATTTTGAAATTCAGGAGAACCATTATATTCAACTGTAGTAGCTTTTGTGTCTCTTTCTACCGCAGCCGTTTGTGGGATTTGTGCATCATAAATGGCATCTTTAGCTTCCTTGGTTCCAGGCACATTACTTAAAATATCTGCCTTTTTGCTGTCACTTGAAATATTTTTAAAATCATTTGGAAGTTTTTCCGCAGCTACATAGTTCCATGGCCCTTTAACGTTTTTTGTCGTAAACCAACGTCCGGATAATAACACATAATAAGTTTGTGAGCCTACATGCATAAAAATATTACTTTCTGTGTTCTCTACGTATAGTAAATTAGTATTTTGAATAGGGCTATATTTAGGCTCTCCATCAAAGACAATTAATTCTGATGGTTCAGTAACTACAACTATTTTTGGAGCTGATCCTGAATAAGCATCATCGGTAGATTCTTCATTGTTTTGTGATTCCGCCTTTTTAGCAATATTTCTAACTTTTGAAGGCGCTTTTTGAGTTTGTATCCATGGTCCTAAAGGGTTTGATGATTGATACCAAAAGTCACCGCCTTTTAGATAATATCTTTTTTCTTTTTTTACATAAATGATAAATGCACCGGTATTCTCAACTAGATCATAACCTTTCTCTATTTCTTTTAACTTTGGTTCACCATCTATAAGAATCAGTGCACTGGGTTCATTGGCAAAAAGAATTTTAGGAGGTGCATTATTAAGTGCTGATGTTGTGACACTAACCTCTTCTAAGTTATTTATCAATTCATCTATTGAAAATTCAATATTCCATTTAGGAATTTCTCCATTAACTAGATTTTGAAGCTTCACCTTTTGATCCGTTGTCATCTCATATGGAAGTCTTATTTCTTCAATTTTTACAGATGCCAAAGATGCTTGCCTGCTATTTCTATCTACATCCAATAGAGATGTTGCCCATATCATTCCAAATACCGGATCTTTATCTTTTTCTTTAACAGCAAAAGCCATATTTGATTCCAGTTTGTTATCTATGTAACTAAGGCTTTCCGGTTGATAAATGGTTATAGTATAGTCTCCGGATATAATATCCTTAGGCCAATTTTGAGCAGAGCCTTCCTGCGCTTTTAAAGAACAGGAAATTAATGCAAAGAGTAAAAAGAGTTTTGAAATGTAATTTTTGAAATGTGCCATTTTTAAAAAGTTGTTTGTGTTAAACACCATATATAAGGGTATACTAATATACTTATTATCTTCTTAGTATTAGAGATGATGTCTGTTAATTAATTTTAATCGGTAATTAAAGATTATTTCCACTTAATATTGCAGCCTATACTTGGTTTTTGAATGCTTTTATTTTCGTTCCCTTCGATTAAACAATCCAGAGCATGCCTTAAATCTTCACCCGTAACGGGAAGCCCGTTTCCGGGTCTGGAATTATCAAGCTGACCTCTATAGCGTAATTCCAAATTTTTGTCAAAGGCATAAAAGTCTGGAGTACATGCAGCATCATAAGCTTTTGCTATAGCCTGACTCTCATCGTATAAATAAGGAAAGGGATAATCCTCATTTTTAGCATGTATTTTCATCTTTTCAGGAGCGTCTTGTGGATAATTAATAACATCGTTACTCGAAATTGCTACAAAGGCTATGCCATATTTTTCATAGCTATTTGCAATTGATACTATTTCTTTATTTACATGAATAACAAAAGGACAATGATTACAAATAAACATAATTACCGTTCCTTTTTTTCCTTTTAGACTATTAAGGTTTACTACCTGATCACTTACGGTATCTGGTAATTCAAAATAAGGGGCGTTAGTGCCTAAAGGAAGCATGTTTGACGGAGTACGGGCCATAATAAAATGTTTATTCAAAGTTCGTGATAATTTGTATTTTTAAAAAATGAAAGACAGGATAACTTTTGAAAACTTCTCTAAGATTGATTTAAGGATTGGAACAATTATAGAAGTTCGTGATTTTCCGGAAGCCAGAAACCCCGCTTATAGATTGACCATTGATTTTGGAGAACTCGGGATTAAAAGATCTTCTGCGCAAATAACATTACTATATAAAAAAGAAGATTTACTAAATAGGCAAATTATAGCTGTTGTTAATTTTCCAAAAAAACAAATTGCAACATTTATGAGTGACTGTTTAGTACTTGGAGCAGTAAAAGGAAAAGAGGTGATTTTGTTAAATCCAGAGAATAAGATAAAAAATGGAACGCCTGTTAATTAGTCTATGCAAGAATTAGATAATGTTGAGATTAATTTTGATAATAACGGACTCTGGGTTTTAAACATAGCACTTGCTGTTATAATGTTTGGTGTTGCATTAGGTATAACCATTGATGATTTTAAGCAGATACAAAAACAGCCTAAATTAGTTTTAGTTGGGGTTTTATCCCAATTTGTTTTGTTGCCTTTACTCACGTTTCTTTTGATATTGTTTTTAAAACCACAGCCCAGTATAGCGTTAGGTATGTTTATGGTTGCTGCGTGCCCGGGAGGGAATATCTCCAATTTTATGACCCATTTAGCAAAAGGGAACACAGCACTTTCAATTAGCCTTACTGCACTTGCAACTTTTTTAGCTGTACTAATGACACCTTTTAATTTTCAATTGTATAGCAAACTGTATGAGCCTACATCCCAGATTTTAAAGAGCGTACAATTAGATGTTTTTGATTTAATTAATCTTGTTTTTCTAATTCTGGGGATACCATTAATATTTGGTATGCTATTAAGACATAGAAAAGAAGCTCTAGCTATAAAGCTATCAAAAAGCCTAAAGCCTCTATCAATAGTCGTATTTTTAGTAATTGTTGTGGTAGCTTTTTCAAAAAACGTTGATGTTTTTAATAATTATATTCACCATGTATTATGGATTGGGATTGGTCATAATATTTTGGCTATTGTATTGGGTTTTACTGTTGCAAGGTTTTTTGGATTGTCTTTTAAGAATCAAAAAACTATGGCTATTGAAACAGGAATCCAAAACTCAGGCCTGGGTTTGTTATTAATTTTTTCATTTTTTGATGGTTTGGGAGGTATGGCTATTTTAGCTGCATTTTGGGGGATATGGCATATTATTTCCGGCTTGTTGTTAGCATCATATTGGTCTAAGCAAAAACTATGAAGTATTTGAAATATATATGGCTCGCTTATATTAGGATGTATTTAAATCTTGGCATGTTTTTTTATTTCAAACGCATAGCAATTTATAATATTCAAAACATCCCAAAAAATAAACCTGTTTTATTATTAAGTAACCATCAGAATGCATTATTGGATGCTCTTTTAATAGCTGTTAAGGGTGAGAGATTTTCATACTTTTTAACCAGAGCCTCGGTTTTTAAACATGCCTTTGTGGCAAGTTTTTTAAAAAGTTTACAGATGCTTCCTGTTTATAGAATAAGAGATGGGAGGGAACATTTATCAAATAATAATCTAATTTTTGAAAAATGTGCAACTCTTTTACACAATAATGAAGCTGTTGTTCTTTTTCCCGAAGGCAATCATAATTTAAAACGTACTGTAAGGCCTTTAAGCAAAGGCTTTACCAGAATAGTATTAAACACTTTGGAAAAGTATCCTGATACAGATTTACAATTACTTCCTGTAGGTTTGAATTTTGATAAAGCTAAAAATTTTCCCGATCAGGTTTCAATGTATTTTGGAGCGTCAATTAATGCCAAAGCATTTATTTCAGGAAATAAAAATGAAGATGTATTAAAATTGAAAACTAAAGTACAAACCGAGCTATGTAAACTAACAACACATATTCCAGTGGATCAATATGATGAAACGCTTAATAAATTAGAACATTTAAATGCTAATTTTTTAAATCCCAAAGCCGTAAATCGTTGTATTGAAAATAATTTTGAGAGCTGCAAATTTAACCAATCTAAATCTGTTAATGCCCTTCAGAAGGTAACTGAAATACTTTTAATTTTTAGTTTCATTGTTCCTTATATAATTTGGAAATTTTTAGTTAAGCCAAAAATAAAAGAGTTAGAATTCATCTCAACGTTCAGGTTTGCCATTGCCATTACTTTGGCTCCAATTTATTTACTGATTACAACTATTATAGTTATAAATTATTTAGGGTTGCTTTCAGGTTTATTGTTTTTGGTTTTAACGCTTGCCATTACATTATGTGCGGTTAAGCTATAACTCTTCTCTAAAGAAAATGGCGTTCATCATTAATTTGTTTGTCCCGTACCAAAAAGCCCTAAAGTTCGTGTTATCAGTAAATACAGCAACTTTACCTTTACCATATTTTTTGATTTGAAAAGGCACAGTTCCACTGAGGCTATCTAAATTTGGTTTTGAAATATAACCGCTTAAAAGCGGCTTTTTGTTGTAAATAATTGGATTGTTATAACTATTCTTATCAGGCTCAATGAATATGGTTGTATTTCTGAATAGGGCAATTTTTTCATTTTTATACCCGTAATTAATAGGGTGTGACCGGTCTATTTTAGCTTCAAAAATGGCTCCGTTTATTTTTTGAGCATCTTTGAAATCCTGTTTGTTTTCAAACGATATATTGTTTGCGGACCGTTCCATCTTTTTAAAATTTAATGGAATAAACCCTTTAGAGTTTAATAGTTTGACAGTGTTTCTAAACCCAATTAGAGTACCTCCGTTTTTTGTCCAGACCTTAAGTTTGGAAACTATAGTGTCGCTAAGTGATTTCGTATTTGGAATTATAATAGTGTTATAACGGCCTAAATTAACATCAATAATATCTTTAAGGTCTAATTTAGCTGATGGTATTTTATATCTGGTATCAAGCAAGTGCCATATTTCTCCTGCATCATAAGAGGAGGTTCCCTGTCCAACAAGTAATCCTATTTTTGGGGCTTTTAACGTACTGAAATTTCTACTTCCCAGATCTATACCAGTAGTTAAACTCGTATTAACCGCATCAATTTGTAAGTGACTATCTTGAGCCAGGTCATCTAAAAAATTATATAAGGTGTCAGGTGATAGTTTTTGATTTTGAACAGGTATTAAAATAGTTCCATAATCATAGTCTTTCTCATTTATTCTGAAACGTTTTTTTGCAACCTTAGCTCTTATACCTTTATTTAATATCTGGTATAAAACTTTTGGTGTATAGTATTCATGCCATTCCATAAGATAGGCATAGTTACTTGATTCATTAACACCACCAGGCTTTAAACTGAGGGCTTTAACTTCATCCCCTAAATGCTTTATTGGTATATTATTAGCGTAATCAACATTAAATGCCAATGGAAATGTCCATGCAGATATATCATAAAACAAGCTGTCTTTGAATGAGGTTCGTTTTTCAAACATGGCATTAAGAAGACGTATGTTTTTTTGATTTTTAGGAACAACGTAGCTATAACCTTTTTTAAACGATTTTTGGTTTATGGTTATGTCTTTTTTTAATTCATGAATTTTTATATTTTGACGTTTTAAGATTTCAGCCAAATGATAGGTTTTCGCGGCGTCTTTTTGATCTCCAAAAACAATGGCTTTGTTTTTATTAATAGCACTTTCTATTCTAGAGTTTTTGAAAAAATTATATTGGTACTTTAAAATATCAGTACGCATATTTTTAGCAGCATCTAATGTTGAAAGTGCTGTTGTAAATTGGTTTCTAATAGTAAATGAGAAAGTTAAAATGCCATTATCACTTTCTTGTATATGCCCTCTTGAGCTGGCTTGTTCAAATAAAATCCCAATACCTCCATTTATATCCGGAAGGGTGGAACCTTTTCCGTAATAAAAATCATCATAGTTCTCTTCAGTAAAATATAATGACCCTATTTTGTTAAGTGCGTTAGCATGGTAGTTTCCAATTTTTTTGGTGAGCTCCTGGTTCGATTTTGGGGTTAAAGGATGTGTTCTTGAAGGCACGCCCGGTTGGAAAAAGAATGTAGAATTGGTACCCATTTCATGATGGTCTGTTAGGATATTTGGTAGCCATTTGTGAAAAGTTTCTATTCTAACTTTTGATTCTGGTAACTGAACCGGTAACCAATCACGATTCATATCAAACCAATAATGATTAGTTCTACCTCCAGGCCATATTTCATGATATTCTCTGTCATTAGGGTCCGGATTTAAATTCATATTTCTATTGGTATTAGCCCAATAGGCAAAGCGCTGCAAACCGTCAGGATTTAATGATGGATCAAATAAAATAACTGTTTTGTCTAAGAGTTCATTTATGTAATTGCCTTCAGCAGCAGCTAAATAATAAGCTACTAGCATACCTGCATTTGAACCGCTTGGTTCATTTCCATGAATGGAATAGCCCTGATAGACTATTATTGGTCTTTCTAAAAGATTTGATTCATCATTTTCTGTAGCTTTTATATGTACTTCTCTAATTTGTTCTATTTGAGTATGGTTTTTTGGAGAAGTAATGGTTAATAATAGTAAAGGTCTTCCCTCAAAAGTACCTCCTCTGTTTTCTATGGATACTCTATCGGAAGATTTTGCTAAAGCGTACATATACTGTACCAGCTTGTCATGAGTAATATGCCATTCACCAACTTGATGGCCAATAATGCTTTCCGGAGTTGGAATACTAGGATTATAGGTTATATCCTGAGGTAAATAATATGATAAATCAATTTTTTCCTGAGCGTTTAACAATGAAAAAAATAAGCATATAAAGAGGCAATACTTCATAATAAAAAGTAGTTTTTAGAAAAGCTAAAGATAAAAAAAACCGCTACAGTAAAATGTAACGGTTTTATATTAATGATAATCTTTTGAATTATATATCGTCAAAATCAATATCTGTAAAACTTTCCGGAGTTTTTAATTGATCTTCAGTAACTCTGGGAGCTGCTGCATCATTATTATATTCTTTTTTAAAATCTTTTTGGTGACGTTCACTTATTACTTCATTACCTTTTTCACTAATGATGTAATCGGTCATTTCAGCTAAAATGTCTTTAAATTCAGCAAAGTCTTCTTTGTAGATATAAATTTTATGTTTTTTATAATGAAAGGAGCCATCATCATTGGTAAACTTTTTACTTTCAGTAATAGTTAAGTAATAATCTTCAGCTTTAGTTGCTCTAACATCAAAAAAATAGGTGCGTCTACCCGCTCTTAATACCTTCGAAAAAATTTCCTCTTTCTCCATCATACCGTTATTATTCATAATTGAATTTAGTTTATTGAGTTTTCATTAACTGTATCAAAAATCTAAAAAAAACCAATACTAACCAACAAATTGTAAGATTTCTTTTTAAAATGTTGATTTTTAATGCTTTAAATTTAATTAAAAGTTAAGATTTATAGTCTGAGTATTATTTTGTTAATTGGAAATGGTTTCACTTAATTGTTTTAAGTAAAGGTGTTTGTAATAGCCATCAATATTTATTAAACTTTCATGAGTGCCCTCCTGAACAATTTTACCATCATCTAAAACAACAATTTTGTCGGCATTTTTTGCTGAAGATACCCGATGACTTACTATTATAGATGTTCTCCCTTTTGAAAATTTATTGAGATTTTTTAATATTTTTTCTTCGGTTTCAGTATCTACAGCAGATAGGCAATCATCAAATAACAAAATCTTAGGCTTTTTAATGATAGCTCTTGCTATAGAAACACGCTGTTTTTGGCCTCCCGATAAGGTTATACCCCGTTCTCCCAGAACAGTATCATAACCTTTATTGAATTTGATGATGTTTTTATGTACCTGAGCTCTTTTTGCAGCTTCAATAACATCATCATCAGTAGCTTGTTGATTACCAAATTTAATATTGGTCTTTATAGAATCAGAAAACAAGAAAGCGTCTTGAGGGACATAACCAATACTATCTCTCAAATCCATTAAGTTAAGCTGGTTAACCTCAATACCATTAATTGTTATTGAACCTTTATCAATATCATAAAGTCTGCCGACCAGGTCCAGAATAGTAGATTTTCCTGACCCTGTTTTTCCTAAAATAGCTAGAGTTTCTCCTTCCTTTATACTGAAGCTTACTCCTCTAAGTGCTTGAATATTAGTGTCGTCATAAGTAAACCATACATTGTTAAAAACAATGTTGCCTGTAATATTTGTATGATGATCTACAGAATTTTTAATTTCAGGTTCAATTTTTAAAAACTCATTAATCCGTTTTTGAGAAGCTTCAGCCTGCTGAACAATTGATGTTACCCAGCCTACAGTAGCTACAGGCCATGTTAGCATATTTACATAAATAATAAATTCTGCAATGGTGCCAATACTTTCAATTTCACCATTAATATATTGCATACCTCCAACATATATAACCAATAGGTTACTGGTTCCAATCAGTAATATCATCATTGGAAAAAACCAGGCTTGTACTTTAGTTAAATCTATTTGTTTTTCTTTGCTTTCAGCTGCAAGTGTTTTAAAGCTCACAGAGGTTTGAGGTTCTATCCCATAAGCCTTAATCACTGAAATACCACTAAAAGATTCTTGAGTAAACGTTGAAAGCTTAGAAAGGTATTCTTGTACAATGGTACTGCGTTTATGTATTTCTTTACTTAATTTATAAATGATAACGGATAATATAGGTAAAGGTATTATGGTATATAAAGTGAGTTTTGGTGATGCATTTATCATATATATAATGACAATTATAAATAAAGCAACAGTATTAATACTATACATTAAAGCCGGGCCGGCATACATACGTACTCTACCAACATCCTCTGTGATTCTATTCATCAGATCACCAGTCCTGTTTTTTTTGTAAAAATTCAATGAAAGCTTTTGATATTGTTCATAGATCTCATTTTTTAAATCGTATTCTATATAACGAGATACATTTATGATGGTCTGTCTCATGAAAAAAGTAAGTATGGCACCAACCAGAGCAGCTCCAATTATATAGAAAATAGCTTCAGCTAAATCACTTTTAAAAACATCTTTGGTAATTGACTGATCAAAATAACTCTCAACAGCTATAAATATTTTTTTTACATAACGGGGGGTGTATAATAAAAATAACCGGGCTACAATTGTAATAATTGAACCTAAAATAAGATGAGTTTTATATTTATAGAAGTATTTATTTAAATGTTGTAATTCTTTCATTTATACAAATAAAGATAGAGAACAAATATAGGGTATAAAAGATAATCGTGACAGTTGTAGCTATGAGTTAATTGTTAAATATAGCTTAAAGTATTAATGATAATTAAATGGATAATAGCTCATGTTTTTTTAAATATAGTGTTATTTTTGCGCCAGGAAAGACAATGAAAACCTTCATGATTTTTTAATTAAAGTTCTTTGTAATGATGTTAAACAGAAGACATATTCGCGTAAAAGTAATGCAAACTATGTACGCTTTTAAAGGAAGTGAAAGTGATGATCTAAGTAAGGATCAAAAGTTTTTATTATTTAGTATTGACAATATGTACAATTTGTACCTTTTATTAATGTCTTTGTTAATAGAAGTTCAAAATAGAGCTGAAAATGACTTACAAAAGAAACAAAACAAACACCTGGCTACCAAGGAAGATAAGAACCCTAACAGAAAGTTTGTAAATAATCAATTATTACAACTTTTAAAAGAAAACCCTCAACTTAAGGAGCAATTGGAGATTAATAAAATTAACAATTGGGAGTTAGATGGTGAGTATATAGATGTGATTTTCAAAGAAATTATGGCAAGTAATCTTTATAAAGATTATATGAAAACCAGAGTTTCTGATTTTAAGGAAGATAAAGATTTTATAGTTGATATTTTTAAAGAAATCATTGCTCCAAACGATAAGCTATATGATTATTTAGAAGATAAAAACTTAACTTGGTTGGATGACCTCCCCACTGTAAATACCACTATTTTAAAGCTGTTGAGGAAAGTTAAGGGTACTTCACCTGAAAGTCATTTTACCCCAAAGCTTTATAAGGATTCTGAAGATAAACAATTTGCAATTGATTTATTCAGGAAAACACTTTTAAACAGATCTGCTATTAATAAAGAAATTGGACTAAAAACTAAGAATTGGGATGCAGACCGAATTGCTAGTGTAGATTATGTATTGTTGCAAATGGCTATTTGTGAATTAAAAAAATTCCCATCTATTCCTGTGAAAGTAACTATTAATGAGTATTTGGAAATATCAAAAGAATATTCTACGCCAAAAAGCAGTATATTCATTAATGGTATACTGGATAAGTTGGTAAAGGAGTATGAATCAACCGGAGAATTAAAAAAAGTAGGTCGCGGATTGATGTAAGATATCTGCTAATAAAGAAACAAAAATTTTTAATCGATTAAATTATTACTATTTTTACGCTCCAAATCAAAAATTAATGAATATGAAAAAAATAATTTTAGGATTATCTGCATTATGCTTAATAGCATTTTTATCTTGTAAAGACAATGCAGCTAAGAAAATTGAGGAGAGTAATATTGCAGCAGCAGCAGAAAGAGATGCAAACGCCTCAAAATTTCCGATAATAGAGTTTGATAAAAAAGAACATGACTTTGGAGAAATTGAAGCAAAAACTGCTGTAGAAACAGTTTTTAAATATAAAAACACTGGGAATGCACCATTAGTAATAACTGATATTAAAAGTTCTTGTGGCTGTACAGTGCCTCAAGATTGGAGTAGAGAACCTTTAGCACCTGGGGCTTCAGGAGAATTTACGGTGAAGTTTAATGGTAGTGGAACAAATAAAGTTTCTAAAACAATTACGGTTACTGCAAATACAGAAAAAGGTTCAGAAGTTGTTAAAATTACTGCATTTGTAAAACCAGACCCTAACAAAGTTAAACCAACAGCTAAAAGCTAAATTTATATAAAATGGGAGAAGGAGGAATAGGTAGTTTAATACCATTCGTATTAATGTTTGTGGTAGTGTATTTCTTTATGATTGCACCGCAAATGAAACGTGCAAAAAAAGAAAAGAAATTTGCAGCCGAATTAAAACGAGGCGATAAGGTTATAACCAAAAGCGGATTGCATGGTAAAATTGCAGAATTGAATGATAAGGATAACAGTTGTATTATAGAAACTATGGCTGGAAAACTTAAGTTTGACAGATCTGCTATTTCTATGGAAATGAGTAATAAGCTAAATGCTCCGGCTAAATAATAAATTAATCTATTTTAGATTAAAAAAAAGCTTCTCTATATGAGAAGCTTTTTTTATGTTGTTTATTGTCAAAAAAGGGATGTACTATAGTAAGCCTTCAATGGAAAGATAACGTTCACCGGTATCATAATTCATGGTAAGTACAACGTCTTCAGGTTTGAAGTTAGGTAATTGTTTTCTAACAGCAGCTAAAGAGGCCCCTGTAGAAATACCTACCAAAATACCTTCTGTTTTGGCAATGTTTTGAACTTCAGCAAAAGCTTCTTCTTTTGTAATCCTTATGGCGCCGTCTATCGATTCTTTATTAAAGACTTCCGGAAAGAATCCCGGTCCAATGCCTTGTAATGGGTGTGGCCCAGGTTCTCCACCAGAGATTATGGCAGAATCATCAGGTTCAACGGCAAGTGCTGTTAAATTTGAAAATTTCTCTTTTAATACTTCAGCTATTCCCGTAATATGCCCTCCGGTCCCTACACCTGTAATGAGATAGTTAATGCCTTTAGGGAAGTCTTCAATAATTTCTAGTGCTGTAGTATTACGGTGAATTTCCGGATTTGCCGGATTAGTAAATTGTGAAGGCATCCACGCATTCTTATTATTTGTCACCAATTCATTAGCTTTATCAATAGTACCACCAAGCCCTAATTCCTTAGGTGTTAATACAAGGTTTGCACCATATGCAGCCATTAAAGCTCTTCTTTCAACAGACATAGACTCTGGCATAACCAAGGTGAGCTTATAATTTTTTACCGCGGCAACCATGGCTAAACCTATACCGGTATTGCCGGAAGTGGGTTCGATAATTTCCGTGTCTTTGGTTAAAAGGTTCCTTTTTTCAGCATCTTCGATCATTGATAACGCAATTCTGTCCTTAATACTACCTCCGGGATTAGATTTTTCTAGTTTCATCCAAACATTTGCATTTGGGAATAATCTACTTAAACGCACTGTTGGAGTAGAACCAATATCTTCTAAAATAGTATTGATCTTCATAAGGTTTTATTATTTGTTGGTTAGTCTAATGATTTTTGTATTTGTCATTTAAGCCGATATTTTTTAAAATCATGGGCTCTATTTTTTGTAAACGACTTTGCTTGGTTGCCTCACGTTTTGCAGAATCTATATACTCACAATATTCACGTTGTTTATAATTGGATAAGCTATCAAAACCAGACTTTAACTCAGGATTTGAATCCAAGGCCTCCTGCAATTCTTTTGGGATAATGGTCTCCTTTTTAGATCGGTCTGGTTTTAGTTCTTTTCCTAATTTTTGATTTTCAATAGCCTCTTTAATATAAGCTAAAACAGTTTGTTTATTAATGTCGTTAATAGTTTCAAAACGCATTTGACGCATAGCCTTTGTTTTCCCATCTTGAGCATTTTTAAGAAGCTTTTTAGGGTCTTTTAAAAACACGCCATTAAAAAACCAAACACCAAAATGGTTTTTAAAAGCTCCGATGCTTAATACATTTTTATTCTTTAATGTATAAACAGGAGCACTCCATTTTATCGTCTCTTCTAATTCGGTTGACAAGATAATAGAACGTAATAATTCCAGAGCTTCGGCATAGTGTGGCTGACTTTCAATATAGTCTTCTACAGAGTGTACTTTTTTCAAGATTTAAAATTTAATAGGTGTTTATTGATTGCTAATATGACTTACTCTAAAGTTGCTGTATGTTCTGTATGGTCTCTAGACCAAATTTTATACCTAACTTCGTATTCTTTAGGTGTGTAAACAACAATTGGTAGCTTGCTGTTGTATCTTATAATCTCGCTGGCAGATGTTATAAATTCTTTATGGATGGAGTCATCAGGGCACGCCATTTGTGTACTCATAATAAGCCCATTAGTATTGAAATTATAAAACGAATAGCCCCAGCCAGAAACCACTTCTTTTGTAAAATCACCAGATAAGGTACTTTTATTACAATCTACTTCTGCCATTTTCCCTACATATAATTCAACTTTATAATTAGTTTCATCTTCTTTTTGAGGAATAGAAATAATATGTCTTTTAAGTACTTCAGTGGCCTTAGGGTACATACTTAAATTATGAGAAATACTTTGCTCTTGGTTCATGGTTTCTTTTGTGTCATTTTTTTGGTCCGCAGATTTTTGTGTATTACAACTTGCTAAAAATATTACCAAAATAATTATTAGTTTATACCTCATGTATTTTTCTTTTAGATTTATACCTTTTCTCTTATAGCAGTTAATTCGGCAATTTTGCATATAACTTCAGTTGCTTTTATCATGCTTTCAACGGGAACATACTCATAGCGGCCATGAAAATTATGTCCACCAGCAAAAATATTAGGACAAGGTAAGCCCATATAGCTTAATTGAGACCCATCAGTACCACCACGAATGGCTTTAATAATAGGTTCTATACCAACTTGTTTCATGGCTTCTTCAGCAATATCAACAATATGCATTACAGGTTCAACTTTTTCTTTCATATTATAGTATTGGTCTTTAATTTCGGTAGTTATCACTTCCCGTCCATATTGAGAATTAAGTTCATTGGTAAGTTTTTCCATGACTTCTTTTCGGGCTTCAAAATGCCCTTTATCATGATCGCGTATAATATATTGTAAAACAGTTTCTTCCACATTCCCTTTTATATCATGCAAATGAAAAAAGCCCTGGTAACCTTCCGTATGTTCAGGTGTCTCCATTCTGGGAAGCGAATTAATAAATTCAGTTGCGATATACATGGAGTTTATCATTTTTCCTTTAGCATAACCGGGATGTACAATTTTACCTTTAACTTTTATTAAGGCACTGGCCGCATTAAAGTTTTCGTATTCTAATTCTCCAATTTGACTGCCATCCATGGTATATGCCCAGTCAGCCCCAAATTTTTCTACATCAAATTTATGAGCACCCCTTCCAATTTCTTCATCGGGCGTAAAACCTATTCGTATTTTGCCATGTTTTATTTCAGGGTGGTTAATTAAGCATTCCATAGCAGAAATTATTTCACAAATTCCGGCTTTATCATCAGCTCCTAAAAGTGTTGTGCCATCTGTAGTAATTAATGTCTGTCCTATGTATAAACGCAAATCTTCAAAATAGTTAGGAGAGAGCACAATGTGTTCTTCTTTATTAAGTAAAATATCTCCTCCAAGATAGTTTTCATGAACCTGGGGGCTAACATTTGCTCCTGTAAAATCCGGAGATGTATCAAAATGTGATATAAAGCCTATAGTTGGTACGTCATAATCCACATTACTGGGTAGGGTAGCCATAATATAGGCGTTGTCATCTATACTAACATCCTGTAAGCCTATATCTTTGAGTTCTTTAGCTAATTTCTTAGCTAAATCCCATTGCTTTTTTGTGCTGGGCGTTGTATTTGATGAAGGATCAGATTCAGTGTCAACAGTAACATAACTTATAAAACGATTTATAATGTGGTCTTTTGGGATCATTTAGAATTTAGTTTAACTTATTTTATGAAAAGTTTTAATGATACATAGTATCTACATGGTGCCTCTAAAATACGATTATTAATTTTTTTAAGTATGAGAATTAACTGATTTTTTATTTACATGAATTAGACTTATTTTTGCACAAATAATACAGATGTACAAACATTTTCTTCGCCCGATATTTTTTTTATTCGACCCTGAAAAAATTCATCATTTTACATTTTCATTAATAAAAAGCACTTCTAAAATTCCAGGGGTTTCGTTTTTGTTCAGAAGCTTATATAGTGTTGAAGACAAAAGGCTGGAAAGAACCGTTTTTGGACTTACATTTAAAAACCCTGTGGGATTAGCAGCGGGTTTCGATAAAAACGCGGTGCTTTATAATGAACTTGCAAATTTTGGGTTTGGTTTTATTGAAATAGGAACAGTAACCCCTAAAGGGCAGGTAGGAAATCCTAAAAAAAGATTGTTTAGGTTAAAAGACGATCAAGGTATTATAAACCGCATGGGATTTAATAACGAAGGGTTAGAAGCTGTAATAGAACAACTCAAAGGCAATAAAAAAAAGTTAATTATTGGAGGTAATATAGGAAAGAACACAGCAACAAAACCGGAAGATTATACTAATGATTATTTAGAGTGTTTTAATGCATTACATCCTTACGTTGATTATTTTGTACTAAATGTAAGTTGTCCTAATGTGGGGAGTCATGCTAAACTAAATGATAAGGATTATTTAGAAGAGTTAATAGGAACTGTCCAAAAGGCCAACAATACATTTGAGAACCAAAAGCCTATTTTATTAAAAATAGCACCGGATTTAAACGATGGCCAATTAGACGAAATTGTAGAATTGGTTAATGATACAAATTTAGATGGTGTTATAGCTAGTAATACATCTACAGATAGGAGCCACCTGAAAGCATCTGAAGATATACTTGAAAGTATTGGGAATGGTGGATTGAGTGGACAGCCAATAAAAAATAAAAGCACCAGAGTTATAAAATATCTTTCAGATAAAAGTGGTAAATCGTTTCCAATAATAGGAGTAGGAGGGATTCATTCAGCCAAAGATGCTATTGAAAAAATAGATGCAGGGGCAGATTTAGTTCAGGTTTATACCGGATTTATCTATGAGGGGCCAGGTTTAATAAAACAAATAAATAAAGCCTTATTAAAGCGCTAATATCTATATTAATTCTATTTAATAAATTTTTTGATTAGCCTTGCGCCCAAATCATTACTTAAGATTAATACGTAACTCCCAGAAGGCAAAGTACTGACATTTATTTGTCCATTTCCATTGGAGGCCATGCTTCCATTGAAAAGTGTCTGACCTTGAAAATTGACCACTTGATAACTAATTTTACCGGTTACCGAAGATGTCATGTAAATATTTCCGTCTGATACAGGGTTAGGATGAATTTTAATGCTATCAAAGCTATAGATATTAGTTTCTGCTTCAGTTATTTCTTCATCCTCTTTAGAGTAAATAAATTGCTTCTTCTCAAAATTGAAATAAGCATACATGCGTGCCAGTTGCTGTTGTGAAAAATGAGTGCGACATGCCTTCCTTGAGTACGACATAATATTTTTGGTATCCGGGCTGTAAGTATCACCATTTGCATCAACGGCTTTACCAATATATTCGCAAAAGTTGTTTATGGTATTACTGGATAGCTTGGGGTCTGCAGGAGTATCACAAATACCATCGCCGGTTGTATCACAATTACTTCTGTCTACCAGTTCGGTAGTCGTTTCGGTATTATTTGGACCATGGGTATGTAATAGAGAGAACACGTGTCCCATTTCATGAGTTAGAGAGGAGCCATTGGTAGTACAGCTGTTTTTCATTATGATAATATGACTTCCATCTTTAACATCATTTTTACTATAACCGCAAATACTGGTTCCGGACGCATTTTCAATATGGTTGGTAAAATATATATTGATTAAGCCCGGGGTGTAATTTGTTTTGGTTAAGTTGATTTCATCTCCTTTTTTGAAATTAACATAGAGATCATTATCTATATAATCAATAGTTTGCCATAAATAAAAGTTCATATAAGCACCTCCATAGGCTACATTTAAATCCTGAATAGCCTGCTCTATATCTTGTGTGTCAATGCCACCGGTGCCATCAGAGTTTCTGATAACGTTAATTTTAATAGGAATTTTATGCTTAATCTGTGAAGATTTGTGTTTTTTGGCATAGATATGTTGTATAAAATGCTCCTCAAATGTTTTTAGCTTTGGTTTGATAGTTTTATAGTACTCAATAGATTCAGAAGTCATAATAGTTTCACAGCCTAAGTTTTCCAGGTTTTGAGCAGACATAGAAAAGCTAAGTAACGAAGAAATTAAAATAAATATAAAACTAAATGTATTCTTAAAAGGTTTCATTTGGAGCAAAACATTTACTCAAATGTATATGAATACAAATCCGATGTAAAAAAAAGCCGTCAAAAGCCAATTTAAACTCGATAAATTAAATAAAAAAGATATTTGAAACTTATTGTATAACTAATTTTTGAGTTTTAGAGATACCGTTAAAATGTTTTAATTGAAATAAATAAATGCCTTTGTTTAAAGTTTTTAAATCAATATTTATACTATTTATACCAGCTTCAACCTGAATAACTTTTACCATTTCCCCCAGTATATTATAAATTTCAATACTGTTTAATTGAAGGTTTTGAATGTTGGCAATGGTAACATTGTCTTGTGCCGGATTGGGAAATAATGTTACCTTTTCCAAAGGTTCAGTATCTTCATTGCTCAAAGTGGAACTTTCATAATTAAAAGTAACTGTACCAATTCTATGGCTCATACTGCTATTAGTACCATCAAATGGAGACATATTTGATAAACTGCTAATAACACCCTGTGGATTTGTAGCAGGATTGCTTATAGAATATCCACTACCGTCCTCTGTTCCGGCGTCATAGGGAAAAACATCAATGGTATAACTAGCTTTCCAACCATTGTTAACAGCATTATTACCCGATCTTAGATTTTCACTATTTACAGCTATAAACCAATCCGGACTGGGGGCTATCATGGTTGCTAAGCTTACAAGAGGATAAGCTTCACTGATATCAATATTCTGAGAGATTGTTCCCTGTGCTGCTCCTAATCCACTGCCAATAACAAACTTGTCGGCATCAGCATTAGCTGTGACCTCGCTTTCAAAAGCACTGGTGCTTCCCGTTTCTGCAATATTCTCAATTCCTGTGGAAGCCATAGTATTCATCTCTAAAATACTGTTGACCGTTTTATGTGTTGCTATGGCCAAAGGAGACCAATGTGGAGAATCTGGCATAGCAATGGTACTTATTCCATTTACAGGGTCAGCTGCAGGTGTTTCCCAAAAACTTTCAAATACAATAGTATAGGTCGCTGTACTTTGGCTAAATACCAATGAGTTCAATAACAAAGTGAAAAGTAAAGTAAAGTTTTTCATAGCTTAAAAGTTTAGTATAATATTGAGTCGGACAACATAGTACTATGCTTACATAAATTTATTTGTTTATATCATAGCACGGTAATATTTAGAGGCATATCTTTTCAAAAAAATAGTAGTATTTTTATCTCCTTATTTGAGAGTATGCCAAATCCAATTAAAATTATTGAATGCCCGCGAGATGCTATGCAAGGTATAAAACAGTTTATTCCAACTGAGCAAAAGGTACAGTATATTCAGTCTTTATTACGTGTTGGATTTGATACCATTGATTTTGGAAGTTTTGTATCCCCAAAGGCCATTCCTCAAATGGCTGATACAGCTGAGGTTTTATCTCAACTGGATTTAAGTAAAACAACAAGTAAGCTCTTGGCAATAATAGCCAATATAAGAGGGGCTCATGATGCTAGTCAATTTGGTGAGATTGATTATTTAGGTTACCCGTTCTCAATCTCAGAAAACTTCCAAATGCGTAATACGCATAAAACTATAGCGCAATCTGTGGAAACTCTTTCAGAGATTTTAAACATTGCTGACAAGGCTAATAAGGAGGTGGTAGTATATATTTCAATGGGCTTTGGTAATCCGTATGGAGATCCCTGGAATGTAGATATAGTTGGGCAATGGACAGAAGTACTGGCAAACATGGGAGTAAAAATCTTATCATTAAGTGATACCGTTGGTACCTCAAACCCAGAAACTATAAACTATTTATTTTCAAATTTGATTCCTCGTTATCCCCATATAGAATTTGGTGCACATTTACATACGGTACCATCTACCTGGTTTGAGAAAGTTGATGCTGCTTATAAAGCTGGTTGTAACCGCTTTGATGGAGCCATTCAAGGCTTTGGAGGGTGCCCTATGGCAAAAGATGAACTTACCGGTAATATGCCCACAGAAAAACTACTATCATACTTCACGTCAAAGCAGAATAATCAATTAAATGCACTTAGTTTTGAGAGTGCCTATAATGAAGCTTCTAAAATATTCAACGCTTTTTATTGATTTTTTTAGACTGTAAATTACTGTAAATAAATTGATTGAAAATTTATGTTAAAGTTTATTTAAATTTAATCTAAATAAACTTTGCTTAAGTAATTATGAGTTTTATATTTGCAACTTCAAATTAACAATTATTTGTAATCAGTCTAAATAAAAACAACAAATCGAACTTAAAAATGAGAAAATTAACTTTACTTTTTTCAATCTTACTTGCCACATTTTCGGGGGCACAAACGGTACAGGATTCTATTACTTTTGATCCGCAAAAACAATTAAATGCAGCACAACGTATCCTTTCTGGTAATTATGGTAAAGCTGTAACTGTAGGCGCTTATGGAGAGCTAACTTATAATCAGCCTGAAGGGCAAAGCGGAGAGCTGGATGTGCAACGTTTAGTATTACTTTTTGGATATAAATTCAATGACAAAACACAGTTTGTAACTGAGGTTGAGTTTGAACATGTTAACGAAGTGTTTGTAGAACAGGCTTTTATAAATTATAATGTTGCATCAAACACAAGTTTACGAGGAGGATTAATGTTAGTACCTATGGGTATTGTTAATGAGTTCCACGAACCAACAACATTTAATGGTGTTGAAAGACCGGCAATGGATAACGTTATAATTCCAACCACATGGAGAGAAATAGGGGTAGGTGCAACAGGTAGATTCAATGAAATTTCATTAGGCTACCAAGCATATGTTTTTAATGGTTTTAAATCTTCAGAAGCAGATGGTCAAGGAGGCCTTACCGGATTATTAAAAGGATCAAATGGTTTACGTGGTGGTCGTCAAAAAGGAATAAAATCTACAGTCAGTAGCCCAACATTATCAGCAAAACTTGATTATTATGGTATTCCTGGCTTACGTTTAGGGCTTTCAGGGTATTTTGGTGATACTCAAGTAGAAGATGATGTTAAAGATATTGACGGGTCAGTTATTGGTGTTTCAATGATAGGTCTAGATGCACGTTATGCGTATCAGCGTTTCACTGCTCGTGGACAATATATTAACGCTCAACTTTCAGGAACAGAGGCATACAATAATGCAACAGGTAAAGATTTAGGTAGTGCATTAGAAGGTTGGTATTTAGAGGCAGCATATAACCTATTACCACAAGAAAAATCACAACGCTTATTTGCCTTTGCAAGATATGAACAATATGACACGCATGCCAAAACAGCTGGTGATTTAGAGCGTGATGATGCGTATAACAGAAATGATATAACAACAGGATTAAGCTATCACATTGCTCCGGGAGTTGTGTTAAAAGGAGATTATCAATTTAGAGATAATGCTGTTTCAGGAGGAGATGTAGCTAACAGACTTAATTTTGGTATAGGCGTTTGGTTCTAACCATTTAGTTTTGTGACTTCTTTAAATAAAAAGAAGTTTAAAAATAATTTGGGCGTTACCCAAAGGGTCGGGCTTTCGGCAGTCGCTCTTTTCAAGGAGCTCCAACAAATGCCTTAATCCCTAACGCAAAACATGCCAAAGGCAATTACCAAGAAATAATACTTGGTAATTGCCTATTTGGTATTTTACTTGTAAGAACAATAAAAAACAATACTTTTGTAAGATGAGATTCAGATACATTTCAATAGCAATTTTAACTTTATGCTTAATGTCTTTTGGACTGCCAAAAAACATTCAAAAAAAAGTTAATAAAGAAATTGTGAAAACGTTTAATGTAGAAGCATTCAATTTTAATAGTGTTGACATTGCTTCAGAAATCACTAAAGATTTACCTTCAAAATTTGAAGAGAATAATTTTTTTAAAATTGAGACAAGTAATCAACTCATTGGGTATGCTTATTTAGCACAGGCCCCAAGTAAAACAGCACAGTTTGATTATTTGGTTTTATTAGATAAAGATTTGGTGGTAGTAAAATCAAAGGTTTTAATTTATCGTGAAGAGTATGGTGGTGAAATTGGTAGTACAAGATGGTTAAAGCAATTTATAGGCAAAAAAGAAGGAGATCAGTTAAAGTGTGGAGATAATATTGTTGCCATTTCCGGAGCCACTATTTCAGTGAGATCTATGACTAATGCTATGAATAACCTCTTAGAATCTTTAAAAATTCTTCACAGTAAAAACATTTTATAAATGCAGTTAAACGGATTAATATTAACATTTCCAAGAGAGATTAAACTATTAATCGGTACATTTATAATAGTATTAAGTATAGGGTTTTATACGGGCTTATTGTTTGTAGGTGAAACATCTTCTGCAAATCCAAATGGCATAGAAGAACACTATTTAGGGAATGAAGCTGATGAAAATGCTGAGGTCATGCGTTTTAAAAAGAGTGATCAGGAAATGCTAACATTGGTACATAACCATATTCTTTCCATGTCTATTATTTTCTTTTTATTGGGGCTTATTGTTTCTACAACAAAACTTAATAAGAAGCTTAAGTTATTTTTGATAGTAGAACCCTTCATTTCCGTAGTACTTACTTTTGGAGGGCTTTATATGCTTTGGTCCGGAATATTATGGATGAAATATATTGTTATGTTTTCGGGCATATTAATGACATTGACATTTACAGTAGCTGTGGCAATTATTTTAAAACAGATATTTCAGCGTACATAACCTTAAATTCCCTGTTAATTTCTTAACAGAAATTAAGTACTTTAATCGGTAATTAAATTGTATATTTGCACGCAATTATAATCGTAATTGCATCATGACTGCACACCAAAATAAAATAGTAGGAGAAGGTTTAACCTACGATGACGTTTTACTAGTTCCTGCTTTTTCAGAAGTTCTTCCAAGAGAAGTCAGTATTCAAACAAAATTTACCAGAAATATAACCATCAATGTGCCCATTATATCGGCGGCCATGGATACGGTTACAGAAAGTAAAATGGCTATTGCTATGGCACAAGAAGGTGGTATAGGGGTGTTGCATAAAAATATGACTATTGAGGCTCAAGCTAATAAAGTTAGAAAAGTAAAGCGGGCAGAAAGCGGGATGATTATTGACCCTGTAACTTTGCCGCTTACGGCTAAGGTAAAGCATGCCAAACGTTATATGGCAGAGCATGGTATTGGCGGTATTCCTATTGTAGATGAAGAAGGAACTTTGAAAGGCATTGTTACCAATCGTGATTTGCGTTTTGAGCATGAAAATAAAAAACCAATTACAGAAGTTATGACCAGTGAAAACCTGGTAACCGCTTCAGTTGGAACTTCGTTGCAGGACGCCGAAGAAATCCTTCAAAAACATAAAATTGAAAAACTGTTAATTGTTGATGATAATTATAAACTATCCGGGTTAATTACGTTTAGAGATATCACAAAGTTAAGTCAAAAACCAAATGCTAATAAAGACCAATACGGACGTTTACGAGTAGCTGCAGCCATTGGTGTGACAGGAGATGCGGTTGACAGAGCAGAAGCGTTGGTAAGTGCCGGGGTAGATGCTGTAGTCATTGATACAGCACATGGGCATACCAAAGGCGTGGTTGGCGTTTTAAAAGAAATTAAGTCTAAGTTCCCGGAACTAGATGTGATTGTTGGAAATATTGCTACAGGAGCGGCAGCTAAATACTTAGTTGAAGCCGGAGCAGATGCCGTTAAAGTAGGGATTGGTCCCGGGTCAATTTGTACAACGCGTGTGGTTGCCGGAGTCGGTTTTCCTCAGTTTTCAGCAGTATTGGAAGTATCAGCAGCCATAAAAGGATCAGGAGTTCCGGTAATAGCAGATGGTGGTATTCGCTATACAGGAGATATTCCTAAAGCTATTGCAGCAGGGGCAGATACGGTTATGTTAGGTTCGCTTTTAGCAGGGACAAAAGAGTCTCCGGGAGAAACCATTATTTATGAAGGACGAAAGTTTAAATCTTACCGAGGTATGGGCTCAGTAGAAGCGATGAAACAAGGAAGTAAAGACCGGTATTTCCAGGATGTAGAAGATGATATTAAAAAACTGGTACCAGAAGGTATTGTAGGACGTGTACCATATAAAGGAGATCTGTTTGAAAGTATTCACCAGTTTATTGGAGGACTTCGTGCCGGAATGGGATACTGTGGGGCTAAAGATATTGAGACCTTAAAAGAAATTGGGCAGTTTGTAAAAATTACGGCCAGTGGGATTAATGAAAGTCATCCGCATGATGTGACCATTACTAAGGAATCCCCTAATTATTCAAGATAAAAAAGTATTTAATCAAAGAAGAAGAAATCATTAAAAAGAGGCTGTCTCAAAAGTGTCATTCTGAATGATAATGAAGAATCTCCTAAGGTAATACACTAATTTTTAAAAAAAATAAGATTCTTCGCTTCGCTCTGAATGACAAAATAAATCACTTTTTAGACAGTCTCTTTTTATTATAGTGTTTATCCTGCTTTGAAATAAGTTAATACAGGTTTTTAACTTGTTGTAAAAGTCATTTATCTATCTATTACTTTAATAAACAAGATGTCTTCAGAGTTTAATATTTCTAACTCTTTTTTAAGTTCATTTTTTTTATTGATTATTAATATTACTTTTTTTAAAAGATGCTTTTCATTAGTTATTAAGTCATTATATTTATTATTAACTTTTTTAATAATTTCTTGTTTCCTTTTTCTATAATCTTTGGTATGCTTATAAGATTTTTTGCCTTGATATATTATTTTATTATTCATACTTCTGAATTTTAGTTAAGTTCTAATATTTGGCTTAATTAAGGTTCAGCAAAGCCTAAACAAGATATAGCACTTGCTGTAACTATGGCATCAACACAAACACCAGCTAAAATACCACATGTCCATCCACAAACGCGATCCTCAAAACAACAGAAAAAGAGTTTGAAATTCGTTCTTTTGTACAGCTCCACCAACTAATTATTGTTTTGATAAAATTTTTTTTATCGAACTCTCCTGATAACTTAATGAATATGTTTCATCATTGTTTTTCCTTGCATTTAAAGAGATAAATGTTTCATTATAAACATTTTTATATTCGAATTTAACGATCTCATTGTTCAAATTGTATTTATAAATTTCAACAAATCCATAAAAATTTTCATTTTTGTTTATAAAAACTACCCTTCCAGTAATTTTATCATTTATTTTCATGAGTATCCCATACACTTTTATAGTATTTTTTCTCCTTCTGAAAAGCTTGAATAATCGAGACTTGTGATAAAATCTGGGAAGTTTTCTGATAATAAGCTAAACTCATTACTATTCTTAATTTCATTTAGTTTTGACTTTGAGTAAATTTCTAATTTTTGATCAGAGCAAGAGTGGTTTAGAATAGTTAATAATAAGAAAATAGATAACGTTATTAGTTTTTTCATAATCATTCTATGATTAATAAGTTTATATAAAACTAAATCAAAAAATGGAGATAAAACTTACCTTTTGGTAAATAACAGATTACTTTTTAAGCTTACTAAAAAAGCTTATTTAATTTGTCTTTGTAGGTTCATGACTGGATTAATGAAGTATGTGCTACAGCTATTGAGGACTTAAAAGAAACCATGTAGTTTATTAAAATAAAAGGTAGAGATATTAATGAGAGCGACTAACTATTCTCAAAAGGTGTTATGGTTTTGTATGAATTAAAAAATAATAAATACTTTATATAATATATTGAAGTATCTTGTTTTTTTTCTTTATTCTGTTAATTCAGAGTAATGATTGTTTAGAACAGATCTCTTATTTTGGTTTTGCAAAAATTACGGTTTCCTCCAAATGAATGGTATAATGGCCAAGGTAAATTTCATAATCTAAATTTAAATCCAGAATCCATTTCGGGATATTTACAAAATCGTCCATACTATGATAAATAGCAATGGCCAGTTTTGGCCTGAATTTCCTAATAGTTTTTTCAGCACCTTGTAAAGCAAGAGGTTCTGCTCCTTCAATATCCATTTTTATATAATTCACTTCTTTTATATCATGTTGAGAAACAAAATCATCAATAGAAATTGTTTTTGTCTGACCGGTTTGTTCCTCATAAGGTTCAAAATTTATAGAACTTGATGGCCCATTATCTGTGAAATAAATTTCAATATCACTTTTATTGCTAACCGGATTAGGAATTAATTCAATTCTGTCTTTTAAATGATTATTGAGGTCAATATTGGTTTGCAATATTTCGATATTATTAGGTATAAATTCAAATGTATAGACTTTGCCCTGTTTTCCAACATTATGTGCAAAGTATAATGCAGTATCGCCCCAGCAACCACCGCAATCAAGAACTGTGTCTCCTTTTTCTGCATATACAATTTTTTCTCCACTGCTCTTATAAGCATATTGCTCAAGTACAAAATCTGTTAATACCCCTTTGGGTGTATAATAGAATTCGATGTCATACCCAATTTGCTTTAAATTCATTTTATTTAGAGTATAATGCAAGAACTTAGGATTATAAGTGTCGTTGGGATCTTTTAATTTGTTTAAGGCATCAAGACGCTCCCAATAAAATGATGTATTAGTTGGAAGTTTAATTTTTTTCTGTCCCAGAATACGAAAAGCAATTAATTTTATAAGAAGGGTTTTTCCATTTTCGTCTAAACTCTTCCATAAAAATTTAAGCCCACCGGTATATTTTTTTAATAACGAGGTTGAAATAAATAAATGAGAATAACCGATCGACTTCTTGCTGCTAATTTTTACTTTTTTGATAAATTGACTCCAGGGTGTTACATGTTCAGCATGATATGTGCCAAACCTGTGTTCATCAAAATTTTCTATACCATAATTGTTTGAAACGTTTTTATTTATGGTTGACAGTAATTCTCTTTTAAAAGATTTCATTTATTATCAAGTTGATGCGACCTATTCGTTCAATTCTAAAACATGAGAGTGTTAAAATATAAAGAGGTCTAATTATTTTGCAAAGCTAAAGAATTGGTTTAATGTTTTATAAAGAAAACCATAAACTCTACATCAATCTTTCTTTCTTTCTTTCTTTCTTTCTTTAATTTTACCATTCATAAACCCATGTATAGGTTGTGTATTTACTGTTAGGGGCATCATGCAGTTTCTCATTATTTTTTTCAAACCATACTTCTCCCGCTCTGCATGTTAATCTTAATCCGTTTTTAAAATAATAAGGATCCCTGTCATGAATTCTATATGCGGCAAATTTTGCTTTCTCTTTATCAAAATATGTTAAACCCGCCAGGTCATTAGCAAAACGACCTGAAATAAAGTAAAAAGTTCCCAGGAAATAATCCTCCAGTCCGGATGATAAAAATACAGGCTCTTTAGCGCCTCCCACATAAGCTCTCATACAAGCTTCTAAAAAACTTAATTTATGCCAATCTTCTTTATAAGCCTTATCAGATTCAGCTGCCTCTCCCTGCATATACACCATATATAATAAGCCGTCTTTTTTTGTATCGCATAAATTAAATTCATCATAAGCATTTACTAATTTATCTTCAACCTTGTATAATTTCATTCTAGCATTTTCAGGTAAAGTCACACCATTTATGGTTAATGGCATATTAGTTGTTCCTCTTAAAATCCACCAAAATTGTCCTCTGTTATTGTTATTCTGAGCAGTAATTTTTATGCTTCCACCAAAAGGGATTTTAAAGGTGTTGTATACACCGCCTTTACGTCCTGTTTTACCGATGATAGATGAAGATTGAAAATTATTATCAGAATGATAGGCATTGGCAAACCCTTCTGACATTTTCATTTCTATAGATGGCTTTTTTTCACCATCTATATAGATACGTATTATAGTATTTTCTATTCCTTTAAAACCACCGCCAAACCACATATGGTGTAACAACCCTTTTCCTTTTTTTACGAAAAGCACTTCTTCTTTTCCGGAATTAAGGATTTCACTTTGCTTTCCCATTGCACTAAAAGACTCTAAGTCAGTTGCGTTTGTTTGAGAAAAACTACCTATGATACTTAGCATGGTTATCACTAATGTCATTAAAGCTTTGTTATTCATAATTTGCTTTTTATTGATAAAACAATCTAGGCCTTTTTAAACCGTTTGTTAAAACGTATTGTTTGAGATGAGTTTTCCCAATGTATGCTAACTTTAGGAATATGAAGTCGTTTTAATGACATAAATCAAACTAAACGAAGTTAGGTTGTTTTTCTGATAAAGTCAAACATGTAATTTCAAATAAAAAAGGCAGAATATTTTTTTATTCTGCCTTTAATTGGTTTTTTATAGATTATAGGTAAACCCTATATTAATGTTTCTGCCCATATTAAAAATACCTTCTGACCTTAAACGGGATAAATGATTAATGTATGTTTTGTTTGTCAGGTTATTACCAGAAACTGTAACAGACATGATTTTATTAAACACAGAAAAGCTACCTCCAAAACCGGCACTTAACAAGCTATATCCCGGGGTGGTAATTTCAAAATCACTGATATTATTTTGGTCAAATGTAGTGCGTAACTTAATAAAGGCATAGCCTTTTTCAATCCAGGGTTTTTCAAATTCAACACGAACCATATTGGTTAAGCTATTGGCAGGGATCAATGGGAGATAAGCCTCATTATTTTGCTTTCCTGTTACCGTTTCAAAGCTACTTTCAATATGTAACCAATCTAAGGGGTGGGGGTGTAAGTGAATACCAAATTCTCCTCCGTACAAATTAGCATCATCCTGTGCGTATAAATAAACAGGCCTGTTGTCAATAAAATCTCCGGTAGGTGATAGAAAAATGTAGTTGTTAATACTGTTGTAAAACCCGTTAGCAAACAATTCTAAATGGTCATTTTTAAATTCTAAAGCAACATCGGTTTGAAAATTTTGTTCGCTCGTTAAATTAGGATTTCCAATTTCATAGCGGTTTGCGCCGCTGTGAGTTCCGTCAGATGTTAATTCAGACAGGTTAGGGCCTCTAAACCCTGAAGCCAGATTTACCCGTGCGGTAAGGTGCTCTGATATGTTGACCTTAAATCCTAAAGCGCCATTAAAGTTGTCAAAGTTTCTATTCAGGCCATTGTCAACATCAATATTCCTATGGTCAAAACGGGCACCTAATTGGATATCAATATTTTCAAAATGAATATGAGAGGTGGCAAACACCCCAAAATCATTGGTTGTAGCATCCGGGATAAGCGCTTCTTCACCATAATTAGTGTTCACCTGATTCATACCCTGAACCCCAACTATAGTTTCAAATTTTCCTAACTGCGGTAAGTTATATTTTATGTCATAATTAGCTGTTTTGAGCTTCATATGCAACGCTGCTTCCAGATGTTCATCATGGTCTTCATCCTCATGTTCTTCTTCATGTTCGTCCTCGTCATGGTCATGATGGTCTTCAAATTCCTTTCTATCATTATAAATATAACCCATATTGATATCTAATTTGGAATTATTAAAAAACAAGGTAGATTTTGAACTAAACACATGGTTGGTAATATCCTGAAAGGGAAGCATAGGTGTTCTGTTTTTTGACTGTTCACCTATAGTTTCCGGAATTCCTAATTTTGAATTATTGACATTATATCGAAATTCTGTCTTAAAAGCATTTTCCTGATATCCCATTCCGGCTTTGAAATCTTTTTCTTTAAACCTGGTATTAGTAACTCTATATGCCTTTGTATTATAATCAGAATGTTCAGTAATGCTACCTCTAAAAAGGAACTTAAAATGGTCACTGGAGCTTTTAAAACCGGCATTAGAGCTAAAACCCTGGGTGTTGCTAAAGTAGTTGCCACTAAGGTCTCCTTTTGAAGTGTTTTTATCAGCAAAGCGTTCCGGGTTTAAATATAAAACGCCTCCAAGGGCATCACTACCATAGAGCAGAGAAGCCGGACCTTTAATGATTTCAACGCTCTCAATTCCGGCATCATTGACGCCTAAACCATGTTCACCTCCAAATTGCTGATTTTCTAATCTAATCCCTTGCGTATAAACCAATACTCTATTTGAACTTAATCCTCTGATCACTGGTTTTCCAATGCCTAACCCAGTTGTAACGCTTTCTACACCCGCTATATTAGTAATGCCTTCTGCAAGTGTTACTGCACCGTTAGTTTTTAAATCCGTAATGGTTTTTTGCTCCACCTTCATCACATTGTCACGTTGTAATTTATGGAACGGTGTGGAAATAATGATACTTTCCATTTCTATGGCCGTTGGATCCAGTGAAATTTTGATTATATCATCTAATGGAATGTTTATTTTCATGGATTGATTTTCATAACCAATCATAGAAAAAAGTATGGTGTAGTTACCCGAAGGTAAATTATCCAGAATAAAATGCCCGGAGTCGTCTGTTGTTGTCCCTTTTTCAAGATCAGGGAGGTATATGTTGACAAGGGATAATTTTTCGTTGGTTTCAGCATCAGTAATAATACCTTGTATGGTATTTTGAGCATTTAGGCCTGTTATGCTCAAAGCCAGTACCAGCAATATTTTAAAAAATAATTTCATGTAATTTTATTTAAGTTAATTTAAAACACCTCTATAATATATTTAATAGGGGGGCTATTGAAATGGTTATTCTCACAGAAGCGTGAAAATTTAGCTGAGTAATTATTTCAACTTATTTTAAATTAAGCTAATGAAGGAGGTCCTCTAAGTGAAAAATGCAAGCGTTGGTACTTGCTTAAAAAATGGTATTGGGAACCTATTTTTAAAGTTGAGGTTTTTAATTGAGGTAACTCAAAACATATAGGTGAATAAGTATAATATGTGTTGAGTTGAAATTTACTGTATTCACAATCCAGATCAATTTTATGAATATGAGTAATATCACCTCCCGAGCAAACCTCATGTTCATGATGTGCAAAAATATGTAGGGTTTTGAATGCTACAGGAAATAACAGAACAACAATTAAGCTAAGCACAAGGCATTTGAAAACAATATGTTTTTTGGTGTGCTTCATTAATCCACAAAACGTTTTAAACCAATTCTGCGGAGCATCTTCTTCTCAAAATTCCAGAAGAATTTATACTGACCAAATAGCCAGCCAAAACAAACCAACATAATCTGATACATCACAAATAGTACAAGAATACGAATGGACCAGTATCCAAAACCACCTAAGTTTTCAGTAGTAATATCCAGGTAGTTTAAAATGGGTTTTCCTATGTAAGATGCTGTAGAGCCGGTAATAGCAAACACAATCATAATAATAATGATTTGCCAGTTATGCTCTATTCCCCAGCGTTCCTTTAATTTTTTCACAATCTTAGTTTGATTGCAAAAATAACTAAATCAAATTTAAATCCTAGGAACAAAAGGCCCTAATCTTTGATTATAGGTTAATTGAAAATAAACAAAGTAGTTGTAAAGTAAATAGTTGACCTCATAGCCATAATCAATATTTTGATCATAATTAATTTGTAATTCGTATAGGTTAGGTTTAAAACGTAGTGGTTGTAAAACACGTTGATTCCATTCTCTAACATAGATGTTATTTCTGTTTTCTAGAAATTGCTGCGAATAATAGCCTTTAGGCCGGGCCCTGCCTGCTACCCAGAAATTAAACCCCGGTTCTATAATAATGATTTCATATTCCAAATCATCATTAGCAATTTTCACAGTATCATTTTCTTTGAGAGCTTCTAGTTGTTCATTGTTATTTGTCACCGTTTTTTTTGTGGTACTACAATTAAAAATGAATAGGACAAGCAGTGTTATGTAAATAATATTTTTCATGATAATCATTATATTTTAAAATGTTTTACAAATATATTCTACATGACAATGGGTTAAAAGCTAAAATGAGCCAGTCAGTATTTTCAATGAGTAAACAGTTATATCAATTTACAAAAAATAGCTCTTAACTTTTTGCATTTTAATGTTTTTAACAAAAAAGCGTTAAGTATGATATACTTAACGCTTTTTAATTTTATAAAATGATTGCTTTTATTTTCCACCAAAAAGCCCACCAAGCAATCCGCCAAGGCCGCCTTTTTTCTTATTCCCACCTAATACCATGCCTGCAACATCATCAACAACACTGCCATCGCCATCGGCATCAAGAATAGATTCTAAAAAGCTTTGTTCTTGCTGTGGGGCAGATCCTCCAAGAAGTCCTCCTAATAAACCTTCAATACCACTGGAGTTATTTACATTTTCCTGCCTGCTTTGTTTACCTAATACTCCCATTAAAATAGGAGCGGCTACTTTTAATATTTGAGCAATAGAACCAGCGTCTACACCAGACTTTTGACTTAATGCCATTTCAACATTTTGTTGTTTATTACCTAAAACATGCCCTAAAATCTTTCCTCCATCAGCTAATACATTTGAATCTACTCCGCCATTGAACAATCCACCTAGATCATCAAGAATACTTCCGTCGTGTTTGTTGTTTAAGGCTCCCATAAGCCCTTCAGCACCTTGAGGTGTTGCTGCATTTCGTTTCATAGCTGCCATTAATACCGGCAGCGCCATGGTTAAAACATCCTGTGTTTTATTTTGAGGTTGGTTGGTTTGACTTGAAACCCCACCAATAATAGTTTTTCCTAAGTCACTGTTTAATAGATCTAAAATTCCAGACATGATAATTATGTTTTGATTAAAAATATAAAATTCGGATGTTCAATGTACAAAAAAGTCTTAACATCTAATGTTAAGACTCCATTATATGTAAAAGGTCACAATATGCTAAAAAAAAGAAATCCTCAACACATTGTGTTGAGGATTTTATTTCTTTTATCTACCTTTTCTAAAATAGAAATTTTATCCCAGAATATTGATTATTTGATCAGCTAATTCGACACCAATTCTATCCTGAGCTTCATTAGTAGCAGCACCTGTATGCGGTGTTAAAGATAGGGCAGGGTTCATTAATAATTGTATTTCCGGTTTTGGTTCTTTTTCAAATACATCTAAAGCAGCTCTAGCTACTTTGCCACTTTCTATGGCTTTTACAAGAGCAACTTCATTAACTACACCTCCGCGGGCTGCATTAGCCAAAATAACACCATCTTTCATCATATTGAATTCTGCTTCATCAATAACATAGTCTTTTTGTGCAGGAACATGAAGTGTAATAAAATCGGCTTGTTTTAAAAGATCCTCTTTAGAGATGGTTTCAATATCAAAGTTTACAGTTTGACCATCAAAAAAGTCTAATTCCAAGTTAGCTTTATCTATAAATGGATCAAAAGCTACCACTTTCATACCAGCACCAAGTGCCACTTTAGCTGTTGCCTGACCAATACGGCCAAAACCTAAAACACCTAAAGTTTTTCCTTTAAGTTCAGTACCCTTGGCATAAGCCTTTTTTAAGCCTTTAAAGTTGCTGTCTCCTTCAAGGGGCATTTCTCTATTAGCATTGTGTAAAAAACGTGCTAAACCGTATAAATGACCAAAGACCAATTCAGCTACTGAGTGTGAAGATGCTGCAGGTGTATTAATAACACTTAGTCCTTTTTCACGAGCGTATTCAACATCAATATTATCCATACCAACACCGCCACGGCCAATAATCTTTAAACCCGGGCAGGCATCAATTAAATCTTTACGAACCGTGGTTGCACTTCGTACTAATAAAACTGCAATATCTTTCTCGTTGATATAATTTATTAATTGCTCTTGGGCTACTGTAGTTGTAATTACTTCATACCCGCCTTGTTCTAAGGCATCAATACCACTTTGTGAAATACCGTCGTTTGCTAATACTTTCATTTTTATTTGTTTTGTCATTGCAAAGAAGAATGACGATTAATTAATTTAAGCTTTACTTTCTAATTCACTCATGACTTCTACTAAGGCCTTTACACTATCCAAAGGCAAAGCGTTATACATAGATGCTCTATAACCGCCAACACTTCTATGACCATTTACAGCACTTATTCCAGCTTCTTTAAGCATGGTTTCAAAAGTGTCTTTCAGATTGTCATTCTCTAAAGTAAAAGTAGCATTCATCATTGATCGATCCGCTTTAGCTGCAAACCCTTTAAATAAAGGATTCAAATCAATTTCAGAATACATTAAACGGGCCTTCTTTTCATTTTCTTTTTCAATTGCTGAAATACCTCCAAGATCTTTTAGCCATTGTAATGTTAGCATAGAGGTATAAACGGCAAATACAGGAGGTGTATTAAACATGCTTCCCTTATCAATGTGTACTTTATAATCCATCATTGATGGGATTTTACGGGATACTTTTCCTAAAATATCTTCTTTAATAACGACTAAAGTAGTTCCTGCTGGTCCCATATTTTTTTGAGCTCCGGCATAGATTAAATCAAATTGTGTATAATCTAAAGTACGTGAAAAAATATCACTACTCATATCGCAAACCATAGGAATAGGAGAGTTAGGAAACGCTTTCATTTGTGTTCCAAAAATGGTGTTGTTTGATGTACAATGAAAATAATCATAATCCGTAGGAATGTCAAACCCTTTTGGAATATAATTATAGTTTGCATCTTTAGATGATGCTACTTCATAAATGTCATCATAAATTTTAGCTTCCTTTATGGATTTTGCTGCCCATGAACCAGAATTTAAGTAACCTGCTCTTTTCTCTAACAGGTTAAGGGCAACTGCTAAAAATTGTGTGCTTGCACCACCTTGTAAGAACAATGCTTTATAACCTTTTCCTTCTAAACCAAGTAATTCCAAAGCTAATGATCTGGCATTTTCCATAATATCAACAAAATCTTTGCTTCTGTGTGATATTTCAATTACCGATAAACCACTATTATTGTAATCAACTATTGCCTCCGAAGCTTTTAATAAGACTTCCTGTGGTAAAATACTTGGTCCTGCACTAAAGTTATGTTTTTTCATTTTTTGAAGTAAAAATTAAGTTGCAAAGTTGCTAATTAATTAGAGAAATTATACTAAAAATTCGATAATTTTTTGGTCAAATTGATAACAAAAATTCAATAGAATCTATATCATCTGCATAATCCCAAAGTTGAGGTTTTTGAGTAGCCCCAAATGCAATTTCATTTTCAACAAACCCACAAGAAACAGTACACTGAATTTGATCTTTTTTATTGTCCATTTTTTCTTTCAACTTTTCAATATCATCATAGTGTTCATAAAACAAAGTAGCAATTGGTGAAGCAAAACTTTTATCTTCCTTAATCATAAAAAAACCGTTTTCTAACATATTAAACTCACTCATTAAATAAACGGCCTTATTATAGTCATAATTATTGGCATATTTGGCCTTTTCTATAATGGGGTGCCAATGGTATATAGCTTCAAAAAACGCATCAAATTTATAGCCTTTGGGAACAAAGAGTTTTGATACATTTCTACAACCCAAGCCGTAATATCTGAAAATATCTTCTGACAGGTTTTTTAGATCTTCATGAGATTCTTCCCCTGTTAATACCGCAACGGAGTTCCTGTTGTTTCTTATAATTGACGGTTTGTCTTTAAAATAGTATTCAAAATAACGTGCTGTGTTGTTACTTCCTGTTGCAATAACAGCATCAAAGTTTTCAACTTTTTCTTCAGTAAATTGAATACTTCCTTTAAATCCTGGAGCCACATATTCTAAATATTTAGCCAAATAAGGCAATAGGTGTTTATCATTAGAAGATTGTTTAACAAGCACATTATGGCCTGAGATTAGAACAGATAAAAAATCATGAAACCCCACTAAAGGAATATTTCCAGCCATAATAACAGCTACCTTTTTAGGGGTAGTGAAATCAGCAAAGCTATAAGGTTTTAACCAGGTATTTAGGTTTTCATTAGTTAGGGCTTTGCTCCAAGACTTTAAAGCAAAACAAATATTTTCTGTAGTAAACCATCCATTGTTTTCTTTGGCTAATTTAAGCTGGTGCTTAAAGCCGTCAAAGAATAAATCGTTATGTTTAACATTATCAGATTTTTGAATAGCTTCACTAGAAAATTGCCTTAAAAAATCTCCTAATATTACAAAAGCGTCAATTCTTTCTTGTATTTGCATTCTGAATTTGGTTATGAATGGTTTTGGCTTTATTTTTGCATCTGCAAATTTAGAAAGAAAAAAACGCTATGGCAATTATTATAACAGACGAATGTATAAATTGTGGGGCTTGTGAACCTGAGTGCCCAAATACTGCAATATATGAAGGTGCAGATGATTGGCGCTATAAAGATGGTACCAGCTTAGAAGGAACCGTAGTGCTTACCAATGGGACAGAAGTTGATGCAGATGAGGCGCAAGAACCAATAAGTGATGAATTGTATTATATAGTACCTGATAAGTGTACTGAGTGTAAAGGTTTTCATGATGAACCACAATGTGCTGCAGTATGCCCTGTAGATTGTTGTGTGCCTGATGAAGATCATGTTGAGGCTGAAGAAGAACTTTTGGCTAAACAACGTTTTATGCACCCGGATGGATAGTTAATAAAACTATTATATAGATTCAAAAAATCCCAAGCTTTGGCTTGGGATTTTTTTGTAATTAATTCTCGCTACTAAATTCTTTCATTTCCTGCAGGGGTTCTAAAGTATCTTCATTCTCCCAAATGGTTTTTTCAAACTTACTCAGTTGCTTAATAGGCACAATTGAATCTTGTTTAATAGATCTAAACTCATTTAATGTTATTTTTTTATTTGATGTAAAAAGTAATTCTTCTTTATTTCTACTGTCTCCTTCAATTTTAAAGCTAAAGTTGACTTTATTTTTAGTTTTGCTGTTTTCAATAAACTTTACGTTTCTGTTTACGTAAAAATAACTCCCATTAGTCCGCTTTAAATATTTGGGATGGTATTTGGTATCATTACTTTTTTCAAACAATACGGTACCACTACTTACATTTTCAATGTACTTGACACCTAAAATAAGTTTTAGATTTATTTTGTCGCCATGTCTATTTTTATAATAATTATAGTCAAGTCTGGTTATGGCATAATCATCGTCATTAACAAAAATTTTGCCTGAGTACTTTGATTTACCCTTTCTGGGAGTAAAGTTTACAATATAGGTTAAGTTATCATTATGATATGTTATTTTTTCAAAGGTGTAGTTATACCGGTTATTGTTGAGTATTTTGTTTAAAAATGAATTGTCATAAAACTGGGCTCTGCGTAAAAATGATCTTGTTTGATTATTAAGTGAGGTGGTCCGGTATTCTTTTTTTTCTTCATCTTTAAAATCTTCGTCCTTTAAGGCTAATGAATCTTCAATTTTAAAAATTCCGGTTTTCAATTTGTAAGTTTTGGTAGTGTCTAAATACTTTAAGACAATGTGTTGTGCTTTTTCCTGGATTTCATCCATAGAAAAATCGTTTTTGTAGTCTAAAAGTTTAGTGGCTTTATCAACAACCAGTTTGCTGCTATCTTTATTAAACAAGTAAAGATCACCTTTAAAATCAGCAAATTCTTTAATGTCGCTTTCTCTGATTTTTCGCGATAGGGCCATTAAATTAGAGTTTGCAGCTTCAAGGTTTTTCTTTTTAAAATGTGAGGCTTTTTCTATCTCAAAATCTAGACTATTAAAATCTATATAATCGGTTGTTCTGCGAAAGACACTATAGTTAGTAAGATCAAAATCATAATTATCATGAAGTTTCTTATTAACTTTAGCTATAATGGAATCTGCATTTGGAGCTTTATTGCTTATAAATACTTCTCCAAGTTCATTAATGGCTTCTTCCAGCATGATAACAAAATTTCGAGCTTTAATATCACTAATTGTGAGTGTTTTATTTTGGTAACCCAAACAAGAAATAGTTATAGTATTTAGTTTGTTTTCATCAGTGTAAATTGTGAAAAAACCTTCTTCGTTTGAAATTACGCCACTGTTCATACCAGTTTTTATGGTTGCATATTGAACGGGAGTTTTGTTTGTTTTATCAATAAGTTGTGCTGTAATGCTTTGAGAATTGGCGCTGAAATAAGTCCAGCCAAAAACAATAATTAAGAATATATTTTTCATTCATGATGGTTTATATCTACCCAACGATTAAAGCTTTTAATTGTTACAAAAAATAAGCACAGAATTAACTACATTTGCACTCGCAAAAACCATAGATTTTAAATCTATATTATCTGAATAATAATGAAAGCAGGCATCGTAGGATTACCAAACGTTGGAAAATCAACATTATTTAATTGTTTGTCAAATGCAAAAGCACAAAGTGCAAACTTTCCTTTCTGTACTATTGAACCTAACATTGGTGTGGTAAATGTACCGGATCCTCGTTTAGAAAAATTAGAATCTTTAGTGGACCCGGAGCGCGTAATGCCTGCAACAGTTGAAATTGTTGATATTGCTGGATTGGTAAAAGGAGCAAGTAAAGGCGAAGGTCTAGGAAATCAGTTTCTGGCAAATATTAGAGAGACAGATGCTATTTTGCATGTGTTACGTTGTTTTGATAATGATAATATTGTACATGTGGATGGCAGTGTAAATCCAATTAGAGATAAGGAGACCATTGACATTGAATTGCAGTTAAAGGATTTGGAAACTGTTGAAAAAAAGCTGGATAAAGTTAAGCGTGCTGCTAAAACAGGAAATAAAGAGGCTCAAAAGGAAGAAGCAATTTTGCTTAAGATAAAAGATGCTATTGAATCCGGGATATCCGTTAGAGCTATAGAGTTTAGCGAAGATGATTATAATGATTTTGTTAAACCATCTCAGTTTATTACTGATAAGCCGGTCATGTATGTTTGTAATGTAGATGAAGGATCTGCGGTTTCCGGAAATGCTTATGTTGAGCAGGTGAGGGATGCTGTTAAAAATGAAAAGGCTGAGGTGTTGGTATTGGCAGTAGGTACTGAAGCTGATATAAATGAACTGGATGATTATGAAGAACGTCAAATGTTTCTACAAGACATTGGTTTAGATGAAGCCGGTTCGGCTAAACTCATTAGAGGTGCATATAAATTACTAAACCAACAAACCTATTTTACGGCAGGAGTTAAAGAAGTTAGAGCCTGGACCATTGATATAGGAGCTACTGCGCCACAAGCTGCGGGTGTTATTCATACAGATTTTGAGAAAGGGTTTATTCGTGCAGAAGTGATTGCTTATGAGGATTATATTGCATTTGGTAGTGAATCAAAAGTGAAAGAAGCTGGTAAAATGCGTGTTGAAGGTAAAAACTATATCGTTAAGGATGGTGATGTTATGCACTTTTTGTTTAATGTATAGTTCAATAGCTTTTTAATAAGAATTTTTTAGTTTTTAAAATGTAAAATTCTACATTGATGTAAGAATTTAATTATATTTGTCTTAAATACAAGGATAATAATTACACAATGCCCCAAATTGAAGTAGAAACTGAGATCTATTCAGATATACATACTTGTTTTGATTTAGCCAGAGATATTGATGTCCATAAAGAATCTTTAAAACATACTGGCGAAATACCTATTGCAGGAAGGACATCCGGGTTAATAAAACTGGGTGAATGGGTGAGCTGGGAAGCACTGCATTTTGGGATTGTACAGCACTTAACATCAAAAATCACTGAATTTGACCGACCCAACTATTTTGTAGATGAAATGATTTTTGGTGCGTTCAAATCGTATCGTAACGAACATATTTTTAAGCAGGAAAACGGTAAAACTATTATGATCAATAAGTTTGATTTTGAGTCCCCTTATGGTATAATAGGTAAACTTGTTAATTGGTTGTTTTTAAAAAAGTATATGACTAAGCTACTGAAGATTAGAAATAAAATGTTAAAATCTACTGCTGAAGACATTGAAGTTAAAAAACTGCGCTCTAAACTTAGGCTTTCTGAATTTACAAAACTGTAATCTTTTGAATTGAACATTTGACAAATTAATCCCCTAAAATGTTACTTGTTGAACACCGTAATTCCGTCTTTTTTAGTGTCTGTGTCAATTAAAATGATCAGCTCTTCAAATTTTGCTATTGTGGCAGGAATTGGACCAATTTCAACAATTACATTAGCAGCAATATTTTTAAATGAAGTATTGACCTTGTTACAACTATTTGGTACTTTGGTTGTTATATTTGGTATATTGTTGGTATCTTTAAATAGAAGCAATAAAGCTTAGTATAACGTTCTCAACAATAATCAAGTTTTATTGTTAATTACTTTGTTCGGCTACTATTTCATTTTTTATTTGGTTATGTTATATTAGCGTTCTATCTTAAAAAAGCACCTCAAATTAATGGCAGTACAATCTAATTATACCGAAGATAATATACGTTCATTAGACTGGAAAGAGCATATTCGTATGCGTCCGGGGATGTATATAGGAAAGCTTGGTGATGGATCGTCTCCAGATGATGGTATTTATATTCTTCTTAAAGAGGTTTTAGATAACTCTATTGATGAATATGTCATGGGGGCTGGAAAAACCATTGAGATTTCAATTCAGGGTACAAAAGTAACAGTACGCGATTATGGACGTGGTATTCCGTTAGGAAAAGTTGTAGATGTAGTTTCCAAAATGAATACCGGAGGAAAGTATGATTCTAAGGCTTTTAAAAAATCAGTAGGACTAAACGGTGTTGGTACTAAGGCGGTCAATGCATTATCATCTTATTTTAGGGTAGAATCTACTCGGGATAATAAAAGTGCTTCCGCAGAATTTGAGCAAGGTAATCTTACCGATCAGGAGTTTTTAGAAGAGACTTCAAGACGAAAAGGAACTAAGGTGTCTTTTATTCCTGATGACACTATTTTTAAACATTATAAGTTTAGAAGTGAGTATGTTGTTAAAATGCTCAAGAACTACGTGTATTTAAATCCGGGACTAACGGTGGTTTATAATGGTGAAAAATACTTTAGCGAGCACGGCTTAAAGGATTTATTATCAGAAAAAATTAATGAGTCAGATTTGCTATATCCCATCATTCATTTAAGAGGGAATGATATAGAAGTCGCTTTAACACACAGTAAAACACAATATAGCGAAGAGTACAATAGTTTTGTAAATGGTCAAAATACAACTCAGGGAGGGACACATTTAAACGCATTTAGAGAAGCTCTGGTACGTACCTTAAGGGAATTTTATGGTAAAAACTACGACGCATCAGATATTAGAAAATCCATTGTAAGTGCTATTGCCATAAAAGTTATGGAACCTGTTTTTGAGAGTCAGACAAAGACTAAATTAGGTTCTACAGATATGGGAGGTGATTTGCCTACCGTTAGGACGTATATTAACGATTTTCTTAAAACACACTTAGATAATTACCTGCATAAAAACCCAGAAGCTGCAGAGAAGATTCAACGAAAGATTCTTCAGGCTGAACGTGAACGTAAAGAATTATCAGGTATTAGGAAACTGGCAAAAGACAGAGCAAAAAAGGCCAGTCTTCATAATAAAAAGTTGCGTGATTGTCGTGTCCATTTTGGAGATACCAAGAATGAAAGAAATCTGGAAACTACTTTGTTCATTACCGAGGGGGATTCAGCATCAGGAAGTATTACAAAATCGCGGGATGTAAATACCCAGGCTGTATTTAGTTTAAAGGGAAAACCGTTGAATTGCTATGGGTTAAGCAAGAAAATTGTTTATGAAAATGAAGAATTTAATTTGCTGCAAGCCGCTTTAAATATTGAAGAATCTTTAGAAGATTTACGCTATAATAATGTAGTAATTGCTACAGATGCCGATGTTGATGGCATGCATATCCGGTTATTATTAATAACCTTTTTTCTTCAGTTTTTTCCTGAGGTTATAAAGGAAGGTCATCTGTATATTTTACAAACCCCGTTATTTAGGGTAAGAAATAAAAAAGAAACTATTTATTGTTACTCAGAAGAAGAACGTATTAATGCTATTGAAAAATTAAAACCAAAGCCTGAGATAACTCGATTTAAAGGTCTTGGTGAAATTTCGCCAGATGAATTTAAACACTTTATAGGTGATGATATTCGTTTAGATCCTATAATGTTAGATGATAATATGTCCATAGAAGAACTGTTGGCCTTTTACATGGGGAAGAACACACCGTCCAGGCAAGAGTTTATTATTGATAACTTAAAAGTTGAAATGGATATTGTTGAGTAAAACAAGGTTTAAAAACGTTTGAAATCACTGTAGTTTGCTATAAGGTTTAGCTAAAAGAACTAAGCAAAAAACAACTTAGATATTAAATTTGTAAGTAAGAAAAGAGATTAGTAAATTTAATAAAAAACATCCTATCTTGATAGGAATCTAAACGAAATAAAGATGTTATATAACAAAACCAAAAAAGCTCCAAAAAAGCGCTCTTATAAGCATTTACATGTCCACACAAGTAGTGAACAAGTGCATAGATTACATAGAAACGGAAGAGTAACGCTTAATGGAACACCAAAAAAATCAAAGTAGTTAATGATTGAAGAGGACGACGATTTAATTAATGAACAAAACGAGCCCCAGGAAACCATTACCCGAGTTACGGGTATGTATAAAGATTGGTTTTTAGATTATGCGTCGTATGTTATCTTAGAACGTGCTGTTCCGGCTATAGAAGACGGTTTTAAACCGGTGCAACGCCGTATCATGCATTCCATGAAAGATTTGGATGATGGGAGGTACAATAAGGTTGCAAATATAGTGGGGCATACCATGCAGTATCACCCACATGGTGATGCAAGTATAGCTGATGCCATGGTGCAAATAGGTCAAAAAGATCTGCTGATAGATACGCAGGGAAACTGGGGAAATATACTAACAGGAGACCGTGCGGCTGCATCCCGTTATATTGAAGCACGTATTTCAAAGTTTGGATTAGACGTAGTTTATAATCCAAAAATAACGGAGTGGCAGGCCAGTTATGACGGGCGTAGAAAAGAGCCAGTAAACTTACCAGTGATGTTTCCGTTGCTTTTAGCTCAAGGCGGAGAAGGTATTGCTGTGGGGCTTTCTACTAAAATATTACCTCATAATTTTATAGAACTTATTGATGCTTCCATAAAGCATTTACAAGGTAAACGGTTTATTATTTTACCGGATTTCCCAACAGCAGGTATTGCAGATTTCTCTAATTATAATGATGGGCTTAGAGGAGGAAAAGTACGGGTGCGTGCCAAAATTTCTCAGCTTGATAAAAATAAATTGGTCATTACTGAGATCCCTTACGGAACAACAACCTCTTCATTAATAGATTCCATTTTAAAGGCTAACGATAAGGGCAAAATAAAAGTTAAAAAGATTGAAGACAATACAGCCGCAGAAGTAGAAATATTGATACACTTGCCTTCAGGTTTGTCCCCTGATAAAACTATTGATGCGCTTTATGCCTTTACCAATTGTGAAACTTCAATCTCTCCCTTAGGGTGTGTCATAGAAGATAATAAACCCCTGTTTGTTGGGGTGTCAGAAATGCTTCGTCGTTCTACTGATAATACGGTTCAATTATTAAAACAGGAGCTTGAGATAAAGTTAGGCGAGCATGAAGAACAATGGCATTTTGCATCGTTAGAACGCATTTTTATTGAAAATAGAATTTATCGGGATATTGAAGAAGAGGAAACTTGGGAAGGTGTTATTTCTGCAATAGATAAAGGGCTTAAGCCCCATGTAAAACATTTAAAGCGTTCAGTTACAGAAGATGATATTGTACGTTTAACAGAGATTAGGATCAAACGTATTTCAAAATTTGATATAGATAAAGCACAACAAAAGATTGAAGCTTTAGAAGCTCAAATTGCTGAAATAAAACATCACTTAGAGCATTTAATAGATTACGCCATTGCTTACTTTACCAGGCTTAAAAAAGAGTATGGAGTAGGAAGAGAGCGTAAAACAGAAATACGAACTTTTGATGATGTTGATGCTACAAAAGTGGTAATTAGAAATACTAAGCTTTATGTAAATCGACAGGAAGGGTTTATTGGGACATCACTTAGGCGGGATGAATATGTTTGTGACTGTAGTGATATTGACGATATCATCGTTTTTACCAAAGAAGGTAAAATGATGGTAACTAAAGTAGGTTCTAAGATTTTTATAGGTAAAGATATTATTCATGTAGCGGTCTTTAAAAAGAAAGACAAGCGTACCATATACAATATGATTTACCGTGATGGAAAAGGTGGGCCTTCATACATAAAGCGCTTTGCGGTTACCAGTATAACCCGAGATAGGGAGTATGATTTGACCAATGGAAATAAAGGATCTGTTTGTTTATATTTTTCAGCAAACCCTAATGGAGAAGCCGAGGTGGTAACTATTTTATTACGTCAGGCCGGAAGCATTAAAAAGCTAAAATGGGATATTGATTTTGCAGATATTCTTATTAAAGGCCGTGTTTCAAAAGGAAATTTAGTTACTAAATATTCAATTAAACGTGTTGAGTTAAAAGAAAAAGGTGTGTCCACTTTAAAACCTAGGAAGATTTGGTTTGATGATACCGTACAACGTTTAAATGTGGATGGCAGAGGTGAGTTAATAGGCGAATTTAGAGGAGAGGACAAGCTGCTTATAATAACTCAGTCCGGAATGATTAAAACGGTCACTCCGGAAGTAACTATGCATTTTGATGATGATATGATTGTACTGGAAAAATGGGCTCCTAAAAAGCCCATTTCTGCGGTTTATTTTAATGGAGAAAAAGGATTGTACTATGTTAAGCGTTTTTTAATTGAACAGGAAGGACGAGAGGAATGTTTTATCTCAGATCATGCTAACTCACAATTAGAAATTGTTTCTACAGACTGGAGACCAATGGCAGAAATAGTATTTGCTAAAGAGCGTGGAAAGGATAGAAAGGATAATATGGAATTGAATTTAGAGGATTTTATTGCTATTAAAGGTATAGGAGCCTTAGGAAACCAACTTACTAGGGATAAGGTAAATCAAATAAATTTATTGGATCCATTACCATTTGAAGCTCCTGAAGAAGTGCATGCGGATGACCTGGAGGTGATTGACGAAAAAGAGGTGGCTCCTGATAGTAGTGAAAGTCCAGAAAATAAGCCTAATAATGACCTTGAAATAGATGATGAAGGGCAAACAATGTTGTTTTAGTATTATTAAGCGATATGATATGTGGTTTAAATTAAAAAAGCGAAACTATTTTGTTTCGCTTTTTTAATTTAAATTTATTTTAAAGACACTATGTACGTTTAAGCTGCTTTTGAATTTTTTTGATGGCAGACTGAATAGATTTGTCAGGCTCTATAACATTATATGCCCCCCAAAATCTTGGATCAGAAAACCCGGAAGCCCTTTCAGTCAAGATGGTGGTAGGCCGTAATAGCTGACTTCTTATTTCAGCAATTTTTGTGTTTTGAATTTCCCAGTCAGTTATGGCCATTTCACTGCTAAGGGTATAAACATTATTGAAAAGTTTTCTTTTCCAATTAACCTTGAAAGTAAGAGAAATATTGCTGTAGGCATAATGCCATTTTCCATCTTTAGTTCTATAATTTACTCTATATGTAGCTTCTGTTGGATATACGTCAACTTTTCGTGGCTTTTTACGAACATACATTTGGCTGGATAATGCTCTGTTAGAAACATTCAAGCTATATACAGCATTGGTTAGAGCTTTAGTTTGCGCATCAATGTATAGTTTGCCATAGTAAAGCGGGGTTTTTATGCCTTTTTTTTGTCTAAAGTTTACCACATAAATATGCTTGTCATTTATCCTGGTTGCACTATCAAAATCGAATATATAGTATTCAATATTATCTTCATTAAAAATAAATTCCGGATACTTAATCATATCAGTATATAAATTACTAAAAGGGCCTCCCTGTAATTTTAAAGCAAGCGTATCTAACTTTGTATAATCTGTGTTTTTACGCGCTTTTACTAACTCTATACGATCCCGCCTATAATTATTGTAAGGTTGTTTGTGTATTTTAACAACCGCCTCAGATAATGAAGCATTTCTCCTTCTTTTTTTTATGGTTTCTCTATAAAACGCAGTCATTAACGTATTTTCATTATTATAGATATTACGCTTTGTTTTAAGAGTTTCAAGGACCAATTCCCTAGCATTCATTGAGGTTGTAGTAATACTGACTTCTTCTAACTTGGTAATAGCTTGGGTAAGTAATATTTTTTCACCATCTTTTAAAGAGGCAATGTTTATCCCTTTCTTTTTATAGCCTAGATGAGTGATGGTTATGGCACTATTTAAAAGATCAGCAGGTATTTTTAAAAGAAACTCCCCATCACTATTAGTAACAGTACTGATATTAGAATTATCCACAACGATATCAGCAAAAACCAAGGGGTTTTTGTTGTTGCTGTCAAGTACTTTACCCGTAATCTCTTTAAATGAATCTGTACCTTGAGCATATATTAAATTGGAAGACACTATAAATAGTGAGCACGTCAGAAAAATGAGCAGCCTTTTCATGATTATAGTTTTTTAGGATGTTAAAATTTTTATTAATATACGAAAAAACGCCCTAATTACCTAACAGTCAATGTGTTTTTGAATGTTGTTTTTAACGGTTTATAATGTTTTTTGTGAAAACTTTAACAGTTACCTTCTTTTGGTTTAATAGAAGCTATTAATAGAATTAAATCTTCAGGAGTAAAACCCTGGCCATCTTCATCATCTTTACCATCAATGCCGTTGATACTGTTTTCTCCATCTTCGCCATTACAGCTTGCTAATATAGTACTGGTAGCAGTAACAACTGTTAATGATAAAAAGAGTTTGAATAAAATTTTCATAATTTTAAAAGAATATATTTTGGTTATTATTTTTCCCAAAATTATTATGAGATACTTTGAAGTTTGTTGAGCCAATAATGTTGTTTTATTAATTTAGAGTTATATAAAAGTTACCTAGGTTAAAATAAAATCAAGAAAGTAATATGATGTAGAGTGTTATGCAAACATTGTTTATATACCTTCCTATAAGAATTCTTAACTTATTTTTTAGAATTTAAAAAAGCCAATAGCTGTATATTTACATGATTTTTAATTAAAACATGCATAAAAACTACCTTCCATTTTATAAAACCGGCTATTTCTCATCATTGATTTGTGACTATTTAGAAGAGAAACCTGAATTAGGCCAGTTTTATAACCGATTCCCCAAGTTGAACAATTTTAAAGGACAGATTGAAGAAAAACATGGAGCTTACAATAAGGCATCCAGAGAGATTCTGATTTCAGTTTTAGAAAGACAATATTCTAATATTGAAACTTCAGAGCTAACTAGCCAGCATATTGAAAGCTTAAAGTCGGAAAAAACATTTACCATTACCACGGGACACCAACTCAATTTGTTTACAGGGCCTCTTTATTTTTTATATAAAATAGTTTCAACAATTAATTTAGCTACTGAATTAAAATCACAATATCCGGAATTTAATTTTGTACCGGTGTATTGGATGGCTACAGAAGACCATGATTTTGAAGAAATTAATTATTTGAACTTTAAAGGAAAAAAAATTCAATGGAGTAAAGATGTTGGCGGTGCTGTAGGAGCATTATCAACCGAAGGCTTAAAAGAAGTTTTCAATGTTTTAAAAGATGAATGGGGGCATTCAAAAAATGCCGAAAATTTAAAGCAGTTGTTTGAAGAAGCGTATTTACAACACAATAACCTTGCAGATGCTACTCGTTTTTTGGCCAATGCCTTATTTAAAGTATATGGTTTGGTTATTGTTGATGCTAATGATGCTGAATTGAAAAGGATGTTTTTGCCGTATATGAAAGAAGAACTTCTGAAGAACACATCTTATAAGGTCGTTACAGAAACTAATAATGCACTTACTAAGTTGTCCGAAGATTATAAAATACAGGTCAACCCGAGAGAAATAAACTTGTTTTATTTGAAAGCAGGGCTGCGAGAACGTATTGTTTTTGAGAATGGTGTTTATAGTGTATTAAACACTGATATATCCTGGAATGAAAGTGAACTGATGGACCATATTGAAATACACCCTGAACGTTTTTCTCCAAATGTAGTAATGCGTCCTTTATATCAGGAAGTTATTTTGCCTAATTTATGTTATATAGGAGGAGGAGGAGAGCTGGCATATTGGTTTCAGTTGAAATCCTTTTTTAAAGAAGTGAAGGTTCCATTTCCTTTATTGTTATTACGTAACTCAGTTTTAATTGAATCTGAAAGCCAGCAAAAAAAGCGCGAAAGTTTAAACCTGTCTAATGAAGATATCTTTTTAAAGCGTCATACTTTTATTAATAAAAAAGTTAGGGAAATTTCAAATATTGATATTGACTTTTCTTCACAGGCGGAACATTTAGAGCAACAATTTCAAGATTTATATAAATTGGCAGAACAAACCGACAAATCATTTATTGGAGCCGTAAAGGCACAGGAAGTTAAGCAACTTAAAGGTTTGAGGAGTTTAGAAAAACGCTTGCTCAAGGCACAAAAAAGAAAATTATCTGATCAGGTCATGCGTATGACTGATCTTCAAAACGATTTATTTCCTAGTGGTAGTTTGCAAGAGCGAAATATCAACTTTTCTGAGCTTTATCTGGAATATGGCGACTCACTTATTGCTCAGCTTATTGAAAACTTAGAGCCTTTAAATATGAACTTTTTAATTTTAAAAATTTAAAATCTGATTGGTATACTGGTTTGGTTAAAAACACGGTTGTTTTCACTTTTAAACAGCCGTGTTTTTTTAATTTCTGATTAATTACACGCATTTGGAATATCACGTGTTTCAGTACTGGTTTGTATTAACTTATCAATAACGGTATAGCCTTTAACATTAATTTCAATAAAATCTGATCCCGTTTCAGTGATTACTCCTGAAGATCCGTTAAAGTTAAACTGGGTCATAATATCAGAACCATCTAAAGAAGAACCATTCTTGTATTTAGCCCTAATTCTGTACATCTGTACATAGGGTACTTTAATATTTTCATAGACTTGATAAATATCGGCAGCACTGGTGCCTTTACCTGGTGGAACCGTAATTTGTCTTTCTGATGATAATTTGATGGTCTCACTGGTAGATGTCGTTTTTGATTCAGTTCTGGTTTCAGTTGAGCTATGTCCTACTTTAACTTCAGCCGTTGCTGACGCTGTTACAGAATTTGAAGCACCAAAGAACTCACAACCTACATTGGCTTCTACAGTAGATGATACTGTAGTTGACAGACTGGATTCTACGGTTGTAGCTACCTGAATAGATTCTGACCACTCATAGGTGTCTGTTCTTGTTTCTTCTTTGGTAAAACCTACAGATTGACTTAAAGTACCGCTGCTACAATTTTTTAGTGCAGTATTATAGGCCGCTTCGGTTTTTGACGGAGGAAGAATAGGGTTTAGAAATTTTGTGCCTATAGACTGTATATCCCATTCTATTTCAAAGTTAAGAATTCTAAAGTAAGACGGTGTGCTTGTGGCTTTAGCAAACATTCTGTCATAATTGGTATTGGCTATTAATGGAAGCCCGGTACTCATCGAAATAATAATGTACTTTCCAATATCTATTTGCTTTATTTGAAACTTATAATTATTACCCAATTTAGATGGTGGGGTGTTGCCTCCGTTTGTTTTGTAGTTGGCTTCTGATTGCACGTTTAACCTGTTTCCATTCTTGCCATCAATATATATATAGTGCTTTTTAGAGCCGTTTGGATTGTAGATATTATAAATGTTTTGGCTGGCGTCCAGGAGTTCAAATCTAAATTTTGTAAAAGGTATGGTTTGTGCTTTATCAGAAATGTAGTTGAGGTCTGAGCCTCTTCGCACTTTTACTTCGGTGCTTAGATCGGTAGTAGATGTACGCCTGGTAGCAGAAGGTGCGCCCCATACCGAGGTTATGGTTTGATTTAAAATTTGGACATAATAATCAACACTACTATCCAAAGTAATTGGCTTTAAGTCTGGTTTGCTTTGGTCATCTATTTCAATATCATTTGGACTGGACTTAAATGACGTCTTAGAACTTGAATAAGCAGCCAGTTCATTTCCGTCCTCACGTACCACTTTCACATTAAGGGCAACTCCAGATTCTAACTCACTTTTAGCATTTTCACTTAGGTTTTTGTTTTCAAAAGATAAAAAAGCAAGGTTAGTGTAGGGATCAACATCAACTTCATAATCACCGGATTTCTCCCCATCATTTATGGTAAAAACAGCTTTAGTTGGATTGTAACCTTTTCTTTTTAAGCTTCTGGTACTGATACTTATACCTAACTGACCTTTGTCTGTTTCAAACTCATCAGTATCAATATTAGATTGCGCTTTCTGTAGTTTATTGTCTGTTTGTGTATTGTTTTCTGTGTCAACACTGTCCTTACTGCAAGCTATAGATAAACTTAACAGGAACAGTAGGAGTAGTCTTTTTGGGAACTTTAATTGCGTTTTCATGATGCTTTTGTTTGTGGATTTTAACGGTTTATTTTGTGTGACCTGTTCGGTAAACGGTCTGCAGCCCTTATCCGAACAAGACCACAAAACATCTTTTACTTTAAAAGACAAAACGAATGTACAGACTGGAGTTTGTAGTAAAAAAAAATGACAGTGGACAATGGGTGGACATCAAAAAAATAAACTAAGGACAATGGGTGGACGCCTTACCTCTATGTATTTGTTAAAGACTTAAAACCATATCAAGAAGAGAGTCTTCTGTAGAGATATCTAATTTTTTTCGAAGTCTATAACGGGCCTTTTTGATCCCTTCTTGAGATATGTTTAAGATGTTGGCAATTTCTTTTGAGGATAAGTTCATTTTTAGGAGTGACATCAAGCGTAATTCATTGGGGGTTATATTTGGGAATCGAGTTTTTACATTTTTATTAAAATCTTTATGAACCTCCTGGAAGTACCTGCTAAAACTATCCCAGTTTTTATCATCTTTCAAATCAAAATTAATAGTTCTTATAAGTTCTTGATAACCATTTTGATTATCTTCAGATGTTTTAAGTGCTTTGGCTTTTTGTTTTAACCCTTCCAATACTTCATTCTTCTTAGCTAAATGCAAAGCATGAGTAGTGAGTTCCTTCTTTTTAAAAGCCAACTCATTATCAACTTTCTCTTTTTCCAGTTTATTGCGCTTTAATTTTTGTCTTATGGCATAAAACCCCATTAAAGAAAGTAATAACCCAATAAACAATAAGGTACGTTGTAAACTATTTATTTTAGCTTTTTGGTTTAGGATGTTGATTTCTTTATTTTGAAGAACAATTTGTTGTTCTTTCTTTTCGGTTTCGTAAATGGTTTTTAATTCTTCAGTAGATTTTGATTGTTCTAAATTGAATATAGAGTCGCTAATGCTTTTGTTCTTCTTAAAGAACATTAAAGATTCTTGATACTTCTTTTGGTTTTCCAGTGCAATTGATTTTTCTAAGTATGTCTTTTTTAAAATGTCAGGATCTTCAATAGTTGTTGCTAAGCCAATGCTTTGATTAAGGTATTCAAGGGCATTACTGTACTCTTTTTTTCTTGAATATGCACGGCCAATATAAAAAAGGGCATTTGCTTCATTATTAGGGGAACCAATAGTTTGCCATAATTGCAAACTTTTTTTATATAAAACAATGGCTTGGGTATAATTCTTAGTATTAAATTCAAGATTTCCCCAATTTGAATATACTCGCGCTATATTGGCATTATAATCTAATGATTTGGAAATAACTAGTGCGTTTTCTAAATTTTGCTGGGCCTGATCATAATTTTTAAGCCTGATATTAGATTCTGCAATATAGTTTAAAACCTGTGCTTTACTTTGTTCGGAATCAATTTTGTCATAAAACGCAATACTTTCATTTAAAATTTCAATAGCTTTTTTATCTTCATTAGTGGATTGATAGATGATACCAATTTGTAATAAGTCCTCTCCAGTTCTAAAAAGGTTATTTAAGTTCTTATGTATTTTAAGAGCATTAAATGTTTCCTTAAGCGCAATGTTATAATAACCACTGGTCATTGCTATTTTTCCCTTTAATAAATAAGCATTTCCAAGATGAAGAGAATCTTGATGTTCTTTAAAAACAGGAATATTAGTGTTCATAATACTCTCGGCTTCTTTTATACGGCCTTGATAATGATCTAAAATTCCAATATTGTGCCTTATTACGGCCGCCCGAAGGGTATCGTAAATTTGAAGTGATTTCTCTACAGATTTGGAAAGATAGAGTCTGGCAGAATCAATTTTTCCTAACCGATAAAAATAATTAGCCTTTTGGGCAAAAAGCTTAGATTTACCTTTATGGTCCCCTGTTTTTTCATATAGAGAATCGGCTTTTTCCAGATATTGAAACGTTTTGATTTGGTCATTGTACATGGTTATGTCTGAAAGCTCTAAATAAATTTTAGCTTTAACAGAATCAATTTTAGTCTCGTTAATGATTTGAAATAAACTATCAATCCTTTTTTCACTTTGGGAGAATGAAATACTTGGAATAAATAAAACCAGAATTATTACTCTTATATTAAATATCATGAAATCAGTTTATTGTATAAAAATACTTATTTATAAGTTGTAAATCAACCGAACTAAAGTTTGGTAAATATTTAACTATTTTAGTCTAAGTAATACGTATAGATAATTTTAACTTTGAAGCCATAAATAAAACCGTGTATACATGCATAAAATAGATATAGAATTGGTTGAAATGACTATGGATACCATGAAATATGTTATTGATAGAGTATCATCTACAAAAACCAAAATAGGAAAACCCAAAAAGGCAGAAGAGTTAAAGGCATTGGTTGGAGAGACTATTACCGAAGCAGGAATAGGAGGTGAGTATGCTTTTAAATTATGGCGAAAACATTTGGCTAAAGCTAATGTACAGGTAGATCATCCAAGGCATTTGGCATTTGTGCCTGCATCACCAACAAGAGCGGCAATCATGTTTGATTTGGTTACGGCCGCATCGAGTATTCATGGCGCTTATTGGATGGAAGGAGCTGGTGGCATTTTTTGCGAAAATGAAGCTATGCGATGGATTGTATCCCTTACCGGTATGCCAGAAGGTGCTTTTGGAGTATTTACAAGTGGAGGTACAGCGGCAAACCTTTCAGCTATAGTTACAGCCAGGGAACATTGGAGAGAAAATGATGCGTTTAAAAGAGAAAAAGGATTAATTATTACATCTATTGGAGCACATTCTTCAATAAAAGCAATGGCCAAAGTGGCCGATGTAGATATTTTATTGGTAGACTCGGAAGAGCGTTTAATGGGTGAAGATCTGCAAAACACAATTGATCAGTTAACAGAGCATCAGCGTAAATGTTTATTTGCAGTAGTAGCAACAGGAGGTACTACCAATGCTGGTATAGTAGATGATTTGTCAGGTATAGCTGCTGTCTGTGAAAAAGAGAACTTATGGTTTCATGTAGATGCGGCTTATGGTGGCGGCGCTTTGATTGCTGATTCAGTACGTCATTTATTTGATGGTATTGATAAAGCCGATAGTATAACCATAGATCCGCATAAATGGATGTTTTCACCATATGATTGTGGTGCGGTTATTTATAAAAAACCGGAATTGGCAAAACAGGCACATGCACAACAGGGATCGTATCTGGATATTTTTAAGGATGAAGGTGCCCACGGTTTTAACCCAACAGATTATCAAATACAACTTACTAGGCGCGTAAGAGGGCTACCTTTGTGGTTTTCATTAGCAACACACGGAACAGATAGATATAAAGAAGCCGTAGAGAGAGGCATTGAACTGGCTCAAATTGCCGGAAAAATGATTGAAGCTCTACCTCATGTAGAATTGGTAAGAGAACCAAGTTTATCTTGTGTGCTTTACAGAAGGATTGGATGGCAGCCTGAAGACTATACACATTGGACCTATGAGAATCACGAGAGAGGGTTTGCTTTGGTAACGCCAACTAAATGGAAAACAGGAGACAGGTATGAAACGGTTTCAAGGTTCTGTTTTATAAATCCGGATACTACTAAAAAAGATATTGAAATGATTTTAGAAACGATGGTTTAAAAATAAATTAAAAAATTAGTAGAGGTAATTCGTCAATAAAAAATCAATTCCTATTTTTGCGCATGCAACATGATAAGGTACTAATTTTAGACTTCGGATCGCAATACACTCAGCTTATTGCCCGTAGAGTTAGGGAACTCAACATTTATTCCGAAATACATCCATTCAATAAAATTCCAACAAATATAGCAGATTATAAAGCTGTAATTCTTTCCGGTAGTCCAAACTCTGTAAGAGGTGAAGATGCTTTACACCCGGATTTATCTGAAATAAGAGGCATCAAGCCTATGCTTGCAGTCTGTTATGGGGCACAGTATTTGGCTCACTTTTCAGGAGGTGAGGTAGCGCCATCTAATATCAGAGAATATGGCCGTGCTAATTTATCTTATATAAAAGAGGGTGAAACGTTTTTTGAAAAGATAAGTGAAGGTACTCAGGTATGGATGAGCCATAGTGATACTATTAAAGCACTACCAACAAATGGTGTTTTATTGGCCAGTACAAATGATGTAGAGAATGCAGCCTATAAAATAGAAGGAGAAATTACCTATGCTATTCAATTTCACCCGGAAGTATATCATTCAACGGATGGAAAACAATTATTGGAAAACTTTTTGGTTAAAATAGCCGGATTGAACCAGGATTGGACTCCGGATTCATTTGTAGAGGAAACTGTTGAAGCCATTCAGAATAAAGTAGGTAATGATAAGGTTGTTCTTGGGCTTTCAGGTGGTGTTGATTCAACTGTAGCTGCAGTTTTGCTTAATAAAGCCATTGGAAAGAATCTGTATTGCATATTTGTAAATAACGGATTATTACGTAAGAATGAGTTTCAAAGTGTTTTGAAGCAGTATGAAGGTATGGGGCTTAATGTAAAAGGTGTTGATGCCTCTGGGCGTTTCCTTGAGGCTCTTGCAGGAATTGAAGATCCGGAAAAAAAGCGCAAAGCTATAGGTAATGCTTTTATAGAGGTTTTTGATGATGAAGCTCACAAATTAAAGGACGTTAAGTGGTTGGCACAAGGCACCATTTATCCTGATGTTATTGAGAGTGTGTCAGCCACCGGAGGACCGTCTGCAACCATTAAAAGCCATCATAATGTAGGAGGTTTGCCAGATTTTATGAAGCTTAAAATAGTGGAACCACTTCGGGCAATTTTCAAAGATGAGGTAAGACGGGTTGGAGCTACTTTAGGTATTGATCCAGAGTTATTAGGGCGTCACCCCTTTCCTGGACCAGGTTTAGGTATTAGAATTTTAGGAGATATTACCGCTGAAAAAGTGCGTATTTTACAAGAGGTTGATGCTATTTTTATTAACGGACTTAAAGCGTGGGGCTTATATGATAGTGTATGGCAGGCAGGAGCTATGTTATTGCCTGTTAATAGTGTTGGTGTTATGGGAGATGAGCGTACCTATGAAAAGTGTGTTGCCTTAAGAGCTGTTGAAAGTACAGACGGAATGACCGCTGATTGGGTGAATTTACCTTATGAGTTTCTACAAAAAACATCAAATGATATAATAAATAAAGTAAAAGGCGTTAATAGAGTAGTTTATGATATTAGCTCAAAACCACCGGCAACCATAGAGTGGGAATAGCTCAAGGTATATAACGCTATATTTACTATTTTTAAAACCCTTTGTGTTTGGCATGCTATATGCTCTTATTACAAAAGAAGTGCTATTATATCGTCTTTTAGGTTAAAAGAACCGTATATGTATTATATAATTGCGTTTTAATATTTTATATCAAGCAGATAATATCAACTATGAATAGATTTTTATTAGTACTGATTTCAGTTTTAGTTTTTGGTTTTACAACTTATGCACAAAACTTTAGCACACACCAGGTAAAAAAAGGAGAAACTATTGAAGGGATTGCAAAACGCTATTACGTAACCCCTTTTGATATTTATAATTTAAATCCTGATGCTAAAAAAGAATTAAAACCCAACACCGTTTTAATCATTCCCATTTCAAAGGCAGTTAAACCAAAGGTTACTATTACTAAAGAACTTGAGGGGTTTAAGGAGCATAAAACCAAAAGAAAAGAGACTTTATACAGTTTGTCTAAAAAATATAATGTAGATGAGGATGATATAAAAAAGCACAATACATTTTTATATGCAAACCCATTAAAAAAAGGGGATAAGTTACAAATACCTGTTTTTAAGATTGTAGAGACAATTGAAGAAATAGAACAAACCAGACAATATACAGTTAAACCTAAGGAAGGAAAATGGCGTATTGCTTATAAATATGGAATAACTATAGCTGAATTACAAGCCCTAAATCCAGAGATGGGGGAAATCTTAAAAGAGGGGCAGATAATCAATGTTCCAAACCTTGAAGCTGAAAAGGAAAAGGAAATTGATGAAAAATACAGTTACTATAGAGTTTTGCCAAAAGAAGGGTTTTACCGTCTAAAACTTAAGTTAGGCTTAGAACAAGACCAAATAGAAGCTTTAAATCCAGGTTTAAAAGAATCAGGTTTAAAATCAGGAATGATATTAAAAATACCATTTTCAGATATAACTAGTGGCTTAGTAGATGGTAAAACATTGGCAGTTAATTTAGTGGATAGCATTTCAAATTTTGAAGCTAAGCATATTGTAGTGATGCTGCCTTTTAGAATGAATAGAGTAGACTTTGATTCTGTTGCAGATACTAAAAGAAGTATAGAAAAAGACCCTTATTTGAATGCATCATTAGATTTTTATTCAGGAGTACTCACGGCAATTGATTCTTTAAAGAAATTGGGGGTGTCATTAAAGATGGATGTCTATGATACGCAATATCAAGTAAGTGAGGTTTCCAAAATTATTAGGGAAAACAATTTTGAAAATGTTGATGCGGTAATAGGGCCTTTAACACCATCATGTTTTGATAAAGTGGCTTTAGAATTAGAAGGGAGAAATATACCGGTTATATCTCCTATTGGAACAAAATTAAAACTGCATAATAATGTGTTCCAATCAAGACCTTCAAGTGATCTACTGAAAACTAAAGCTATAAATTTTGTAAAGACAATTGATACACTTAACAATATTTTGATAGTCTCTGATACTAAAAATGAAAGGATAGCAAATGAGTTAAAGCGAGAGTTTAATAAGGCAAACCAGGTTTACTCCAGAAAAAATAAAGACGATGGAAAAGATGAGTTTTTTGTAACAAAACAAGATATTGAAGTTGCTTTAAAACCAGGTAAGAACATTGTTTTTCTAGAAACTCAAAATGCCGGTTTTGCCTCTAATGTAACAAGTGTATTAGCCTCTCTTATTAAGGAAGAAAACAAAGAATTAAAAGAAGAAGCTGTTGAAATTATTTTAGTCACAACCAACATAAATGCCGCGTTTCAAGGTGATCAAATCAATAATACCCATCTATCCAGACTCCAGTTTCATTTTGCATCAACGTCAAAAGAGTATAGTGAAAATGATAGTAACTCATTTGTGAAAACTTACACGAGGATGTATAATATAACGCCAAACAAAAGAGCTGTAAAAGGGTTTGATTTAACAATGGATGTTGTTTTGCGTTTGGTAGCTTTTGAGGATTTTTATACGTCTGTAAATAATGCCCCATTAACAGAATATGTAGAAAATAAATTTGCCTATAAGAAAAAGGTTTTTGGTGGTTATTATAATGATTCAGTATACCTCGTAAAATATGACGGGCTAACTATTGTTGAGCAAAAACAATAAGCTTAGTTCCAAACCGTTTTTATTACATAATTATGATTTGTGATTAGAACTATTCTGATACTTTTATATCTTATAAGCTTTCAAAAGGACCAACCGGTTTTGGCTTGGAATGAATCTTATAAATTATCCTGGACTGACTTTAAAGCAAAGCCTGATGATTCTCAAAGTGCAGTAGCTGTAACTGCTTCAGGAATTACCTTTGGTTTTTCTATTAAGCAAAATTCAAAGAACCGGGTTGTAGGTTTTACCTCTAATGTGTTTGCTCATTTTTACCCTGAACAGTCCTGGTATAAACCAGGTCAGGCAGATACTCATGTTTTAGGACATGAGCAGTTACATTTTGATATCACCGAATTATTTGTTCGTAAATTTAGATACCGAATAAGCAAATTAAAAGCATCCAATAGCGTAAGTGATGAGTTGAAAAAAATTCATAAAAGTATTTTAAAAGAGTTATCAGAGTTTCAAGACCAATATGATAATGAAACTAATTATTCCAGAAATTTTGAGACCCAAGTAAAGTGGGAAGTCTATGTGTTGCAGGAACTTCAAAAACTATCAAAATATAAATCATTAAATTAATTTATGCTACCCGATAAGCAATTCTTAATAGATCTGGCACATACTAAAATGCCTTTTGGAAAGTATAAGGACAGATACCTTATAGACTTACCTGAATATTATATAGTATGGTATCACGGCAAAGGCTTTCCAAAAGGAAAATTAGGTAATATGCTAAAACAGGTTTATGAATTAAAGATAAATGGTTTAGAGGATTTGATTAGAAATATTAAAGAAAAGTACCCTAAATAAAACTACATGCTGCATCAGTTGTATTTATTTAAGAATTATATTAATCAGATAATACATCACAATAAAACCCTTGTGTTTTTATTTGATCGATCATATTGCTTTCATTCAGACCTATTGCCGCCTCAATTTTCAGGACATTATCTATATCTTCAAGATCTATAGACCATTTAGTAATACTGGTATGGCTATCAAAAAATGACTTTAAAGCTTTTACCTTTTTCTTCGTATTAATATTGGTTTTAAATATTAATAATTTGGTAGGTATTTTATAATTGAAATATAAAGAATTAATCATTTGACTCATTGTCTTTGGTTGTACGCTCAATATATTCTTCGTAGGCTTTATTACCCTCTTCTTTCCAGAATTTATCATAATGTTTCCATTTTGAAAATTCACCCTTAGGTTCTTTTTTGCATTTTGTATTTTTGGAAGAATTATTACCTCCAAAGCCACCGCAACCTCCCAAAAGGATTTTTAATAGAATAAATAACCCTATGGCCTGCCAGTAAGTTAATGTGGTTAAACCAAATAGTTCCGGCATTATCCAGTTCCATAACCACATGATAATAAACCCAAATAGTATGGCCAGGCCTATTACCGCAATTATTCCAAAAATGATCATTCCAACAATTTCACCAGGAGATTTTCCTCTCATCTTATGTTTAAAGAAATTAGACATATTTTACTTTTTTTAATTAATGATTTCTTTTTTAGTTTTTAATTTTTTGTACAATAATGAAATTGCTCTATGTCTTCTGGACATCAATGTACCAACAGGGACATTAGTTTCTAAAGCAATTTCTTTATAAGTATACCCTTCAAAGTCAACCGCTATTATTATATCTCTGTATTCGGGTTTAAGGCTTAAAATAGCTTGCTTTAACTCATTTTGTATTTGTTCAGAATAATAATTATCAGATTTGTCATATAAAAGTTCAGCAAATTCAATTAATTTAAGTTCACTTTGACTTTCTTGATCAATGGTCTGTTTATTATTTGATCTCATGACATCAATTATTTTATTTTTAATGGCATGATAAACAAATCCGGCTACATTATTTATTGGCGAATATCTGTCTGCCCCAGAAAATAATTTTAACGCTACATCTTGTATAATATCTTCGGCATCGCGATTTATGTTAGCCTTTATTCTGGAGTTAACATATCGTTTTAGCGAATGATATTCTTTGCCAAAAAAATCATTAAGCTTTTTATTGTTTTCTGATTCCGGGTTCATCTAAAAGCCTTTTTCATTAGCTCTACAATTATAAAGACGAAGTTTTTCAAATTCATTGCATTTTTTTTCAAATACGAACTAAAAATGAGACGATTTAAAATGATAATTGTATCATGTATATTAGAATAATATTGATAATGAGTTTGATAGAGCTGAAAAAAGCAGGAAAAATAATTTTTTGCTAGTATGATTTTTTAATTGAAATAGCTTATGTATTATACCAAATTATAATAAAAGCCTGAAATAATTATGGTATTTAATCGTTTGTCAAACATCTTGTAATATAGGTTTATATTGTTATTTTTGTATCCATTCAATTATTTTTAATTCTATGAAATTAAACTGGTTTTTAACTTCGTCTTTAATATTTATTGTATCATTCTTGCAAGCTCAGTCTGTTGAGGATGAGGTGCTTTTTACAGTTGATGATGCACCTGTTTATACATCAGAATTTAAAAGGGTTTATAGTAAGAATCTTGACTTGGTTCAAGATGAATCACAAAAGGATATTGATGAATATTTAAAATTATTTACCAGTTACAAATTAAAGCTGAAAGAGGCACATGAGCTGAGGTACCATGAGAAAAAATCGTATTTGAGAGAATTAGAAAACTACAGAAAACAGCTGGCTAAAAATTATATTACAGACTCTAAGGTTACTGATGCACTTGTAAGAGAAGCTTATGAGCGTATTTCTAATGATGTAAAAGCCAATCATATTTTAATAAAGGTGCCGGAAAATGCTAGCCCCAATGATACATTGACAGCGTATAACAAGTTAATGGGACTTCGTAAAAGAGCACTGGAAGAAGGGTTTGAAAAGGTTAGAAAAGAAGTACACAACGGAAAAACGGTTTATGGTGAAGAGCTAGGATATTTCTCCGGTTTTAAAATGGTATACAAATTTGAAAACGCAGCTTACTCTACTAAAGCGGGAGATATTTCTATGCCGTTTAGAACCCGTTTTGGATATCATATTGTTAAGGTTTTAGACAAAAGAAAATCAGAAGGGTCGCGTGAAGTAGCCCATATTATGGTTAGGAAGAATGAAAAAGACTCATTAGGAGAAGAGCTTGAAACCAGAATACATGAAATTTACAAAAAGCTTAACCAAGGCGAAGCATTTGAAGCCCTGGCTAAGCAATTTTCTGATGATAAAAATTCTTCGCCAAAGGGAGGAATATTACCAAGTTTAAGTAGGGGACAGATAAGTGCAAAAGAGTTTGAGGATGTAGCATTTAGTTTAGATACGGTTGGTCAGGTTTCAAAGCCTTTTAAAACAGATTTTGGATGGCATATTGTAAAGCTATATAAAACAAAACCTATTCCGGGTTTTGAAGCGATGAAACCTGAACTCATTGGGAAAGTTAAGCGCGATTCCAGATCTAAATTGATAGATGAAGCTTTGATAGAAAAACTTAAAACAAAATATGAGGTAACTCATCCGCAGTCGGCATTGACTTATTTTGAGTCAATATTAACTGATGATTATTTTAAAAATACGTGGAAACTACCGGTAGATTTTAATGCAGACCAAACCCTACTTAGAATTGAAAACACGGTAGTACCCTATAAAGATTTTGGTAACTATTTATTAAAAACCCAAAGAAGTACAAGAAGTAATGAAGCTTTAAAATCTTTGGTTAGTAAGAAATATGAAGCTTTTTTAAGAGAACGACTAATTAAATATCAAGAGGATAATCTTGAAAATGAAAATGAAGAATTTGCCCATATTGTAGCAGAATATAGAGATGGTCTTTTATTGTTTGAACTCATGGAAAACACCATTTGGAATACAGCCAAAACAGATTCTCTTGAAATTCAGAAATATTATGAAAAACATAAAGAGAATTATGTATTGCCACAAAGAGTAGATGTTGTAGTGGCTTCTTCAGCAAAACAAAAAGTCTTAAAAAAAGTTACAAAATTATTACAAGAGGGTGTAGAGCTTAATCAAATAAAATCGCTAATAAACGGTAAAGATAATATTGATGTTATTTTTACCGTTGGTATAATGGATGCAACTCACCAATCCTTACCAAAAAACTTCAATTTCAAAAAGGGAATTTCTAATATACAAAAACATAATGGAGCTTATCAGTTAGTTCAGGTTAAAGCCGTTTTGCCTAAAACACAAAAGACATTTGAAGACGCAAAAGGAACTGTTGTAAGTGATTACCAGACCTATAAAGAGGAGAAATGGGTAGAGAAGCTGGCAGAAAAATATAAAATTGTTATTAATGACGAGGTTTTTGAAAAAGTAAAGACCCAACTTAAATAATATTGTTTGAGAAACAAAGTTGTCATATTGTTTATACTGATATATTCATGTGATTATATCAGAAAGCCTGATGAGCGTATTCCGGTAGCCAGAGTTAATGAGACCTATTTATATTATGATGATATTGATAAGCTTGTTCCGGAAAATTCATCAGTAGAGGATAGTACTTTAATAGTTCAAAATTTTATTAATCACTGGGCAAAACAACAATTGTTTGTTGATGGAGCAATGCTGAATTTAGGTGAAGACAAACAAAAAGCTTTTGATAAATTGGTTGTTCAATATAAAAATGATCTATATAGTAAAGCTTATATAGAAGCTTTGGTAAAGCGTAGTATTGACACTATTATTCCGGTAAAAGAAGCTGAAGTTTATTACCAGAATAACAAAGAGGTTTTTAAACTTAATGAAGAATTACTCAAATTCAGGTATGTACATTTGGATGAAGATATAATTGATTACAAAAAGATCAAACAAAGATTTGAACGTTTTGATAAACAAGACAAAAGAATATTAGATTCCATATCAATTCAGTTTAAATCCTATTCATTTAATGATTCAATTTGGATTAAATTAAGCCAGGTCATAGAGAAAATTCCGGTGGTTACTCCTGAAAACAAAAGTCAACTGTTAAAAAAATCTAATTTTATACAGCTCAAAGATTCATTAGGAGTATATTTGATGCAAATTAATGATGTTTTATTAAGAAATGATACAGCACCGTTAGAATATGTCAAGCCTACTATAGACCAGATAGTGATTAACAAGAGAAAACTGGAACTAATAAAACAATTGGAAAAAGATATCACAAAAGATGCTATTAAAAACAAACAATTTGAAATCTATAAATAAATTAAAACAAACATTCATTTGTTGTTTAACTCTTTTAACTGTAAACTTCATTTCTGCTCAGGAAATTATTGAAGAAAAGGTTGAAAAAGAGGTTAAAAAAGTAGATACGGTAAAAGCTAAAAATGCAAGAAAGGTTGATGGTGTTGCAGCGGTAGTTGGAGATTATATTGTTTTAGATTCTGATATAGATAAAACATATCTTCAATTAAAAGCACAGGGAGTGAATACAGACCAAATCCAGCCATGTGAGGTGTTTGGGAAATTGCTGGAGGATAAGTTATATGCACATCACGCTATTCAAGATAGTATTGTGGTTTCTGATGCAGAAATTAGGAGAAGTGTAGAATATCAAATTCAACAGTTCTTACAACAAACAAATGGCTCAATGGAAAAACTCTTGGAGTTCTATAAAAAGGAGGACGAGCAAAGTTTTAGAGATGAAATGTTTGAGATCAACAAAGCAAATCAGTTAGCTACAAGAATGCAGCAACAAATAGTGGAGGAAGTTGAAATTACACCTGAAGAGGTGAGAGCTTTTTTCAATAAAATTCCGGAAGAAGATCGACCAACTTTTGGGACTGAACTTAAAGTAGCCCAAATTATAGCAGAGCCAAAAGTGTCTGAAGAAGCGGAGCAAAAAACTATTGATCGTTTAGAAAAGTTTAAAGCAGATATTGTTGAGAATGGATCTAGTTTCAGATCTAAGGCTGTTTTGTATTCTGAGGATCAGGGATCAGCAAGCCGAGGTGGTAAGTATACGCTTAATAGAAAAAGGCCACAAATGGTTAAAGAGTTCAGGCAGGTCGCTTTTGCTCTACAAGAAGGAGAGGTTTCAGATCCGTTTAAAACAGAATTTGGCTACCATATCGTTACTTTAGAAAAAATAAGAGGACAGGAATATGATGTAGCACATATCCTGCTATCACCTAAAGTGTCTAGTGAAGCTGTAAAAGAAGCTAAAGAGCGATTGGAAAAAGTAAGACAAAAAATTGTTGACGGCGAAATTTCATTTGCTAATGCTGCAAGAGAGGTTAGCGACGAAGAGGAAACCAGAAATGATGGGGGGCAGCTAATAAACCCTACTACTCAAGATTATAATTTTGAATTAACCAGAATGGATCCGGAATTGTACTCACAAATTCAAAATTTAAAAGAAGAAGAAGTGAGCTTAGTTTTGAAAGAAGAGGACAGAACCGGAAAAGTGAAGTTTAAATTATTACGAGTTACAGATAGGGTAGATGAACATAAAGCTGATTATGCTCGTGATTATTTAAAAATTAAGCAACTGGCACTTGAGGAAAAGAAAATTAAAGCCATTGAGAAGTGGCAGGAAGAAAAAATATTAGATACATATATTAAAATTAGTGGAGCACGCAGAGACTGTGATTTTTCCGGTAATTGGTTAAAAAAATAAGCATATGTCTGACGTAGCAGCTATTGAAACCTTTGTCAAACAATTTAAGGAATTAAAATCAGAAATAGCCAAGGTAATTGTTGGGCAGGATGAGGTAGTTACCCAGATTTTAATTTCTATTTTTTCAGGAGGACACTCTTTACTGATCGGTGTGCCGGGGTTAGCAAAAACACTTATGGTTAATACGATTGCTCAATCATTGGGCTTGGATTTTAAACGCATACAGTTTACTCCGGATTTAATGCCCAGCGATATTCTAGGAAGTGAAATATTAGATGAAGATCGCCATTTTAAATTTATAAAAGGACCTGTTTTTGCTAATATTATTTTGGCAGATGAGATAAACAGAACACCCCCAAAAACCCAAGCAGCTCTGTTGGAAGCTATGCAGGAAAGGGCGGTAACCGTGGCTGGCCATCATTATAAATTAAGCTTACCTTACTTTGTTTTAGCAACACAAAACCCTATTGAGCAAGAAGGAACTTACCCATTACCGGAAGCTCAATTAGACCGTTTTATGTTTGCTATAAACCTAGATTACCCCTCATTTGAAGAAGAAGTACAGGTGGTTAAGTCTACTACTAATGATGAGTCTTATAAAATAAATGCTCTTTTTTCAGCACAACAGATTATAGATTTTCAGCATTTAATTAGACGAATTCCTGTAGCAGACAACGTTATTGAATATGCGGTTTCGTTGGTTGGTAAAACAAGACCACATTCAGATGCTGCACCAGAGCTGGTAAAAACCTATTTAGACTGGGGTGCAGGGCCAAGAGCCTCTCAAAATTTAATTTTGGCAGCAAAAACTCATGCGGCTATTCAAGGTAAATTCTCACCGGATATTGAAAATGTTCAAGCCGTATCTTATGGAATTTTAAGGCATAGAATTATTAAAAACTATAAGGCAGAAGCTGAAGGTATTTCTGAAGAACAGATTATTAAAAGCTTGTTTTAGTAAAACGAAATATAAATATTATAGCTTATTAGCTTCATATTTATTAGAACCACGTAATGTTTCTGTTAACAAGTTAATAAATCGTCATTTTTAGCTGGTAAAAATTGAAAAAAACACAATCATTTGGTTTAATAATGATACTATAATAAATAAGTATAAATACTTATTTATATCTCATTTTAGTTTTTACATCTTTGTATTAAATTCGTATTTTGCGATGCTTTTGAAATAAAGTTTAACATTACTTTTTATGGCATTGATATTAATATGATCAAAAGGAGTACATATGTATTTTAAAACATGTTACTACATTCTACAGTTTACTGTGATCACATTATTCAAGCCAATTTAACACAGAAATAATTCTTTATATGAATACCTATAGCGATTATATCATAGAGATCGAGGAAAGAAAAGCCCAGGGGCTTCACCCTAAGCCAATAGACGGAGCTGAATTAACAAGCGAGATTATCACTCAAATTAAAGATTCAGATAACCCTCACAGAACAGATTCCCTAAACTTTTTTATTTACAATACATTGCCGGGTACTACCAGTGCAGCTGGTGTTAAGGCAAAATTTTTAAAAGAGATTATTTTGGGAGAATCCGTTGTTGCCGAGATTGTACCAACTTTTGCTTTTGAGTTATTGTCTCATATGAAAGGAGGGCCTTCAATTGAGGTTTTATTAGACTTAGCTCTGGGAGACGATGTTTCAATTGCTGCAGAAGCTGCCAAAGTTTTAAAAACTCAAGTGTTTTTATATGAAGCCGACACCGAGCGTTTAGAAGCAGCTTACAAAACAGGAAGCACTATCGCTAAAGAACTTCTTGAAAGCTATGCACAAGCTGAATTCTTTACAAAATTACCAGAGATAGATGAGGAGGTTGAAGTGGTTACTTTCATTGCCGGAGTAGGTGATATCTCCACAGATTTATTGTCTCCTGGAGCCGATGCGCATTCCAGATCAGATCGTGAATTGCATGGTCAGTGTATTTTTGAGCATAACAAAGACATGCAGAATGAGCTTTTGGCATTAAAAGAACAACACCCGGATAAGCGTGTGATGCTAATTGCAGAAAAGGGAACTATGGGAGTAGGGTCTTCAAGAATGTCAGGTGTAAACAATGTGGCACTTTGGACAGGTATTGAGTCAAGTCCTTATGTACCATTTATCAATATAGCTCCTGTAATTGCAGGAACAAACGGAATATCTCCAATTTTCCTTACCACTGTGGGAGTAACAGGAGGTATTGGAATTGATCTACAAAACTGGGTAAAGCAAAAGGATGCTGAAGGAAATACTATTGTTGATGGAGATGGAGAACCGGTTTTAAAGCAAGCATATTCAGTTGAAACGGGAACCGTTTTGACTATAAATACTAAAGAAAAGAAACTTTATAGTGGAGGCCAGGAGTTAAAAGATATTTCTACTGCATTAACACCGCAAAAAATGGAGTTCATCAAGGCCGGAGGGTCTTACGCAGTTGTTTTTGGTAAAAAATTACAAACATTTGCTGCTAAAGCATTAGGAATTGAGGTGCCTCAAGTATATGCTTCATCAAAGGAGATTTCTATTGAAGAGCAAGGATTAACGGCTGTAGAGAAAATATTCAATAAAAATGCCGTAGGAACAACACCAGGCAAAACCTTACATGCAGGTTCTGATGTGCGTGTTGAAGTAAACATTGTAGGGTCTCAGGATACTACAGGATTAATGACGTCCCAAGAATTAGAAATGATGGCGGCTACGGTAATCTCTCCAATTGTTGATGGAGCTTACCAATCAGGGTGTCATACCGCATCAGTTTGGGATGATAAGTCTAAGGCTAATATTCCAAGGTTAATGCAATTTATGAATGACTTCGGATTGATTACTGCGCGTGATCCTAAAGGTGTATATCATGCCATGACCGATGTTATCCATAAAGTGTTAAACGATATTACAGTGGGTGACTGGGACATTATTATAGGGGGCGACTCACATACACGTATGTCTAAAGGCGTAGCTTTTGGAGCTGATTCGGGTACTGTTGCCTTAGCATTAGCCACAGGAGAGGCTACTATGCCAATTCCTCAGTCAGTAAAAGTAACGTTTAAAGGCGATATGAAATCTTATATGGACTTCCGTGATGTGGTTCATGCTACGCAACAGCAAATGTTAAAACAGTTTGGTGGTGAAAACGTATTTCAGGGCAGAATTATAGAAGTGCATATTGGTACTTTAACGTCAGACCAGGCCTTTACATTTACAGACTGGACGGCCGAAATGAAAGCCAAAGCGTCTATCTGTATTTCAGAAGATGACACTTTAATAGAATCTTTAGAGATTGCAAGAGACCGTATCCAAATCATGATTGAAAAAGGTATGGATAACGAAAAGCAAGTGTTACAAGGCTTAGTAGATAAGGCAAATGCTAGAATTCAAGAGGTGAAGACTGGAATAAAGCCGGCATTAAGACCAGATGCTAACGCTAAGTATTATGCTGAGGTAGTGATTGATTTAGATGAGATTGCTGAGCCAATGATTGCTGATCCAGATGTAAATAACGAAGATGTTTCTAAACGTTATACACACGATACCATTAGGCCATTATCTTACTATGGCGGAACTAAACAAGTAGATTTAGGGTTTGTAGGATCTTGTATGGTACATAAAGGCGATATGAAAATTTTAGCTCAAATGTTAAAGAATATTGAAGCACAGCATGGTAAAGTTGAGTTTAATGCACCTTTAGTAGTAGCACCGCCAACCTATAACATTGTTGATGAATTAAAAGCAGAAGGTGATTGGGAAGTATTACAAAAATACTCAGGATTTGAGTTTGACGATAACGCACCAAAAGGTTTAGCACGTACTAAATATGAAAACATGCTATATCTGGAGCGTCCAGGGTGTAACTTATGTATGGGAAATCAGGAAAAAGCGGAACCAGGTGATACCGTAATGGCTACATCTACGCGTTTATTCCAGGGAAGAGTTGTTAAAGATTCCGGTGAGAAAAAGGGAGAATCTTTATTATCATCTACACCGGTAGTGGTACTATCAACCATTTTAGGAAGAACACCTACAATGGAAGAATATGAAGCTGCTGTTGATGGTATTGTTTTGACTAAGTTTAAACCATCGCAAAAACAATTAGTAGCAATATAATTTAAAGATAAATTCAATTATAGATTAAAGTCCGGGTTTTAAAACCCGGACTTTTTTTATGAATAATATCGAGACTTCTAAAAGCATAATATTGAATAGATTTTAATAAAGCTATGATAAGATAAGTCTATTTTCTAAGGTTTTAAACGGCGTTCTAATTTCGTATATTAGTAAACCTTAAATAGAGCAATAAAAATTAAAACATATACATCTTATGACATTTGACATTGATATGATAAAAGGGGTTTATGCGAGAATGAAAAACCGCATAGATGCTGCCCGAGAAGTTGTTGGACGACCACTAACACTTTCAGAAAAAATATTGTACAATCACCTTTGGGATGGTACACCAACCAAAGCTTTTGAGAGAGGAAAAGATTACGTGGATTTTGCTCCTGATAGAATAGCTTGTCAGGATGCAACGGCGCAAATGGCTTTGTTACAATTCATGCAAGCCGGAAAGAGTAAGGTGGCGGTACCAACAACAGTACATTGTGACCATTTAATTCAGGCAAAAGAAGGTGCTGCAATAGATTTAAAACATGCTAATAATGTTAGTAGTGAGGTATTTAATTTCCTGGAGTCTGTGTCAAATAAATATGGTATTGGTTTTTGGAAACCCGGAGCAGGAATTATTCATCAGGTGGTATTAGAAAATTATGCATTTCCAGGAGGCATGATGATTGGTACAGATTCGCATACGGTGAATGCCGGAGGATTAGGAATGGTTGCTGTTGGTGTTGGAGGTGCTGACGCGGTAGATGTAATGGCTGGAATGGCCTGGGAGTTAAAGTTTCCTAAATTAATAGGAGTGAAGTTAACCGGAAAACTTTCGGGTTGGACCGCACCAAAAGATGTCATTTTAAAAGTGGCAGAGATACTTACCGTAAAAGGAGGAACCGGAGCTATAGTAGAATATTTTGGTCCTGGAGCTATATCAATGTCCTGTACAGGTAAAGGGACCATTTGTAATATGGGAGCAGAGATAGGAGCAACAACTTCTACTTTTGGGTATGATGAATCAATGGATCGTTATTTACGTGCCACTGACAGAGCAGGTATTGCAGATGCTGCTAATGAAGTGGCAGATTATTTAACGGCAGATACAGAGGTGTATGCCAACCCGGAGCAGTATTTTGATCAGGTTATTGAAATTAACCTATCAGAATTAGGCCCATTATTGAATGGACCGTTTACTCCGGACTTATCTACAGAGGTAGGTACTGCAATGAATGAAAAAGCAAAAGCCAATGATTGGCCTATAAAAGTAGAATGGGGGTTAATAGGGTCTTGTACCAACTCTTCTTATGAAGATTTGTCGCGCGCATCATCCATTGCCCAGCAAGCATTAGATAAAAGCTTGAAAACCAAAGCAGAATTTGGTATTAACCCGGGGTCTGAACAAGTACGATACACAGCGGAACGTGACGGAATTTTAGACGTATTTGAAAAATTAGATGCTAAAATATTCACAAACGCATGTGGCCCGTGTATTGGGCAGTGGGCACGTTACTCAGATCCTAAAAATGCACCAAAAAATAGTATCGTTCACTCCTTTAACAGAAATTTTGCCAAACGTGCAGATGGTAACCCTAATACCCATGCCTTTGTAGCATCTCCGGAGTTAACTGCAGCCATAGCTATAGCCGGTCGTTTAGATTTTAACCCATTAACAGATACCCTGATTAATGAAAATGGTGAAGAGGTGATGTTAGATGAACCAACAGGATGGGAGTTACCGCCAAAAGGGTTTGATGTTAAAGAAAATGGTTATTTAGAGCCACAAGAAGATGGAAGCGGCGTCAATGTGGTTGTAAAAGAGGATTCAGAGCGTTTACAATTATTAACGCCATTTGTACCTCTTGGCGACTCTATTACAGGAGCTAAATTATTAATTAAAGCCTTTGGAAAATGTACTACAGATCATATTTCTATGGCGGGGCCATGGTTACGTTATAGAGGGCATTTAGATAATATAGCCAACAATACCTTAATTGGAGCTGTTAACGCTTTCAACCAAAAGACAAATTTTGTTAAAAACCAATTAACAGGCGAGTATGATGGTGTGCCGGATGTACAACGTGCTTATAAGGCAGAAGGTATAAAAACAGTAGTGGTTGGAGATCATAACTATGGAGAAGGCTCTTCCAGAGAGCATGCAGCTATGCAACCACGTCATTTAGGGGTTGCTGCGGTTATTGTAAAATCCTTTGCACGTATTCATGAAACTAATTTGAAGAAACAAGGGATGTTAGGTTTAACCTTTGCTAATGAAGCCGATTACGATCTCATTCAAGAAGATGATACGTTTAACTTCTTAGATTTAAATGCATTTGCGCCTGGTAAGCCGTTAACGGTTGAAGTGGAGCATGCGGATGGTAGTAAAGATGCCATTATGTTAAATCATACCTATAACGATTCGCAAATTGCATGGTATAAAGAAGGTTCAGCACTTAATCTAATTAAGAAACAAAACGCATAATTGAGTTTTGAGACCTGTCAGGTTTTGAAAACCTGACAGGTCTTGGTAGATAAAAAACCAATGTAAAAACATTGGTTTTTTTGTTCTGATCTGATGTCATTGCGAGGCAAATGTCTAATTTGCCGTGGCAATCTCTTAACCGAGGAGAGATTATCACGTCGCTTTGCTCCTCATAATAACGATAATCTACTAGGTTTTTGACTCATCGCAATATTGTCATTCAGAACGCAGTGAAGAATCTTTAGGTACAATGGCGACTGGGTTTAGGGGGGTAAGTTAGGACTTATTATTAACCTGTGTAGTTTTAGTTGTATTACCATATAGGTACGGCTGAGGTCAGTGCTAATTAGGGAGACGTTTAACATATATTTATAAGGCTAGCACTTTTCATAGGACACGTTGTTGTAAGCTCGTTTTATTCGACCATAATATCAAATTCTTTGTATTTCATTCTATGAGAATCATTGTAAATTTCAATCCAATTCCCTCTATCCAATCTTTGAACAATAAGTCCAAGTCTAAACTTGTTTTTAATGAGGTTAAGTATCACTTTTTTTAAGTCAATTTGCTTTCCTATATATTTAAGTTCAGTTCCAAACCCATCCTTGATATCAAAAGCATGATAATTAAAACTAAAATCAATGTTTTCATTTAATAACTCCTCACAGATTATTAATTTAAAGTGATCTTCTAAGGTTTCTTCATACATACCTTCTCCTTGGAAATTATAAATGGTTCTAACGGGTATACTAAATCTTAAGATTTTCTCATTATTTTTATTCATAATCAAATTTTGAGTTAGTAGAAATAACTTATGAGGGTTTATGTATAAAACATAGCGTGTAAAAAGACGCTAACTTTCCGGATTAGCACAGGGCCTAATTTTTTTATATTGTTTTTAATTTTTCTCATTTTAAAAGCCAAATTAAATTTTCTACAATGTAATTCATTTAGTAGAAAATAATATTCAAAACCTATATCCGAAATAGAGACCTTTTTTGAGTAGTTTCTTTTGAAATTTTCTAATTCTTCTTTTTCATCATTTAATACAGCCAATTGGTCATAATGTCCGTTTAAAAAATTTGGAACCGCTAAATGCAGGATATAAATCCAAATTTCAATTTTTTTAGTATAAACTTCGGGTGAAAAATCGCCAGTTTTTAAATTGAGGAATGCTCTTTCAATTATGCTTTTGTTTGTATATTCCAATCCACCGAACTGAATGTCTATTCCGTTTCCTATTATTATATTATTCACCCGTTACTTTTTGCTTTTGTATAACAATTGGATATAGACTATTGGATATATACATTATAAAACTAAAACATTAAACTTTCTATTTCCATCAATATGAGTTATCCAACCTTAAACGAAGGTAGAAGAAATTTTTTACAAAATCAAGTTTGCTAAAATAACTTATTAGCTACTCTTTTAAGACTAAAATAGCTTTCTTTAGACTACCAAAATTGTATTTTAGCAAAAACACCTAAAATGAACTCAAGACAAGATCAACTAAAAGCCTTTGATAGATTGTTAACCATTATGGATGAGTTGCGAGAGCAATGCCCATGGGATAAAAAACAGACTATGGAAACCTTACGCCATTTAACTATTGAAGAAACTTATGAGCTGGGTGATGCCATTTTAGACAATAATCTGGAGGAAGTAAAAAAAGAGTTAGGTGATGTGTTATTACACATAGTATTCTATTCTAAAATAGGAAGTGAAACCAACGACTTTGATATTGCCGATGTGTGTAATGACATATGTGAAAAGCTTATTAACAGGCATCCTCATATTTATGGCGATGTTAAAGTAAACAATGAAGAGGATGTTAAACGTAATTGGGAAAATTTAAAGCTTAAAGAAGGTAAAAAGAGTGTATTAGAAGGAGTGCCCCAAAGCTTACCGGCATTGGTTAAAGCCAACAGAATTCAGGAAAAAGTAGCTGGTGTGGGTTTTGACTGGGAACAACCGGAACAGGTTTGGGAAAAACTACAAGAAGAACTATCAGAATTTCAAACAGAGGTAAAGTCAGGAAATCAGGACGCTATGGAAAGCGAATTTGGAGACGTCATGTTCTCTATGGTAAACTACGCTCGTTTTTTAAATATAAATCCTGAGAATGCCTTAGAGCGCACCAATAAAAAGTTTACGAAGCGTTTTCAGTATTTAGAAGAAAAAGCCAAATCTTTAAATAAAAGCTTAAAAGATATGACGCTTGCCGAAATGGATGTGTTTTGGGAAGAAGCAAAACATATTTAGGAATTAAACATATATTCTGTTCAATTCAACGTATTTATCCCTGTTTTAATAAGCATCTGAGTTATTTTGCTCTATATTACGCTTTGTTTCAGAATTAAAAGGCCAATCTTTAATAATGTTTAACCCTAAGAGCATATTATATTTTATCGGTTTTGCCATAGCCCTATGCCAACCTATTCAAACTCAAAATATAGCACCAACCTTGACTGCAACAGGAAATCAAGGGTATTGCCCGTTAAATCAGATTAATATTGTCACGGATTTTGATATTAGTGATGAGGATGATACGGAAATAGAGGGGCTGTTCGTTCAAATATCTACGGGGTATGTCCAGAGAGAAGATTCACTAACCTTGACCGGAAGTCACCCTACTATTGTAACGTCGTGGAGTGTTGTAGAAGGCAAACTAACCCTAAAAGGAATAGCCGGGGCTCTGGTTAGCTATACCGATCTCATTGCAGCAATAAAAGATGTTGTTTTTCAAAGTACAAGTAATCAACCGTCAGATAAGGGATTTTCTATTACTATTGGCGATGCCAATTACTTGCCACAAACAGGGCATTATTATGAGTATGTACCTGCATTGGGAATAACCTGGACAGACGCCAAAGTTGCAGCCGAAAATAAAACTTATTTTGGACTTCAAGGCTATTTAGCAACCATAACATCAGCAGAAGAAGCTCAGTTGTCAGGAGAGCAGGCAGCCGGAGCGGGTTGGATAGGAGGAAGTGATAGCGAAACAGATGACGTTTGGAAATGGGTAACCGGACCTGAAGCCGGTACTATTTTTTGGAATGGCGAGATTGGTGGCTCTACACCTAATTTTGCATTTTGGAATGCCGATGAACCCAATGACTGGGGAGGGGGTGAGAATTATGCTCATGTTACAGCCCCGGGGATTGGTGTTCCCGGATCATGGAATGATTTAACTAATACCGGGGCTTCTAGCGGGCCCTATCAGCCCAAGGGTTATATTGTGGAGTATGGCGGCATGCCGGGGGAAACGGCTCCGGATATTTCAGCGAGTACTAATATATATTACAAAAATAACAAGTACCACACCAGTAACAATTTGCGGTAGTGGAACGGGGAGTTTAAGTGCAGAGGCATCTGTTGGAGATGTGTTGTGGTTTGATACACTAACAAGTACTACACCCTTGTTTAAAGGAGATACCTATACCACACCAAATATTAGTGCTTCAACAACCTATTATGCATTGGCATCAATAAATGATTGTATAGAGGGAGTGCGTGTGGCTGTTGAGGCTACAGTAACTTCAATTCCTGTCATAAGTTCAGTTACAGATGATTTGGTTTGCGAATTAGGATCGGGGACATTATTAGCAACAGCATCTGCCGGTACAATAAATTGGTATGAATCACCTACTGGAGGTATTTCTGTAGGTACCGGAACGTCTTTTACCACTCCGGTTTTAAATAGCACCACTAACTATTATGTGGATGCTACAGTGAATGACTGTACAACAACCATTAGAACCCCAGTGGTTTTAACAGTGCAAAAAACAGATTTGCCTACAGGAAACTCTAATCAAAGTTTCTGTGATATAGATCATGCCACTGTTGCTGATTTAATGGCTAACGGAACAGATATTCAATGGTATAGCTCCAGTTCAGGAGGTACGGCTCTTAGCTTAACTGATACCTTGACTTCTTCAATTTACTATGCGTCACAAATAATTAACACTTGCGAAAGCCCTGCACGTTTGCCAGTAACTGTTTTAATTCATGAAACAGTAGTACCTCCAACTCTGGCAGATATTCCACTTATTCAATTATGTGATGATGATTTAGACGGAGATGATGCTAATGGCTTTACTACTTTTGATTTAACAACAAACCAGTCTGTCATTTTAAACGGTAAATCAGATTCAGACTTTACACTTCGTTACTTTTTTACAGACATATCAGGAACTAAAATTGAAATACTATCTCCCAAAACCTTTATTAATACTGTTAAGGATACACAAATCATTGATGTAAGAATTGAAAATAAGGCTAGTACTACCTGTTATACGGAGACCTCTTTTACCATTAGAGTAAATGCCTTACCTGTAATAAACAGTTCTATAGATTTTAAAAATTGTGACTCCGATGGTAACCCTGATGGTTTTACTAATTTTAATCTAAATGAAGCGGATGGCTTTATTACTAATAATGCCACCGGGTTGAACATATCCTATCATTTAAGTCGTTCTGAAGCCGATTCTAACACAGGAGCTATTAATGCAAGTGCGTTTAACAATAGCAATAGTATTTCAAATATGGTATATGCACGTGTTGAGACTAGTTTGGGTTGCCATAGGATATGCGACGTTAATTTACAGGTTTCGGCAACTTCTTTTTCACCGGATTTTTATGAAGAGCTTGAGTTATGTGATTATGATGGTTTAAATGATGGGTATCATGAATTTGACCTAAGCCTGGCAACTGGTACATTAATGGCTGAACTTCCTGCCGGGCAAAATTTAACCATTAGCTATTATAGAAATGCGGAAGATGCCCAATTAGAGCAGAATGAAATCATTGGAGTTTATAGAAATGAAGTACCCTATTCACAGCCTGTTTATGTACGGGTAGAGAGTGAAGATAATGGGGCGTGTTTTGGTATAGGGCCACATTTACTTTTGACCGTTAATCCGTTGCCGGAATTTGAGATTGACCAAACGGAGGTTTATTGTTTGGATAATACATCAATCTCCCTGTTTACTTTTAATCCTAAAGGTGATTATACTTATGAATGGACAGATGAAAATGGAGCGGTAGTAAGTACAGAAGCTAATGTTTCTGTAAATACTGGAGGTGTATATAATGTCATTGCTACTTCTGACTATGGATGTGAGTCTGAGTCAGTTCGTTTTGAGGTTGTGGAGTCTGCTATTGCAAACATTGGCCTTGATGATATTAAGATTGTTGAACTATCTGATAACAATAGTATTGAAATAAATAACAGCAATAATAATTTAGGGATAGGAGACTATGAATTTGCTTTAAATGATATTAATGGCCCATATAAAGGTGATCCTTATTTTGATAGAGTGGGTGCGGGTACTCATATAATCTATGTAAGGGATAAGAATAAATGTGGTATTGCTGAGTTAGAGGTTTTTATTCTTGGATTTCCTAAATATTTTACTCCAAACGGGGATACATTTAATGAAACGTGGCAAATAAAAGGTTTAGGTAATGATTATACCAATGCCTCAAAAGTTAGTATTTATGATCGCTATGGAAAGCTAATTAAGCAATTAAGCGCTAAAAATGGGTTTTGGGATGGAACTTTTAATGGGCAGGTCTTACCCAATTCTGATTATTGGTTTGTAGCCAAATTAGACCATATTACTGCAGGAGTGAAAATATTTAAAGGACATTTTAGTTTATTACGTTGATTTGTTAATGTTCAATGTAATAGAAACAAAAAAGAGGATGTTATTAACTAAGCACCCTCTTTTTATTCGTTGTTAATTTTATTTAATATAGATCCTTTATTTTTTGAAGCTTTGCTTTCAAAAGTTCTAATGAAGTCCTATGTTTTTTAATATTTTGATGAACTTCTTTCACTAAAGGATTGTCATCATCTACATTGGTGAAAAACTGTAAATTATTTTCCAGTTGATTAATTTGACTTTTAACTTCATCTATTTTTTTACGAATAAATGTACGCTCATTATCCAAGTTCCTGTTATCGTCAGAATTATTAAGAGAATCTAATTTGTTCTCATACTTAATCATTTCTGCTTCAGTTTTATCTAATTTCAACCCTTTCAACAGACTGTCAATAGTTTTTTGAAATTTCCCATCTATATAACGCTTATCATTAGGAACGCGACCTATAGATTGCCATACCTTAATTTGCTCCTTGATAACCTTAATGCCCTCTTCCTTTTCTTCAGATAATTTTAACTCTTTTAAGCTATTAAGTAAATCATTCTTTTTGTTGTAGGCGTCAATTTGCTCCTTGCTGGCAGCATTTCTTTTGGCATGAATTCTATCAAAATAGTGGTTACAGGCAGCTTTGAACTGTTTCCAGATTTTGTCACTGTCCTTTCTTGGAACATGACCAATTTTCTTCCAGTCACTTTGAATCTTTTTCATCAAAGGAGTAACTGTTTCAAAATCTTCACTATCCTTATTGTCTTCAGCTATTTTAATAAGTTCTAATTTGAGCTGAAGATTTTTATATTGCTCTTTTTTAAGGCCTTTATAAAAAGCATTCTTTCGTCTGTTAAAGCTTCTAACGGCCTCTTTAAACTTAGCCCAAGTAGCTTCATTTACTTTGATGGGTACTTTACCAGCATTAAAAAAGGCTTCTCTAAATGCTTCAACTTGCTTGATTTTCTTTTGCCAAGATCCATGAGAACCACTTTCTTGAGCACCTACAGCTTCAATATTTGCAATGATTTCAAGCTTATTCTCTAAGTTTTTTTCATAAACCTTATCTATTTCCTGATAATAGATATGGCGTTTGTCATTAATTATTTTAGTAGCGGCTTTAAAGCGTTCCCAGATGTCTTCGCGATGCTCTTTACCAACAGGGCCAAGCTCTTCTTTCCACATCTTGTGTAACTCCTGTAATTCCCTAAAAGCACGCATTACATTATCATCTTTAGCTAATTCTTCAGCACGTTCAATAATTAACAGCTTTTTTTCTAAATTATGCTTAAAATCTAAATCACGTAGGTCTCTGTTTAAATGTAGAAAATCATAAAATAGCTCTACATGATGGTGATAACTATTCCAGGCATTATTGTATTTATCTCTTGGTATAGGTCCTGTATTTCTCCAACGCTCCTGAAGCTCTTTAAAGTGTTTATATGTAGAATTGATATTTTCTTCAACATTTATTAAGCCCTTTAACTCTTCAATAATGGTTAATTTGTCTGCTAAATTTTGCTTTAAGTTTTTTTCTAAACTTTGGTAATGCTCATTTAGTTTTGCCCGATAAGACTTATAAGCTTCTTTGTACCTCCGTTGTACGGGAGATGAATAATAAAAATCAATTTCATTACCGCCATCATTGATAAAGTCTTCTTTCTTCTCGTCAATTAAGGCTTGAAATTTTAATTTGAATTCGGTATTTATAGCGTTGACATGAGATCGTATAGCTTGTACTTTTTCGTTTTTAACAAGCTTTTCTAATTCAATAGCAAGTGCTTCCAGAGACATCGTATCATAGTCCTTAACCTCTATCTTATGTCTGTCTTTATTGCCTTCATCTTCAGCATCTTCAGCATTGGATTGTTCAATTTCATTTATGACTTCATCATGCTCTTCTGGAGTATTTGAGATTTTGTCATCACTATCAATATTGTCAGATGATTCAACAACGTCATCATTTATCTTTGAAGCTTCACTAGGTGTAGGTTCAATGTTTTTATCTATTTCTGTTGAATGCTCACTAGGAATGTTTTCATCAATTCCTTCTACTTTATTAATATCAGACATTTTAAAAAATGTTAAGGTTCGCTAATTTTTCTTTAGTCATTAAAGATACTAACAAGTATAGTATTTACAAAGCACTGTTAAGGGTTTTAATTATAATGTAAGAAGTTTTACTTTAAATTCCATATGGACCAGGCTTTTTCAGCTTGTAATTTCAACATATTTAAGCCATTTATTGTGGTAGCCTGCTTTTGTTTGCCATATTTCAGGAAGGTTGTTTCTTCAGGATTATAAATCAAATCAAACAGAATATGGTCTTTACTTATACTGCGATAGGGAATATTTGGGCAATTATCAATATTTGGAAATGTGCCTAAAGGTGTACAATTAATGATAATTTGATGGTTTTCAATATCTTGATTAGTTAAAGTGTCATAAGAAAATTTAATACCGGATGATAGCTTTCTGGAAACATACTCATAATCAATATTTAATTCACGCAAACTATAAGCAATGGCCTTACTGGCTCCACCGGTTCCTAAAATTAGAGCGTTTTTATGGTTTGGTTTTAAATAAGGCTGTAAAGATTTTTTAAAGCCATAACAATCTGTATTATATCCAATTAACTTGCCTTTTTTGGTTATTTTAATTGTGTTTACTGCTCCTATAGCTTTAGCTTTTTTATTTAACTTATCTAAAAATGGAATAACTTGTTCTTTATATGGTATAGTAACGTTAAGGCCTTTTAAATTTTTAGTTTCATTGATAATAGAAGGAAATAAGTCAATGGTCTCAATATCAAAATTATCATATGATGTGTCATCAATCTGTTCATTTTCAAATTTCTTTTTGAAGTATGATCTTGAAAATGAATATGAAATATGTCTTCCTAGTAATCCTAATTTGTTCATTTAATTCTCCTTGTTTTTTGTCCATACCATTCTAAGGCTAAAACTATGGTAATACCCAGTATAATAAAAGCAATAGCATAATATGTTTCTGAATTTAATTCAGGTTTATAGCGTTGATAGTTTTCTATAATTTTTTCACCTCTGGAGTCTAGAAGAAAACTACCATTTTCTTGTATTTTATAAAGGGTTTTTTTCCATGGCCATACTACGCCTAAGGAGCCCACTATAAAGCCAATTATTGATGAAAGCGTTATGCTTTTGTAATGTTTTAGAATATAGCTGAGTAGGTGAGAAAAGGTTACTAAGCCGGTTACTGAACCTAATGTGAAAACACCTAAAACTTTGAGTGTTCTTATTCGATTTGGGTTGTCTATAAAATTAAAATCTCCGGTTAGAATCTCTGATACTGTATCATATAAAGCATTTACAGAATCTACTAATAATAATACATAATTGCCCAAAAGAATGAGTATAAATGATCCTGAAAATCCAGGAAGTGTCATGCCGGAAACACTTATAATTCCACAAAAGAAAACAAACCAAAGATTATCGTTCTCTTTTGCTGGATTTAAAAAACTAATGCTAACACCCACAATAATACCAATGACTAGTGACGTATAAGTCTTATAATTCCAATCATTAAAATCTTTGTGGATATAATATATAGAACCTACTATCATTCCAAAAAACACACTCCAAATATATAGTTCATAATGTTCTAATAGATAGTCCAGAACTTTAGAGACACTAAAATAACTTACTATCATTCCAAAGAAGAGTAGGCTTAAAAAACGGCCATTTATATATCTGAAAAAGCTTTTAAACCGTCCGTTAAAGAGTAAAGCAAAGGCTTTTCTATTTACCTTTTTTAGAGAATAGATAAATTCTTCATAGAATCCGGCAACAAATGCAACAACACCTCCTGAAACTCCGGGAACCTTATTTGCTGCACCCATACCTAATCCTTTTAAAATTAGAAATAATTTATCGCTAAATGTTCTGGTGCTTTGCATTATTGTTTTTTAGAGCCTAGTTTTTCAAGAATAAAAATAATTAAAAAACCTAAAATCATTAATACTATTGCCCATAGTAATTGATTGTCTCCTTCAAATGAAAAAGGAGAAATACTCTTTTCTAAAAAAGGAGTTTTTTCGTTATGAGAATCTATACGCCAGGTTAAGGTTTTTTTCCATGGCCATATTTTATTGAGTGAGCCTATCATAAAACCGGTAAGTATCGCAAGGGTTGTATTTTTTTTATTTTGAAACATCCAGTTAAGTATTTTAGAAAATACTTTTAAACCAATAACAGCCCCTATTGCCAGAAGTAAAAAGTTAATAAAGGCCTCCTTAAATAACTCAAAATTGCTTTTTGCAATACCCTCAAGCAGATTATTAATAGTGTTAATTGCTGTTTGATATGCGCCCAGAATAAGTAAAATAAAGGCACCGGAAACTCCGGGTAAGATCATGGCTATTATAGCTATAAATCCACAGAACAAAAGGTATACAGAGCTATCTGGCGAGGCAAAGGGCTCTGCTAAAGTTATCCAATAGGATAGTATGGTGGTTACAGCAATGGCAATAAGAGTAAGTATGTTCCAACTTTTAATTTGCTTTGCAATATATATGATACTGGATAGTACTAAGCCAAAAAAGAAGGCCCATAATAAGGTAGGTTCATTTATAAGTAGCCATTTAATCACCTTTGCAAGAGATAAAATACTGATTGCTATTCCAGAGAATAAGGCCAGAAGGAAATTTCCATTTATGGAATGCCATGCAACCTTAAACCCTGAGGTTTTCCAAATTTTAAAAACGTCAAGACTAAGGTTGTCCAGGCTTTTTATGAGCTCTTCGTATATACCGGAAATAAAAGCTATTGTTCCTCCTGAAACCCCAGGAATTACATCAGCTGCTCCCATAGCCACTCCTTTAACCGTAATAATTAAATACTCTTTTAAGCGTCTTTGCATTTTTGGTTTTTTAGCGAAAACCAAAGGTATTCATTTTAATTAAACGTTTTACTTAAAGGTTAGCTTTTAGTAAGTTTTTTACCAAAACTCTATTTGATACTTTAGGGAAAAGTTCGTCTATAATAAAGGTGTATTCCTGATTATATCTCAAACCGTTTTTTAAATGGAATGTGCCTTTATCATTTTCATTTATTAAAAAATATAATCCCGCTAAGCGATATTCTATTTCTGCGTTTTCTGGATAAAACTCTATAGCTTGCTCGAAGTTGTAAATTGCAGCTTCCGGTTCTCCAAGTTTAATTAATAGGTCCCCTCTGGATAACCAAGTGTTTAATTCATAATTACCAAGTTCTAAGGTTTTTTTGAAACCCCGTTCTGCTTCTTCATAAAAATTAAGCCTTTGGTTTATTTGAGAATATAATTTCCAATAAATAACATTCTCTGAATCAATATTAATAGCTTTATTAATGTAATAAAGTGCTTTTTGGTAGTTCTTTTTTTTGTTATAAAACTTTGTAATTGCTATCCAGCCTTTGTCCAATAGTGGGTCCTCATGTACTGTTCTGTCAAAATATTGAAGTGCTAAATCTTCATTGTCCAGCTTTTCATAACAGCTCCCGATCCGTAATAGTGCAAATGATGTGGGGTCATCTAATTTTAAAGTAATATTATAGTTTTCAATGGCATCTTCATAGCGTTTTAGCTGCTCTAGAACTTTACCACGTTCAAGATAAGCTCCTACAAAAGTGTCATCGGATATAATAGCAAAATCAAATGCCGTTAGTGCTTTCCTGTAATCCTTTAAAATAAAATATTGCTTTCCTAATTGATGCCATGCCACTTCACAATACGGGTTTTTATCTAAGAACATGTTCAAATAAGAGATAGCATCTTCATTTTGGTTTAAAAACTCAAAACAATAAATAACATTATATAAAGCAGAGTAATCCTCCAGATCTGATTCCAGGCATTTCATAAAATAGGCTTTTGCTTCTTCAAAATTATCAAGAAACAAATACTCCATACCTATTAGTGAATATAAATCTATGGCATCATCGGTAAGTTCAAGAGCATGTTTTAATACTTCAATAGCTTTTAAATGCTCATCTTTTTTTGAGTAGATATTGGCTTTTTGAATAAAGAGTTCTTCATTTGTTGGATCTAAGCCGTATAATTCATTTAGCAAATCATCAGCTTCAATTAGCTTATCTTCAAAAACATATATTTCAACTTTAAAAAGCCTTAAGTTAATAGATGTTGGATGCTGACCTAGTCCTAGTTTAATAGCTTTTTTAGCTAAAGCAATTTTACCTTGGTTAAGATAGTGGTGAATGATGTTTTCAAATTCTTCAGAATCGAAGAATAAAACATGATTGGTTTTTAGCATCGATTCAAATTTGGTAAGTGGCAAATTTTTGTTGTCATCACGACTATACTCCATAAGCACATTTATAAGGTTCTACCTGAATAAATTTAAGATTCTATTTGGTTGCTAATCGTGGAAGGAACAAATGTTTTTAACAAAGTAATCAACAAAATACAGGCTTCTTTTTGTTTGTTCTTTCTTTTTGATTGATTTTCAATACCTTATAAAGGTTTATTCTGTAAGGATTTCGTCTAAAATATTGATTATAACCTTGCACCCTTTGGTTATTTCTGTGTTAGATATGGTTAAAGGCGGTGTTATTCGTACAGCTTTGGGTTCAAAAAGCAGCCAGAAAAGTATCAATCCTAACTTTTGGGCTTTTAAAATTAAAGTATTTGTAATAGTTTCAGAAGGCGTTATTATAGCTAACATCAGCCCTTTACCTCTAATATCTTTAATCAATGGATGTACTAAGAGTTTGCGAAAAAGTTGCTCTTTTTCAAGAGCTTGCTCCATTAAATTAGTCTCCGTAATTTCTTTTAGGGTGGCAAGTGCAGATGCAGCAATTACCGGGTGGCCTCCAAAAGTGGTAATGTGTCCCAGCTTGGGGTTGTCTTGTAATAGATCCATTAATTTGCTTGATGTTGTAAAAGCCCCTATAGGCATACCGCCTCCCAAACCCTTTCCTGTTACCAGAATATCTGGAATGCAATTATAATGTTCAAAACCAAATAGTTTACCTGTTCTGCCAATTCCAGGTTGTATTTCATCTAAAATTAAAAGTGCTCCAACCGCATTGCACCTATGCCTGATTTTCTTTAAGTAACCCGCTATAGGCTCAATAAAACCAGCTCCGCCCTGGATGGTTTCTAATATTACACAAGCCGTTTTCTCTGTTATTTGATTTAAATCCGATTCCTTATTAAAAGTAATAAATCTAACATCGGGTAAAAGCGGCCTGAAAGCCTGTTTCCTGTCTTCAAATCCCATGACACTCATAGATCCCATGGTATTTCCATGATAAGCTTTATGTGCTGCTATAGTTTCTGTTCTTCCCGTGGCACGTTTTGCTAATTTTAATGCCCCTTCAATGGCCTCTGTTCCGGAGTTGGTCAGGTATGTTTTTTCTAATGGATGGGGTAGGTTACTAGCTATTAGCTTTGCAAGATCTACAGCAGGTTTTTGAATATATTCTCCGTAAACCATAACATGCATATACTTATCCAGTTGAGTTTTAACAGCATTAACTACATTGGGGTTATTATGCCCCAGCGGGCATGCCGAAACACCGGCTATAAAATCCAAATAAGCTTTATTGTCAGTGTCATAAATATATGAACCTTCAGCATGTGAAACCTCTAAAGCCAATGGATGCGGGGTGGTTTGTGCCTGATATTTAAAAAAATCTGATGTCATTTTTTGCTTTTATCAACATCAACAGGTTTTTGATGCGTCTCTTTTTTATTGGAGACCTTTAATGAATCGGTTGGTGATTTTGATGGCAGGTTGCGTGATGCTTTAGAAACAGTGTCTTTGTTGGTTTTTGCGTGGTCTTCTGCCTGTTTAACCCGATCCAGCATAGCCTGGTCTACAAAATCTTCCTGTGGAATATAATCATCCAATCCTTTTATTACCGGAAGATTTAAAGGCGGATCGTCTTTAAATAAATCTTCAACACTTCTTGGGCGCTCTTCTTCCCGCCAGTCAAATCCCTTGAGAAATCTTTCTTTTTCAGGATATTTGGATTCCGGATACAGGTTGCCGTTAATTTGATTATACCTGGTGTACTCTTCAATTTCACCATCGGCAAATAACATGGAAATGCTACCGGACTTAGCCTTGTCAATCCCAATAAGTTCCTGTAAATCGTTTCTGGCGTAAAAAATAGATTCTGCATTTTTGGTAATATCAACCTGCCTTAGTTCGTTTTTGTCATTAAATAACCCAACAAGGCGCAAACCGTAAATTTGGTTATAACCATTGTCACTAATAGTATCCTTACTTATAATAAAGGCGTTTTCAAAAACCAGGAGTGAATCTATTTTTTCTGTTTCGTTATTGGAAATCAAGTGAATGGTGTCACCGGTCATCTGGTTTTCTAGGTTCCACATGATCGGTTTTCGTTTTGTGGAAAACTTGTCACCAGACTTAAAACGAGAGATGTTAATGAGTTTGGTTAACCCTGTTTTTTGGCTTGAGAATATAGAATCTGATTTTCCGCTTAGATCAGATTTGTAAATCTTGGCATTGTAATAAGCATTAATGATTCTGTTATCTTCTTTACCTGTTACCATAATTTTATCGGCATGGATATAAACAGAGTCCTTTTCCTGAATGGTAATGGCTAAGGCACGTTTGGTAATAAATAAGGAATCTTTTTCTTTAAAAACTTCAGCATAATGCCCTTTTATGATGCTTTTGTTTATGGTATCCGTTACTTTAATATTGTTAGAAGCAGAGGCAAATTTTCGGGTATCATCAAAATACAGACTGTCCCCTTCAATTATTCTATTGTCATAATCAATCCGGGCATTTTTAAGAGCGTATCCCACTTCATTTTCGGTGTCATAAAACCCGTTTTCACAATACGTTTTACTATTTTCGGTAGTTATGGTTGAAGGGCCAAATAAATAAGCATGCCCGGTGTCTGAATAAAAGTCAAAGTAATCTGAATTGATCTTAGAGTCGTTATTGACCATAACCACATCTTTAACAAATTGATATTTTTTAATATCCATATAGTAGCGCCCTATTCTGCTGGTAATAGTACCTGAAGAGTCCTTTACAACCGTACCGCCGCTCCTGTAAAAGGCTTGTTGCTTTACCCGATCAAAATATAAAGTGTCTGATGAGATGGTAGAATTAGGGTCTTCCAAAACCACATCTCCACTGGCAAATGCTAGTTGTGTAATACCGCTGTACTCTACATACTGTGAATTCACGTTGATGGTATCTCCTTGCTTAATGTTTACATTGCCATAAGCCTCAATAAAGTTTTCCTGACTATAGTGAATAGCTTTATCACACCACATATTTGCCCCGCCATGCACTATATGTACCTGCTGGGCGTCATCACGGGTTAGGATTTTGGCTCCGGGATAGTTTTCTTCGTCAATAGTTAGTTTTCCGGCGTATTCAATTTCAATTTTCTTTTTTGATTGAGCCTGGCCTGAGAAGACAGTACCTAAACTTATAAATAGTATAAAAAGTAAAACCTGTGGTTTGTTCAAAATATAAAAAGTTTGTCGCAAAAATAACGATTAAAATGATGTTTTATGATGTTGAAACAAAAAACGCTCCAAATTAATTTGGAGCGTTTTTTTATGATTTATATTATTTTCAATTTCTAAAAATAGTCTGTTTTCTGTCTGGTCCTACAGATACAATGGTAATAGGAATTTCCAGTTCTTTTTCTAAAAATGCGATATAGTCATTAAGCGCCTGTGGCATTTGAGAAGCTTCAGACATCTCTGTTAAGTCTTCATTCCATCCGCTAAAATCAGTGTATACCGGTTCTACATTTTCCGGTTCAATATTATACGGTAAATGAGAAATAGTTTCACCATTATATTTATAAGCAGTACATACTTTTAAGGTCTTAAAGCCTGAAAGTACATCACCTTTCATCATCATTAATTGTGTAACACCATTAACTTGGCAGGCATATTTAAGCGCTACAAGGTCTAACCAACCACAACGTCTTGGACGTCCGGTAGTAGCACCAAATTCATGACCAACACGCGCCATGGTTTCTCCGTCTTTATCAAATAGTTCCGTTGGGAAAGGTCCAGATCCTACACGGGTAGTGTAAGCTTTAAAAATACCAAATACTTCGCCTATATGATTAGGGGCAACACCTAATCCGGTACAAGCTCCTGCGGCAGTGGTGTTACTTGAGGTTACAAATGGGTAAGTTCCAAAATCAATATCTAAAAGTGAGCCTTGGGCGCCTTCGGCCAAAATAGTTTGTCCTGACTTTTGTGCTTGATAAATATACTCTTCAGAATCTATGAACTTTAAAGACTTTAAAACCTCAATGGCCTTGAAAAACTCAGCTTCCAACTCTTCCAGGTTATATTGAATATCTACATCATAAAATGCAATCATGGATTCGTGCTTATCGGCCAAAGCTCTGTAACGTTCTTTCCAATCACTGAGTTCCAGATCACCTACACGAATACCGTTTCTACCGGTTTTATCCATATATGTTGGCCCAATACCTTTAAGTGTAGACCCTATTTTGGCTTTGCCTTTTGACGCTTCACTTGCGGCATCCAACAAACGGTGTGTTGGTAATATAATATGTGCTTTACGAGAAATGAGCAATGATTTTCTAAAATCAACATCCTGTTCTTCTAACTTATCAAGTTCGCCTTTAAAAATCACTGGATCTATAACGACACCGTTTCCTACCAGGTTTATAGCCTCATCATGAAATATTCCGGATGGAATAGTATGTAATACATGTTTCCTGCCGTTAAAAACCAAAGTGTGCCCTGCATTTGGCCCGCCTTGAAAACGTGCTATGATGTTGTAGTTTGATGTTAATACGTCAACAATTTTCCCTTTGCCTTCGTCGCCCCATTGTAATCCTAGTAGTAAATCTACTGCCATTGTAAAAATTAGTTATTTGTTGTTGATTTTCTATTTCCGTAAAAATAGAGTGAGTGGTTAGTTATTTCAATATCGAAAATTTCTTCGATTGTTTTTTTTATTGATTGAATTCTAGGGTCACAAAACTCAATAACTTCTCCGGTATCAGTAAGAATAACATGGTCATGCTGCCTGTCAAAATAAGACTTTTCATAATGAGCCTGATTTTGTCCAAACTGATGCTTTCTTACTAATCCGCATTCAAGAAGCAGTTCTATAGTATTGTAAAGTGTTGCTCGAGACACCCGATACTTTTTGTTTTTCATATTAAGATATAAAGACTCTATATCAAAATGTTCATTGCTATTGTAAATTTCTTGAAGAATAGCATAGCGTTCAGGAGTTTTTCGGTGTCCATTACTTTCTAAAAAGCTTGTAAAAACACTTTTAACTATCTCTTGATTTTTTGTATCTGGCTTTGTACTCATAATTGCGTGGCAAATTTACACTTTTTTTACACTCTACTAACCTTATCTATACCATTAATTTTTTTGAGTTTTTCTAAAAGCTTTTTTATAATGGTATTATTTTTTACAACTATATTAATATTTCCTGAAAATAATCCATCGTGACTTTCAAAACTAATACTTTTCATATTCACATGCATATTTTCTGAAATGATGCTTGTAACATCATTAACCAGTCCAATGTGATCTATACCCGTAACCCTGATTTTTGCCAAAAATTCCTCCTGAGAAGAATCAATCCATTTGGCAGACATAATCCTATACGCGTAGTTAGATTGCAAACTTAAAGCATTAGGGCAGTTTTTTTTGTGCACTTTAATACCTTCTGAAACTGTCAAGAAGCCAAAAACATTATCTCCTGGAATTGGATTACAGCAATTGGATAATTTATAATCCAATTTTTCTTCATCTTTTCCAAAAACCAGTAAGTCATAATTGGTAGTGACTTCATTTTTATCAAGCTGCTCTTTAGGAACATTGGCTTTTCTGCTGATTTTATTTTTAATAAAACTCATCAGAGCATTGCTTCTGGAGGACGCAAAATTTTTCAGCATGGTGTTGTCAATAGAGCCAATACCAACACGATAAAATAAGTCTAGGCTGGTTTTTAATTTGAAATAGTTTACCAATTGATTAATACTGCTCTCATTTAAATTGATTTTGAGCTGCTTTAGTTTTCTACGTAAAATTTCTTTGCCATCTTCTCCAATCCGTTTTTTATCTTCTTTTAGTGCCGATTTAATTTTACTTCTGGCTCTGGCCGTGGTTGAATAATCTAACCAGTTGGCATTAGGTTTAGAGGTTTCTGAGGTTAATATTTCTACCTGATCTCCGGTTTCTAAAACATGACTTAAGGGTACTAATTTTCCGTTTACTTTTGCGCCTCTGGTTTTCATACCAACTTCAGTATGAATACTGAAAGCAAAATCTAAAGAGGTAGCGCCTTTTGGAAGTGATTTTAAATCACCATGTGGTGTAAAAACATAGATCTCTTGCGAGTATAGGTTAAGTTTAAATTGTTCTACAAAATCAACCGCGTTAGTCTCAGGGTTTTCAAGAGCTTCCTGTAATCTGTTGATCCAGTTTTCCAAACTGTCTTCCCGCTCAGCACCTTGTTTGTATTTATAATGTGCTGCATAACCTTTCTCTGCAATTTCATTCATGCGCTCGCTACGTACTTGAACTTCTACCCACCTGCCTTTTGGGCCCATTACCGTTATATGTAACGCTTCATATCCGGTAGATTTTGGAGAGGTAATCCAATCTCTTAATCGCATGGGGTTAGGTCTAAAGTGATCAGTAACTACAGAATAAATTTTCCAAGCAATAAACTTTTCATCAACTTCATCACTTTCATAGATAATCCTGATTGCGAATTTGTCGTAAACTTCATCAAAAGAAACCCCTTGATTTAGCATTTTTCTCCTGATTGAGAAAATGGATTTAGGACGTCCCTTTACAGTGTAGTTAAAGTTTTCTTTGTCAAGCGAATTTTTTATGACATTACTAAACTCTTTTATATAAAGATCCTGTTCTTCTTTACTTTCTTTAATCTTGTTTAAAATGTCATTATATACATCGGGCTCCGTATATTTTAAACTTAGATCTTCAAGTTGAGTCTTAATATTATACAGACCTATACGATGTGCTAAAGGCGCATATATGTATAAGGTTTCAGATGCAATTTTGTCCTGCTTGTCGGGGCGCATGGCATCCATAGTTTGCATATTATGGAGCCGGTCTGCAATTTTTATAATAATAACACGTACATCATCATTAAGCGTTAGAAGCATTTTGCGGAAATTTTCTGCTTGTAAAGAGACGTCCATGTCTTTTTCTTTACTTAGAGAAGATATTTTGGTAAGCCCGTCTACAATAGTAGCTATAGTTTTTCCAAACTTTTTTTCAATATCTTTAATTTCGTAATCAGGACTGTCTTCTACAACATCATGAAGAAGTGCCGCAGCAATTGATGTGGCATCCAAACCTATTTCTTGTGCTACAATTTTAGCAACTGCTATAGGGTGAAAAATATAAGCTTCGCCAGATTTTCTGCGCTGATCTTTATGGCCATCTAAAGCGACCTCAAAAGCACTCCTGATTAATTTCTTATCTTCTTTGGACAGGGTAGTGTAACTAACCTTTAGTAGTTCTTTGTACGCTTTAGCAATGGTTGCATTTTCCTTTTCTATATCTTCTTCTGTCATAAGATTAAAAATAAGATAAAGAATATTACCAGCCAACCCTAAGATGGGTTTTTATTGTCATTTTTTGGCTAACGGGCGTTTAAGAAGTTGTATAATTGCTTCATAGCTTTTCCTCTGTGTCCGATACTGTTTTTTAAGCTTAGCTCCATTTCGGCAAATGTCTTATCAAACCCGAGAGGTTTGAATATAGGATCATATCCAAAACCTTTTTGACCTTGTTTGATCTTTGTTATTTCGCCTTTACAAATACCGGTAAATATTTTAGTCTCTCCATTTAAATGCAGAGCAATTACTGTTTTAAATTGAGCATTTCTGTTGTCAAATTGTTGTAACTCAGTCAGGACTTTGTTCATATTATCATCAGCATTTCGCTGCTTACCAGCATATCTGGCAGAATACACTCCTGGAGCTCCTGAGAGGGCTTCAATTTCTAATCCCGTGTCATCTGCAAAACAATCAAAACCATATTTGGACTTTATGTATTCTGCTTTTTGAATAGCATTACCTTCTATGGTGTTTTGAGTTTCAGGAATGTCCTCAAAACATTCTATATCTTTTAAACTTAAAAGTTTTATATGGCTAGGAATTAGGGTTTGAACTTCTTTAAGTTTATTTAAGTTGTTGGTGGCGAAAACGAGTTGCATGCAATCAAAGATTATATATTGAACAAATTTATAACTATAATGAATGAAATGAAAACAAGAATAGGACCTAATTTAACTAAAAAATTAAAAGTATTTTATGATTTTTGTTCATTTAAGTTGTTTTAAAAACTTGTATCTTTCCAATGTAATAATAATATAAAAAGAGAACGAATATGACAGTAAACATTCAGTATGTAGGCGTAGATGTAAGTGAAACACTTTCGGCTTTTACTAGGGATAAGTTAGAAAAGATTTTTAACAGATACGAGTTTTTAATAAGTGCAGCAGTTCATTTTAAAATGGATGAAAAAGATTATAATGAAGGTAAAATATGTAATATTGAACTGAGTTTACCGGGGCCTAGAATCTTTGCTACGTCTAATGAGCGTAACTTTGAAGTATCGGTTAGAGAAACAATAAGTGATTTAGAACGTCAGCTCAAAAAAAGAAAACAAGTTTATAAAACACATTAACGGTGATGGTAAGGTTCATTTTTTAAAATAGTGAATCCTCTGTAAAGTTGCTCAATAAAAAATAAGCGAATCATTTGATGGGAAAATGTCATTTTAGATAATGATACTTTCCCATTTGATTTTTTATAAACTTCTTCAGAAAAACCATAAGGCCCACCAATAGCAAATACCAGTTGTTTAATACCGGAATTCATATGTTTTTGTAAATACGAAGAAAACAAAATGGAATCAAATTGTTTGCCGTTTTCATCAAGTAATATTAAGGTGTCTGTAGTGTTGAGCCTCCCTAAAATAAGCGCCCCTTCTTTTTGTTTTTGCTGTGTTTCGCTTAAATGTTTAGTGTTCTTTATATCTGGAATTATATCTAGATTAAACTTCACATAATGTCCCAGACGTTTGGTGTAATCTTCAATTAATGTGAGAAGGTGCTTGTTGTCAGTTTTGCCAATGGCAATTAATTTAATCGTCATAAAATCAAAATTATGATTTAGTCTTTACGAATAATGTATTAAAATTATAAAAAAATAGAAAATTCGTAAATGTAAAACTTATTTTAGCAAATCAATTTATTATTTTTGCTGCAAATTAGAATAAAATATGATTACACAAGAGCAATTTGACACAGAAGTAAAAAATATAATTGCTAATGCAATACGGGAAGATGTCGGGGATGGAGACCATAGTTCATTGGCATGTATCCCTGAAAATGCAAGAGGAAAGGCAAAACTTTTAGTAAAAGATAAAGGAGTTATAGGGGGAGTCAATTTTGCAAAAAAAGTATTTGCTTACGTAGATAAAAACCTAAAACTGGATGTGCGTATAGAAGACGGTACAGAGGTAACTTATGGAGATGTTGTCATGTATATAGAGGGACCGTCACAATCTATATTAAAAGCAGAAAGAACGGTTTTAAATGCTATGCAGCGTATGAGCGCTATTGCAACTAAAACCAGAACATTTGTTAATTTAATTGAAGGTACTAAAACCAGGATTTTAGATACGCGTAAAACTACACCCGGTATTAGAGTATTAGAAAAATGGGCAGTTAAAATAGGAGGAGGTGAAAATCATAGATTTGCACTGTATGATATGATTATGTTAAAGGATAATCATATTGACTTTGCTGGTGGTATTACAAAAGCCATTGAAATGACTAAACAATATTTAAGAGAAACCGGAAAAGATCTGCAAATTATGGTTGAAGCCAGAGACCTGATCGAGGTGGAGGAGATTTTAAAAAACGAAGGGATCTATAGAATATTGCTGGATAATTTTGATTATGAAGATACACGAAAAGCTGTTAAACTGATTGGTGATCAGTGTTTGATTGAATCTTCTGGTAATATCAATGAAACTACTATACGCCATTATGCAGAATGTGGTGTTAATTATATTTCTTGCGGTGCGTTAACACATTCGGTGCATAATATGGACTTGAGTTTAAAAGCAATGAAATAAAATTTAACTATCCTTTAATAGCGTATAAATACCATAAAGACATTCTAATTTTAATAACTTTGCTCAAACACAAAGCAATTTATTAATGACCAAACCCATTGAAGACAAACTAGATAAACTTCCTGTAATCAATGTCTTTGTGCGTTTATTAAAGAAAATTAAGCTTCCGGGTTTAGAAGGGCTATCTTTTTACGACTTGCTGGAGCTTTATGTCATTGGGGTGGTTAAGGGCGCACTTACAACAAGGGCTAGTGCTATAGCATTTAGTTTTTTTACTGCAATATTTCCGTTTTTGCTGTTCGTTTTAATCATAATTCCATACATCCCTATAGAAGGGTTTAAGGTTGAATTTTTAGAATTTTTAGAATCGTTTTTACCCCCAAGTACATCAGATTTTTTCTTTGAAAATATATTTGAAAATATAGACAAATCACAACGAGGTGGGTTACTGTCATCGGTTTTTTTATTATCAATACTTTTAATGGCAAATGGTGTTAATGCTATTTTTTCAGGGTTTGAGAATTCGTATCATGAGCAATTAACGCGTAGTGTTTATAAACAATATTTTTATGCCTTAAGTATTGCGTTGATTTTAGCTTTTTTACTCATTGTTACTATAGCTGTTTTAGGGTATTTTGAAATTTATATTGTACAAGGGGTATTACAGGCTTTAGAAGATCGAGGTTATGACTTTGATTCCAATGGGGTATTATGGACAAATGTTGTAAAATATGTGTTTTTTGTAATCATGGTCTATCTTGCCACTGCAACATTGTATTATTTTGGCACTAGAGAAGGCAGACATTCTAAGTTTTTTTCTGTTGGAGCTCTTTTCACAACATTACTTATCATTTTAACATCATATTTATTTGGTGTGTATATTGAGAATTTTAGCCAGTATAATAAGTTGTATGGTTCTATAGGCGCTTTGTTAATCCTCTTGTTTTATTTATGGCTAAATGCTAATATTTTACTATTGGGTTATGAGCTTAATGCCTCTTTGAATAAACTGAGAAAAGGTCATTAGTTTATGCAGTATTTTATTGATGTTATTATTCCCATTCCACTCAAAAAGTTGTTTACTTATAGGGTTGCAACTCCAGAAGCTGATTTTTTAAAGCCCGGAATGCGGGTTGCGGTGCCTTTTGGAAAATCTAAGATCTATACGGGAATAGTTTGTCGTATTCATAATGAGTCTCCCAAGGCTTATGAAGCAAAAGATATTCAACAAATTTTAGATAATGAACCTGTAGTTAATAATACACAATTAAGTTTGTGGAAATGGATAGCTAGTTATTATATGTGTACTATGGGAGATGTGATGCGGGCAGCTTTACCTAGTGCATTTATATTAGAAAGCGAAACGGTTGTTAGTAAAAATAGTGTTAAAAATATTGATGAATCTATTTTAAAAGATGATGAGTTTTTAATTTATGAAGCTTTGCATCATCAGTCCTCATTAAAAATTCATGATGTTTCTAACATTCTAAACAAAAAGAATGTATTACCAGTAATTAAAAGCCTGATTGAAAAAGAAGCTATTTTTGTTGAAGAGGAAGTTTATGAAAAATACAAGCCAAAATTAGTACGATATGTAAAACTACATGCTAATTTTTCTTCTGAAAAGGCACTGCAAACATTGTTGAATGATTTAAGTAGAGCGCCTAAACAACGAGATGTTGTTTTGACTTTGTTTTCAATTTCAGCAAAAACAAAAAAGCCAGTAAAGGTTTCAGATTTATCTACTGAAAGTGGAGCTTCTAAATCAATTATAAAAGCTTTAATTGATAAAGGTGTTTTGGAAGCGTATCGTATTCAAACGGATAGGGTTCAATATTCAGAAAATCATACAGAATCCACTAAAAACCTAAATGAGCATCAAAAAACAGCTCTAAATGAAATAAAAAAATCTTTTGAAACATATGATGTTACGTTGTTACATGGTGTGACTTCTTCTGGTAAAACTGAAGTTTATGTAAAGCTTATAGAAGATGTAATCAATGAAGGCAAACAAGTACTGTATTTACTTCCTGAAATAGCATTGACAGCTCAATTAATAACTCGTCTTCAAAACTATTTTGGAGAAAAAGTAGCTGTGTTCCATTCCAAATATTCCGTTCATGAGCGAGTTGAGGTCTGGAATAATGTTCTGCATAATGCGGAGAAATCTCAAATAATCCTTGGGGCACGGTCCTCTATATTTTTACCGTTTCAAAGTCTGGGTTTAATCATAGTTGATGAAGAGCATGAACAATCTTTTAAACAATTTGATCCGGCACCACGATACCATGCCCGAGATACTGCTGTAGTGCTTGCAGGGATGTTTCAGGCAAAAGTTTTGTTGGGTTCAGCAACGCCAAGTTTAGAAAGTTATTTTAATGCAAAGCAGAACAAGTATGGTTTTGTTGAAATCCTGTATAGGTATAACAATGTTTTGATGCCTGATATTGAATTGATAGACATTAAGGATAAGCTAAAAAAGAAGCGTATGCATGGCCATTTTAGTGATAGGCTAGTTGAAGAAATGACTGAGACTTTAGGAGATGGCCATCAGGTTATCCTGTTTCAGAATCGCCGTGGTTTTTCACCAATTGTAGAATGTAAAACCTGTGGGCATTCGCCACAATGTCCAAATTGTGATGTGAGCTTAACCTATCATCAATATAAAAATCAATTACGGTGTCATTATTGTGGTTATGCTATGGCCATGTTAAAAGATTGTATGGCATGTGGTGGCCAGGATATAGACAATAAAGGTTTTGGCACAGAGCAGATAGAAGAAGAGGTGAAAATGTTATTTCCGGACTATAAAGTGGCTCGTATGGATTTAGACACTACACGTGGTAAATATGGTTATGAAAAGATTATTACGGCAATAGAGCAACAGGAGGTTGATATTTTGGTAGGTACTCAAATGCTTACTAAAGGATTAGATTTTAGAAATGTGAAGTTAGTAGGCATAATGAACGCCGATAGTATGCTGAATTTCCCTGATTTTAGAGCACATGAACGCAGTTTTCAATTGATGTTGCAAGTATCAGGTAGAGCCGGGCGTACAGACCAACGCGGAAAAGTGTTGATTCAAACGTTTAATCCACATCATAATATTTTACAACAGGTATCTACAAATAATTATATGGATATGTTTGATGAACAAATGAACGACCGGTATAATTATAAATACCCACCAATTTACAAGCAGGTTAAAATCACATTAAAACATAAAGATTATAACAAAACCGAAATGGCATCCATTTGGTATGCTAAATCTTTAAGGCAGGTATTTGGAAATTTTGTCCTTGGTCCTGAAGCACCCCCAATTGCAAGAATCAGAAATCAGTTTCACAAAAATATTTTAGTAAAGATTCCCAAAAAACAATCTTTGGCAAAAACAAAAGAAGCTATTATTAAAATAAACAATAGCTTCATGAGTATAAAAGATTTTCGGTCGGTTAAGGTAATTTTAAATGTCGATAACTTTTAGTTTTAGTGAATTTTAAACTCTAAATATTATTTAAAGCATCAACAAGTTGGGTCTTTTTATTTCTACTTAGGGGGATTTCATAAGCGCCAACTTCAACATTTTTACTGTTAAACCTGTCAATCTTATCCAGATTAACAATATAAGATTTGTGAATTCTTAAAAATTTGCCTTCCGGTAATTCAGCTTCAAAAGATTTCATTGTAGATAAAACGACCAGACTGTTTTCTTCGGTAACCAATTTCACATAATCACCAAGTGCTTCAATCCATTTAATATCCTTAATATATACTTTACGCTTTTTAAGATTACTTTTTACAAAAATATGCTCACCATCTTCTTCTTTAAAGTCCTGAGTCAATCTATGTTGTTCCAGAGCTTTATCTACAGAAGTATTGAAGCGTTCTTTAGTAATGGGTTTGTGTAAATAATCGGTAGCATCATAATTAAATGCTTTAAAAGCATATTCGGTTTTACCGGTTACAAAAATAATTTGAGGTTTGTTGTTTAATACGTCTAACAGTTCAAATCCATTTAGCACTGGCATTTCAATGTCTAAAAAAATTAAATCTACTTGATGCGTATTTAAACCATTTTTTGTTTCTAAAGCACTACTGTACTCTGCAATTAAGTTTAGAGACGGGTGATTCTCGACTAACTTAACTATAGAGAGACGTTGTATTGCTGAATCGTCTACTACTACACAGTTTAAAGTCATAACATTTTATATTATTTCGGTTAAGATATCGACAATAGTACGAAAAATTCGGCTAAAAACCAAAAAACATCGGTAAAGTGCTTGTTTTAACATAATTTTAACACTTCTTATCTGATGTTACTGTACTGTTAAATAAGGCGGAAGAATATTGCGTAATATATAGAAATTATTTATTTTTGCAGCCAATTTTTAACAATAAAAACGATTTTTATGAATCATTATGAAACTGTTTTCATCTTAAATCCCGTTTTATCTGAAGATCAGATAAAGGAAACAGTAAAGAAATATGAAGATTTTCTTGTTTCTAACGGCGCTAAGATGGTATCAAAAGAAGATTGGGGGCTTAAAAAATTAGCTTACCCAATACAAAACAAGAAAAGTGGATTTTACCACTTATTTGAGTACGCCGTGTCTGGTGAAGTTATTGACGCTTTAGAAGTAGAGTTTAGACGTGATGAGCGTTTTATGCGTTACCTAACTGTAAAGTTAGATAAACACGCCATTTCCTGGGCAGAGAGAAGAAGAGAAAAACTTAAACAAAAAGCTTAATTATGTCATCAATAGAACAACAGTCAAAAGGAAAGAAAGACGGTGAAATTAGATATTTAACACCGCTTAATATTGAAACTAATAAGCAAAAGAAATACTGTCGTTTCAAAAAATCTGGTATTAAATATATTGACTATAAAGACCCAGATTTCTTATTAAAATTTGTAAACGAGCAAGGTAAGATTTTACCAAGACGTTTAACAGGAACTTCATTAAAGTATCAAAGAAAAGTGTCTGTTGCAGTAAAAAGAGCACGTCACTTGGCATTGATGCCTTATGTAGCTGATTTATTAAAATAAAATACACATAACAATGGAACTTATATTAAAACAAGACGTTGAAAATTTAGGATTTAAAGACGATGTTGTAACAGTTAAGAACGGTTATGGTAGAAACTTTTTAATTCCTCAAGGTAAAGCCATATTGGCTACTATATCTGCTAAAAAGGTATTGGCAGAAAATTTAAAGCAAAGAGCTTTTAAAGAAAAGAAAATTGTTGATGATGCAAATAAGGTTGCTGAAGCCTTGAAAGCATTAGAGGTTAAAATAGCTTCAAAAGTTGGTGCAGGTGATAAATTATTTGGATCTGTAAATAACATTGATTTAGCTGAAGCTTTAGAAAAAGAAGGACAATCCATAGATAAAAAGTTCATCAATGTCATTGGTGGTAATGTTAAGCGTTTAGGCAAATACAATGCTGTGATACGTTTACATAGAGAAGTATCTGTAGATTTACCATTTGAAGTTATTGCGCAAGCAAACTAATTTTAAATTGAAATATTTAAAAACCGTTTAGAGCTTTCTTCTAAACGGTTTTTTTTTGAAAATTAATTTTATATTGAGGCAATAAAATGAAATATTCAAGACTTACAAAAGAACAGTTTGAAGAGCTTCATCAGGAGTTTATTAATTTTTTGGCTACACAATCCATTACAGCTGATGAGTGGGCAAACCTTAAAGCGAATAAGCCGGAGTTAGCTGAAACAGAGTTGGACGTGTTTAGTGATTTGATTTGGGAAGGTGTTTTAAACAAAGCCGAATACTTAGAGCATATCTCTCCGCAACACATGTATTTATTTAAATTGGGAGAGGAGAACATGCAAGCCATTGTGCTTAATCTAAAGAACGATGTTGATATAACGACTACTGAAGGGTATAATTGGTTACGTGAAAACTTGATGGATGACAATGTAGAGTTTTTACAAGCTGATAAAGATTATACAGAAGATAAAAACTTAGATAAGTTCAAAATGATTGAACAAGGCGCGGTTATAACCAAAGGTGATTTATATAGATATTTTGATAAGCTGATAAATTAATCTTTTTGTTGTTATTGTGAAGAGGTGCAAGGTGGCAATTTGTTAATTTCAAGTCAAAAAACTATTTTAAAGAACAATATAGAAATTGCTTTGCTTTTTTTATTAAAAAACTCGCCATGACGTTTGGGTTTTTTATTTTTGTCTTTTCTGTTGAGACAGGAATTCAGTTTAAAATTTTATTTCAATACTATTAAATGGCTCAAAAACCAAGTATACCAAAAGGAACAAGGGATTTTAACCCGGAACAGGTAGCAAAACGAAATTATATTTTCAATACCATTCGTGGTGCATTTGAAACCTATGGATTTCAACCTATTGAAACCCCAAGTTTTGAGAACTCCAGTACGTTGATGGGGAAGTACGGTGAAGAAGGAGATAGATTGATTTTTAAGATTTTAAATTCAGGTGATTACTTGGCAAAAGCAAACGGAGAAGCTTATGCTGAAAAAGATTCAAATAAATTAACGGCTTCAATCTCTGAAAAAGCCCTTCGCTATGATTTAACAGTGCCTTTTGCCCGTTATGTAGTGCAACACCGTAATGAGATTGAGTTACCATTTAAACGTTATCAAATACAACCGGTTTGGCGGGCAGATAGACCACAAAAGGGGCGATTTAGAGAGTTTTATCAATGTGATGCTGATGTGGTTGGTTCTAAATCTTTATGGCAGGAAGTGGAGTTTATTCAACTGTATGATACTGTTTTTTCTTCCTTAAAACTGGAAGAGGTCATTATTAAAATCAATAACAGAAAAATACTTTCGGGTATCGCAGAGGTAATTGGTGCCGGTGACAAGTTAATTGATTTTACAGTGACATTGGATAAACTGGATAAAATAGGAGAGGAGAAGGTAAAAGAAGAAATGCTTGGTAAAGGTATACCGCAATCAGGTATTGATAAGCTCAAGCCGTTATTTACATTATCCGGTACTTTTGAATCTCAAATAGAAAGTTTAAAAGCTATTCTAAGTACTTCAGAAGATGGCCTTAAAGGTATTGAAGAACTAGCGTTTATTGATAATGCTATTTCTGATTTAGGCTTATCTACAGCTTCTTTACAATTAGATGTGACTTTAGCTCGTGGATTAAATTATTACACAGGAGCTATTTTTGAAGTGTCTGCTCCTAAAAATGTGAAAATGGGATCTATTGGTGGCGGTGGTCGTTATGATGATTTAACCGGCATTTTTGGGCTAAAAGATGTTAGTGGGGTTGGTATTAGTTTTGGTTTAGACAGAATTTATCTGGTTTTAGAAGAATTGGGCTTATTTCCAGAAACGGTAAATAAAAATGTTGAAGTCTTATTCATTAACTTTGGTGAGAAAGAAGCTTTGTTTAGTTTAAAAGCCATTAAAGAATTACGATTAAAAGGAATTAATGCAGAATTATACCCTGATACTGCTAAAATGAAAAAGCAAATGACTCATGCCAATAAACGGGATATTCCTTTTGTGGTTTTAGTGGGTGAAGAGGAAGTCAATTCCAATAACTACACCTTAAAAAATATGCGTTCCGGTGAACAAACAAAAGTATCTCTTGAAACGTTAATACAAACTACAAAAGAGTCTTGAATGCTAATTCAGAGCTTTAAGTATAGTTAAATAGGGGGTGATTTTAGGTGTGAACTGATTAAAATAAGCTATTTAGGGTTTAGGGTATGTATAACAAAGCCTTGTTTTTTATTTTATGAAGCAGCCTTATTTAATTTAAAATAGTTGACTAAAAGCGCCACTACATAATTATAACTTTGTATGCCCTGACTTTGTTTGTTGGCTTTCAAAAAATTGCCGTAAAATAATTTGAATAAAGGCTCCGCAGGGTTTTGGTGAGCCTCCCAAAATTCCCGTACTTCTTCGTAATTTTTTAATATTCCTATGTTTACAGTTTCTACAATGTCTTCATATAATGCTTCGTCTCTTCTATAAATTTCATTTAAACAAAAGCGTAGTCCGAAAGTATACCCGGCATATCTGAAATGAATATCATCATGATTTATACTTGCTAAACAACCTATAAAATTTGCTTCGTTTTCGGCGGCATAGCCCAATTGATGTGCAACCTCATGAGCAGATGTTGTAGGGAACTTATAAATAGGAATTAAACCATCAACCTGAGCTTCGTTAGTTAACGGGTTTAAATACCCACTAAAGCCCATATATGTTAAAGGGTAACTAAATAAAGACCTTTTTAAACTCTTAGGATGGTATTCTAAATGAGGGAAAATGGTTTTTAAGTTTTCATAGCCCTTTGGGGTCATGCTAAAAATAGCACTTTTGCTAAAAGGAATGTCAACTTTAACAGTATCATTTTTAGTAATTTTAAAATGTAGACTGTTGGATATTTCAATTAGTTTTTCAGTGACATTGACCAATTCTTCAGTGGTGTAGTCGTGCTTGATCTTCAAACTTTTATGTAGTGGTAACCTATGGTAGTTCATACCCCAAAATAAATGGAAAGCACCATATATTATTGCTAAGGCAGCAAACACATCAATAAACCAATTTTTAGTGTCCCATCTTAGGCGTTTTCTGTTTTTATAAAACCACCTAAGTATATAAACAATGGCAGCAGTATATACAAAATCACCAAAAGAAAACGGTAGCCATCCCAAGGTAAACCTGAAACCTTTAGAGATTATTGGGTATAATCCATTACTATAATAACGCTCAATAAAATCGGGGTAGTTAGATAAAAACTTTATCAGTAAAACTTGGGGGATTAGTGATAAAGCTAATATTGTTTTTTTCTTTTTCAGCATAACCCAAAAATAGTAAAAATTTATCCCCAATAGTAATTGCTCTTTTCCAATGGATGTTCCTGTTCTAAGTTATATTTTCTGGTGTTGAATTTATTTCAGAATCTCGTCTAATTTATTTTTATTATAAGAATCAGTTGTTTTTAGCATATGCACAAGGAAGATGCTATTTCAATGCATGAATCGCAATCAAATCAGTCTGTTTTTGCTACCTTAGCAAGCAGAAAAAAAACTAAAATGAGTACAGAAATAAGACAACTGGAACCTAAAGATTTATGGAATAAATTTGCGGATTTAAATGCAGTTCCCAGACCCTCAAAAAAAGAAGAACGCGTTATTGCGTTTATGAAAGATTTTGGAAGAAATCTGGGATTGAAAACTACTGTAGATGAAGTAGGCAATGTGATTATCAAAAAACCGGCAACAGCAGGAATGGAAGATAGGGCTACTGTAGTAATGCAATCGCATTTAGATATGGTACATCAAAAAAACAATGATACGGTTTTTGATTTTGATACGCAGGGTATTGAGATGTATATTGATGGAGATTGGGTACGTGCCAAAGGCACAACTTTAGGGGCAGATAATGGTTTGGGGGTAGCTACAATTATGACCATATTAGAAAGCACAGAGATTGAGCACCCTGCTATAGAGGCATTGTTTACCATAGATGAAGAAACAGGGATGACAGGCGCTATGGGGTTAAAGGGAGGTTTGCTTTCTGGAGGCATTTTATTGAACCTGGATACTGAAGAAGATGATGAAATTGGTGTAGGTTGTGCCGGAGGAATTGATATCACTGCAACCCGGAGCTATAATCAGGAAGAAACACCTGAATTTAAAATAGGATATGCTATTTCAGTAAAAGGGCTGCAAGGAGGGCATTCCGGGATGCAAATTCATGAAGGACTGGGTAATGCCAATAAAATTATGAACCGCGTTTTATTTGATGGCTTTGAAAATTATGGGTTACGTATTTCAGAAATTGATGGAGGTAGTTTAAGAAACGCTATACCCCGTGAGAGTAACGCGGTTGTGGCGATTGATGCTGTACATGAAGATGCTTTTTTACTGGAGATGGCATTGGTTACTAATACTATTAAAAAAGAACTTAAAACTATGGAACCCGATTTGAAAATTGAGGTTTCTAAATGTGAAACACCTGAACAAATTATGGATTTAGGAGTTCAGGAAGGGGTTACCAGGGCCATATATGCAGCAACAAACGGGGTGTATAGAATGAGTGCAGATATTCCCGATTTAGTTGAAACTTCAAATAATATTGCCAGGGTAATCATAAAGGATGGTAAAATACATATAGGCTGTTTAACACGCTCGTCAGTTGAGAGTTCTAAAATGGATTTAGCCAACACATTAAGGGCTACATTTGAGTTAACCGGATGCGAAGTAGAATTTTCGGGAGCTTACCCAGGGTGGACTCCAAATATGGATTCGGCTATTTTAAAAGTAATGGCCGGGTTATATGAAGAATTAAATGGGGAAAAACCACATGTAGCAGCTTGTCATGCAGGGCTTGAATGCGGAATTTTGGGAACCAACTATCCGGATATGGATATGATAAGTTTTGGGCCGAATATAAAAGGAGCACATTCACCAGATGAACGGGCACAAATTTCATCGGTTCAAAAATATTGGACATTTGTTTTGGAAATATTGAAGCAGATACCAAAGAAATAAAAACTAGTCATTATAGGGAGTATTTCGTTTAGTAATATATAGTAACTGATTAAAAAATTTACTTTTCATTAAGAACAAGAGTTAAAGTATAAAACAAGAACGTACAAACTGTTGATGTTTGTGCGTTCTTATCTATTATTAATACAATTTATTGTTTCTGCTGTTATTGATTCTTAATTTCCATAAGAATATTAGCAAGTTTTTCCGGTTGAGAGAAGTTTGGAGTATGGCTCGAATTTAAGGTAAACACTTTTTGAACCATCCCGTTATACATCGCTCTTTGTATTTCAATTGGAATAGCTCTATCTTCTGTACATTCAATATAATATTTTGGAATATTTCCAAAATTTTCATCTGTAATCTCCAATTTATACATTAACGGAGAGGATGGTTCAGGGACTATATAAGGTTTGGCTCCATTAAAAGCTTCTTTTGGAATATCATGAGCAAAAGCATTTTGAATTTCTTCTTCTTTTACCAATGCATATGTTTTATCTTCAGAAAGATAGAAGTTATCTACTGCTGAAGAGCCTTTTACACCTTGTACTGCTTCATAAAATGAACCTCCATTTGGCAGTAAAAAGGCGGTTAAATAAACAAGTTTGTTAACTTTATTTGGCCTCAATTCGGCTGCCCTACTAATGGTTATGCCATTAAAACTATGGCCTACTAAAATTACCGGCCTATCTTGCTTATCAAGTATTTCTGTAAGTGTTTTTACATAGTCCTCCATGGTAATATCTTTAGGGGAAGTCTTATCATTTCCGTGGCCTGGTAAATCAGGAGTAATAACTGTATGTCCTTTTTCCTCTAAAGTTTTGGCTACATTTTTCCATTCCCACCCACCTAGCCAGGCAGCGTGTACTAAAACGTAGGTTTCTTTTTGTGTATTCATAGTATTATTGTTTTTATATTGTTCTTTTACTTCAAAATGATCTTCTTTTAATTTCCAGTTCCCTTCTGTTTTAACCCAGGTTTCATTGGTGATAATACCTTTGCCAACATTCATACTCCAATTAGAAGACACAATGGCTTTTTTATCACTTATTATTTTTACCTGAGTATTGGTATATTTTAGATCTGATGCTCCGGATTGAATGAAAGAGGCCCAAAACTCACTGATGGCTTTTCTGCCTTCAAAAATTCCGAAAGGTTTAGTAACCATAACTGCATCTGTAGCATAAGCATTAGAAATTTCAGTAATATTGCCTTGATTGAAATTGAAGATCCAGTTTTTACTCGCTTTTAAAACTTGCTCTTCTGCTTTTTCAATATTAGAGCAACCAAGCAGAGTTATAAAGAGTAACGTTAGAGCTATTAAATAATTAAGTTGTAATTTCATATTATCTTATTTTTAATTTGTACACTGCAAATCTAGATCAGTAAATAAGATAAAACCTGTATCTTTTGATACAGGTTATAGAATACTGTTATTTTTTGAAGGTTAACTCTAGAGTAACTCAATCTTTTTGAATCCCAGACTAAGAATACCATCCAGCTCAAATTGTTTTAAGATTTTTGAAACCATTTCGCGTGTTGTGCCAATTTCGTTAGCTAATTGACTGTGGGATAGGTTTATAATAGGAGATCGATTCTTTTTGCTTTCAGATTTCAGATAATCCAATAAACGTTTATTAACCTTATTGAAAGCTAGATTTTTGTGTGAAAGCAGTAAGTCTTCATAGCTAATAATAAATGAATCTGTAGTAAATTTATTCCAGGATTTGTATTTAAAGCTCCATTCAGAAACTAATCTAACAGGGATTTTTATAAGTGTTGTTTCTGTTTCCGTTTTAGCATTTATCACACTTTTACAATCTCTAAATGTTGCGGAAAGTGATAATGCACATGTTTGAATAGGATTAACATAGTAAAGTAATATTTGCCGATCTTCATTACCTTGCCATACCCTTACCCGTCCATTGATAACTATTGCCAGCCATTTAATGTATTTATCCTGTTCTACTATAAATGTATTTTTAGGAACGATCTGTAATTCTCCAACTTTTGTGATTTCTTTTTGAAGCTGTTCTTCTGAAATGTTTATTGCTTTAAACAGCTGGTTAAATTCATTCATTAATTGATAAAATAAAAATAAAGTTTTGTTTCATTGAACTTTATCAGTTGCAAAACGAAAGTAGTTGAAGTTTTTTATAAAACTTTGAACATATGATAACTAAGGTACTGGGTCATATCCTGATCCGCCCCAGGGATGACAACTAAAAATACGTTTAACAGCTAGCCATCCACCCTTAAATAAACCATATTTTTTTAGGGCTTCTTTACTATAGTGAGAGCATGTTGGAGTGTATCTGCATGTAGCAGGGGTTAATGGAGAGATAAAGATTTGATATACTTTTATCAAAAACAAAAAAGGCGTTATGAGTAATTTTTTCATTATAACAAAATACCAGGTTGAGCACAGTCTGAAACCTATTTTTATGTCTAACTCCTGATTGTTTTATAGCATAACCAAAAGCAAATCTAATTAACGGAAAATGTAGTACCGTCTTTACCATCTTTAAGTTGAATGCCAACTTCGGCTAACTCATCACGTATTTTATCCGACAGCGCAAAATCTTTATTGGCTCTGGCTTCTTGCCTTAATTTAATCAATATATCTACAGTGCCAGATAGTTTATCAGAACCAGAATCGTTTTTAGCAACATTTTCAAGACCCAGAACATCAAATACAAATGTATTTACGGTACTTTTTAAAATCTCCAGATCTTCAGAAGAAATAGTTTCAGCACCATCTTTTACTTGGTTAATGTACTTAGCCGCTTCAAACAAATGCGCAATTAAAATGGGCGAATTAAAATCGTCATTCATAGCATCATAACATTTCTGTTTCCATGCTAGTATATCAAATGATGATTGCTTTGAAATTGGTAAGCCATTTAGAAGGTTTACAGCATCCATCAATCTGTAAAAACCTTTTTCGCTAGCTAATAACCCATCATCTGTTAAGTCTAAAACACTTCGGTATGATGATTGTGCATTAAAGAATCTAATCACACCCGGAGCATAAGCTTTGCTGAAAAACGTATTATTACCGGATAATAACTCATCAGGATTTACAGTATTGCCTGTAGTTTTAGACATGCGCTGTCCGTTTAATTCCAGCATATTGGCATGCATCCAGTAATTTACAGGCGATTTACCTTTGGCAGCTTCGTTTTGAGCAATTTCACATTCATGATGAGGGAATTTAAGATCCATTCCACCGCCATGAATATCAAACTGTTCGCCTAAGTATTTTGTGCTCATAGCAGTACACTCTAAATGCCAACCCGGGAAACCGTCACTCCATGGCGAAGGCCAACGCATAATGTGTTGGGGCTCTGCTTTTTTCCAAAGTGCAAAATCCTGCGGATTCTTTTTGTCGCTCTGCCCGTCTAATTCCCTGGTATTGTGAATTAAATCATCAAGCTTGCGCTTACTTAATTTACCGTACTCATTGGTTTCATTAAATTTATGAACATCAAAATATACGGAACCATTGACTTCATAAGCAAAACCATTCTCAATAATAGTATTTATTAATTCAATTTGTTCAATAATATGCCCGGTAGCAGTAGGTTCAATACTAGGAGGTAAAAAATTGAATATATTTAGGATGTTGTGGAAATCTACGGTGTAACGTTGCACCACTTCCATAGGTTCAATCTGCTCTAATCGCGCTTTTTTCGTGATTTTATCTTCACCCGCATCAGCATCATTTTCTAAATGGCCGGCATCAGTAATATTTCTAACATAGCGAACTTTATACCCCAGATGTTTCAAATATCTAAATACCATATCAAAAGACATGAAAGTCCTTACATTTCCTAAATGTACATTACTATAAACCGTTGGTCCACAAACGTACATACCTATATGGCCTTCATTAATAGGTTTGAATAGTTCTTTTTTTCCGGTAAGTGAATTGTATATTTTTACTAGTTGTGACTGGTATAATGGCATGTTGGTTTACTAATGAATTATTTAATTTGCGTTAAAAACTAAAATGAAGTGTCTAATTTGATATAATCAAGAAACTCACGCCTTGTAGCCATATCTTTAAATTTTCCGCCAAATTCTGAAGTTACGGTACTACTTTCAATATCTCTAATGCCTCTTGAATTAACACATAAATGTTTTGCGTCAATAACACAAGCTACATCTTTTGTGCCTAATACGTCCTGAAGTTCTCTAACCACTTGAATGGTAAGACGTTCCTGAACCTGTGGGCGTTTAGCAAAATAGTCTACAATACGATTCATTTTGGATAAGCCCACTACCGTTCCGTTAGAGATGTATGCAATATGAGCTCTTCCAACTATAGGTAAAAGATGGTGTTCACAAGTTGAGTATACGGTAATATTCTTTTCAACCAACATTTCACCGTATTTGTACTTGTTTTCAAATGTAGAAGCACTTGGTTTTTTATTAGGGTCCAAACCACCAAAAATTTCTTTAACAAACATTTTAGCAACCCTGTTAGGCGTACCTTTTAAACTGTCGTCAGTTAAGTCCAAGCCTAGAGTTTCCATAATATGACGCACATCATCTTTAATGATATCTATTTTTTCTTCCTTTGAAAGTTTAAAGGCATCACTGCGCAATGGTGTGTTTTCTGAAGTACCAATATGCTCGTTTCCTAAAGCGTCAAAATCTTCTAAATTATTATCAAATTTCATCTGTAAAAGCTCAAAATTTAATTTGCAAAGATAAGCATTTCTCTTTTGTTATGCCTGGTGTTAGCAAATAATTAATATTTGGGTTTAGTCTGTTTTATTTGTGGTTAATTACATAATTTATTAGTAAATCAATAAAGCCTGAACTAATAGTTCAGGCTTTTCTAAAACAGTATTACATCAGGGTTTCTTATATATTGAAAGCCAAAGATAGTGTAATGTTTGAATTTTTTTGATCTATTGATGCGGTGTCTATTAATCCAAAACTGTAAAGCGGCGTAGCAAAAGAACGTTCAGCTTCATCATAAGTAATATCTAATTTGGTGTTGCCAAAATTAATGCCTATTCCAACCGAATACCCGGTTAGATCTCCAATAGTCACACCATCTGCATATGGGCTTTCTTCAAAGCGATAGCCACCTCTTAAGCTAATCTGTTGTATTTTATATTCTGCTCCAACACGGTAGGTAGAGGCATCGGTTAGTATATCGTTCATTATTTGATTTTGGTCAGCAAAAAACGGATCGGAAGTTGGTTTAAATTTTGTTTTGCTGTAGTTCTTTTTAGAATAGTCAAAACTAATAAGTCCTTGCTTAGCAAATATATATGCCAAACTTCCGGTTATCTTTGAGGGCGATTGCAATCTGTACCTTGGATAAACATTTACTACATTAGGGTTTATTGGGTCAAAACCTTGATTAGCCAATTCATTGGTGTCTATAAATTGTGTTGTTTCCTCATCAATAGAGTACCATGTAGGGGAATCATAAACAAGACCGGCTCTAAATTCAGGAGTCAGCCTTAAAATTCCTCCTAATTGAAAAGAAAACCCAACTCCTCTGGTAGATAAATTGTTTTTAAAATCTATGTAATCTACAATAGAGCCATTATTATTGTCTTCTTCCAATATGGTAGTTCGGTTATAATTGATAAAATGCGAGTTTAAATTGATTCCTAATGATAATTTATCTTCATACTGTGTAGCAAGATTAAAAGTCATTTTACCATTGTATCCGGTAGCAATGTAAGCATAGTTATGATCAAAAAAACCAGGTTCAACATTAGCAAAATAGGAAGTGTTCTCGTCATCATCCACTTCAGGATCTAAAATAAAAGATTCATACCCTAAAAAGGCTTGTTGATGAGAGAAGCCAAACGAATCACCTATAGCTCGATAGGCATCAGTTATAGATTCTCCGGGTAAAACTGAGATGTCTGCTAATCTTTTACCATCAGCGGATAAAAAAAAGTATCCAGCAATAGAATTTGCAGGAGATAAGACTTCGTTATTATCATTTACAAAAACCTCATCATTAGTATTTAAACCTCTTGCGTACCAATTATCATAGTGATTGTTAGTTCTTTCATAGTTAAAGGATAAGGCAAATTTTTTCCAGGGAGACCTTTGGTCATGGTTTGCAAATACAAATGCAACACCACCTTGATTGATGGTAAAATTAGAATCACTTGAGCTAACTAGTCCATTAAAGTATCTGGTAGTGTTATCAATGCTGCTATTAGACCCTGTGAATGAGGCATGGCTTTGGCTGAAGACAACAGAACCGGCAGGGTTTAAACTTACAGCGCTCATATCACCTCCTAAAGCCCCAAATGCTCCGCTTAACGCTCTAAAACGAGCAGTTCCTTGAATTTCATTTTGCGAATATTTCAGTGCGTCGCTAATATCTTGTGCGTAAATTGTAGACATAGATAACACACTAATGAATAGTAAATTTAACTTTTTCATATCGATTATTTTCTTTTTATGTTAGGGTTAGCGTCTTCTTCCTCCACCAGAAGACCTTGATGCACCGGAGCTTCTGCCTGAACTGGATGATCTTGACATAGAGCCGCTACTTGAACTAGAACTTCTGCTAGGTGAATAAGTAGAATTATTTGAAGATGAAGGCCTTCTATAGGTACTTCCAGAACTTGATCTACTTGTTGTAGACGGTTGTCTGTATATGGTACTTGAGCTTCTTCTTACTGTTGAAGATGAAGATCTTGTAGTTGAATTTGTTGAAGGTGTTCTGGCTACCGTTGACCGTCTTGTTGTACTTGAGTATGTACGGTTATTAGTAGGGGTAGCAGAATTATAACTTCTTCTATATGTTGTAGATGCTGTGCCTGAATTTCTGGCAACACTGCTTCTTCTTGACGTGTTGTATTTTGATTGTGTAGGGGTTTTAGAGTTCACAGAGCTACGTCTTCCCGTACTGCTTGTTCCGTTAATAGAACTACGGGCTGTAGAACCATTATAAAAAGAACTGCGTCTTCCGTTCTGTGATCTACTATAATTTCCAGCATAGTAACTTCCTCTTCTACTGGCACTATATGAGAGATGTCTTCTGCCATAATAGCCGCCTCCCCATGTAGGTGGATATCCCCATCCCGGGTACCCCCATCCCCATCCGGGACCCCAATTATTCCATCCCCACCAGCCATTCCAGCCCCAGTGGTTCCATCTCCAGCTATTCCATCCCCAGCCAAAGCCAGCATTCCAACCCCAATTGTTCCAGCCGTTATCAACATAATTGATGGTTACACTATTACTGGTTTGACCCCATCCACCATAGCCTTGATAATCATTAACTAAGGTGTCATTTTCAGCATAGTTAGGGTTCTCATAAGAGTCTATATCAGTAAAAATAGCATCTTCTTCATTAATAAAATTTTCAGATTCTATAGATTTTGTTTTAAAATAGTTTTCATAGAAATTACTATGCTTCTCCTTTGGAGCTTCAACAATTTCAACTTGATTTTGTGCTACAGGATCGCCATAAATACCATCATTGTCCACACCAACATATTGATAAGAACCACATGAAACTAAACCAAATAGCAAACCAATTAAGGCCGTTATTGGCGCTTTTCTTTTTAAGTAGTTGTTAAATCGCATATCTCTAGAATTTTATTGTTGAACATCACAAAAATAGTTAGTTTTGCTAAACTATTTTTTATTTAACTAAGTCACAACATTTGTGCCAAAAAATTAATATGAGCAAAAAACTTACTAGCAGAGCAGAAGATTATTCCAAATGGTATAATGAATTGGTTGTCAAAGCAGACCTGGCAGAGAATTCTGCAGTTAGAGGCTGTATGGTAATTAAGCCTTATGGTTATGCAATTTGGGAAAAAATGCAGGCAGAATTGGATAGAATGTTTAAAGAAACCGGGCATCAAAATGCTTATTTTCCATTATTTGTTCCGAAAAGTTTGTTTGAAGCTGAAGAAAAAAATGCCGAAGGTTTTGCTAAAGAGTGTGCTGTTGTTACTCATTACAGGTTGCAGAATGATCCTGATAAAAAGGGGAAATTACGTGTTGACCCGGAAGCCCGGTTAGAAGAGGAACTTGTAGTAAGGCCTACCAGTGAAGCTATTATTTGGAATACTTACAGGGGTTGGATTCAATCTTATAGAGATTTACCGTTATTGATAAACCAATGGGCCAATGTGGTGCGTTGGGAAATGCGTACACGTTTGTTTTTGCGTACAGCAGAGTTTTTATGGCAAGAGGGGCATACTGCCCATGAAACTAAGGAGGAAGCTTTAGAAGAAGCAAAGTTAATGAATAATGTATATGCCACTTTTGTTGAAAAGTTTATGGCAATTCCGGTGATCCAGGGTTTAAAGACAGAAAGTGAACGCTTTGCAGGAGCAGATGAAACGTATTGTATAGAAGCCTTAATGCAGGATGGCAAAGCTTTACAGGCAGGAACATCGCATTTTTTAGGGCAAAATTTTGCTAGGGCTTTTGATGTGAAATTTGCTAATAAAGAAGGGAAACAGGATTACGTATGGGCTACTTCCTGGGGAGTATCCACCAGATTAATGGGTGCTTTAATTATGACACATAGTGATGACAACGGATTGGTATTACCTCCAAGTTTAGCACCAAATCAAGTGGTAATTGTTCCTATATATAAAAGTGAAGAGGATTTAAATGCTATTACAGAGATTGCAAATAGCATTTTAAGTGATTTAAGAGGGAAAAGCATAACCGTTAAGTTTGATAACAGAACAACTCATAGGCCTGGAGCCAAGTTTGCACAGCATGAACTACAAGGTGTGCCATTGAGAATAGCTATCGGACCAAAAGATCTGGCAAATGGCACTGTGGAAATTGCAAGGCGTGATACCTTAACCAAAGAAATTGTAGCCCTTGATAATTTAAATGATAAAGTAGAAGGTTTATTAAAAGAGATTCAGGAATCCTTATTTAATAAAGCTTTGGACTTTAGAAATGAACATATAACAGAAGTAGATACTTTTGATGCATTTAAAGAAGTTTTAGATGCAAAGACAGGCTTTATTTCGGCACATTGGGATGGTACTGCAGAAACCGAAGACAAAATAAAAGAATTGACTAAAGCTACCATTAGGTGTATACCTTTGGAAGGAAAAGAAGAGGAAGGGGTTTGTATTTATTCTGGTAAGCCTTCAAAGCAAAGAGTATTGTTTGCAAAAGCGTATTAAAGCTGTCAAAATAAGGGTAAAGTAAATTTTTTTAAAAAAAGATTATTTTGCTCTTGCAACATTTAAAAATAGTTGTATTTTTGCATCCGCAATGGAAAACATTGTGAAGTTATTTGAAAAAGAGAAGTAAAAAATAAATTTAAAAGTTGCAGTTTGGCAAATTAAATTTATCTTTGCGCACTCAAAAACAAATGGCCCGTTCGTCTATCGGCTAGGACGCCAGGTTTTCATCCTGGTAAGAGGGGTTCGATTCCCCTACGGGCTACAATATTTTAATAAGAAAGAATAAAATGGCAAATCATAAGTCAGCATTAAAAAGAATTAGAAGTAACGAAGCTAAGCGTTTACTTAACAAGTATCAGCATAAAACTACTCGTAATGCAATCAAAAAATTACGCGAGTCAACTGATAAGAAAGAAGCTGAAGCTTTATTTCCTTCAGTAGTTTCTATGCTTGATAAATTAGCTAAGAAAAATGTAATTCATGCAAACAAAGCAGCTAACCTTAAATCTGGTTTAGCAAAGCATGTTGCTGCGTTATAAGAATTAAAAGCTCATAATATATAAAAGGCTTCTCATTGTTGAGAAGCCTTTTTTTATGCTCTATAAATTCAGTATTTTTACCCTTACTTATTTAATTTCCGTCATAAAAGATGCCTCAGATTAGATTATTTTTTAGATTCATTACGTTCCGTTTTTTAGGCAATGATTTATGCTTAAAATTATATGTATTATTGGTTTTGATATCAATAGCTACTGCCTGCAAACCAAAAACTTATAATGAACCTGATATCTCTCTTGAGCAGTACCAAATAGAGAATGGTTTTGAGTTACAGGTTGTAGCGTCAGAGCCATTTATTGAGGCACCGGTTGCTATAGATTTTGATAATAAGGGTAGAATATGGACGGTAGAGATGAAAGGTTATATGCAAAGCCTAGAAGGTACGGGAGATGAAATGCCTAATGGGGTTATTTCTATTTTAGAGGATTATGACAAGGATGGAATTACAGATCATTCAAAGGTATTTATAGATAGTTTAATCTTACCGCGAGCTATTGCTCATGTTTATGGCGGACTCCTATATGCCGAACCTCCTAATCTTTGGTTTGTGGAAATAAAGGATGATAAACCTTATAACAAGGTGCTGGTAGATTCTTTATATTCTGATGGTGGAAATGTTGAGCACCAGCCAAATGGTTTGATGATGCACATAGATAATTGGATTTACAATGCAAAATCCAATTTTAGATATCAGCGTAAAAACAATACGTGGATCAAGGAACCTACTACCTTTCGTGGTCAGTGGGGAATTAGTAAAGATAATTTTGGAAGGCTTTATTATAACACCAATTCAACCCAGTTAATAGGTGATTTTGTCTTGCCAAATACAATAATTAAAAATGTACACTATAAGCCTACTGAAGCTTTAAAAAGGAAGCTTACTGATAGCCAAAGAGTTTACCCTTTACATGCAACATCAGTAAATAGGGGGTATGTAAAAGGTGTATTGGATAAGGATAGCCTTTTGATAAATGTTACTTCAGCTTGTGGGCCATTAGTGTATAGAGGAGACAAGTATCCAAAAGACTATTTGGAAAATGCCTTTGTTTGTGCGCCGGAGGCTAATTTGATTAAACGAAACATATTAACCTTTGAACCTAGTAAGATTAGTGGTAAACAGGCTGTAGCCGGTAGAGAATTCATTGCTTCAACAGATGAAGGTTTCCGTCCCGTAAACCTTTTTAATGGCCCTGACGGAAACATGTATATTGTTGATATGCATAGAGGTATAATTCAGGACAAAGCGTTTTTAACCTCTTATTTACATAACCAAATTGCAGAAAAGCAATTGGATACTATTATTGGGATGGGACGTCTTTTAAAAGTTGTGAATAAGAATAGCGCTTTAACAAAGCCTATTGATCTGGAAAGGTTAAATACCTTAGAATTGGTCGGCTTACTGGATCATTCTAATGGTTGGTTACGCGATAAAGCGCAGCAGTTGTTGATTTTTAATAATGATAAGGAAACCATCCCTTTATTGTTAAAAGCACTTGATAATTCCGATAAACCTATTCTTCAAATGCATGTTTTGCATACGTTAAACGGTTTGAATGCTTTGAATTATAATGTTTTAGAAAAATTTATTTATGCTAATAACCATAGCCAACCTATAAGTCATGCATTTGTTTTGTTGGAGCAATTTGCAACATTAGACCGTATGCCTTCTTTAATTAAATTGACAGATAACCTAATATTGAAGAATAACCCAGAAATAGATTTGTATGTTTTAAGTGCATTGGGTGAGTGGATGATGCTTTCTCCCCGGGATTTATTTCCAAAAGTATTTGAGCTTTTGAATAAATATGATTACGATCTTATTTATCAAGAAGGTTTAATGAATAGCTTAAGGGGTAATGAAGAACTATACTTGTCATTTTTAAATGATCAGAAAATAGATACTGTCAACGAAGCATTTTTAGAGAACTTACAAGCAATAATTTCTAATAAACAGAAGAATAAAAAGAGTTTTATTTATACTAAAAAAGGATCAAATACAGATACCAGAACGGCGGGGTATAATATATTCAGAAATCTTTGTGCTACTTGTCATGGTATAAATGGAGAAGGGGTTGAAAATCTGGCACCTCCTTTAAAGCATTCAGAGTATATAACAGAATCGACAGAAAGGCTGGTATTGATAATATTACATGGCTTGTCAGGGCCAATTCATGTTAATGGTAAATTATATGAGTTCAATACCGTTATGCCTGGGTTGGCTCAGAATGTGGAGTTTACAGATGAGGATATTCAGAATGTTATTAGCTATGTAACCAATGCATTTTCAAATGAATCCCAAAAACTGGAATTAGATAGAATAAAAGCACTACGTAAGCAAAAGCCCAAGAATGTTGGCGGGTATACAGAAGAAGAGTTGCTTCAGTTGTTGCATAATAAATAATCTAAGATTTTTGATCCTATTAGATGATTTGCTTTGTTCTACTTAAAGTGTTCGTTAAGTTGTTGCCAAGTTCCTCTTATTTGGCGTCTATCTTTATTTTTAGTTGTTTTTTATAAGGCTCTGATATTACTGATATTTGAGTGAAAATCTCTATAATGTTTAAAAATCAAAAAAAGAGAAGCATTGCAATAAAAAAGCCTTAACAAATTTTGTTAAGGCTAATTTAGTTTAGTTAATTAGTTAGTTAGTGTAGTTAATGATTATCCATTCATGGATATTAAAAATTCTTCATTATTTCTGGTTTGTTTAAAGCGATCGTTTGTAAACTCCATGGCTTCCACTGGATTCATATCTGCAAGATATTTACGCAGTACCCACATACGTTGAATGGTCCCGTCATCAAGTAAAAGGTCATCTCTACGTGTACTTGAAGAGGTAAGGTCAATAGCAGGGAAAATTCTACGATTAGAGATTTTTCTATCCAATTGAAGCTCCATGTTACCAGTACCTTTAAATTCTTCAAAAATTACTTCATCCATTTTTGATCCGGTTTCAGTAAGTGCTGTAGCAATTATAGTAAGGGAACCTCCATTTTCAATATTACGGGCTGCACCAAAAAAACGTTTTGGTTTGTGTAGTGCATTGGCATCAACACCACCACTTAATATTTTACCAGAAGCAGGTTGTACAGTATTATAGGCTCTGGCTAAACGTGTAATTGAATCTAAAAGAATAACTACGTCATGACCACATTCTACAAGCCTTTTTGCTTTTTCAAGAACAATATTTGCAATTTTTACGTGTTCATGAGCTTCTTTATCAAAAGTAGATGCAATAACTTCTCCGCGTACATTTCGTTGCATATCAGTTACCTCTTCAGGACGCTCATCAATTAATAAGATCATTTGATATACCTCAGGGTGATTTGCAGCAATGGCATTAGCAACATCCTTAAGTAACATGGTCTTACCTGTTTTAGGTTGAGATACAATCATACCACGCTGTCCTTTTCCTATAGGAGAAAACAAATCCATGATTCTTGTGGAAATAGTACTTTGCCTTTCCGCTATATTGAATTTTTCTTGAGGGAATAAAGGGGTTAAATGCTCAAAAGAAACACGGTCTCTTACCACATTTGGGTTTTGGCCATTAATTTTACTTACTTTGATTAATGGGAAATACTTTTCACCTTCTTTTGGTGGGCGTACATGCCCTAAAACAGTATCTCCGGTTTTTAAACCAAATAATCTGATTTGAGATTGTGATACATAAATATCATCTGGTGAGGATAGATAATTATAATCTGATGATCTTAAAAAACCATAACCATCTTGCATGATATCCAAGACACCTTCACTTTCAATGATGGCATCAAATTCAAAATCAGGCTCACGATAACGGTTTCTGTTGTCTTTATTGCCTTTGTCAACATTACCATTTTTTTGGTTTCTATGCTGGTTTTTATTTTGATTTCTTTGATTTGATCGTTGCTGATTATCGTTTTGGTTCTTTTGCCTAGGGTTGTTATCCTTTTTTGGCTCCTCCTTTTGTTGATCTTTTTGTTGATTTTTTGATGTGTCGACTTTGGGTTCAGCTTCCTTTTTAATATTAGTAGCTTTAGGTTCAGCTTCTTTTACAGATTTTTGAACACGTTGTCTTGGTTTTCTTACCGGTTTTGCTTCTTTATTTTTAGGCTCAGCTTTTTCTACGGGTTCAACAGGAGCGACTACGGCTTTTACAGCTTTTGGATCTGCAGCTTGTTGATCCAGTATTTGATAAACCAGGTCCAGCTTTTTAAGCGAACGGTATTTTGGAATGCTCAGTTTTTTTGCTATCTCCTGTAAATCAGTGAGTTTTTTTTCTTTTAATTGTGAAATTTCAAACATTGATGTTTAATTGAATATTTTGTATTGAATACTATCTTGAGTAATTCTAAAAAAATGATTTTTATTCTGAAGAATTAACCACTTGTTATAGCGGTTGTTGAGAATTATTACTGCAATTATACAACTTTATTTTATTTTTTTGCATTTATTCTGTTATTTTTGCATTCTAGTTTTTTAAAAATTATATGTTACAACGTATTCAAACCATATACTTATTATGTGCTGCAGGAGTTTCAGCAGGGCTAATTTATGTTTTTGAATTATGGATTACTGAAGACCAGGTAAAAGTATTTGCAGCTGATATTAATTATGTGTTTGCAGCTTTTTTAACATCGGCATTTTTTGCTTTGGTAACAATATTTCGCTATAAAAATAGGAAGTCTCAATTTATGTTGGGGCGTCTTAACATCATATTAAACTTTTTTTTACTAGGATTTTTCGTGTATCAATCTCTAAATTTATCTGGAGAAACGGCGGTTTCTGAGAAAGGTATTGGGATGCTTCTCCCTATTGTTTCTATCGTGTTTTTGGCTTTAGCCAATAAGGCCATCAAGAAGGATGAAGATCTTGTAAAATCTGTAGATAGATTACGTTAAACCTAACATCTTAGTAGTATTAGTGCGTTAAAACCCAAAGTGAAAACTTTGGGTTTTTTGATACTTTATCTCACGCCCTTCCTTTTGAGAAGGGGTTAGGAGGCACTTTTTATTTTATTTCAATAAGTTCTAAATCGAATGTTAAATCTTGCCCTGCCAATGGGTGGTTAGCGTCTACAATGATATGATCTTCTTTAACTTCGGCAACTCTAAATTGCACTTCATTGCCATTAGGGTCTTTTGAAGCTAATGCCATTCCTACTTCAGGGGCTATCTCTGGTGGCAATTGCTCTTTTTTTACCTCATATAATAATTCTTGTTGTATATCGCCGTAAGCTTCAGAAACTGGAATATTGATTGTTTTTTTCTCATTTAACTTCATATCAATGATCCCTTTTTCAAAACCAGGAATTAGCATACCTTGACCTAAGGTAACTTCTAAAGGTTCTCTTTCTAATGAACTATCAAAAACTTGACCGTTACTTAACCTTCCTGTGTAATGCACTTTTACCGTATCATTTTCTTTTACTTGACTCATAAATAATTATGTTTTTAAAATAGGCGCAAAATTACAATTTATCATTTGAAAACAACTGATTTATAGTATAAATAAACTATAATGAAAAATATGGCATGCAATTTTTATTGCTGAGGCTCGCCAATTGATTTTGTAGCCAAAAATTTAAATTTTGAACTATAATTTAGGATGCCTTACAGGAAACTCAATGACTTCTAAACCATCTATTTTTTTACCATCAATAGTAAACCTAAGCATGGTTCTGGTTTTATGAAACCCATGTTTTCCAACGGCTCCGGGATTCATATGGATCAAATTCAGCTTTTTGTCAGGCATAACCTTTAAAATATGGGAATGCCCGCAAATAAATAACCGTGGCGGATGTCTTGTAATACCGTCTTTTACTCTACTGTTATATTTTGGAGGGTATCCACCAATATGGGTTATCCATACATCAACTTCTTCACACATAAACCGGTTATGTTCCGGAAATTCTGTACGTACTTTGGTGTCATCAATATTACCATAAACACCTCTTAGCGGTTTTAAGGCTTTTATGGCATCCGTAACACTTAAATCTCCAATATCGCCGGCATGCCATACTTCGTCAGCTTGCCTTACATATTTGAGTATGTCCTGATCTATATAGCCATGAGTATCTGATAAGAGTAATATGTTTGTCATTTTTGGAGCTTTAAGTTTGTCGGGTAAAGTTATAGAAATGTTTTAATCATTAACAGGTAATGGTTATGGATTTTCTTTTAACCGGCTTATTTAAAAATACAGAACAGTGCTTATATGGGATAGAAAACATACTATGTCGAATTTGTTTCAGTATTAAACAAAGCATATTTTTTAGGGATAATGGGTTTAGTATAAGCCTTGTAAAACACTTCAGAATATTTTTTTTAATGAAAGGCATGTAAAGTAATAATTTATCATATGGTAAGTTTTTTCTTTCTTTTTTGTTTTAATCTTGTATTGGTAGTCAAAGATTTAGTCCTGATTATCAACAAATCAAGAAAACTATTATGGAACAAAAATTAAGCTATAAATTCATCTGCACATGTTTGTTTTTAAGCATGACAATTAGTGCTCAGAAAAAAGTAATAGACTGTGGGGTACATATCCGTGAAGCCATCACATACCTTGAAGGTACTCCGGAGGTAGTTAGAGACTCCTTAAAGGCAATTAACTACTTAAAACCCTGTGTAGCACAAGCCAACCCCAATGCCCAATTATTAATGGCGCGTTTATATTTACATAGTGGTAAGCCAAAGCATTATAAAAAAGGATTTCAATTAACAAAAAAAGCAGCCAAACAAAACCAGGCAGTAGCAGCCTCAGATTTAGGTGATTTGTTTAAATATGGTATAGGGTGCAAACTAAACTATAACAAAGCCAAAAGATGGTATAGAAAAGCCCACAGGCTAGGAGATACTAAAGGAACTTATAGCCTGGGCTATATGCACTATAAAGGCCTGGGAGCAGTAAAACAAAACTATAAAAGAGCAGTAAAGCACTTTAAAAACAGTACCCATCCTATGGCAAAGCATTGGCTGGGTGTTTGTTATTACTTTGGTTATGGTGCCAAAACAGATAAGCAAAAAGCACTTGAGTTATTAAAAGATAACCCCATAGAAAATAGTGATGTGATGTTAGACTGTATGACATTCCATTTAAAAGCAACTCAAGATACAAAAACAAAATCCCATTTAGACAAACATAAAATCCTGGATGCTGGTATAGCACCAAATCAGGAATTTTCAGCAACACAATTACAGGGAAGCTGGGAAGGTTCTTTAATGAAGCTGGATTGGTCCGGTAAGCAAGTGGAACAAACCTTTCCATTAACACTAAGATTGACTTATAATACAGATGCGGAAACCACCGATTATACATTGATTCTTAATGAAAACAAATACAGCGGAACAGCGATCAATAACAACAATACACTATTCTTTGAAAATTTAAAAATAAACCTAAAACGGCTATACTTTAATGCTAAAGAAGAACAATATATAGATTATAATTTACGCTCAGGTCATTTTGCTTTTAAAACCTATAACGATAAACCTTATTTAACAGCAAGTATAGAGACTTATATAGAAAGCATGAAAGAACCTGGTAATAGGTTTGCTTTAGTTTTAACAAAAAAAGTAGCAAGTAAGACAGAAAACGGAAACATGCTCTCTGAAGAAGCGGCCTTAGAGCTTGCTAAACAATCAGATAGTTTTATAAAACTCTATCCCAATCCATTTCAAACCCATTTATACATAGCCTATACATTAGAAACTCCTGGATTTGTACAAGTAAAAGTATCTGATTTGCATGCCACCGGGTATCATGTTATAGAACAGGATAAAATGCAAACCCCAGGAGATTATATCTACTATTTTGATGGAACAGCACTTAAAAAAGGCATCCATATCATTACCCTGTCAGTAAATGGAAGCACACACACCAAACGCATTATAAAAAAATAGAACCCCCAAAATGAAAAAAATATACAAACACATCCTTATAGTCTTTCTGTTTATTGGAATTGGTATCTCTGGTTTTGGACAAATAAGAAGGTTTCAGTACCAACATTTTTTAAGGCATTATAAATTAGCAGAATACCAAACTCCGGATGCAAGAAACATATATCGAGGCATTAGTCGCTCATGCAATTGTGAATCCGGTAAAGTTCCTGATTTTACATTCAAGACCCACGGTTTATCCAACGCTCTTTACTTAGACGGCTTATTGCAGCGTGCCAGAGATAAACGGTTAACCCGATGGTTCAATGACCAAAAAAACATCCTTAAAAAAGAAATAGAAAAGCAATTAGGTAGAAAATTCACAAATTTTACAGCAGCTCAAAAAGCCATTTATAAAAATAGAGAAAGGACCAATGTTTTAAATAGCATAGGTAAGGTTAGTAGAAATTATAGAAATAAAGTAGATGTTAAAAACAAGACAAGAGCCAGATGCCTTAGAAACCTTAAACTTTTAGATTTTAGAGCTAAGGAGATAAAATCCGGAAAAATCAAAAACACCCAATATGGGCATTTAAAGTTTAAGAGTACCCCTTTAAGCCAAATAACATCCATAAGTCAGATAAATACTTTAAAAAAAGCTGAAATACATGAATTTACTAATAACCAATGGCGCTTAGATAAAGAATTAAAGGCTCAGAAAGTGCTTAATGAAATAAACTCTAATGCGTTTCACAATAACCCAAATCATGAGTTGTTAAATGAGTTATATAACAAACAACTGTCTTATTATAACAGTTATGGCTGGGATAAATGGAGGCAGTTAAACCTTATGCAGCTATATGTAAATGATGTAGATGTATCTGTTTTGATAGTTAAAAATACCCGGTTAAAATATTATGGATACAGTAATTATGTAGAAAACTATGCACTGAGAAAAAGTCCTGCAAACCTATCTGTATTCCATAAGGATTATTGGAGGCGTCTGGTACCTTATTATCATCGACAACGAGTACCAAACCCGTATTCTGCGGCACAGGCGCAAATGCAAAAATTAAGAATTGAAGCTATTGATGCTGCTTTAAACACCCTATCTACTGATACACTTTTAAGAGACGCTGCCATTGCCGGATTAGGGGGCAGAAATGAAAAATATATAAAAGAAAGGCCTAATCTAAAGGCAGAAATAGCAAACTATTTTAAGCTTAACAATTATTCAAAAACATCAAATGATTGTATTAATTATTTACTAAACCAGTATCTGGGTAACGGACATTTTTCTCTAGACAAAGATTACTATACATCCAAAGCAAATCCTGTATTTAACAGTGCAACAAATCCAGGTATTGCTATGGGAACATCCCTGAATAAGATAGCTGTACAAGACGCCTTTACCTATTTTAACAATGTACTGGCAGCCCTTTTAAACGATAATGTACACAGACCAGAGTATAAAGGGCAGATTATAAGGGAAATGTTCCAGGCCAATGGTGTAAACGTACCCGCAGGAATAGATAATGCCCAGTTAAGCAACTATTTTAATTTTGCACACACGACCGGTAACAAGATACAAATAGACCATACCAGAGGACATGGCAATAAATCTAATTTAGACCGGTATTTAAGAGACTTAAAGGAGTTTCATAATCAGGTACAGGGTTTACTTAGCAATTCACCTCCTGCGGGCTCCAGTGCTTTTGCCTATATAGATTATGAAAACCGGATAGCTGAAGTACTTCAATTCACCAATGACAGTGATGCTTTAGAGGTTGCCAAACTCTTCCAAACCGATGCCGCACAAGATGCCTTTTTAAACCTGACACATCATAATGCCATAGCACATTGTGGGCGCAATATACTTCAAACAGGCTTTTCAGAACAACTGGAGTTTAAAAAACTGGATGCAGAAGGGCTTGAAATTATAGCCAAAGAAGCCGCCCAAGTAGCAGCAATAGAAGACATAGCTGAAGAACTAAACCAAAACAGTAGCTTCTGGCCACAAAATGCACAGGAATGGGGAGCCTTTGTAGAAATTATGGCTCCATTAATAGGGGAGCTGGTCTTAGGTTTTGTACCGGGCAGTGATGCTATAGAGCTATTTAGGTCTATAAGTAATAAAGATGTGTTGGGTGCTTCAGTAGCTATGGCGGGCCTTATTGTAGATATTGCCGGACTGAGTGCAGTTAAAGGTGCTATAAAAGGTGTTAAGGTTTTTAGGAAAGCTTTAAAAATTTCCCGTAAATTAGGCCGTGTTTTAAGAGCTGCCGGTAAAGCTGCTAAAAAAGGGTTTAAAACAACCCTGGATGCCGCTGGAAATTTAGTTCTTAGAAAAGGGGATAAGGTTATCGCCCAAGGGGATGGGCCTGTTAAGGAATTCCTTGAAAAAGCAGCAAGGTGGACAGACGAAGCAGGTAATATTAAATGGCCACCTAATAATGGGTTTAAAGGAGCTATTCAAAATATCAATTTACCAGTAGGTCTTCGAATTGATAGATACGGAAAGCCTACAGGTAAATTTACTTCTCCTACTGGTACTCCGAGAGGTCAAAGAACATTAGCTCCAGGGACTACCGAAGAATTAAGCTCTTATAGAGTGATTCAACCAATTCCAGCAAAAGCAGGAGAAGTAGCGCCTTGGTTTGATGAAGTTGGAGGTGGTACTCAATATCAATTTGAAAACTCTATTCAATGGTTATTAGATAATGACTTTCTTGAAAAAATATAAGTTTATGAATCTAAATAAGTTAAAAATTATATTCTCAGAGAGAAATGTTGATAGTTCATCATATTCAATAAATCAGACCTGTTCTGAGAATACTTATTGTGCTAATAATTCAAGTGGAAAGTGGGAGGTTTTTTATTTTAAAAACAGAGAAAAAAACATGCTAAAGATTTTTGCTTCAGAATCAGAAGCAGGAACATACCTTTACGATCTTGTGTTTAAAGACCCTAGTACTAGAGTAAAAAGAAATATTAAAGATATTGATGCTCTCAAAGAAAGACTCAATGACTTAGGAGTTAGAGAAAGTGATTATGTTTTAGGGTTTTTTTGGGATGATAAATTCTCTATAATAAAAAATGAACAAAACAAGTGGGAAGTTTTTTTTAGTGAAAGAGGAAATAAAAATGACTTACAAGTATTTGATACAGAGTATGAAGCTTGTGAATACTTTTTTAATTATATCACTGGTTTTGATTTTATAATGAATGATTTAAAACCAAAAGAAGAACCTAAAAAAAAGGGTTTATTGGGTAGGTTAGGATTTAAATGTACCAATACTGAATAACAGAATGATACAAATTTTGCAAAATTTTGGAAACTTTGAAGCCTTTTTTACCCCTGCAATAATGCTAGAAGATATTTACATAGGGGATGTATTTGATAAAAATGGTAATCTAAAAACAGATGTAAAAAGAAATGATGACTATCAAATATTGACATTAATTAATAGAGAAGAGTGTTTTAATTATGAACTCTCTGATTTTTTACCATCTGAGTTAGACCCCAAAAAGCCAGGTTTATTAAAAAATATGTTTTGAATTATTCGGAAGATTTACCTCCTATATTTAGAATAAATGAATCACCTAGTAAGATTTTTGTAACAGATAAAGCAAAAGAAGCATTAGAAACTAATGGTGTTAGAGGATGTGTTTTTGAGAAAGTTGAAGTAATATCTTAGAAAAGTTGTTCTAGTATATAAATTACAGAGAGATTAATAAGGTTAGTTGTTACTAGTTAAAGTCAGGAGCTTTCTTAACTAGAAAAGGTCTCTATTCTAAACTTTAAAAGTAGATAAAATATGCAGTTACATTTTAAGCAAACAATTACATTAACAATAAATACAAACACATGAAAAATTACAACACTTTAAGACAATGGATGGGCATAATAGCCTTTACCGTATTTGGGGCAATGATGCATTAATCCCGAAATAACATTAGAAGTTACAGGACGCTGGCAAGGCATGAAAACGCTTTTAAATGATATATGGGGTATCCCTGCGGGCATTGTTCTTGTATTAATTGCACTTGTATGGGCATATTTCCTTTTAAAAAAACGTGCATAATGGCTTTACTAAATTAAAATCACCTTTAAAAGGTACATCTTAAAAACGGTCGGCTACCGCCCGTTTTTAACGAGTGGCGTCAACAATAAACTATAACTTAATATAGGAAACACTTTTACGTTTATGTAAAGGTGTTTTTTTATATAGCTTTAATTTTACGTTATTAATCATAGCATCGAGAGCATACAAAATACATCCCTTGTCTTTATCAGGAAACTTGGTAATATCGTTAAGCCTATTAAGCCTTTCAGGGTTACTTGATAAATTAGTTTGCTCTACAAGGTTTTGTACCGGGCAGTGACGCCATAGAATTATTTAGGTCTATAGGTAATAAAGATGTGTTGGGCGCCTCAATAGCCATGGCGGGCCTTATTGTAGATATTGCCGGACTGAGTGCTGTTAAAGGCGCTATAAAAGGGGTTAAAATTTTTAGGAAAGCTTTAAAAATTTCCCGTAAATTAGGCCGTGTTTTAAGAGCTGCCGGTAAAGCTGCTAAAAAAGGGTTTAAAACAACCCTGGATGCCGCTGGAAATTTAGTTCTTAAAAAAGGGGATAAGGTTATTGCACGTGGGGATGATGCTGTGAAAGCTTTCTTAAAGGCTTTTGGAACAAGGATAGATGATGCAGTTGTTGATATTACAAAAGTAGATTTACCTCCCTCTGTAGCAAATACATTTACTGATGGTGCTTATAGAACAGTAAAAACATCCGAACCAGTCAGTTTAAACAGGGCATTTGGAGGAGATGCTAAATTGAATGGTGGTTTTGCCACCACAAAAGTAGATGCTACAAGAAGTGAATTAGCATTATTGGATGAATGGAATAATACTATGCGTTTTGAAGCCAAAATAGACGTTCCATCGGGAGAGACATTGAATATAGGAAAAGTAGCACCTCAAACGAGTTCTGATGGCTTGCAAACTTTAGCTGGTGGTGGAGACGAAATTTTAATGCCTCAAAATTGGGATGCTCAAAATTGGGTGGGTGAAATCATTGATAAAACAACAGGGAATACTTATACTTATGAGCAATTCATAAATGCTTTCCCTAATTTGATTAATTAATAATATGTATGGATTTAGATAAACTAATAGATGCTTTTAAAAATAAAGAGCTTCAAACCATAGGTACTATATCTATTTATGGTAATTATTTTGGTAAACCAGGAGATACTATTTCTAAGATAAAAGATGTTTCTATGGAAGGGGAAATCTTAGTAATATCATTAAGTGACAAAACTATTTTCGTGTCATCACCAAAAAAAGTAAGTTATAATTATTATTCAATTGATATAGAAGATTGCGATAGTGTAAAAGTTGATGATAAAGAATATCCTTGTAAAGAAAATGAAAAAGCTTTTCATCTTTATAATTGGTCAGCAAAATCGAAAGGTCAGTAGTTGATATTTTTTATATGCTATAAGCAAGTTTGATTTTGGCATCACGGATATTATTGTTCATTTTCTTGAAGGTTTTGAGATTTGAAGTAGTTCTTTGTGTTTTTTGGAGTGATTAGCATTTTTTTCTTTAACTGAAAAATCTGCGGTAGTGATAAAGTGATTACTAGTGGAGATGATGCGATAAGACGAGTTTTAACAAATCTGCAGTTTTAGAGTTGCAACCTTAAAAATATTTAAATACGAATATAAAACCGAAGTTTAACAGCTTCGGTTTTTTTACGCTACATAATAGCTTTTAATTTAGATTGTTTTATGAATGCGTCAAGCATTGCAAATATGTGTTCTTTACTTTCTTTAGGTAGTTTTTGAATACCCCGTAAGCGTTGTAAAGTCTCTTTGTCAATTTGCTCGCAACCTCTATAGAAGATACCATTATCATATTGAACAGAAGCGAATTTTATGGAGCAGAGCTAAGTAAGCGGATGGCGAATGCCTGTAAAAAAATCTTTTAATATTTAATTAAGACTTGAGGTGTTTTAAGAATAACAAATCTGTCTATCTTTGTGTTTTTACAAAAGTATTAAAGCACGTTGAGGTATTTTATAGAACTTTCTTATAATGGTAAATCTTATCATGGTTGGCAAAATCAGCCCAATGCTATATCCGTTCAGGAAGTTATAGAAAAAGCACTATCAACATTACTGGGAGAGCAAACTGCTATTGTTGGAGCAGGGCGTACCGATGCCGGGGTGCATGCTACTCAAATGTTTGCCCATTTTGATACAGCAGTTCATTTGGAAAACTCTAATCTGGTATACAAACTAAACGCGTTTTTACCTGTTGATGTGGCTATACATCATATTTTTGCTGTAAAACCGGAAACACATTCCAGGTTTGATGCTCTAAGCAGGGCTTATTTATACCGGATAACATTAACCAAGAATGTGTTTAATTATGAAAAGGCTTATTATATAAAACAGGAACTGGACGTAGATAAGATGAATACTGCAGCAAAAATTCTATTTGAGTATAAAGATTTTCAATGCTTTTCCAGGACTAATACCGATGTAAAAACGTATAATTGCGACATCATGGAAGCCAAATGGATTTTTAAAGATAATGAGCTTCATTTTGTGATTAAGGCCAATAGGTTTTTACGTAATATGGTAAGGGCCATTGTGGGTACTATGATAAATATAGGGCTTGGAAAAATTGAAGTTGATGCATTGCACAGTATTATTCAATCCAAAAACAGAAGTAAAGCTGGGTTTTCTGTTCCTGCTCATGGCCTGTATTTAACTGATATTGTATACCCTGATGATATAAAATTATAGATGAGTAAAGCAAAAGAAAATATTTTTGATTTTAAATTGTTCAAACGTCTTTTTGAATATATAAAACCCTATCAACTCGTATTTTTTTCATTGATTGTTTTGGTGATTATGCTAGCTATATTTAGTGTTGCCACACCAAAGATCACAGAATATGCCATTGATGATAGTATTGCAAAGCAAGACGCTAAGGATTTTTTGTTTTATATCATGATCATGCTTGGTGTACTGGTTTTTCAAACCGTTTTTCAATTGTTTTTTATTTACTATGCCTCTTGGTTAGGACAAAACCTGGTTATGGACGTAAGGGTAAAACTTTTTGATCATTTGCTTAAATTTAAAATGAAATATTATGATAGTTCCTCTGTAGGTGTCCTGATAACAAGAGCTGTTACAGATATGGAGCGTATTGCAGACATTTTTGGGCAGGGTCTTTTTATGATTGTAAGAGATTTGTTGACCATGTCTGTAGTTTTTGGTGTTATGGTATATACCAACGTCAAACTAAGTTTGATCGTTTTTTTAATGCTCCCGGTATTGCTTTATGCCACACGAATTTTTCAGAAGTATATGAAGAAGGCATTTGAGGAGGTAAGAACAGAAGTATCTAATTTAAATTCATTTGTTCAGGAGCGCCTTACGGGAATGAAAATTTTACAGTTGTTTACACGTGAAGTTATAGAATCTGAAAATTTTAAAACTATTAATGAACGTCATAAAAAGGGATGGTTGAAAACCGTTTGGTATAACTCTATTTTCTTTCCGCTGGCAGACTTGTCATCATCTATAACTATTGGGCTTGTGGCCTGGTATGGTGGTTTAAACGTTGTGTTAGATGGTCAGGTTACACAAGGGGTATTGGTGTCATTTATTATGTTTATCCCTATGTTATTCAGGCCGCTACGTCAAATAGCAGATAAGTTTAATACGCTTCAAATGGGAATGGTAGCTGCTACCAGGGTATTTAAAGTTATAGATACCACTTCACAAATAGATGATCACGGAACTTATGAGGCTCAACATTTTGAAGGTGACTTAAAATTTGAAAATGTTTACTTCAACTATGTAGAGGATGAAGCTGTTTTGAAAGGTATTTCTTTTGAGGTTAAACCAGGAGAGACCGTTGCTATTGTTGGTGCTACAGGAGCAGGGAAATCTACCGTAATTAATTTGTTAAATCGATTTTATGAGATTAATGACGGTGCTATTTCCATTGATGGAATTAATATAAAAGCTGTGACTTTAGCTTCATTGCGTACACAAATAGCTGTAGTGTTACAGGACGTGTTTTTGTTTGCTGATACTATTTTAAATAATATCACTTTAAATCACCCGGAAGTTACAGAAACACAGGTAGAACAGGCTGCTAAAGCTATTGGTATTCATGAGTTTATTATGACCTTGCCTAACGGCTATCATTATAATGTGAAGGAACGCGGGGTGATGCTGTCTTCAGGGCAACGCCAGCTAATCTCATTTTTAAGGGCTTATGTTACCAACCCAAGTATTTTGGTATTGGATGAGGCCACATCTTCGGTAGATTCATATTCAGAGCAACTTATTCAAAATGCTACAGATAAAATAACAAAAGGAAGAACCTCAATAGTTATTGCACACCGCTTGGCAACAGTCAAGAAAGCCGATAAAATTATTGTCATGGATGCTGGTAAAATTGTTGAACAGGGCACTCATAGCGAATTACTTAAAAAGGAGAACGGGCATTACAAAAACTTATATGAGGTTCAGTTCTTACAAGAAGAAGTCGCTTAATGTTATAATTAAAAAACGTTTCACTTATATGTTCAAAAAGATTTTTAAGGGGCAATCGTTTTCTAATGACCTTTCCTCCACAAGAGTTGGAGTAATGACTTGTTAGAGCTAGGGGCTGTTTTTGTGAACTGGATCAGGTTAAATCTTTTTTTATCATGATATTAAGTTCATTGGTGTCTTCAAAAACAACAAATTCACCATCTTTAAAATAGGAAATATGCCCGGTTTCTTCACTAACCACTAAGGCCAATGCATCTGTTTTTTCAGTAACTCCAATGGCTGCTCTATGGCGTAATCCGAAGCGAAGCGGGATATTCTTTTCGTTATTTACAGGGAGAATAACACGTGTGGCTTTTACTATGTTATTACTCACAATAATGGCCCCATCATGTAAAGGGCTGTTTTTAAAGAAGATACTTTCAATAATGGGTTGAGTGACTTTAATATTCATTTCGTCACCAGATTCAGATAAAAAATCTAAGTTGTTATTGCGTTCAAAAACAATCAATGCCCCGGTTTTAGACATTGACATTTTACTGCAGGCAGAAATAACTGCATTGACATCAGTTTCATCTGCGGTTTCAGTTTTTAGAAATTTAATATGTTGTAAAAATTTACCTCTTCTTCCAAAATTAGTAGACCCAACCATGAGCAAGAATTTCCTGATCTCAGGTTGAAAAACAACAATTAAAGCAATGATTCCAACTTTCATAAACCCGCCAAAAATTCCGGTGAGGAGTTCCATGTTTAAAAAATCGGTCAGTCGCCATGCCCCGTAAATAATTATGATTCCTATAAAAATATTGATTGCTACAGTACCTTTAATTAACCGGTAAATGTAGTAGAGTAATAAGGCTACCAAAATAACATCGATAATGTCTACAACGGTAAATTTTAAAAGGTCTTTAAAGATATCCAATGGTGATGGGTTTTGGTAAATTTAAGAAAATATGGTTAATTATCGAGAAACTCTTTATTTGATATTGTGGCGTGATTTATTTCAGCATCCAGGATTAAAGATTTATAGGTTATATAATCCTGAAACGACAAGTTTTTGTTAAATCTAAAAGACAGTATGTATCCTGTGGAATCACCTTTTTTTAAATCATCAATAAGTTGATACTTATTTGATTCTGTTACAAAAGGCTCTGTATTAGGGTTTAAAATATATATAATGCCATCTAAATTAAAATTTATAGCTTTTATGTTTAAGGAATCCTTCGTATTTAAAATTTTTGAAGCTATATTTTCTTTGAAACTCTCCTGATAAGTGATATTGGTAAAATCGATAAACCCTAAATTATTTTGACTTAAATCATGGCAGGTAAAATAATTTCTGACATGTTCATTTTTATGGCTGGAGTTTCTTTTTTTCTCTTGCAAAAATTGAATATGAGGAATAACTTGTTTTAAAGTTAAACGCTTATCAACATTAATTAACCAGTTGGTTGTACTAATCAGGTTTCTTCTGTTTAGTTCTACACTATCCGGTTGAGTTTCATCATAAAACAGATAAGCAGCAGAAACATCCATTACTGCTGTAATCTCTGAATGGCTAATTTCCGGTAATTGTATAATCTTATCTTTTCCACAGGACATGCATGTTAAAATGATAACAGTAAGTAAAATAGTCTTCATAGTTTTTAAGCACTTAAAGATTCAACCAGTTTTATACATTCAACCGCTTCTTTTACATCATGAACACGTAATATGGAGGCTCCTTTTTGCAGAGCAATAGTGTTTAATATTGTAGTGCCGTTTAAGGCGTCCAGAGCAGAAATTTTTAATTTTTTATAGATCATAGACTTTCTGGATATACCAACCAATAAAGGCTTTTCAATCATTTTAAAAAGTTCCAGAGTATTCAACAACTCATAATTCTGTTCTAAGGTTTTAGCAAATCCAAAGCCGGGATCAATTATAAGATCTACAATTCCTAAGGATTTTGCAGCTTTAATACGTTCAGAAAAATAGAGTATAATATCATTGGTCAAATTATCATATTGAGTTTGTTGTTGCATGTTTTGCGGAGTACCACGCATATGCATCATAATATACGGTACATGCAAACCTGAAATGGTTTGCAACATGTTGGGGTCCAGGTTTCCGGCAGAGATATCATTAATTAATGCTGCTCCGGTCTCAATACATTGTTTGGCAACCTGGCTTCTGAATGTGTCAATAGACAATAAAGTTTCAGGAAACGCTTTTAAAATCAGATCAACAATGGGTAAAATTCTTTTCAATTCATCAGCTTCACTAACATGATTGGCATTTGGCCTGGAACTGTAAGCTCCAACATCAATAAAAGTGGCACCTTCAGAAAGCATTTTTTCAACTTGATTTAATACATCGCTTTCATTTTTATAGATACTGCCATCATAAAAAGAATCTGGAGTAATATTTAATATTCCCATGACCTTTGGAGTGGATAAATCAATGAGTTGCCCTTTACAATTTATAGTCATTTATACTGTTTTGTATGGTGTTTGTACATAGTTTAAAACTTTAAACCGGAAACTTTGAAGGTTTTAATTATTTATACGAAATTTACACAAAATTCATATTTATACATGCAAGATACTTCAAAACAATACGATGCCATAATAGAAACTTGCAAAAGTTTATTTATAAAGAAAATGAGTGATTATGGAAGTGCATGGAGAATCCTTAGGTTGCCCTCTCTAACAGATCAAATATTTATTAAGGCACAGCGCATTAGAAGCTTACAGCAAAATGAAGTTAGAAAAGTTGATGAAGGCGAAGTAAGTGAATTTATAGGAATTATAAATTACTGTATTATGGCCCTAATTCAATTAGAAAAGGGTGTTGTTGAGCAACCTGATATGTCTACTGAAGAAGCCACAAAGCTATACGAAGAAAAAATAGCTATAACAAAACAGCTCATGGAGGATAAGAATCATGATTATGGTGAAGCGTGGCGGGATATGAGAGTAAGTAGTTTAACCGATTTAATTTTACAAAAGTTATTACGTGTTAAACAAATTGAAGATAATAAAGGTAAGACTCTGGTTAGTGAAGGCATTGATGCTAATTATCAAGATATGATTAATTATGCCATATTTGCCATGATTTTACTTGAGCAGGATTCAGAATAAATTCCAATTTTTTAAAAATTTAAATCATAATGAAAGTATTAGTAGCATTAAGTAGAATATTTGTTGGGGTTTTATTCATTATCTCAGGGTTTATAAAGCTGAACGACCCACTTGGGTTTTCATATAAATTACAGGAATATTTTGGTTATGATGTGTTAAATATCCCTTTTTTAGAGCCCTATGCGTTAGGAATATCTATTTTGGTTGTGGTGTTTGAAGTTGTTTTAGGAGTTTTCTTATTGATAGGCTATAAGCCAAAATTCACAGTATGGAGCTTATTGCTTATGATTTTGTTTTTTACGTTTTTAACGTTTTATTCAGCATATTTTGATAAGGTAAAGGATTGTGGTTGTTTTGGAGATGCATTAAAATTAACACCATGGGAAAGTTTTACTAAAGATATTGTATTATTGGCCTTTATTTTGGTGTTGTTCTTTGGGGTTAAATACATTACCCCCATATTTGGTAAATTACCAACAACAGTATTGGCGCTATTGAGTTTTATACTAAGTTTATGGTTTGGATATCATGTACTGGAGCATTTACCGGTAATAGACTTTAGAGCCTATAAAATAGGAGCAAACATCACTGAGGGGATGTCAGTTCCTGAAGATGCTCCAAAACCTGTTCAGGAATATACATGGACGTTTAACGTTAATGGGGAAGAAAAAGTTATAAAAACAAATGGCTCATATCCTTCGGTTGAAGGCGACTTTATTGGTGTTGATACCAAAGTTATTCAAGAAGGGTATCAACCACCTATTTATGATTTCTCGATAGAAAGTACTGATGAAGATCTTACTGAAAGTTTTTTAAATGAAGCCCGTTTAATTGTGGTTATATCTTATAGCCTGGAAAAAATAGAAAAAAATGGGGCTTTAAAATTAAGATCTTTACAAGACCTGGCGATGAAGAAAGGCTATAAAATTATAGGATTAACGGCATCAGGTGAAGATGCCAAACAACGTATTAAAGACACGTATAATTTAGATTTTGATTTTTATCTATGCGATGAAAAGGCTCTAAAAACAGTAGTGCGATCTAATCCGGGGGTTTTAGAACTGAATAAAGGTACTATTAAGCAAAAAGTACATTGGAATGATATTGAGCTTTTAGAATTATAAAGCATAAAAAGATGATTAAAGCAAAAAGTATAAAAAATAACCTTTATAGTTCCCAAACAATAAACAACTGATAAACTATCTATTACATAAAGTCTTTTATGCTATACTCACATTATTTGGAGTAATAACAGTTATTTTCTTTTTATTTAATGTACTTCCCGGTGATCCGGCACAAATGATGCTAGGGCAAAATGAAGATAGTGAACAATTGGCATTAATTAAGCAAAAATATGGATTTGACAAACCAATAAGCACACAATATTTATACTATATAAATGATTTGTCTCCACTCTCATTTCATTCTAATAATCCAAAGGATTATACATTTATGAGTATAGGAAAGTATAATGGGAAAAAACTATTTTCAATAGGAGAAACAACTGTGATATTGAAATATCCATATTTAAGAGAATCTTTTACAAAGCAAGGCAAATCTGTAAGCCAGGTTTTGGGCGAAACACTACCAAATACATTTGTATTGGCAGTTTCGGCAATAATAATAGCTATGATTTTAGGAGTTTTACTTGGTATTGTTTCGGCATTATATAAAGACCAATGGCTGGATAGAACTATTCAGGTTCTAAGTACATTGGGAATGAGTATCCCGTCATTTTTTAGTGCCATCTTATTTGCCTGGTTTTTTGGTTATATACTTCATGAATATACCAATTTAGAAATGACAGGAAGCCTTTATGCACTTGATAATTTTGGAGAAGCCATGCAAATCAAATGGAAAAATTTAATACTACCGGCTATTGTTTTAGGCATTCGTCCGTTGGCAGTCGTAATCCAATTGATGCGTAATTCATTATTAGAGGTATTTAATCAGGATTATATTAGAACGGCCAGGGCTAAAGGGCTTAGTGAATTTCAAATTATAAAAAGGCATGCGGTTAAAAATGCATTGAACCCTGTAGTTACTGCAATATCAGGTTGGTTTGCCTCAATGTTGGCAGGAGCAGTTTTTGTAGAGTATATTTTTGGGTGGAATGGCCTTGGAAAAGAAATAGTAAACGCCCTAAATACTTTAGATCTGCCAGTTATTATGGGGTCAGTATTAATTATTGCCTTGTTATTTATAATTATCAATATTTTTGTAGATCTAATCTATGTTTGGTTGGATCCCAAAGTTAAACTTGAATAGTTTGTTGCATATGTTAGTTCAATGTAAATATAAAGACTGATAAGGCATAAAAACAAACACATTAAAAATGAAAAAGATGAACTACTTACTGGTTTTATTAATTAGTGTTTTAAGTTGTAATACAGAAACACCTACTAAATTTTCTGAAGAAGCTTTAAATGATACCTTTATAAGTTTAGAGGGTAATACTATTGCTTTTAAAGATATTTTAGAACAACACAAAGGAAAATCAATAGTTATTGATGTTTGGGCGTCGTGGTGTGGAGATTGTATAAAAGGTATGCCAAAAGTAAAAGCATTACAAAAAGAGTATCCGGAGGCGAGTTATATCTTTTTGTCTTTAGACAGGAAGCAAGGTGCGTGGAAAAGAGGAATTAAAAAATATGACGTTCAAGGGGAGCATTACTATATGAAATCAGGTTGGGAAGGGCCTTTGGGAAAATTCATTGATTTGGATTGGATACCAAGATATATGGTTGTTGGCCCTGAAGGGGGTATAAAATTGTTTAAAGCTATAGAAGCTGATGATAATCAGGTAACCAAAGCTTTAAAATAATTACTTTTGCATTTTAATATTAACAAATAATAAAAAGCCTTTTGGTGAAGAAGGTTAAAAACAATTATGAGAAAACAAATTGTAGCAGGAAACTGGAAGATGAACAATGATTTATCACAAACAGAAGCACTTATTACAGATTTAAAAGCACAGGAAAAGACAACAAATGCAGAGGTAATGGTTGCTCCAACCGCAGTGAACTTGTCTCAGGCTTGTAATAGTGTCAAAGGTTCAAACATTGAAGTTATAGCACAGAACATGCATTTTGCGGAAAATGGAGCTTATACTGGTGAAATTAGTGCAGATATGCTAAAAAGTATAGGTGTAAACACTGTTATTTTAGGACATAGTGAGCGTCGTGAGTATTTTAATGAAACCGATGAGATGCTAGCTAAAAAAGTTGATGCAGCTTTAGCTAAAGGGATGCGTGTTATTTTTTGTTTTGGAGAAGAATTGGCAGATAGAAAAGCAGGTAATGAAGAAACTGTGGTTGAGAGTCAAATAAAAAATGCACTATTTCATTTAGAGGCCGCTGCTTTTCAAAATATTGTTTTGGCCTATGAGCCGGTTTGGGCTATAGGTACAGGAGAAACGGCTAGTCCGGAGCAAGCTCAGGATATGCATGCGTTTATTAGAAAAACATTAGCAGATACTTATGGAACGGAGGTTGCAGATAATATGTCTATCCTATACGGAGGAAGTGTTAAGCCGGCAAATGCTGAGGAGATTTTTTCTAAACCAGATGTTGATGGAGGCTTAATAGGTGGTGCATCACTTAAGGCAGAGGATTTCTTCGCTATTGTAAATGCATTTTAAATAATTTATTTGGCGTTACCTTAATCCCTAACGCTAAAATAAAAATCATAAAAGTGTCTTGTTAGAAGCATTTAACAAGGCATTTTTTAGTAGCAAATACCAAGTAAGGGTATTCCCTGATTTTTTATAAATCAGGGAATGCCCTTACTCTTTTTTATAAGGCTGAAAGTAACTTGCAAATAGTTATTAATCAATAAAAGTAAGTCTTATGAAAATTTTAAAATTTGCCCTTTTAGTAATGATATTTAGTAGTTTGTTTGTGCAGTGTACATGTTCTGACGAACTGGAGGATGATAATGAAGCTCCTGTCATAGAAGTGCTTTCTCCAAATGACAATGCCATTTTTTATACTGAGGATAGTACAGAGGTCATTACATATATAATAGCGAATGCTACTGCAACAGACAATAATAAAATTGCCAGCGGTTCAGTGACTATAACTAATGTTAACGGAGACATTGTTCATTCACATTCAGAATCCACATTTGAGGTTTATACCTCCTTTTCAACTTTAGAACCCGGAACATATACAGTAACTTTTGAATTTACAGATCCTAACGGAAATACTTCATCAGTATTCAGAAATATAGTCTGTCAAGAGTCAATAGATGACGGCGAAGGAGAAGAGCAAGCAAAAAAATACTAGAATGAAAAAGCTCATAGTACTCTTTCTGTTCTTTCCAGCCCTTTACTTCGGTCAACAAGGGATTAATTACAAAGCTGTGATTTATGATGATGGTACTGTTATACAAAATCAACAAATTACGTTATATTTTACCATAATTGAAGAAGCAATTACAAATGTTTATGCTGAAACCCATGTCTTAACCACGGATGAAAACGGTTTAATAGTAACGGATATAGGGGAAGGCACAACAACCTTAGGAGATTTTGAAACTATAGATTGGACCAAAGAGCAGTATCTAAAAGTACAGATAAACAAAGGTAATGGTATTGAAAACTTAGGAACCACGGCTTTTAAACATGTACCCTATGCTTTACATGCCAAAACAGCCAGCACTATTACGGGTACTATTCCTAATGTAGGAAACCTTGTAAAGGTTATAGAAAATGGTAATACGGGTTATCGGCTGATAGATTCACCGGCACCCCACCATGGAGATATAGGCGCTAACGCTATTGATTTGTCCAATCAGTCTTATGAATCTGAAACCTCAGGTGCCACAGGAGAGAGTGCTTTTGCAGCTGGAGATAATACTAAGGCCACAGGGGTGGCTTCCGTAGCACTAGGCCAAATAACAGAAGCCGTAGATTTTGGTGTGGCCATGGGATATGGGTCTAAAGCATTAGATAATTATGCAACGGCAATAGGCTATAATAACATTGCAAATGGAAGGTATTCCACTTCAATTGGAGGTAGTAATTATTCTGCAGCCGATCACTCTACTACATTGGGGTGGGGTACAAGCGCGCGAAGCAACTCAGAAATAGCAATCGGTAGATATAATACTGTTTATGTTCCGGGATTAAGCTCAGGGTGGGACTTAAATGATAGGTTATTTGTTATAGGTAACGGTAGCAGCGCAGGTAATGAAAGTGATGCGCTAATCATTAAAAAAAGCGGTAATACAGAAATAAATGGTTCATTAACCATAGATACTGCCAATGATGATACCGGGTATACCTTGCCTGCTACCAAAGGAGAACAAGGGCAAGTATTGGCAATGAATGCGGGTAACTCAGGGACGCATTGGAAAGCAGCAGGCCATCTTGTAAAGGTTAAAGATGATGTTAACGGACATATGGGGTATAGGTTATCCAATATTAATTATGCGGCCTACGGCACTATTGGAGCCAATGCAGTGGATTTGTCCGTGCAAACCACCTCACCATCAAATAAAGGGGCAACAGGAGAAGGGGCTTTTGCATCCGGAATAAATACTGTCGCATCCGGAAGAATGTCTGCGGTCATGGGAAATAATACAGAAGCATCCGGCCGGTTTGCTTTGGCCTCAGGCTATTATGCTACAGCTTCAGGAGATGTAACATTTGCTATGGGGGACTATGCAGAGGCCTCTGGTAGTCATGCTATAGCAATGGGAAGGGATAATGTTGCCTCAGGAGGAGAGTCTATGGCCATAGGAGGGAGTGGGAACTTAGCTTCCGGAAGATCTTCGGTAGCTATAGGACTAAACAACGTTGCTTCAGGAATTCATGCAGTTGCCTTAGGCGTTGGTAATATTGCCAATGCAGATCATCAAATAAGTATAGGTAAGTTTTGTACAGATGATACAGGTTCTCCCAGGCGCCTTTTTGTAATCGGTAATGGATTTGATCCTACTTTAAGGAAAGATGCATTAGTAGTATTAGAAACAGGTGATACAACAGTAAATGGGGACACAACGATTAATGGCGATTTAGAAACCGATGAAATTCATGCCGAAGATTCCGGTGATGCAGACATGAAAGCCTACATCTATGGTATGGTGTCCTCCAGCGGTGTTAAATCCGTTGCATCTTCAGGAGGTTTTATTGTTCAAAAAATGGCTTTAGGGGTATATAGAATTACCTTTAATAATCCGCCTCCCAGCCATGTGTCCTACATGGTTATGGCTTCTCTGAATAATTTAGGATTTGTGAAAACAGACAGAGCTCAAAATTACATCACCATAAGTACTTATAATGCTTCCGGGATATTATCAGACAAGGAATTCAATTTTGTAGTTTATAAAAAATAAGCACAATGAGAAGGATTACATTAGTTTTGGTACTTATTGTTTGTCAGTCTTCCTTTACGCAGGTAGATATAAAAGTGTTTAGTGTTGATAGTGGAGGCGGAAGCTTTAATGTTTCAACGGTCTCTGTAGTATCAACGATTGGCGAAGTAGTTATTAATGAGTATTCCGTAAATACACTTGGAGTATCTGAAGGATTCATTGGGAAAAGTCAATTAGATAATCAAGTTGAACAAAATTTAAATTGTGTAGCACCACCAAATAGTTTAATAAGTTGGTGGGCAGGAGAAGATAATGCCAATGATTCTGTAGGTAGCAATGATGGAACCCCACTTAACGGTGTGTCTTATACCTCTGGGGTTGTAAATAAAGCCTTTTTGTTTGATGGTGTAGATGATGTGGTTATAGTACCCAATAGTGCAAGCTTAAACATTACAGGCGATCTTACAATAGAATTATGGGTACGTCGAATAGGTTATGCTAACAGGTCTCAAACAGTTATCTGTAAAGGAGCTGGTTATGTGCCTGATGACAAGCCTGCAGTATTTGCCATGCGTTTTGAGAACGATTTAACGGAGTTTTTGTTTGAAGACATTAACGGAAACAATGTAATTACTAATGGTCCGGCCTATGAAGATTCACAATGGCACCATTACGCTTATGTGCGTCAGGGTAATCAACATATAGTGTATGCCGATGGCTTTGATTTTGGGTGGACTTCATTTTCAAATCTGCCTGAAAGTGCAGATGGTTTACCATTAACTATTGGTGCACAGTATCATAACCCAACCAATGCGCAATACGATTACGATCATTTTTTTCACGGTGAGGTAGATGAAATAGGGGTTTATAATAGAGCATTATCAGAATCAGAAATTCAAAGTATTTATAACGCAGGTAGCGATGGTAAATGCGCCACAACCTTGAATATTGAGGATTATGATGTTGTAGAGAATAAGATAAGACTATATCCAAACCCTGTTAAGAATATGTTTATATTAAAGTTAAATGAAACCCATAAAAATGTGTCATTAGAATTATATGATGTGTTTGGGAAGAAGGTAAAAAGAATAGAAAATTTTAGATTTAGATGCGGCTAAAATCAATATTAGCGATCTTAAGAACGGACTATACCTCTATGTAGTTAAAAACAAAACCGTTATCTTAAAATCAGGTAAACTGATTAAGCATTAATAGTCAATATTTTTATTACATTTAATAAATAAATTTTATCCTTTTGAAAAAAGTAATTAGCGTAAGCCTTTGCCTTATTTTTAGTTTATGTTTAGCAGCACAGACAAACAAAATTATTGATAGTTTAAAAGTAGAACTCAAGTATAGTAAAGCTGATACCATAATTTCCCAAACGTTGAATGAATTGGCGTATTACTATTTATATGAAAATACAGATAGTGCTTTAGTTTATGGCAAAAAGGCGTTAAATAAATCCAGAGCAGTTCATGATGTAAAAACTGAAGCAAAAGCCAATTTATATATTGGTAATGCATTTTTGTTTACCAATCGTTATGATTCTGCAAGGTTTTATTATAAACAATCATACAAGATTTTTGATGAAAAGAGACTAGACAAATCTGCAATATATTCCTCCTTAGGGATGTTATATAAATCTGAAGGAAACTATGAAAAGGCTATCGAAACTTACTTTAAAGGAATTACTTACGATGAGAAGAATTCCAACGAATATGGTAAGTTTATTAAGCTTCTTAATCTAGCCAATGTATACTCCATTATAGAAGATTATGAGAAAAGCTTAGAGTATGGGTTTCAGGCAGAAAAGATTTCAAAGAATTCGGAGAATCCAAATATAAATTATGCTCTAGGAACAATCCTTAATAATATTGGAGGGAGCTATTCAAAATTGAAACAGTACGATAAAGCGTTAGAATATTTTAATTCGTCATTGTCGGTAAATATCAAGAATGAAAATCGTAAAGAAATAGCGAGAAACTATAACAATATAGGAGCAATTTACGAAAAGAAAGGAGAGCCTCAAAAAGCTCTAGCTTTATTAAGAAAGGCTCTTGAAATTAGAGAAAGACTTAAAGATGAGGATGAAATAGTAGAAACTCATTTAGAATTAGCTATTTGTTATAGTAAGCTTTCGAAAAAGGTATTGGCGAATTTCCATTTTGAAAAAGCAAGCTTTCATGCCAAAAAGGTAAATGATTTGGCATTGCTTTCAGAGGTTTATAATGCAAAAAGTGAAGCAAGTTTGGCCAATAATAATTTTAAAGAGGCGTTGGAAAGTTTTAAAGCGCATTCGATTTACAGAGATAGTATTCTAAAATTGGAAAACCTGAAAAATATTAATGAGATTGAAACTAAATACGAAACGGCTAAGAAAGACAACGAAATTGCTACCCAACAATTAGAACTCAAAGGCAAAGAAGCTGAAATTCAAAAAGAGAAAACCCAAAACTATTACATGTTGGGTACTATTGTGTTTTTAGTAGTGGCAACAATTTTATTGGTATTTTTATTTAAGCAACGTCAAAAAAGGAAAAATCAAGAGTTGTTGACTTTAAAGCGTGAATTTCAAATAAAAACCTTAGAATCTTTAATTGAAGGAGAGGAAAAAGAACGCCTACGGGTGGCTAAAGAATTGCATGATGGAGTAAATGGCGATTTATCAGCTATCAAGTATAAACTATCATCACTTTTAGAAATGAATAATAATGTGATTAAGGAGGCCATTACCATGATAGATGATTCTTGTAAGCAGGTGAGGGCCATTTCTCATAATTTAATTCCACCATCCTTGGAAAACTTTAACTTACAAGAAGCAACTCTGATATATTGCGGTAATTTGAATGATGTCACCCCAAACCTAGACATCACGTTTCAGCATTTAGGAGAGGCTATAGATTTGCCTAAGAAAGCCGAGGTTAATGCCTTTAGAATCATTCAGGAATTGGTAACAAATGCCATAAGACATGCGGAAGCATCTAGCATTAATGTACAGATAAGTTCTAGATATAACATTATACAAATTACAGTAGAAGATGATGGAAAAGGCTTTGATGAAAATAATTTAGAAAGTGACGGCATTGGTTTAAGTAATGTACAATCCAGAGTAGCTTATTTAAATGCTACCACAGATTTTATATCTAATAACTACGGAACCTCTTATACGATAGATATTGATAAAGATAAATTAAATGGTAACTAAAATAGCAATAACAGATGACCATGAAATGGTGCTACAGGGCATAGTCTCTATGCTTGAAAACACCTCAGAAGTTACCTGTGTCGGTACTTATAAAAATGCTTCTGAAACTATAGAAAACATCTCAAATGATAACCCTGATGTGTTATTGTTAGATATTAATTTACCAGATATAAATGGTATAGATTTAAGTAAGCAGTTGCTTAAAAAACATCCTGATTTAAAAATAATAGGTTTAACAAATTTTGAAGATATTTCATTTGTAAAGCGGATGCTTAAAAATGGCGTGCACGGGTATTTGTTGAAAAATACGGACAAATTAGAGCTCATTACAGCTATTACAACTGTACTTTCGGGAGAACTATTTTTACAAAAGGATATCCATAAGAAACTATGGAGTCAGAACAATACCGCCTCAGATAATGGTTTAAAACCGAATTTAACGAGACGCGAACACGATGTTTTGGTTGCTATTTCGGAAGAGTTGACCACTCAGGAAATTTCAAAAAAATTATTTATTAGCCCTAAAACTGTAGAAACACATCGTATGAACATTATGAGTAAACTAGGAGCAAAAAACAGTGTAGGGATAATTAAAATAGCACTAGAGAAGGAGTTGTTGTAATATTAACATCTATATTTGTGGTCAAAAAATAAACAGACCATGTCCAACATCATTTATATGGGTTACGAGTTTAAAGTAGCTCCCTTACAGCCAGCTGTGGAAATCTTGATTGCAGAATTAGGTTATGCTGGTTTTGAGAGTTTTGTAGAAAACGAAACAGGTGTTACTGCATATATTCAAAAGGATGATTGGTATGATGCTATTTTAAACAATATCCACATTTTAAATTCAGATGAATTTGAAATAACCTATACCTTTTCAGAAATAGAACAAACCAACTGGAATGCAGAATGGGAAAAGAATTTTAACCCTATAGTCGTGGATGGAGTTTGTGCTGTTAGGGCTCCATTTCATGAATCGTTCAATACAGATTATGATATTATTATAGAACCTAAAATGAGCTTTGGAACGGGGCATCATGAAACCACTCATATGATGATTCAGCAGCTTTTAAAGAATGATTTGAAGGGCAAATCGGTTTTAGATATGGGGTGCGGTACAGGTGTCTTAGCTATATTAGCAGAGTTAAAGGGTGCAAAGCCTATTGATGCAGTTGATTATGATAACTGGTGTTATTTAAATAGTATAGAAAATGTTGAACGCAACCGTTGTACAAATATTACGGTTATAGAAGGTGATGCTTCTGTTCTTAAGGGAAAGACCTATGATATTATAATAGCCAATATAAATCGTAATATCTTATTACAGGACATGGCAATTTATACCTCGTGTTTAAATAAAAACGGAACCTTGTTTTTAAGTGGTTTTTACAATGATGATATTCCAATTATTAAGGCTGAATGTGAAAAGCATCTGTTAAAATTTATAGAAAAACTGGAAAGAAATAACTGGGTGTCCTTAAAATTTTTAAATTAGTGGAGTGATTTATCTCCAAAATTATTAGCACTATGAGTGGAAAAGAGAAAATATCTGAAGAACTACTACTCGAAGAAGATGTTTTAAAACTAAATGAAATTGTATTGCACAATGATGATGTAAACACGTTTGACCATGTTATTGAAACCCTCATATATGCCTGTGACCATACTTCAGAACAAGCAGAACAATGTGCCCTACTTGTGCATTATAAGGGTAAGTGTACTGTGAAAACAGGGGAGTATGACGATTTAAAGCCGCGTTGTTCAATGCTTCTTGAGGCAGGGCTTAGTGCCGAGATCATTTAAGTGTTAATTACTCACTCGTCCTATTGCACAACTAACAAAAGACTTAGCTTTTGTAGTTAGGGCATTTTTGCTACCTACAACCGGATATCCTATTTTGTTTAATACCTGTCTTACCTCTAAAAGAGTAGAATCATTTTTATGAACAAATGTAACAAGACTGCTTTCTGTATTTATATGCAAATCTGAAATATCTTCCAGATTAGCTAATTTGTTTTTAATGGTATTGGCGCAACCGTTACATTTTAAATTTTGTATTTCAATACGTGCTTGCATAAATTCCAAGTATTATAAAGTTGAAGGACAAACATAGTTAGTTGTAGGCAGATCAGAATTTTTAATTGCAGAAAACCCTCCCGCAATATCAATAACATTAACCCCTCTGGCTTTTAAGATAGAAGCAGCAATAACAGAGCGATACCCACCGGCACAATGTATGTAATACTCCTGGTTTTTGTCAATAACATTCATATTTTCATTGATATAATCAAGAGCAAAGTGTTTGATTTGATCTCCTTTTAAATGTTCAGATTTATACTCTCCGTCTTTTCTAACATCAAGAACATTAATACGATCACTGTTAAATATTTTAGAAAATTGGTCTACAGGAATGGAAGTGATACTTTCAATGTCTTTCGCTGTAGCTTTCCACGATTCGATACCACCATTTAAATAACCTAATGTATTATCGTATCCAACACGAGATAACCTTGTAACGGTTTCCTGTTCTTTTCCACTGGGTGTAACTAATAAAATAGGTTGTTTTAAATCTGTAATTAATGCGCCTACCCAAGGAGCAAAACCTCCATTTAATCCTATAAAAATAGAGTTTGGAATATGTGCTTTAACAAAATCTTGTTCTGTTCTTACATCCAGAACTAAGGCTCCTTCAGTATTTGCCAAATATTCAAATTTTTCAGGAGTTAAAGGTGTATTTCCTTTTTGTAAAATAGAATCAAAATCATCATACCCGGATTTATTCATCATAGCATTTTTTGCAAAATATTGAGGAGGAGGCGCAATACCGTCTAAAACTTCTTTTATAAATTCAGCTTTAGTCATACTGGCTCTTAATGCATAGTTGGTTTTTTTCTGATCACCCAATATACCAATGGTTTCTTTGCTTAAGTTTTTACCACATGCAGACCCGGCTCCATGTGCAGGATATACAATTATATCATCCGGAAGTGTCATTATTTTTTGTCGCAATGAATCATAAAGCATCCCCGCTAAATCTTCCTTGGTCAAATCAGATTTGATGGCAAGGTCAGGTCTGCCTACATCTCCCAAGAATAAAGTATCTCCTGAAAAGATAGCGTGCTCCTTTCCGTTCTCATCAACTAACAGAAAAGTAGAAGACTCTAAGGTGTGTCCGGGAGTATGCAACACTTTAATGGTTACATGTCCTAATTTAAAGACTTCATTATCTTTGGCAGTATGAATATCGTAAGTGGTTTCTGCACCGGGGCCATACACAATAGTAGCTCCCGTTTTTTTAGCTAAGTCAACATGACCCGAAACAAAATCAGCATGAAAATGTGTTTCAAATATGTATTTGATTTTAGCATCCTCAGATTCAGCTTTATCTACATATTGTTGTGTTTCCCTTAAAGGATCAATAATAGCAACTTCACCATTTGATTCAATATAATAGGCTCCTTGAGCTAAACATCCTGTATATATTTGTTCAATTTTCATTTGTATGTTATTTTTAATTCTGTAAGACGTAATATGCTATTAGAATTATTATTGTATTTGAATTAATTGCTTACCTCTCGAAATAATTTTATCCAAAATTACTAAACCTTAATGGTATACTCTGTGACTAATGTCACATTACGCTATCTTAACTCTTTGTAGATAATATAGGTTGCCATTATAAGAACAAAATAGCCAAAGCTTTTTTTCAACTTTTGACTGCTTATAAACTTTGAAAGAAAAACCCCCAGGATAATTCCTAATATAGCTATTAATGTAAAAGATAAAAGAAACAACCATTCTATTTCTAAAGTTTGCATATCTCCTGTAAAACCTATTAATGAATTAATAGTTACAATAATCAATGAGGTTCCTACCGCTCTTTTCATTGGAATATTAGCCCAAAGTACCAGTGCAGGAACATATAAAAAACCACCGCCGGCCCCTATAAGACCTGTTACAGTACCTATTACCAAACCTTGCATAAAGGTTTGGTAATAAGGTTGTTTTACAGAGGTTTCTGATTGCTCTTTTCGTTTCCTTATCATTGAAATTGCTGCTAAAAACATGATAAAAGCAAAGAATACCATGATAGCCATGTCATTGGTGATATTAAAACCATTTACCGAAAAAATAGTATCCGGTATATTGGGTACCAAATACCGGCGTGTCAAATAAACGGCAATGAATGAGGGGAAAGTGAATGCTAAACCTGTTTTAAAATCTACCATTCCTTTTTTATATTTTTGGTAAGTACCTACCATTGAAGATGTTCCTACAATAAAGAGGGAGTAGGCTGTTGCTGTAATAGGGCTATAGCCTAAAAGGTACACTAACAACGGAACCGTAAGTATAGAACCGCCACCTCCAATTAGCCCTAAAACTAATCCAACAATCAATGCGCCAATATATCCTAGTATTTGGGTGCTATCCATATTAATGAGGGAGTTTGTTTTTTAATACCCCATAAATGAAAGTGCCTAGTATTGCAGCCGCAATTACAATAATCATACTCCAAACACCGGTACCTAAAAGAATATACATAGGACCGGGACAGGCCCCAATAAGTGCCCAGCCAAAACCAAAAATGGTTCCGCCAACAATATATCTAATAACCCCCTTTTCTTTTTTAGGAACAAAAATACTGCTCCCCTTAATAGATGTTATCCATCCTCTTTTAGAGGCTTGTAAAAACAAAATTCCGGAAGCTATAGCCGTTCCTATTATACCATACATGTGAAAAGACTGAAACCTGAACATTTCATAAATACGATACCAGGATACTGCTTCAGATTTTACTAAAACAATACCAAAGAAAATACCAACCAGTAGATATTTTAAAAATTTCATAGTCAAAAGATTAAAAGATTATAGGTAAAAGAAAGTTGGTCATTATTAAGCCACCAATAAAAAAGCCAATAACAGCTATTAGTGATGGTCTTTGTAAGCTGCTAAGCCCAGTTATTGCATGTCCGGAAGTACATCCCCCGGCATAGCGAGTACCAAAGCCTACTAACAAACCACCTATTATCAGGAGTGCCAATGCCTTAGGCGAAGCTAAAATATCCAGGCTATACATTTCATCAGGAACTAATGTCGCTCCGGGTGTTTTAAAACCCATATTTTGTAATTCAGTAACTGTAGCTGGGTTGAGCGTTGTTCCATTGTCATTTGATAAATAGTTAACAGCTATATAACCTCCAATAATAGCTCCGGCTACAACGGTCAGGTTCCACAGTTGATCTTTCCATTTAAAATTGAAAAACTCAGTAAATCTTCCGGCACCTCCTATGGCACATAAGGTTCTTAAGTTTGATGACATACCAAATGTTTTTCCAAAATAGAGAAGAAGTGCTAGTACCAATGCAATCAATGGCCCGGATATATACCATGGCCATGGACTTAATATAAATTCCATCATTATTTAGTGATTTTGCACAAATTTATAGCCTTACCAGCTATGTTTTTGTAATAAATGTTACTTAGCCTTAGATGTGCTTTATATTTAGTTAGTTATTGAAGCGGTTCAGTTAGATCCACTAATTACCTGAAAATAGAGGTGTAGAAGAGTGTATAGGGTGGTGTCATGAGGTTTTAAATGCTAAAAACCTCAATTTTATTTCTGCTTAATTTGATTTTGTTTTCGTTTTCTAATTGTTTTAGAAGCCTTGAAATAACAACGCGTGAGGTATGTAAGTCTTCAGCAATGTCCTGATGTTTGATTATAACAATATTTGAGGCATGTAACTTAGTTTTATTATACAGGTATTTGTACAAACGCTCATCCATTTTCATAAAAGCAAGATTATCTATGGTTTCAAGCATTTCGTCAAAACGTGTTTGATAAGCTTCTAAAATAAAATTACGCCAGCTTTTATTATTGTCAAACCATTTTTGCATATTTTGAACCGGAATCATAATAAGGCTGGAATCCATTTCAGCAACAGCTCTTATTTTACTTTTAGTAGTGCCCATACAACAGGTTAATGACATTGTACAGGTTTCACCGGCTTCCAGGAAATAAATAAGTAGTTCGTTTCCTTCATTATCTTCTCTAAGTATCTTGATGTTTCCACTTAATAGCAGTGGGATGAATTGTAACGGCTGATTGATGTCAATTATAATGTCATCTTTTTTAAATGTTTTGAAAACACCTATGTCATGGATTTCTTTGATAAGATGCTCATCTAAAATATGATTGTACTTTTCTTGTAATAAATGTTTTGTCATAGCTCAAAAATAACATTTAATAGTTGAATAAGTCTTTTATTTATAATTAAATATAGTGTTTGTAAGCCTTCATTAAAATAGGTATAGCTTAGTTTTACGACTAATTATATATTTTACATACCGGTCATATAAAATTATACCTCAAGTTCTAATTAGAGTGTATTGTTTTTAATTAGTAACAATTAATAATTACAATTTTACACAAAAAATTGGTCGGCTTTTAATAAAAAATGTATATTTGCACGCACAAAAAAGGCCTCGTGGCGCAACTGAATAGCGCATCTGATTACGGCTCAGAAGGTTGCAGGTTTGAATCCTGCCGAGGTCACTTAAGAATGAAAAGTCTGCACAAATGTGCAGACTTTTTTGTTTGGATGAAATTTGAATTTATTCAAGGATTGAAATACAAACAAAAAAGCACAAATCTCTGATTTGTGACTTTCCATTTAGACTATGGAGCATAAAGGATCTGCAATCCTGCCGAGGTCAAGAATAAATCAACAAAAAATTGAAGATGAGCGAGTTCTAAGTAAAAGAGCTCGCTTTTTTATTTAGGGGGGGAAGAACTGTCTTCTTTTGTTGATTTTCAAAGCGGAGCTTTGTCGGGATCATGAAATAATCCTGCCAAGGTCACAATAAAAACCCGTATATATCTTGTAATTAAGTTGTTGTAGGTGTTTTATTTTCAGCGCTATAAAACTGCATTTTGACCATGCTGTTCATTGTACTTTCCATATTACCTTTTTACCATTTTTCTCCTCTAGTAAAACCAAATAAGGTTTGGGTGTACTTCCGTCAAAAATCAATTTAGATGAAAACAGAAGCTTTTCATGGCCTAAAAAAGCTACCCAATGAGGCGTTAGCGGTTCTTTTTGCTGAAATATAGTTTGTTTTTTTCCGCTTTCATCAATAAGTTCAAAAGATCTTTTGCCCCAATAAGCAAAAAGTAATTTTCCGTTTTTGTAATCTATATCGAATATCTGGTTTCTATTTAAAGGTGCATTTTTTACGTCATTGTCTATTAACTTATTCCATTGTTTCAAAATAGTTCCATTTTGTTGGGTCAGATAACAGTCATTGCTATTTAATAAAAGGATTTGGTTGTTTTCAACAGCTCTTATTCTATTAATGGGTTGGTCGAATTCAAAATATTTTAAAGGTTTTTTGCCTTTTTCAAGACAATATATTTTAGGAAATTTGCCAAAGACCATTTTATCGTCGGAAAGCATAAAAAAACCGCTTTCACCAATTCGCCATTCATCCTTGAACCAATTCCAGATTACTTTTGGTTCTGTGTTTATAGTGGTTTTCAAGACTCTAACTTCAAAATCTTGCGTAGTTTGTAGATGTCTTCTTTCTATAATATAGATTTCGTCTAAGTTGTTGTAAAGCATAAAATCACTTGCGGTATATTCAGACTGGATAAATATTTTAGGTTTTGACTCTTTGTTCCAAATCATTATACAAGCTTTATGATTAGGGTCATCAATAGGGTTTATATAAGACCAAAGAACATTATCTCCAACAGTTATCATATTTCCAGTCGGATGTGCAAAAGTGGCTAGAGATGTAAAAAGTATTGATGCTATGATTATTATGTTTTGCGTTTTTTTCATTGAATTCGGATTTTGTTCTTTTAATGACCGCCAATGGTTCGTTTTTATTCTATTAGGTCATAGTGTTGAATTACAATCCCACTATCACACGTAATAGACTTCCGTAACTTAAGTTGTTGCCAATTATCTAATTGGTTAAAAATAGGTACACCTTGCCCTAATACAATGGGGTTGACAAATAAATGAAATTCGTCTATTAAGTTTTCTTTGACCAAAGCTGAGACAAATGAACTACCTCCGTAAACAATAATATCTTTACCGTTTTCATTCTTTAATTTCTTTACTTGGTTCACCAGGTTTCCTTTTGCAAGTACCGTATTTCCCCACTTAGATTTTTCAAGGGTTTTCGTAAAAACGATTTTCTTTTGACGTGCTTTGATTTTTGATAACTCATACATCGGGTCGTTTTGTTTTGTCGAGATCTCAAGCCAATATGGAATATAGTCAACCGCTAATTTTCTCCCAATAATCTCAGTATCGGCAGAGTCCGCTAATTCCAAGACATATTGTTTGATTTCATCCCATGCCCATGTCACCCATTTTTGCTCGTCATTTGGACCTGTTGAATTAAATCCATCCAAGGAAACTTGCATTTGTAATTTTAATTTTCTCATGATATGAATTTTTTCTTCTAATGACCTCCAACGTCGAACTAAAATGAGTATGCGCTCTAGTTACTAAAAGCTTTTGTTTTCAGTTGGTTTTGAAACAATTCGTATAATTTTACTTTGTTGTTTCTCCATTGTTTCACCTGATTTATTCAATAGTTTAATAAGTCAATCATAAAATTAAGGTACTTTAACTTAGGTTCAAAATCTGGTCGCAATAACTAGCTAATTAAATTATTAGAATACCTGTGTGCTTTATTGGTCAGAGTTAATAATGATCATGTTTAGGGAATAGTATTTACGGATACTTGTCTGATAATCATTGGAATAATAGGGGTTTAAAAGGCCCTGGTGTAAATTGAGATTACTTAATAGCAAAAGGAGCTACAATTTTACAAATAGAAAGAGCTAAGCACTGATAGAGTATTTTAAAAGCAAAAGGGTTTCATAGATAAATTTTCTTGGTTATAATGATTAAATGTGTAGAAAATTTTGTTTCTTAATTTTTCATAAATAACAAAATTCAAAATCTATGGAAATTTATGAAGTAAAAAATATTTCTGATGATATTTTAAACGCTTTTAAAAAACTAATACCACAACTTACAGGTGCTAATGTATTTCCTGAAAAAGAAGACATAGAAAGCATTATAAACACAGATAATACCGTGATGTTTGTTGCAAAAGAAGAAGGCGTCATTTTGGGTACTCTAACGATAGTATTTAATAAGATACCTACCGGAAGTAAAGCCTGGATAGAAGATGTAGTAGTTGATGAAACAGCAAGAGGAAAAGGAGTGGGTAAAAAACTAACACAATTTGCAATAGATTATGCTTTGGGTAAAGGCATTACAAAAATAGATTTAACATCAAGCCCGGAAAGAATAGCAGCAAATAAGTTGTATCAAAAACTAGGTTTTGAAAAACGAAAAACGAATGTGTATAGGTATGGTTTAAAATAGTTGAATTTCAAAAAAAACATACCTATTTAGTTTTATAATTTATATATAACTGCTATAACTAGTGGTTCCATAATAGAATATCCAAGTTTATTTGGATGAACACTATCATGAGCATACTTTTTGGGTAAGCCTTTTTGTCATCTACCAAAACAGCATGATAATCTACATACAAAATGTTATTCCTTTAACTTATGTGTACTATTCTATAACTCACCTGATCCAAATGTTAATGTATAATCAGGTTATAAATTATCTTGAAGCAAGAAATGTTTTTCTTCAATATTTTCGGCAGTAGTTCCCATTAAAACAGGTAACGCCCCCTGAGTCATTGTTTTGTAAAATATGTCTTCTGTTTCCACCTTTTTGACCTTTATCTTACTGTTTAACCTTAAAGATGAAAATTACAGGAAAACATGAATAATAATAATTAAAGTAATGATTATTTATTATAACCAATGTTATTGCTATTTTTATAAAACTAAAAACTGCCATCGATGATATGCACTACGATCCAATCGCTTTTAGAGGAAATGAATATTTCAAGATTTCAAAAGCATCAGGATTTCCATATCTTAAAGTTCAAGGACCATTTGGATGATATCCCAATGGAAACCGATACGAGGCAATGTGACTTTTTTCAAATAGTCATTACAAAAGAGCATAATGTTGAAGTGGTTGTGGATAATGTTACATTTTCGGCTCTGGATCACAGCATTACTTTTATGGCACCGCTACAGATGCTTTCAACCAAAGTAAGAAGCATTGAACATTTAGGGGTAGGATATATGTTGGTCTTTAATTCTAGCTTTTTGCGTTTGGGGCTTTCAAACTTTAGCCTGTTTCAAAAGTTCCCATTTTTCAACATAAACCATTCTCCCGTTTATTTTTTAAAGAAGAATGAAGGGTTATTTTTTAATTTAATGGAAAACATCTATAATCTTTTTCAAGACTATAGCGAAGAGAATATAGAAATCATCCGTTCATATCTGGTTATTTTGCTCTATGAAGCGCGTAAGTCATTTTTAGGTGGGAGCATTAAGAATAGTGTGACTACCCGGTACAATGAAATAGCATTTTCTTATGAGAACCTGATCAAGACCAGCCCGAACAAGAGAGTCTCTTTGGAATATTATGCAAATAAACTCAATATAAGTACCATTTATTTAGCTGAATGTGCGAAGAAGGCTACAGGAAAGACCGCCAAGCAAATCCTGACCGAATATATTATTCTTGAAGCATCGTCATTATTATTGCAATCAAGAAAGACCATTGATGAAATTGCCTATAGTGTAGGGTATTCAAGTGCTTCCAATTTTGCTCTTTTCTTTAAAAAACATACCGGTTTAACACCATCAAATTATCGTAAAACACACATATAATCCATCTTAAGATCAAGGTATACCATAACCGGAATAAAGAACCTGATTATCTGCTAAACATTAGTTTTAAAAATCATTGACCTTATTTTTAATAATATTTACCTAGTTTTTGATATTAAAAAAATGGTATTGTCCATGTACATTTGCATCAAATTATCATAAAAATATTTATTATGTCAAAATCTATAACTACTAAGTCTAAAAGAGATTTTATCTGGCTGATGCTTACCTTTATTTCGTTGACAGGTTTGGGAACAGTCGAATTATTTGAACAGATTACGTATGTGACCAACTGGCTTGTTGGAGATCCTGTTGTTAACGCTGAGCGTTTTAGGCAGTTTCACCATGCAGTGGATGCCGGGGTATTCCATTTTCCTGTTTCCACTATTGTTTTGATCGGGTTTATAATGCTGGTCATAAAAAAATCCGGTTTCATGCAAGATCCAGTCCAAAAGAGAGCCGTTTGGATAGCGTTTATTGCATATTTGATTACTTACGGGATCTCTATATATATAATTACGGGAATCAACGTACCAGTATTCAATGAAAATATTGTGCCTGTCAAATCCATACCTGGAAAGTTAAAAGCATGGGGGATCTTAAATATTTTCCGTTTTGTACTACCTGCTTATGGAGTTTATAAGTTGAGTAGCCTATTAAGGTTGAAATAAATCAACAAAAGGTGTCAATGATGAGATCAATACTAATCTTTCCATAAGATAATTGATACGTAATGTATTTTAAAACTCATAATTGACACCGGTTTTTTTCTCACTAAATTCCCATAAGCTTTTAGCCTGTGTTTCGTCAAAAACGATCTCTTTTAGTTTTGAAGGTTTTGGATACCCTCTTATAAACCACCTTGGACCAAAATATGTTTTCCCTTCAACATTTTCGGCAGTAGCTCCCATTAAAGCAGGTAGAGCACCAATTTTTACGGGCTGAGCCATTGCTTTATAAAACCAGCCCTCCGCTCTTCCTTTTTGCCCTTTAGTGGCTGAAAGACCGGGGTGTGCTCCCACAGAAACAGCAGAATAATTATGTCTTTTGAATAACCGGTCTAATTCAACCATAAAAAGCAAATTAGCTAATTTACTGGCACCGTAACATTTTACTCTGTCATACTCTCGTTTTTCCCAATTCATATCGTCAAAATCCAGTGAAGCAAAAAGGTAACCACCACTTGACATGGTAACTACCCTTGCATTAGGTGATTGTTTAATTTGTGGCAGTAGTAGCCCTGTTAATGCAAAATGGCCTAAATGATTGGTAGCCATATGCATTTCAATGCCATCTTTAGTGACCTGATACTCTTTAAGGCTAACTACTCCTGCATTATTAACCAGTATATCTAATTGCTTATGTTTTTGTTTAAATGCGTCTGCAAATTCCTTAATTGAGTTTATATCTGTTAAATCCAAACAAATGACTTCATAATTAATTTTTTTATTAAGCGTTTTTTCTATGGCTTGAATAGCCTTTAAGCCTTTTTCTTTTGTCCTGCAAGCCATGACAATTTTAGCATTTTTACGAGCTAATTCTAAACTGATTTGATAGCCCAGCCCAGTATTACCACCGGTTATTATAGCAACCTTATTATTAAGATCAGGGATATTATCTTCATTCCACTTTTTCATAGTTCTTATTTTTGACAAATTATTCTTATCACTGTTAAACCAGAAGTGCAAAATTGCAGACAATAAATCGTTTAAAACTGAAACTAATTTCAGAAATCAAAGTTTATGCTTCAATTTACTCAGCCATTGCGGGGTAATTCCCAAAAAGTTGGCAATATACTTTGAAGGAACCTGCTGAATGATCTGCGGTAAGTTAGTATGAAGGTATTGCAGCATTTCTTCGCTATTCAAACTAATTAGCATGGCTCTTAATTCATTTTTATCCAACAGGGTCATTATTCCATAGTTTTGGAAAATTTCGGCAAATTCAGAATCGCTTCTAAGTTCTGTTATAGTATCTTTAGAAATTTCAATCAGTTGAGAGTTTGTAAAGGTAGCAAGACGGTATTTAGAAGGTTTATCATAGGCGAATGATTCGGCAATCGTAGCTATGGGATGATAGTCCGGAATAAAGAAATTTATGGCCCTTTCTTCTCCTGTTGTTGGATGAATGTGGTATAGTACAACACCTCCCTTTTTTACAAAAAATAATTTCCGGGCTATTTCATTAAATTCAATTAATGTTTTATGGCTTTGTAAATTAACAGGGGTGCCTGCTTTTTCAAGTTTCCGGGATAGTATGTTGAAGTCGTTATTAATCATTTTTAATATTGGTAAGGCGCACCATGTCCTTTATACAAAAAAATCATATAGCTCAGTTTAAGTAACCAAGATAGCAAAAAGTGCGAAGATTTTCCAGAAGGTAAATCAGGCTTACCTGTCGGCAGGTAGAAGCCACACATTTATAGATTTTGTTAGCTCTCGTTTTTTGCCCATTTAACAGTGGGGTCAATCCATTCTGCCAGAGGTTTGAAGATAAACCCATGACTTTTACCGATTTGCATGTAGAATCTGAAAAAACCTGCTCGCAGCTACCTCCAATAGTATCCGATTCCTCAAAAATGGAGAGAATTCTTCCGTAAAGTTCAATGTCATAATTCATTCTAACCCAGTTATTACAGTTGGCCAATATGATGTAGTTGATATCCTTATTTTGTAATTGAGTTGACGTAAGCATTGCAATAAGAGCTCCCTTTGAGGCTCCTACAATAGTTATGTTTTTTGGATTAGTTCCTGCATCAATCAGCTGTCGGACTTGTTTTGTCAGTTTAATTGCGTATTCATTAACATTGGTATATTTTCTTTTTCAATTATTCTACTGTCCGTAATTACAAATGTATATTCGGTATCAATATTTCCAGTTGAAGGTTTCAGTTTATAACAATAATCAATTATCTTTTGTAATTCATTATGTCTAGGTTAATATAAATTAACAAAGCATACAATCCTTGAATGTATGCTTTGCTTTTAACTTTGATTTTTTTTAATAATATAACAATGCTATACCTTAGTCATTGTTATAAGTATAAGTATACGTTGTAATATCACCTTCGTCATCTTCTGTAGTTACTCTAGGGAAACCAAAAGTAGTATATGTATGCGTATAGGTATAACTGTTATTAGTTGAAGTTGCAGTCTCTACAATGTCTTCGGTTAGTAAGTTGTTTAAAGCAAAATTTAAAGCATAGCTGTTTTCAGAATTAATTGTTAGTAAAATATCCCTATTAGCTATGTTCTTAAAAGGACCATTCTTACTGTCATAGGTGTATGTTGAGTTGTAGACGCCTCCTTCATCAAAGCTTACTATATTACCATTGTTGACTGTATGTTTATCAGGAGTGCCATTAGTATATGATGTTGTAATTACTGAGTTATTAGCATTGTAAGTTACAGTATAATCATAAACTCCTATGCCTACTATATTCGTTGAAATTGTTGCTATTCTTTCTTGAGCATCATAAGTGTAAGACTCTAAAATCCCCGGGTTTGGTGAGTCATAGTAATTAATTTCAGTTAACTTATTATCCTCATAGATATAATCTGTATAGTAGCCATCTGAAGATTCTTCTTTTATAAGTGTCATACCACTATAAGTATAGTGTAAAGTTTCAGTGGCGCCATTAGAATAGGCTATATCTACTTTAGTTGTTAGAATATTATTTGATGTATCAGGTGAACTTGATTCATCGTCAGAATTACTTTCACAAGACATTAATGATACTGATAAAAGAACAAATGTGTAAAATACTTTTTGCATAAATTAAAATTATTATTGATTAAATGGATTTTTTGAAAGGCAAACTTAGTTGTTTAGTTTTTTAATTGAATATTTTTAATACAGTTTTTTATAAAAAATCCTACGTTTATGTAGACTGCTTTGTTTTTAATAATGGTTACCGATGGTTTTACCAAGTTTGAAAGTGCTAAACAATTATGTAGTTATGTAGGTGTAACACCAACAATAAGAGAATCATGGAGCAGTGTAAGAGGTAAGAGTAGGATAAGTAAAGTTATAAGTAAGGTAGGTAATAAGAAGTTGAGGGATTTATTGTTTTTATGTGCTTTTTCAGCATGTAAACATAATAAAGCCTGTAGAGAATTGTAGCTAAAGGAAAAAGTAAGAAATTGGCATTAATTGCAGTGTCAAATAAGTTATTAAAACAAGCGTTTGCCATAGCGAAAATCGGATTGCCTTATGATGAAAATTTTGATTCTAAATTAAGTTAAAAAGACTTGTTTTTTAACTCAGTTCTTTGTTGTGCAACGTTTTTTATTTCTTTTTAAAGTCAAATCCTAAATTCAATTGCAACATTATTGGCCAAATATTTCCATTTCCATTTGTGTCAAAATAGTATTGAGGTCCAACGTCAAAAAGTAAGTGAAAATTCTTCCCGTATTTTCTTTGAACTCCCCAAGTTGGTCCAATTGCGAAATCAAAGTCTGATGTTCTGTTTACATTTTCAGTGATTGAATTTCCACGAGTTATAAATCTTAAAGAGACAAAGTTTCCAGAGTTATTTTCACTCGTTCTATTTTTGTTATTCCGCTTATTCAAATTGTAAAACCATTTTTCTTGAACATCTAAAAATGGGCTGATTATGTAAATAAATCCATTACCTTTAAAAGTCAAGTCAGGATATCCGCCACCATATCCGATTCCAAGCCCAGCAGAGAATGTTGAGTAAGTCCCAGTTGGTAATTCCAATTCAACTCCGGGATTTAAAAAATTCACTCTCCAAATTTTTTCCGTTGTAATATTGTTGTTTTCTTGAGCGTAGGTTAGTGTAAATATAAGTCCAAAGAGTAAAGTCAGTAAGTTTTTTTTCATTCTTTAAGTTTTTTTGATTTTTAAATGTTGTCAAGAATTCAATCAACAATTGTACCGTTCTTTGGGAAATGTTGCACAACGGTTACGTATAAGAATAGTGCGGTTTTGTGTCCGAGGATTTTCCGCAGGAAAATCGGAGAGACCAAATACGCACTATCCTTTAGATTTAGGATTAAACTTACGCATTATTTTTAGCATCGATGAAAAAGCAGTAAGTCGAGTATCTTTAAAGTTCACCATAAACAATTTAAGATATGAACACTCAATTACTGCCTCCTCTAAATTATACATAGGAATTGACATACACAAGCGAAGTTGGAAGATACATTGTAGTACAGACCTGTTTTCGGGAAAGACCTTTAGTATGTAACCTTGTCCCGAACAATTAAAAATCTATGTAGAGAAGTATTTTACAGATTATGAAGTAAGTACTGCTTATGAGGCAGGCTGTTGTGGCTATTATGCACATCGTAGTTTTAAGAGTTACGGGTAAACTCTTTAGTAGTAAACCCTGCAGATATACATCGCAAGGAGAAAGGAAGACATACTTTAGCAAGTGACCGGGTTATTATAACTTATAGTCATACAGATGCTGGTGACAATCAAGAATCGATCACAAATAGGATGTCGAGCAAGTTATATCAAAAAAAAATGGTTTAAGTGAAAATTAAAATATTAACCTTGAGGAATTGGGCTAGTGCTTTTCATAGGATACATTGTTGTGCTTAGTTTTTTATTATCCAAAACCTTTAAAATCAAATCCATTAGCTCCATTCTTTTCAAGCAATTTTATGTTTTCTTCAGTCGAAAAATGCATAAAAGGAGTTGATATTCCTTTAATCTTAAATAAAACGGGAAATTCAATATCCTTCAATATCACATTCCTATAGTCATATTTTTCGGATTCTTGATTCGGGATTGGTTCACTCGATTCTTTATCGATACAGTCTAGATAGTTATTTATATAAACAGCTGAGAAATTATTATTAACGTTCTCTTTGTTTTTTGAATCATATACAGTTATTGGATAAGTTTTGAAGTCCGTTGTCCCCAATTCTTTTAATATTTCGATTAATCTATTATGGAGTATTGGAATCATAAAATCAGATTTTGCCCAGTCCAAAGAGTCCAAATCTTTAAACTTACATTTAGAGGTCGTAAACTCCAAATTTATAGGTAATGATAGTTCAGAGCAGTTAATTATTTCATTTTGTATTTTCCTCCAGTTATATTCTTTAGAACCATCCAGCATGAATGAGATATGTTCGTCGTAATATTTTAGTTTTCCTCTCTTAGCTCTTGCTGTAAAGACTTTCATTTAATTTATTTATTAGGTGGCGTAATTAAGCACAACGTTTCGGCTATGGTTAGTGCGGGAATTAAAAGTAGTGAACTTTCGATTAAGCACTTAGCCAAAACTTTTTATTTTGTTTTAATTTTTCATTTTTTAAAGCCAAATCAAAAAGATTTGGCGGACATCATAAAAATACACTAAACTTTGGATTAAGGACTAAAACCCGTATTAACTATAGCCATTGTTACCCACTGGCTTTTTCTAATGGATTTCATACTCCAATCCTTTAAATTCTTTAGACATTTTTTCAATGAACTGACCTATGTTACCAACTCCCCAATTCCTCACGATATAATATTCATTTCCATTGTACATCAATTCAGGTTCTTTACTAACACGATATCTACCATATTTTTCCTCTGTTGCGGTCACTTTATTTAATGTTTTCAATAAATTGTGGTTGGCTGTTCTGTCTGATTTTAGAAACTCAATTGATTCTTCATTTATTAATCCATGTCTTTCCAATATCTTGACTGTTGAATATCCGATGTCAGATTTTCTGATTTTTTCAACTTCTAAAGTTCCGTTAAACTTTATTGAACATAAACTGCGGTCTTTATTACTTGTCGATAAGTTGTTTAATGCTTGGTTTGCACTATCTCTTGTGTCTTTTTCCTGCTCTGGGTCAGAACTGATTGCGTAAAGGGTAGCTAAAATTAGTTTTTGATTTTTTTTCCAGAATTTAGTCAATAAATTTCTCTCGTCACTTCCTAATGCCATAATTAAGCCTTGTTTATAAGTTTCTTCATCCTCGTCCAATGTCGGTTGACTCAAAGATTGAAGATATTCTTTGATTATAAATTGTGTCTTGTCAGTTATATTTCTGTTGAGTGCTGGCTCAAGAATAAAATCGACTACTGATTGATAGTTGATTTGAATATATTCATCACAACTACATTCGGGAAATTCCAAGTCCATTAATTCAAGACTGGGAATTGGTGTCAAAAACACATAAAGATTGATGTCATTTTCCTCTTTTTGACTCTCATAGTAATCAAAGTATTTTGTTGTTTGGTCACTATGTTCTTTAGTTCCCACTTTGTTTTCAACGATGAGCCTTAATTTTCTTTCTTTATCAAAATACTTGATGTCAGTTTCTAGATAAATATCAAGTCTCCCAACATTCTTTATGCTCCTTTCCGTTTCTGTATAGATGTTGTCCAATTCAAAATCCGAAATGATAATTGAATCGTAAAGTTCCTTGTGTTGGCTCAATTGCTTGTCCTTACTATAGATGACTAACAGTTCTAGAAGTTTTCTAATTGCAAAATCTCCTAGTAGATGACTTTCAGAATTGTTTAAAATCCAAGCAACAAATCCGCTGTGTGCTAGTTCTTTTCTACTTGCTCCAATTATTTCGGGTAGTGATTTTGAGCGGTAGTAATTTTCTAATTTACTGACGTTTTGGTCGTTGTTGAATTTTCGGATTTCTCTCCTAAGTTCTTCAATTGTAATATTGTCAAATTCACTCATTCAGTTCGTTTGGTGTTTGCTTGTGGGTAACGGTTTGTGTAAGGATAGTTGCGTGTTTGTGTGCGAGGATTTTCCGAAGGAAAATCAGAAGCTAGCAAACAAAGCAACTAACATTGATTAAGCACAAAATAGCAATTTTTTATATACAATGTTGTAGGTAGTTTTATTTAATTAATTTGCTAATATTTTTTAAATCCGAATCTTTAACGTTAAAAGATTTGTCTTCTGTCAAATAAATTATTTCACCAGTAATGCTATGAATCACAGAAAGTATTTTATAATCATTAAATTGAGTATACATAAAATAATAGAAGTCCTCTCCATCTAGAATTTTTGAATTTAATTCAATGTTTGAAATAACTCTATATTCATAATCATATTTCTTAAAAAGCTCTTCGTGAGTGACAATTTCTTTTAAATCCCTAGTGATAAAGCTATATTGTTTTAAAATCCAATCAGGTGCAAAAAGAGTTTGGTTATTCAGGTCTTTTAATTTTAATTTATTTTTAACACCATCTCTTACTTTAAAATTTTCACCTTTCAACAATTTTTTATTTAAAGCTTGAAAATAATTTCTAATATATCCTATGTTAAAATTATATGAGTCTGGTTCTTTTGTCATATCAAAATCAGCATTTCTTTTTTTCCAAAGTAATTTTGTTGCTCCGAATGCATTAATTCTGTATTTTATGCTAGGAGTGAAATAAATTTCTGCAACACGAAACGATTTTATTTTTATTTCATCTTTTTTATCCTTTTCTACATTTTGATAATAAAACATAGCAAATTTAAAATTGAGTCCCAATTTAATTATTTGCGTTGAAGTTCTCTGTGCTGGAGTTCCAAAATTAGTGGTTTTTGTTCGTTCTATTCCATGAACTCCATCTCCTTTAACTATTCGAATAATTGAATTACCAGCTGACACATATTCATATTTGTTTTTTTCATATTCATCTTGTGAAACAAATATAATTTCATTTAAGGTCCATATTTGTTGAATATTTTTTTGTACATCTTGGTAATCAAGTTGATTTGGAACAATGAAATAAGTAGTTGAGTTTTTAACTAAATCAAATTGACTTTCTTTAAGGCTAACCATATATGTATTATGAAGAGATCTACTTTGGCCTATATTAACTTGAGAATATAATTTTATAATTGATAAAAAGCTAAAGACTATTAGTATTGTTTTTTTCATTTCTTAGTTTAATTTTCTGTTAGTTCTAATTTTTTTGAGAATTACCTACAACAATAGAATAAACACACTAGTGTGTTTATTTTTACTATATATACACCCAAATATATGCAAATACTTACAAATTTAAAGAATTTTCTATTTGGTTTGTATTTGCTAAATTAGGTGCCTGAACTACACAACCTATATTATGTAAACTGTTGTGCAATATTATTTGAAAATGAAAAAACGCTTACTTTTATTAACACTTTGTATTTCCTTCTTCTCAAAGTATGGAAATGCCCAGATAAACGAGGACAAAATGGGAGCATGGTATATGTACTTCTTTAATACCACATTTAAAGAAAGTTCATGGGGTATTCAGGGCGATATTCAATACCGTAACTGGAATCTTGCCGGAGACCTTGAGCAATTATTGTTACGGGGTGGGATAACCTATAAACCCAAGGATGCCAATATTAAACTAACACTGGGTTATGGCAATATAACTACCGGAGGCTTTGGATCTGATAATTCAACAACTTCTGAAAGTAGAATTTACCAGGAAGCTCTGTTTCCGGTTAAATTTGGAAAGCGTTTCTATACCGCTCACCGGTTTCGCTATGAGCAAAGGTTTGTTGAGAATCAGGACTTCAGAACACGTTACAGGTACAACTTGTTTTTAAATATACCGTTGAACAAAGCAGCTATGGAAAAGAATACAGTCTACCTGGCGTTGTATAATGAGCTATTCATCAATGGGGAACGACATATTGGAAACGGTAATACCGTGGAAATTTTTGACCGGAACCGTTTCTATACGGCTTTAGGGTATATGATCAGAAAAGGACTAAAAGTTCAGCTCGGTATAATGAAGCAAAGTACAGATCATTGGAGTAAACACCAGTTACAATTAAGCCTGCATCACAAAATTTAATAGCACACTATAAACCTGAATAGAATAAAATAGGGGTTATGTCAGTCTTTGCTTATTGGTTAATATGTTGCCTATTAGTAAAAACTAATCTAAAGCATGCTTTGTAACAAACCATCTCCAGCCAATAATGATCATTTGGAATTTACTGGCCTTGGCTAGGTCCAACCTCTTTTTAGAATAGCTTGGTAAAATAGCTTTATTAACTTTTGCGAGGATCTTAAATAATTGCTTTTTCATAATGTTAAAATTACAATTAACATTTTGAAATGTACATTACCCAATCCTTATTTTCTTCATTAGGAAGAAAACCCAAAGATAGCTGCCTTATATTCTTTTAATTCGCCCTTAATATTTTGAGTTGTTAAGGTGTTTGAAAGTAATAATAGGATAAAGAAAACCAAAGGTTAATGTGTGGATTTGTTGAGTGATTAACAGGGATCTTATTTTTTGTAGCTGTACTGGTTTTAACCGGTAAAGGAATGATTTTAATTTGTTTTTGATAATTGTAAAACTTATTCTAGACTAAGTCTTACAATTTTTGAAGTTAAATAAGTGAAATGATGAATAAAATCAAATCGACTAAAAATTTGGCAAGTGTAATCATATTTTTTCGGGTTTTTAAAAGTTAGTAAACAGGTTTTTATTTCAATGTTTTTTGAAGATATATATTTACTAATATGCTTGCCAAATGTTTTAATGGATATTTATGAATTTGAATACTAATGTGTAAGTAAAAAGATAAAATTGGTTTCGGAATTTATGTGACTTTCTTTGTTTAAGTTTTATTTTTAAACTTAATAGGTTTGTTTTTGTTTTAAATTAAAACAATTGTAGGGGGTTTTTAAGCGGTTTTTTTAAAGTCAAGGGGCATTTTGTTTTTAAAACCCCATTTTTTTACAATTTCATCTTTTTCATGTATCATCTAGAAATAAAAAAAGCACCCTGAAAAAGAGTGCTTATAGTTTATTATGGTTGTTGGTTTATTTCTCTTTTTTTGTTTTTATGTCTATAACGCCATTTTTTCCTTTATCACCATATTTTTTTATAGCCGCATCACCTTTTAAGACATTTATAGATTCAATAGCTTCAGGAGAAAGTTCTTTTATGCCTTGTTTTGCTTCTTCACCATCAATAATATAAAGAGGTTCTTCATCATCATCAGATACTATAGTTATTTTATCACCTTTATGTTCTTTTTTTGCCTTTCTAATGACCATTTTTTGGGGAGTAGCTTCACCTTCTTCTTCTTTTATGATTATAATATCTTCCTCTTTACCCAGACCTTCTGTTTCTACAATAACCTCAATAGTATGCTCTTCATCATCATGCGAAATAATTTCAATCTCTTCTTCTGTATGGATATCGTGATTCTCGTCATCAGAATGAATAATGACTCTTCTGGCTTTCCCCGGTTTGATGATTCTATGCTCTCTTTTTTTGTCTTTAAATTCTACTACATAATCGCTTTTATGAGAAAGATGACTACCTGAACTACCTATGGTAATATTTTTACCATGATCTTTAAAGGTTATTTTTATAGGTTTTATAGCATCGTCTGAACTAATATTGTAATTAGCATTTGAGTGTTTAGAGTTTAAAGTGATTTTTATTGCAATAATTTCATCTTTATCATTGCGTTTAATCCCTTTAAATCTGGCAGTAATGCCTTTTTCTTTAAGTGTATTGACAATCTTATTTAATTCTGATTCAGTAAAGTTTTTAGCGATTATAAAGACTTCAATATCTCCTTTGTTTTCAACTGTCCTTAAATCATTAGAAGCACTTTGTTGTTCCATGTGCTCAGAACTACCTTCATGTGAATTTAATGCAACAGACGGATCTTCATAAAAAGGATCTTCAGGGTTAATAAAAATTTCTTTAGTGGCAAAGCTCATTATAAATAGCCCGAGTAACGGAAGTATTAATAAATACTTTAGCTGGTTTCTTTTTTTTGATTTTGATTTGTGTAACATAACGATTCGTTTTTTGATTAATGAATTGTAAAAATTATTGGTTAAAGCCAATTGATGAGTTGGCATACTTGTTTTCAATAAGGTATACTGGTAGCTCTTTTTACAGCTGGTTTTGCACTGCGCATTTTGATCAGCAATAAACTCCAGGTTTTGTTTTAAATCTTTGTTATAAAGCCACATAAACGGATTAAACCAAAGGACAATGCAAGCTAATTGAGTTAATAGAATATCAATAGAATGGTGTTGGTACGCATGTACCTTTTCATGAGTTAGTATTTGTTCCAACTCACTTTTATTAAATAAATCAGGATTGTAAACTATCCAATTAAAGAATGAGAACGGAGATGAAGCACTGCTGGTCTTGATATAGGTATAACGTCCTCTTTTGGTGCCTTGATTCTTAATCAATATAGTTAATAATGAAATTAGCTGAATCAAAAACTTACCTAAAAAGAGTATAACTCCGGCAATATAGATGTAAAATGCAATATCAATTAAGCTTATTGCTCCTCCGGTAGTTTGTGTAATAGCATTTGTAGTATCTAAAGGAAGGTTGTCAAACAAAATAGGAGAACGTTCAACATAAACAGGTATAACAATAAAAGGAATTAAAAATGCTGATATTAGACCTGCCAGTAAAAAGCTCCGGTTAGAGACAAAAAAGGTATCGCGTTGTAAAAACAGTTTATAGCATAAGTAAAAAATAACGACAACAGCACTGGCTTTTAATAAATATTCCATGGTTATTTGTTTTTTTCAATTAATGCAATAATTTCCTTTAGCTCTTCAACACTAATCTTTTCTTCCCTGGCAAAAAACGAGACTACATTTTTATAAGAATCGTTAAAATAATTACTAATGGCGGTATTCATAAACCCTTTTCTGTAAGCTTCTTTAGTAACAATAGGGAAGTACTGATGTGTTTTTCCGTATGCCGTATAACTCACATAGCCTTTGTCTTCTAAGTTTCTAATGATAGTAGAAAGCGTGTTATAATGTGGTTTGTCTTTTGTGATTTCATTAAGTACATCTTTAACAAAAGCCTTTTTTAGCTTCCATAAAATATGCATAATCTCCTCTTCTTTATTTGTTAGTTTTTCCATAAAATTCAGATAATTATTTTAGCGTTACCTTTATCCTGAAACGCCTTGTCTATCGGTTGACTGGGTTCAGGAACAGGTCGGGCTATACGTTTCAATCTTTTTTTATGTTCAACTTGATTCAATATCTCATCAAGATGTTATTAATAGGGTTAAATCGTAATTCTATTTAACTATAACCTGGTAAAAAAAGGATTTTCACTACTATCCCTAACGCGATTCAAACTTATAACTATTTTTGTAGTTATACAACTAAAATAATAGTTATTTAACTATATTTTAAGTTTTCAAAAAAACTTTTCACTTTTCACTTTTCACTTTTCACTTTCATTTATCTTCGCAAAAAAATAGTTATGAGTATAGTTTGGGTCATTTTGGGATTTATGTTATTGGTAGTAGGCGGGGAGTATTTGGTACGTTCTTCTGTAGCCTTATCATTTAAGTTCAATATCTCCAAAATGGTAATAGGGATGACGGTGGTGTCATTTGCTACTTCGGCACCAGAGCTATTGGTAAGTGTTCAGGCAGCCTTATCAGGGTCTCCTGCCATTGCAATAAATAACGTAATAGGCTCTAATATTGCAAATATAGGTTTGGTACTGGGTATTACAGCAATAGTAACTAACATAGAAGTAGATAAATCTTTTTATAGGCTTAACTGGCCGGTTATGATGATGTTTTCAATAGTGCTGTACTATTTTTTAAAAAATGACTTTTTATTTTCAGCATTTGAGGGAGGTATGGTGTTTACTGCGCTTCTGGTTTTTCTGGTTTTGGTTATGAGAACAGCAAAGAAAGATGCTGTCACAGATGAGGTAGATGACACCTTGTCTATAGTTTCTAATTTTAAAATAATTTTATGGTTGCTTATTGGTGCAACGGCGCTTTATTATGGTAGTGTGTGGCTGGTAGATGGTGCAAAGTCAATAGCACGGTCTGTTGGTGTGAGTGAAGCTGTAATAGGCGTGTCTTTAATTGCTATAGGAACAAGTGTTCCCGAATTGGCAGCATCAGTTATAGCAGCTGTAAAACAGGAAAAAGCCATTTCATTGGGTAATTTAATAGGATCAAATATTTTTAATATAGCATCGGTATTGGGAATAACGGCATTAATAAAACCAATGCCGGTTACTGATGAAGATATACTTTATAATGATATATTTTGGATGATTGGGTTTGCAGCTATTTTAATTCCACTCATGTTGCTTCCAAAACGATTTCAAATAAGTAGGTGGAAAGGTTTAATGTTGGTAATAGCTTATGGTGTATTTATATTTTTATTATTTACATCAAAGTAATTAAGATAAAAATATCAAAGTGGATAAAAATAAAAGGCTATCATTTTAAAATGATAGCCTTTTATTATGAACAAAAACTTGTTGCTGTTATTATTAAATATTTGCAGATTTAACAGTTTTAATAATTCTTGCAGCAATTTTATATGGATCACCGTTAGAAGCAGGTCTTCTGTCTTCTAACCATCCTTTATAACCTTTTTCTACAGTTGCAATTGGGATACGGATTGAAGCTCCTCTATCTGAAACACCAAAAGAGAACTGGTCAATAGACTGTGTTTCGTGCTCACCCGTTAAACGTTGATCGTTAAACTCACCGTAAACAGCAATGTGTTCTTTTACTACCGGACGGAAAGCTTCACAAATAGTATCGTATATCGCTTTATCACCACAAGTTCTTAATGTTGTGTTAGAGAAGTTAGCGTGCATACCAGAACCATTCCAGTCCATGTCTTTTCCTAGTGGTTTTGGGTGGTACTCAATATAGTATCCGTATTTTTCAGTTAAACGATCTAGTAAATATCTGGAAACCCATATTTCATCACCAGCTTTCTTAGCACCTTTAGCAAATAATTGGAATTCCCACTGTCCGCATGCAACCTCCTGGTTAATACCTTCAAAGTTTAAACCGGCAGCAATACATAAATCAGCGTGTTCTTCAACTAAATCTCTACCGTGAGTGTTTTTTCCACCAACAGAACAATAGTACTTACCTTGTGGAGCTGGATAACCACCTATAGGGAATCCTAAAGGTAATTCTGTTTTTGTATCCATTATAAAATACTCCTGCTCAAAACCAAACCAGAAATCATCATCTTCATCATCAATGGTAGCTCTACCATTTGATGCGTGAGGTGTTCCATCGGCATTCATAACTTCTGTCATTACTAAATAACCATTGATTCTATCTGGATCAGGGTAAATAGCAACAGGTACTAATAAACAGTCAGAAGATCCGCCTTCAGCTTGTTTTGTTGAAGACCCGTCAAAAGACCAGTTTTCTAATTCTTCTATAGTACCTTGAAAGTTTTCATGTTCTTCTACCTTGGTCTTACTTCTCAAATTTTGAGTTGGGTAGTACCCATCTAACCAAAGGTATTCTAATTTAATTTTTGCCATAATGAATATTTTATAATTGAAATATTGATAATAATGTCACAAATATAATTTTTTATGTATTTACTTTAAATTAATAGGGGGTCTTTTAATAAACAGATAACTTATTTTTATTCATACCCTATTTTTTTTGGGTTTATTTAAAAAAAAGTTGATTTTTTTATGTAAAAACTGCAAAAATGTTAACAAGAAATTTTTAAGTTGTAGGGTTTAATTGATAAAGCTGATTATTTTTGCTTAGTAATTCATTTTCAAATTGTTTTAAAGAATGTCAACATTAAGATTTCATGCCATAAAAGAATCTCTGGCTTATAAATCAGTGATTGTAGAAGAAAAAGAACGACGCTCTGATTTATTTGGTAAAAATGTATTTAATGAAAATACAATGCGTCAGTATTTGACTAAGGATGCTTTTATAGGGGTAATGAACGCTGTTCAATATGGTAAAAAAATAGATAGAAATATAGCAGATCAGGTGGCATCTTCTATGAAAGACTGGGCGTTGTCAAAAGGAGTTACGCATTATACGCATTGGTTTCAGCCTTTAACAGGAGCAACTGCCGAAAAACACGATGCTTTTTTTGAAACTATAGGGAATGGTATCTCTATAGAAAAATTTGGAGGAACACAATTAGTACAACAAGAACCGGATGCATCCAGCTTTCCAAGCGGAGGAATAAGAAATACTTTTGAAGCCAGAGGATATACGGCCTGGGACCCAACGTCTCCGGCATTTGTTTATAGAACTACGCTGTGTATTCCAACTATTTTTGTGGCCTATACCGGAGAAGCTTTAGATTATAAAACACCGCTTTTAAGAGCACTACATGCTGTTGATGATGCGGCCACTGCAGTGTGTAAATATTTTGATAAGAATGTTAAAAAAGTAACCTCGTCCCTAGGGTGGGAGCAAGAGTATTTTTTGGTTGATAAGATATTGGCTGTAAGTCGCCCGGATATTACATTGACCGGTCGTACGCTGTTGGGGCACTCCTCGGCAAAAGGACAGCAATTGGATGATCATTATTTTGGTTCAATACCAAATAGGGCATTAAATTTTATGCGGGAATTGGAAACAGAATGTATGCTTTTGGGGATTCCGGTAAAAACAAGGCATAATGAAGTAGCTCCAAATCAATTTGAGATAGCACCAATTTTTGAAGAAGCTAATTTAGCTGTTGATCATAATTCTTTATTAATGGATATTATGGGGCGTATAGCCTCTCGTCATAATTTTAAAGTGTTGTTCCATGAAAAACCGTTTGCAGGTGTCAACGGGTCCGGAAAACATAATAATTGGTCGCTTTCTACAGATACCGGAATTAATCTTTTAGCACCGGGAAAAACCCCAATGAGTAGCCTTCAGTTCTTAACATTCTTTATCAATACCATAAAGGCGGTTCAGCAACACGAAGCACTTTTGCGTGCAGCAATAGCTTCAGCCAGTAATGATCATAGGTTAGGAGCAAATGAGGCGCCTCCAGCTATTATTTCAGTGTTTATTGGAGAGCAGCTCACCAAAGTTTTAGAAGAACTTGAAGGGGTTACAAAAGGAAAATTATCACCTCAGGAGAAGACGGAATTAAAATTAAATGTAGTTGGTAAAATTCCCGATGTGTTATTAGATAATACAGACAGAAATAGAACATCGCCATTTGCTTTTACAGGCAATAAGTTTGAATTTAGAGCTGTAGGGTCTATGGCAAATTGTGGAAATGCCATGACAGTTTTAAATACTATTGTGGCAAAACAATTAACAGATTTTAAGGAAGAGGTTGATGTGCTAATAAATAAAAAGGATTTAAAGAAGGATGAGGCTATATTTAATGTATTGAGAGAATATATAAAGTCAACCAAGTCTATCTTATTTGACGGAAATGGCTATGATGAAGCCTGGGAAGTGGAAGCAAAAAAACGAGGGTTGAGTAATAACAAGACTACTCCTGAAGCTTTAAAAGCAAGAATCTCTAAAGAAAGTATAGCGCTTTTTAAGGACATGCAAGTTATGAGTGAAATTGAAGCCAAAGCGCGTTATGAGATTGAAATTGAAGCTTATATTAAACATATTCAGATAGAGAGTAGAGTACTTGGGGACATAGCCAGAAACCATATAGTTCCAACGGCCGTAAAATATCAGAATGTGTTAATAGAAAATGTAAGAGGGTTAAAAGAGATTTTTGAAGAAAAGCATTATAATGTATCAAAGGAACAAATCAATTTAATAGAAGACATTTCTAATCATATAGAAGGTATAAATGTTAATGTTACCAAAATGATTGAAGAACGAAAAAAAGCAAATGGTTTAAGAGATATAGAAAAGAAAGCAGAAGCCTATTGTAAAAAAGTAAAAAATCTGTTTGATGATATTCGCTACCATTGTGATAAATTAGAGCTTTTGGTTGATGATGAACTTTGGCCGTTAACAAAGTACAGAGAATTGCTATTTACAAGATAGTGTTTAAAACTTATTAAATCCTGCTTTAAAAAGCGGGGTTTTTTAATTCAAAAAAGTAAATTTGCAACACAAAATAACATTATGAGTCAAGAAGTTTCAAAACGATACGCACAACGGGGAGTTTCAGCATCAAAAGAGGATGTACATAACGCTATTAAAAATATAGATAAGGGATTATTTCCAAAGGCTTTCTGTAAAATAGTGCCGGATTATTTGACCAATGATGACCAGTATTGTTTGATCATGCATGCAGATGGTGCAGGTACAAAATCATCTTTAGCTTACATGTATTGGAAGGAAACCGGAGATATTTCAGTATGGAAAGGAATAGCACAAGATGCTTTGATAATGAATATTGATGATTTATTATGTGTGGGAGCTACTGATAATATTATGCTGTCTTCAACTATAGGGAGAAATAAAAATTTAATACCGGGAGAAGTACTTTCAGCTATTATAAATGGTACAGAAGAACTGCTTGAAGATTTAAGGGCATTTGGAGTAACTATTCATTCTACAGGAGGAGAAACAGCTGATGTTGGTGATTTGGTAAGGACAATAATTGTAGATTCTACGGTAACAGCCAGAATGAAAAGAAGCGATGTTATTGATAATGCCAATATAAAAGCGGGAGATGTTATTGTAGGCTTAGAAAGTTTTGGACAAGCCACCTATGAAAAAGAGTATAATGGCGGTATGGGAAGTAATGGGTTAACTTCTGCGCGTCATGATGTGTTTAATAAATATTTAGCAGAAAAATACCCAGAAAGTTTTGATGCCTCAGTACCTGAAGATCTTGTGTATTCCGGGGGAGTGAAATTAACAGATAAAGTAGAAGGAGCTCCAATAGATGCAGGTAAGTTGGTATTATCTCCAACACGGACATATGCTCCAATAATTAAAAAAATGCTATCAAAATACAGCAGTGATACCATCCATGGTATGGTGCATTGTTCGGGAGGAGCACAAACTAAAATTCTTCATTTTGTAGATGAATTTCATATTGTAAAAGATAATATGTTTCCCATTCCTCCATTGTTTAAATTGATACAGGAGCAATCCAAAACAGACTGGAAAGAAATGTATCAGGTTTTTAATTGTGGGCATAGAATGGAGCTGTATGTAAACCCGGAAATAGCTGAGGACATTATAGCAATTTCAAAAACGTTTAATGTTAATGCCCAGGTGATTGGTAGAGTAGAAGCATCAAAATCTAAAAAACTCACAATAAAATCAGAGTTTGGAGAGTTTAGCTATTAATATTTGATGTTTTTGTTAAAATGGAATACTTTTTGATGAATGAGGTAATTTGTAAAATAAATCTTTGTAACTAACCATGAGAACCTTCGTTTTACTACTACTTTGCTTTATTTTTAATTTTTCCTATGCACAACCAGACTGGCTTTTTCTAAAAGAGAAAGAAAAAAAGTATGTAGGGCCGCAATGGACACAGGAAAATAAAGCAGCTTTAGATTTGAGTGAAGCTGTTTTTGTGAACTGGAATGCAGGGGGTAGTAATTCAATATCAGGATTAGTAGATTTAAAGTCGTTATATAATTATAAAGACAAATTTTTTGTTTGGAATAATGATGTTCATGTGCGTTATGGTATAAACAAACAGGCAGAACGGGAAACCAGAAAAACAGAAGATCTATTTGAATTAAACTCTAATATGGGGTATAGGTCTGATGATAAGTCACATTGGTACTACATGGCAAGGCTTAATTTTAGAACCCAGTTTACAAATGGGTATAAATACCCGGATAAAGACAGTCCTATTTCTAAATTTATGGCACCGGGTTATGTCTTCTTTGGGGGAGGTATGGAGTATGGCAAGGATATTAAATCGTTATCATTTTATTTCTCGCCCATAACTTTAAAAGGGACCTTTGTTTTTGATGAAGACTTAGCTAATGCAGGAGCTTTTGGTGTTAAAGCTGCCGTTTATGATGAGGATGGTAATTTACTTGTACCTGGTGAACGGTTTAGAAAAGAGTTTGGAATGCTCCTTACAAACAGTTATGAAACAGAACTTGTTGAAAATATTAATGTGAAGCATAGGGTAAGTCTTTATTCAGATTACCTTAATAAATTTGGTAATGTTGATATTGACTGGAGTGTGGATTTTACTTTTAAAGTAAATAATTTTGTTAGAGCTACTTTTGGGTCTCATATACGATATGATGATGATGTAAAAACCAAGGTTCCGTCTGAAGATGTAGATGGGGAGTTTGACGAAGCAGGAGCAAAAGTCCAGTGGAGGCAGTTCCTGGGGATTGGCGTGGCCTTTGATTTTTGATTTTTTTCTTCAAAAAATTTGTTAACTTTTTTATGTTGATAAATTTTTAAATATCTGATATTTATATGATTAACTGTTTTTGCTTGTAAACTTTATGATTTTTGTCATGTTTTAAGTTGTACATTTGTTGTTTATTGAAGCTTCGTTATTACTCAAACCAGCTTAAACATTAATTAATCAATGAATGCAGAACTAATCAAGAAACCAACCAAAACTTTTACTCAGGAAGAAGCTTTTAATGCTTCACTTAACTATTTCAAAAATGATGACCTGGCCGCTCGTGTATGGTTAAATAAATACGCCCTTAAAGATTCAGAAGGAAATATTTATGAATTAACACCAAATGATATGCATCAACGTATTGCCAAAGCCATAGCAAGTGTTGAAGCCAAATATGCTAATCCATTATCAGAAGATGATATTTTTAGCTTAATAAAAGACTTTAAATATATTGTCCCCCAGGGGAGCCCAATGGCAGGTATCGGTAATCCGTTTCAAATAGCTTCACTATCTAATTGTTTTGTTATTGGCAATAATGGAGAGTCAGATTCCTATGGAGGCATTATGAAAATTGACCAGGAGCAAGTTCAGCTTATGAAGCGCCGTGGTGGTGTTGGTCATGACCTGTCACATATTCGCCCTAAAGGTTCTGCAGTAAAGAATTCAGCATTGACTTCAACAGGTATTGTGCCCTTTATGGAGCGCTATTCTAATTCTACAAGAGAAGTGGCGCAAGACGGACGAAGAGGGGCGCTAATGTTGTCAGTATCTATTAACCATCCGGACTCTGAAGATTTTATTAATGCAAAATTAGAGCAGGGAAAAGTTACCGGAGCTAATGTTTCGGTAAGAATTGATGACGACTTTATGAAAGCCGTAAAAGAAGGAGTTGATTATAAACAGAAATATCCAATTTTTAGTACAGAGCCTAAAGTAACTAAAACTATAGATGCTAATTCGCTTTGGAAGAAAATTGTTCATAATGCATGGAAATCAGCAGAACCCGGAATCTTGTTTTGGGATACCATTATAAATGAATCATTACCGGATTGCTATGCAGATTTGGGGTATAAAACAGTGTCAACAAATCCATGTGGAGAAATTCCTTTATGTCCCTATGACTCATGTAGGTTACTGGCCATTAACTTATTTTCCTATGTTGATGACCCATTTACCAAAAAAGCTAAATTCAATTTTAAATTATTTAAAAAGCATGTTGCTGTTGCACAGCGTATCATGGATGATATTATTGATTTAGAATTAGATAAGATTGATAATATCTTAAAAAAGATTGATGAAGATCCGGAAATGGGTGAGGTAAAAGCTACTGAACGTAATTTATGGCTCAATATAAAGCGTAAAGCTAAAGAAGGAAGAAGAACAGGCGTAGGTATTACGGCAGAAGGAGATATGTTGGCGGCCTTAGGCATTCAATACGGAAGTGATAAAGGCAATGCTTTTTCTTTAAAAGTTCATAAAACTATTGCCATTGAAGCTTATAGAGCTTCAGTACATCTGGCTAAAGAACGTGGAGCTTTTGGGATTTTTGATGCAGAACGCGAAAAAGATAACCCATTTATCCAGCGCTTGAAAGAAGCAGACAGTAAATTGTATTATGAAATGCTGGAGTATGGTAGGCGTAATATTGCCTTATTAACTATTGCTCCTACGGGAACTACAAGTTTAATGACACAAACTACCTCCGGTATTGAACCTGTGTTTATGCCGGTATATAAGCGTAGAAGAAAGGTAAATCCTAATGATAAAGAAGTTCGGATAGATTTTGTTGATGAAGTGGGTGATTCATGGGAAGAATATGTAGTATTTCATCATCGTTTTAAACAATGGATGGAAGTCAATGGTATTGATGCCTCTAAAAACTTTTCGCAGGAAGAAATTGATGATTTAATAAAGCAATCACCTTATTATAAGGCGACTTCAAATGATGTAGATTGGTTGAGTAAAGTGAGTATGCAGGGCGCTATTCAAAAGTGGGTAGACCATTCCATAAGCGTAACGATAAACCTTCCAAATGATGTCTCGGAAGCGTTGGTGGGTGAGTTGTATTTAAAAGCATGGGAAGTAGGGTGTAAAGGTGTTACGGTATATAGAGATGGTTCTCGTTCGGGTGTTTTAATATCAAATGATAAGAAGAAGGAAGATAAAAAAGATGATAAATTAACAGCATTCCCTACCAAGCGTCCACAAACCTTAGAAGCAGATGTAGTGCGTTTTCAAAATAACAAAGAAAAGTGGATAGCTTTTATTGGTTTGATTGATGAGAAACCTTATGAAGTGTTTACAGGTCTTGCAGATGATGAAGATGGTATTTTAATCCCGCGTTGGGTAAATAAAGGGTTGATTATTAAAAACCGTAATGAAGATGGTACGTCGCGTTATGATTTTCAATATAAAAATACCAGAGGTTATAAAACAACAATTGAAGGGCTTTCTCATAAATTTAATCCGGAGTTTTGGAATTATGCTAAACTCATATCCAGTACATTACGTCACGGGATGCCCATAGATAAGATTGTTGATTTAATAAACAGTTTACAATTAGACAGTGAATCTATAAACACTTGGAAAAATGGTGTTGGGCGTGCGTTAAAACGTTATGTTGCAGATGGTACTAAAGCTAAAGGGCAGCAATGTGATAATTGTAAGTCGGAAAATTTAATTTATCAGGAAGGGTGTTTAACTTGTAAAGACTGTGGGTCTTCAAAGTGCGGTTAACATCAAATCTGAAGATAAAAAAAAGGAAGCCAACCGGCTTCCTTTTTTATCTCATGCTTAAATATTTGTAGGTTTCCAATTCTTTTAGGTCTTTAATTAGCTTAGAATGTCCGCCCTTTATTAGATAGAGGTCATCAGACATATCAACAATGTGTTGGTACATGTGGTCTGTAATTATAATAACCTTTTGCTTTTGTTCAACGGTAATCAGAGCTTTTATGGTTTCAATATATAATGGAGCCAAATGAGAAAAGGGCTCATCCAGTAAAATAATTTCTCTGTCGCTTTTTAAAATAATATAGGTCTCTACTAAGCGGCGCTCACCACCGGAAAGTTTTCCGAATCTAAAATTCTTAAAGGGTTTAAAATGTTCAAAGTAAATAATAAAGTCGTACCAATTGAGGTCAAACAGTTTGAAGACCATGCTTAATTTCAATGATTTTGGAATGAAATTGTATTGAGGTAAATAAGCAACCAGTTTAGTTTGGTATAGTGATTTTAAAACAGGTTTATTATTAATCCTAATTAACTTGTATTTTGGTTTTAGGCTGCCAAATATAATGTTAAGTAAGCAGCTTTTTCCACAACCGTTACTTCCAAGTATTCCTGTAACTTTTCCGGTTTCTCCTTTTAAATAGATACCGTTTAATATGCATTTTTCCTTAAAGTAAAGTTCAACGTTGTCTATCTCTATGGTCATACAAACGCTTTCATGATGAGTAGGAAAGGTAAAGAAAAAATGATATCAATAATAAACACCAATGAAAATAATTTTAAAGTTGAAATGCCTAGGTTTTTATAAAAAATAAGTTTCCGTTTACCGTGGGTTTCATTCAATATATACCAAAGAAAAATAATTAAAAGTAATTTTACAAAGAGAATGGCAATGATATGGAATTTTACAAAAGAGAAAAATGTATTTATGCATATGGACCAAACAATAAATGGCCTGTAAAAAACAAATATGGAAAATAATTGTTGCATAAGTGTTTTATATAACGCTTCAAGTTTTAAATTATTTTTGAAATTGACTTATAAGGCCTACTTACAAGCATTGAAAATTCATAAATTATCGTATTTTTGGTTCCCAATTAAAAAAGGCAGATGTTAGAGAAATTACAAATAGTTAAGCAGCGTTTTGATGAGGTTAGTGATTTGATCATTCAACCGGATATTATTTCTGATCAAAGACGTTATGTGGAGCTAAACAGGGAATACAAGGACTTACGGGTTTTAATGGATAAGCGAGAACAGTATATTGAGCTTACCAATAATCTGACTGAAGCCGAAGAGATCATTGCAGATGGTAGTGATGCTGAAATGGTGGAAATGGCCAAAATGCAATATGAGGAGGCTAAAGAAGGTATTCCTAAATTAGAAGAGGAAATAAAAGTACTATTAATACCAAAGGACCCGGAAGATGCTAAAAATGCAGTGGTAGAATTAAGAGCGGGAACAGGAGGAGATGAAGCTAGTATTTTTGCAGGAGATTTGTTTAGAATGTACACAAAATATTGTGAAGGTAGAGGTTGGCGAGTAGACACAGTTGATTTTAGTGAAGGAACCAATGGCGGATTCAAAGAGATTCAATTTGAAGTTTCTGGCGATGATGTTTATGGAACCTTGAAGTTTGAAGCGGGTGTGCATCGTGTTCAACGCGTACCGCAAACAGAAACTCAGGGTCGGGTACATACCAGTGCAGCAACGGTTATGGTATTTCCGGAAGCTGAAGAGTTTGATGTGGAAATCAATCCAAAAGATGTAAGAATAGATTTTTTCTGTTCTTCCGGCCCGGGAGGACAGTCTGTGAATACAACGTATTCAGCTGTACGGTTGACCCATATTCCAACAGGATTGGTGGCACAATGTCAAGATCAGAAATCGCAGCATAAGAATAAAGAAAAGGCCTTTAAAGTATTGCGTTCACGCTTATATGATATGGAGTTGGCTAAAAAGCAGGAGGAAGATGCTGCAAAGCGAGGTAGTATGGTGTCATCAGGAGATAGAAGTGCTAAAATTAGAACTTACAATTATCCGCAAGGACGTGTTACCGATCATAGAATAGGCTTGACACTTTATGATTTACAAAATATTGTAAACGGAGATATTCAAAAAATTATTGATGAATTGCAATTAGCCGAAAATACGGAGAAACTAAAGGCTAATAGTGATGAGATATAAAAGTTAAAAGGTGACTACAAACCAGCTTATTCAAGAAATAAAGAAAAAGAAATCCTTTTTGTGTATTGGATTGGATGTGGATTTAAATAAAATTCCTGAACATCTTTTGCAGGAAGATGATCCTATATTTGCTTTTAATAAAGCTATTATAGATGCCACGCACCATTTATGTGTAGCCTACAAACCCAATACGGCATTTTATGAAGCTTATGGCATAAGAGGATGGAAAGCTTTGGAAAAGACTATCAGGTATTTGAATGAAAAGCATCCGGATATTTTTACTATTGCAGATGCGAAACGAGGTGATATTGGTAATACCAGTACCATGTATGCTAAGGCATTTTTTGAAGACCTGGCTTTTGATTCCGTAACGGTAGCGCCATATATGGGAAAAGACTCGGTAGAACCATTTTTGGCTTTTGAAAATAAGCATACGATACTTTTAGCATTAACCTCAAACCAAGGTGCTTTTGATTTTCAAACTAAAACCGTTGATGGTAGAGAGGTCTATAAGCAGGTGTTAGAAACATCAAAATCCTGGAAGAATTCTGAAAATTTGATGTACGTTGTTGGAGCAACAAAAGCAGAGTATTTAGCAGATATAAGAACTATAATTCCGGATAGTTTTTTACTGGTGCCTGGTGTTGGAGCGCAAGGAGGAAACCTGCAGGAGGTCTGTAAATATGGAATGACTGAAAACATTGGGTTATTAATTAATTCATCAAGAGGTATTATTTATGCTTCCAACGGACCGGATTTTGCTAAAGCAGCAACCCAAAAAGCTCAAGAACTTCAAAAAGATATGGAGATTCAATTGAAAGGCATTTAGAGGAACCATAAAAATGATAGCTAAGGAAGCCCATTCTTATGACCTTCAAAGATCAACTTAACAGAAGCATTTATTTAAAAGGCGTTCCTAAGCGCATTGTCTCATTAGTACCTAGTCAAACCGAGTTACTTTGTGATTTGGGGCTGAAAGGCTCATTAGTGGGAATAACCAAGTTTTGTGTACATCCTTGTGACGTAAAAGCAGAAACGACTGTGGTAGGAGGGACAAAACAAATACATTTAGATAAGCTTAAAGCGCTCCGGCCAGATATCATTTTATGTAATAAAGAAGAAAATACTAAAGCCATTGTAAAGGCTTGTGAGTTAATTTCTGTAGTACATGTATCCGATATACTTTCTATTAATGACAGTTTAGAGTTAATTGGCCAGTATGGAGAGATTTTTAACAAAGAAAGAAAGGCTGCAGTTCTAATAGATACTATTAAAAATGAAATTGAAGAATTTCAAAACTTTATTAAAAATAAACCGGTGCTGAAGGTGGCTTATTTTATTTGGAGAAGTCCTTGGATGGTTGCAGCCAATAGCACATTTATAAATTATTTACTGGAACTGAATAGGTTTGAAAATATATACAAGGATAAAGAGCGTTATCCTGAAATTGAATTTAAGGCCTTAGATTCGGGAAAAAAAGTAGATCTGGTTTTATTGTCTTCAGAACCTTTTCCTTTTAAGGAATCACACAAAAAAGAAATAAAACAATACTACCCTAATGCCACAATAGTATTAGCAGACGGAGAAATGTTTTCCTGGTTTGGCTCCAGACTTTTAAAAGCATTTAAATATTTTAAAATGCTCCGATTAAATCTTTAGGCAATTTAACAAACAATTATTTAAAGAAGAAAAGTAATATTTAAGCCTGGTAAAAATAATTAATAAGAGAAGCCAATACCTTTTTTTACAAGTTCTAAGTATTTGGATTTATTAAAACTATACAAATAAGGGGCTTTATTAGCCGCTCCTGTTAATTGTTTTTCCAAACGAATAAATATATCAAGTTTTAACATTTTTCTTTGAAAATTACTGCGTTCTAATTTTTTATTCAAAAAGGCTTCATATAATCTTTGAAGATCCTGCATTGTAAACTTATTCGGAAGCAGAGAAATTCCAATCGGTAAATAATTTAACTGAATGGCAATATGTTTTAAACATGTATTAATAATATGATTGTGATCATATATTAATACAGGCAACTCATTAACAGAAACCCATTCGCATGTATCACTCAAAACATCTGGTATTGGTTTTGCTTTTTTAATATCAACCAGAGCAAAGTATCCCGTAGTAATAAATCGCTGTTCTAACCACTTGGCAAGTCTTGGATGTTCTTTTATTGTATTTTTTTCAAAGGACTCGACTTCCTTAGGAATATTTTGGTTAAGTAATTCCCGACGATTCTTATTTCCAAAGGTGTGAAATTGATTTAAAAACACATTGTCTAATCCAGATCTGTCTTTTAAAATACGATGCGCAGCTTTATCCATATCTTCATTTTTTAAAATGAAACCACCGGGTAAGGCCCACAGATCAATAGTTTTCCATTTGAGGAGTAATATTTTTAAAAGCTGATCTTCATAACCAAATATGACACAGTCTATAGAATTCCCAGGAATTAAATAATCAACAATACTGTCATTATAAAGACTCATTGAATTTTTTTTATTCATAGCATAAAACTAATGTTTTTCAAGTTTAATGTGGTATTAAATATACGGTTTTTTTATTAATGTGTGAAATTAACACATTAAAAATTGGTTAATTAATATTTTTTATTTACTATTGTATCATATTAACACAATAGGATGAAGAAAATTTTAAAAATAACCGGAATTGTACTGATTGGTATTTTAATACTATTGGTAATAATTGGAAGTGTATTTCTAATTAAAGCATCAAATTTTTCTAAGAAAAACATGAGTCTTTTAGGTAATGAGGCACCATTGATTAAGAAAGATGGAATTGGTTTTAGAGATTTAAATAAGAATGGACAACTCGATGTTTATGAAGATGTAAATGCAACTTTGGAGGATAGGGTTGATGATTTGATAAGCCAAATGAGTATAGAAGAAAAAGCAGGAACCCTTTTTGTTACCATGATTGGGGCAACTCCAAAAGGAGAACCTGTTGAGGGGCCAATATTGTCTACTGATATGCTGAGTGTGGCTATGTCTCTTATGCTGCCTACAAATTCAGAAATGATTGCAAAAAAGAAAATGAACAGTTTTAATATAATAAGTTCATTAGAAGCTAATTTGATGGCAAAATATAATAATGCTATTCAAAAAATGGCTGAACGTACCCGGCTTGGAATTCCAATAACTATTGCAACAGACCCAAGACACGGTACAGAAAATAATCCCGGAGCTTCTATATATACGCCCTCTTTTTCACAATGGCCAAGTTCATTGGGTTTAGCCGCAACAAGAGATACGGTTTTAGTACGTGAATTTGGTGATATCGCCAGGCAAGAATATCTGTCTGTTGGAATCCGGTTAGCATTACATCCTATGGCAGATCTAGCCACTGAACCACGTTGGGGAAGAAATAATGGAACTTTTGGAGAAGATGCTAACCTGTCTGCAATTATGACAAAGGCATATGTTTTGGGTTTTCAGGGAGATTCATTAGGGAAGACCAGCGTGGCATGTATGACAAAACATTTTTCCGGTGGTGGCCCTCAAAAAGACGGAGAAGATCCTCATTTCCCTTATGGAAAAGAACAAATATATCCTGGTGATAATTTTGATTATCATGTAATCCCCTTTACAGAAGGTGCTTTTAAGGCAAAGACAGCTCAGATTATGCCGTATTATGGGATTCCTATGGAGCAAACTGACGAGAATGTTGCGTTTGCGTTTAATAAATCGATTATAACGAAATTTCTTAGAGACTCTTTAAATTTTCAAGGGGTTGTATGTACAGATTGGAACTTAATTAGTGATAGTAAATTGGGAGAAGCCCGTGCTTGGGGAGTTGAAAATTTAACTCCAAAGCAACGTATGAAAAAAGTGTTAGATGCAGGCTGTGACCAATTTGGAGGTGAAAACAACCCCGAATTAATTGTAGAGTTGGTAAAAGAAGGTGCGCTTAGTGAAGAACGTATAGATGTTTCTGTTAAAAGAGTATTGCATGATAAATTTAAATTGGGATTGTTTGATAATCCCTATGTGAGCGAAAATAAAGCTTTGAAGATTGCAGGAAGCAAAACATTCAGAGATAAAGGAAAAGTAGCGCAACAAAAATCGGTTGTTCTGTTAAAGAACAAATCATTATTACCTTTAAAAAAAGGAGTTAAGATTTATGCCGAAGGATTAACTAATCCTAAAGTATTAATGGGCTATGGTTCATTAGTAAAAAGACCTGAAAAGGCAGATGTGATTTTAACTCGAATTCGTACCCCTTTTGACCCCAGATCAGAATATTTTCTTGAAGGATTCTTTCACCAGGGGAGGTTATATTATGATGAGGAAGAGAAAAAAGAATTATTAGAATTAATAACCCAAAAACCCGCTATAGTAGTAGTCAATTTAGAACGTCCTGCCATTTTAACCGAAATAGAAAAGGAAAGCAGTGCCCTTTTAGCCGAGTTTGGAGTGACCGATGAAATATTGGTAGAACTGCTTTTTGGAAAAGTAGCACCTACAGGTAAAATGCCTTTTGAATTACCATCTTCGTGGGAGGCTGTACAAAAACAATTGGAAGACCTGCCTTATGATTCTGAAAACCCATTATACTCCTTTGGGCATGGTTTAACTTATAAATAGAAGGTCTTTATAATTAATCAAATATTACTAATCAATAAACTAACTAAACAAATAACTTATGAAACTAATAAGCACAATTAGACATTGCTCTGTTAAAAAACTACCAAGAGTCTATTTGAAACTACAATTCACAGTATTACTACTAGTGGTAGTGCAAATACATGCCATTACTAACACATCTGCTATATATTCCTATCTATATCTTGTAGAAAGTACCTCTGAAATAAATGAGTTCAGCCAGCAAAATAGTATTTCAGGGACGGCTAAAGATAGTAATGGGGAGCCTTTGATAGGTGTAAATATTATTATTGAAGGAACAAGCAATGGAACGACGACAGATTTTGACGGGAATTTTGAGCTAAATAACATAGATGGTGCTAATATAACTTTAGTTGTATCATATACCGGGTATTCTACTATTAGGCAAGTAGTTGATTTTACAACTACTAATAGTCATGTACTCAATATGGTTCTAAAAGAAGAAATTATGTCGTTGGATGAAGTTGTTTTAACAGGTACAGCAAATCCAAGAAAAAAGATTGAATCCAGTGTAGCCATTACTACCATGAATGCTGTACAAATGGAGCAAAGAGTTGCCCGTAATAATGCCGATTTATTAAAAGCAGTCCCTGGCCTTTGGGTAGAAAGTACCGGAGGGGACGGGCCTGCAAATGTTTGGGTAAGAGGATTTCCGCAGGCTGGAGGTTACGGATTTGTAGGCTTAATGGAAGATGGCCTGCCGGTTTTTCAATCAGGGTATAATTCCATGCCGTCGCCAGATCAGTTTTATAAAACAGATCTTACTTTGAAAAATGTTGAAGCAATTAGAGGAGGAACTGCACCAATTGTTATGCAGGGCGCTTCAGGTGCCGTTATAAATAATATTTCTTGAGAAGGAACAAATACTTTTAACGGAGATGTAAAACTATCGTATAACCCTAATAAAAACATGAAGCGTATTGATATGGATTTTGGGGGACCAATAAGCGAAAATTTAAATTATAATATTGGAGGTTTTTACAGAGATGATAAAGGAATTTACGGATATGATTATTCAGTAAACAAAGGAGGGCAAATAAAAGGGAATTTGGTAAAACATTTTGAAAAAGGCTTTTTAAAAGTATACGGGAAGTTTATAAACGACCGTGTTAATTGGAATTTGCCCTCTCCATATATATTTAACAAAGATGGAAGCCTGGGAGAAATTCCCGGTTTTGACTTAAAGACCGGAGGAAATGCTATTGCAAAAGATGATGTTAATTATAGTTACACATTACCTGGCGGGCAAACTATAAACAGAGATCTAAAGGATGGGTTTTATACTGAATTGGCCTCTTTTGGTTTAGAGTTTAAATATGATTTAGGAAACAATTGGAGACTTAACAATAAGTTTAGAATTGATGTCATTACTCATAATAGTGATTTTGATCTCTCCACAGACGTTAGCGAATTAGATCCTTCCAGATCATATTACTATACAGATGGAAGTGCAGTAGATAATGTTGCAAATCTTAATGGAAATGGGCTTTCACAAGGAATATTTTTATCTGCTAATGATAATGAATATGACAATTTAATAAACCGTCTGGAATTTGTGAAAAAATCGGAAAGGAACGCACTTACAATTGGTTTTGAATACTTTAAGTTTAAACTAAAAACATTTAGTTCGTCGGCATTGAGCTCAAAAGAAGTAACGCAGTCACCAAGAATTTTAGTCGCAGATAATCCTGGTTCCGGAATTACATCATTGGCGTTGTTTGACCCCACTGGAGTTTCAGATGCTTATGGGGATGAAGATACATTTTCTATGTATTTATCAGATGAAATAAAGGTGTCAGATGAATTTAGAATAGATCTGGGCTTCCGTTTTGATAATAAATCACTTAAAGGAGCAAGGGCCATAAAAGAAGGAGGGTCTGTTATTACAGGGGGTAATGGCTATACTTTAGGAGCATTTGACCCATTTGATGATAAAGGGAGTAATTGGGCAGCCAGTGTAGGTTTTAACTATAAATTGAACAAAACCACAGCGTTATTTGCCAGAGGGAGCCGGGGGTACAGCGGCATAAAACTAGGTGACTATACCAATGATGGTGTTGACATTGATGCATTAAAGGAGGTTGAAGATCGTTTAATTTATCAAGGAGAAATAGGTCTAAAATATGGAGCTAGTAGTTTTGCGTTGTTCACATCATTATTATATGCATCTGTTGATAATGCATCAAGCCAAATTTTTATTCCTGCAGTAAGTGGCGGATTAATTCCTCAAAATGTTTTTTTCTCTACCAGAACCATCTCTGCTGAGATTGAAGCACAGTATAAGCTTTCTGATAATTGGTTGCTTAAATTAATTTCTACATATCAAGATGCGGAATACACAGACTTTAATTTTGTTGCAAATCCAGGAACCATTGTAGAGGGACAAGCATTTGATTGGTCAGGGAATGTTGCAGAACGCGCACCAAAGATCACAGGAGACCTTACAGTGTCTTATAACAGTAAAAAGTTTAATGCATTTATGAGTTACCGTTACTATGGAAGCCGTTGGTCAACACCGGCTAATAATGTTAAAATAAAAGAATTTGGAGAAGTGTATTGTGGAGCAGGGTATAATTTGTCTAAAAAGTTAAGTGCCAATATTAATATAGCGAATTTGTTTAATAAAGTGGCTTTGACGGCAGGTAATACCAGGGGAGATCAATTTGCTGATATTGATGCTTCAGATGGAAAACCTAGAATAGGAAGAAGGAACTTCCCATTTTCATTATTTACAAGCTTGAAGTATAATTTCGGCAAATAATTTTTAATTAAAAAACATAAGCCCTCACTGAGTAGATATGAATTGAAAGAAGATTTATATCTGCTGAGGGTAATGTAAAAGAAAATGAAAAAGCATTAAAAACACTTCTTAAAATATGGAATGTATTTATTAAAAGTTTAGGTTATATAATTGCTATTGTTATAGTTATTGCTCTGTGCTTCTTTTATATTTGGATTCCGTTTAAAGTAAATGCATACAAACCTGCAACTCCTACTCACTTAACACACAAGTTATCCTATTTAAAATCTCTTAAGAAGAAAGGATCTAAGCGACCTAATATTATCATTATTTTGTTTGATGATTTAGGTTATGGAGATTTGAGTTGTTATGGTAACCAACTTATTGAAACACCCTGTATAGACAGTATTGCCAGTCATAGTGTGAAAATGACTAATTTTTATTCAAGTTCGCCAGTCTGTACACCTTCAAGAGTAGGGTTGCTAACAGGAAGATTACCTTTAAGAGCAAAGGCAGGAGACCATGTTTATATGCCGGAAGGTCATGTGGGATCAAAATTTAGAAAATTTATGGGGAAAGCAAATGAATTGCCAAGAGATGAAATACTTCTTCCTGAAATTTTTAAGGCAGCCGGATACCAAACGGGGATGCTAGGCAAATGGCATTTAGGAGATGTTAAAGGGCATTTACCCAATGATTTTGGTTTTGATTCATATTATGGTGTTAGATATAGTAATGATATGCTACCACTTCATATTTATAGAAATGAAGTTATTGAAGAAGAAGATAAAACTAAATTAGTAAGTGGGGCTTCTTCTTATTTTGATCCGGAATCTCCATTGAAAATAGCAGGGATTGATCAAACACAGTTAACTGAAAAGTACACTAAGGAAGCTGTTAAGTTTATATCAAAGCATAAGGATAAGCCTTTTTTCCTGTATTTTGCTCATTCATTTCCACATGTGCCACATTTTGCATCAAAAAATAATTCAGGACAATCAAGAGGAGGGTTATATGGAGATGTTGTTGAAGATTTAGATAGGAGTGTACAGACCGTAATGGAGGCTATAGCAGATAATGGGCTTGAAGAGAATACCTTGGTATTCATAACCAGTGATAATGGGGCTGATTATAATGGAAGTTCAGGAGGTCTAAGAGGGAGAAAAACCCAAAGCTATGATGGAGGTCAAAAGGTCCCAATGATAGTCAGCTGGAAGAATAATCTACCAAGAGGTTTGGTTACTGGAGAAATGTCTATGAATATAGATGTATTTCCAACAATACTCAACTTACTTGATCTTCCGTTACCTAAAGACCGTGAAATAGATGGAAAAGATATCATGCCGGTTTTGAAAGGCAAAAATTCTCCGCATCAAGAGCTATATTACACGAGTGCATGGACTGGAGAAGTAAAAGGAATTAGAAATAAAAGCTATAAATATCATACAGGAGGCTTTAATGCTGTTCCAGTATTTAAAGGCTTTGGAATGGTGCAAACCGTGAAACCACAATTGAGTGATATGTTATTAGATAATGAATCTCATAATTTAATAAAAAAATATCCTGCTATAGCCAAGAAAATGAAAGAGAAGTTAGATCGGAAAACAGAAGCGTTAAAATTGAACCCAAGAGGATGGATTGGGAAATAAGATATTGTGTGTGATGATGATACATACATAGCATGCCGTAGTTTTACGTGCTACATGCTTACTTTATCAAATCATATAAAGGTGAATGAAAAAAGCATAAGAAGATGGCTTCCAATACTACATTTATACCTGTAGACGGAGATTATATTTGAGGTTTGGATTTAGATTTAATAGGCGTTGTTTAAATCTTCAGAATAATCAACTTTTGTAGTATCATCTACAAAGTTTGTGATTCTGTTTTCCAATTCTTTTAAACTTAAAAGTTTGCTTAGGTTGGGCTTAATTTTTCCAACTCTACAAAATTGAGTGTTCATAACGTTCTTTTTCTTTATATAAAGTACGGGTAAATACCTTATTTAGATGTCATTAAAAGGTTAAAAAATGATAAATTTATATGGTAACTACGGCTACCTCTCTGTGTAAATATTTTAATCCATTAAGCTTGTTAAGTAATTTCATAGCCTGATACTCTAAAATATCACTTAAGGCAGCATCTATTTGCCTGAAATTATAAGCTTGCTCTATGAGTTGCTTATACTTTACTTTAATTTTGTTTTGTTGAATTTTTATATGTGTATCCATATCATTGATTTTTATATATAAAATACGTGGGAACTCTGGCTTACAGACTTCAACAAAAGGTTAAAAAAATGATAAAAAATTAAATAACAGATTTGAGCTGTTCTCTGTATAGGTATTTAAATCTATTAAGTTTATCCAGTAGTTTAATGGCGTTATACTCAGAAATATCGCTTAGAGCAGAATCTGTTTGACGAAAATTATAAGCCTGTTCAATAAGGGATTTATATTTCTTACTGAGTAAGTCATGGTTGTTTTTTATGTCGTCAATTCTTTCCATTTATGACTGATAAACAAGTATTTAAATATACATTTTTTATTTGAATTTTTAAAACAAAATGCTAAGGAATTATATGGTTAGTAAGGCGTTTATTACTTTATTTTGATAATGTTATGTTAATCAGCATGAGAAATTTGTGAATTTTGTTAGCTTTAGATACTAACCAAACCGGATTTTATTATGAGGCAATTTTTGAACTTAATATTAATTTTATTCATTGTGTTTATTGGAAGTGCTCAAAATGATGATTGTAAATGTTGTACGGTAAAGCATGGCGAATTTGACTTTTGGATAGGAAAATGGACGGTTACAAAACCTGATGGTAGTTTGGCTGGAACCAATACCATTGATAAAATTCAAGGGCAATGTATTTTAAGAGAAAATTGGGTAAGTGCACAAGGCCATTATACCGGTACCAGTAATAATTTTTATAACAGTTCCTCCCGGCAATGGGAACAAATTTGGATTGATAATCAGGGCGGAAATTTACATCTAAAAGGAAATAGAAAAGGCAACCAAATGATACTAAAAACGGCTGTCTCAAAGAATAAAGATGGAAACCCATATTTTCATAAGGTTACATGGACTTTAAATAATGACGGTTCAGTGCGTCAATATTGGGAAACAATCACCAATGACACAGAAGTAACGGTAGCTTTTGATGGCTTATATAAAAAGACCGAATAACAGATGTTTTTTTATCTCTATTAATCCTGTAAAGCAAAGACCTTTTGTAATAACTCGGTTGTCCTTGAGGATAGTTTCGTTCTGATTTCTTTTTCTTCAACGGCAATCATGGTATACACCCCTTTTAAAGCTTCATCCGTTACATAATCTGTTAGATCAGGATTAACCTTGTTTGTAAAAGGAATACTGTTGTATTTGTTAATTAAGTTGGTCCAAATTTTATCGGCACCAACTTTATTGAAAGAACCTTTAATAACAGGATTAAACTTATTGTAAAGCGCTGTCTGTGTTTTTGAGGTTAAGTACTGTGTTGCCGCATCATCATCTCCAATTAAAATGTTTTTAGCATCAGAAAAGGTGATACCCTTAACGGCATCAATAAAAATAGGAGTTGCTTCTTTTACGGCATCTTCAGCGGCTCTGTTAAGAGCTTTTAAACCTTCATCGGCTAAGCTTTCTAAACCAATATCTCTTAAAGCTTTGTCTACTTTGCGTAGCTCTTCCGGTAATAAGATTTTTACCAAATCGTTCTTATAAAAGCCATCGGCTTGGGTAAGTTTGCTTACTTGTTTTTCAATTCCAAAATCCAGAGCTTGTCTTAACCCGGAGGCAATTTCATCATTACCAATAGCTATGCCTCCTTGAGGTAGTTGGTTAACAACTTGTTGTAATTCTGCACATGAGCTAAGGCTAAAAATTAAGAATAAGGTAAAAAGTTTACGGACCATAGGTATTGGGTTTTAGGTTTATCAAATGTATTATTCGTCTATTAAGACACGAAACAAATTGTGGTTGTCACAATATTAAGTATATTAATTTGTTCTTCAGGGTTAATATTAAGTGAAAATTACGGTTTTATTATTGTATACCATCACTTTTCTGTCGGCATGTAGTTTAACAGCATTGGCTAATACGACTTTCTCCAGATCTCGTCCCTTTGTAATTAAATCTGTGATCTCATGAGCATGGGAAACACGAGTTACGTCTTGTTCTATTATTGGACCGGCATCAAGTTCTTCTGTGACATAATGGCTTGTAGCTCCTATAATTTTCACACCACGTTTGTACGCAGAATGATAAGGCTTTGCACCAACAAAAGCCGGTAAAAATGAATGGTGAATATTTATAATTTTATTAGGGTATTCACTAATCAGTTTTTCTGAAACAATTTGCATGTACCTTGCCAGAACAACAAAATCTATTTGATGTTCTTTTAACAACTGTAACTGCTTGTTTTCTGCTTCCTGTTTGGTGTCTTTAGTCACCGGAATATGATAAAACGGAATATTGAAACTATCGGCAATAGATTTTAAATCATTATGGTTACTGATAATAAATGGAATTTCTAAATTAAGCTCTCCTGAATTATATCTGCCAAGTAAATCATACAAACAATGATCGTATTTAGAAATGAACAAGGCCATTTTTGGTTTTTTTTCTGAGGAATAGACCCGCCATTTCATATTGAATTTTTCGGCTAAATCACTTTTAAACATCGCTTTAAAAGCGTTGGTTGAAAATGACTCAGATTGAAATTCACTTTCTAAACGCATAAAAAAGATATTCTGCTCTCTGTCAACGTACTGGTCTATGTAAACAATATTCCCCCCCTCTTTAGCAATGAAATTGGTGATAGAGGCTATAATGTTTGGTTGGTCTTTACAGTGTATAAGTATTGTAATTTTATTCATAAGAATATGATAACTTTAATCGCTCAAAATTAGCTTAAAAAAGTCTAAGACGGGATCTTGATAATAATTTTAGATAATCATAAGTAAATGATTTATTTTTTTGAATATTTCGTAAATTGCAATGCAAAATCTGAATAATATTTACGAATGATACAACAAAAACCTTATAAGTCTGAGCATAAAGTTCGCATAGTTACCGCAGCTTCACTTTTTGACGGTCATGATGCTTCAATAAACATTATGAGGCGTATTATACAGGCAACAGGGGTAGAAGTGATTCATTTAGGACATGATAGAAGCGTTGAAGAGGTCGTAAATACAGCTATTCAGGAAGATGTGAATGCCATTTGCCTGACTTCATATCAAGGGGGGCATAACGAGTATTTTAAATATATGTTTGACCTTTTAAAAGAAAAAGGAGCAGAGCATATTAAAATTTTTGGTGGTGGTGGTGGCGTCATTCTTCCCTCAGAGATTAAAGACTTAATGGATTATGGCATTGCACGAATTTATTCACCAGATGATGGTCGTGAAATGGGGCTTCAAGGGATGATCAATGATTTGATAAAGCAAGCTGACTTTGCTATTGGCAATGCATTAGATGTTGATTTGGTTGATTTGAAAAATCAGGATTTCGGTAAAATAGCCCGGGTGATTTCTTCAGCTGAAAATTTTCCGCAAGTTGCTAAGGAAACTTTAGAAAAAATCCATATTAAAAACAAAAACTCAAATACGCCGGTATTGGGTATCACCGGAACTGGCGGAGCAGGTAAGTCCAGTTTGGTAGATGAATTGGTTAGGCGGTTTTTAGTTGACTTTCCTAAGAAAACGATAGGTATTATTTCTGTTGATCCTTCAAAAAGAAAAACTGGAGGTGCTTTGCTAGGAGATAGGATTAGAATGAATGCTATTAATTCTCCCAGAGTGTATATGCGAAGCCTGGCAACACGTCAGTCTAACTTGGCCCTTTCAAAGCATGTTAATGAAGCTATAGAGGTTTTAAAGGCAGCTGAATTTGATCTTATAATCTTGGAAACTTCCGGCATTGGACAGTCTGATACTGAAATTATCGAACATTCTAATGTGTCACTTTATGTTATGACCCCTGAGTTTGGTGCAGCTACGCAATTGGAAAAAATTGATATGCTTGATTTTGCGGATTTAGTAGCCATTAACAAATTTGATAAAAGAGGCGCGTTAGATGCCTTGCGTGATGTAAGAAAGCAATACATGCGTAATAATAACCTTTGGGATGTGCCCCAGGATCAATTGCCAGTGTTTGGTACTATAGCTTCTCAATTTAATGACTCAGGAATGAACATGCTTTATAGGGCGGTTATGAATAAGTTAGATGAAATGCCTGAGATTGATTTAAAATCAAGTTTTTCCGGTTCTAATGAAATGAGTGAAAAGATTTTTGTTATTCCTCCTTCCAGGTCCAGATATTTATCAGAAATAGCAGAAAATAACAGAACCTATGATAAAAAAGCCAAAAGCCAGATTGAAGTTGCACAAAAACTTTATGGTATATATAAAACGATTTGCCTAGTTGTTGATATTCCAAAAGAAGATGAACACATCTATTTAGGGGAATCTGGGTTAGGTCAAGATGAGATTTTGAAACAGGTTAAGGATGACAGAAAGCCATTTTTAAGCCTTCTCCTTTCAGAATTTGACCAGATGAAAAAGCGTTTGAAACCAGGTAATTGGGACATTATTACAGTGTGGAATGAAAAAGTTGAGAGGTATAAAAACCCTATTTATACATTTAAAGTCAGAGATAAAGAAATAAAAATAGATACACATACGGAGTCTTTATCACATACACAAATCCCTAAAGTTGCTTTACCTAAATATGAAGCCTGGGGAGATATTCTCAAGTGGAGTCTTCAGGAAAATGTACCTGGTGAGTTCCCATTTACATCGGGGCTGTATCCTTTTAAAAGAACAGGAGAAGATCCAGCCAGAATGTTCGCCGGTGAAGGTGGGCCGGAACGCACTAATAAGCGATTTCATTATGTAAGTACCGGTTTGCCGGCAAAACGATTATCTACAGCCTTTGACAGTGTGACCCTTTATGGTAACGATCCGGATTACCGTCCTGATATATATGGTAAAATTGGAAATGCTGGTGTGTCTATTTGTTGTTTAGATGATGCAAAAAAGTTGTATTCCGGTTTTAATTTGGCAGATGTTATGACATCGGTTAGTATGACCATAAATGGCCCGGCTCCCATGCTATTAGGGTTCTTTATGAATGCAGCTATTGATCAGCAATGTGAAATTTACATTAAAGAAAATAACTTAGAAAAAACCGTAGAAACAAAAATAGAAGAAATTTATAAGGGCAAAAAAAGACCACAATACCAAGGTAAATTACCGGAAGGGAATGACGGCTTGGGGTTAATGCTTTTGGGTGTTACGGGAGATCAGGTATTGCCTGAACAGGTTTATGAAAATATTAAGGAAAAAACGTTAACCCAGGTTAGAGGTACAGTACAGGCTGATATTTTAAAAGAAGATCAGGCACAAAATACCTGTATATTTTCAACAGAATTTGCCTTGCGTTTAATGGGAGATATACAGGCGTATTTTATTGAAAACAACGTTAGGAATTTTTATTCGGTATCCATTTCAGGGTACCATATAGCAGAAGCTGGAGCCAATCCGGTTACGCAATTGGCATTAACTTTATCAAACGGATTTACTTATGTTGAATATTATTTGAGCAGAGGTATGGATATTAATAAATTTGGTCCTAACCTGTCTTTCTTCTTCTCAAATGGTATTGATCCGGAATATGCTGTTATTGGACGTGTAGCTCGTAAAATTTGGGCTAAGGCAATGAAATATAAGTATGGAGCCAATGATAGAGCCCAAATGTTGAAGTATCATATTCAAACATCGGGACGTAGCCTGCATGCTCAGGAGATTGATTTTAATGATATTCGTACTACACTTCAAGCACTATACGCTATTTACGATAATTGTAACTCATTACATACTAATGCTTATGATGAGGCCATTACTACACCAACAGAAGAATCTGTACGCCGGGCGATGGCTATTCAGCTTATTATTAATAAAGAATTAGGACTAACAAAAAATGAAAACCCTACTCAAGGTTCATTTATTATTGAAGAACTAACTGATCTGGTTGAAGAAGCGGTATTATTGGAGTTTGATAGGATTACAGACAGGGGAGGTGTATTAGGGGCAATGGAAACTATGTACCAGCGTAGTAAGATCCAGGAAGAAAGTCTGTATTATGAAACCTTAAAGCATAATGGTAAGTTTCCTATTGTTGGCGTGAATACGTTTTTAAGTAGTAAAGGCTCTCCAACGGTTTTGCCTGCTGAAGTTATTAGAGCCACAGAAGAAGAAAAACAATTACAGATCAACACCTTAAAACAACTTCATGAGCATAACAATACAGAAGGGCTGTTGAAGCAATTACAGAATAAGGCTGTTAATAATGAGAATATCTTTGAATCATTAATGGAAGTGTGTAAAGTCTGTTCTTTAGGTCAAATTACCAAGGCTTTATTTGAGGTAGGTGGGCAATACAGGCGGAATATGTAAATTGGTTATTCAAGTTTATTAAACATAAAACGTTCTCTTTTAGGGTTTTGATGGTGTTTTATCTTGTTTTTTTACAAAATAAAACACCTTATAGACGTATATATCCCATTAAACTAGTTTTTTTTACCATTTTTTTAATTCAGGGAATCTAGGTGTAAATTGATATAAGGCAAGGCGATAATTTGGCATTGCTTATCCCAAAAATTAAAAATTTAGACCTATGAAAACAAAGCTCAAGTACAAGTTTAAAAGAAAGTCTAAGAACTATTTAGACTGGCTGGTAAATACGGTTAAATCTGAAAAGTATTATTTATCAGAAGGATGTATAATTAATATAAAGACCGGTTTATTAATGTAGTAAATGAACTGGATAAATAGCAAGTTAACCTCAAGACTTTATAATGTGCCTTGGGGTTTTTTTATACATGGATTCTAAAAATTTAGCTATTGATTTTTATAAGGTTAGCATCCAGGAACTTTGAAGCTTTTTGAACTTCTTTAGTTCGCTTCTTAGAATAGGTAAAAAATCTTTACCATTACTATTAGAACGCTCTAATCTATAGGAGTTTTTGTAAAGCCTATTGGTTAAACGTTTTAAAGATGCAATGTGTTTATACTTTCTTTCAGAATGGCGTTCTAATTCAGCATTTAAAATTTCCGGGGCAAGCGAAACAGATTGCTGTACTATGTCTCCTGAAAAATAAATATTATTATCTTCAGAGCCATCTGGTTTTAAGGGGGCTAAGTCATTACTTAGGTACAGGGAAATGTTTTGCGATAATGCAAAAATCTCCAGTGCTTTTTGATAAATCGGTAATTCCGATAGGTTTGATGGGGTATTAGTTAACATGTTATTTTTCTCTAAGCAATTTATTCAAAATTACACACAAGAGATGAAACTCAACTTTTGATTTTAAAGTAATATTGTATATTTGCTTTAAAAAGTAAGTATTTAATGTTAAAATTCTTTTAAATGAGCGTTGATGCCCTTAATGTTAAGATTTTGAAGTGTTTACAGCAAAATGCTAAGCTCTCTAATGCTGAAATTGGAAGGCAGGTAGGCATAAGTTCCCCTGCCGTATCAGAGCGTATAAAAAAAATGGAAGATATGGGGATTATAGAAGGTTATAAGGCTATTGTGTCTCCGTTTGAAATTGGATATCAATTAAAAGCAATCATCACTTTAAGAGCTTTTATGGGAAAACTAAAACCTTTTTTAGAAAAGGTTAAAACCTATGATGAGGTAATAAATTGTTATAGAATTACCGGAGATGAGAATATAGTTATGGAGGTGGTACTAAAAAATCAAAAGCATCTAGAGACATTCATTGACCAGCTCATAACTTATGGTGAATCAAAAACTCAAATTGTATTATCCAGAGTCGTTAAGCAAAAGGAAGTGATTCCTATTAAATAAAGTTGTTTTTTTATTGAAAAACTACCCCCAACCAGTTATCAGTACTCTCCATGATTAATGGATTCGCCATGGCGGATTTTTTCGGTTTTTACCGGCGTGATATATAATGATGTGATTTCCATCAAGGTCATACAAATGTGCTTCGCGCCATAACCAGGACTTATCTTCAGGTAATTGGTTGAACACAATACCTTTTTTTTGTAACTCAGCAACATAATCGTCTAAATTTTCTTCTTCAAAATAAATAGTGATGCCATGGCCTTCTGCCAGGTTTTCAACTTTATGGATAGAAAATGTAGCATCGCCATTAGGGCATTCAAACCTAACGTATCTGGGCAGAGCATCAACAATTAAGTGTAATCCTAAGTTTTTATAAAAGGCCGTTGCTTTTGCAACATCTAATGACGGTATGGTGATTTGGTTTAAATTCATATTAGTTTAAATTTTCAATATGTTCAGCAATTAATTTAGCGTGTATTCTGGAATTCTCAATAAACCATTTATGTGTTTCTTTACCGCCACATATTACACCTGCAAGGTATAGTCCCTTTATATTAGATTCCATAGTGTCTTTGTTATATTCAGGACTGTGTTTTCCTTCCTGTGATAATTGGATGCCACTATTTTTTAATAATTCAAAATCAGGTAGGTACCCTGTAAGTGCAATTACATAATCATTTGGTAATGTTTTAATGTCATCAGCAGTTTTAATAATGACCTGATTTTTGGTGATCTCAATAATTTCAGAATTAAAATAAGCTTTTATACTACCTTCTTCAATACGATTAATAATATCTGGCCTTACCCAATACTTTACCCGTTCTCCAATTTGTTCTCCACGAACAACCATGGTAACTCTTCCTCCTTTTCTATAAATTTCCAAAGCAGCGTCAACAGCAGAATTACTGGCGCCTACAATAACAATATCCTGTAAAGTATAATTGTGAGCTTCTTTATAATAATGAGTGACTTTGTTTAAATGTTCTCCGGGTACATTTAAAAGCTTTGGGATGTCATAAAACCCTGTACTGATAATGACTTGATTTGATTGGTAATTGGATTTATTTGTGGAGATTATAAAATGTCCATGTTCCTTTTTTACAGAATTTACAGATTCATACAAATTAATATTTAATTGGTTTGATAAAACAACCCGTCTATAGTATTCTAAAGCCTCATCTCTATTAGGTTTAGGGTTGTTACTAATAAAGGGAATGTCATCTATCTCTAATTTTTCAGAAGTAGAAAAAAAAGTCATGTTTTTTGGGTAATTGAATAAGGAATTTGTTAACGTTCCTTTTTCAATTACCACATAATTCCAATTTCTTTTCTTACACTCTAAAGCACAGGCTATTCCTATGGGGCCGCCTCCAATAATGACTATATCCGTTTTTTCTATTTTCAAAGTATGATTTTTTTATGCTTCAATTTCTTTTTAGCGTTTAAGTATTGGCTTAAGAGAAACAGCAAAAATACACAAAGTGCCGCTAGTAAGGTAATGATGAACCATGTGTTATCAAAACCTAAATAATCGACCATTCTCATACCGGTATTATGGCCAAATATATGAGCTATAGAAAAGGCCATAGTGTACAATGCCATATACTCACCTTGATTTCCTTTTTTTGCTCTATCCATAGCAAATGCATTAGAAAAAGGAAAAGCAATCATTTCTCCAAACGTCATTAATAGCATACCAATAATTAAAATGCCACTCCAGGATGTAAGATTTAATATAAAAAAACTTAGACCTGTAAGTCCTGCACCAAATAGCATTAAACCAGATTTTGTAAATCTTGTGTTTTCCAGCCATTTAATTAAGGGCATTTCAAAAACAAAAATCAGAAAACCGTTCATTCCTAAAATGATACCAATATCCAGTTCGCTTAAATGATGAACATCTTTATAATATAATGGCATTGTTGAAAAATATTGTAGAAACACCACGCCAAAAAGTACCATAGCCAACAGAAAAATTAAAAACGCTTTATCTCCATAAGCCGATTTAGGATTTTTATTAATAACTTCATCCAGAGTTTTTGCCTTTTTAGGGTTTAAAACATTAATTAAAACTAAGGTTGCCAAAATACAAGTAATGCCATCTACCCAAAATAATCCGCCATAACCTAGTGTTGTGATAATAATTCCACCAATAGCAGGACCGGCAGAGAATCCCAGATTAATAGCTAATCGTATTAAGGTTACTGATCGTGTTTTGTTCTGTGGTTTACTATAGGCACTTAAAGCCACAAACATTGCAGGACGAAAACTATCAGCAACTAGCATAACCATAAAGATGCCAAAACAAAATGCTGCAAAGGAGGTTAAAAATTGCAAAACTATAAATAGAATTCCAGTTAAAACAAGACTGTAGCTCATAACCTTGTAATAGCCAATCTTATCCGTTAGTTTACCACCTAACCAGGACCCAACCACAGAACCGAGCCCAAACATACTCATTATCCATCCCACATCACTTAAAGTAAAGTCAAGGCTTTTTGTTAAATAGAGCGATAAAAAAGGAATTACCATGGTTCCTGCTCTATTTATAAGTGTTATTAATGCCAGCCACCATACCTCAAGAGATAGACCTTTAAAAGTGTTCAGGTAATTGTTGAATAACGTTTTCATTTGTTCTTATTTTACAATTTCAATTCTTATTTCGCACACTAAATTTTAATTCAAAGTTAAATTTGACCAAAAACAAAAAGTCCGACTTCTCAGTCGGACTTTTACATATTGTAATATATTATATTCATATCACCACAATACATAATAAGCCCAACTTCTTGTCTTTAAACAAGAGGTCCATTGCTTTCTATAAATTGTGACGTTATGACGCATTTTTATTTGTTTTGAAGTTCCAAAACTAGGCAAAATTTTTGGAAGTTGTACTTTTAGAATGCAAAAATTTAGAATTTAAATTTTTAGAAAAAGTTTTTATAGTATCAACTATACCTTATTTTAATATCTTCGCTTTGTAAAGTATGCGACTTTTTATTTGGTAGGTAAGGGGAAAGGTATGATGTAACAGTTTAGAACTTACTGTTTACCATTTAAGCTTGGAAAATAAATTGTAAAACAATGAAAATTAAATTTTTAGCCCTGTTTCTCATGATGTTTGTTTTGGCCTGTGGTCAGGATAAAAGGCCGCTAAAAGGCGAAACAGAATTTCAAAGGCAACTTAATGCGGAATATAAAGATGCTACAACATCTCCTTTAAAAAAGGAAGATAGAAAACATTTTGAAGGTTTAGATTTTTTTAAGTTTGATTCTATTTATGTGGTAAAAGCGACCTTAAAGCGTACTCCGGATTCTGAATGGTTTAAAATGAAGACCACAACTGATAGGGTTTCAGAAGAACGTATTTACGGGGTACTGTCTTTTACTTTAAAAGGGGAACAACACCAGCTAAACATTTATCAGGGTAAAGAGCTAATAACCCAAGAGGGGTTTGAAGACTATCTGTTTTTACCCTTTCTGGATGAAACTAATGGAATAGAAAGCTATGGAGGTGGCCGTTATATTGATGCTAAAATACCGGAAGGTAATATTATGATAATTGATTTTAACAAAGCTTATAACCCATATTGCGCTTATAATGATAAGTACTCATGTCCAATTGTACCCAGAGAAAATTATTTGAAAACCAAAATTGAGGCTGGAGTTAAAGTGTTTGATAAGCATTAGTTTAGAGTATCTGATTTATTATTTTTTACGGCATATAATTCCCAGAATAGTCCAAATATCAATAGGACTATAACAAATAGTTCTGAAAGCTGTGCGGTAGTGATCTTTTTATCACTTATTCCGTTATTTAGTAAATCCCGTATGTCAAGCCCTAAAAGGACTAACGCACCAAGTAAAATTAATATTAAGATTAGTTTTCTTTGTTTCTTAATAAAAGTCATAACTTTTTTTCTCATAGGTTATATTATATAAGCAAGGTAGAAATTACGTAGGTTAAAAAAATTACCATATGGTAACTTTTGTAGGTTTTTTTTTAGTTCAATTTATAGATATTAGGTACTTCTTTTTTGTTGCTAATTTTTCAATTGTAACATAGTATATAAAACAATTTAAGGGGCCAAGTTTTATATTTTATAACGAAGACTGTTCTTACAAATTGTGCTTAGGTATAATTATTTCAATAATTAAAAAAAGATGCGATTTTATATACAAGTTTTTATAAATGAATTAGAAATAAACAAACGAAGGTTTGTAGGGTTTTACTTAAAATATAAAATAGTGTTGTACTTCTGTTTTCTGATTTTGTCTTAAAAAACAAGAAGCTATTTTACTAAATACATTCCTGCAAAAACTGCAAGAAAGCCGATAATAAAACTGGCAATAGTGTAAATAGCAAAACTTAAAAAATCACCGGATTTTAAAAACACATGATTTTCATAAGCAAAAGTAGAAAAGGTTGTAAAACCGCCACAAAACCCTGTTGCTAAAAGCAGGGTATGGTTTGGAGTAAGCGCATCATTTTTTGCTGCAAAGCCCAAAATAATACCAATAAGTAAACTCCCTAATATATTAGCAGCAAAGGTGCCATAAGGAATGCCAGTTTCGCTACTATTAAGAAACTTACCAATAATATACCTCAAAACACTTCCAAACCCTCCACCAATGAAGACTAATGCTAATTGCTTCATATTATTTTATAGCAATATATATTTCTGTAACCCAACCTGCAGGATTAGGTGTCTTCATAGGATCTGTTAAATAGGTTTCAAGCATAGGAGCATTTTCTGCAATTTCTAAACCATTTTCAGGTATATATTTCATAGCAGTTTCCCAGGCTTCTTTTAAATTTTCATAATGACCATTTAAAGTTGTTTTAAGTGCTTTAAATGGTTTTAGCTGGCCGGTTAAAATTTCCGGATCAGATGATATGATTTTTTCAGTAGTAGGCACACAACAAGAAAACATTGCGGCATTATTTTCTTCATCCCATTTGTGATAGTATACATATGGAGCTCCTGCCATTTTAATATTATTGTTCATAGCATATGCACCAACTTTGGGTAACATATCTTGCATTTTATTAGCCAGATCAGATATTTTACAAGATGTAGTGTTGTAAATATAAAAACCGCCGCCATGCTGTGTTATACCATTAACATTTACGCTATACTTTTTCATGTCAACAGTTACAATACTGTCAAGTTTGAAAAGTCCCCTATCAAAATCAGGAGACGTATTTTCTTCAACGGAACCGGCAAAAGTAGTATACATTTTAGTCATAAAATCTTGTTTGCCTTTCATTCCCCAAGTGACTTTAGTGCCTTCATCTGTTTGTTCAAAAGCCCAATCAATATCAGATTCAGATTCAAAAGGTTTAATAAACTGAATGCGCTGTGCAATAGATTTATCAATTTCAATAGCAGAGGTTGTCATCTTACCTTCTCCAAGAATTTCTCCATTCCAGGAATAATAGCCATTTATACCAGAAGTTTTTTCTCCGTAGGTCAATTTTGCATTAGGTTCTTGCTCAATCCATGGTGAAAACCTTGGCCAGTTTTTAAAATCATTTACCTGATTAAATACTAATGAAGCAGGCGCTTTAATTACACGGCTTCTGGAAAAATTAAATTCATTTGGCTGAACGGCAATATAAATTGCCATACCTATTATAGCTATCAGTAATAAGAATAAAATATACTTAAACGCCTTCATTGTTTTGGTTTTGTAAAATTTTATAAATCAAAGATAGTCAATTTTATATTTTGATTGATAAATTATTACATTTGCACAATTATTAATGAGTATTTAATAGTTAAATTGTTGTTTTTCGTTTTAATTAATAATAACAATAATGTTTTTGACTAAATTTTTATAAGTAATTGAAATATATTTTAAATCCTATGAGACTAAAATCTATCTTAAGTTTAATACTAATTGGCAGTTTTTTATTGGCATGTAACAATGATAAAGCTAAAAAAATCAGTGAAAATCCAGTAAAAGAAATTCCTGCTTCTTTTAATTATAATGTAGAACAATTTGCAGATATCAAAATATTACGATATCAAATTCCCGGATGGGAAAAGTTAACATTAAAAGAGCAAAAACTGGTATACTACTTAACTCAAGCGGGATTATCCGGTAGAGATATTATGTGGGATCAAAATTACAGGTATAACCTCAAAATTAGAGAAGCTTTGGAAAATGTTTACACTAATTTCAAAGGCGATAAAACGTCTAATAATTGGAAAGCTTTTGAGGTATACTTGAAGCGTGTCTGGTTTAGTAACGGAATACACCACCATTATTCAAACGATAAATTAAAGCCAGAGTTTTCTTCAGAGTATTTGAAAGGATTATTAGCAGAGACCAATACTTCCTTAGAAGGTGAAGCTTTTGACGTTATTTTTAATGATGAAGATGCTAAGAAAGTTAATCTGGCTAAGGGAATTGATAATGTACTGTTGTCTGCAGTAAATTTTTATGGAGTTGATGTTACGAATAAAGATGTAGAGGCATTTTACAAAACAAAGATATCTCCTGACCCTGAAAAACCGTTATCGTTTGGTTTAAACTCTCAACTAGTAAAAGTAGATGGAGAGTTAAAGGAGCGAGTGTATAAATCAGGTGGGTTATATGGATCAGCCATTGATGAAATTGTAAAGTGGTTAGAGCTTGCTAAAAGTGTTGCTGAAAATAAAGAGCAAGGCGAAGCTTTAGGTTTATTAATAGACTATTATAATACAGGCGACTTACAAACCTGGGATGATTATAATGTAGCCTGGACTGCTGCCACAGAAGGAAATATTGATTACATCAATAGTTTTATTGAAGTCTACAATGATCCTGTTGGATATAGAGGGTCTTACGAATCTATTATACAGGTAAAAGATTTTGATATGTCACAAAAAATGGCTGTATTGTCTGAGAACGCACAATGGTTTGAAGATAATTCACCATTAATGGATGAGCATAAAAAGAAAAATGTAGTTGGTGTAACGTATAAAGTTGTTAATGTAGCCGGCGAAGCCGGAGACGCCTCACCAAGTACTCCAATTGGTGTTAACTTACCTAATGCGAATTGGATACGTGCCGCTGTAGGTAGTAAATCAGTTTCTTTAGGAAATATAACAAATGCCTATAATAATGCAGGAAGCACCGGGCGTTTAAAAGAGTTTGTTCATGATGATGAAGAATTAGAACTGGAAGAAAAACATGGACAGTTGGCTGATAAATTACATACGGCTTTACATGAAGTTGTTGGCCATGCATCGGGACAGTTAAACCCTGGTGTAGGGGAAACAAAAGAAACGTTGAAAAATTACGCCTCAACTTTAGAAGAGGGGCGCGCAGATTTAGTAGCTTTATACTACCTGTATGATACAAAACTCCAGGAATTAGGATTGGTTAAAGATTGGGAAGCTGTAGGTAAAGCCGCCTATGATGGGTATATCCGCAACGGTTTGATGATGCAATTAATTAGATTGAATTTAGGAGATGACGTAGAGGAAGCTCATATGCGAAACAGGCAATGGATCTCGGCTTGGGTTTTTGAGAAGGGGCAGGCTGATAATGTTATTGAAAAAGTAAATAGAGATGGAAAAACCTATTTTAACATAAAGGATTATGTTAAACTTCGTGAGCTTTTTGGACAATTATTACGTGAAACTCAACGTATAAAATCAGAAGGTGACTTTGTAGCTGTTGAAGCTTTAGTAGAGGGGTATGGTGTGAAAGTTGATCAACAAATTCACGCTGAGGTTTTAGAGCGTAATAAGCAGTTTAAATCTGCACCTTATAGTGGTTTTGTTAACCCCGTTTTAGTTGCTGAAAAAAATGAACAAGGAGAAATAATTAGTGTAAAAGTTACTCAACCGGATACATTTCCCGGTCAAATGTTGGATTATAGTACAAACTATAATTTTTTACCAGAGGTTAACTAGCACCCCAAAAATACATCGGATAAAGAAGCAGAACTCTAAATTATTTAGGGGTCTGTTTTTTTATTCACACTAAAAGCTAGTAAAATTAGGTTAACCACTATTAGAACACTAATGATAAATAGGATTTTCATGTTAGTTTAGATTTGATTAATAGCTATTCAATAGATGCAATTAACTATTAAAGGTTGCGTCCATTAGACTGTTTATTTATATAACAGTTTAATATTAGTTTTTCCCAGTGCTAGAATAAAAAACAATCAGTTCATTCTCAATAGCATATGAGTTATTTGAAGAAAAATTTAATAGCGGAAATGAATAAAATGAAGGCTATAAAGGCAATGAGTATCCATATACTCCCTTTATAAAAGCGTTTATGAAGTTTTAAATCTTTGCGATAAGTGTAGGCTATAACTATGGCAAAGCCTACAAAAAATAAAACTCCAAAAATGATTTGACCTTTACTAAACATATGGTTACTTTTATGCAAATTTAATGAAATAGGAAGAGATGAAAAACAAAATAGAGGCTGTTAAAGCTTTTCATACTGCATTTAAAATCGGACATAGAGAAAACCCTAAGGCAGACTTAGGCTTAGCAAAGAATATGCTGCGTTATAAATTAATGCGTGAAGAAAATGAAGAATATCTTGAGGCAGCTAATAATAATGATTTGGTTGAGGTTGCTGATGCCCTCGGAGATATGTTATACATTTTGTGCGGTACTATAATTGAGCATGGTATGCAATATAAAATTGAAGAGGTTTTTGATGAGATACAACGAAGTAATATGAGTAAATTAGGTGATAATGGGGAACCTATTTACCGTGAAGATGGGAAGGTGTTAAAAGGTCCAAATTACTTTAAACCTAACATTGAAGCTATTTTAAAAAAGTAATGATATAGTCTTCTATAATAATAAGGAGATAATAAAAAAGAGGAGCTATAGCTCCTCTTTTTTATATGATAGTTTTTTTACTATTTTAATTCATAACGCCACCCAAAAGGATCTTCGGCTTTATTGGTTTGTATGTCAGTAATACGTTTTTTCAAATATTCAGCATAGGTCTTATCAAGTTTAGGCAACTCATAATCTGTATCCTTATAACCAAACCCTGAAATAGGTGATACTACAGCCGCAGTTCCCGCACCAAACATTTCTTTTAAAGTTCCATTTTTTGCAGCTTCAACAACTTCACTAACCGTAATTTTTCTAACCTCTACCGGAATGTTTTCTGTTTTAGCAAGCTCAATAATACTTTTTCTTGTAATACCATCTAATATTCTATCACTGGTTGGCCCAGTAATTAATGTATCGTTAATTCTAACAAAAATATTCATGGCACCAGCTTCTTCAATATACTCATGGGTATTATCATCGGTCCAGATAACCTGTTGGTACCCTTTTTCAATAGCGAGTTGAGTAGGATAAAATTGCCCTGCATAATTACCGCCAGCTTTAGCAAAGCCAACACCGCCATTTGCAGAACGTGAATATTTTTCTTCTATCAATACTTTTACATCGCCAGCAAAATAAGCACCGGATGGCGCTGTACATATAATAAATTTATATTCATCTGCAGGAGAGGCATGAAACCCATTTCCTGAAGCAAATACAAAAGGTCTTATATATAATGAACTGCCCTCATTAGTTGGAATCCAATCTTTATCCACTTCAAGTAAAGCTTTTAGACCGTCCATAAAATAATTTTCAGGAAGTTCAGGAATAGCCAAACGTTTAGATGAAATGTTTAAGCGTTTAAAATTATCCACGGGTCTAAACAACCAAACATTCTTATCAGAATCTTTATAGGCTTTCATACCTTCAAAGACCGATTGCCCATAGTGGAAAATTTTTGCAGATGGATCTAAAGTAATTGGCGCATAAGGCACAACCTTTGGCGCTTCCCATTTACCATCTTTAAAATTACATTCTAGCATGTGATCAGAAAAAACATGCCCGAATTTTAAATTGTCAAAATCTACATCATTGATTTTTGTAGTTTTTGCACGTATAACCTCAATGTCTTTGATTATAGCATTCATCTCTAGTTCTTTTAGCATACAAATTTATAAAAATCATTCTCAAAAAATGGTATATTTACATAAATACATTAAAATTCAAATTTTTAAATTATGAAGTCCGTAATCCTACTGTTATTCTGCGTTTTAACCTTAAGTGCGTGTAAAAATAAAAGTCAGGAAATAAAAGATTTAACAGGCAAGGTTGAAAATGTAGCGTACAAATCGTTTGGGGAAAAAATTAATACTGACGATGTTATTACAGGACGTGTAATGGTAACAAAGTATAAGGTGATGAAAGTAGGGGATAGTACGCCCTCCAAATTAATAGCAAAAGTAAATGATGTTTGCCAGGCGAAAGGGTGCTGGATGCGATTGGCTATTGATGATGAGCAGGAGGTTATGGTGAAGTTTAAGGATTATGGTTTTTTTGTACCTAAAGATATCAAGGGAAAACAGGTAATAGTTAGTGGAAAGGCATATATCAAAGAAGTTTCGGTAGATGAACAAAGGCATTATGCTGAAGATGCAGGACAATCAAAAGAAGAAATAGCAAAAATTATGCAACCAAAACAAACATTTTCTTTTGAAGCTGATGGTGTTTTAGTAGCTCAATAACCAGGTTTGAAAAGAGAGATTATCATAACTTCAGACGGTTCTTCTACCATTCATTTACCGGACTGGAATGAGCAATATCATTCTAAGCATGGTGCTATTCAGGAAGCTTATCATGTGTTTATAAAGCATGGTCTTTATCACTTTTTAGAGACTGTTTTAATTTCTGAACCATCTGAAGAACACCCAAAAGCAACAATCCTTGAAATAGGTTTTGGAACGGGTTTAAATGCTTTTATTACCTTATTAGAATCCGAAAAAATAAATAAAAAAATAGACTATACAGGAGTAGAAGGGTATCCTGTGCTGATGGATGAAGTTAAACAACTAAATTATTCATCAGAGCTTCAGACTGATAAAAGTGAGTTGTTTTTTCATAAAATTCATAGTATACCCTGGGAAGAGAAAAATGAAATCACGGGACAATTTACATTGACGAAACAAAAGAAGTTTTTTAGTGAAATAGATGATGAATCTAAATATCACATTATATATTTTGATGCATTTGGAGCTAGGGTACAACCAGAACTGTGGACCGAAGCTGTTTTTGAAAAAATGTATAATGCATTAAAACCGGGTGGTATTTTAGTTACTTACTCAGCTAAAGGTAGTGTTCGTCGTGCTATGTTGTCTGTAGGGTTTGCTGTTGAAAAACTTCCCGGGCCGCCTGGAAAAAGAGAAATGTTGCGCGCACAAAAGTAAGAGTTAATCTGTCTAATATTAGTGTTTTAAGTAATTGTAGTAGCCTGTGCCTTAAGATTTATTTTTTTAATGATAGTCTAAATTTAATATAGAACACATAGTTATTTGTTTTGGTATTTTTTATTTGTTAAACCTAATATAAAACTCTAGTAAACAGGAGCCTGGTTTTGTAAATTTATAGAAAAAAGAAATGCGTGTTTTAATAACAGGAGCTACTGGATTGATTGGACAGGAAATTGTGAGGCTCTGTCACGAAAATGATATGCGGGTCAATTATTTGACTACCAATAAATCTAAAATTAAAAGTTCCGAAAATTACCAGGGGTTTTATTGGAATCCAAAATTAAGAGACATTGATACTAATTGTTTTAATGGTGTTGACGCTATTATTCATTTAGCCGGGGCTACAGCTTCAAAACGATGGACACCTAATTATAAACATAAGATTTTACAAAGTAGAATTGATTCTACAGAGTTACTAATAAATGCATTAAAAGGAGAATCACATACTATAAAGCAGGTTGTTTCAGCCAGTGCTATTGGTATTTATCCGGATTCATTAGTTAATTATTATGATCCTACTTTTAAAGAAACCAGTAGTTCTTTTTTAGGACAGGTAGTAAAGGTTTGGGAACATACAGTCGATGGTTTTTCAAAACTAAGTATTTCGGTTTCAAAAATTAGAATTGGTCTGGTTTTGGCAAAAAAAGGAGGTGCATTGCAGGAAATTATAAAACCTATTAAGTTTGGCTTAGGTGCTAATTTTGGCAACGGTAAGCAGTGGCAATCATGGATACATATCAATGATTTAGCACATATGTTTATACATGTTTTACAGCATAATTTAAGCGGAATTTATAACGGAGTAGCACCAAATCCGGTAACTAATAAAGAATTGATAAAAACCGTAGCGCAAACTTTGCATAAGCCTTTGTTTATGCCTAATATTCCTAGAATTTTAATGAAAATGATTTTAGGAGAGATGCATATTTTACTATTTGAAAGCCAGCGTGTGAGTTCAAAAAAAATAGAGGACAAAGGGTTTTATTTTCAATATAATTATATTGATCCGGCTTTAAATGACTTATTACAGCAATAGGGGGTATTAAATTTAACGCTTCTTTTATGTATTAATTTTTAAGAGCCTTAATTCGGGTTTTTATGGTGCTACATATTTTTCTCAAAATCAAAACTAAACTCATTGGAACGTACATGTTCACTCTTCATTATAGTCTTTATTTTTTCTATAACCTCAGGGTACTTTTCTGAAACATCATTTTGTTCCTTATGATCAATTGCAAGATTGTATAATTCAATATGAGCATTTGGATTATTTTTCATTTTCAAACGTACACCTTTCCAATCTCCCCAACGTACAGCTTGCTTTCCTCCCTGTTCATGGAATTCCCAGTATAAGAAATCATGGCTTTTTTGTTTTTCCCCTTTTAATTCCGGTAAAAATGATATTCCATCAAGATTGTCAGGTTTGTCAATTTTTGCAAGTTCACAAGCAGTCGGTAAAAAATCCCAAAATGCAGAAACATGATTTGAAATACTTTTTGGTTTAATTACGCTTGGCCAATAGGCAATCATAGGAATACGTATACCGCCTTCATATAAGTCACGTTTATAGCCTCTTAATCCTTTATTGCTATTAAAAAAAACCGGATCAGCTCCACCTTCCCGGTGTGGTCCGTTATCAGAAGTAAATATTAGAATTGTATTTTCAGCAATACCCAGTGCTTCTAATTTTGTTCGAATGTCTCCTACTTGCTGATCAAGTAAACTTACCATAGCGGCAAAGGCCGTATGCGGTTCTTTTTGAGAGGCATATCCTCCATTTTTATAACCTCTGCCATTATCAGTACCCACAAAAGCCTTCTCAGGGCTAAAGTCTGATCGAAATCTCTTCATATAGTATTCTGGTGCAGCAAGCTCAGCATGAGGAATAATTGAAGCGTAGTACATAAAGAATCTATTATCTTTATTCATTTCAATAAATGAGAGTACCTCTTGATGAATTAGGTCAGGAGCATACATGTCCGTTTGCCTTAATGCATTACCTTCAAGCATGACTTTGGTTTGATTATTCCAGAGGTGGTAAGGATAATAGTTGTGTCCTAATCTTTGACAGTTATACCCGTAAAACTTATCAAAACCTTGCTTGTTTGGATCACCCTCGGAACCTGGGGATCCGAGGCCCCATTTTCCAAAGACCCCAGTTGTATATCCATTATTTTTTAACAATTCAGCAACAGTAACTATTGAAGAGTCTAATGGATATTGCCCCTCTGGTTTAACTTCTTTATTTCCCCGAATAAAAGTATGTCCTGTGTGCTGGCCGGTCATCAACGATGATCGTGATGGAGCACAAACCGTTGAACCTGAATAATGTTGTGTAAATAAAATGCCATCTTCTGCCAGCTTATCAATATTAGGTGTTTGAAATTTACTCTGCCCCATAAGGCTCAAATCCCCATATCCTAAATCATCTGCTAGTATATAAATAATATTAGGCTTTTTAATGTTATCAGATTGTTTTTGGGCATTGCAAGCACTCAAAATAAATCCTGTAAGAATAATAAGTATGTTTTTCATGTTTTAGTTTTCAAATTCACTATTTACCTCTTTTGGAATAGGTGCATTTGTCTCTTTCCACCATGTCTCAAGATAATTCATCATTTCTAATGCTTTCTCAGGTTGTTTTTGTGCCAGATTGTTTTTTTCTCCTATATCATCTGTTAAATTATAAAGTTCAACTCCATCGTCTTCAAAATAATAATGCAGTTTCCATATTCCATGCCTTACAACCGAACCAGGACGTGTTCTAAATAAGGGATCTCGATTTTCATTATCATGAGCATTGTATGCCTGTAGATAGATAGGGAAATGCCAAAATAATGGACGATCAAATTGATCTACTTCTTCCTCTAAAATTGGCGACAAATCAATGCCGTCAAAATTTGAATGAGACTTTTGAACACCCGCATAGTTTAAAATAGTTGGAAACAAATCCAAATTAGTTATGGGTATATCATTTTTAGAATTTGCTTTTATTTTGTTTTTCATGACAAAGAAGAACGGCTCTCTAATCCCCCCTTCATAATAACTCCCCTTACCCGCTCTTAAAGGACGTTGTTTTGTAATACGGTATAAACCGCCATTATCTGAAGTGAAAATAATTAATGTATTGTCAAAAAGATCTAGTTTTTTTAATTTAGAAACTAATAATCCTATGTTTCTATCCAAATTTTCTACCATAGTGGCATATTCAGGATTATCTTGACCATTCCAAGCAGGTTTAGCTTCATATTTTTTGAGTAATTTTTTTACAGGATGTATTGGAGTGTGAACCGCATAAGGAGAGTAGTAAAGAAAGAATGGAGATTGAACATTATCAATAAACTCTAAAGTTTTCTCCATAATTAAGTCGGTTAGGTATTGGTCTTTATCATTGTCACCTTCAATAGTTACATTTTTATAAGGGGGATAATAGCTACTGGGGTGGCCATGATGACTCCCCCCAATATTTTTATCAAACCCATATTCTAAAGGGTTTTTACTTAAATGCCATTTACCGGAATGACAAGTTACATACCCATTTTGACTTAATACCTGCGGAATAATCTCATGTTCCTTAGATAATGTTTTTGTATTCTTAATAGGAATGAGTTTTCTATGCTTAGATTTACCTCTTGCAGAAGAACCAACGGTGTAAATACCGTGACGAGGCGTCCATTTTCCAGTCATTAGACAGGCTCTACTCGGAGCACAATTTGATGAAGCTGCATAGCCATTAGTGAACCTCATACCTAAACTAGCCAGATTATCAATATTTGGTGTTTCATAATACTCACTTCCCATAAATCCTACATCTCTCCAACCCATATCATCAATATTAATAAGAATTATATTGGGCTTGCTATTTTGTGCAGGCACATTGCAGGAATAACAAAAGAAAAAAACGAAAATGAATAGAGGAATCTGATATATAATCTGATATATAAAATGTTTCATCAACTAAAATTTAATTAAAGAGAAAGACGTATGGTTTTTATGATGTTCGTAAGTTTTGGTGTGTAGCACAAGAGAACGATTAAAGTCATAAAAAAGCCTTCTTAATTCTTATAAAAGAAGGCCCTAATACTTGGCTTATCTATAATTTAAGATTTTGAAGCTTTAATCGATATTTTTAATTCAATATCATTATTAATAAACTTATCACCCAAGTTATCAAAAAATGATTTAGAACCATACCGTACATCCCATTTAGATCTGTCAATAGAGAATGGCTCGCTGGTTAGAGCAATTTTACCATTATTTTGGGTGACAGAAACAGGAAAAGTAATATCATTTTTTATGGCTTTGATGATTAGATTTCCGGATAAGGTGGTTTTGCCATTTAATTTCTCTGAACCTGTAATAGTAAAAGTAGCGTTAGGGTGTGCTTCTACGTTAAAAAAATCAGGGCTTTTTAAATGTCCCTGTAGTTTTGCGTTCTTTTTGTCGTCTGCCGGTATATCCTTCACAACTATAGAAGTCATATCAATATTGAAAGAGCCACCAACAATATTGCCATTTGCAATTTCCAATGTACCATTTTCAATGGCTACAGTGCCGTGGTGGGTTCCTGTAGGTTTTGAACCTTTCCACTCAATAATGGATTCAGTTGCAATTGCAGTATAAGTTTCTGGGTTAATAGGTTTTTCAGTATTATCCGGCGTTGTTGCTTCAATAGTAGTTGCCTCACGGGCTTTGTCTTTGCATGCGGTAATTGAAACAATCAAGACCATTACAAGTAAAATGTATTTTAAGTTCCTTTTCATGGTTTTCGTTTTTAATATTCCTATGGCTAATTTACATAATTTGTTTCATGAAGCAGTGTGGAAGCTAAACAAAAGTTTTTATAAAAAAAATAGTGACATTATGACATTTTAACAATAATGGCAGTACTTTTGCCAACTAAATTTAAAGATTGCAAAAATTGAATTTACGATGAGTAAAAAAGATAAGACAAACGATATAGAAAACGAACAAATGGATGCTGTACAAAATGAAGCTGTTGAAGTAGAGGAGCAAACGGCTGAGGAGAAGCTTCAAGATGAATTAAAGCAGGAAAAGGATAAGTTTTTACGTTTATTTGCGGAGTTTGAAAATTATAAAAGACGTACTTCTAAAGAACGTATTGAATTGTTTTCAACGGCCAGTGAAGGGGTGATGAAAACGTTATTACCTGTTCTTGACGATTTTGAGCGCGCATTAAACCATATAGAAGAAGATAAAGAAGCCGAAGAATTACGCAAAGGTGTACTTTTAATTTATCAAAAACTGATAGGTACATTAGAGAAAGAAGGCTTAAAAGCAATGGAAGTTGAAAAAGGAATTGCTTTTGATGCTGACAGACATGAAGCTATTACCCAAATTCCGGCTCCTAATGACGAATTAAAAGGAAAAATTATTGATGTTGTTGAAAAAGGGTATGTTCTGGGAGAAAAGATAATTCGTTTTCCAAAAGTAGTGATAGGTCAATAAAAATAAGATATGGCTAAGAGAGATTATTATGAGGTTTTAGGTGTAAGCAAAGGGGCAAGTGCTTCAGAAATTAAAAAAGCTTACCGCAAAAAAGCTATAGAGTTTCACCCTGATAAGAACCCGGATGACAAGGAGGCTGAAGCTAAATTTAAAGAAGCTGCTGAAGCCTATGAGGTTTTAAGTGATGATAACAAAAAAGCACGTTATGACCAATTTGGTCATCAAGCCTTTGAAAACGGCGGAGGCGGTTTTGGTGGAGGCGGCATGAATATGGATGACATATTCAGCCAGTTTGGTGATATTTTCGGTGGTGGTTTTGGTGGTGGATTCTCCGGTTTTGGAGGAGGAGGCCAACGACGAACCAAAGGAAGTAATCTGCGTATTCGGGTTAAACTGACTTTAGAAGAAATTGCAAATGGTGTTGAGAAGAAAGTTAAAGTAAAACGCAAAACACAAGCTCCGGGAACGACCTATAAAACCTGTTCTACTTGTAATGGTAGTGGACAAGTTACCAGAATAGCCAATACTATTCTAGGTAGAATGCAAACATCTGCACCTTGTAATGTCTGTGGAGGAGCAGGTCAAACTATAGATAAAAAACCTGCTGATGCTGATGCCCAAGGTTTAAAAATTAGTGAGGAGACCGTATCCATAAAAATACCGGCAGGAGTAGTGGATGGTATGCAACTTAAAGTTTCAGGAAAAGGTAATGAAGCTCCGGGAAATGGTATTTCCGGTGATTTGATTGTGGTTATTGAAGAGGCTGAACATGATAAGCTACAACGGGAAGGAGACAATCTGCATTATGATTTATATGTAAGTTTCCCTGAGGCTGTATTGGGAACATCTAAAGAGATTGATACCGTAACCGGTAAAGTGCGTATAAAAGTAGAGGCAGGGGTTCAATCCGGTAAAATTTTACGTTTACGCGGAAAAGGTATTCCGAGTATAAACGGGTATGGTAAAGGTGATTTATTAGTTCATGTTAATGTGTGGACTCCAAAAACACTTAATAAGCAGCAGAAAGCGTTTTTTGAATCCATGCAGGAGGATGATCATTTCACGCCAAAACCAGAGAGTTCAGACAAATCTTTCTTTGAAAAGGTTAAAGATATGTTTTCATAAAAAAGAAGCTTTAAAAATTAAAAATCCGCATATTATGCGGATTTTTTTGTTTAAAAAGGGAAGATATCCAATAGTTTTGCCATTAGTATTGAAAAAAAAACTATATTTGAATATCACTAATTTTTAGTGATAATTTTTCTTTTTCATAGCAATTTTTTTCCCATCCTTAAATTTTTAAGGGTGGGTTTTGTTTTTAGTAAGGTTTACTAAAACAAAAGTTATTTAAAAAGATTAACCTTAAATTATACTAAAAGCATTAAATAGCTCTACATAACATTTAATATATTTACCATTCAAAAAAACACCTATGAGTAATCTGCTAGAGGTTAAAAATGTCTCTAAAAATTTTGGAAATTTTAAAGCACTAAACAACGTGTCGCTTTCGGTGCCTAAGGGAAGTATTTTTGGGCTACTCGGACCAAATGGAGCAGGGAAAACAACGTTAATACGAGTTATTAATCAAATAACCATGCCCGATTCTGGTACAGTACTTTTGGATGGTGAATTACTCAAAGAAAAACACATTCGGGATATAGGGTACTTACCTGAAGAAAGAGGACTTTATAAATCAATGAAAGTAGGTGAACAAGCTTTATATCTAGCTCAATTAAAAGGATTGAGCAAAGCCGAAGCCAAAACCCGGTTAAAGTACTGGTTTGAGCGTTTAGAAATTGGAGATTGGTGGAATAAGAAAATTCAAGAGCTTTCAAAAGGAATGGCTCAGAAAATACAATTTGTGGTTACCGTTTTACATCAGCCCAAGCTACTTATTTTTGATGAACCTTTTTCAGGCTTTGATCCTATAAACGCTAATTTAATTAAAGATGAAATTTTGCGTTTACGGGAACAGGGGGCTACCGTAATTTTTTCAACTCACCGTATGGAATCTGTTGAAGAGTTATGTGATGATATAGCGCTTATCAATAAATCAAATAAAATTCTTGAAGGTAAATTAGTAGATGTAAAGCGTCAATACAAAATTAACACCTATGAGGTTGGAATTAGAGCAAACAGCCATAACGTTTTAAAGCAGGAATTATCTGAAAAATTTAGCGTGTCCAATGCTAATTTTAAAACATTAGAAGGCGAGCTCAAATTAAATATTCAACTTCAGCAAAACGAAACCCCAAATAATTTATTGACTTATTTAACCTCAAAGGGGGAGGTGTCCCATTTTGTAGAGCTCATTCCAAGTGTAAACGATATTTTTATTCAAACGGTAAAGGATAATTAATTTATGAATCATCTACCTCTTATTATAAAAAGAGAATATTTAACTAAGGTTAAAAATAAGTCTTTCATAATCATGACTTTTTTAAGCCCACTGATTTTTATTGCACTTATAGCAGTTGTAGCTTATTTGTCGCAATTAAATAATGATAAAGTTAGGGTAATAACTATTTTGGATGAAACCAAACAGATCCAAGATGTTTTTAAGAACTCAGAGCATACTACCTATAATATTCTTGAAAACATGTCGCTTGATGAGGCCATAGTTTTAGTAAAAGAAATTGAGGCTACAGGATTACTTTATATTAAAAAAGAAAAAGCAAGTGATTTTGATTTTGAAACAATGACATTTTATTCTCAGGACTCTCCATCATTGAGTTTAATATCAAGTATGGAAAATAAAATAGAAAAGCAATTGACCAGTGTCAAGTTGAAAGAAAATGGTGTTGATGTTACCATGATAGATGCATCAAAGGTTACTGTTAATATAGCTCAAGAGAGCTTTGAAGGAGAAAAAACGTCTAAAGTAGATAGTGTGGCCAAACTAGCCTTTGGCATTGCTGCGGGGTATCTATTATTCATGTTTATCATAATTTATGGTAATATGATTATGCGTAGTGTTATTGAGGAAAAAACTAGTAGAATAATCGAGGTCATTATTTCTTCAGTAAAACCCGTACAGCTTATGTTAGGTAAAATTATAGGAACATCGTTGGCGGGTATTACTCAATTTATAATATGGATGGTTTTTGGAGGTTTTTTAATGACTGTAATATCATTGATTGTAGGGGTAGATTTATTTAATTCCACAACACCACAACAAGAACTCGTACAGTTAGCTGTAGAAGGGGAGGATTTTAATTTTTATTTCGAGACCGGGAAGCGGGCATTAAACAGCATGCCTCTAATTAATCTTATATTAGCTTTTATTTTATTTTTTATAGGCGGGTATTTAATGTATAGCTCCCTTTATGCAGCTATAGGAGCAGCAGTAGATAATGAAACAGATACACAACAGTTTATGATGCCCATTATAATGCCATTGATTTTGGCCGTTTATATTGGTATATTCACTGTTATTGAAGATCCGCATGGAACGGTATCTACTGTATTTTCATTTATACCATTAACTTCACCTGTGGTTATGCTAATGCGTATTCCTTTTGGGGTTCCAATATGGCAACAGCTATTGTCCTTATTGATATTGGTTGGATCTTTTATGCTTACCGTATGGTTTGCAGCTAAAATATACCGTGTAGGTATTTTAATGTATGGGAAAAAGCCCAGTTATAAAGACTTGATTAAATGGATAAAATATTAAAATGCAAAGCGTAACAGATAAAATAGAGAAAGAAGTTGAAAAGGTAAATGAAGCCATTACAGAAAGTACGGTGTGGGAAAAGATTGTTGATTTTCTGGAATATAAAATAATCAACTTTACATATGGTACCGGAGAAGAGGCACATATTGTTGTGCTAAAAGTAAAGTATGCATTGCTTGTAGCTTTGGTATTAATAGGCACAACTTATGTTTTGAGATGGGTAAAGCATTTGATTACTAAACACATGCCAAAAGAAGATAAGGCTAAATTTACTACGGTGTTTTCTTTTACCAGGTGGTTAATATATCTAATAGTAATACTTGTTGTTTTTGATTCCATAGGGATAAATGTAACAGCAATATTTGCAGCTTCAGCAGCTTTATTAATAGGTATTGGCCTGGCTTTACAAACTCTGTTTCAAGATATCATTTCCGGGATATTCATACTTGTAGACCAATCGGTTCATGTAGGAGATATTATAGAAATTGACGGTAAAGTAGGTCGTGTAGAAGAAATAAAATTAAGAACAACAAGAGCAGTTACTATAGATAATAAAGTATTGGTCATTCCTAACCATTTGTATTTGGAAAATATGCTGTTTAACTGGACTCAAAACGGAACAACAACCAGAGAGTCAGTACATGTTGGTGTGGCATATGGGAGTGATGTACAATTAGTAAAAAAGCTATTAATTCAAGCAGCAAGTACCCATCCCGATATTTTGAATTCACCGGAACCTTCAGTTGTGTTTACTGATTTTGGAGATAGTGCTTTAAATTTTAAGGTTGTATTTACTATTAATGACAGTTTTGCTGCCCAGTTTCCTAAAAGTGATCTAAGGTTTGAAATTGACAGGTTATTTAGGGAAAACAATATTAGTATTCCATTTCCCCAAAGAGATATTCACATTATCCAAAAGCCGGAATAAAAATTAGGTTAGCTATTAAAACTATCCAAAATATGATAAAACAAAAGCTCAGATTGACATTGGTGTTAGGTCTGTTTTTTGTTTTTCATTTTGCTCAAGCTCAATTAACCGACCTAGCCCGGTTAGAATATTCGCTAATTCCAAAAAGCAATTCTAATGATAGATATAGTAGGGTTAGGGCGCTTTTTAATTACCCCACTAAAATTAAAGCACATAATTATTTAATTGTTGGGGCAGCATATAATCTTGTTTTGCTTAGACTGGAAGATAATTATCCTTTTGATACAACAGGTTTAGATAGAATCCATGTTATAGATTTAAATATAGGGTATACGTTTAAATGGAATGATAAATGGCGTTTTGGTGTAAAAGTAAACCCCAGAATAGCATCAACCCTAACAAAAGATTTAACTTCTGATGACTATTTTATGAACGGTGGTTTGTATTTTGTAAGCGATAGAACAAAAGACTTAAATATTAAACGGCCATATCGCTTAATTTTAGGCTTAACCTATAATGCAACCACGGGCTTACCTTTTCCGTTACCTTTTGTGAGTTATTATAGAGAAATAAATAAAAACTGGAGTTTCAATGCGGGTATTCCAAAATCTAATTTAAAATATAAATTTAATTCGCATAATAATTTGCAAGCCTTTATAGGACTTGATGGATATATGGCACATTTGCAGGAACCAATAGTTGCAAATGGACAAAATGTAAATTATATTTCACTATCCGTACTAATTGGTGGATTTGGGTATGAATATTGCTTTACTAAACATTTAGTAGCTTATATGTATACCGGATATACCTTAAGGTTGAATAATGTATTACGAAATAAAAATAGAGAAGAAGTTTTTAAGTTAGACGATTTAGATGCGTTTTACTTGAGAACAGGGCTTAAATTTAAAATATAATTATGTCAAAGATTTTAGTAATAGAAGACGAAGCAGCAATAAGACGTGTGCTTGTAAAAATTCTTTCAGAAGAGAATGACACCTATCAGGTTGAAGAGGCCGAAGATGGGTTATTAGGAATAGAAAAAATAAAAAATGACGATTATGATTTGGTGTTATGTGATATCAAAATGCCAAAAATGGACGGCGTTGAAGTGTTAGAAGCGGTCAAAAAAATAAAGCCGGAAATACCAATTGTCATGATTTCCGGACATGGTGATCTGGATACAGCTGTTAATACTATGCGTTTGGGAGCTTTTGACTATATATCTAAGCCACCGGATTTAAACAGACTTTTAAACACAGTAAGAAATGCTCTAGACAAAAAAGAATTGGTTGTAGAAAACAAAATTCTTAAAAGAAAAGTGAGCAAAAAATATGAGATGATAGGAGAAAGCAAAGCTATTTCTCAAATAAAAGATATCATTGATAAAGTAGCACCAACAGATGCCAGGGTTTTAATCACAGGGCCCAATGGTACAGGTAAAGAGCTTGTTGCACATTGGTTACATGAAAAAAGTAGTAGAGCCAAAGGAAATTTAATAGAGGTAAATTGTGCGGCAATACCATCAGAGCTGATAGAGAGTGAATTATTTGGCCATGTTAAAGGCGCTTTTACAAGTGCTAACAAAGACAGAGCGGGCAAATTTGAAGCTGCTAATGGCGGAACAATTTTCCTAGATGAAATTGGAGACATGAGCTTATCTGCTCAGGCAAAAGTGCTAAGGGCACTTCAGGAAAATAGAATTCAGCGTGTGGGAAGTGATAAAGACATTAAAGTAGACGTAAGAGTTGTTGCAGCGACTAACAAAAATTTAAAAAAAGAAATAGAAGAGGGGAGATTTCGAGAAGACCTGTATCATAGACTTGCAGTTATATTAGTTAAAGTTCCGGCTTTAAATGATAGGAGAGATGATATTCCTTTGTTAGTTAATCATTTTTCAAAAAAAATAGCAGACGAGCAAGGTATAGCAAAAAAAGCGTTCTCAGGCAAAGCTATAAAGTTATTGCAGGAATATGATTGGACAGGTAATATTAGAGAACTTCGCAATGTTGTTGAGCGATTAATAATTCTTGGAGGAAAAGAAGTTAGCGAACAAGATGTAAAATTATTTGCTAGTAAGTAAAATAAGAGGCTGTCTAAAAAATGATTCATTTTGTCATTCAGAGCATTGCTTGAATGAAAGTATACTTTCAAGAGGGCACCCTGCGAAACAGATAAGAATCTTATTGTTTTAAAAATTAGTGAGTATAATTCCAGGAGAATCTTTATTTTCATTCAGAATGATATTTTTTAGACAGCCTCTTCATTATTAATTACATTTATTTAACTCAGATAGATAACTGGAAGCAAGAAGTTTCAAGTTATTGGTAAAGTGGCTTTTGATATCATCAATACTTTTAGAAGATAAACCTTCATTTGATTGAATCTCTTTAAAAACCTGATGATTACAACCACAAACCTTTAGGGTTTCATTATACGTGCTAATATGGTTTGTCAATACATGTTCGTAAGAAAGTATGAGATTTTTCTTTTTGAGAAGTAGTGCTTTTTCTTTTTGTTCAGCCAATTTACTTTTTATTTGAGCTTCCTTTAACCTTAATGCTTCCTGCTGTTGCCTTAGTTTCAATTGCTCTTTTTGTAAATCAGAGAGCTCACTATCGTTAGAAAGGGCAGATGTTTCTAATGTTGTTGAACTTACGGTTTCGCTATTAAAATTATTAAAAGCGCATTTATCAATTTCAATAACACTTTCTTTAGCAACTTCCCTACCGCGTTTTACAAAAAAACGGCCGTCTTCAAAAGTATCGGCGCCTTCAACTTTAGATAAGAATTCGATACCTTTATCAGTCAGGTCTAAAGCCGTTTTACAATTACAGGAACCTAATGCTGTTTTTGCTAGTTTGAATGATTCAACTGAGCGATTAGCATAATATTTTAAATGACTTATGTTATTAGCATCATAAGCATCTTTAACATGAGAGTAAGCATTAACTAAATACGAATTGGCATCATCACAATTGGTCTGCCCGTACATAACTAAAGCATTAAATAAAAAGAATAATAAGTAATAGTTTTTCATAAAATTGGGGGTTAAGAACATAAATAGGTGTAACGAATGTATTAAAAACATTAAACTTTCCGGTGCTGTTCATCGAAATTATGGATTTACTATATTTATGGAATAATATAATTTTAAAAGGAAAAGCATGCAAATAGAACATTACAAAGTCACCTCAAGCATATCACTCAAAAATTCAAAGACTAAAGAAGTCATAGACAATGCTGAGAAAGAATTAAAAGTAGTTAGAAAAAAGTTAGGAAAGCTTCAGGATACGCTTTATGCTCATGGAAAGTATGCTGTACTGGTTTGTTTGCAGGGTATGGATACAGCAGGAAAAGACAGTTTGGTACGAGAGGTCTTTAAAGATTTTAATGTCAGAGGTGTTGTTGTACATAGTTTTAAGGTACCAACAGAGTTGGAATTAAAACATGACTATTTATGGAGGCATTATATCGCACTGCCAGCACGAGGCAAATTTGGAGTTTTTAATAGAACCCATTATGAAAATGTATTGGTAACACGTGTACACCCTGAATATATTATGGGTGAAAATATTCCATCCGTAAACTCAGTTGAAGCCATTAATGACACATTTTGGGATCAGCGTTTTGATCAAATAAATAATTTTGAAAAACACATAGCGGAGAATGGGACACTTATCTTTAAGTTCTTTTTAAACATTTCAAAAGAAGAGCAAAAAAACAGGTTATTTCGCCGTTTGAATAAGCCGGAAAAGCATTGGAAATTCTCTCCGGAAGATTTAAAAGAGCGTAAACTTTGGGAGGCTTACCAATTCTGTTATGAAGATGCTATAAACAGAACATCAAAACCACATGCGCCATGGTATGCCATACCTGCAGATGATAAGCCTTCAGCACGTTACATCGTTGCAAAGATCATTTATGATACACTTAAAACATATTCAGATATTCAGGAACCAGAACTTGATGATGCTATAAAGGCAAACATAGAACAGTATAAGGAACAACTTAATAATGAATAGTTTTTGGGCGTTTAAACACGCTTTCCATTATATCTTTTTTTAGTGCCTCAAAAAAGGATGCCATTGCAATCGTTAACGCATTAGTATCATATATCTTAACACAAATTTATGTTTAGGTTGGATATTCAACTCTAAAGAAATAGTATATTTAGATCAAAAATTAATATATGAAAATTATAAAGCCTGCGCTTATTTTATGTTCAGTTTTAATGGTTTTAAATGTAAAAGCCCAATCAGATGAAAAGGTGTTTAAAACCATTTATACCCAATCATTGACCAATGGTAAAAGTTATGATTGGTTAGATCATTTATCAAACCAAATAGGAAGTAGGTTGTCAGGCTCATTAGGAGCGGCAAAAGCGGTTGTTTATACCAAAGAAGAATTAGAAAAACTAGGTTTAGATAAAGTCTGGTTACAATCAGTCATGGTACCCAGATGGATAAGAGGAACAAAGGAATATGCCTTTATAGAATCAGAACCGGGAAAAACTACAACTGTTAATATTTGTGCTTTGGGAGGCTCTATTGCTACTCCGGCATTGGGGATAAAAGCTAATGTTATTGAAGTGAAAAATTTTGAGGAACTGGAGGCTTATGGACGAGAAAAAATAGAAGGGAAGATAGTGTTCTATAACCGCCCTATGCAAGCAGATTTAATCAGCACTTTTGAAGCTTATGGAGGGTGTGTGAACCAACGGTATAAAGGAGCAGCTGAAGCTATAAAATATGGCGCTGTTGGTGTTATAGTGCGTTCTATGAATTTAAGATTAGATGATTTTCCACACACAGGAAGTATGACGTATGACAATATACCGGTTGAAAAAAGAATTCCTTCAGCAGCAATAAGCACTAATGATGCCGAGTTGTTAAGTACCATGCTAAAACTCAATAAAGACATAAAGTTTTATTTTAAACAAAGCTGTAAGCAGCTTAAAGACGTACAATCGTATAATGTTATTGGAGAGATTACAGGGAGCGAGTTCCCCAATGAATATATGGTAGTTGGCGGACATTTAGATTCCTGGGATTTAGGAGACGGGTCTCATGATGATGGGGCAGGAGTAGTACAATCTATGGATGTATTAAGGCTTTTGAAAGAATCTGGGATAAAACCTAAGCGTAGTATTAGAGTAGTATTGTTCATGAATGAAGAAAACGGTTTAAGAGGAGGTAAAAAATATGCAGAAGAAGCCAAACGCAAAGGAGAGAATCATGTATTTGCTTTAGAAAGTGATGCAGGAGGATTTACACCAAGAGGTTTTAGTTTTGATTGCAGTGAAGCCAGTTTTAACCAGATACTAAGTTGGCAGCATCTATTTAAACCTTATTTAATACATTATTTTGAAAAAGGAGGAACCGGAGCTGATGTTGGACCTTTAAAAACAAATTCAAATGTATTGGCAGGCCTAAGGCCAGATAGTCAGCGTTATTTTGATCACCATCATGCCAGTAACGATACGTTTGACGCTGTTAACAAAAGAGAGCTTGAACTAGGGGCAGCAACTATGACAGCTTTAGTCTATTTGTTTGATAAATACGGTGTGAACCCTATTGCTAATAAGGATAAGATAAAAAAATGATCAACGATGGATTGGAATGATAGGCTGAAACGGTATGATGAATTAATCGCCAAATGCCCCAGGTTTAAAAGAAAAGGTAAAACTATGCCATATACATCAGCTAATGGCTATATGTTTTCGTTGTTAAATAAAGCAGGAGAGATAGGTATAAGGTTTTCCAAAGACGTACAGGAAAAATACATTAAAGAGTTTCAATCATCAATATATAAATCTTATGGGGCTGTAATGAAAGGTTATGTCCTAATACCAGACCATATGCTAGAAGATATAGATGCTATAACAAAATACTTAAATGAAAGTTATGATTATGTCATGACTCTAGAACCTAAATAAATGAAAAAACTAATTATAATTTATACAGTATTATTATCCACAATAGTCATGGCACAAAAAGAAGAACACTTGCCTTATTATAAAATTCCTGAATACCCGGAAACCTATACAGCAGGAACAGTAGCTGCCAGAATGGTAGATGGCTTAGGGTTTAGATATTATTGGGCCACAGAAGGTTTAACAGAAGAGGATTTGATATATAAAGCCAGTGAATCAGGAAGGACCAGTGCAGAAACCATAGAGCATCTTTATGGCCTGTCAAAGTTTATAAGAAATAATGTTTTAAAAACAGACAAAGATGACACTAAGGAAACATTAAGTTTTGAAAATAAACGAAAACAAACCTTATTGAACTTTAAAGTAGTGGCTGATGTCCTAAGAAATACTGACAAACCATTAAACCTAGAGGATACAGAAGTACCTTTTTGGAATATGATAAATGGCCCTATAGCAGATGCATTATGGCATTGCGGCCAGGTGGTTATGCTCAGGCGGGCTTCGGGTAACCCGTTTAATTCAAAAGTATCCGTATTCCAGGGAAGATTAAGAGAATAGTTTACATATAGCTTAACCACCACTTATCTTTGTTAGTTGCTTTATAAATCATATACTTTTTACTAGGGAAGAAAAGTATGATAATAAGACCAATCCAAACTAGGTATACTATAAATAACGAATAACCATAGTCAATAAGTTTAGCATTTATAAACACATCCTGAGTTAGAATCATATCCCTCCAATTTCCTCCAAAAATTAATATACCAAGGATAGCCAGAATGTGTAAAACTAAAACATGCAGGAAATAGTAGAATAAAGGAACCCGTCCAAAAACAATAAAGAAATCGGTTATTCTGTTTTTAATGTTTTCAATAGCGTATAAAAATAACAAAGCAGGCCCCATAGTTATTAAAAGGTAAACAAAGGAAGGTGGGTACTTAGTTACACTAAAAAATGATAAAATGGTTTTTGTATTGGTGTCTTGTGCAGTCCATGGTACTAAATCACCGTATATATTCAACCCCCGGAGTATAAAAAACAGAACAGTTGCAGATATTCCTATACCCAATAAAATTTGTTTTCTTTTAATAACATTATATCCTTTTTTATAAATTGTACCAAGACAATACCCTAGTATAATAAGTCCAAACCAGGGAATAATAGGGTAAGCAAAGGCGTACATGGTGTTTTCAATAACCAGAAATTGCTGTTGGTGTAATATATACCAAATAATAGATTTTGTACTGGTGCCCTGCATTACAATACCGTCCAATACATTATGACCGGCAATTAATATTAACCCCAATGGAATGAGAACCTTTACGGGTAAATAAACAGCAACTGATAATAATATCATACACAAACCAATGGCCCAAATAACCTGAAGAATTATAAAACTGTATGAGATATCAAATTTCCAGACAAAATTATTGACTACAAATGCCAAAAAGATTAACCAAATACCTCTGGTTAGTAAGAATTTAAATAGGGCAGGTTTGTTTTTTTTGCTTCCATATAAGTACGCTGAAGTACCGGCAAGACATATAAAAACCGGAGCACAATAATGTGTAATAAACCGTGTGAAAAATAAAAAAGGTGTGGTGGTTTCTAAATTGGTAGGGTCAGAAAAAAAAGATCCATAATGAAAATAATCTCTTGTATGATCCAAGGCCATAATTACCATGACTACCCCTCTTAATATATCAATGGATTCAATTCGAGTTGATTTAATCATGATGATTGTCTTTCTAATTCAAGTTTCATAAAAAGACTTAGGGGAATAATATATAATATTAAATAAAACATTAGGGATTAACAAATATTTGGAAAAATACTCATCAAACAAACTTGAATATTGAAAGGTTATTGCTGTATATTGGACATCTTTTGTTGTTGCTTAACAGTGAGTGTACTTCCGTCATGACTCCATCCCGGAGGAGCAAATGCATACATGAATTTGTGATACCAGTTTTTTGATTTTTTCATATCGTTCCAAATATCTTTATATTCATGTGTCAATACTACCAATGGGTTGTATGAATTTGGAGCATGAGTAACACCGTATTTTATATCAATATCTTTGTCTAGTTCTTTCCAGGTTCCAAAGATTTTATCAAAAACATTTAAGAAGCCTCCATGATTTTTATCCATATACTCAATGTTTTGAGCATGATGTACTTGATGCATGGTATGCGTATTAAATATTTTTTCGAAAATGCCTAGTTTAGGTATAAAAATACTATGTAATTGAAATTGCCAGAGGGCTTCAATGCCCAAGCAAACTACAAGCATTTCCGGGGGAAAACCAAGGGCAGGAATCCACATGTAAAAAAAAGGTTTGTAAAAAATAGTAAACCAACCATTTCTAACAGCAGTACCTAAATTAAAATTATCTGAAGAGTGATGAACGATATGTGCTGCCCAAAGAAAACGTACATTATGATTTAGTCTATGAAACCAGTAGTAGCTAAAGTCATCAAGTAATTGACAGATTATCCATATATACCAGGCATACCCAAAAGATTTCCATCCCATTATATTGGTGCGTATGCCATCAATTTCGGGGTTGAATACTTCATAAACAAAATTAAAAAGAACTATGGCTGCAATAGTTTTAGTGAGCGGTGCAATAATTGTTGAACCAATTCCCATTGTTAGGCTTGTGGCTAAATCTTTCCAATTGTATAAATCCTTTTTTTCTTTATTGTGCTTACTGTATGTTAATTCTAGAAGTATTAAAGCAAGAAAACAAGGAATACCATATACTAATGGGTTAGTAAAATTCATTAAATATTATATTTGCCGTCAAAAATAGAAGGTATTTAATATTAAACGCTATCTATTCTATATTAATTAAAATAAAAAGTCCTCTTTCTGGAATAGAACCTTAAAGAGAACTTATTTTGTATGAATAAGGGTTTTTATTTTGTCAGAACAGCTTTCTTTTTTGGAGAAAAATCTAATTCGACTTGATTTCTAATGATATCGTCAAAAGTTTCACGTTGTCTAATAACATGAGCTTTATTATTATGCCATAAAACTTCAGCTGGTCTAAATCTTGAATTGTAATTACTAGCCATAGAGAAACAATACGCACCGGCATTTTTAAAACATAATATATCGCCTTCATTGATTTCATTAATGCGTCTATTATTTCCAAACGTATCGGTTTCACAGATATAACCTACAACAGTATAAAAACGTTCTCTTCCCTTTGGGTTTGAAATATTTACAATATCATGATGAGATCCATAAAACATAGGGCGTATTAAATGGTTAAAGCCAGAGTCTACTTGTGCAAAAACTGTTGAAGTGGTTTGTTTTACCGCATTTACTTTGGTTAAAAAACTTCCGGATTCACTTACTAAGAATTTACCAGGTTCAAAGGCTAAGGTTAAATCTTTACCATATTCTTTGCAAAATGCATTAAATCTGGAGGATAGTTTTTTACCCAACTCCTCAATATTTGTTTCTATATCCCCCGCCTTATAAGGTACTTTAAACCCGGAACCAAAGTCAATAAAATCTAAGTTTTTGAATTGTTTTGCGGTCTCAAATAAGATCTCACTGGCATACAAAAAGACTTCAATATCTAAAATATCACTACCGGTATGCATATGGATTCCATTGATAGTCATTTGAGTATTCTCAACAATTCTCAGAATATGTGGAATTTGATGAATAGAAATTCCAAATTTAGAATCAATATGTCCTACAGAAATGTTAGCATTCCCACCGGCCATAACATGTGGGTTTATACGAATACACACTGGAACTTTTGGGTGTTTAGTACCAAACTGTTCTAATATTGATAGATTGTCAATATTTATTTTAACACCTAATTTTGCAGCTTCTTCTATTTCATCTAACGAAACGCCATTAGGCGTGAATATGATTTGGTCCGGAGAAAAACCAGCTGCCAGTCCAAGTTGTACTTCTTGAATAGAAACTGTATCAATACCAGAACCCAGTGATTTAAATAATTTTAATATAGAAATATTTGACAATGCTTTAACAGCGTAATTAATTTTTAATTTTTTTACACTATTAAACGCATTAGTAAGTCTTTTGTACTGAGATTCAATTTTTTCAGCATCATAAACATAAACCGGGCTTCCAAAATCTTGTGCAATTTTCAGCAATTGATTTTCCAACATAACTTTCAAATTTTTGTCAAAGATATTTCTTTGTGGCATATAAAAAAGTAAAGCTTAAAATATTATACAAAATAAACATTATGTTAATTATTTAACAAACTAAATTTCTTATCTAAATGTTTAAAAGTTTTCATAATTAAATATTAGGGTAAGTAAAGGCTATTATTTACATTTGTGCTTCTTAATTTATTTAGCATATTATGAATTTACACGAATATCAAGGTAAAGAAATATTGAGCAGTTTTGGTGTACGGATACAAAGAGGTATAGTAGCACAAAATGCACAGGAAGCAGTTACTGCTGCAAAGCAACTAACAAATGAAACCGGAACAAGCTGGCATGTCATTAAAGCACAAGTTCACGCTGGTGGACGTGGAAAAGGTGGAGGTGTTAAGCTTGCCAAAAACTTGCAGGAAGTTGAAGAATTAGCAGGACAGATAATAGGTATGGATTTGGTCACGCCTCAAACTTCTGCTGCAGGTAAACGTGTACATCAAGTATTAGTTGCTGAGGATGTTTACTACCCGGGAGAAAGTGAAACCAGTGAATTCTATATGTCAGTTTTACTAAATAGAGGAACAGGGCGTAATATGATTATGTATTCTACAGAAGGTGGAATGGATATTGAAACTGTTGCAGAAGAAACTCCTCACTTGATATTTACTGAAGAAGTTGATCCTGCTGTTGGACTATTGCCTTTTCAGGCCAGACGTGTCGCCTTTAATTTAGGATTATCAGGTTTAGCATTTAAAGAGATGACAAAGTTTGTAACGGCTTTATATACTGCTTATGTAAAATCGGACTCTTCTTTATTTGAGATCAATCCTGTTTTAAAAACCAGTGATGATAAGATCATGGCAGTTGATGCTAAAGTTACTATTGATGATAATGCACTATATAGACATAAAAACTATGTTGACCTACGTGATGTTCGTGAAGAAAGTGCTATTGAAGTAGAGGCCGGAGAGCTTGGATTGAACTATGTTGATCTTGATGGAAATGTTGGATGTATGGTTAATGGCGCCGGATTAGCTATGGCAACCATGGATTTAATAAAACAAGCAGGTGGAGAACCAGCTAACTTTTTAGATGTTGGTGGAACTGCTGATGCGGCTCGTGTTGAAGCGGCTTTTAAAATCATATTAAAAGATCCGGCAGTTAAAGCTATATTGATTAATATATTTGGAGGTATTGTTCGTTGTGACCGCGTTGCTCAAGGCGTTATTGATGCTTATAAGAATATGGGAAATATCAATGTTCCAATTATTGTACGTTTACAAGGAACCAATGCTGATATTGCTAAGGAGTTGATTGATAATTCAGGACTAGCTGTTTTAAGTGCTACTGAATTTCAAGAAGCAGCAGATAAGGTACAACAGGTGCTTATTTAGACCTAAATATTAGTTATATAAAATAGAAAAGAGCAACTTTTTATGGGTTGCTCTTTTTTTGTACTTTATTTTTTGGAGGCATTGGCCCACGTAAGTGAATCACTAGTCCGTTTAAAAAGTTCCTAAGAATTTGATCTCCACATTCCATATACTTTGGATGGTCTTCTCTTCTAAAAAAAGCTCCGAGTTCACTTTTTGAAATTCTAAAATCAACAAGGGCTAAAATTTTTACAATATCATCATCACGTAGCTTTAATGCAACGCGTAACTTTTTAAGAATATCATTATTTGTCATAAAGATTTTAATAGGCTTTTTTAGGGTTGCATTTCATCGATTTACTTGAAAGCACACTCCATTATTAGCGTTTTTACCATTTTGTAAAGATACCCTAATTAACGCGTTTAAAAAAAAAGGTTTCTATGAGTATGAAAAATAATTAAAACCCTTTGTAAATCAATGGCTTATAGGGGTTTGCCTTTTGAGGTTATATAATAAATCAAAATGATAAAATGCAATTTTTTAAGTTGAATAAATTGTAACCTTTGATGAATTAAATAAAATTAACGATTAACGACGCGCTAGTTTTCGATAAGTGACATTATATCTACGATTATTAAAAGAGGCTTCTCCGTAACTTTATATTGTTAATAATTAATCCCTGTTAGACAATGATTAATAGAGTTGAAAAATTGAGTCTTTTATCTGAAATGATAGCGTTTGCTAAATATGATAAGGACATAAGAAGAATAGAATACAATTTTTTACTTGGAGTAGCAAAACAATTAGATATTTCACGCGAAGATTTTGAGTATTTAGTAGAGCATCCTGTTTCTTACACGCATTTAAAGTCGCATAGTGAACGTATTGTTCAGTTTCATAGATTAGTATTATTGATGAATATTGAGCAGGAATTTGAAGAAGATAATAATTCTAAAGGTGTTATTAAGTTATATAATTTTGGTTTGAGAATGGGATTAAGCCATGAATCCATAACCAAGGTACTGTATTTAATGGAGAGTTTTCCTAATAAAATAGTACCACCAGATGTGTTGATTGACATATTTAAAACACAGTATAACTAAAATCTCTGCTACATGTGTTTTTATATGTTACCTTAATTAGTAAATAGGAAAGCTAAAGGGTTATACTTTTAGCTTTTCTAGTTTATTTTGGTAACTTTTAATTTCATCACGTAGTTTTGCTGCTACTATAAAATCTAAGGCTTTTGCGGCTTCTTCCATAAGCTTTCTTTTTTCTCGTATTTTCTTTTCCAATTCAGGTTTATTCAAATACTCACTTTCAGGTTCTGCAGCTCTTGCCGCTTCAAGTTCATAGCTATAGGTGCTTACAGAATTTTTAGATAAAGCATTATCCAAACTTTTATTTAAAGGTTGGGGTTTGATATTGTTTTCTGTGTTATAAGCAATTTGTTTTTCACGCCTGTAGTTTGTCTCATCTATAGTTTTTTGCATACTGTTGGTGATTTTATCAGCATACATTATAGCCTTACCGTTTAAGTTTCTTGCGGCTCTACCTACGGTTTGAGTCAGCGATCGTGTAGAACGCAAAAAGCCCTCTTTGTCAGCATCCAGTATAGCCACAAGAGAGACTTCAGGTAAATCTAAGCCTTCACGAAGCAAGTTAACACCAACTAATACATCAAACAGTCCTTTACGTAAATCTTGCATAATTTCTACACGTTCTAAAGTGTCTACATCACTATGTATATACCTGCATCGTATTTGAATTCTATCCAGATATTTAGTTAGTTCTTCAGCCATTCGCTTGGTTAACGTAGTGACTAATGTGCGTTCATCTTTTTCAATACGTTGTTGAATTTCCTCTATCAAGTCATCAATTTGATTTAAACTGGGGCGAACATCTATAATAGGGTCTAATAATCCTGTAGGGCGTATAATTTGTTCTATATAAATACCATCCGATTTTTCTAATTCATAGTCCGCCGGCGTTGCACTAACATAAATGACCTGATTTTGTAAAGCTTCAAATTCTTCAAATTTTAAGGGACGGTTATCCATGGCAGCCGGGAGCCTGAAACCATATTCAACCAAATTCTCTTTCCTGCTTCTATCTCCACCATACATAGCATGGACTTGTGAAATTGTTACATGGCTTTCGTCTACAACCATTAAAAAATCATCAGGGAAATAATCCAGTAAACAGAATGGGCGTGTACCTGCGGCTCTTCCGTCTAAATACCTTGAATAGTTTTCAATTCCGGAACAATAGCCCAATTCACGAATCATTTCAAGGTCAAATTCAGTACGCTCTTTTAACCGTTTGGCCTCTAAATGTTTTCCGATATCTTTAAAATAATCATGTTGTTTTACCAGATCATCCTGAATGTCCTTTATGGCATTTTGTAAAACTTCCGGAGAGGTCACAAACATGTTTGCCGGATAAATATTTAATCTGTCATATTTTTCTATAACCTTATTGGTTTGAATATTGAAAGATTCTATATCTTCTATCTCATCACCAAAAAAATGAATTCTAAACGCATCATCTGCATAGCTTGGAAAGATATCAACAGTATCTCCTTTTATTCGGAAATTTCCATGATTAAATTCACCTTCTGTTCTTGAATATAAACTCTGAACCAGTTGATGCAATAATTTGGTTCTTGAAATTTCCTGATCTCGCTTAATTGTGATAACATTTTTTTGAAATTCAACAGGGTTTCCTATACCGTATAAGCAAGATACCGATGCAACTACTAACACATCCCGTCTCCCCGAAAGTAAAGAGGATGTCGTACTTAGTCGCATTTTTTCTATTTCTTCATTGATAGATAAATCTTTTTCAATGTATACACCGGAAACAGGAATATAAGCTTCGGGTTGGTAATAATCATAATAAGACACAAAATACTCAATAGCATTGTTTGGGAAAAATTGCTTAAACTCAGAGTATAACTGAGCGGCCAGTGTTTTATTATGGGCTAAAACCAGAGTAGGGCGTTGTACTTCTTCAATAACATTAGCTACGGTAAATGTTTTACCTGAACCGGTTACACCAAGTAAAGTTTGATATTTCTCATTGGAAGTTATACCATCAACAAGTTGTTTTATGGCTTGTGGCTGGTCCCCTGTTGGGCTGAACTCTGATTCAATTTTAAACTGCATGTGATTCTAAACGCCTTAAGTATTCAAAGTGTCTAAATTAGTTAAAGTTGATGGGATTAGAAATTTAAGTATTGAAAAATTTAACCTACCTTTTTAATGCGAAATGTCCGGAAAATGTTCTACCGTCTTCAAGCACAACCCTAAACCAATAATCATCTGAAGGCATTCTTGTACCATTGAATGTGCCGTCCCAACCTTCTGATTGCACTTGTAATTGCTTTAAGAGTTTTCCATAGCGATCATATATTAAAATAACACTATTGGGCTGTACATGTTCACTTAAACCTTTTATTTTCCAATAGTCGTTATAACCATCTCCATTAGGAGTGAAATATTTGGCATGCCCAATAACGGAGATGTCCAGAGAAGCTACACCACAGATTTTGTCTTTCACAAAGATGGTGTAAAACCCAGGGGCTACATTGTTAAAAAATGGTTCATCCTGGTATATAATAAAATTAGAATCTTCTCCTTTTAAAGCATACTCATATTCTCCTTGCCCCAGGTTACTGGGATCTATGGTTACAGAATTCGTTTCTTTTAAATCCACAATAGTTACGTCATCATGAGTAATATTTGCTAATTCTGAAGCATCAACAAAAACCGTATTTGTTCTTGAACAACCTGTGCCATCTTTTTTTGTAAGCGTTACGGTATATGTTCCCGGTTTTGATACTGTTATTTCCGAGTCAGCAGATTCAAATTGATCTGTAATAGTTCCGTCTAAACTTGTCCATAACCACTCATAATCAAAAGATTCAGTTATGTTGGTTTCATCCGGATCCAGAACTATTGAGAATGTTGGATCTGATGAACATACTATTCTGGGCGTTTCAATGGTAAATTCTGGTAATGGATTTACTTTTAACTCTATGGAGGTATTAGCAATACAAGTCAGGTTTTTAGGGTTTCTAACTTCAACTTGTATAATCTGATCTTTGGAATTGAGTATACCTGGTAACGTTTGACTTTCGGTAACAGGATTGCCATCTTCATCAGTATAACTGTAAAAGATGTCCATGGTTCCCATTTGAGAGCCTAAAATAGTACTGGTGAAAGTTGAGGTGTCAAATGGATAAAAACCGTCGTTGTCAGTATCACCCGCATCACCATCACAGACTTCCTGAATAGAAATGGAATTAGCAATTATAGGTTGTTGGTTCACTACAAAACTTATCACCGTAGGGTCGGAACAAGGACCATCAGGAGCAGAGGTAACGTTGTTTGTAACCACAACCGTAATATCCTGGCTTTCTGTCAGGAATGGATTTGGTAAAGGGCTTGGTAGCGGATCTCCATGCTCATCAAAATAGGTAATAGTAACATCTGCCGGGTTTTGACCTCCTAAAATTGTCGTTTCAATTTGAGAGGTGTCAAAGGGATGATTTATAACAGAATCACTGGTGTCATGATCACATTGTGCAGCTATAGTTACCGGGTTAGCTATAGGCAATGCTTCCACATTAAGTAAAACATGAGCTCCTAAACCTAAACAGTCATTGGTTATATCACTGTCTATTCTTACGTATATGAACTGTGATCCGGGATATCCAATGTTTCTATAATTAGAAATATTAGTGATCTCATTTTTTTCAGCCAGAGCATCTGCTTCATTTCTGTAATATTTTGGCAGTAAATTTTGACCTGGAAGTATATTTAAAATGTCAGATGTCACACTACTGAAATCAAAAGTAGCTATCCCATCTCGGTTATCATTATTAGCAGTATCATTGCCATCAATATCTAAAAAATCATCACATTGATTAAATGTTGCTAAAAACGTAGAAGGTATTATTGTGGTTGAAACATTGAGCTGAATTTCTGATACGGAGGCACAGCCAAATGATGATTCAATTCTGGCCCAAACCATATCAGAACTTACGGTCCTGTTAATAAAAGTAGTCGGATCACTGATGTAGTCAGAACTTATTATGTCTCCTGAAATGGCTGCTGCCTGTGTTAAAAAATAGGTGAAAGTTTCGTTAGCAGCATTAGAGGATATTTCATTATTGGCTTCAGTTAGATTGAAAGGACTATAACCTAAAGTAGTTAGATCATCATCATCACACTGTATTAATGTTACAGGAGAATTTACAATAGGCAATGGATTAATAGTTAATTGAGCATTATCTGAATAGATACCACAACTATTACCTGTGCGGTCTAGTTTTACACGATATAGATATCCGTTAAATGATAAAGGAACATTATTAATGGTTAAATATTGAGAAGTTGCCCCGGAGTAAGTTGCATCATCAGATAATACAGACCAATTTATTCCATCTGTACTTAATTCCCATTGATAGGTTTCTGCTTCAGGGGATTCAACTGAAATTATAGCGCCAGAAGCTTCGCAAACCGGGGTGTCTGCTGGTTGTGTAGTTATGGTAATTGGAGCAATAATTATAAAGTTATTGTTTGGTAGCACGGTATAACCATCTGTAGCACCAGCACCTGTAACCAAACCATTAGGATCTACATCAACGGGTGTTGGTGTGTTTCCTAACAGCCCATTGCCATTTAAATCAGTAAAGCCGGCTTCAATGACATCATTACAACCGTCACCGTCACTATCTAAATCTAAATATGAGAAGATACCATCATTGTCTGTATCATCTGGTGTATAGTTTATAAGATTACTGTCAGGAGCTGTTTCAGCCCGGTCTGTCCAGCCGTTGACACCAAAAACAGGACCATCATCAGTACCTAAGGTGCCTGTGTCTGATAAGACACTAAACATTGGATCTGCTTCATTTATATCAAAAATACCATCATTATCACTATCCAGGTCGTAAAAATCTAATACCCCATCATTATCCGTGTCAATTGGAAGGTTTGTAATATCATACACATCATCAAGCCCATTTAAGTCGGCATCTATACCAGACAGTATCACCAAAGCGCCTTGATTTTCTATAAAATCCGGAATACCATCATTATCACTATCTAAATCGAGTTCATCTTTAATACCATCTGAATCATTATCATTTTCAAAGCAGGTAAGAGAAATGATACCGTTAAAAGTGGATGTGTCCGTAGTATTGGCCAGTTTATGGGTAAATGTAAATCCATCTATTTGATTCGCCAAAAACTGATATGGTGTATTTCCTGAAGGGGATGGGTTTACTCTGAACCTGATTTCAGAACCGGAGATCATATTGACCCCGGTTTCAAATATACCGTCAAAATTTGAATCTACTAATAACCGGTTGTCTGGGTCAATAAGGGTAATGTTTTTATTTGCAGGAAAAACACTCACAATAAAGTATTCGTCTGCAGTAATAGTATGTGGAGTAACTGTTTCTTCTTCAAGTTTTATATTCGAAGATTGTGAGAAATTGAGGTTGTATTTCCCTTCACCATCTGTGGCCGGAACAACTGTACTGGTAAAACTTCCTTGGCTGGTTCCGGAAAATGTATTGGTGCCTCCAGAGCTGCTACTTTGAGTATAATTACCAGAAATTAAAGCTGCATTTGTAGAGCTGTCCTGAAAAGTTATTTCATGTGTGTTACTACCTCCTAATGGGTCAATTACAGATAAATCAATGATTGCATCTCCCTTTGATTCCGTACAATTTAAAATACCATCATTGTCGTTATCAATATCAATATTATCAATAATACCATCATTATCCGTATCATCAGGGCAAATACTAACAGGTATTATTGCAGATTCCAGTCGGTCCAGCGTACAGGTAATTATCCCTACTAATTTGTATCTAGCAGGAATAGTTGGTGTAATTGAGGGCACATTAGAAGCTAATAATTGGAACCCTGATCCATTATCATAAAACCATTCATAACTATCAAAATTTTGTGCATTTGCCGCCTCAAGTGTGACATTAGGAATACAATTACCTAAAGTAGCAAATTGAGCATCAAAATTAATTTCAGGAGCAGAGGGAAATCCGGAATAAAAACTACCAGAGGTAGCGGCATTATTTTCATTAAAATAGGCTACATATAGTTCGTCATCCCCCTGTACAGAGACATGGCCTGTTAAGCCGTTAATTTTATAAGTTATATAATTAGGATTACCACTTACTGTACTAGGGCCAATGGTTGAAAAACTGGTAAGCGGTAAATTATTAATTGTAACATTAGCACCCACTTTTGTAACTATAGTGACCCCTCCTGAATAAAGAATGTTTCCTACACGATCTATATTAGCTATATTATCAATGTTTCCTCTGGTTTCACAACTCAATGGCGGAACAAAAAACATACCTTGATTAGCTTCACTATTATTAGCACCAACACCCTGATAAGCAAAAACATCTTCAGAAGTTTCTACATACATATTGCCATTTGAGTTATAGGCATTGCCTTCAATAAGATGATATTCACCGGCATTGATAGTGGCAACAGGTGCATTTCCATTAATACTTATGGAGGTGTTATCCGTATGCCCTACAATGAGTACATTTTCCCAATCATTACTTCCTCCTCCTTTTACAAAAATATATTCCCGGCCTACTTTTGAGAGGTCAGCAATTTGATCAATACCATAATCTCTTCCACCTCCGTTATGAAAACTACCATTTGTTGAGCCACAGTTAACAGCTATCGGCTTATTTGACAGAACCAAACTACCTATTAAACCATCTCTGTTAATTGGTGTGTCAAAACTATTGGTTGCAATGGTATAGCTTTCTCCTTTATTTAGAGTGACTGAAATAGGAGTGGTTCCCGTATAGTTTTTTATAATAAGTCCGGTAGGGAGATTGCTAAAATCAACCTGGGTATTATCTTCGGAGGCCATCACAGAGACAAAATTCAGGTAATTGATTTGTGGGTTCTCATTGGTAAAAGAACCTACTCTAAATATGGTTCCCAACGCAGATATTCCTTTACTTACTAAAGCACCGGCCTGGGCGCCTCCGGCATTCATTCTAATGGATACATAAATGGGAGCTTCAGCTTCGATAATATATCCTTTGTCATTAGTAACCTGGCTGGTTTGATTAGAAGCCATAAAGAGTTGTCCGTTTCCAAATCCAATAGGTTCTACTTGTGGGTTTGTATTAGACACAACTCCTGTGATTGTAATGGGTTGTCCAACCGGAATTATAGTGTATCCTACATTAACATTGCTTGGCGTTGAAATATAAATATATTGATCTTCCGGATTAGCATTACCTATTTCTGCATTAGTTAGTGGTGGGATATAGTGTGTTTTACTCAATTGAGCAAAGGACGCATACCAGATAAAGGTAAAACATATAAAAAGTAATGGTCTTAAACGGATGGAAACACGCATTTTAATAATTAGTGGTCTTGAATTAGTCTATTTAGGATATATAAAAACTAAAAATATACATTTTACGCATATTAGACTTAACAAAAGATAAAAGGTTTACTGCTTTTTTGCTAAAATGATAAAAAAAACTGCTAAAATGTGTTGTTTTTATCGTTTTAGTGCAAAGTGACCTCTAATATCAAACTCATTGCCATTTTGAACAATTTTTGCCAGATACCAATAATCATCCGATGGCATGTTTTGACCGTTATAAGTACCATCCCAACCTGCTGAATTGTGAGGTAAGGTCTTTAGTAACTTTCCATATCTGTTATAAATGTAGATTACGGTTCCCGGTAATTGAGCCGCATCAACAAGATGCCATGTATCATATACGGCATCATTATTTGGAGTAAAAAATTTCGGGATATCAAAGACAAAAACATTTTTTGAAACATCCATACAACCATTTATGTCTCTAACCGTGACCGTGTGACTGCCAAAAGTTACATTTTCAAATATATTTGATGTTTGGGGAGCTCCATCATCTAAAACATAAACATAACGACCTATTCTGTTTTGGTTAATCTCTACGGTTATGCTATTAGGGTCACTAAAATCTACGGTTGAAGTGAAGTCTATCTCAGCCTCTTCTGATGCTATAACTTTAAAATGATGTGTGTTAGCGCAATTGCCAGAAATATAAGGTCTTGTTATTGTGATCCATAGATCCAAAGATCCTGTAATTAAGTCAGATGGTTGTATTATAATGGCAGGTGTTGTTTCACCGGTAGACCACTGATAAGTATCTCCGGGGAACCCTGTTTCCACATTTATACCTATGGGTTCATTATTACATAATGGAACAGTTTCTTCAATAGGAATTTTGGGAAGTGGTTTTATATTAAGAGCAAATTGAGTGATACTATAACAACCTGTGTCATTGTCTTCTATACGAACAAATATTATTTCTCCATCACTGCCTTCATATAGATTATTTAATGGGCTTTGTACATCCCTGGCATTCTCAACAGTTGTATAATAGGTTAACGTGTACTGGCTAGGTGCTTGAGTACCCAGAATAATATTATCATTTTCAGTTAGGTTAAACTCAAGGGTATCTGTTTCATCAGTGTTATTATCACAGTAAAATAACCCCGGAGGCGTATTTGCAATTGGATTTGGATTTATTTGTAGGTTGAATGAACTTGTAATATGGCATCCCGTGTTAATATCTGAAACTCTGACATAAAATACATGATTAGAAGCAGTATAGTTAAATATAGGGTTTAAAGGAGCAATGTTATCTTCGGCATTAGCAGGACTTGAATGGTATGAAATATTTACTAAAGAAGTATCATCTACAATCCTATTGTTTACTGATGTCAGATCAAAGGTATCAGTGTCATTATCACAAATAGGAATCGTACCAACAGTATTTAGTGGTGGCGGTAAATTTACTACAAGTTCCAGAGGGATAATGGTAAAGCATCTGGTTAATGTATTAGCTACTTTTATATAGACTGTTTTATTGTCTGAGATAAAAGAAGAAGGCGTTGTGATTTCATTTGAATTGTCTAGCCCGTCATCTTGATTAATATCAGATAGACTTTCAAAATAATTGGTAATCAGGTTGCTTTGTACCCGATCTAAGATCTGAAAATCAGCAGTTTCCAAATTGAAAGTGCCAATTCCTGAATAGTCCGGGGAACATGCTGTTAATGGGGCTGAAACCTCAGTAACATCAGGTGTAGCAATAATATTTATACCCAGTTCTTCTACGACATGACATTGTGAATCTGAGCTTTCTATCCTGATATAAATGGTTTGCGGGTTTGTAGCATTGGTATATGAAGTAGGTAACGGGTTGTCATTATTATCAGCGTTATCAAATGTTCGGTGAAATGAGATGTTTAAAACATCACCGGTTAATCCTTGTCTTATTTCATTGGCTTTTTCATCTAAATTGAATTCATGTTTACCATCGTTGCTATCATCATCACATATTAGATAATCATCAAAAGCATTATAAATGGGATCAGGAGAAACCTGTAAAATAAATGATGTGGTACCATAACAGGAAGCATCAGTAATATTTTCAACCCGAACATAGATGGTTTGCGGGCTTGATATGTTTTGATAGATATTGTTTTTATCAATGGCGTTTAATAAGTTTCCGTTAAGTGCATCAGGTTCATCAACAAAATAATAGACTTCTTTGCCTGTTTGTCCGTCTAGTATTTCGGCATCTTTATCAGCTAAAATGAAATCGGCAACACTGACTCCGGAAGGTTCACAAATTTGAAAGTTACTTATGTCTGGAAAAACAGGTTCTGTATTGATAATGGTTTCAAAAGGAACTATAGCATAACAGCCTGTTCCGCTTGCAATGTCTTCAACCCGAACATAAATAGTTTGGGTGTTAGTATTATAAGCATTTCTTTCAGTTTCCGGAATTTCATTGGTTTTATTATCTGCATCATCAAATGATGTAAAGAAATCAATATCAAGGCCTGCTGTACTGGTAACAATGTTGCTTATTTGATTGTTTAGGTTTACAATGGCAAATCCGTCAGCGGTTCCATCATAATTATCACATATAATAATATCTGGAGGAATGGTTGTTGTTGGAGCAGTAAGGACCTCAATTTTGAACTCATTAACAGTAGAACAACTTTGGGCACCGTTACTGGTAATACGGGCATAAAGCGTTTCTACAGGAGTTGTATTGGCATAAAATCGGGGTAATTGGTTAGATGTATTATTAATAGTAGCATCCGCATCATTATCAAAATAAGTTACAGTAAAGTTAGGATTACCGCCGGTTATGGTTTCATCCAGAGATTCCAGATCAATGCTTGTTATACCATCATCATCATCATCACAGTAAGGTATTGTTGTATTAGGGAATAATAGTATTGGGTTTATTAGTAAAGTCACTTCAGTATCTTCCACACATTCACCATCGTCTATACGTATATATAATGTTCTGGGGCTGGTTGTTGAAAAAGGTTGGGACTTATCAAGGATGATCCCGTTGGTTCTATCTTCCTCTGATTCGTAAAAGGTTACGTTTATAGGGTTTGGCAAACCATTTACCGTGTCCAAATCATTGGCAATGGAATTTTCTACAGTATTTAAGTTAAAATTTAAAGCATTAGTACTGTTTTCATCATTATCGCATAATGCAAAATCGCCGGTATCAGTTCCTGTTAATAACAGGTTGGTATGTATTTCAAAAGGAGCCACAGAAGCACATCCTGTAACATCATCTTCAATTCTTAAATAGAGAGTTGCTGAACCCGGCTCCTGGACAGCATTAGTATATTCATAGTTAGTTTCATCTGCAATTGGGTTTTCATTATTTACGGCATCATTATAGCTAATATGAAAGGTTGTTGAAACCCCCGTTAAACCATTAAGAATGGGGACTACGACTTCTGTTAGATCAAAAAAAGCATTGCCATCTAAATCATTATCACAGGCATTGAGGTATTGGGTATCACTACTTACTTGAGGGCTGATATCAATATTAATATTTAGGATTGTACTTGCGTTTACACAACCTGTATTGGTATTGACAACTCTGACATATACGAAATCTGTTCTTGAACGTGAATTTATATAAGGGGAGGGTAGCGGGTTATTGCCTGTTGTAACATCAAGCGCATTATCGTGATAGGTTACAAAAAGGCTAGTGTCTCCTCCGGTTATTTCATCATTTTTTTGCGTTAGGTCAATTATAGCAAAACCGTCAGGGTTATCATCGCCATCACAAACATCTAATGTTGTTGGTGGGGTTATATTTGGAATAGGGTTAACCACCAGATTGAAACTGGTATAAGCAAAACAATTACTGTCTAAATCCTGAACTCTAACAAAGATGGGTAACGGACTTGAAGGGTTATTTATTGGTGTAGTTATTGGGTTGGTATTGCTTCGGGCTTCTGCATCTGAATAATGATAGCTATAATCATAAGGAGGGGAAAATGGAATATTAGGAATAAGTTCTGAGTCTTTTGTAGTTAGGTCAAATATATTTCCTCCGGGATTATCACATAATTCATAGTCTGATATGGGAGCCATGGGTTCTTCTGTATTGAGTATTACTGTAATTTCATCATCTTCAACACAATTTGTTCCATTAACGGGAACCGAAACCTCTACTTTGTATGTACCATCCTGTACAGCGGTGTAAGTTGGGCTTGTAGCTCCTGTAATTAAACTGTTGTTTCTATACCAGGCATAGGAAGCCAGGTTATTTTGGATATTTGCATTGAGGTCAACGGAACCGGCACATGTTGAAATATCCGGACCTAGATCTAAAACCCTAAAACTATCACCTTCAATAAAAACGGCAGAATCAAAAGTGCCGTCTGTTTGATCAGCTATAATCAATTTTATATGATACGTCACATTGGGTTGTATGGTTCCGGAAGCCGATAAAACCGTTGTTCTACCATTATAGTTGGTGTCTCCTATATTATAACCATCAAAATACTGTTCATTTTGGGCAGCACATACTCCAAAAATTTCGTCATGAATGGTATTTGTATTTACAGGGGTAGTGGTGCCCGGTACAATGGCAATATTCTGATAAGGATCCGCAGTTCCGGCTTCTTTTATTAGAAATACAAAACCATCAGAAAATTGACATGGATTAATGCCAAAATACTCTTCTGAAGCTAATAAATAATTAAACTGAAACTGGTTTGATATGGATATAAAATCAAATTCTATAGCTGTGGCATTAACATAACTGTTGGAAGACCCTAAGGCAGCTTCCAGGTCAGGATCTGAACCCCAGGTATTAGAGCCTTCACTAAGAGTTGGGGTGGTTAACGCATTTCCTCCGGAAGTAGCTCCTCCGGTTGATAGCATTATCCCTCTTTCAAATGGGAAATTTGATCCATTTCTTTCAAAATAGGCATAGCTTGAAAAACCACTGGAATTACCATTAACAGGAGAACTGATATTACTAATGTCAACACAGCCATCTACAAGGTTATCCTGTATTAAAGACGGTAAGTCAACAGAATCATCTATTGAAATTTGTTGAGAAAACACAAGGTTATCACAGCAAAATAAAGTGAATATAATGAAGCAAACGAATCTCATCGTTCTGTAGGTTTATCAGTTTGGTTTATAGGCAAAAAAACAATCCTTAACATAAGGACTATTTTAAACGAAAATTAGATATTATTTGGATGAAACACAAAAAATATCGGCTAAAAACGATTTAATCAGTTCTTGAGCTTTAGTTTATCAATGAAAAATGTCCTTTAAAAACCCGCCCATCTTGCAGAGTTACTGAAAACCAGTAATCATCACTGGGCAATTTTAGTCCGTTTAATCGCCCGTTCCAACCTTCTTCCAATGGGCTAAGTTCCTTGATTAATTTACCAAACCTGTTAAAAATTAGAATTTTAGTATTGGGTTGAAAGGCATTAGATACACCGTAAACTTGCCAGGTATCATGATATCCGTCACCGTTAGGCGTAAAGAATTTTGGAAACCCAATAACAGATACCGTATTACTAACTACCCCGCAATCATTTTTTATATCTTTTACGAAAACGGTATAAAATCCGGGAAATACATTTTCAAAAATAGTACTATCCTGATAAGGTGTTGTTATATTACTGGAATTATTGACTAATCTGTATTGATAAATACCTTCCCCTGAAACCAGTACAGTAATTGTATTGTTTTCTGAAGCGTCATGAATTTGTATGTTTTCAAACATTGCGGGGCCTGAGTTCTCTATTGTAACGGTTCTTATTTTAGAGCAGCCAAAAGTATTGGTTGCCGTCACAATATATTTACCAGATTTATTTACTTCAATTTCGTAGGTATCTTGTCCGTCTGACCATTTATAGTTGTAGTCGCTGGGAACACCATTTAATACTCCGGAGTCTATAGTGATTGGGACAGGGAAGTTATTTATGCAGTAATATTTTAAATCTTCAGTTACGATATCTGGTAATTTGTTTACCGTTAGTGCAATTTCGCTAATACCATAGCAATTATTTGCATTTTCAACACGAGCATAAATAGTCTGGTTATATGGTGTTGTATTTGTAAAATAATCTCCTAGATTGTTTTTTTCTGTCAATGCGTCATTATAAGTTTCAAAATAAGATATATCCAAGCCGTTTGGTAAACCTTCAACTATTTGGCTACTTGCATTCTTGAGATTGAATTCATAAAACCCATCTTCAGTACCATCATCATCACAACTTATCAGGAAAGCATCTTTTGAATCCGTTACACTTACTCTTAGAGTCAGCTCAGAAAAACTATAACAATTAGTAAGGTCATCAATGATTTTGGCATAGATAGTTTGAGGGTTTTCAGTATTTTGAAAGGACTCGCCATTTATTTCATCCGTTCTTTCAATATTGCGATAAAATTCAGCAGAAGTACCTAATGCTCCTCCACTTAGCTCAATAAGTGCCTCGTTTAAATTGAATATGGTTATACCGTCATAAATACCATCATCGTCACATTGTAATAGTGTATAATCAACGGCATTAGGGTTTTTATTATATTGAACTATGGCTTCTCCTTCAATAGCACAATCACCGTTATTTGGATTAATATAAAGTTGATAATATCCGGGCTCAGTGATTTCCAATTCATGACTGGTCTCTCCCAGAGTTACTTTATCTTTCGTCCAGGTGTAGGTTGCTCCGGTTATTTTGTCAGCAGAAAGGAAATAGGTGTCTCCGTCACATAATGCTAAATTCCTATTACTACTTCCATTTTTAATAATATCAATTTTTGTATTAAAAAAAGATGAAATAAAAGGAGGTAAACCTTGTGATGACAATTTTGGAGATAAATCTATGGCATTATGAGTATAGTTACAGCCCAATCCAATTTGGTTGGGGTTATTTATTACTCCAAGAAAAGATGAGCCTTGTAAGTAGGTTATACTTAGAGCTCTATAGATTTTTCCATTAGGCCCTAATTGTAAAGCACCTCTATATAATTCCCTATTATCAATGACTATTGCTGATGCATTAATATTTGAAGCTGTAAGGTTGTATTGGGTTAATTTTGATTTGTGATTTGAAGGAATATTATTTTCTTCCGGGTTTTGGGAATCAAAGAAATCATTTGATGAATGTACGTAGAGCAATTTATTGTCCGGCGAAAACTCAATACCGTAGGGTATATTGTTAGGTCCAGGAATATTAATCTTAAAAGGGTTGCTTACTGTGCCAGTTCCAGGATCAAAATCATATAAAAATAAGCCATCAGTAGCGTTGGCACAAGCCATTCTTTTTCCATTAGGCGATAGTTTTAAATACCCTCTTTGATCAAACACACTATTTGAAAAAGGAGATTTAACAGCGTTTGAAACAACTCCGGTTTCATTAACTTCAAAGGCGTGAAAGGTATCAAAAACGTTTATGTCTCCATTTTCAGAAGCAAATGAAAGCACCCAAATAGATTCACTAATACAATCTTTAACTACTGCAGCTATTTTTTCTGAGCAATCTGCTAAAAGATTAATGTTTTTACTGGTTATAGCCCCTAAACCTCCGTCTAATGTTAGGTCTACAACAGAATAGTTTAATCCGTAATGTTCTTGTTGAAAAGTATAATCGTCTACTGTAAAAATATAAAAGATATTATCATCAGCTGGTTTTGGTACAATGATAGCTGATTGCGTACTTGATGGATCGCCTAATAAACCAAATCCATTAGTCATTACAGTATGGTTTTTATTCCATACAGTTATCCCGTCCGTATAGAATAACAAATTCCCGGTATCATCAGATATAGAAGCACACCCTTCAATAGTGTTTAGCCTACCATTATTAAGAGGAGTAACAGTATCACTGGTTGAATTGAATTGTAGCCCACTATTAAATCCAAAATACCAATTAGCAGCCTGATTTTGGGCACCAGTATTTAAGTAAATTAAGTATAAAACTAAAATTACGAGTTTTTTCATCTTTTTATAGCAAGGCTATCAAAGATATTATAAATCACGCTTTTTTAATAGTCTGTACGATAAAAATATAAATAAAGCCGTCCAGCATAGTACAATTATGATTTCATAGCCATGGGCCCCATAGTCATAAGCTAAATTTGCTTTATCGGGGAATTTGCTCATAGCAATACGCTGAAAGGGTTGATCAATAAGTTTATACATAGATTTTAGTGGAAAGAAATTTTGAATCTTTTCAGCGATGTCAGCATTAAACTTCCAGGTAATAAGCCCAAATATTATCCATTCTAAAATATACAGAATAAAAAGAAAGGCTAAGGCAAATGCTGATCGTTTTACCAGCATACCAAAAAATAAACATAAACTAAAGAATGCCGTTAATTTTACAAAATAGGCAAGGAGAAATTCTGTCTCTCTAAAAATGATAGAAGCTTCGGTATAACTGGAATAATATAAGCCTATACAGAATGAAATTAAGCTTATTAATACTGTAGATGCCAAAGAAAAGAATACGATGGTATAGAATTTTGATAATATAAATTCCTTTTTACTTAGGCCATCAATGAGGTTTTGTTTTATGGTTTTGTTACTGTATTCATTTCCTATCATACTTACTACCACAATAGCAAAGAAAAATTTAAATTGTGAGGCAAAAAAGGTAGTTAAATGCCAAATAACCGGAAAATTAAAAATTCCCAATTCACCTAATTCTAATGTGAAAAAACCAAATACATTGATCTTTAATGAAGACAATAGTATGACAAAAAAGGGTAAAATAAAGGATACAAATATTAATATTTTGCTTGTCCGATTAAGTAAAAGCTTTTGTAGTTCTAAGTTTAAAAGTCTTAACATTAGGATGGGTTTTGATCGAGTTAGTTATTGTCAGTTAGTTGTAAGAATTGTTCTTCTAAACTTTCTTTACGTTGTACTAAATGTGTGAGAATAATATTGTTTTTAAAGAGGTGCTTGTTAAAATCTTCAGATTTCATGGGTTCATTCAAGAATGCTGTTACTAAATGGTCTTGTACCTTGATTTTACCAAAGGACTTATGGTGTTCTAATAATTGAATTAATTCAGGTTCCTGATTCGATCTTAATTCAAAAAAACCATGGCTTGAAATCATCTCATCTACTCTTCCTGAATATAACTTTACGCCTTTTCTTAGCACTACAACATGAGAGCAAACCTTTTCAACTTCATCCAATAAATGTGAGGCTAACAAAATGGTAGTGCCTTTAGATGCTATTTGTTTAATAATTTCTCTGATTTGATGAATTCCTTGAGGGTCTAATCCGTTGGTAGGCTCGTCAAGAATCAATATTTCCGGATTATTTAACAGGGCAGAGGCTATAGCTAACCGTTGCTTCATCCCTAGGGAATATGTTTTGAATTTGCTGTCTTTCCTTTCCAGTAATCCAACAATTTCAAGCTTTTCATCTATGTTGCTAAAATCTACCCCCTTAATTTTACAGACCAACTTTAAGTTTTGTGTTGCGGTCATATAAGGATAGAAGTTTGGACGTTCAATAATAGCTCCTACCTTTTTTAGGGCATCATGGGTACTTATATTACCATCAAACCATTGAAAATCCCCCTCTGTTTTATTAACAACATTTAAAACTATGCCTAAGGTTGTAGATTTTCCGCTACCGTTAGGGCCTAAAATGCCATAAACGTTTCCTTTATTTATGGTAAAAGACAGATCTTTAACAGCAGTTAGGTATCCAAATTTTTTAGTAAGATTGTTAATTGTAAGTATAGGTTCCAAGCTATAGAGTTTTAATACTATTATAAAAATAGCATAGGTTAGTTATGAAGGTATGACGAGAGTGATTGGTTTTTGTTACAGCTTTAGTAATAAAAGCGTTAAATTTGGATAAGAATTGAACCTATGCAAGATTTAAAAATATCAAAGAGAAAGCCATCTTATCCTATTACATTAAAGTTGCACAATTACCTGTCTGAATATAACAGGAATATAAAGATTCCTATATTTTATGATGACTTGTTACGCTTTCAGGGTTCTATTGTGGTATATGACAAAGACGAAAATGATACATTATGGATCAGGGTGTATTATAATGAGTTTGAGCGAGAAGAAATAGAATTATCTTTAAAGAAAGTATATGCTATTTTTCATTCTGACGGGAACGAAAATATTTTACCCTTTTTAAGTGTAGATGCCATTGATTATTGCACTTTTGGGAATTCCAAACCTTTCAGAATAAAAATCAGAAACATTTTAAATGATAACTCAACCTATTTCTATATCAAAACGGCAGATGCCTCCAGAATTTATGGTTTGGAATTAGAACACATGTTGTCACCACATAATTTGAATTTTTTGGTGTATAAAAACACACTTATAGAAGAACATATTGTTGGTATTCCTGGGGATGAATTTATTAAAAATATGTTACCAAATTGTAGCAAACCTGAAAAGGCTCAGATAGCCAAAGAGTTTGTTAAGTTTAATGAGCGTTGTATGATACGGCTTTTAGGGGATATGAGATCTTATAATTATGTTATTGTACCTACTCATGACTTTGATAAAGTTGTATACAAAATCAGAGCTATAGATTTTGATCAACAAAGTTATGAGGGTAAGTTTAATATTTACAGGCCTCAATTTTTTAAAGAAAATTATGAAATGGTTCAATTGGTATCTAAGAGTATCCAAAAACTATCTATAGACCAATATAAAACAGAGGAGCGTTCTATTTTGGTAAAACGTTTAAAGAGTTTTAATGATAGGGTTATTAAATTAATAGATTGTATGGAGGCTGATGTGATTTCAAAAAAGGAACATGTGGAATTATTAAAAATGACTATTTTTAATTACACGCACGATGTTAACTTTAAGCGCAGTAAAAGTATGGGGCAAATTCTAAAACATGCTTTAGAATTTTTAATGCGTAATTATGAAAATGTAAATATTGAAAATTTAAAGTGAAAAGTGGCTAATTCCAATTTTCATCAAAATCTAGAGTATCATAGTCGTCTATATCTAAACCCTCTTCAAGTTCACCAAAGTCGTCCTCGGCGTCTGCTTCAAATAATTTATCAGGAGCAGTATCAGGAACCTGTCCCTGTACAAACATTAAGTTAGGGTAATCATGACCTTCAGTTTCATCAACAATCTCAGCCAACTCAACATAAAACGTCCACATACTTAAAAAATCATAAATATATATAAGTTTGGTTTGAGCTTCATGAACAACACTGTCTAAGGAGGTTTCATTCATCAAGCGTGCCGAGGCATCTTCACTTAAGTCAAATAAAGAAATTTCTTCGCCTTGTTCCCAGGCATCGTTACTAATATAGAACGAAGCCATTTCAGTACCATCAAAACCAAAAGACTGAGTGATTATATTGTGTAAATCTTCAAGAGTATCTGTTTCTCTAATTTCTAGATCACGAAAAATATCTTCCTCGGTATCATTATCTAAAATAACTCTAAACCTGTAAACCATGAGTTGAATAAATTGCGTTACAAAGGTAACTTTTTTTATGTTATTTTGTAAAGCGATGTAATGTAAATGTCATAGCACTTAGTAAGAAAAACGCACCAACTTGATGTGCTATACCCAGCCATAGGGGTACTTGCAATAAAATAGTAAATACGCCAAGCATAAATTGCACCAGGACCAAAATTAATAGCGCATTGACTCCCTTTTGTTGGTAAGACGTTAGAGAAATCCTTCTCGATCTTTTCCAGATTATGAATATAGAAAGCACCACCAGAAAGGCTATGATTCTATGTATAAATTGAATACCACTGGGGTTTTCTATTATATTTTTATAAAAAGGATCTAAAATGTAAACCGATGAATGTATAAATTTCCCTTCGTTCATCATTGGCCAATGGTTATGGAGTAAACCGGCTTTTAAGCCTGCAACAAAAGCCCCGTAAATGATTTGTATAATTAAAATGCCGTAACTGACCAGAATAAGATTCCTAAAGGAGGTGTTTACCGGCTTTTTGTTTGGGAATTTTAAATCTAAGGCTACCCATAAGGTTGCCGCAAAGGTGAGGAATGCTGTGGTTAAATGTGCAGCCAGTCTGTAATGACTAACATCTGGCCTGTCTACCAAACCACTTTTTACCATATACCAGCCCAAAAAGCCTTGAAACCCACCCAGAACTAACAAGATCAGACACTTTTTTATGGTACTTCCAGTGAGTTGCTTTCTAATTAAAAAGTAGATAAATGGAATGATAAAAATTAAGCCTATGGCTCGTCCTATAACCCTGTGTAGCCATTCCCAAAAATAAATACTTTTGAAGTCCTCTAAAGTAAAATGATTATGTAATTTTTGATATTCGGGGTATTGTTTATATAAATCAAATGCTTCCTGCCATTCCTGTTCTCCTATGGGAGGAATTGTCCCGGTAATTAATTTATAATTTGATATGGATAATCCGGAGTCTGTTAAACGGGTAATACCTCCAACGATGACCATTATAAAAATTAAGAAACACCCGGTTAGCAACCAATACATTACATTTTTGTTATCCTTTTTCATTTAATTCTTTTTTAAAGCAAAGACTATTGCTTATCCCTTGGTATTGGCCATAATTGGGAATGACTTTATAATTCATTTTTTTGTAAAAGGATACAGCTTCGAGTTGTCTTTTTCCGGTTTCAAGAACGCATGATTTATATAACAGTTCCTGGGCCCAATGTTCTAATTCTTTTATAATTTGTGATGCTATACCCTTACCACGAAGCTCAACAACCGTATACATACGCTTAATTTCTACCGTTTCTGTATTAAATTTTTTAAAAGCACCACATCCTGCGGGAATATTATTATAATAAGCTACAACAACGTGTTTTAAAACATCTATATTGTTATATTGGTTATAAAATTCATGCTCATCTCCATCAGTGACTTTTAGATAATCATTTAATGACTGTACCAGTTTAATAAAATCTTGATGATCAGAATTGGTTCTTATTAATTTAATCATGCTCTTGACTTAGTTTAAGTCCCAATTGTTTTCCCTTTTTTAGCATCAACTGATAAGCAGCATCATATTCATTGGGGATTTCTCCTTCCAGTATAGCTTCTTTTATGGCTTCCTTAATAAGACCTATTTCACGTGATGGTTTTAAATTAAATGTTGTAATAATTTCTTCTCCGGAGATAGGTGGCTGGAAATTCCTAATACGGTCACGTTCTTCAACCTCAACTATTTTATCTCGAACTATTTTGAAGTTGTGATGGTATTTTTTAAACCTTTTTGGGTTTTTTGTAGTGATATCAGCTTCGCAAAGTGTCATTAAATCATCAACATAATCACCTGCATCAAATACCAAACGTCTTACGGCCGAATCAGTAGCAATATCCTGAGCAAGCACAATAGGCCTAGAGCTCATCAAAACCATTTTTTGAACAAACTTCATTTTATCATTTAATGGCATTTTTAACCGTTTAAAAAGCTTGTAGACCATTTTAGACCCTACAAATTCATGCCCGTGAAATGTCCAACCTACAGTTTTGTTAAACTTTTTTGTAGGCGCTTTGCCAATGTCGTGTAATAACGCGGCCCACCTTAACCAAAGATTATTAGTGTTCTTAGCTATGTTGTCCACAACCTCCAGGGTGTGATAAAAGTTATCTTTATGGCGTTGCCCTTCAACTTCATCAATGCCTTTTAATGCCATTAATTCCGGTAAAATATACTTTAAAAGTCCTGTTTTTTCTAATAATAAGAAACCAATGGATGGTTTTTTGCTTTCCAGAATCTTATTAAGTTCGGTAACAATGCGCTCGTTGGTTATAATTTTTATACGGGCACTGTTATTGGTAATAGCCTGAAGGGACTTTTCCTCAATAGTAAAGTTTAGTTGTGTGGCAAATCTAATGGCCCGGAGCATTCTTAAAGGATCGTCACTATAAGTAATATCAGGGTTTAAAGGTGTTCTTATAATTTTGTTTCCCAGGTCCTTGACGCCGTTAAAAGGATCTAACAAATCACCAAAATTAGCAGTACTTAAATTTAAGGCCAGAGCATTAATAGTAAAATCTCTACGGTTCTGGTCATCTTCTAAAGTACCATTTTCAACAGCCGGATTCCTGCTGTCTTCACGGTAAGATTCTTTTCTGGCTCCAACAAATTCAATTTCAATATCGTTATGCCTAAGCATGGCTGTACCATAGGTTTTGAAAATCTGTACTTTAGGTTTGTTTGGTAGATTTCCTGCAACCTGCTTGGCTAGTTTAATGCCACCCCCTATAGCCACCACATCAATATCTTTGGCATTGCCACGTTTTAAAATAAAATCACGCACAAAACCTCCAATTACAAAAGATTCCATTTGAAGCTCTTTTGCAGATTGAGAAATAATTTTGAATATAGAGTGTTGTAATGCTTCTTTATAATTCATTAACACGATTTAAGGTTTTAGGCCCTAATAACTTTTACAATGCCATTGTTGCTCAATTTGATGATTGACGATGGTTTTGAGCAGATTTTTTCGTGGTGCAAATTTACAATATAGTCTACACCTTTTAAAACCTCAGGAACTATTTCTTTATAAGATTTGGGAGTTGGTTGTCCACTTATATTTGCAGAAGTTGATACTATAGCACCGTTAAACTTTCTGGATAGCCAATAACAAAACTCATCATCGGGAATTCTAATAGCTATAGTACCGTCATCGGCTATTAAATTTTGAGCTAAATTTTGAGCGTCATCATAAATTATGGTAGTAGGCTTGTCTGTCACCTCAACAATATTCCTGGCAGCTTCAGGGATTTGTTTGATGTATTTTTTTAACATTCTGTCATCAGCTACCAAACAGATTAAAGCTTTACTGTCTATTCTTTGTTTTAAGGCATAGACTTTTTTAACGGCTTCGGGGTTTGTGGCATCACAACCTATACCCCAAACCGTATCAGTGGGGTAGAGTATAAGTCCGCCTTGTTTTAGTACCTTAAGGGCATTGTTTACTTCTTCGTTTATCATAAATTCAAGTAGTCAGAAACATTGCCTGTAAATTTAAGCTTATAGTTTGAATTCCTATACTCCGCATTTACTTTATTTGAAATTGTTAGTTATAACGAATCTCTAAATCGTTTGTGAATTCTATATTTTCTGTAAGGAGACAATTTTCTTTTTTTAGGAACTCCAAATTTACTAATGTATTGCTCAATGGCTTCAATCATCCTTATTGATGATTTTCCATCTTCATATGGGTGATAGTTTTCAATAATAAATGCTCTTTCTTTTTTAAAAGAATCCTGTGTTAGATTTTCATGAACTTTATCAATAAGAGAATCAGAATTATTAATATCCTCCCAGTATTTATGTTCAGCTATATTATTAAAAGTTAATACAGGCTTATTTAATAGTAAGAATTCATATACAACAGATGAAGTGTCGCTAATCATTAAGTCTGAAATGACTAAGAATTTTGTGATGTTATTTTCTTCCTGATAAATAATATTGTTATACTGCGTTGCTAAATTCTTATAATGGCTAATTAATTCTTCATCCATTAATGGATGAAATTTAATCAGAATTAAATAATCTTGATTTATAGCAAGTTTGGCTATTTCATTTTTTAAAATTTCTGCACTGGTAAGGTATGGTGTGAAAGTTGGAGCGTAAAGTAAAATTTGCTTTGCATTGTGTTTAGAGAGTAAATCTTCTTTTTCATTCTTTAACAGGTCTCGTGTTTTATATAATTGATCCAGTTTAGACCAGCCGGTTTCCATAACTTCAAAATTCTTATGTACGGCTTTAAACGCTTTAAATCGTTCTGTGAAATAAGGCCCCTGAGTTAAATAAAGATCAAAATAATGACGAATTCTAAAGTGTGATTTTTTTTCTCCTGCCAAACCGTGAAAAATTTGAACTTTTACGCCTTTTAAATAATGTGGTACTTCATTACCAGGAACTATAATTGCATCACTGGGGTATTTTTTTAATTTTTTAAGAGAAGTTATATAAGAGTCCTTTTTAAAGGGGAAAGAGTCTACCAGCTTTTCTCTTAAAAACCAAATAAATTCATATTCCTTTTTTAGTGCTATTTCTCTTATTGGTTCAATTATCCCAAAAGCATAAGTGTTTTGGCAAAAAAAAATGAGTTTCACTATTCTTTAATTATTAAATTAGTTTATTGACACATTCTAAGTCTTCTTTAAAGTCAATTTCCATGCAGTTATACTCAGAAACATCTATAGCTTCAATTTTTAAATTGTTTTCTGAAATAGCCATTTCTAAACCTTTTTCAAAATAATCATTATCATCACATTTTTTTAAATGCTCTATAAAAATGTTAATATCTTGGGAAGAAATAAAATTGATACCAACAGCTTCCCCTAAGCCGTTTTTTACAACTTTAGATAGTTCATCAATATACCCGTTTTTGAGTGTGTATTTTACCTCTTCCTCTCCAACTTTACTGGTATTAACAGACACAAAAGATTTATCTTCATTTATATTGTTCTCAAAAAGATTTAAGATATTTTGATCAAAGACTACGTCTCCATTAAGCCATAATACAGATTCATTCTTACATTTGGTTAGAGCCTTTAAAAGGCTTTTCGATGTATTAGTTCTGTCAAAAAATGGATTATAAATGTAAGTGATATCCGGAAAGCGTTCCATGATCAAATCCTTTTTAAAACCAACAACAGTCAGAATGTCATCAATACTAAACTTTGATACTAAATTCTCTATTTGCATTTTCATAATGCTTTTTTCATTTTTCAAGGGAGTCAAAGGTTTGGGAAAGGGGTTTCCTAATCTTGATCCTATTCCAGCTGCTAATATTACGATTTTCATTATAGTGTAGAGTTAAAAAACAATGTTAGTGAATTAATAATTATAAATATTTTATTGTAAGACATCTTTATAGACTTGCAAATATTGTTTAGCGCTAATATCCCAATCAAAACTATTTGCTCTGTCAGTATATGCTTTGATATATTCATCTTTTTGGGCAAGGTATTTATGCATGCCCTGTTCAAAAACCTCAGACATATATTGGGGATCAAAGTTTTTCCAGTAAAATGCGAATTTACCTCCAATTTCCGGAAGAGAGGTATTGTTTGATAAAAAAACAGGTTTTCCAAACCGCATGGCTTCCATTGGGGGAATGCCAAAGCCTTCTCTTAAGGAGGGAAAGACAAAAGCACTACAGTGTTTTAGATAGTATTGTTTATCCAGATCGCTAATCTTTCCTGTAATAATAACTCTATTGGTAAGGTTTAACTTTTTAATAGTGTTTGCTAATTTGTTTTGTGCATAATCAGTTTTATTATTTCCGGCTATAATTAAATTAAAATCAGGTAAATACTCTAACATTTGAACCAGCGCATGAAAATTTTTCCGTTCGGTAAATTCACCAATACTAAATAAAAAAGGCCGCTTACTAGTTAAAGCTGGCTTATAGTCTGGAGGTAATGTTATTTCTCTAATAGGATTTCCATTATAAATAATATATTCGGGTACATTTGGAACTTCAAAATGCTGATGCGTAGATACTTTTGCAAAATTTGAGATATATGTAATGGCCGAACTTCTTTTAAGTTTATTTTTAAACCTTAAAAACCGCTCCTGATCATCTGGATTTTCTTCAACAAAATTCACATCATGAACCGTTAATACATATGGGATATTGTAGTAGGGCTCTATTTTGGTATTTTGATTCAAACTGTGCCACAGATCATATTTTTTTCGAACGCCAAGCTGTTTATACCTCCTAAAAGAATGATACTTTTTATAATTAAAATACGTTCCGAACTCTGACTTTAGATCTTTTATGTTTTTAGCATGTAGTGTAATATCTAAATCAGATGGGATATTGATGTTGTATAGCCCTTTGATTATGTGGTAGTTGAATTGCCCGAATCCAAAATACGGGTTCTTAATATTATGAGATTCTAAGAAAATATTGGGCATAATCCTTTTTGCAAAGTAACTAATAATTATAATTTAAATGCTACTTTTTTAATGATTTTAATAGACCATTTCTACTTAAATCAATTTTAGTAAAGACCTTTTTTGGGTTTGATCAAAAATAGTAATATACATCCACGCTAAACAATTATCTTTGGCTTTAATTAATATTTAAGATTGCTTTTCATGATAAATGTAACCAAATCCTTCTTGCCCTCTCAAGAGGAGTATCAAGCACATTTAAAATCCTCATGGGATAAGGTTTGGGTTACAAACCGAGGAGAATTAGTAAAATCCCTGGAGAATCAAATTAAAAGTAAATTCAATATTTCAAATATGATTGCAACTACCAATGGTACATTACCATTACAAATTGCAATTAAAGCCCTACAATTAAAAGGCGAAATTATTACCACACCATTTAGTTATATTGCTACAGCCTCAAGCATAGTTTGGGAGGGTTGTACGCCTGTTTTTGTAGATATTGATGAGGCTACGTTTAATATTGATGCTTCTAAAATAGAGGCACAGATAACAGATAAAACCACTGGAATTATTGCTACTCATGTATTTGGAAACCCTTGTAATATTACCGCCATTAAAAATATTGCTAATAAATATAAGCTTAAAGTTATTTATGATGCTGCACATGCTTTCGGTGTGAGTTATAAAGAACAATCTATATTTGAGTATGGAGATGTAAGTACCTGCAGTTTTCATGCTACTAAAATTTTCCATACCGGGGAGGGTGGAGCTATGTTTACTAGAAATAAGATGTTGCATGATATATTGTCTTATCATCATAATTTTGGTCATAATGGCCCTGAGAATTTTCATGGTTTAGGAATCAATGCCAAAATGAGTGAGTTTCAGGCAGCAATGGGGTTAACCATATTGCCTTATTTTGATAAAATTTTTGATAGAAGACAGCTTCTATATAATAGGTATTTAAGCCATCTATCTAAAAGTAAGAATTTAATTTTTCAAAAAATAAAGAAGCATGTTATCTATAATTATGCTTATATGCCTGTAGTTTTTAAAAATGAAAAGCAAATACATATGGTCAAGAAGGCCTTAAATAAAGCCGATATTTTTCCCAGGCGTTATTTTTACCCTGCTTTAAATACAGTAAACTATTTAAGTGGTCAAAAAATGCCCATTGCTGAATCTATAGCTGAGCGTATCTTGTGTTTACCGTTGTATTATGACTTGACCGAAGGTCAGGTAGATGTTATTTGTGAGATAATACTAAAAAATACCTAGTATGGGAAAAACTTTAAAATATGGCAATTTAAAGGAAGCTGAAGACTTTTCAACAAATGATTTATATGAGTTTATAAGTAGTCAAGAACATTATTTTGAACCTAATCTAAGTTATAAGGTTAACTTAAGGGATTATGCAGAAAAATTATCTAATTTGGCTACAGTTAATATTTGTTTTTATGAAAGTAAAATAGTTGGGGTTTGTGCGTTTTATTGTACTCCTGATATTTATGATTATGGATTTTTGAGTTTTTTATCTGTTGAATCCACTTATAGAAACAGAGGTATTGCAAAGAAAATGGTACAAGATATGATAGAACATTGTAGACATTTTGGTATGAAAACCTTAAAGTCCTCTACCTGGAAGAGTAGCAAGGCTATGAGGATGTATATGAATTTAGGTTTTAAGGCCACTTATAGTTTAAAAGATGAAAGTGTTCTTTTAGATTTAGAACTATAATGCTATCTGAACTAATTATAGAGTTTCCATAAAATTATATAATCTTACTTCATGAATATACTTTTAACCAGTGCAGGCAGAAGATCCTATTTAGTAGAATATTTTAAAGAAGCAGTACAAGGGAAAGGATATGTTATTGCAGCGAATAGTATTGCAGATACCCCGGCAATGCGTGCAGCAGATAAATCGTTTGTGTTGCCTTTTGTTTATGAAGAAAATTATTTAGATGCCTTGTTAGACATTTGTAAGAAAGAAAGAGTAGATTTTTTATTTTCCTTACATGATTTAGAAGGGCCAATTTTATCTCAGAATAAATTAAAAATTGAAGCCTTAAATGTAAACGTCGTAGTTCCTAATCCTGAGATTATAAATTTATGTTTAGATAAATTTAGTACCTATAAGTTTTTAGTAAAACATAATATTAATACGCCAAAAACCTGGTTGAAACCAAGTGATATAAAAACTAAGCACTTCCCTTTAATAGTTAAACCAAGGTTTGGATTTGGATCAATAAACCATTTATTTGTTAATGGTAGGACAGAATTAAACTTTGCTTTTCAGTATTTAGAGTCTAGAAAAAACCATAAGTTGCTTGATTATTTAGGAGTTAATGAAGAAGAGTCTGCTACAATAATTCAAGAGGTTATAGATAGTGATGAATATGGGATAGAAATTTTAAATGATTATCAAGGCAATTATGTAGCTCAATTTCAAAAAATGAAATTGGGGATGCGTGCAGGGGAAACTGACAGTGCAAAAATAATTAAGAATGTTTTACTATCAGAGTTAGGCGTTTTAATATCAAAAACAGTAAAGCATATAGGGATGTTAGATTGTGATGTTTTTTTTAAAAACAAAGTTCCTTATGTTTTAGAAATGAACCCTAGATTTGGGGGGCAATATCCTTTTAGTCATATGGCAGGGGCTAATGTACCAGAGGTGTTAATTTCCAATTTTAAAAAACAAGTTAGGTTTCCAGAAGTAGACACTATTTTTGTAAAAGATATAACTATAGTAAAATATGAATAATGTAGTCTTGAGTATTTGTTGCACCTCCTACAACCATGAACATTATATAAAGAAAGCGCTTGATAGTTTTTTAATGCAAAAAACTACGTTTCCTATTGAAATTTTGATACATGATGATGCTTCCACTGATAGATCTGTTGAAATTATTCAGGATTATGCTAAAAAAGATAGTAGAATAAAAACAATACTTCAAACAGAGAACCAGTATTCACAAAATAAAAAACCTTTTGGGAATTTTTTGTTTCCTATGGCTCAAGGAAAATATATAGCCGTTTGTGATGGTGACGATTATTGGATAGACCCTCTTAAACTTCAAAAGCAAGTTGATTTTTTAGAATCTAACAGAGATTATGTAGTAGCTTGGACAAATTATAAGATGTTTAATGGAATAGATTTTTCTGAAAATTATTTTGGTTTTAAAAACCCATATAGAATAATTGATTTTGACACCATTTTTACACCCTATTGTACCCATACGTCAACAATTGTATTTAAGAGGTCAGCCCTAAACTTAAATAAAATTTCAAATTTTAAACACTACAAGGATAATACCTTGTATGCTTTAATTTTAGAAAGCGGAAAGGGTGTCTTTATGGATTTTGTTGGTGCTGTATATAGAATAAATGAAGGCGGTGTATATGCTTTAAAATCTGATTATTTTAAAAATCATTCTTCATATTTAAATATAAAGGAAATCATAGAGCTTATTCCTGGGGCCAATACAAAAAATATGAGAAAGGTACGTAGATCTTTAGGAAATGCCACTGCCTTTGAAGTACTAAAATTAAAACAAAACGGGGAACCGGTCACTGATGCTCAGATTGACTTCATGAATGATTACTTTAAAAATGCCGATTTAAGAACACAACTAAAATACCTGAAAAGAAGGTGTTTAAAAAAGGCACCTCAGAAATAAAACCAGTTTATCTAAAGCAGGAATATATTTAAAGTAACCGGAGTCTTTTTTTAGATATCTTAAAAATGCTAAATCAGGATGGCTTGAGTTTCTTATGGTTCTGATAATAGTCCTGTTTATATGGGCTTCAAATAGGTCCTGATTGTAGTATTTTGTTTTTAAATTTTTTGACTTTAATGCTTTTGATGCTTCAATGGTAGATTTAATAATTGTTGTATTTAGTTTTCGTCTAAGCGATACTGAGTTTAAATAAAAATCAATATGAGGGTCTTTTTCCGATATTCCCAAATGTGTTAATTGTCTTTTTTTAATGAGGACTTCGGCCTTTTTTAGATTTTTTGCTTTGGTTTGGCTAATGTTATTGGGATGCCACCTGTATCTTAATAATGATTCGGGAATATTGTAAAATTGAGTAATTCCAATCAATTGGCTCCACAGGCCATAATCTTCAGCAGGAACAAATTGGTCTTCAAAGACTAAGTATCCTAAAATGTCTTTTTTGAGCATTACTGTAGAATTACCAATACCGCAACTTGTTAAAAACTGGACCTTTAAAGCATCATGGTTTATACTGTGTTTTATGATCTTCTCTTTTTTATCACCAAAAATAGTAAACCAGGTTCCGCACAGTCCTATTTCAGGGTTTTGCTCTAACACATTGATCTGCTTTTCAAAACGGGTAGGCAAGGCTATATCGTCGGCATCCTGAAGAGCCACATATTTGGTGGTTGCAAGCTTTATACCCTCATTGCGTAAATGTGCAGGTCCGTGATTTGTTGTTTTATGAATGACTTCAACCCGCTTGTCTTTTTTTAGGTAATTATTTAAAATGTCGAGGGTGCTATCATTAGAGTTGTCATTTAAAACTAGGAGCTTAAAATCTGCAAAGCTTTGATTCAAAATACTGTCTATAGATTCGGCTAAATATTTTTCGCCATTGTAAACAGGCATTATAACAGTAATTAATGACATAATTTAGTTTTAATTCTGGCAAAAGTAAGTATTTATTTAGCTTAACCTTATATTTGTAAACCTATAATTTCTACCATGAAAAAAATTCACATTGGTTTTTTATTATCATATGATTATGAGAAATTAAAAACTTCTATACCTCCGGTATATAAAGAAGCTGACGCCATTTTTATAGCTATGGATGAGCAACAACTTACTTGGTCCGGAAACAGGTTTGAAATTGATCCTGACTTTTTTGACTGGTTAGAAGCTTTTGATACAGATAAAAAAATTAGCATTTATAAAGATAACTTTTATATACCGGAATTGTCTGCCATACAAAATGACACCAGAGAACGTCATTTGTTATCAAAAAAAATGGGTATTGGTAATTGGCTGGTTCAAATAGATTCTGATGAGATTTTTATTGATTTTTCAAGCTTTATTTCTTCTTTAAGAAAGTATGATCATTATCTTGATTCTCCTGAGAAAAAGCCTATACAGTTTGCCGGTTTTTTAATTAATATTTATAAATATGTAAATGACGGCCTGTTATATATAGATAAACCGGCACCTACCAAGGTACTTTTGGCTACTAACTATCCCAATTATAAAGTGGCAAGAAAGACTAAGGAGAGAATCGTTTATATTAATAATATTTTACTTCATGAATGTCTGTCCAGAACTGAAGAAGAATTAAGATTTAAACTTAATAATTGGGGACATAATGTAGATGTAAATGAAGGCTTTTTTGAAAAATGGAAAATGGCAAACCAACATAATTATACTACTCTTAAAGATTTGTTTTATATGGAACCAGAAAAATGGAAAAAACTGGGTTTTTTTAAATCAAGAGATCTGGAAGAAATCAAAGAGTTAATAGCAAAAAAAAATAATTTAAATTTATCGACAATCTATTTATTCCGTAAAAATTTTGGCCAATGGTTTAAGCATTTCAAATTGGTAAAAGGGAAGCGGTCACATGGTTTTGAAAGTTATTTTAATTAAATTTCCAAGATAATAGTTTACTTGTATAAAAATATATATGAATGAAATTAACTAATAAAGTTTTAATTACTTTATCTAGAACAACAAGAAAGTTACCTTACCATCGTAGACTAAACCAAATATATAAACATTTTAATAGACTACTGTTGGCCTTAGGGGCAGAACCTGTTGTTGAAGCCAAAATGCAAGATGGTACAACTCTCCTTGTTGATTTGAGCACTAAGACAGAGAGAATATCTTTCTATACGGGTAAATATGACCCTGAATTAATAGCTATAGTTCAATCACTCTATAACCCCGATACCTGTTTTTTAGATGTTGGTGCTAATATTGGGTTTTATTCGGTTTCTATGGGTAATTTTATTAGATCAAAAAAGGGATCAGGTAAAGTTGTGGCTTTTGAACCCTTTGAAGGGAACTATTTGAGATTTTTTAATAATTTAAAGATTAATGAACTTTTAGGAATTTGTGATGCCAATAAGTTTGGACTCTCTAATAAATGTGAGGATACTGAGATTACCTTACGAGAAGACTTTAAACATGGTTCCAGCACCGGAAACGCAGCTATTCGCACTAGCGAAGCTATGGATAAGGGTTTTAAAGTATCCCCAATAAAACTAAGAATATTGGATAATGTTTGGCAGGAAAAATATAGTGATTATAATAAAATTGATATTATAAAAATGGATATTGAAGGGCATGAAGATTTTTGCCTTGCCGGAGGAAAAGAAACCATAAAAGAAAATAGACCTATCATACTCATGGAGGTTAATAAACCGTATTATAACGCCAGGCAGGTTAAGTTGGATGAATTGTTTTTTCCTCTTATTCCTGAGAATTATAATATTTATGGAAGAAATGGTACAAGCTGGCGCCTTATTAAATCTTTAGAGGATTGTAAGACCATTGATAATGTATTTTTGGTTCCTGTTGAAAGACTAGGTTTAAAGGGGTATGAGGTTTTTGAAAATTAAATAGTAATCATTTAAATGAACAAACCAATTAGCTCAACATTAATTATATCTACCTATAATTGGCATGAAGCACTGGAGCTGGTTTTAATGAGTGTAAAAAATCAAGAAGAGTATCCAGCTGAGGTTATTATTGCCGATGATGGTTCAACTATTAAAACTCAGGAAACTGTAGCACGGTTTCAAGATAAGTTTCCGGTTCCGTTGGTACATGTTTGGCATAAAGATGATGGGTTTACAAAGGCAATTATTTTAAATAAAGCTATTGCCAAAGCCAAAGGAGATTATATTATCCAGGCCGACGGCGATTGCATTTTGCATCCTGCTTTTGTAAAGGATCATTTGAACTTTGCAGAAGAAAATACGTATTTATACGGAAGCCGTGTAAATATTCAAGAGAACCATTTGGAAAAGCTGTTTGGCAAAAAGCAGGTACGGTTTTCAGCATTTTCTCAAGGGATTAAAAAAAGAACCCGTGCATTGTATATCCCGTTTTTGGGTAATTTTTATAAAAAGAAAAACGCTTTTTCAAAAAAGTATAGAGGCTGCAATACCTCATATTTTAAAAAGGATTTTATAGCAGTAAATGGTTATAATGAGGAGTTTAAAGGATGGGGTAGAGAAGACTCTGAACTGGCCCTACGTTTTCATAATTACGGAATTGCAAGTCGCAGATTAAGGTATGGAGGTATAGTTTATCACATATATCATAAAGAAAAGCCCAAAGATGGCCTACATAAGAATAATAAAATAGAGCAAACCACCATAGATAAAAAAGTGGTTTGGTGTAAAAACGGAATTGATAAATATTTAAGTGAAAAGTCATAAAACCATACATAAGGATTTTTTTAAGCATAGCACATTTTTTGATGATATCATCAAAAATTTTGATGTTAAAGGAGAAGATTTTGGGAATCAGGATAGAAATTCCTTAAAATTATTTCAATTAAAGAATGTTACGGTTAATGTAAAGTCTTTTCGGGTGCCAAATTTTATAAATCAAATAGCTTATAGGTTTTTTAGGAAGAGTAAGGCTCAACGCTCTTACGAATATGCAAACCGGTTAAAGGATTTAAATATTGGTACGCCACAACCCATGGGATATTACGAGTTTAAAACACCTTTTTTGTTTAAAAAAAGCTATTATATTAGTGAGCAGTTACATTGTGAATTAACCTATAGAGAACTAACTACAGACTTTGAAATCCCAAATTACGAAGCTATTCTCAGGGCATTTACAAGGTTTACTTATCAATTGCATGAACATGGCGTGCATTTTTTGGATCATTCTCCTGGTAATACCTTAATTCAACTCAATAATGGAGATTATAAGTTTTATTTGGTAGATTTAAACCGTATGGAGTTTAAGCCGTTAGACTTTAATACGCGGATCAAAAACTTTGCACGGTTAACTACCCATAAATCCATGGTAGAAGTGATGAGTGATGAATATGCTAAATGTTATGGAGAAGATTATAACAAGGTTTTTGATTTAATGTGGACTCAGACCCAGGCATTTCAGGAAAAATACCATAGGAAAAGAAGACTAAAAAAGCGATTGAAGTTCTGGAGGTCAACCCAATAGTTTTTTAAGCTCTTTATACCTGAAGTAAACTCCATAAGCACTTAAATAACATATACTAAACCCTTCTTTGCCATCTAAAAATCCAAGCCTTAAAAAGTAGTTTACCATGAATTTGTAGAACGGCCTAAAACAAAAATGGAAAATATTTGGCTTTACACCTTTTTTTGAAAGCTCAAGAGCCTTAAGTGATGCATAGTGTTCCATTTTACGTTTATAATGTTCAGCACTATCAAAACAATAATGTATCATATTATGTTTTAAGAGTTTGCTGTCCCCAGATATTTTAGGCATTTCGTGGACTATTTTGTCTTCAATATATTTAACACAATCTTTTTTAAATAGCCTATAGGTTGTATCCGTTTGAAAACCACTAAACCGGATTCTTTTTTTATTAAAGAAAAAGAGCCGTTTAACCATAAACGCAGCAATATTTTTTGGATTCTCAATTTCAGAGATGATTTCGTTTTTTAACTCAGGTGTAAGGCGTTCATCAGCATCAATAAATAAAACCCAATTAAAGCTAGCTTGTTCCAGTGCAAAATTCCTTTGGTCGGCAAAATTTTTAAACTCACGGCAAATGGTTTTTACATGCTCTAACTTTGATAATTTTTCAAGAGTTCCATCTGTGCTAAAGGAATCTATAACAATGATCTCATCAGCAAAACTTACATTATCAATCACTTCTTCAATATGATTGACTTCATTATAAGTAATCATTAAAGCCGATATTTTTTTGGATTGTGCCAACAACGTTATATAGTCAGATAAGTTTAATTAAGTTCTTTTTTTACTTTTTGGAGCGCAGAAGCTATTATTTGATGCATATCGTAATATTTATATTCTGCTAACCTGCCTCCAAAGATAACATTAGACTCTTGTTGCGCCATAATTTTATATTGCTGATATTTTTCCTGATTTTTTGAATTGTTAATAGGATAGTAGGCTTCTTTTTTAGTTGTCCATTGTTCCGGAAATTCTTTGGTGATAACCGTATGTGCCTGTTTGCCAAATTCAAAGTGTTTATGTTCTATAATTCTGGTATATGGGACTTCAGCATCATTGTAATTTACTACGGCATTACCTTGATAGTTCTCCTTTTCAAGCCTTGTGTTTTCAAAGCGTAGAGATCTGTATTCTAAATTTCCAAACTTATAATTATAAAACTCATCAATCTTACCAGTAAATACTATTTTATCAGCTTGTTGACTGAAAGCATTTTTGTTTTCAAAAAAATCAACGTTGGTTTTTACTTCAATACCTTCAAGTAAACCATCTATAATTTTGTTGTATCCGCCAATAGGAATGCCTTGATATTTATCATTAAAATAATTGTTGTTAAAAGTATAACGTACAGGTAGTCTTTTTATAATAAAAGCCGGAAGTTCAGTAGCTTTTTTGCCCCATTGTTTTTCTGTATATTCTTTAATTAGGGTCTCATAAACGTCCTTTCCAATTAAAGATAAGGCTTGCTCTTCCAGATTTTTCGGATCTTCACAACCGTATGTTTTTATCTGACGTTCTATAATAGACTTTGCTTCTTCAGGGGTTTTTGTTCCCCATAACTGGTAAAATGTATTCATATTGAACGGGAGGTTGTACAATTTACCTTTTGATATGGAGACGGGAGAGTTTATATAGTTGTTAAATTCCGCAAATTGATTAACATAATCCCAAATATGTTTATCGTTAGTATGAAATATATGAGCACCGTATTTATGTATGTTAATACCGTCAACATTTTCACAATATACATTGCCTCCTAAATGAGGGCGTTTGTCAATAACCAAACATTTTTTTCCTTTTTTTGTGGCCTCATGCGCAAATACACATCCAAATAGTCCTGCTCCTACAACTAAATAATCATACTTTTGCATACATTTATATTTTTAACAAAACTAGGATATAAATCTCCTAAAAAAAACTTTTCAGGCTAATGTATTATATTTCCAGAAATTATAAATCTCTTTTTAACGCTGCAGGAAAAGCTAAGACTGATTGTGAGATTTCTTTAGAGCATTTAGGATTTAAAAATTTAGGGTTTAAACAGTCATCAATACCAAGTTCTGCTCTAGGAACGATTAAAAACTTTTTTGGTATCTCTATAGCTCTGTTGCGGTTGCCCTTTAAGTCCGTTTTATGTACACAATATCCTAATAATAAATTTAGAAAGTTAATCGTGTTTGGGGCCAAATTAAAACGCTGTAAAATTATAACCATTGTACATGATGTAAGGAGTTTAAAGGGACGGGTTAAAGATGTAAAGGCTGAGTTATCTAAAATTATTTGTTCAGATGTAATCATTGTACATAACGAGTCTATGAAAACATGGTTTCTGGAACAAGGGACAAAGATTCCCATAGTGGTCTTGGGTATATTTGATTATGTTTCAGATAAAAAACCAATACAAAATGAAGCGATTAGTGAAGAGAAGGTTTATAGAATAGCTTATGCCGGAGGATTTGGAGCTGGCAAGAATGCATATATTTTTGATTTTGATAAGATAGATAATAGTGCTTATAATTTAAAATTATATGGTATTGGATTTGATTCCAATAAGCGAAAGGTGAGTGAAGAGGAGTCTGTTATTTTTTATGAAGGTGCTTTTCCATCTGATCAGATAGCGTATAAAATTGAAGCCGATTTTGGATTGGTATGGGATGGCATATCTATAGAAACTTGTAGCGGGCAACTAGGAGAATACTTAAAATATAATAACCCTCATAAAACATCTTTATACCTTTTATGTGGGCTCCCTGTAATAGTTTGGAATAAAGCAGCAATAGCACCTTTTATTATTGAAAATAATATAGGTGTTGGAGTTGCTAATCTGGCAGATTTAAATACCATTTTAAAAAACCTGAAAAAAGAAGATTACAAGCAAATGAAAACTAATGTTTTAAAGGTTCAGGAGCAATTGATGTATGGGAAATTTGTAGAAACAGCAGTTAAAACAGCTTTTGGAAAGATGAAAAATTGAACCTTATGTTTTGTTTAAAAAAGCTTTTAAACTATCAATAAATAATTCAGGTTTGAATGTTTTGTATAGTTTAAAAGCTTCTTTTTTATATGTTTTTTCCGGTTTAGTATAAATTTCCGGTTTAAAGTCTTTTAAGTGTACGCTAACATTGTTCTTATTTTCAAATAAGTTCCAGGTGGTTTTATCAATCCATGGAGAAAAAACAGAAAATGTTTTTATGTTTAGAGCCTTTGCCATATTTATAGCACCGCCTTCATTGCCAATAAGAGCATTACAATGATAGGTTATGGCCAGGAATTCACGCAGGTTTTCTCCAAATACATCAAAAAAGATATGCTTTTGTGTTTCAGGTTTGCACAATTCATAAATGGCTTTGGCTTCTTTACCTTGTTTAGGAATATAATTGAACAGGATTTGGCATTCTGCTTTCTCTAAAACAATGGAGTCAATAAGAGTAGCCATATAAGGGGCAGGGTAGGTTTTATTTTTACCGCTTCCTAAGACACTGATCATGTATAGAGGTTTATTTAGAGATATACCATGATTTTCTAAAAAACGCTTTGCACTTAAAATTTCATCTTGAATTAAATAGATCTTGGGAGCAATATTTTGAACATTAATATTAAGAGGTTCCAATAATTGCATTCTATGTATTATAGCCAAATGGTCCTTGATACCATCCGGTTTTAGCCTTTTTATGTTATGATGATATAAAAAGGATGTATAATATTTATAATATGAAATTTTGGTTTTAGCCTTTGAAAAACTACTGATTATATTACTAGATAACTTTGAGTAAACATCTATGACAATATCATATTGTTTTACTTTTATGTGTTTCGCAAATTTTAATAAGGCTTTTTTACTGGTTTCTTCGTTTTTAGTAAAGAAAACAAAATTGTTTATAAAAGGGTTGTTTTTAACAACAGGGAAGGTATGCTCATTAATAAGATAATCCAATTGAGCTTTAGGATATTTTTGGCGAAGTGCCTCAAACAGAATACTGCTTGTTAGCACATCGCCAATCATTTTTTGTTGAATAACAAGAATTTTCACTTACTATACAGCTACATCATGCTCACGAAGCGCATCGTTAAGCGATGTTTTTTTATTGGTACTTTCTTTACGCTTTCCAATAATTAAAGCACAAGGTACATTATAGGTTCCGGAAGGAAACTCTTTAGAGTAACTTCCCGGGATAACCACAGAACGGGCAGGCACAACACCTCTACGTTCAACAGGTTCATCACCGGTTACATCAATAATTTTTGTACTCATTGTCAGAGTAACACCGGCACCTAAAACAGCTTCGGTTTCAACACGAACGCCTTCAACAACAATACAGCGGCTTCCTATAAAAGCATTATCTTCAATAATTACGGGAGCAGCTTGTAATGGTTCTAAAACACCACCTATACCAACACCACCAGATAAGTGCACATTTTTGCCAATTTGGGCACAACTGCCAACAGTAGCCCATGTATCAACCATAGTACCCTCATCTACATAAGCACCAATATTAACATAACTGGGCATTAATATAGTACCACTGGAAATATAAGCACCGTGCCTAGCTACAGCATGAGGCACCACACGGATTCCTTTTTCTGCATAACCGGTCTTTAACGGAATTTTATCATGAAATTCTAAAGGGCCAGCTTCAATAGTTTCCATTTTTTGTATTGGAAAGTATAAAACAACGGCTTTTTTTACCCACTCGTTAACCTGCCAACCTCCTTCTATAGGTTCAGCGACTCTAAGTTCTCCCTTATCTAATAAATCTACTACGCTTCTTATAGCTGAAGTAGTACTTTCTTCGTTTAATAGCGCTCTGTTATCCCATGCGCTTTCTATGATCTGTTGTAATGCTTTCATTGAAATTTAAATTTTGAACAAATATACTAGCTATGATTTAAATAGCTGATTAAATGAACATAATTATAGACCAATTTATTTGAGATTTCTTCAATTTTAGGGTGGCTTTTAATGGAAAGAAATGTGCGTTTTATCTTTTAATCCTATTCAAAATTAGACGAAATGCATTTTTTTACGTATTTCATCGATGAAAAATACTGTTAAACTATTTGTCGATAAAAAAACGTAGCTTCTCTAGTAATCGAGAATACTGAGTTATACAACTATTTTTTTACGACTTAGCCTTCATCTGGATATATATTTGAACCATCAAACAATGACAAACAGATGAAAACAAATTTTTACATATTATTAGTTTTATTACTTTCTTTCTCTTTTGGAAATGCTCAAAGTACAGAATTAACTGTAGAAGTTGAGACTACTAAAACTGTTTCTGTTTCTAATGAAGATGATAATATGACTGTTACAGTTGCTACTGAAGCTAATACTGTAAAAGAGAATGAGTCATTATTGATTGATACTGCAAAACTTAAAGAAACTCTTGCTCGTACTAATAGTGATATCAGGATTTATTTAAACCGTAAGAGAAAAGCTGGTAATATTAGTTTTGTATTCCCAAAGATTAATAAAGCTGTTAAGGCTTAATTCAAATATTAATAATTTAAGGTTAAACTAAAGGTTGTCCGAATGGGCAACCTTTTTTGTTTTAATATGCTATTTTTGTAAAAAGATAATATGGCTCGCATTTTAGCAATAGATTTTGGTACTAAAAGAACAGGGATAGCAGTTACTGATGAGCTACAAATTATTGCATCAGGATTAACTACCGTAAGTACTAAGGATTTATTACCGTTTTTAAAAGACTATTTAAAAAAGGAGGTTGTAGAATTATTTATAATTGGAGAGCCAAAGCAGATGAATAACACGGTTTCAGAAAGTGAAACACATATAATCCCCTTTATTAAAAAATTAGAGAAAGCTTTTCCCGGTATTCCGATTAAGCGTGTTGATGAGCGTTTTACCTCAAAGATGGCTTTTCAGACTATGATAGATAGCGGTTTGAAAAAAAATCAACGCAAGAATAAAGCATTAGTGGATGAGATTAGTGCAACGTTAATTCTTCAAAGCTATTTATATTCTAAATAAAGAAAACATCCAAGAGAATATTTTGTATTAAACTTAAGGCATAAATTATAAGAATTGTATTTTTGCAAACTAATATAAGCATCACATGATTTTACCTATTGTAGCCTACGGCGACCCTGTTTTAAAAAAGAAAGCTAAAGATATCACTAAAGATTACCCTAATTTTGAAGAGCTTCTGAAAAACATGTTTGAAACCATGTACAATGCTTATGGTGTAGGATTGGCAGCGCCTCAAATAGGTTTGCCTATAAGAATATTTTTAGTGGATACTTCTCCTTTTTCAGAAGATGAGGGATTATCCGAAGAAGAAAAGGAAGCTTTAAGTGGATTTAAGCAGGTTTTTATTAATGCCAGAATTATTGAAGAAGAAGGCGATGAATGGGCTTTTAATGAAGGCTGTTTGAGTATTCCGGATGTGAGAGAGGATGTTTTTAGAAAACCTCAAATTACCATTGAATACCTTGATGAAAACTTTAAAGCTCATGCCAAAACTTTTAATGGGTTGATTGCTAGGGTTATTCAGCATGAATATGACCATATTGAAGGGGTTTTGTTTACAGATAAGCTTTCCAGTTTAAAGAAACGTCTGATTAAAAGTAGGCTTACAAATATCTCCAAAGGAAAGATAAATGTGGATTACAGAATGCGCTTTCCAAATCAAAAAAAGAGACGATAATATTTGCAATACATCATTAAACAAATGATATTTGCGCCTTTCAAAAAAGATAATTTATGAGTTTAGATAAAGTTATAGCTATTTCAGGAAAACCAGGATTATATAAGTTAATTACTCAAACGCGTGGTGGTTTTGTGGCAGAGTCGTTAATCGATAATAAACGTTTGTCTGTAAGTGTACAAAACAATGTAAGCGTGTTAAGTGAAATAGCTATTTACACGTTGACCGAAGAAGTGCCTTTAAAACAAGTTTTTGAAAATATTAAGAAAAAAGAAGACGGAGGGATTACTTCTGTAAAACCTAAAGATAGTAAAGATAAGTTAGAGGAGTACTTCTTTGATGTATTGCCCGATTATGATGAAGATAGAGTATATGCCAGTGATATTAAAAAAGTGATCCAGTGGTATAACTTATTGCATAAGCATGATATGTTAAATGGATTAACTGATGATGAAGATCATGCTGAAGCTATAGATGAAGAAGAATAAACAGTAAAAAGCAAATTAAGCAAACCTCCTTATTTAGGAGGTTTTTTTATGTCTTTTTTGTAAGTATCAAGGGTGTTTTTCGACATTATAACTTAAACAAAACAACTATTTTTATGAAGTCTCTTTGGTTTTTTGATGATGTTAATCTATTCAAAATACTTTGCCCGCATAAGTTTAAAGCTTATAAAGCAAACCATGATTTTGATGCTTATAAAAAGAAAGATTATATCTATTTTGAGGATGATTCGGCTAATAAGGTGTATTTAATAGAAAAAGGAAAAGTTAAAATTGGTTATTATAGCGAAGAAGGCGATGAAGTGGTTAAGGCTATTTTAACACGTGGAGAATTATTTGGAGAAACAGCTATTTTAGGAGAATCTAAAAGAAAAGAATTTGCACAATCTATAGATAATAGTACTAGTATTTGCCCGGTAGGGGTAGACACTATGCATGATTTAATGAGAAATAATCAAACGTTTAGTTTAAAGATCTATAAGGTCATTGGGTTTAAATTGAGAAAATTGGAAAGACGCTTACAACTGCTTTTATTTAAAGATGCCAAAACACGTTTACTGGAATTTCTTGACGAATTATGCGCTGACTATGGTTATGATTGTGAAAAAACCGGAGATAAGGTTATTCAGCATCCATATACACAAAAAGATATTGCCTCTTTAATAGGAACATCAAGACCAACTTTAAACATCCTTTTAAATGAATTAAAAGAGGAAAACATCATTGAATTCAACAGAAAAGAAATAAGAATTTATAAAAATATTGCATAATGTTAGGTAGCTAACATTTTAAAATAATTGTGAGATATATTTTTGAAGTATTAAAATACTTAAAAAAAATACCATGATTAAAAAAATGTTTTTAGCAATCTTAGCAATAAGTGTTTTTGCTAGTTCTTGTAGTAATGATGATGATAATAACGCTCCTAACTTAGCCAGTATAAATTTAGATTTAGCTGGACTGGAAGCTTTGGGAGATGATTATGTTTATGAAGGATGGATTATTGTAGACGGATCACCTGTGTCAACAGGAACGTTTACCTCTGTTACATTCCCACAATCTTTTACAGTTGATGCCACACAATTGGCAGCGGCTACCAAGTTTGTATTATCCATTGAACCGACAAACGATCCGGATCCTGCACCTGCAGATACTAAAATTCTTGCAGGCGACTTTTCTGGAAACAGTGCCAATGTAAATTCTTCTGCAATTGTAGCAGATTTTAGTGCTGCTTCAGGTAAATATATTCTGGCTACACCTACAGATGATGATATGGACAATGAAGAGAGCGGTGTGTGGTTTATAGATAATTCCGGAGGTGATCCTGTTGCAGGATTAGATCTGCCTGAGCTATCTGCAGGCTGGAAGTACGAAGGCTGGGTCGTTTTTGATGGCACACCGGTAACAACAGGTACATTTACGGATGTTAATATGGCTGATGACAATGCTTCTACGTCACCGTATAAAGGTGCTGAAAGAGATGGTCCCGGTTATCCAGGTGAAGATTATGTAATGGGGACTGCAGCAGGAGTGGATTTTCCTACAGATTTAAAAGAAAGAACTATTGTAATTTCTGTAGAACCTAGTCCGGATAATAGTCCGGCTCCATTTACCTTGAAGCCTTTGGCTCATATGGTTCCTGATAATGCCGAAAACCATATGGCAATTTCTATGGGAACCGGTCCGGTAGTTGGACTGTCCGGAACGGTAACAAGATAACGGTTAATGTTTATTAAATTTGAGGCATGGTTTCATTATGAAATCATGCCTTTTAATGTTTAATGAAAATGTTTAAATCCAGAATAAAGCATATTATTTTTTTAGTCATAGTAGCATTGCTGTTAATTCCTCAAACTAGACTCCCCATACAAGTAGCATTAAATAGGGGATTGGCTTTATTTAGTCCATCAAAGATTGATAAATCAAAACAGCGTGTTTTAACAAGTTATAATTGGAATCTACAAGGAGTAAATAGAGAGATATTTAATTTTGAAGCAACAAAAGAGCAGGTAGTATTGGTTAATTTTTGGGCTACCTGGTGTCCGCCTTGTATTGCAGAAATGCCAGGTCTAGAAGCTCTTTATAAAGACTATAAAGATCGTATGGTGTTTGTCTTTGTTTCCAATGAAGACCATGGAGTAACCACTAAATTTTTATGTGAAAAGGGGTATGACTTTAACTCCTATGTACCATTAACTCAATATCCGGAAGTTTTTGATGTGTCCAGCATTCCAAGAACATTTTTAATTGATAAAAAAGGACGTATTATAATGGACAAAACAGGAGCAGCAAATTGGAACAGTAATACCGTAAGGCAAACCATTGAAGGACTGTTGAATGATTAATAACTAGAGCGTTTTTAAAAAAGCCTTAATAAAACTCCAGGAAAACAGAGACCACATAATTTTTAACTCTTCAAAAAAATTAGAGTCTTCATCTAAAAACCTAAACATGGTTTGAACTGAATTCTTATTATAAAACTGTTGAAATATCCATTCACCTTTATGGTTTTCGTCTTTCAGAACTTTAATAAAAATGGTATCGTAAAATTTAAATCGATGCTTAAATAAGTTACTTGAAGGTTGCTTATTTGACTTTAAATTATTTATAATTTTGGCTACTTTTTTCTCAGTATGTTTAAAAGAATATCCTGTGGAACCTTTAACCCATCCGCCACCGGTTCCAATTTTGGTTATACGTTTTGTATTGTAATTCCTAAAAGGGAAATTGGTCATAGGTATTTGCCCCGTTTCGGTATCAATAATTGAGTAATTCTCAATGTTCAGATAATCTTTTACATAAGTGTCTATATAAGAATCATATGTTTGACTATCTACCGTTAGCGCCGTAAAATAAGTAAATTCAACTAAGGCCTCATTTTTTGAAAAGGGTAGGACATAGGTGAAAGAGGTCTGTTTACCATCTTTTAGCCGATAGTCCATCATTGTTATTGTGTGTTCATCAAAAGTATCGGTTTCAGTTTTAATAACCCAACCTTTAAAATGCTGAAGAATAGAAATATGGTGATTAGAATTCAATGAAAATGTCTCAGGAACTCTGCTGTCAAAAACATGAGCAGCCGTGTAAGAATTCTTGTTGGTTTTTACAATAATGATATCGTTTTTTTCAGCTGTAGATTCTACATGCTCAACTATAAACGTTATATTCCTTTTTCCTTGAAGGATTTCTTTAGAGGTTTTGTAAAAATCTATGGATCGTATCGTTTTATAAGAATAGGGGGCAAGTTTTAAATTGATATGTTTTTTAGAAGTTACTATGGAAGCTTTGCGCCATGTATGCTTGGCTATATCATCCCATTGTGACCTACCGGTTTCCCAAAAACTCCAGGTTTTATCATTCTTGTTTTTTTCGGAAGAATCTATCAAAGCAATTAATTTATCATCAAAAAAAGAATCAGAGGCCATTTTCATAGCCAGTTGAAAACCTGCTAATCCATTTCCTATAATAACATAATCAAAATGGAAATTATCTGTCATAAGTCACTATAAAAGCTATTTCTTGAAATATTTAAATGGAACGAATAACATACCAAAGCATTCACCATCTTCTTTTCCTAAATGCTTATGATGAATTTTATGGGCACGCCTAACACCTCGCGCATACCAATTGTTAGTATTTCTAAAGAGTTTAAAACGCTGATGTATAAAAATATCATGTACTAAAAAATAAGATAACCCATAGGCAAAAATACCAACTCCTATAGGTAAACCTTCCCAGAAATCAGCAAACTTCCAAAGTAAGAAGAAACCAATACTAACTATGGCATAAAAAATAAAAAATGCATCGTTACGCTCAAACCAACTGTTGTGGTCTTTATGATGGTGATCTTTATGTAAACTCCACAGGATACCATGCATAATATATTTATGGGTAAACCAGGCCATAAACTCCATGGCGCAATAAGTACCCAAAAAAATCAATATCCAAAATAGAGTTTGCATAATCAAAATATTACAATAAATTTAATTGATATTTTACATAGCTGCGCATCAAAAGTTCAATTTTTTTAGGGTTTGAAACCCTGATCCTGGAATCCTTTATTTTTAATGCGGGTGTTTTTTTTAATTTTTTAAGGAGCTGCCTGTAATACCTATAAGCCATAAAAACTCCAAATTTAGCTTCTATAGGCAGTTTTTTTATACCACTTAAGCCTTTTTCAAAATCAGTTTCAATGTCATCAATAATCTCCTGTTTTGAAGTCTCATCCAAATTTTTCAAGTCAGTATTAGGAAAGTATGTTCTGTTCAATCCTTCAAAATCGGCTTTTAAATCTCTTAGAAAGTTTACCTTTTGAAAAGCTGAGCCCAAAGCCATGGCGGTATCTTTAAGTTCATTATATTTATCTTGGTTACCTTTAACAAATACTTTTAAGCACATCAGGCCAACAACATCAGCAGATCCGTAAATATATGTATTATACTCTTCTTGTGTAAGGTAATTAGTTTTATGTAAATCCAAACGCATACTATTCATAAAAGCATCTACTAAAGCTTTATCTAAGTTGTACTTATAATACGTGTGTTGAAAAGCATTTAAAATGGGGTTTAAGCTTATTTTATGTTGCAATGCTAATTCTAGGTCTTCTGAAAATCTATTAAATAGGGCTTCTTTATTGTAATCATGAAATGAATCTACAATTTCATCAGCAGCACGTACAAAGCCATAAATATTGTAAATATCATTTCGTATAGACTTGTATAACATTTTGGTAGCTAATGAAAAAGATGTACTGTAAACCTTTGTTACAATTTTACTACACTTGTATGATACAGTATCAAATAATGGCTTCATAGGTTTGAGTTTACTTAACAAAATTCATTTTAAACTAATATATTCTGATGTTTTGCAACTAAATTAGCAGCTAGTTTACCCGATATTAAGGAAGGGGGAACCCCAGGGCCCGGAACGGTTAACTGTCCAGTAAAAAACAAGTTTTTTACTGTTTTACTTTTCAATTTAGGCCTTAAAAACGCAGTTTGCATAAGGGTGTTTGCCATGCCGTAAGCATTACCTTTATAGGAATTATAATCTTTTATAAAATCTTTAACACAAAAGCTTTCCTTAAATAGGATATGACCTCTGACACTTTGAGAAGTTAAATTTTCAAAACGGGTAATAATTTTTTCAAAAAAGTCATCTCTTAAGTCCGGAGTGTCTTCCAAACCGGGAGCCAGTGGAATTAAAAAGATACCAGCTTCTTTTTCTTTAGGAGCTACACTGGAATCTGTTTTACTTGGAAAGCTGGCATAAAATAGAGGATTCTCAGGCCATTTAGGAGTATCATAAATGGCTTCAGCATGACTTTCAAAGTCAACATCAAAAAACAAAGTATGGTGATTAACACGTTTTAATGGCTTATCAAAACCAACGTAAAATAACAGTGCAGAAGGTGCAAACGTTTTTTTTGACCAATAAGTTTCAGAATATTGTCTGTGTTTTTTGTCTAATAAGGTTTCAGTATGATGATAATCAGCACCGCTTAGAACAATATCTGATAAATATATTTCTCCGTTAGAAATAAGACCTTTGGCTTTACCGTTATCAACAATGATCTTTTCAATATTTGATTCGGTTTTAATTTTTACGCCAAGATCTTTAGCCAAACTTTCCATGGCCAATATAACTTGGTACATCCCTTTTTGAGGATGAAAAGTACCCAGGCCAAAGTCGGCATAATTCATAAAGCTGTAAAAGGAAGGGGTATTACTTGGTTTAGCACCTAAGAACAATACCGGGAATTCAAGGATTTTTATTAGCCGTTCATTTTTAAATTCTTTTCGAACCTCTCTTTTTATGGTGCTAAAAAATTGATTGATATTTTTTATAGTTGCCGGAGTAATCAATTCTAAAGGAGATATTCCAGGATTATATACCAAGTTTTTTATAGCAATATCATAATTGTTTTTGGCATCTGTTATAAACTTATTTAACGTTTTAGAACTTCCGGGTTCCTCATTTTCAAAAGCTTTTGCAATCTTTTCAAGTGTATCTTCAATGGTTATGTAATCATCTTTTCCAAAATAAACACTATATGCCGGGTTTAACTTGTCTAACGTATAATAATCTGAAGAACACTTACCAAAATCAGAAAAAAAACGTTCAAACACATCAGGCATCCAATACCATGTCGGACCAATATCAAAGGTAAAACCATCTCTAATAAGTTGCCTGGCACGTCCACCAATGGTTTTGTTCTTTTCAAAAACGCTAACATCAAATCCGTCTTTAGCTAAATAACATGAGGCTGCTAATGAAGAAAACCCTGACCCTATTATATTAACTGTTGTTTTCATTTTGTTTAACAAATATATAAAAAAGTTAAACAATATGAAAGTATCTAAAACGCTTTAACTAAATTTTCTATAGATTTAAAAACACTAACTTTTTCAGGAATCTTATCAAGGACAACATCTTCAAACTTTTTACCCAGTAGGAATAGTTTAGTATTGTTCTTATTTAAAAGCAATTCGTTGAATGATTTTATGTATCCGGGTATATCATCTGGTTTGGGGTTGATTGTGAAGTAGGAAATAAAAGTGATTTCGTCAAAAAACTCCAATAAATCAGATAAACTTTCCATGGGAACGCTTTCTCCAAGAAAAATAGTATGATATCCTCTGCTTCTTAGTTCATAATTTATAAAAAGAAGCCCAATATCATGAATTTCATTGTCAGGCAAAAATAGTATAAACGTTTTTGAGATCGGCTTGGGTTCCAATAGTTGTAAGCGCTCTATGTTTAACAGTATTTTTTGCTTTATATGAATTGATAAAAAATGCTCATGAGCCGGAGTAATGGTATTAGTTTGCCATAAAAGCCCAATTTCATTTAATAAAGGAAGAAATACTGAATAGAAAATCTCACTAAATGTCTTATTTTCCAAAAGGTTATTATAAGTACTGTAAAAAAGCACTTGATCAAAGTTGATCATAGCCATTTTAAAAGCATTGATAGCATGGTCTTCTACTTTTGCTCTCGATGCAATTTCTCTGACTTTAATTGGGATTTCTTCTTCTTTTAGTCTTGCTATTTTGGAAATTTTAAGCCCATTATTATTCAAGTATGATATATTTAGAAGCTTTTGGAAGCTAACCAAACTATAATTTCTAATATTTGTATCACTTCTGTTGGGGCTAAGTAAATTATAACGTTTTTCCCATATCCTAATGGTGTGAGCTTTAATACCCGTAAGATTCTCCAGATCTTTTATGCTAAAGTTAATCTTAATGTTGTTCATTAAAATTTAAATTTTGTTAAACAAAAATACAGATAATTATCAAACCTGCAATAAAAATTATAATTAAGCCTTCAATTTTTTAGAATGTAAAGCATATGATTTCACCAGTTTATTTTAAAACAGCCTGTAATTGATATGTATTGAATTGATAAAAAATTATATAGAAATATGTTTTTATTTAGCATGTATCGTTTATAAATAGGTTATTTTTATGCGTTCTTATTTTTATAAAATTTCAGATTAATAGGTGAAGAGATTAAATATTGCATTTACGGGCTTTGTTATAATAGCGCTATTTTTTTCATGCGGAAAGAAAAAAACAAATTATGTTTCGGTTTCAAATCCAACAGAGGATGTTTTTACTTCGACAAAAGACATACCGGATAATCATTTTTTAGGAGATCAAAAGTGTAAAGAGTGCCATACCAGTGAATTCAAAACATGGGAGGGATCTCATCATGATAAGGCCATGCAGGAAGTTTCAGATTCTACTGTTTTAGGCAATTTTGATAATGCAAAATTTAAGAGCCAGGGTGTTACCTCTCATTTTTTTAAAAAGGACAAGGATTATTATGTAAATACAGAAGGGCCGGATGGAAAGAATCATGACTATAAGGTAGAATATGTTTTTGGAATTAAGCCTTTACAACAATATATAGTTAAATTTCCTAATGGTCATTATCAATGTTTAAGAACGGCCTGGGATACGGAAAAAAAGAAATGGTTTGATCTATATCCGGACTTTAAGGTGGTGCATTCTGAATGGTTACACTGGTCCAGAGGTGGGCTGAACTGGAATACTATGTGTTCAGACTGCCACTCTACCAATGTGAGAAAGAATTATGATAAAGCCTCTCATAGTTATGATACCAAATATACTTTAATAAATGTAAGTTGTGAGGCTTGTCATGGCCCGGGAAAAACCCATGTGGAGCGTGTAAATACCTTAGGAGAAGGTTATAAAGTTTCTGATGACTTAAAAATGACGGTAGGAACAGATTCAAAAGATTTAGTAGATCAATGTGCCAGATGTCATATGAGACGGGAGCACATAACGTCAAGTTTCAATTTTGAAGGGACCATGTTGGATCATTATTTTCCACAATTACTTGAGCAAAATTTATATCATGCAGACGGGCAAATATTAGACGAAGTCTATGTTTATGGATCTTTTGTTCAAAGTAAGATGTATCATAATGGTGTGGCATGTACAGATTGCCATAATCCACATTCATTAGAACTTAAGTTTAAAGGGAATAACTTATGTGCCCAATGTCATGTCCCTGAAACTTATGATACGCCTTCTCATCATTTTCATGAAAAGGGCACTCAAAGCGCTCAATGTATTAATTGCCATATGACAGGTAAGCACTATATGGGTAACGATTTTAGACGAGACCATAGTTTTAGAATTCCGCGTCCCGATTTGAGTCTAAAATACGGAACACCAAATGCATGTACACAATGTCATGAAGATAAAGATGATGCTTGGGCTTCAGAGCAATTTGAAAAATTATATGGTAAACCGAAAAACAAACATTTTTCAGAGTTACTGGCACCAGGAATGGCAGGAACAGAAAATGGATTGGATGCCTTATTGGAATTAGCTCATGATACCATCTACCCGGAAATTGCAAGAGCCTCAGCGGTAAAAAATATGAGTAACTATATTACTCCAGCTAATATTAACACATTAATTAGTTTTCTGGATGATGACTCTCCTTTGGTTAGAGGAGCTACCCTGGATGTTCTGGGTGGGACAGAATCTAAAGATTATTTAAATTACTATATGCCCTTACTAAAGGATAAAAAACGGACTGTTAGAATTAAAGCCTTTTTTGCCTTAGCATCATTAGATGAGATTCAAATCCCTGAAGCATATAAAGAGGCTTATAAAAAAGTTGAAAAAGAGTTTAATACAAGTTTGATTGCTACTTCTGATTTTGTTGGAGGACGAATAAAAGAAGCAAACTATCATTTGAAAAAAGGCAATTTAGCAGCTGCTATTGCAGGCTATGAAAGTGCTTTGGAAATTGATAATATTAATAATATGGCACGAACCAATTTGGCTAATTTGTATTATAGAAACGGAGATTTTAAAAAAGCAGAAGATGCGTTTAAAACTATTATAGAGCAAGAACCAGAATTTGGGCAGACCTATTACTCTTACGCTTTACTGTTAGGAGAACAGAATAGACATGAGGAGGCCATAACCCAAATGGAATTGGCTATAAAATATGTGCCTGATAATATTAGATTTTATTACAATTTGAGTCTCTTATATGATAAAGCGAATAACTTTAAGAAGGCAGAAGAAACTGCGATTAAAGGTTTAAAAATAGCTCCTCAAAATGATAACTTATTATATGTTTTAGCATATATCTATTCTAAAACAAATCAACTGCAGAAAGCTATAAACATTTCGGAAAACCTGGTGAACTTGTATCCTAATAATCAAAGTTATGTGAATTTTTACAACCAGTTAAGAGTGCAGCTTAACCAAACGCAATAAACAATAAAATCAGGTACAATCATTAACTATAAGCAATAAATACCATAAATAGAAAACATGGCATATTGGGTTAAAGCTATCCTTTTTTAGTTCTACTATTTTTCAATAAAAGGTTATATATACAAGAAATCTTTAAAAATAACCCAATTGGGTTTTTACCATATCCCTATATTTTCGCCCAATAGGTATTTTATGCCCTTTAATTTCAACCTCAACAGGAGAAAAAGACTCTATATAGTCAATAGAAACAATAAATGACCTATGTACTCTCAGGAATTTTTTGTTTGGTAGGGATTCGTGAATGGCTGAAATGCGCTTATAAGCAATAACTTCTCTGTCTATAATCTTTACTTTTACATAGTTTTTCAGGCTCTCTATGTACAAAATATCTTTTAAATAAATTTTTTGCATCTTTTTTTCTATTTTGAGGTAAATAAACTTTTCTTGTTCAATATCGGGAGCCTCACTTAATTTAAGAGCAGAACCTTCATCAGGTTTTATTTGTTTATATACTTTATTAATAGCCTTTAAAAAGCGGGAAAATTCAATAGGCTTAACTAAATAATCAATAACATCTAAGTTATAGGCTTCAAGGGCGTGATCACTATAAGCTGTAGTGAAAACAACCATAGGGGACAATGGTAAACCTTTTAAAAATTCAGTACCTTTTAATTCAGGCATATGTATATCCAGAAAAATTAAGTCAATATGATGTTGTAGTAAAATATTAAATGCCTCATGCGCACTGCTACAGGTTGCTACCAGATCTAAAGATTCAATTCTGGAAATAAAAGTCTCTATGACATCGCGGGCCAATGGTTCATCATCAACAATAATACATTTTAAATTTCCTTTAAACATTACGCTTTTAGATTTAGTTTTAGTGTGACCTCAAAAGAGAGATCTTCATCAATTATATCAATAGAATAGTTGTTAGGGTATAACAAATCCAATCTCTTTTTTACATTGGTAAACCCAAACCCTGTTTTGGAGTTGTCATTTTTTTTAACTTTTCTTTTTTCGTTAGAAGTATTCAAAATAAGTACATTGTCTTTTACCAATATACTTATAACAATCCAGGAAATCTTGTTATTAACAGTACCATGCTTAAAAGCATTTTCTACAAATGGAATGAGTATAAAAGGAGGGATTTCATAGGCTTTATCTATTTCATGAATAAAACTTATATTATTACCATTCTCCAATCTCAATTTTTCGAGGTCAATATAATTTTTTAAATACGATATTTCTTTTGATAAAAGTACTTTTGGGCCATTGGCCTCATATAGCATATAGCGCATTAATCCAGACAACCTTAAAACGGCATCTTCAGCTGAATTTGACTTTTTAATAATTAATGAATACAAGTTATTTAAAGTGTTGAATAGGAAATGGGGGTGGACCTGATTTCTAAGTTGGGTGAGTTCCATTTTAAACTGTTCCTTTTCAAGGATCAAAGTCCTTTTTTGCCCATCATAATAAAACCTTGAAAAAACTACCAACAGAGGAATAATTGCCGCTCGGTTTACATCAAACATGGTATTGGTTAAGTCAATTAAGGAGTAGTTGTTATAGTCATTCCAACCTGGAAAAAATTCTGGACGGACATAGTACCACATCATAGGCCTTTGGATAAAAAACGTAATGATGGTAAGAAGAGATACATAGCTTAATACAAAAAGAGCAAGGTTCTTTTTTAAATAGATTTTAGGTATCAACACATATAAAGAAATATAAACCAGTAAAAGTCTTGACGGTAAACTATAGAGCTGAACAACAATTGACTTAATGTAATCTTGATCATGGGTCCCCCAAATATATCCAAAGAAAAAGCTAAAGGCTATCCAATAAATAATATGTTTAAAAGCTCTATGTTTTAGTATGCTATTGTTGGTATAATTAAACATGCAAAAGATTTGATCTGGAATAAGTATTAAAGTTGCAAAATATTTAATGTTTTAACAAAAAATATGACAGATAACCACTTGTAATACATAAACAGCATTTAATAAAACCTTAAAGTAGTTTATGAGGTAAAAATGCTTTTTGCAATTATAATATTATTATAAACTGTTTTCTGTCCAGTTTAAACGTTGTTTGTTTTACCGGTTTTACCCCATTTCCCCTTTTTTATATTATTGCCTCTAAATCAATATGAGGACGGTTTATACGATTCCAATATTGATACTAAACTAACTTAAACTATATGTGTATGAAGACAAATCAACTTAAAAAAGTACTAATTTTCATGATGCTTTTGGTTACTATTACTACCAGCGCTCAAATAACTGTTAAAGGGGTGGTCACTGAGAAGACCGGTAATCTTCCTTTACCTGGGGTTAATGTAGTGGTAAAAGGTTCTAATACAGGAGCGGTTACGGATTTTGAGGGCAATTATACCATTGAAGCCAATAATGGAGGTGTTTTAATCTTTTCATATTTAGGATATAAGCAGCAGGAAGTTCGGGTTGAGAACTCTGTTATCAATATCGTTATGGAAGAGGATGCATCCCAGCTTAATGAGGTTGTAGTGATTGGATATGGGAGCACTACTGTAAAAGATGCTACCGGAGCTATAGAAAAAGTAGATTCAAAGGAGTTTAATGCGGGAGCCATTACATCGCCAGAGCAATTGATTACAGGGAAAACAGCCGGTGTAAATGTTATTCCTCCCGGTGGATTGCCCGGCCAGGGGGCAACCATAAGAATTAGAGGAGGTAACTCATCCCTGTCTGCAAATAACAACCCTTTAATTGTAATAGATGGTGTGCCGGTAGATCAGGGTTCCTCAGGAGGCGGTTCAGCTGCACTAAATTCAATTAATCCAAATGATATAGAGAGCTTTGTGGTTTTAAAAGACGCATCATCTACAGCCATTTATGGATCAAGGGCTTCAGCAGGTGTCATTTTAATAACTACCAAAAGTGGAAATACCAATTCGCCGCTGAAAATTCAGTTAAGTACTAATGGATCAATAGGAGAAGTAAGAAGAACTACTAATGTGTTAAATGCTGATCAGTATAGAGAGGTTGCAGCAAACAGTCAAAATGCATCTTTAATACTGCCGTTATTGGGTAGTGAAAATACCAACTGGCAAGATCAGATTTTTCAAAAAGCGTTAGGAACAGATTCTAACTTAACGCTAACAAAGGGGTTTGAGAATTCATCATTTAGGGCTTCAGTAGGATATACGGTTCAAGAGGGCATAATAAAGACGTCCAAATTTGAAAGATCGTCGGCATCGTTAAATTTTAAGCAGTATCTATTAGATAGAGCCTTATCAATAGAAACGAATATCCGAGGCGCTTTAACACAGAATAATTATCCAAATGGAGGTGCACTTGGTACTGCCGCCCAATTTGATCCAACCCAACCGATTTATAGTGGAAATGACGAATATGGTGGATTTTGGGAATGGTTACAGCCGAACGGAGACCCTGAATCATTAGCACCAAGAAACCCTTTAGGCCTTTTGGAACAAACTACAAATGTAGCAGATACAGAGCGTGCCATAGGAAATGTTAAACTAGATTATAATGCGCCGTTTTTAGAAGGGTTGAATGCCAACTTAAATGTGGGATTTGATTATAATGAAGTTAATGGAATAACAAAAACACCAGGAACGTCGGCAGCAGGTTTTTTATCTCAGGGAAGCGTAGGCACTTACGGCAGTATAAGAAGAAGTGTATTGGCTGATTTTTTCTTGAACTACAAAAAAGATATAGAATCTATTAAAAGTAAAATTGAATTAATGGCAGGTCACTCCTTTCAAAAGTTTTTTAGATCAAACTACAATACAAATATGCCTACAGTAGGAGCACCAATAGATAATAGTTTTGCAACACACAATGCTATTGAATCTTATGTGAGCAGGTTTAGATATTCATATAATAGTAAGTATCTTTTAAATTTCACCTATCGTAGAGATGGATCGTCCAGATTCAGTAACGACAATAGGTGGGGCGATTTTTATTCAGGAGCCTTAGCCTGGAATATTTTTGAGGAAAATTTTCTCAAAAATTCAAATACCATTTCCAATTTAAAATTACGCTTGGGATATGGTCAAACCGGACAACAAGAAATAGGAATTGACTTTGGGTATCTACCGGTATATGTAAACGGAGCAGATAATCAGCAATACCAGTTAGGCAATACCTTTTATAATACAGTTAGACCAGAGGGTTATGATGCCAATATTAAATGGGAGGAATCTGAAACCTATAATGTTGGTTTGGATTATGGTTTTTTTAATGGCAATATTTCGGGGAGTATTGAATACTTTACTAGAAAAACGTCAGATGTACTGAACTTAATCCCTATACCTTCAGGAACCAATCTAACCAATCAGTTAATAACAAATATTGGAGACTTGGAAAATGAAGGTATTGAGTTTACACTAGGAGCTAATGTATTTGCCAAAGAAAATTTTAGTTGGAATGTAAATTTCAACATGTCCTACCTAACTAATAAAATATTAAAGCTGAACGTTGTGGACGATCCTAGTTTTATAGGAGTTCCAACTGGGTTTATTTCAGGAGCAATAGGTAATTCTATTCAAATCCATAGAGTTGGCGAAGCTCAAAGTGCCTTTTTAGCATTCAAGCAGGTATATGGAGAAGATGGCAGGCCAATAGAAGGGGTTTATGAAGATATAAATGGAGATGGAGCTATTGATAATGGAGACCTTTATATAAAGGAAAATCCGGCAGCTGATTTCTTATTTGGTCTTTCTTCATATGCCAATTATAAAAACTGGGATTTAAATTTTACCCTTAGAGCCAGCGTTGGTAACTATGTTTATAATAATGTGGCGTCTTCAACAGGTAATGAATTTGGACTACATTCTTTAAATACAAACAGAAACGTACATGCATCTATACTGGATACCGGATTTAGAAATAATCAATTGTTATCAGATTATTATATTCAGGATGCTTCCTTTTTAAAGATGGATAACTTGTCACTGGGTTACAATTTCAAAAATATAATGCCTTCGGCAATTGATCTAAGAATACAAATGACCATTCAAAATGTATTTACCATGACTAATTATGATGGCATTGACCCGGAGATTTCAGGAGGAATTGATAATAATTTCTTTCCAAGACCAAGAACATTTCTTTTAGGGGTTAACATGAATTTTTAAAAAAAGAAGAAAATGAAAAACATAAAAAATAAATTAAAATTTAGGTTGAAGTTAGTGGCTCTTTTATCTGTCTTTTTTATCACGTCTTGTGAAAAGGAACTAGACTTACAGCCACTGAGTTCACAAACTTCAGATATTACGTTTCAAAATGAAGATGCTTATAAGCAGTTTTTAGCAAAAATCTATGGAGGGTTTTCTTTAACAGGCCAGGATACCAGTGGGAGTTTTGATGATATAGCTGGAATAGATGGAAATTTTTCCAATTACTTGAGGTTACTGTTTACCATTCAGGAATTATCAACCGATGAAGCCATAATAGCCTGGAATGATCAAACTATACATGATATTCATAACCATGTTTGGACTTCAGGAGATGCCTTTATAACGGCTACTTATGCCAGAATCTATTTTCAGGTAGGTTTGATAAATCAGTTTTTAAGGGAAACAGAAGAAAGTGTTCTAGACAGTAGAGGTGTTGGTGCTGAGCTAAAAAAAGACATTTCAGGTTTTAGGGATGAAGCAAGGTTCCTAAGAGCGTTTAGCTATTGGCATGGTTTGGATATGTTTGGTGATTTAGCTTTAGTAGATGAAAATGATATTGTAGGCGCCTTTTTTCCGGAACAAACTTCTAAAGAAGAGGTCTTTGATTATTTAGAATCCGAATTATTGGATATTGAATCCAGGTTACCAAATCCGCGTCAAAATGAATACGGAAGAGCAGATAAAGGATACGTTTGGATGCTATTGGCTAAATTATATTTAAATGCAGAGGTATATACAGGAGCAGAAAGATATGCAGACGCATTTGAGTATACCAGTAAAGTTATTAACGGTGGCTATACATTAGTACCAAACTATAACTATCTGTTTCTAGCTGATAATGATAGAAATGGAGCAGAGAATGAAATTATTTACCCTTTTCTTTTTGATGGTCTTGCTAACGGTTCTTTTGGAGGAACTACTTACCTGGTACATGCTGCTATTGGGGGAGATATGGATCCCTCTGTTTTTGGTGTCAATGGTGGCTGGGGAGGCTTAAGAACCACAAGTGTTTTTGTAGATAAATGGAGTGATATTACCGGAGCTACAGATTCCAGAGCTATGATGCATACAAGTGGTCAAACATTGGAAATAGATAATCCATTTGATTTTACACAAGGCTATGCTATAACAAAATATAGAAATGTAGATGTTAATGGCAATATAGGATCTGATCCATCAGGAAATAATGTAGATGTTAATTTCCCGGTGTTTAGGCTGGCAGATGCCTATTTAATGTATGCAGAGATAGTCCTGAGAGGCGGTGGCGGAGATATGGATACAGCCGTGGGGTATATAAATGAACTTAGAGAAAGAGCCTATGGCAATTCCAGTGGGAATGTCTCTATAGCAGATCTTGACCTTGAATTCATATTAGATGAACGATCCAGAGAGTTGTACTGGGAAAACCACAGAAGAACAGATCTTATTCGTTTTAACCAGTTTAGTGAAAATGGTATTTGGCCCTGGAAGGGCAATATAGCAGCCGGAAAAACAACTGAAAGTTATAGAGACCTTTACCCTGTACCAAGTGCAGAGCTAAATGCAAACCCTAATCTAATTCAAAATGAAGGGTACTAATTATTGTGTAAACTAAAAGAGACATAAATCATGAAATACATATTAAACAAGATTTTATTACTACTAGGAATAAGTATAATTGTTGTGTCTTGCACAGACAATTCAGAGTTATCAATTTTAAATGCATCCGCTTCCACAGGAGCAGCAGTGTTTTCTGAAACAGATTTGATTTTAAGCCAAAGTAATGAAAATGAATTAGCATTAACTATTAGTTTTCAGGAACCCGATTTTGGATACAATGCAGGGTCAATAGGCTATCAGCTATTGTTTGATTTAGAAACTAATTTTGATGCCCCGGAAATTATTGATGGAGGTACTAGTTTTGCGGTTGATTTGACACATGCTGAATTAAATAAAATCTTACTCAATTTAGGTGCAGAACCAGATGTTGCCATTCAATTATCTGTAAAGATTGAGACCGTTTTATCTACAGATACGAGTTTGTTTTCTGAAATAAGTGCATTAACCGTTACACCATATTCGGCTGATTTAGACCTAACTTCAAGATGGGGACTTGTAGGTAGTGCAACCGTTAACGGGTGGAATGGACCGGATATGCCTTTCTATAAATCTACAGATGGCAGTTTAGAAAGCGGAACTTTTGTGGCCTATGTGACATTAATTGATGGGGCAATAAAAATAAGGGCTGATAATGATTGGACGATTAACTATGGAGATAATGAACTGGACAATATATTAGAAGCAGGAGGTACAGATATTGCAATTACAGCAGGAACCTATAAAATTATTTTTAATGAAAATTCACTAACATATTCTGTTGAAGCTTATTCATGGGGGCTTGTTGGAAGTGCAACGCCTAATGGCTGGGATGGCCCAGATGTCCAATTTAATTATAACCCTTTAAAAGACAATTGGAATACTGAAGCTACATTGGTAGATGGGGCCATTAAGATTAGATTTAATAACGAATGGGTTACTGCATATGGAGATGCTGAACCTGATGGAATATTAGATACATCAGCCAATAATGATATAAATGTTTCAGCTGGTAATTATTTTATAACATTTAGTCCTGAGACCTTAGAGTATAGTATTGAAGGACTATAGAGATATAGAGTTGAAAATATTTATGGGTTGTCAATGTATTATAGAAGATGAAATTATAGATAATATTCATGTGAGAAGTGAATAATGAGTAAGTTTTGATACTTATTTTGATAATGAGGGAGAGTCTGTATATCTGTAATACTACGTTTTCAGTCTCTCCTGAGTTATTAATCTATTCTAATGTTTGGTTTGATTAAAATAAACTTGATTACCACGATGGTTTTAAAAAATTAATAGGAGATAAATTTACACTTATACTAAATGAGATTTATAATATTGACATTGATATTATTCCCTATAATAATGCAGCCTCAGGAGGCTAATTATTATAAAGAAACGGAGTTTTTAAGAGAAAAAGCTCTAAACCCCGATAGCTATATCCTTGAAAAATTTAAATACTATGATGTACTACTCCTTGGGGAGGATCACGCAGTAAAGAACAACTTAGATTTTATAAAACAGCTCATACCGGATTTATATAATTCAGGAGTTTACAACCTGGGAATGGAGTTTGGAGCTTATGAAAAGCAAAGTGAATTGGATACATTGGTAACCGGACATCAATATAATGATCAAATAGCAAGAGACTTAATGTTTTTTTACAATGTTGGCTGGGCCTTTAAAGAATACACAGATTTTTATAAGGCGGTATGGAACTTTAACCAAACCTTACCACAAACTGCTAAAAAATTTAGAATCATAAATATAAGTTATCAATATGATTGGACTGCTTATAGCGGGTCTCGACTTGATATGAGCGGTGTATTTCATAAAGGTGAAGTAAATGAGTTTAGGGAAAAAGTAATTAAAAAGGAAGTTTTAGATAAGGGAGAGAAAGCACTCGTATTGGTTGGTGTGCCTCATGCATTTACTAAATATTCTCAGGCAACTACCCAAGATAATGATTGTACTTTTAAATTTGAGAGTTTGGGAAATCGTCTTTATAAGAAGTATCCGGATAAAGTGTTTTCAATATTTTTACATGGGCCATTATATAATAAGCAAAATAAAACACCCTTTTTTTTATCGCCGGCCAACGGACAAACAGAAGCTATTTTTAAATTAATGTCCTATGCTCCAATGGGGTTTGATTTGGATAATAATCCTATAGGAAAATTAAGAGATGACAGCATGTTTAGCGTATGCTACGACAATTTTACTATAGGACAATTATTTGATGGCTATATTTTTTTAGTGCCTTTTAATAAAATGGAAGACTGTAAAATTGACCAGGATTTTTTTAAAGGAAAAGAATGGCCTGAAATCAAAAAGCAAATACCAGATCCGTATTGGCATGAACCATTTTACTCTAAACAGCAATACTGGGAAGACATCACCTCTAAGGTAAATATTAAAACCAGATATAAGAGTATTATAAGTAAACCCAACCTTACTTTAAAATATGGTAAAATAGATCGACTAAAAGACTTTCAATCTAAGTTTATAGATTCTAGAAATGTAGATTTATGGCTACCTCCGGGATATAATCCAAAACTAAAATATTCAGTATTGTATATGCATGACGGGCAAATGTTATTTGATGCTACCAATACCTGGAATAACCAAGAATGGATGATTGATGAGACCTTTTCAAAATTAATGAGCAATGGTGTGATAAAGAATACCATAGTTGTTGGCATATGGAATAATGGCAAATTCAGGCATTCAGAGTACTTTCCTCAAAAACCAATTGAATTGTTAGATGAAAAAATTAAGAAAACATTAATTGAAACAGATCTGCAAGGAAAAGCCCAATCTGATAATTATTTGAGATTTATTGTAGAAGAGCTTAAGCCTTACATAGATTCCAATTATTCAACATTTACAAATAAGGAAGATACGTTTGTAGCTGGCTCAAGTATGGGCGGATTGATTTCTATGTATGCGCTTTGTGAGTATCCGGAAATATTTGGTGGAGCTGCATGCCTTTCTACACATTGGGTAGGAGATGTTAATATAAAAGGAGATAAAATTCCACTGGCTTTTAATACTTACATGTCTAAAAACTTACCATCATACAAGGATCACAAAATCTATTTTGATTATGGAACAGAGGGATTGGATAGCTTATATAAAGAATGGCAATTACGTATTGATAAAACGATGAGTAAAAAGGGCTATTCAAGTAAAAATTGGATATCAAAAGAGTTTAAAGGTAAGGAGCATTCTGAAGAAGCATGGAGTGAGCGCTTTCATATTCCAATGGAATTTTTATTAAAAGCTAAATAAAGAAACTAGTATGATTACAATTAGAAAAATAATGATCCAGACACTTTGCTCGTTGTTGTTTTTAAACGGTATTGGTCAGGAATCAAAGCGCATTCATATTGGAACAGAATATATAATAAAATCTAAAGTTCTTAATGAGGATAGAGCCTATATAGTGGGGCTTCCTGCATCCTATGATTCTACCAAGAATTCATATCCTGTTATGGTAATAACAGATGGAGATTACAGGTTTGTTTATTCATCTGGTATAATGGAGTTTTTAAGTAAACAAAACAAAATACCGGAAACTATACTTGTTGCCATCAAGAATATTGATAGAAATAGAGATTTAATTCCAACACATTTAGATTCACATAGTGCAAGTGGAGGGGGAGGGAACTTTCTGGACTTTATAGAAAAAGAACTATTGCCTGAAATTGATTCTAAATATAGAACCAATAAGTACAGGGTTTTGACTGGACATTCCTTTGGAGGATTGTTTTCGGGTTTCGCATATTTAAATAACAGCTCGTTTAGCGGGTATGTGGCTACAGATCCAGCCTTTGCCTGGGACAGTCAATATATTGTTAATGAAATAAGTCAAGAAAAGATAGAACCTATAAAAGATAAAAGAATTTATATCTCCAGTGCAGATAATTATGCGAGAAATAAGAAGGGGGTAACTATGATGAGGAACTCACAAGAGTTGTTCTTTTCAAAATTAAAAAATTCGGGCGTTTCACACTCTAATGTAAAGTTACAATATTTTGAAAATGAAAATCACGGTACATCGGCCTATATAAGCGCATATTATGGGTTTTTATTTGTTTTTGAAAATTTTATGCCTGAAAATATTTATAACAAATCTGCTGCTGAGATTTCAGAGCACTATAAGGAGTTATCTAATAAAACAGATTGTATTTTTTTACCACCAGATCATTTAATTAGAAAAATTGCTGATTATAATTATAAAACCAAGAAGGATGCATATGCTGCTATTGAATTGCTTAAAATGAATGCTTCAAATTACCCATTATCAATAAATTATGAGAAATTGGGAGATTTGTTTAAGAGTATATCAAACCATGAAGAAGCGTTGTTTTACTATGAATTATCATTAGACTTAAATTCTAATGATAGCAAAAAAATAATGAAAAAGATTGAAGAAATACGCAATAAGTAAACACAGTAATGATGAATAATTTTCAACCCATACATTTATATAAAAAATCAGTCCAAATAGTCTTTCTATTAGTCTTTATTCCAATCTTTGGACAAGAAGGATTAGGTCTGTTCTTAAATAGTTCAGAGCATACTATTATGTCTGAAACTTTAAATGAAAAAAGAAAATATATAGTAAGTCTTCCCAATTCTTATAACTCAGGAATCACTAATTATCCGGTAATGTTAGTCCTTGATGGTGATTATCATGTTCATTCTGCAAGCACAACGTTAGAGGTCATGAGTAAGGAAGGGCAAATACCTGAAATGATTATTGTAGCAGTGGTAACAGATGAGAACAGAACCAGAGACCTCACACCAACAAAATCTTTAATTGGGTATGACAGAAAGGATAATTCCAAATGGCAAAAAAACAGTGGTGGCGGTAAACAATTTCTGGAATTTATAGAAACGGAGTTGTTTCCTGAAATAGCTAAAAACTTCAGAACTAAAAATTATAATATTTTTGTTGGTCACTCTTTGGGGGGACTAAGCGCAGCAGAATCTTATTTGACTAGTACGCTATTTAATGCTTACATAGCTATTGATCCTGCATTGTTTTGGGATGATAATTATATTATCGAAAAAATAAATTCCCTAAGTTTAAGACTAACAGAAAAAAAACGTTTCTATTTTTCAGGGGCAAGTAATTATAATGACACAACCCAAAAGATTGATAGAATGAGAACAAGTCACGAGCTTTTTTATGCTTCTTTAAAAAACGCCGGAATGTCATCTCAAAATGTAAAATTTCAAATTTTAGAAAATGAAGACCATAACAGTGCGCCTTTGGTTAGTTTATATTATGGGCTGAAGTTCATTTTTAAAGGTTTTACAATGGAAAGCATCCACTCAAAAACCATAGATGATATAGTAGCACATTATAATAAACTATCAAATAATTTAGGAGTGAGTTTTTTGCCACCAGAAAATGTTATTAATAATGTTGCGTGGTCTAGATTTAATTCTAACCATCACGACGAAGCATTTGAATTTTTTAAGATGAATGTAAAAAACTATCCTTTATCCCATATGGTTCATGAAATGATTGGATATGCCTATAATAATTCAGGGCGTTCAAAAGAAGCTATTACACACTTCAAAAAATCTGTTGGACTTAATAAAAACCAAAATGAAGTAAAGCGAATTAATGAATTGATAGACCGTCTGGAAAAGCAAAAATAATTGCATTAATAGTACCGAAAGCAAATTCAGAATATTGCAATTCTATTATTTCAAAGTAGAGATCAAGCCGTTTTAGAAAGTATTAATGCCCTATTATTAAACCTAATAGAATACTAGCTTCTGTTAACTAAACTAAAATTATATAAATGAAAGTTCGAATTATTTTTTACATATCAATTGTTTTAGGCCTTTGTGCTCATGGACAAGTGGAAACTAAAATAATACATTCAACAGCTTCTAAAAATGTCAGTGTTTTTAATGAAAGTTTTAAAATACCGCAATTAAATAGAAAACGTCGAATTTGGGTATATCTACCACCAAATTATGAGTTGTCTTCAAAAAAGTACCCTGTATTATACTTGCATGATGGGCAAAATATTTTTGATGATGTAACAGCTTATGATGGTGAATGGGCAATTGATGAAACGTTAAACAAGTTGAGTAAAAGTGTAGGTTTAAATCTTATAGTTGTAGGGATTGATAATGGTGGTGATACAAGAATGAGTGAGTATTCGCCTTGGGAAAATAGTCAGTATGGTAAAGCTGAGGGAGATTCTTATTTAGAATTTATTGTTAAGACTTTAAAACCAGAAATAGATAAAACTTATAGAACAAAGGTTTCTGCTAAAAACACCGGTATCATGGGGAGTTCTATGGGAGGACTTATTTCTCATTATGCTGGATTGAAATATCCTAAGGTTTTTGGCAAAGTAGGTGTGTTTTCACCCTCTTTTTGGTATTCAGATGAGAGTTTTAATTTCACCGAAAAGCATGCAAAGTTAAAGCATGTAAAAATGTATTATTTGGTAGGCACTAAAGAAGGAGGAAATATGGAAGGCGATATGATAAAAATGATTGACTTAATGAAAGCAAATAAATTTAGGAAAAGCAACTTATTTGAGAAAGTGGTACAAGGCGCAACTCATAGTGAGGCGTTTTGGAAAAGTGAATTTGAAAGTGCAGTAAAGTGGTTGTTCAATAAATAAGAATCATTTTTAAAACCAAATGGTCAAATTATGCTTTACAAAAAAGAAATTATAAGTCTACTTGTTTTTATAACACTAGGGTTTAACGGTTGGAGTCAACAACAAAATTTTGACTCAAAGATATATTTGGAGAATGAACTGGTTAAAATTGTTTTTGATGAGACCTATGGCAGTTTAACTTATTTAGAATTAAAAGAAATAGGTTGGCGTATTGGAAAAAGAAAAGAACTCGCACAATCTTTTAAATTATATGTGCCTACTCAGGATAGGCGGGATAATGCGGTGATTGGAAAAAACAACATGCTTTTAGACTATGAGGTTTTAGAGCATAAGGTTATATTTAAATGGAAAAAACTTAATAGTACTGATAAAAATGATTTAGATATATCATTTACAGGGGTAGTTGAGTTGACTGACGAAGGCTTGGTTTTTTCAGCTTCTTGTACTAATAATTCAGATTTAACCATTGAAGCTATTTCTTGGCCTTATTTCGGAGATTTTACTTTACCAAAGTCGTCCATAAGTACAGATTGGATTAGTTTTGGATATGGAGGAAATCTGGATAAAAGTCCAATATTTCCATATTTTTCAGCAAATCATGGTTATTATGGAGTAGATAATCCTATTAAAACCAGTAATACACAATATAGCCACTTTGGTTTAATTCAATCCTTAAATCAAGGCATCTATTTAGGGTATCATGATACATTAGATGAGCATCTAGTTGACTACACTTTTGAATTAAAACCAGGGTATGAATATAACGAAGGCGCCTGGACAGATTTTGGAAAAGTTTCTTCATTAGATACCATTGGAAACCAACCGGTAAATTTTGAATTTTATTGTACGCATTTCCCATATATTAACCCAAAGGAAAAGGGTAAGCTTAAACCAATTGCCTTTTACCCCTATAAGGGAAGTTGGCATAAAGGCGCAGATTTTTATAAAAGCTGGAGGGCAGAATGGACTAATAACTTGTCCTTACCTAAATGGGCATCAAAAGTACACTCGTGGCAACAAATACATATAAATTCGGCAGAAGACAGGCCTGTTTTTCAATACAAGGACTTGATAGATTATTGTAAAGAGTGTGCAGAAAATAAAGTGTCAGCAATTCAGCTTACAGGCTGGACCCTTGGAGGTCAGGACCGTTCAAATCCATCACATGATATAGATCCGTTATTAGGAACTTATACAGAACTTAAAAACTCAATAAAGCAATGTAAAGATTTGGGAGTAAAGGTTGTTCTTTTTAATAAATATACCTGGGCTGATGAGAGTCAGGATTGGTTTAAATCAGAGCTTATAAATTATGCAGTTAAAGACCCTTTTGGCAATTATAGAGTATATGATGGATATCAGTACCAAACACCTATGCAGCTAGCTGATATAAACACTAGACGATTGATACCTATGTGCCCATTATCTGAAGATTGGATAGAAATTGCAGTTGATGAATTTATCAAAAGTTTAGATTTAGGAGCAGATGGTATGCTTTGGGATGAAAACCAACATCATGGCGGTGCATTTTATTGTTTTGATAAAAATCATGGACATCAGGTTCCTGCAAATATTTTACCGGGCGATAAATTAATTGAAGATCGTTTTTGGGAGGTCATACAAAAAAGAAATCCAGATTATTTAATGGTAGGAGAGAGTAATCGAGACTTACAATTTCAAAGCTACCATATGTCCTATTTTAGAATTGGAAATCATTATACGGGCTTACACAGATATGTGGCACCAGAGCAAAAAATGATGATTGCAGTTACTGGGTATAATGACAGAAACATATTAAATAGAGCCTTGATGAATAATTATATCATCAGTTACGAACCTAGAAATTTTAAAGGTAAACTAAGAGAATACCCTTTGACTCTAGAATATGGAAAACAAATAGATGCGCTTAGAAGAACCTATAAAGCGTATCTATGGGATGGTATTTACATGGATACCTTGGGTGCTATAGTAACAGAAAATAACAATCGATATGCCAACTATTCAGTGTTTGAAAACAGTATTAATGGAAAAAAGGCTGTAGTGATTATAAACCCTGATTATTTCAACGTTAAGAAGTTTCACGTTCAAGTAAGTAACCTGAATGGTGAACTATTTTATGTAGACCCAGAAAATCAAAGAGAGAAAAAGTATAATGGTTTAATTGAAGTGCAACCACTTTCAGTAGTGGTACTCATTGAAAAGTGAAGACGATACGTATGTCAAATTCAGAAAAAAAAGAGGACGCAAAATCAGCTCAAGACTTTCGGAATTTAGGAAGTAAACTTGTACTTGGTATGCATTTAATTCACGATACTATTGGAATTGCTCTGAACATGGAATTACAGAAACAATCTGAAATATTGATCATAGGAGGTGGAGGGGGGAAAGAGCTAAGCACACTTTCCAAATATTCAAAAGAGTGGCAATTTACGGTAGTAGATCCGTCAGAAAAAATGATTCAATTGGCAGGCTATTGGGTAGAAAAAGAACAAATTGGTGATAGAACGAAATTACTCAAAGGCTATCTGGAAGATTTTCATTTAAGAAAGGCTTCTTTTAATGCCATAACATGTATTGCGGTGCTTCATTATTTAGACAGGAATGGACGGCAAAATATTTTTAAAGCAGTTAAAAAGCTTTTAAAACCAAAAGGAGTGTTTGTGTGGACCGTGGCGGTAAAACCTGAAACGAGTCAGGAATTGAATTATTTAAAAAGGCTATATTTTCAATTTCCCAGACAAAATGGTGTTGATGTAAGCGTGATTAATAGTATGAAAGATTCAATACAACAAAAATATAAACTAATGACTTCAGATGAGGAACTGGAAATGATTAAGTCTATTGGTTTTAATAACAGAATTGAGATAGGTTCAACTACCTTATTTAAGACTTACATATTTAGAAACAACAACTAGCAATTCAAATTATTTTAATTAAAAACATACTAACAATGAATATAAATTTTAAAAATAAGTTTATAGTCTTACCGGCAATTATATTCCTGATAACAACTGTATCTTTTGTAGGTTTTAGAATACCTGTATCAGAAAAAACAAATAAGGAGGTTATGATTTCAACTTTGAAAACTGAACCGATTATTGAGGCTAATGAAGATATCATTGTGGATAGAAATGGAAATATTTATGTTTGTGGAGGCTGGAGATCTCCTAAATCATTATTTAAAATTGAAGATGAAAATGTGGTGGTTGAGGTTTCTCAAGAAATGAATACTGCACTTTCAATTACAGAAGATGAAAAAGGGAATTTATATATAACGGATAAAGAAAAATTAGTTAAGATTACTTCAAATGGAAAATCGAGTATATTAGTGAATGAACGAGTTGGCGGGGGTATTATTTCTGATAAAATAGGCGATTTGTATACCGTTGATTTTGATACTCAAATAATGAAGAAGATTTCTCCAAATGGAACTGTTGAAAATTTTGTTACCAGTAAATTATTTAACGGGCCAACAGGAATTACATATAATAAAAGTAGAGATGAAATATACGTTGGTAATTGGAATGATGGTAAAATTCTTTTAGTTAAGAAGGATAGAAGTGTTTCTGAAATCATAGATATAAGCGGCGAGATAGGAAGAATGGCTTTTGGAAACAATAAAATATATGTAACCTCTAATAGTGAACATTTAATTTATGAAATTTCTTTAACTGGTGACATCACAAAAACAATAGGTATGGGGGGTAAGGGAGAAATAGACGGTTCTGGATCAATAGCTACTTTTTCAAACCCTAATGGTATAGGCATTTCATATGATGCTAAGGTTTTATATATATCAAGTAGAACCGGGGGAATTAGAAAGATATCACTATAGTTGATAAATTAAATGCGGCTTAAGAGCTCGTACTATTTTGTGAAAAAATATAATAACTATCAGGCAAATAGAGAACGGGATATATCTTATCTAATTCTTCATAACTTTTAGAGAGATGGATTTCCAGAATTCAATCTTCATTTAGTATTTCTCAATGGATTGTTATGGTATATCATGGTGATAGCGTTTTGAGAATAACCTGAAAAACTCAATAAGATTAAGCCGACTAGAAGATTGTACTTCATAGGTCGCGTTTTTGTTTTTATTAAGTTTGATACTTAACGCTTAAATAAGAAAATCGATGATATTGAAATGATTTCAAATCAAATGACATGTACTTACCGATTCCCTGACTTTGCATTAAATTTGAAAAGAACAATTTCAATATCTTCATCATTTAGTACAATAAAATTCCTTTTAAAATTTGAGATAGAATATTTTAAAGTGTAAAAGCTTTTTATTTTAGGAGGATTATTTATAATCCAAGTTAGAATTTTAGTATTTGGAAAGTTCTCTTTCATAAAAGCGTAATTTTCAACATTGGATGATATAAAATTTATACTTGTTGAATTTATTATTTTATACTGAATGATCAAGTCATCGTTTTTAAACCTTGAGATGTTAGAAGGTAAATAATAAGATGTTTTGAATCCTTTTTTAGAGAATTCATCTAAAAAAAGAGGATTCGTCGATTCAACAACGATATTTTCAAAATTAATATTTAATACGCTTACTATTGAGTCTAGTTTTTTAGCAGATTGTCGAAAATTAGATTCATTTAGGTTTTTAAAATCAAGCCATACACCAAAATCATTATAATTTTTTTTAGATTTAAAAAAATCAAATAAAGTCAAATCAATAGATTTAGCAGGAGGGTGATTAACATCAAAATTATTGCTTGAAGAACTAAATACAAGGTCAAGTTCAACTCCTGAGAAGACATTTTGAGCTTCCTGATATTTTTCAATACTATTTACTCGATGAGCCCATACCTTTGACGGAAACAAATATCTAAAAACACTCATCTGAAAGTCTAGTACTAAATAGAGTATTGTTAACAATAATATTAATGAGATTATTGTTAATTTATTTTTCTTCTTTGAAGAGAATATCATAATCTATATTATTTAAAATAATTCTTTTTTTTGGAACAAACTTTTTGTTTAAAATACTTTTAGAAGGTTCAAATTCATTAAAGCTAATGTTTGAAAGGTCACTTAAAGTATGTAATAAATCTTCTGATGAATATTTACGAGATGTATCATATATAAATTTATTTTCTTCAATTTTAAATTTTTCTGATTGCCAAAGAATAAATGGAATATCATACATTGGTTTTGTTCCTTTAGTCTCTGTATGACAAGCAATGTCTATAGTTTCATATACATCTTCCCCATGGTCTGAAAAAAATAAGGCATAAGATTTTGAATTGGTCTTCTTAAGTTGATTAATTATATGTCTTATAATAAAGTCATTATATAAATTAGCGTTATCATATTCATTTATTGTTTTATAAGCTTTCTCATGATTGAAATTTGTAACTGGTTTTGATTTAAATTTCTGAAAAGAAACTGGGTACCTATCTGAATATGGCCCATGAGTTCCCATTAGATGAATAATTATGAATTTTTTATCATTTGATTGTTTTAATATACTTTGGAAAGGCTTTAGGATATTTTCATCACTAGACTTATTACTTATGTTTACGAAAATTTGTTCATCACAATTATTTGATATAATCGTAGCCGTTGTTTCATCAATTCCCATTGGTTTCTGATTTGATAACCAGTATGTTTTGAAACCAGCTTTATTAAATAATTGAATTAAAGTTCCATCATATTTTCTACTTGGTGAATTATGTGTTGCTAAAGTTAAAACCTTTTCTAAAGAAGTTATTGTATGCGTATGAGGAGAAATAACATCTTTAAATATAATTAATTCATCTTTAATTTTATTCAACTTGGGATTAGTGTCTCTATAATAATCATATAATTGCATATGAGACCTAGTTGTTGATTCTCCAATAATTAAAACATATATTTCTTTTTTGGATTTAGAGGAATGTTTTACCTCAGAAAAATCTCCTCCTAATTTATTTAATGTAACCTCATTAAGTTTTCTTTTATCTTTTTTATATTCAACTACAGCTCTATAAAAAATATGAGGAAATGTTTCTGACCTAATTTTATAAAATGATAACGATATAAAAACGATTAATGAACAAATAAGTTTAGACTTATATTTCATATGATGCTTCGTATTGTAAAGTAAAAAAAAAGTACTTGTTAATAAAGCCAATAGCAACAAGACAAAAATAAGTATTATGTTAAAGTCAATGTACATTGATAAAAACTCAGATATTTCATTAGAGTTAGAATCAAAAATTATAAAGAAAGTAGATGATTTTAAATGATCGTTAAATAAATAAAAGTGGCTTATTTGAATAAATATTATAAAATTGAACAGACATGCTCCTATGATTTCTAAAAAAATATTTAACTTTTTGTAATTGAATAGATTAGAAAACAATATAATTATTATGGCCAAAATAAAATTACCATAAAACCTATAAAAATAAAAATCATTGCTATGAATAATGATAGATAATAGAATAGGAAACCAAAAACTTATTTTATATAATATTTTTTGAAAAATTTTATTATTAAACATTGTCTTTTTTAGATTAATAAAATTTTATTAGGTTAGTTGAGTTAGCCATTAAATACAACTATATCATGTAAGAATAGCGTAGTTTTGTGAGATAGTTTATCCGTAGGGAAATTAGATCTGACAAAAAAGCACTAGTCTTTGATTAAGCACCTAATTTAGCATTATTTTTTACAATGTTGTAAACGATATTTTAATTTTTGGTTTTATTTTTTATATACCATGAGGGGGCCTAAAAACATAATTAAGGAACTCATTGTCCATAAATGATGGCCTAAATCATACCCAGATATTTCTTTATAGTGTCCAACTTCATTTTTATCATGATTTCATCAAAAAACAAAAATGACAAACATATCAAAAATGCTATTCCGTTAAATATTCAAGCTGATTTTTTAAGAGTGCACACGAGAAGATTCGAACTTCCACATCCTAAACGGATACTGGCCCCTCAAGCCAGCGCGTCTACCAATTCCGCCACGTGTGCCTTTTTCAGGCGCAAATATACTGAAGTTTTTAATATAGATAAATTTGTTTTTAGGTTTTAAAAAAAGAAAGTTTAAATTAATGAATATCTCCCCCTACCATTAAACCACTTGGTACGTTTTCCGGTATGGTTTTATCAAAACTGTCGTCATTCAGGGTATTAAGAAATGATATAATTAAAGCCATGTCTTTTACTTTAACCGTTAGTTTCTTTGCTAATGAATCTATCTTATTTACAGGAACATTTGGGTTTCTTGTTCTGTTAAAGGAGAGATCTTCATAAAACTCCAATACTTTTTCTAAAGTAGGTAGGGTGCCATTATGCATATATGGTGCAGTAAATCGTAAATTTCGTAATGTTGGTGTCCTAAATTCAAATTGTTGATTAAGCCCGTCGTCAACATTATCCAGTTTGTCATTTTCCGGAACGCTGAGTACATGCATGCTATAGTCAGAAAACATAGGCCCATTATGACAGTTTATGCATCCTACGTTTTGAAACAATTCAAACCCCTCTTTTTCAGAAAGCGATATAGCATTTTTGTTTCCTCTTATATACTGGTCAAAGCGCGCATTTTTTGAGACTAATGTTCTTTCAAAAGCAGCAATAGCCTTTCCTATATTCTCAATACTTATATGTGGGGTTTCTTTAAAAACCTGTTTAAATAAATGGTCATATTCAGGAATAGCCTGCAGCCTGGATATAACTTCATCTAAAATTTCAGCTTCAGAATAATTTAAACCACGCATTTCTTCAAGTGCTTTTATAGGTTCAATAGCCTGATTTTCTAAACTAACTACTCTGGAATCCCAAAACATAGGCGCCTTTTTAGGAGTGTAATTGTTAAGCGTATCTATACCATTAAAGGCAGTGTTTAATATAGTATGTGCGTTTCGCTTAACAAAAGGGATAGTATTTGGTAATTTAAAAGTACGTTTGCTAGCAAATCCTTTACCGTTTACACCTATTGAAATATCTCTAAATTCAGAGTAACCATTTTTAGGATGATGGCATGTGGCACAGGCTACATCTTTATTTCCAGATAGGATAGGGTCAAAAAAAAGTAAGCGCCCCAGGTTAATTTTTCCACTGGAGGGCTTGTTATCAAAGGGTGTTTTAACGGTCTGAGGTAAAGCTGTAATACTTTTAGTTATTGCTACAGTTTTAGGGTTGTTTTCATTAGTGTTTTTACAGCTTTCCGAAAAACAAAACAAGGTAAAAAGTGCAATTAAAATTACTCTCTTCATAATTAATTTCCTGAAGCCTTGTTTTTAAAAGTATCAAAATCTGAAATAGCTTCAGTCTTTGGAAAATGGTTATTATCCATATCAGTATCTGCAAACTCAAAGTTTGGATCTAAATTAACCTTAACAACTTCTTTTTCTTTAATAAAGGTTTCTTGTATTTCATATTCGTTTCTTCTCCAAACCTGAGCTGGTAAAGTATCAATTTCAGAAGTGCCATCAGCAAATACCCATTCAACGCTAACAGGCATAACAAGCCCTCCAATATTTTTTATGGTGACTTCATAGATGTTTTTACCTGAGAGTTGCTTACGTATTTCAGGCTCATTTAATCGTGATAGAAATCCACCATAAGCCTTATCGGGAGTAGAGGTCATGCTAATAAACTCGGGACCGCTTGAAAAATCGTTTTCCCGGGCTGTAGCACTTTTTTCGCTGGCTTCTATCTTTACTTTTGAAGACCGTTTTTGCTCTTCTATATTACTGTTCTTTTCATGAACCTTAAACCATTTCACATGAGTTAGTTCCATATCCACATGATCTGTAGTAAAAAACCAACCTCTATAAAACCAGTTCAGATCAGTAGCCGTAGCGTCTTCCAGGGTTCTAAATAAATCAGCAGGATTTGGATGCTTATATTTCCAGCGGTTTGCATATTCTTTAAATGCTTCATCAAAAAGTTCTTTTCCAATAATAGAGTTTCTTAGCATTTGTAAGCCTACTGTGGGTTTTAGATAAAAGTTAGCGCCAAACTGGTTAAATAATTCATTATCAGATGTGGTCATTATAGGCCTTAATATGTTTTTATCACCGCTCATAAAGGGCACAATACTTTTGGGCGTAACGCTGTTAAAATCCGGATAGCGTTCAGCTACGGTCCTTTGGTGTAAAAATGTATTCAACCCTTCATCCATCCACATCCATTTGCGTTCGTCTGAACTTACAATCATAGGAAACCAATTATGGCCGACTTCATGTATAATAGTGCCAATCATGCCTTGTTTAGCAGCATTACTGATTTTTCCGTTTTTTGGGCGCCCACCATTAAAACTAATCATAGGAAATTCCATGCCTATGTTAGAGGTGTTTACTGAAATACATACGGGGTAAGGGTAATCAAAAGTGGCTTCTGAGTATACTTCTAAAGCATGCATAATGGCTTTGGTAGATTCTTCCTGCCAAACTGGTAAACCTTCTTTGGGATAAAATGACATGGCCATTACTGTATTAGAAGGTAATTTAACAGCTTGTGCGTCCCACATGAACTTTCTTGAAGAAGCAAATGCAAAATCTCTTACATTTTTTGCACTGAACTTCCAGGTTTTTTGTTTTTTTGATTTTTGCTTTTCATTGTCTTCGGCTTCTTCCTGATTTATAATCATAACGGGCTTATCAAAAGATTTCTTTGCTTTGTTTAATCTTTTGATTTGGGTTTTGGTTAAAACAGATTCTGTATTTTGAAGTACCCCAGTAGACGCAACTATATGATCTTCGGGAACCGTAATTTCAACATTATAATCACCAAATTCCAGAGCAAATTCTCCAAGTTTTTGAAATTGTTGATTTTGCCAGCCTTCGGTATCATTATAGACGGCCATTCTGGGAAACCAATGCGCAATAAGGTAAACTGTATTATCATCTTCAGGGAAATATTCATAACCTTCTCTGGATAGTAAAAACAAACTCCTGTCGGTAATAGGGTAGGACCAGGCAATTTGTAGTGTTATGCTTTCACCGGATTTTAGCATATTATTTAGCTTAACCTTCATCATGGTATTATTAACCATAGTTCTAAGATCTTTGTTTTGACCATCTTTGACATATTTAATGGAATAACCGGCAGGGAAATTCATAGCCCTGGTAAGAAACTGCATTTGTCTGGTAGTCATGGAATCTTTGACTCTGTTATTTATAGAACCAAAATCTTCATTTCCTTTTTTATTTACATTTTGCTCAAGTTGAATCCAAACATAACTTAAGTCATCCGGAGAATTATTATAATAGGTTATGGTTTCTTCACCAGTTAATGTATTATCTGCTTCTTGAAGTGTTGCTTTTATTTTATAATCTGCACGCTGTTGCCAATAAGCACTGCCGGGAGCTCCACTGGCATTGCGGTAAGGGCTTGGAGGAGCTATTAAATTATCAATAGGTTCAAATTTACCTTGCCAAGGCTGGTTTTGAGCATTCACCATTGTAAATGAAAGCAGCATTACAGCGAAAAAAAGGATCCGTTGCATATTTTTAGTTATTTGAATTAGTCAGGCACAATATAGCAAATATTAAGCTGTATTTGTTGTAAAATATGCAATTAGATTACCTAATAATTAAACTTATGTAAAAAGGTGTGATTGATAAGTTTTATTGTTGTTAAAAGCCAATGGGTTCAGTACATTTGCAACCCAAATATAAATATTATGGCAAAAGAGAATACTTTAACATTTGATGTGTTAATAGAAATACCAAAAGGAAGTAGAAATAAATACGAATATGATTTTACGTTAAACAAAATTCGATTTGACAGAACGTTGTTTTCATCAATGATGTATCCTGGAGATTACGGATTTGTACCAGAAACATTAGCCTTAGATCAGGATCCGTTAGATGTATTAGTATTATCTACTGAACCATCATATCCTATGGTAGTTATGGAAGTTAGACCTATTGGGGTTTTTCACATGACAGATGAAAAAGGACCAGATGAAAAAATAATTTGTGTTCCGGTTTCAGATCCTGTTTGGAGACATAGAAATGACATCTCTGATTTAAACCCACATAGATTAAAGGAAATAGAACACTTCTTTCAGGTTTATAAAGATCTGGAAGAGAAAAAAGTAGATGTAGGAGGATGGGGAAATGCTGAGGAAGCAAGAAAGATTTACCATGAATGTGTTAAGCGTTATGAGGAGAGCGAACATAAAAAAAAGCGCACTTTCACTATCTAAATTAGTATTAAAATAAAGCAGAAAACAAAAAACCATCCTAAAAATTTAGGATGGTTTTTTGTTTTCTGCATGATAATATTAATCAATAAAAGGCATAAGTACTGTACTATATATTTTCATTTGAAAACACAAGAAAAAACTAACATATATCATAGTATTAAAAATATTATAATTTAAGAGTGGTTTAAATGCACAATCTTTAATTAATTGAGGTTTTTTTTATCACTTATATTTTCCTATTTTTAGCCCCGTTAAAAATAAATGAATTAATAATTAACTGACTTGAATATGGAATTAATAGTAAAGTTTTTACCGCTTTTTGGTGTTTTAGCCTTGGCGTTTGTATTTATTAAAAGTGCCTGGGTCACCAAACAAGATCAAGGTGATGAAAAAATGAAAAGAATTGCAAAAAACATTGCAGATGGCGCGATGTCTTTTCTAAAAGCAGAATACAAAATCCTTTCTGTATTTGTAATAGCGGTTGCCGTTTTATTATATTTTAAAGGAAGTTCAGAAGCAGGTTCAAACGGTATGGTTGCTGTTTCGTTTATTGTAGGAGCTATCTGTTCTGCATTAGCAGGTTTTATAGGAATGAAAGTAGCTACTAAAGCAAATGTTAGAACCACAAGTGCAGCTAGAACATCTTTAGGAAAAGCCTTAGAAGTTGCCTTTGCCGGTGGCGCAGTAATGGGGCTAGGGGTAGTTGGTCTTGGTGTTTTAGGACTTAGCGGACTATTTATGATTTACAGTGGACAAGGTTGGGGAATCAATGAAGTACTTAATGTGCTTTCCGGGTTTTCTCTTGGAGCCTCTTCAATAGCTTTATTTGCTCGTGTTGGTGGAGGTATTTATACAAAAGCGGCCGATGTTGGAGCTGATTTAGTAGGTAAAGTTGAAGCCGGTATACCAGAAGATCACCCTTTAAACCCTGCAACAATTGCAGATAATGTAGGTGATAATGTAGGTGATGTTGCCGGTATGGGAGCAGATTTATTTGAATCTTATGTGGGGTCTATAATTGGTACTATGGTATTAGGAGCTTTAATAAGTACTCAGGATTTTAACGGACTGGGAGCAGTTTACCTGCCTTTGGTGTTAGCAGCTGTGGGTATCATTATGTCCATAATTGGTACGTTCTTTGTCAGAGTAAAGGATGGCGGGTCTCCGCATAAAGCCTTAAACCTGGGAGAATTTGGATCAGCAGGTTTGATGGTTGTAGCATCCTATTTTATTATACAGGCTTTTATTCCTGAAACCTATACCTTTAAAGGGATTGATTATACTTCAATGGGAGTGTTTTGGGCAACTATTGCAGGATTAGTAGCAGGTTTGCTTGTTGGAAAAGTAACAGAATATTATACAGGAACCGGAACAAAACCGGTTAATTCAATTGTAAGACAATCAGAAACCGGAGCCGCAACCAATATTATTGCAGGTTTAGGTATTGGAATGATGTCAACAATGATTCCTATTATATTAATAGCAGCAGCTATTTTAGTATCGCACCATTTTGCTGGATTATATGGTATAGCAATTGCAGCTGTAGGTATGCTTGCAAATACAGGAATTCAGTTAGCTGTTGATGCTTACGGACCGATTTCTGATAACGCCGGAGGTATTGCTGAAATGGCAGAGTTACCAAGTGAAGTTCGTGAAAGAACTGATAAGTTAGATGCTGTTGGAAATACTACCGCTGCTATTGGTAAAGGATTTGCAATTGCTTCTGCAGCGTTAACCGCATTAGCACTATTTGCAGCTTTTATGGAAACAGCAGGTGTAAAGGCCATTGATGTATCTAAGCCGGATATTATGGCTGGATTATTAGTAGGAGGTATGCTACCATTTGTATTTTCGGCTTTATCTATGAATGCAGTGGGACGAGCGGCTATGGCTATGATTGAAGAGGTAAGAAGACAGTTTAGAGATATCCCGGCATTAAAAGCAGCTCTTGACGTTATGCGTAAATATGATTCTGATATGTCAAAAGCTTCTGAAGCAGATAGAAAAATATTTGATGCTGCTGATGGTGTGGCAGAATATGATAAATGTGTTGCTATTTCTACACAGGCTTCTATTAAAGAAATGGTATTGCCAGGTTTATTGGCCATAGCTGTTCCTGTAGCTGTAGGATTTATCGGAGGTGCTGAAATGTTAGGAGGTTTATTGGCAGGGGTTACCACTTGTGGGGTTCTTATGGCAATTTTCCAGTCAAACGCCGGTGGAGCTTGGGATAATGCTAAGAAAACCATTGAAGAACAAGGAAGAAAAGGAACTGACGCTCACAAGGCAGCAGTTGTTGGTGATACCGTTGGAGATCCGTTTAAAGATACTTCCGGACCATCATTGAATATCTTATTAAAGTTAATGTCAGTTGTAGCTTTGGTTATTGCGCCTAGTTTAGTAGATACTGATGCAGTATCAGCTTATGTTAATGGTGGAGAAGATACTGAGCAGGTTGCTGTCTCTAAAGAGGTAAAAGTTGAGATGAATACAAATGACGATGGTACAGTAAAAGCAGTAAAAACTACTGTAACTACAGAAAACGGAGAAGTTTCAACTACTTACGAAACATTTAGTGGATCAGAAGCAGAAGTTAAAGCACAAATTGAAGCTTCAAATGAAGTGACTAAAAGCTTTACAACTTCAATTCATAAACAAAAAGATGATTGTTAAAAACAATTAGAAAGATTTGTTGATATAAAAAAACCACACTTTTAAGTGTGGTTTTTTTATGCTTTTAATATTTACTATTACAATTCTCCTGTATTTTTTAATTAAAAAAGTGATGCTCTGGAGTGTGTAATGGTTATATTATAATTTAGGATTAAAATAAACCGTTAATTTCGGCATCTATAGTATTTATAACATATCCCAGGTCTTCCGGTTTATCAACAAAGTTTAGATTATCTACATCAATAATTAAAAGTTTCCCTTTGTTGTAACCATGTATCCAGGCTTCGTAGCGTTCGTTCAATCGACTTAAATAATCAATACTGATTGAATTTTCATATTCGCGTCCACGTTTGTGAATTTGGGATACCAGGTTAGGAATAGAGCTTCTTAAATAGATTAAAAGGTCAGGACCTTGAACCAAAGATTCCATGAGTTCAAAAAGAGCTTTGTAATTTTCAAAATCACGATTTGTCATAAGCCCCATAGCATGTAAGTTAGGCGCAAAAATGTGAGCATCTTCATAAATGGTTCTATCTTGGATGATATCTTTTCCACTTTGACGAATTTGTAAAACCTGACGAAATCTGCTGTTTAAAAAGTATACTTGCAAATTAAAACTCCAACGTTCCATTTGGTTATAAAAATCATCTAAATAGGGGTTGTCAACCACATCTTCTAGTTGAGCTTCCCATTTATAATGTTTTGCCAATAATTTGGTCAGCGTAGTTTTACCAGCCCCAATATTTCCTGCAACAGCAATATGCATAGCTTAATTTATTTTTAATTGGTATTGTTGTAAGGTTTCATCGTTGTAAATATACAAGGTTTCATTGGTTACAAAAAACGCATTTATCAATAAATTTGGTGTTTTTATAGGCAGGATAGTATCACTGTTTTTCTTTAAATAGAATAAAGAGTTTTCCTTTTTAAAAAAAATGTTTTCATTGCTTTCTGCTAAAGCTGTGTAGCCATTATTTTCAACTTTTTTTATCAAACGTCCAAAATAATTGTACATATATAAATACTTTTCTGTAAGTAGCCAACAATAGTTGTAATTGCTTTTTACATCCAAAACGGAGCTTTGAATAGGAACGGTTTGGGTTCTTGATGTTCTTGTTTTGTAATCAAACAATTCTAATTGCTGAGAATCCTGATTAAAAATCCAAATGGTATTATCATGACCGGTTGAAATAGTTGTAATGTTTCTATAAGGAGCGATTAGGTTAAAGTCTATTTTAAATATTTCAGCTAATCTATTATCAAGAATTATAACCGTATTGAAGTCTTTATAAAACAGGTTGATCTTTAGCGGATTGAATGCATTTACCGAATGTAGCTCACCAAGTTGCAGATTATTGTAAGTTATGGTTTTAGAAACATTTTTCTTGTAAAACACATCATTTTTTATATAATAAGCCGTTCCAAAATTATCAACCGCAATTAAAGTTTCGGCTTTTAAGGTTGTTTTATTTATAAAAGTGACCTCTGCAGATTCTTGGGCAAAGATTGACATCGAAAACACTAGTAAAATGTATAATTGATTTTTCATTGGAATTTGAAAAATACAAAAATCAAACCATTTTTAACAAATTAACTTGTAACCAAAACCTCGTACATTAATAATTTGTATCGTATCATCCTGAGCCAGTTTTTTTCTGAGCTTGCTAATAAACACATCCATGCTCCGTGCATTAAAAAAATCATCACAGCCCCATAATTTGTTTAAAATAAGAGAACGGTCTAAAACTTGATTTTTATTTTTAAATAAATGAAACAGCAAATGAGCCTCACGATGTGTAAGTTGGGTGGTTTCACCTTCAATGTATTGCAAGGTCTGTTTTGGAAAATTAAAAAGATACTTTCCAATTTGGAAAGTATCAGAGGTTTTTTGCAGTTTAGTACGGTTTAATAAGTTGTTGATTCTAACAATTAGTTCTTCCATACTAAATGGTTTTTTCAAATAATCATTACCGCCAATTGTAAAACCCTCAACAACATCTCTGGTTTGTGATTTTGCTGTTAAAAAAATAATAGGGACAGTTTCATCAATACCTCTGATGTCTTTGGCCAGTGTAAATCCGTCTTTGATGGGCATCATAACATCTAGGATCAAAAGTTTCGGAGAAGTTTCTTTATAAACTTCAAGTGCTTTTTCGCCATTTTCACACAATAAAACTTTAAAGTTTCTGGTCTCTAAGCTTTCTTTTATAATGAGCCCTAACGCAGGTTCATCTTCGGCCAAAAGTATTGTGGTAGGGTTATCCATTTGGTACTGTAATTATAAATGTGGTTTTATCTTTTTTTAAATCTAACTGTATAAAACCACCATGTTTTTCGATTATTTTTTTGGTATAGTATAACCCAATTCCAAACCCCTTAATGTCATGTTTATTCCCGGTAGGGACTCGATAAAACTTTTCAAAAATTTGTTCTTTATGAGATTTGTTAAGCGTATTTCCATTATCATTGATACTAATAGTAAATGAAGTACTATTTTGAGTTAAACCAACATCAACGGTATTTCCTCCATATTTCATTGCATTATCTAAAAGATTATTCACCGCATTCTCAAAATGAAAAACATCAATACAGGCATTAACAGGGTTTGAAGGTAAGCTTAGATTAATACTTTTCGTTTTGATTTGTAACGTATATTTTTCTACCAAAACTTTAATTAATTCAATGATATTAGCTTCTTCTTTGTTGAGTTTTATATTGTCACTATCTAAGGTAGCCGTTTCTAATAATTTTTCTACCATAGTGTTTAATTTAGATAATTGGTCATTTGACATATCTAAATAACGCTCCGTTTTTTCTTTGTTATCAATCACATTAAAGTTTTTAATACTTTCAATAGCAACACCTATGGTAGCAATAGGTGTTTTAAATTCATGTGTAATATTACTGATCAAGTCGTTTTTTACTTCGGCTAATTGCTTCTGGTGTTTGATAATCTTTAAAAGATAAAACAGACAGCTTATCACAGCTAAAACGAGTAATATGGAAATTAAAATGCTTAATAGTATGCGTTTTAAGATGATTTGAGTGTCATTGGTAAAATGAATTTTTAGTTCACTTTGTCTTGGAAGAAAAGGAGATTTAGATGTAACCACTAAAGAAGACTCATCTATGTATGTTTGGTTTATTTTCAGAACTTTATTAGAAATATTTTTAAAAGATAGTCCATAGTCTATGTTTAATTGCTTTCTGCTAAAATCCAGTTGTAAAATACTGTCTATCTTATCCAATTTTAAAGAATCACTTACCATAGAAATGATTACTTTGGAAGTGAGTCTTCTAAAGTGTTTTATGTCTAAAGGTTCAGATACAGAGTCTGTTAATTTTTTAAAGATGATCTTGTTTTTTTTCCAATGGTTTAGAAAATTCTTTGTTAGGCCCTTTTCATTGATGGTATCTGTTTTTGATTGTTCTAAGCTGGAGAGGTCTCCATTTGTTATGAGTTTTAAAGAGTCTATACCGGTAGGGGCATTTGAAAACAGTTTTAAACTGTGAACAATACTATCCAATTTATGCCGGTTAGTTATGATATGACTCTCATTAGGAGCATCAAAAGTAAGTGCCAGTGTTTTTGCTTCAATCAAATTAGCAAAATAAGTTTCAACGGCATTGTCCAGGCTAAGTTGAACATCATTCACTAATTGTTTTTTATTACTAATATAGTTTTTGTAGTTCCAATACACCTGAATGATAACGGTACTAAAAACAACAAATACAATAAAGTATAAGATCCACCTGTATTTTTGATTGTTCATAAATCAAAAGTAAAGGTTAATACCATATAAAACCAAACCGCTTAACACTCGTTAACACTCGTTAACTGTTTTATTATAAAACATGTGTCATTTTTGTAATGTCAAACAGTAAATCAATCAAAAATGAAACAGTTATTAATTATGGTTTTTGCCTTAAATATTTTTAGCGGGGCACTAGCACAGGATTTTCAAGGTATAGCTACTTATAAAACAAAACGCAGATTAGATGTTAAGCTTGATAGCACACAAATGAATTCTGAAATGCATCAGCGTATGATAGCCATGTTAAAAAAACGATTTGAAAAAACATACATTTTATCATTTAACAGGGAAGCTTCCATTTATAAAGAAGACGAAGTGTTAGAAGCACCACAAACGGGAGGTATACGTATGATGGTTATATCGTCTCAAGGCTCAGATATTTTATATAAAAATATTAAAGAACACAGGTATACATCTCAAAATGAGGTTATAGGGAAGATCTTTTTAATAAAGGACGAGCTTAAAAAGTTAGATTGGACATTAACATCTGAAGTTAAAAATATAGGTGACTATACGTGTTATAAAGCAACTACAAAACGTATGGTTGCCATTGTAGAAAACAGAATGCGTATTAATGGAGATAGAGATATGTATGATGATACAGATGAAGAACCTCAAATGAAGGAAGTTGAAGTTATGGCCTGGTATACACCGCAAATCCCTGTGAGTAGTGGCCCTGCCAGGTACTATGGGCTGCCAGGATTAATTCTGGAAGTCAATGATGGAGAAGAAACCATTGTATGTAGTAAAATAGTGTTAAACCCGGATAAAAAGGTCGCTATTAAAGAACCGCACAAAGGCAAAGAAATTAACCAGGAGGATTTTGAAACTATAGTTGAAAAGAAAATGGAAGAACAACGAAATAGATTTCAGAATAATAGAAATCAGAATGGCAATCATTTGCAGTTTAGAATAGGCGGTTAATTTTAAGACGAATTTAACTTTTGGCTATTAAACGTAAGAAAATTTTAATGGTCTAAAATAAAGCTATAGCTTTATTTTTTAATCAAACCATATTACTGATGAATATCAAAGATCTTAAAATCTCAGTTTCCTTTTTTCTTTGCATAATTTCGTTTTCTTTATTTGCCCAATCGGATTTTCAGGGTAAGGCTTATTATCAAACTAAAACGACTGTTGATATGAGCAATTTTGGAGGCGGACAAATGAGTGAAGAACGCAAAAAACAAATTGCGGCCCGTATGAAAAGTGCTTTGGAGAAGAATTATATCCTAACATTTAATCAATCTGAGTCCATGTACAAAGAAGAAGAGCAGTTAGATACACCAAGACAGGGAGGCGGTGTGCGAGTTGGTATGATGAATACAACAGGAGGTGATCAGTATAAAAATGTGAAAACACAGCAGGTATTACAACAACAAGAATTGTTTGGTAAACAATTTTTAATTAAGGACAGTTTGCAACAACTGGATTGGAAGCTTACAGGAGAAACTAAAAATATTGGAAAATATACCTGCTTCAAAGCTGTAGCTTTAAAGAAAAAAACAGGTTTTGATTTTAGTAGTTTTGGTAGAAGAAATAACAATCAAAAGCCAAAGGATTCAGCTCAAACAAAGGTAGATGAGAGTAGCGAAAAGACACCAACCCCTCCAGTTCCGGACATTATAGTTACAGCCTGGTATACACCTCAAATCCCTGTAAATCAAGGCCCGGATGTATATTGGGGACTTCCGGGATTAATATTGGAAATTAGTGCAGACAGAACTACAATGCTTTGTTCAAAAATAGTACTCAACCCTAATGATAAAGATAAAATAAAGGCCCCCTCAAAGGGAAAAGAGGTTACACAAAAGGAATATGACGACCTGGTAAAAGTAAAAATGGAGGAGATGCGTGAAATGTTCAGAAGAAGAGGTGGACGTGGAGGCGGAGGAAGGCGATAAAATAAATCTTTCAATCAAAATTATATTTAATGAAAAAACTTACCTTTTGTATGCTACTGTTGGTGGCTTACTCCACTTATGCTCAAGTAAAACTTGAAGGTGTTGTAAAGGACAGCATTGGTGCCCCTTTAGAGTTGGCCAATGTTATTGCAATAAATAAAGACACTCAAAAATTGGATGCTTATGGTATAACCAATTCTGATGGACGATATAAGCTGTCTGTTGAAAAAAATACAGATTATAAAATTCAGGTAAGCTACATTGGTACCAAAACAGCACAGGTTGAATTAAAAACTACGGATGTAGATATTATTAAGGATTTTACATTGTATTATGACAATGCTTTGGATGAAATTGAGTTAGTCTATGAAATGCCGGTAAGTGTAAAAGGTGATACCATAGTTTATAATGCAGATTCGTTTACTTCGGGTACAGAACGTAAGTTGGGAGATGTCCTAAACAAATTACCTGGCGTAGAGGTTAATGATGATGGCGAAATTGAAGTTGAAGGCAAAACGGTTGGTAAAGTTATGGTTGAAGGTAAAGATTTTTTTGATGGAGATTCCAAATTGGCTACCAAAAATATTCCGGCAAATGCTGTTGATAAAGTAGAGGTTTTAAAGAATTTTTCAGAAGTAGGACAATTAAGTGGTGTGACCAATAACCAGGACAATATTGCCATAAACATTAAGCTTAAAGAAGGAAAAAAGAATTTTTGGTTTGGTAATATTACAGGAGGCGCAGGTTCTTCTGAGGATAACACCCTTTATTTGGCACAGCCTAAATTGTTTTATTATAGCCCGGAGTATAGTATAAATCTGATTGGAGATTTAAACAATATAGGGGAGATTGCTTTTAGCCGCAGAGATTATTTTAATTTTACCGGTGGATTCAGAAGTCCAAGTAGGAGCAGTGGTACCAATATTGATCTGGGAAGTAATAATTTAGGCTTTTTGACCCTTCAGAATAACAGGGCTAAAGATATAAATACCAAATTTGGAGCAGCCAATTTTAGTTACTCTCCTAAAAAAACCTTGGATTTAAGTGGTTTTGCTATTTTTTCTAGTAGCAGGACCCAGTTACAGGAAAACAGAGCAGTTAGGTATACCAATCCGGATTTAGGTATACCGGATGAGTTAACAGAAAGCAACACATTGCAACGCAGTGATCTGGCCATGTTTAAGTTTAGTACCAAATACAAGCCAAATACCAATAATCAGTTAGATTATGATGTATTGGCAAGAACTTCAAAAGAATCTCAAGATCAATTATTTCTCTCTTCAGTCAACGGTAATATTAACGAGTTTGAAAACGCCAAACCTTACAGTATTAATCAAAACCTGAATTATTATTATACCTTAGATAATACCAATATTTTTGCGCTTGAAGTTCAACATTTATTACAGGATGAAGATCCGTTTTATAATGCATTTCTGGAAGATAAGGCCAATTATGATGATGTGGCTTCGGAGGTTGGTTTTGATGAGATGCAATTGGCTTATGATATTGCTCAGGAAAAACGTGTAAAATCTAATCAAGTGGATGCTAAGCTTGACTACTGGAATATTTTAAGTAAAAAGAGCGATCTTAATTATACTTTGGGAACCATCTACAGCAGACAGGACTTTGATTCCAACATTTTTCAATATTTGGATGATGATACGGTATTTGAACCTACACCTGATTTTAATGATGGATTAGCTACTAATGACATAGGTTATACCTTTAGTGATGTCTACTTAGGGTTGCACTACAGATTAAGGTCAGGAATTTTCACATTTACACCAGGTGTTTCCGGACATGCATACAGTGCCAAGAACACACAGTTTAATGAAAAATATACAGATAATTTTTTCAGGCTATTGCCGGATTTTAACATGCGCATGCAGCTAAAAAATAGTGAACAAATTATTTTTAACTATAGGATGCAAACCCGGTTCACTGATGTCAATCAATTAGCCAGGGGGCTGGTGATGAATAATTATCGTTCCTTCTTTTCCGGTAATCCTGAATTAGAAAGTGCCCTGTCCCATAATTTAAACTTATCTTATTTTAGTTTTAACATGTTTAATTATACCAATGTTAGAGCAAGATTGAGTTATACTAAAACTATTGATAGAATCAGAACACGCTCACAATTTGTACCAGGCGGAGTGGTGCGGGTTAGTACGCCTTTTAATTCTGATCTGGCCGATGAAAGCGCCAGTGCCAATGCTAGTGTAGATAAGACCATTGGGAAGTTTAGGGGAACATTAAGCGGAAATGTAAGTTATAATAAGTTTAATCAATTTGTTAATGGCGAGTCTTCAATCAATGAGAATTATGCACAAAACTATAGAGCTCGGGTAAGAACTAATTTTAGGGAAGCGCCTAATTTTGAATTAGGCTACCGTTATTCTATTCAGGATAATGACCAGGGAGCCAGCAGAACCAAATTTTTTACAAAAGCACCTTCTATTGAGTTTGATGCTTTGATATTTAATTCGTTTACTTTTAAAACAAACTACTCTTATAATAATTTTAGTGATGAGGACAAGACTTTAAATACGTTTGAATTCTGGGATGCTTCCTTATCTTATAGAAAAAATAAGGATAGTAAATGGGAATATGAGGTTAAAGGCACTAATTTACTTAATACTAAAACGCAAAATACAAGTAGCTCCAATAACATATCTGTAAGTGTCACAGAATATTACATTCAACCACGCTATTTAACGTTTAGAATTCGTTATGAGTTATAAAAATGTAGCACATTTTATTTTGCAGAATTAATAAACAATAATATATTTGCCATCGGTTTTGGGGAGATACTCAAGCGGCCAACGAGGGCAGACTGTAAATCTGCTGACTATGTCTTCGCAGGTTCGAATCCTGCTCTCCCCACTTCAATTTAAAAAGTCTGCATTTGCAGACTTTTTTGTTTTAAAACTACTAGTTTGTTTGTAGATAAGTTTGTTAATTAAATCATATAGCCTTATTGATCAAGATTTTTTACAGGCTTTAAAAAATAAAACCCAATCCAGCTTCAAAAGTATGATTGATATGGTTAGGGCCTGTTAAGTTAAAATTTGTTCTATGCTGGTAATTTGCTTTTAAGACAATATGTTCTGTGGTGTTGAAATTGATACCAAATGTCCAAATACTTAAATTGTTTTCAGCCCTGGGAAACTGTTCCAGGTTGGGTGATATTTTGTAATGCGTGTTTAATCTTTCATATCTGGAAAACAGGCTAAGTTTCATTTCCTGATTATTATGGAAAAATGATGAGCCGGGCCTGACTGTTTTATTTTTTCGCAGATAAGGTAAAATATCACAGCCTAATTCAAATAGGTAGCCATAAACATCTTTGCCAAGTACTTGTCCGTAACCGGTATCATCAACGGTTTGCGTATAAATTTTATCTGTATCACTTAGCTGACCATAAGTTCCCACACTAACAAATCTAAAATTGCGCCAATCGTATTTAGCAAAGGCTGTTCCCAGTTTAATATTCCCCTTTATATCTTCTTGTTGATTATTAGAGTTTATCGTGGCACCTTGTCCTGATGCTCCAAAATACCCGGATGCAGATAGTACAAGATTATTAATGCCTGAATAGTTTATCTGGGGATTGATTGAAATTGATTTTGGGGTATCAAATCGTATTTCTCTTCCTTGTCGTATCCACGTTGAACCCAGAAAATGTTGACTGTTCAAACCTTGAGAAAACCCTAAAGCATAACTCCAGTCAGGAGATAAATTACCATATAGCATAATACCAAATTCTATCCATGTTGATGGAACAATTAAGCGTTCAACGTCAGACCTGTTAACAGAATAAAACATTATGGGTTCATCATTATTATTTACATAACCTATGGTTAATGGATAGAACCCAATACGTGCTTTTAAATAATCTTTATAGAGATAATCAATGAAAGCTTCAAAAACAAACTCTAAATGAGATTCTTCATTTTTGTAATGGATATATTCAAATTGAATCTCAGAGTTCCAAATTAACTTATCGGTAAGCCGATATCCAAAAAAAGTGGCATACCTGTAGAGGCCGGAATAATATAACTCTAAATCACCAATGCTTGTGTCAACTTCTCCCTGAGAGGGTACAAAGTTGAACTCACCAAAGCCACTTATAGAATATCTTTTGTCTGAAAAGAATATTTTAGATGCCGCTAATGCCAAACCTGGTTGTTGCTGGTACTTTTGTGAATCTGTCACTTGAGTAGAATCCAGCTTTTTTTCTCCTTGTGCATGAAGATAACTAGCATATAATAGTATAACTAACAGTAGTTTTGATCGCATCTCTTGAGTTTATGTGATAACAATTAACAGTTTAATTTCAAAAATAGTAAGTTTAAAGTATAAAATTATTTTTATTATTAAAGGTGTTTTACTTTTAGATTTTGTTCTGTTAATTTTAAAATTAACAATTTAAAGCTACTTTTAACAAATTCAATATAAATTGTCATGATTAAAAAGAAATTAAATCTTTGTTTGCTTCTACTTTTTAATACCATAGTATTTGCCCAAAACGTTGAAAAACAACCCTCTTCAAGTAAAGCTAAGTGGTATGATATGGTATCGTTAGGAGGGTATATGCAAGCTAGATATAATGACCTTTATAAAACCAACCCGGATATGGAAAGCCCTCAGGGAGATAGAACTTATGGTGGTTATCATGGTTTTTCTTTGCGAAGAATGCGGTTGAAAATTACAGGCCAAATTCACCCAAGGGTCTTTTTTTATTTACAGGCAGATTTTGCTTCAGATGGAAAGAACTTAGGGCAGTTAAGAGATGCCTATTTTGATTATAATCTGGATGAGTTAGGGACATTTAAATTAAGGGGAGGGCAAAGTAAAATTCCTTTAGGATTTGAAAACCTACAGTCTTCTCAAAACAGAATAGGGTTGGATAGAAACGATCCGCTAAATAGCGCCGTTAAAGATGAACGTGATTTAGGTATTGGATTGCATTGGGCTACTTTAGATAAAAGAGCATTATTTAGAGAATTGATTGAAAAAGGTTTAAAAGGGAGTGGAGATTATGGCATGACGTATTTGATGCTTTATAATGGACAAAAAGCAAATACTCTGGTGCCTGATGTTAGTAAATTAAAGCATATAGCTTTACGTTTTACGTATCCATTAAAGTTAAATTCCGGCCAGATCATAGAAGGAGGTGTAAGTGCTTATACTGGTGAATATGTTACTACAGAGGTTAGCGAAGGTGTTAAGCATAGGAATAGTGATGGGATAACTACAGATATAGATGCAAAAGGGTTGCAATATAGAGATCAACGAGTAGCAGCACATTTTGTATACTACCCGCAGCCTTTTGGGTTTCAAATGGAATATAATATGGGAGAAGGGCCTGAATATGCCTATGATGTTAACAATGTGCTGGCACCACATTCAATTGGTATAGAAAAACTTCAAGGCGGGTATGCTCAATTCATGTATATGATTAGAAAAGGAGAGCAGATCATAACTCCTTTTACAAGGTATATGCAGTATAAAGGTGGGAAAAAGTTTGAATTGGATGCCAGGCGATATGATATAAAAGAGTTAGAAATTGGTGTTGAGTGGCAAATCAATAAAGCATTTGAACTTACGGCCAATTATACGATTGCAGATAGGAGGTATGAAGATGCATTAGCTCCTATTAATAGACAAAAAGGTCAATTGATCCGGTTACAAATACAGGTGAATTATTAGCAAGGCTTTTATTTACGCTTTGTGTAACAGAGTTTATGCCTTCTTTTGCTTGTTTATTTCGTCTTGTAATTGACGTCTTACCTTTTGCTCTCGCTCTAAAGCGTTTCTGCGGTGCTCATCAAACTCTTCTTCAATCTCTGCCAGATTCTTTTTAGCAGCTATAGTAATGGTATTACTGTTTTTAAACTTATAGACGAATAAAAGGAGTAATACCAATAGGGCACCTATTATAGACCACATCAAAACATTATAATTAGTTTTACTCATTTGTGCTCCAAATAAGGCCATATTGTTTTTTTCTGAATTGGTCTTATCTAAATCTGTTTGGGTATTTGACAGATTAGTTTTTAAATCGGCAATTTCTTTGGCTTGGTTTTCTACTACAGCACGTGTTTCTGCCAAGTCATTATGTACTGCTTTAAGCGAATCTAAAGTATGGGCTTTAAGCGTATATAGCCAATTCTTTTTTACAACCTTATATTCCTGATATTTATTGGATTTTCTGATAACAAATTCAAATTGATTATCAATTGTACCACTATTTAATGACAGCTTATCATCTTCAGGTTGCGTTTGCGAAAATGAGGTTGATGTTAATATGAAGGTAAATGCTATAAAAAATAAAGTTTTGATAGAATTCATTTTCAGGCGAATTTAATTGGTTATAACTGGTTTGCGAATTTATAAAATATTGTTAATTATACGATTATAATTAACTAAAAAGCCTCAATTATTGAGGCTTTTATATATACGGTTTAAATTCTGATTTAGATTATCATATTTTAATAATAAGTATAACGCCTTACTTTGGCTATATATTTAGCAAGCCTGATGACCTGATGACTATAACCATATTCATTATCATACCAAATATAAAGTATAATATTCTTACCGTCTTTACGTACAATAGTAGCTTTACTATCATAAATAGAAGGTGCTGAACTACCTATAATATCACTGGATACCAATTCATCGCTTAATTCAAACTTTATTTGTTCCACTAAATCACCTTCCAGAGCGTATTTCTTTAAAATGGTGTTAACGCCATTTAAAGAGGTTTTATTTTTTAGCTCTAAGTTTAAAATAGCTAATGATCCGTTTGGTACCGGAACACGAATGGCGTTAGAGGTTAACTTGCCTTCTAAACTTGGTAAAGCTTTGGCTACGGCACTTCCGGCACCGGTTTCGGTAATAACCATATTCAATCCGGCTGCACGGCCTCTACGGTATTTTTTATGGAAATTGTCAACAAGGTTTTGATCGTTAGTATAAGCGTGTATGGTTTCCAGGTGCCCGTTTTTTACTCCAAAAGAATCCTCAATTACTTTTAAAATAGGGGTAATGGCATTGGTAGTACATGATGCTGCTGAAAATATATCAAGAGTATCAGGGTTATAATTGGTGTGATTAACGCCGTGTACTATATTTGGAACCTCTTTTCCTGGCGCTGTTAATAATACTTTCTCTACGCCTTTAGACTTCAGGTGTTTTCCTAAAGCTTTTTTATCTCTAAAAGCTCCGGTATTATCAATAACCAATGCATTATTAATACCAAATTGTGTATAATCTATGTCTTCAGGTGTATTAGCCGAAATTATTTTTACTGTAGTACCATTAACAATTAAAGCACTGTTTTTAACATCAATAGAAACTGTACCTGGAAAATCACCGTGAACGGAATCATTACGCAATAATGCAGCACGTTTTTCAAGAGTTTTTTCATCAATTAGACCTCTGGTTACTATAGCTCTCAAACGCAATTGGCTGCCTTTTCCCATGCGTACCATAAGTTCGCGGGCAACTAAGCGTCCTATTCTGCCAAAACCATATAAAATAACATCTTTAGGTTGAATCTCTCCATTTTTATTAGCATCTTTTAGCTTTCTGGCTATAAAAGCAGTAGCGTTATTATGCTGATTGTCTTCAAGATGCATTTCATAAGTAAGCTTACCTATGTCTAATTTGGCAGGAGGAATGTCCAGTGATTTAATGGCCTGAGCTATTTCCACTGTATCAAAAATTGAAATTGGCTTTTGAACAAATTTCCCGGCATAATTGTGCAGGTTTAAAATCTGGCTTACATTTCTATCAATCAATTGATTTCTAAAAAGCACCAGCTCAATAGATTTGTCGTACCAAAGGTCGCTTACAATTTTTATAAATTCAACGGTAGCTTTTCTGCGGTCTGCTTGAAAAGCCAATTCTTTTTCATAAGTTTTGTCAGAACTCATAGCTAATAATTTATGTTTATAAGTTTTGGCAAAAATACCATATTTCAAACGTTTTCGTAAGCTATTTTATTAAAAAAATATCCCCATAAAATTCAACGAATTTTATGGGGATAAAAACCATGATTTTAAAATGTTTTATCTAAAGTTGTAACGCTCTTTTTCTCCGTTAGAATTTATAAGTTCTATTCTTAAATATTCAGAAGCCGATTCACTGTTTAGCACGTCTTGTACATCTTCAACCGAGTTAACTTTAACACCGTTTATAGCCGTGACAATACAGCCTTCTTCAACACCATTTTTCTTCCAATAGTCAGCATATTCATTATTAAGCTGAACAATTTTTACACCATAGTCAGCGCTGTATTTTTTTAGATCGGCAGGTTTGGTATCTTTTATTCGTCCTATTAAAGGCATAGTGAATGTATCATTTTTAGCCAGGGTAACGTTTACCGTTCTTATAGTTCCATCTCTTGATAATTTTAAGCTCACCACATCATCAGGGCGTTTTGAGCTTATATGTCCGGTTAAATCAGAGAACTTTGATATTTTAATATTATCAATTTCTTTAATAATATCACCTTTTTCAAGACCGGCTTTATCCGCACCGGAACCATTTACAACATTAGCAATATAAACACCTTCTGTATCATTAACCCCAATTTCTTCTGCCATAACACTATTTAAAGCTCCGCCTTCAATACCCAAAATACCATTTTGAACATTACCGTATTCCATAATATCTTCAATGACTTTTTTAGCAATATTACTGGGAACAGCAAAAGAATAGCCTATATAAGACCCTGTTTGCGAAGATATAGCTGTATTTATTCCGACTAATTCGCCGTTAGTGTTTACCAGTGCACCTCCTGAATTACCAGGGTTTACTGCCGCATCAGTTTGTATGAATGATTGCTTGCTAATTCCCGATAGATCTCTGGATTTTGCACTTATAATACCTGCCGTTACCGTAGAGGTTAAGTTAAAAGGATTACCAACGGCCAGGACCCATTCACCAATTTTTGCAGTGTCAGAATCAGCAAAAACAACGTATGGTAATTCTTCATCGGCATCAATTTTTAAAAGGGCAATATCTGTTTTAGGGTCAGTACCAACCAATTCAGCCGTATATGTTTTATTGTTATTCAGGGTCACTGAAAGTTCCTGAGCGTTATTAATCACATGATTATTGGTAATAATATATCCATTAGAATTAATTATAACTCCAGATCCTGTACCTACTTGAGTACGAGGCGTTGATCTGCCATAAAAGAAATCCTGAAAGGTCATTTGTCCGGAACTTAGTGTTACATTTTTTACATGTACCACAGCATTTACTGTGTTTTCAGCAGCTATCGTGAAATCCGGAGCTTCATTTGCCCTAGTCAGCGTGTTTAAATTGCTGGTTGGCAAAAAAGCCGGACTGGCTTCAGCCGTTATTACCACTTGTTTATCTTTTTCTAAAAATAGCTTGTAGGCTCCTAAGGTAAAAATGCCACCTAATGCCGAAACCAGTACTAATGTTATTATCTTCTTCATAGATTTTCGTTTAAGTTTTATTTATTAACATTAAAATTAAATATTTATTGAGTTTCAAAATCAACTTTAACGACGATTTAACAATCAATAAAACGGTTTAATATTTATATATTTGTGCCATATTATGCAACATACTTTTTATAAATATCAAGGAACAGGGAACGATTTTGTGATGATTGATAATCGTCAACAAAATTTCGACAAAAATAATACCAAACGGATAGCTTTTTTATGTGACAGACGTTTTGGCATAGGAGCAGATGGGCTAATCTTATTGGAAGATCACCCGGATTATGATTTTAAGATGGTATATTACAATTCTGATGGTAATCAAAGTTCCATGTGTGGAAACGGCGGACGTTGTTTGGTGGCTTTTGCCAGGCAATTAGGGGTTATCACAGAAAAGGCTGTTTTTGAGGCCATAGACGGACTGCATTATGCGAATATTGAAGGTGATATTGTTACGCTTCAAATGCAGGATGTAAATGCGGTAGAGAAGTATGATACTCATGTGTTTTTGGATACCGGATCCCCACATCATGTGCAATTTGAAGATCATATTCAAACCTTTGATATTAAAACAGAAGGAGCAAGAATCAGGTATGGGGCACCCTATAATGAAGCAGGAAGTAATGTGAATTTTGTAAAGAAATTAACTGATGATACCTTTAGAGTACGAACTTATGAACGCGGGGTGGAAGATGAAACTTTGTCATGTGGAACCGGTGTAACAGCCGTTGCAATAGCTATGCATGCTCTAGGAGAAACTCAAAAAACTAAAGTGAATCTTAATGTAGAAGGAGGAGCGTTACAAGTTTGTTTTGATGTGCAGAACAGTTCATATAGCAATGTTTGGCTTATAGGTGCTGCAAAATTTGTTTTTGAAGGTGTGATATGATTACGCTCAAAGGAGATACCGTTTTTTTACGAGCTTTAGAACCTGAAGATTTAGATTTTATTCATGAGGTTGAAAATGATGAGTCTATCTGGGAAATAAGCGCTACACAAACACCGTATTCAAAATTTTTAATAAAGCAATATTTAGAAAATGCCCATAAGGATATCTTTGAGGTAAAGCAATTAAGACTAGTGGTTTCAAATTATGAAGAAGTAGTTTTGGGTATGATAGATTTATTTGACTTTGACTTTAAAAATAAAAAGGCCGGTGTTGGAATTTTGATCAAAGAACCTGATGACAGGTTAAAAGGATATGGAAGAGAAGCTTTAAAATTACTTGTGGATTACAGTTTTATGCATTTGGATTTGCATCAATTATATTGTAATATTTCAGAGGAAAATGAAGCAAGTATAAAATTGTTTACAAAACAGGGATTCAAAAAAATTGGATTGAAAAAAGATTGGAACTATGTAAACGGTTCTTTTAAAAACGAATATTTATTTCAGCTAATCAATAATTAAATGTATATAAAAAAGATACTTCTGGCTATTGCAGTTATAGGGCTTATTGTGGCTGCTTTTTTTGCTAATTTTGTTTATAAGGCTATGCTGAAGCCTAACACAGCTTTTAATAATGAGTCTGCCTATATTTTTATACCCAGCAGTGCTAACTATCAAGAGGTAAGAGTTCAGTTAGAGTCTTTGTTAGAAGATATAGAATCTTTTGATGATCTGGCAGAACAAAAGAAGTATATAAATAATGTAAAAGCCGGGCGTTTTGAGATAAGGAAAGGAATGACCAATAATGATATTATCAATTCCATTAGAAGTAAAAACCTACCTATAAAGCTGTCTTTTAACAACCAGGAGACCCTTGAGAAACTGGCCGGAAGAGTAGCAAGGCAAATAGAAGCAGATAGTTTGTCTTTGTTGGAGGCCATGAAAGATAAATCGTTTTTATCGGATAACAATTTTAATGGAGCTACAGCTTTAGGGATGTATATTCCTAACAGTTATGAGTTTTTCTGGAATACCTCTGCCCAAACATTTAGAAGCAGAATGTTGAAGGAGTACAAGCGGTTTTGGAATGCATCCAGATTGGAAAAAGCAAAAGCCCTTGGTTTGTCACCTAATGAAGTGATAGCATTAGCGTCTATAGTTCATGAAGAGTCAAAACAAGCCTCAGAACAACCAAGAATTGCTGGGGTGTATCTGAATAGAATAAGAATTGGTATGCCCCTGCAGGCGGACCCTACACTTAAATTTGCGGCCTATCAGTTGCCTAAATATAAGAATACAGTTATAAAACGTGTTTTAAACGTACATAAAGAAATAGATTCTCCCTATAACACCTATAAGAACCAGGGGTTGCCTCCGGGGCTTATTGCCATGCCGGATATTTCTGCTATTAATGCAGTATTAAACTATGAAAAGCACAAATACTTATATTTTGCAGCCGATGCTAAACGTTTTGGGTTTCATAAATTTGCAAAATCATTATCACAGCATAATGTAAATGCCAGGGAATACCAACGGTATTTATCAGCTCAAGGTATTAATAAGTAGTGAAGCGTAACGTTGTTAATCATATAGTTTTATTAGTTTTATTACCACTATGCTCTTTTTCCCAATCTAAACTAAATGCTTTTTTAACACCCAGCGATACGCTTAATAAACCAAGGCGTAATGCTGTAGTGATAAGCGAAGTTTCATTAGCTACTATTTCACTTATTGGGTTAAATCAACTATGGTATGCTGATTATGACCGTTCAAAGTTTCACACTATTAATGATAATAAAGAATGGTTGCAAATGGATAAGTTTGGCCATGCTTTTACATCTTATCAAATAGGTAAGCATGGTGCTCAGTTATTAGATTGGAGTGGTGTAAGAAAAAAAGATCAATTATTATATGGGGCAACTTTAGGGTTTACTTTTTTAACCGCCGTAGAAGTGTTAGACGGGTACTCCAAAGAGTGGGGGTTTTCATGGGGTGATGTTATGGCAAATGCAGCAGGAACAGGCCTGTATATTGGCCAGGAATTGCTGTGGGAAGAGCAGAGGCTTGCTTTAAAGTACTCTTTTCATCAAACTAAATACGCAAAAATACAACCTGATAAACTAGGAGAATCGTTTTTAGAGCAGGTTTTAAAGGATTATAACGGACAAACGTACTGGCTGAGTGCTAATCTGCATGCTTTTTTTAAGGAAAGTAAGATCCCCAGATGGCTAAATATTGCTGTTGGTCATAGTGTGAGTGGTGTGATAGGGAATGGTAAAGATGTTGACAATCAGTTGTTAACAAATATTTCAACATACCGTAAATACTATTTAAGTTTTGATGTAAATTTAAGTGCTATTAAAACAAAATCTCGATTACTGTCAACTATTTTTGATGTATTTAATATGATAAAAGTACCATTTCCAGCTCTTGAATTTAGTAAAAAGGGCAGTGTATTTCATCTATTCTACTACTAAAAAACACACATAATCGATAAATTTTGAAGTTATCAAAAAAATTCATAATTTTGCACGCTCAAATTTCAAGGGGTGTTTGTTATTTAAAACACGCTGAAAAAATTTAAAATTATGGTAAGAAATATTGCAAGTTACGTAACACTTACGCTTACAATATTAACACTATTGTATGTTTCGTTTAATTCAAATGAAACTATTGATTTAAGCAGATACTCAACAGAAGGGTTAGACTTAAATTACACAGTAAGTATTGACCCGGATGAGAACGATGATCTTCAGGCGTCAAATAATTCAGATTTTGTTTACTCACCTTATTTAGGAAAATCATTTATTGGCTTTAAAGAAGCTTTGGCTTTTAAAGAATCAGGTGGTAATTATTTTTCGGTAAACACGTATGGATACTTAGGAAAATACCAGTTTGGTGCCAGTACACTTAAGTTGATTGGTATTCATAACCCTGATAGCTTTTTAAAAGATCCGGAGTTACAAGAAAAGGCATTTATAGCTAATGCAGCTCGTAATAAGTGGATTTTAAGACGAGATATTAAGAATTTTGTAGGAAAACGCATTAATGGTGTTATTGTAACTGAATCCGGAATTTTAGCGGCAGCGCATTTGGCAGGCCCCGGTAGTGTTAAAAAATATTTAAGGAGTTATGGTCTGGATAATTTCGCTGATGGTTATGGTACAACTATTTATCATTATATGAAACGTTTTTCGGGCTATGACACATCTTTTGTAGAGCCGGATCAAAAGGCGAAAGCAATTTAAGAGCAATTAGCTTTTATGAATAATAAAAATGGTAGGCCTTTTATGAAGGTCTACCTTATTCTTTTTCCATTGATGTGCGGTTTGAGTTTTAATAAATTCTGAAGGCAAAGTAATGTCACAGGCTACGCAAACGTTAGTGTTGTTCTCAAGAACGCCAGATAAATCCTCTAGCATTTTATTATTCCTGTAAGGTGTCTCAATAAATATTTGAGATTGATTGCGCTCAAACGATAAACGTTCCAAGCGCTTAATTTCATTTTTGCGTTCACTTTTATCAATAGGAAGGTAACCATTAAAAGCAAAGCTCTGCCCGTTCATACCGGAACTCATAATAGCCATTAATATAGAGGAGGGGCCAACAAGCGGTACAACTTTTATATTTTTTTCATGGGCAATTTTCACAATATCGGCCCCAGGGTCGGCAACACCAGGGCAACCGGCTTCAGAGAGTAGGCCTACATTGGTGCCTTTTAAGCAAGGGGCCAGAAAATCAGGTAATTCATTTTCGTTTGTAAATTTATTTAGAACAAAAATATGCAATGAAGGCTGAGGTTTTTCAGGGCAAATTCGCTTTATAAAGCGCCTTGCTGTTTTTTCGTTCTCTACAATAAAGGTGTTGGTTGTCTCAATAGTTTGTTTTACTGAAATAGGTAAAACCTCTAAAGGGTTATTGTCTCCTAAAGTTGTGGGTATTAAAAACAGTTTACCTTGAGGTATCATGGGGTTTATTTAAGTGAGTCAGCAATTATGGAACAAGCTGCATCAAGCATATTATAAACGTTTTCAAATCCATTATCGCCACCATAATAAGGGTCGGGAACATCGTAATCCTGGTCTGGGTAAACAACATTTAATATCATTTTAACCTTTGATACATCTTGATTGTTTCTTGCTAAAGTTGTGACATTGTTGTAATTTGATTCATCCATAACATAAATTAAATCAAACCGATCAAAATCAGAAACCTTAAATTGTCTTCCTTTTAAATTAGAGATATTTAATCCGTGTTTTTTAGCGACAGCTATAGAGCGTTTGTCAGGTGGATTTCCTACATGATAATTAGCTGTACCTGCGGAGTCAACAAAAAAAGAATCATCCGGAAGTTTTGATTTTAAAATACCTTCAGCTAATGGAGAACGACAAATATTTCCCAAACATACCATCAGAATTTTTGTCATGATGCTAGTGGTTTTTATATAGAAAGTTTTTTAGTAATATCCTCAACATATTTTCTAAATTGTTTGTCTGTTGAAGATAGATTGTCTACAGTTTTGCAGGCATGAAGCACAGTGGCGTGATCACGTTTTCCTATTTGAGATCCTATACTGGCAAGTGAAGCTTTTGTGAATTTTTTAGCAAAAAACATAGCTAACTGGCGTGCCTGAACAATATGGCGTTTTCTGGTTTTTGATTGTAGCGTATCAACATCCATTTGAAAATAGTCTGAAACTACTTTTTGAATGTAATCTATTGAAACTTCGCGTTTTGTGTTTTTTACAAATTTTTCAACAATGATTCTGGCTAGGTCAATGGTGATTTCTTTTTTATTGAAAGAAGATTGAGCAATTAAAGAAATGATTGCGCCTTCTAACTCTCTAACATTAGTTTTAATGTTTTTAGCCACATATTCAATAATATCTTCAGGCATTTCAACACCATCACGATACAATTTGTTTTTTAGAATAGATACCCTGGTTTCAAAATCGGGGTTTTGCAATTCTGCTGATAGTCCCCATTTAAAACGAGATAATAAACGTTGTTCTATATCTTGCATATCAACCGGAGCTTTATCACTGGTTAATATAACTTGTTTGCCACTTTGATGTAAATGATTAAAAATATGGAAGAATACATCTTGAGTACCGGCTTTGCCAGATAAGAATTGTACATCATCAATAATCAGGACATCTATAATTTGATAGAAATGAATAAAATCATTCCTGTTGTTTTTCTTTACGGCGTCAATATATTGTTGAGTGAATTTTTCTGCAGAAATATACAGAACTGTTTTTTCGGGATACTTATCTTTTATATCAACTCCAATAGCATGTGCTAAATGGGTTTTTCCAAGTCCAACGCCCCCAAAAATCAAAAGCGGGTTAAAAGAGGTGCCTCCTGGTTTTGCGGCAACAGCTAATCCTGCACTACGTGCCAGTCGGTTTGAGTCTCCTTCCAGAAAATTCTCAAAGCTATAATTTGGATTTAATTGAGATTCAATTTTCACATTTCTAATGCCTGGAATAACAAACGGATTTCTTAGTTCCGGACTTTTATTGTTGAAAGGAATATCAACATCCTGTGACTTTACAGCAGTTCTGTTAGAACTCGGAATTTTTTCTGTAAAAGGCTGTTTGTTGCCATACGTGTTTTCCATTTTTATGATGTAAACAAGTTTGGCAGTTTCTCCTAATTCCTTTGTGAGTGATACTTTAAGAATCTTTACATAATGCTCTTCCAGCCATTCGTAAAAGAACTTACTTGGTACCTGAATGCTTAATGCGTTGTCAGAAAGTTTAACAGCAATAATGGGTTCAAACCAAGTTTTATACGCTTGCGGTTGAATGTTATCCTTTATGAATTCTAGACAATTATTCCATACCGATTGCGCAGTTACACTCATTTTTAGATTATATAGGTTTTTAGTTAGTTAGAATATATACGAAAATGACTTTCGTATCCCCTCTTAATATCGAGGCAAATATGTGAACAAAAATCTTAAAAAAAAAATGAATTACTATTGAATTTTTAGATTTTTTTTCTCATGTTTAACCTCTAGCCGAAACTACAAAAAAATATTCAATAATTCTCATGAAAATCGATGAAATACAAATAAGAGTGAGATATGGGGAAACTGACCAGATGGGAGTAGTGTATCATGGCAACTACCCGTTATACCTTGAAATGGGACGTATTGAATGGCTCAGGAAACTAGGAATATCGTATAAAAAAATGGAAGATAACGGAGTGATGTTACCTGTAATTTCATTGAGTTTAAACTATAAAAAATCAGCAGGTTATGATGATGTAATTAATGTAAAAACTCAACTAAAGAAAAGACCCTCAGCAAAAATTGAATTTGACTATGAAATAACCAATGAAAAAGGAGAGGTTTTAACCACTGCTAATACGGTTTTAGTTTTTGTGGATATGAAAACAAATAAACCAACAAGACCTCCTCAATATATCCTAGATGCTATTGATAGCTAAATTTTAGATTGATTTTATGTTTATTTTATATAAGCTATTAAAGATTTCAAAAATAGATTGTGCTTCTTTTTTTCTTACGGAAATTGTAATTTGACAATCCATTTCTAATGCCTGATTAATAATAATAAGTTGCTTTTCTTTAATAACTCGCATAACCCTATTCATATTTTGATAATCAAAGGAGAGTAGGTAGTTTACGTTAATTGTTTTTTCAATAATATAAGATGATTCTAACGCCATTTGAGCGGCTGTTCTGTAAGCATTTATCAGGCCGCCTACTCCAAGTTTAACACCGCCAAAATACCTAACAACTACTATTAGGATGTTGGTGAGTTCAAAAGATTGTATTTGCCCATAAATAGGCATTCCTGCTGAATTACTTGGTTCTCCGTCGTCATTGACTCTAAAGGAGATGGATTCTGTTCCTAATTGATAGGCGTAGCACCAATGTCTTGCAGCATGGTGCTTCTTTTTTAGAGATTCCAGATGGGCTTTAACATCATCTTGTGTTAATACAGAAAATGCATAGCCAAAAAATTTACTGTTCTTGTCTTTAAATAATACAGGCTCTGGAGACGCTTCTATAGTTTTATATGTATCCTTATTGATCAAATGAGCTTAAAATAAATGTGATTTGACCTTAAAAAGGTTGATAATATCTTCGGTGTCTGGATGAATATGCCAGGTGTTGATATTTAAGGAGTTTGCACTTTTAATATTATCCTGATTATCATCAATAAACAAGCACTCGTTGGCAATGAGTTTATTGGTATTTAGTACAAACTCAAAAATGTTATAATTAGGCTTTATTAAATTTATTTCATGAGATAAGTAAAATTTATCAAAACATGATTTAAATGTTTTATAAAATGGAACTTGTTGTTTGATCCAATCTATATGAAGCTCATTGGTATTGCTGAGCAGGATAAGTTTAAATTTTCCGGTTGTTTTTAATTCTTGCAGGAATTTCAGGCGATATTCGGGAAAATCTTTTAGCATGTAATTCCAGATATCGATGAGTTGATCTTTAGAAAATTCAGGAAAATTACTCAAGTAGAATTCAAGGAATTCATCCGTAGATATTAGTCCTTGCTCATAGAAGCTATTGTAGGCCTGCATTTCTTCAGAAAAAGAGTCAATATTGAAAGCTTCTAAAGCATGTTGATGCGCACCTTTAATGTCAAGGTTTATAAATACATTTCCAAAATCAAAAATGATGGTTTTAATCATTTGAATAGATTTTAAGAGTGTCAGTGACGATTTTTTGTTCAGAGGTTAGTGTTCCGGAAAATACAGGAGCTTTGATTCCGGATTTAAATACAGACTGCCCTGTAAAAACCCGGGCTTCATCCCACAGGTTTTCATCAATAAAAGTTTGAAGTGTTCTTGTGCCTCCTTCAATGATGACTGAATTTATATCATTGTTAAATAAAATACTACAGATTTGTTGAGCTATACTTTTTGAAAAATCAATGTCTTTGTTGGTAATTGAGATTGTTTTGGAATCGCGATTAAAAATATTGAAGGATTGAGATAACTTGTTCTCTTTATCAATCACTATCCTAACAGGGTTTTCTCCTGTCCAGTGTCTTGATGTCAAACTGGGATTGTCTTCTAAAACGGTATTTGTACCTACCAAAATGGCTTGTTCTTCGGTACGCCATTTATGTGTTAATTGCCTTGAAAACCTATTGGTTATCCAAACGGGTTTTTGCTCATCCTTAGCTTTTGGGGCAATAAATCCATTAAAAGTTTGTGCCCATTTTAAAATAACATACGGGCGCTTTTTATTATGAAATGTAAAAAAGCGTTTATGATGTTTTTTGCATTCATCTTCTAGAATGCCAACGGTAACATGACAACCAGAGTCTTTAAGCTTCTTTATGCCTTTGCCAGAAACTTGTATATTATCATCAATGCAACCTATAACTACATTTGGAATTTTATGAAGACTAATTAAATCACTACATGGAGGCGTTTTTCCAAAATGAGAACAAGGCTCTAATGTGACATAGATGGTAGATTCTTTTAAAAGATTTTTGTTTTTAACTGAGTTAATAGCATTGACTTCGGCATGGTTTTTACCATACGCACTAGTAAATCCTTCCCCTATAATTTTATCTTGATAAACTATAACGCAACCAACCATAGGGTTGGGCCTGGTAGAGCCTAAACCGTTCTTAGCTATTTCTAGACAACGTTTTATGTAAAAGGAATGTTGGTGCAATACTAGATTTTAATTTTTATATTTTCTGTTTTGTCAATTTCATAATCGTATGAGAACCCTAAAAACAGGTACTTGATGTCACCTTTATATTGGACTTTGACACTCTTACTAAATAAACTGCCTACTAAGCTTCCTATATTTTTATTACTGAATAAGCTGTCTGTTGGGATTTTTGTCTTTAGAGGAATTGAAAATTCATTTTTTGCAGGAACATCGAAACTTTCAGTTGATATCTGGGCAACTTCGTTATCATTGATATAAACTTTAATCTCATCTGTTTTTAGTGTGCCACCAAGGTCGTTTGGATTCATAAAATAGGCATCAGCACCAAAAGTGATATATTTTGAATTGGATTCTAAAACTTTTATGTTTTCTAATCCCACAAATTGAGGCTTTTCGGTTACAGTGCAACTCCACATACTAAGGAGTAATGTTAATAAGATTATAAACTTTTTCATAATATTTTTTTTTGATTTAATGTATCTTCACTAATTCAAAAACGCTATTTTAAAGTGAGTAAAGATACTATAGTTATTCGAGAAATTGAACCTCAGGATAATGCTCAATTGGAACAAGTAATCAGGGAGTGCTTTTATGAATTCAAAATTCCCTTGGAAGGTACGGCATATTCTGATTCAGAAACGCCAAGAATGTATGAGTCTTATCAAAATAATAACGATATTTATTATGTTATTGCACAGGGAGATGAAGTGCTTGGAGGAGGAGGCGTTAAACCACTGAAAGGTTTTGAAGAAACTATTTGTGAAATTCAAAAAATGTATTTCTCTCCTAAAGTAAGAGGAAAAGGTTACGGTAGAGCACTATTTGAAAAGTGTATGCAAGCAGCTAAAGATTTAGGGTATAAACAATGTTATTTGGAATCTGCTTCACAGCTTAAGGCTGCAATTCATATTTATGAAAGTTACAACTTTAAACATTTAGAAAATGCTTTGGGACATACAGGCCATTATTCGTGCGGTGTATGGATGATAAAAGATTTATGAGACTAAAAGACATTCAAAATACATTTCATAAGGATTTAAAAACAATTTATCCGATAGAAGAGATTGATAGTTTCTTCTATTTGTTAATAGCGTCTTTTTATAAGGTATCTAGGCTTCAATTGGCAATGAATGCTGAAGCATCAGTAGAAAGTCCTCAATTGATTTTAAATGCTTTAGAACAATTGAAGCAACAAAAGCCAATTCAATATATTTTAGGGGAAACAGCGTTTTTTGGTTTAGCGTTTAAAGTTAACAAGCATGTTTTAATACCCAGACCGGAAACTGAAGAGTTGGTAGAATGGATTTTAAGTAGCGCAGACCCCGATAAACAAATTAATATTTTAGATGTGGGCACCGGAAGTGGTTGTATAGCAATAGCATTGGCTAAGCATTTGCCCAATGCTAAGGTTTATGCTCTTGATGTTAGTAAGGACGCTTTAAGTGTTGCAAAAGAAAATGCCAGCCTGCATGGTGTTAATGTAAAGTTTATAGAAGCGGATGTTTTGAATCTTGATCATATTGAACATTTAAAGTTTGATATTATAGTATCTAACCCGCCATATGTCCGTGAACGGGAAAAACGATTTATGGCATCAAATGTTTTGGAAAACGAACCGCATTTGGCATTATTTGTAAAAGATGATAATGCATTGTTGTTTTATGAGGCTATTGTGAAATTTGCTGTTACAGGCTTGGTTGAGCAAGGTGCTTTGTATTTTGAAATCAATGAGTACCTTGGAAAAGATATGATTTTATTATTAAAACAGAATACCTTTGATAAGGTAGAATTAAAACAGGATATCTTTAAAAAAGATAGAATGATAAAAGGAATAAAGCTAAAGTGATGAGTGTTGAGCAAAAAATAAAAGAATTACGAGATGAGTTACGTGAGCACAATTATAAGTATTATGTGCTTGATGAAGCAACAATTTCAGATTATGATTTTGATCTAAAACTAAAGGAACTTCAAAACCTCGAAACAAAATATCCTGAGTTTTTTGATGCTAACTCTCCAACACAGCGTGTGGGGGGAGAGGTGACCAAAAATTTTGAAACTATTGTTCATGAACATCGTATGTATTCTTTAGATAATTCATATTCAAAAGAAGATTTACAGGATTGGGAGACCCGAATTAAAAAACTGGTAGATGGAGAGATTCAATATGCCTGTGAATTGAAGTATGATGGCGCGTCTATTAGCCTGACCTATGAACATGGAAATTTGATAAAGGCAGTTACCAGAGGAGATGGGTTTCAAGGCGATAATGTAACGGCTAACATTAAGACTATTAAATCTGTGCCTCTGCAATTAAAAGGTGATTTCCCGCCAAAGTTTGATATTAGAGGAGAGATTGTGTTGCCTTTTGATGGTTTTAAAAAAATGAATGAAGCCCGTATAGAGCTTGGAGAAGAACCTTATAGAAATCCAAGGAATACGGCTTCAGGAAGCTTGAAATTACAAGATAGTGTAGAGGTTGCTAAACGACCTTTAGAATGCTTGCTTTATAACTTAAAGGGAACAAAATTAGGAATAACTACCCAGTTTGAAAGTTTGGAAAAAGCCAGGAAATGGGGGTTTAAAGTGCCCGAAGCAGCAAAATTAGCAGGTTCTATTGATGAGGTTTTGGAATTTGTAGAATATTGGGATGTTCACAGGCATGATTTGCCATATGAAACAGATGGGGTTGTTATAAAAGTTAATAATTTACAACAACAGGAAGAGTTAGGGTATACAGCAAAGGCGCCACGTTGGGCCATGGCTTATAAGTTTAAAGCAGAACAGGTTTCAACAACGCTTAATAGCATTACGTATCAGGTGGGGAGAACCGGGGCGATTACTCCGGTTGCTAATTTGGAACCGGTAGAATTGGCAGGAACTATAGTAAAACGAGCCTCCCTTCATAACGCAGACCAAATAGAAAAGCTTGATATACGAGTAGGAGATGTAGTATATGTTGAAAAAGGAGGGGAAATCATTCCTAAGATTCTTGGAGTAGATTTAACAAAACGACCAGTAGATTCAAAGCCTACAGAATATATAGCATTTTGCCCGGAATGTCATACAGAATTGATAAGGGAAGAAGGGGAAGCCCAACATTATTGTCCAAACTATAATGGGTGTAATCCTCAAATAATTGGAAGAATTCAGCATTATATATCTCGTAAAGCTATGGATATAGATGGACTTGGCGGAGAGACTGTGGCGCTTTTAGTGAATGAAGGCTTGATTTATAATTATTCAGACCTATATGAGTTGTCTAAAGAACAGATTGTTCCTTTAGAGCGTATGGCAGAGAAAAGTGCAGAGAACTTAATTAACGGTATTAGAGAATCTAAGAACATTCCGTTTGAACGTGTATTGTATGCTTTAGGGATTCGTTATGTAGGAGAAACCGTGGCTAAAAAGTTGGCTAAACATTATAAGAGTATTGATACCATAATAAAGGCTTCAACTGAAGATTTGGTTAATGTTGACGAAATAGGTATTAAGATTGCCGAAAGTGTAAATGCGTTTTTTACTTCAGAAGCAAATAATTATATAGTAGACCGTTTAAAGCAATTTGGGGTCCAGTTAGAAATATCTGCTGAACAGCTGGAAGGCCAAACAGAACTACTTAAGGGGGATACTATAGTTGTATCAGGTGTCTTTGAATATGTTTCAAGAAATGAACTTAAAAAACTGATTGAAGACAATGGAGGCAAGGTGAGTAGTTCTATTTCTTCAAAAACAAGCTACATTGTTGCCGGAGCTAATATGGGACCCAGCAAGAAAGATAAAGCAGAAAAGTTAGGTGTTCTTTTAATTAAAGAAAGTGAATTCCTTCAAAAAATCAATTATTTTTAAAATTTTATCGATAAAATGTAATTTTTTAACGATTAATTGTAAAAAATAATTATATTTGGCCATTAACCAGAATTACTTGTTATGCCCAAATCTAAAGTCTTGGCTGGTATCGTTGTAGTGTTGTACATACTTTTTGTTGTTTTTGAGTTTAGCAATAATAATGATGTGGCAATATTTTTTAATGCGTTGTTAATACCGGTTATAACAATTTGTTATATTTTAAGCATAAAGAGAAAGAATATATTTTTTCTATTGTTTTTAATATGTTACTCTATATCAGATATATTAGGAGCAACCACTCATTATATGTTGTATTATGTTTTTAATCACGAGGACTATCAGATATATTATGAATATGATTATTATGTTGGAAATATACTATATATCTTATCCTATTTATTTCTACTCATAAGAGTTTTGAATACTATTTCTTTGCATCATGTTATTAGAAACTTTAAGATCCACATATTAGTTTTGTCCGGTTTGAATGTTTATCTAATTTATGTATTGCTAATTATTGTGGAACCTAATTTAGAATATAAAAATGAATATTATATAGAATTGATTTACAATATTGTGACGTTACTTTTATTATCAAGTGCCTTGTTAAATTACATTTATAGAGATAATAAAAAATCATTATATCTATTTTTAGGTTCTTTATTTATTGTGTTTTCAGAAGTGCTGGATGTGGCTTATATCTATATTGATCAAAAAAGCTTACTAAGTGTTTTAGCTGCAACTTTGGCTATGGGAGCATTCTATTTTTATTATAAGCAAACAACATTCTCTGATAAGTTATATAATAATGATGAGCAATACATGGTACTTTAGTGATCTTTTATTCGCTTTTTAAGAAGGGTATCTCTTTTCTGTAAATAAATAAAATAATAGCAGACATTATAAATGTAATACATGCAGTTATAAATAATAAGCCTCCATCATTTTTAACCTCAATCCCTATTTGAGTCAGATGCATAAAAATAGCGCCGCCAATAATTCCTATAGTTAAAGAAGCCCCAATCCATACCGTTTTGGGCATCAGTATTAGAATCCCGGCAATCAATTCAAAAACCCCAATCATAATTCTACCATAAGGTTCAAGCCCGGCCTTTTGAAAGATATAGACACTGTCAGGGTGTGCTGAAAATTTGAAGCGTAGGGTTTGAATCAGGATGACTGCAACAATAATTCTCAGGGCTAATGGGATATATTTTTTCATGGTTTGGTTTTTATTTCCTTGTTAGACGAGTAAATAGAGGAAACTTTTCATAAAAGCGTAAAACTATTAGATAAAAGGTAGGTATTTGTTACGTTTTATCGATAAAAGGTGTTTTTTTAACGTTATAATTAAATTAAATCTTATGTTTGGTAAGACCTAACTTATGTTATTATTATGAAAAATTGGAATTTATGTAGTTTCAATACTATAATATTTGCTATACTTTTTTTTCTGCTTTTAGCAAATGTTTTTAGTGTTTTAATGGGAGATAAATCATTTATTGAGTATATAAATGTATTAACTATACCGTTATTTTTAATTTTCTCGATACTGAAATATAAACCTGATAATGTTTCGTTTATTTTTTTCTTGCTTTTTGCATTTTTAAATGATATTTCCGGCATTATCTTTCAGGGCCTCCATACCTTTTATGCAACTAACATATTTTTCATTGCTGCATGCACTCAATTGTTGATCATAGTATTACAAAACATTGATCTAAATCGTGTTAGGAAGTCAATTAAAGCATATTTATTAATGATGTTTCTTATTTCTATTTTCTTTTTAAGCTTGATTTATGAAACTATTGAAGTTGTCTTGCTGAATCAAATCACAGTAATTTTATTTATGGTAAAATCTTTGGTTTTAATAGTATTAGGTTTATTGTCTTTTGGGGTGTATTTGAGTGTGCAGAATAAGAAATCAATATGGTTTTTGACTGGCGTAGTGTGCTTGGGGTTTTCTGCAATATTTGATTATTTCAATATTTATTTCTTAAATGAATGGCGGTTTTTTATGGGGCATAAATTGCTATATGTAACCGGTATATATTTTGCCTTTAAATATGATATCAGTAATAATAGTATGACAACTATTAGAAATGCAGACCAAGACAGCTTTCAAAATAATATTTGGGCTTAAATAAACTATACAATAATGGATGTTCCGTTAGCGGATTTGTTTTTGTTGTAATCAAAATAAAAGTCTATTTTTCCCAAGTAAATACCATAACATCCAACCTGATTTACTAACATGTTTTTACCTTCTGAGTTTTTAACAATAGTTGGCTTGGGTAAGAACGTATGAGTATGTCCCCCAATTATTAAATCAATATCTTTAGTCGCTTTAGCAAGGTTTAAATCACTTATTCTTTCAGGGTTGTTTTTGTAATTATAGCCTAAATGAGACAAACAAATTACAAGATCACAGGCTTCATCTGTTTTTAGAACCCTGCTCATATCTTGAGAAATTTCAATAGGATCCAGGTATTTTGTTTCCTTATACATTGTAGGATCAACCAAACCGCTTAATTTTATGCCTAAACCAAATACACCTATTTTAATACCGTCTTTAATAAATATCTTATAGGGTTTTGTATGTGTATCCATGATGGTATTTGAAAAGTCATAGTTAGCTGAAATAAATTCAAATTCAGCATGAGGTAATTGGGCATATAAACCGTCAATTCCATTATCAAAATCATGGTTACCAATGGTGGCAGCATCGTATTTTAATTTACTCATAAGTTTGAATTCCAATTCACCTCCATAATAATTAAAATAGGGAGTGCCTTGAAAAATATCTCCAGCGTCTAACAATAAGGTGTTAGGGTTGTTTTTCCTGAAGGACTCAATTAAACTGGCTCGTCTTGCAACCCCGCCTTTATTGGCATTTCTACCGTCATTAGGCCCAAAGGCATCAATATGGCTATGTACATCATTAGTGTGTAGTATAGTGATTTTTTTAGTCTTTGTGGTAGTAAATGACTGTAAGCCTACAGAGCCAATAGCTGTTAAGGCTGTAGCAGCTGTTGTTTGCTGAATAAATTTTCTACGCTTCATCTGTGTTCAATTTTAATCTAATGTGTTTAGGTTATGCTTTTATTGATTTTTTTGAATAAATCTGTCATCTATTACCGGACTTAAGGTATCTACTTTTTTAAAATTATCTATTAAAGCATTTCTTATTTTATAATCTAAAACATAGAGGCTGTCATTAGGTTGAAAAAAGCTCATATTGTCTCCACCATTATATAAATAATCATTAGTAGCAACATAATAAGTTTTAGTTTGATCAATGGGCTTCCCTTTAATTTTGGCTTCAATGATATCATAGTTGTCATCAATAATCAATTTTAGTTTTGATATGGGATGTGCTCTTTTTGCTTGACTTAAATAATGTGTTAGCCCGTTTATTTGAGACCCTTTCAGAGCAACAACAACAATACTGTTTTCAAAAGGCATGAGCTGATAAGCAGTTCTGGCTGAAATATTACCCTGGGGTAGAATAGAACGAATACCTCCATGATTTAAAAGTACCATATCAATATCAAATCCTGTTCTTTTTTTAAAAACAGGATTGGCTTCTTCGTAAACTATATCAGCCATAAGGTTTCCAATTGCCGTATTAAATGTTCCTTCTGTTTTTGAATACGTTTCAGCAGAATAAGCAAGGACGCTATCTAAATCTTTATCAATGTGAGCTTTATAAGGCTTGATAAAATCTTCAATTTCTGAGCTGGAAGGGAGGCTATCGTTAATTGTAATTCTGCTTCCTTCTATTTTAGTTAAATGTGATTTTTGGTTCTTACAATTGAAAAAAACTAAAAAATATAACAAAAAAAATAAATGTGTAAACCTCATATACAAAACTAATTATTTGAATGTACTTTTGCTACCTTTGCGCAAAGGATAAAGATAAATGATTTTAAAGGGTTTTAAAGAAAAATCTAATAAAAAGTACTTAAACAAATTGTTGTCAGAAAGACAAGTTAATGTTAGTAATGGTGCAATTAAAAGTTTAGGAATTATCCTCAATATTGATGAAGTCAATGATTTAGAAATATTTAAGAGTTTGGCTGAGGTATTAAAAGTCAGACCTGGTAAATTAAAAATCATAACTTTTTCAGAACATATACAAGAAGACTTAAATTCATGGGATGCTTGTTATCACCCAAAGGATTTTGGTTGGAATGGGGCTATAAAAAACGTTGAATTACAATCTGTTTTAAGTACAGAGTTTGATGTTTTAGTTAGTTATTATAAAAAGGATATATTAGAATTAAAATTGCTTACGGCATTGTCAAAAGGACAATTTAAGATTGGAATTTTGCAAACTGATGAGCGATTGAATGATTTAATAATAAAAACCAGTTTAAAGCAGTTTGACCTGTTTAAGGCAGAGGCCTTTAAATATTTAAGTATATTAAATAAAATAGATAATAATGAGTAAGTTTCTAGGAACCGGGGTAGCGTTGATAACACCATTTAATTCAGATTCAAGCATAAATCATGAAGCCTTGGCCAATATTGTGAATTTTAATATAGATAACGGAACAGATTATCTGGTAATTTGCGGTACTACAGGAGAAAGTGTCACACTTACTAAAGAGGAGAAAAAAGAAGTTGTGGCTACCATATCTAAAGCTAGTAATGGAAGAGTGCCTTTGGTTTTAGGAATTGGCGGAAATAATACAGCGCTTATAATAGATGAAATTAAATCAACAGATTTAAGCAATATAGATGCTATTTTATCAGTATCTCCCTATTACAGTAAACCTACTCAGGAAGGCCTTTATCAGCATTTCAAAGCTATAGCCGAAGCTTCTCCTGTTGATGTTATTTTGTATAATGTACCGGGAAGAACATCAAAAAATATGGAACCCGAAACAACATTAAGGCTGGCAAACAATTTTGATAATATTATTGGAGTTAAAGAAGCCGGAAACAATATATCTCAATATTACGAGTTGATTAAGAATAAACCGGATGATTTTTTGATTATCTCCGGTGATGATGACCTGGCTTTAGGAGCTGTTTTAGCTGGAGGAGCAGGCGTTATTTCTGTAATTGGCCAGGCATTTCCCAAAGAGTTTTCAAATATGATTCGATTAGGGTTGAAAGGAAATGCTAAAGAGGCTTATAAATTGCATTTTAAGCTTATGGATATAATAGGGTATATTTTTGAAGAGAATAACCCGGCAGGAATTAAGGCGGTTTTTGAGGCGCTGAATTTATGCGAAGATACCGTTAGACTACCGTTAGTACCCGCCTCTAATTCATTAAAGAGTAAAATAAGTAGTTTTGTAGAAAACTTTTAGTTTGGGTAAAAAAATAAAAGATCCGGGAATAGGCAATTCGTCAGCACAATTGGCTAAACGAATGATTAATAACAATGGATCTTTTAATGTTATTCACATAAATAAGTCTAGGCGATTTTCTGAAGCTTATAATTATTTGGTAAATATCTCCTGGTGGCGGTTTTTTACACTGGCTTTTTTGTCTTATGTCATAGCCAATATAGGATTTGCTTTAATTTATCTGTTTATTGGTGTAGGACAAATTACAACTTCAACAGGGCATGTCCTAAAGGATTTTTTTAATGCCTTTTTCTTTTCATCACAAACCTTTACCACATTGGGCTATGGTGCTATGTCACCAAATGGAATTGAAAGCGGAATTGTTTCCTCAATAGAAGCGTTTGTAGGTTTGATGTTTTTTGCGTTTACAACAGGTTTACTTTACGGACGTTTTTCAAAACCCAGAGCAGCAATTAGATTTAGCAAGCATTTGGTTTTAAGAGATTTTGGTGAGAATAAGGCCATTATGTTTAGAATTGAAAACAACAGAAAGAGTACAATGATAAATCCTGAAGTATCAGTAACATTGACACTTTCAAAAAAGAACGACAAGGGTGAATATGCAAATAATTTTTATTCCCTTAAATTGGAAAGAAGTAATATAAGCTATTTACCTACAACATGGACCATAGTTCATGAGGTTGATAAAGGAACGCCCTTATTTGGTTTATCTGAAAATGAGTTGATAAAACAAAGAGGAGAATTAATCGTTATGGTTAGTTATTATGATGAATCGTTTAATCAGGTGGTACATCAAATGTATTCTTATTTACTTAATGAGATCAAGCTGAATTACAAATTTGTAAAAGCATATTATTACAATGATAAAGGAGAAATGATTCTGGATCATAAACTTTTTGATTGTATAGAATCGTTAAAAAGTTAAATATAACTTAAACCTTATTTTTACTAGGTTTCAAGAATTACTTTAGCTTGAAATAATATTTTTAAAATCCATATTAATAACTTAATTTTGCATCCTGTTTAAAAATCTATGAATAAATTTATATATATATTAATAGCTTTTATTGTTTTAAGTAGTTGTAGCGAATATCAAAAGGTTTTAAAGTCTACTGATATTGGAACAAAATTTAAACTGGGAGAAGCTTTATATAATGAGGGGAAATATGCTAAGGCTAATAAGCTTTTTGCTCAAATAGTACCAAACTATAGAGGGAAGCCCCAAGCAGAAAAATTAATGTTCCTGTATTCTAAGTCGTTTTATGAAATGAGAGACTACTATGTTGCAGGGTATCAGTTTGAGCGTTTTGCATCTAGTTATCCAAAGAGTGAAAAATTGGAGGAAGCTTCTTTTTTAAGTGTAAAGAGTTATTATATGTTATCTCCTTCTTATAGCAAGGATCAAAAAGAAACAAAAGAAGCAGTAGAAAAGCTACAGGAGTTTATAGATTTATTTCCAGAATCCCAACATTTAGATGAAGCTAATACTTTAATGAAAGAATTAGTTTATAAACTGGAAAAAAAGGCTTTTGAAATTGCTAAACAGTATAATACCATATCTGAGTATCAGGCATCTATAAGGTCTTTTGACAACTTTGCTTTTGAATTTCCAGGTTCTGTTTTAAAAGAAGATGCTTTGTTTTACAGATTGGATTCTGCTTATAAGCTAGCGGTTAATAGTGTAGAAATAAAGAAAAGAGAACGTTTGGAACAAGCGAAAGAATATTATACTGCATTTAAAAAAGCATTTACTGATTCAAAATATCTGGATGATATTGAAGATATGGCAGTTGTTATTGATGAAGAATTGAAAGGGTATAACAGCCCAAAAAGTTAAATAATAAGTGAAAATGGATTTAAAAAAAACCAATGCTCCGGTTAATACGGTAACGTATGACAGAAATCAAATAGATGAGCCAACAGAGAACATCTATGAGTCAATTTCTATCATTGCCAGACGTGCAGAACAAATTAACACAGAGATTAAAAAAGAACTTATTGATAAGTTAGAAGAATTTGCTACTTACAATGATAGTCTTGAAGAGATCTTTGAAAATAAAGAGCAAATTGAGGTTTCTAAGTTTTATGAAAAATTACCTAAGCCTCATGCATTAGCTGTTCAGGAATGGCTAACAGATAAGATTTATTTTAGAAATACTGAGGAAGATTCTCAGGAATAATTTCTCTTATGAGTATATTAAGCGGCAAGAACATACTGTTAGGTATTACGGGTGGTATTGCCGCTTATAAAACAGCTTCATTAGTAAGGTTGTTTATAAAATCCGGCGCCAACGTAAAAGTGGTTATGACGCCCTCTTCTAAAGATTTTATTACACCACTTACCTTATCAACACTTTCCAAAAACCCAGTATATTCCTCATTTACAAATGAAGAAGATGATAATGCTATATGGAATAACCATGTAGATTTGGGGTTGTGGGCAGATATTTTTATTATAGCCCCGGCAACGGCAAATACCATGTCAAAAATGGCCAATGGTGTTTGTGATAATTTGTTGTTAGCTACTTATTTGTCAGCTAAATGTCCCGTGTATTTTGCGCCAGCAATGGATTTGGATATGTATAAACATTCTTCAACATTGCAATCATTTGAAAAATTGAATGCATTTGGAAATACTATGATCCCAGCAACCAGTGGCGAGTTGGCAAGCGGATTAGTAGGAGAGGGAAGAATGGCTGAGCCTGAAGACATTATTACATTTATAGAAAGTGATATTCTAGGAAAATTACCATTACGAGGAAAAAAAGTCCTGATTACTGCAGGGCCAACATATGAGGCTATAGACCCGGTTCGTTTTATAGGCAATCATTCCAGTGGAAAAATGGGATTTGAAATAGCTAAAGCAGCAGCCAACTTTGGAGCAGAGGTTGTTTTAGTAACAGGGCCAACGTATCAAAAGATAAACCATAGTTTAATTAGGGTTATTCCGGTAACCAGTGCGCAAGAGATGTATCAAGAGGTACATACTTATTTTGAAACTACTGATATAGCTATACTTTCAGCAGCAGTTGCAGATTATAAGCCTAAAGAAGTTGCTGATCAGAAAATAAAAAAGAAGTCTTCAGCGTTAACCTTAGAGTTGGAGAAAACAAAAGATATTTTAGCATCACTGGGTGAAATTAAAAAGCATCAGTATTTGGTAGGCTTTGCCTTAGAGACCAATAATGAGCTTGAAAACGCAAAAGGAAAATTAAAAAGAAAGAATTTAAATTTAATTGTATTAAATTCGTTAAACGATAAAGGGGCAGGATTTAAAAGTGATACTAATAAAGTCACTTTGATTGATGATTCGGGAGAAATTATTGAGTTTAAATTAAAATCTAAGGGAGAAGTAGCCATAGATTTATTGAGTAAAATTATATCACAAGTCAATGCGTAAGATTTTAACTTTATTGATATTATGCGTTACAATTAATAGTTTTTCGCAGGAGTTGAATTGTAATGTTGTTGTAAATGCACAACAAACAGGTAATGAAAACTTTCCCATTTTCAAGACTTTGGAAAAACAGGTAACCGAGTTTATCAATAATACAAAATGGACTAACAAAACTTTTAAAACACAGGAACGCATAAATTGCAGTATGGTATTGAACGTGAGTGATTATAGTGGTGAATCGTTTAAAGCCACTTTACAAGTGCAGTCATCCCGTCCAATTTATGGTTCTTCATTCAGTACACCGGTGTATAATTTTAACGATAAAGATTTTACATTTAGGTATTTAGAATTTCAGAATTTAATTTATAATCCTACGCAGTTTGAATCTAATTTAATTTCTGTTTTGGCCTATCATGTTTATATGATTTTGGCTTTAGATGCCGATACATTTTCTGAAAAAGGAGGGGATGAGTATTATAAGCAAGCTCAAATAATTACTAATTATTCGCAGCAGGGTAATTTTAAAGGCTGGAAATTAGAAGACGGGTTGCAAAGTAGATTTGCACTTATAGACAATGTATTATCTCCAACCTTTAAAGAATACAGAGAAGTGCTATATGATTATCATAGAAAAGGATTGGATGTAATGAGTCACAATGTAAAAGAAGGGAAGGAGGAAATAACTAGTTCTTTAAAGAAATTCCTACCCATGAATAACCGTAGGCCTAATTCATTTATATTACGGACATTCTTTGATGCAAAGTCTGATGAAATAGAGCAAATATTTTCAGGAGGCCCTAATGTAAATATTGCCAGTGTTAAAGACGCTTTACAAAAAGTTGCCCCCATGTACAATAGTAAATGGCAAAATATTAAGTTTTAAAACGCTCTTGTTTTAAAAGGCTTTTGCTATATTTATTTTCAAAATTAAAACCTATTTAATAGTCTTGTTAACCTCACTTTCAATAAAAAATTACGCCTTAATAGATAAACTTCATGTGGATTTCAACGATGGTTTTTCAATAATAACAGGAGAAACAGGAGCAGGTAAGTCTATTTTACTTGGAGGGTTATCATTAATTTTAGGGAAACGGGCAGATTTAAGTAGCTTAAAGGATAAAACCGATAAGTGTATTATAGAAGCCGTTTTTGATGTTACAAACTATAAGTTGAAATCGCTGTTTGATTCTGAAGACTTAGATTATGAAGACCAAACCATTATTCGTAGAGAGATATTGCCTTCCGGAAAATCAAGAGCTTTTGTAAATGATTCACCAGTAAACCTTGCCAGTCTTCAGTTATTGGGCGAACGTTTAATAGATGTTCATTCGCAGCATCAAACACTTCAGTTAACAAGCAATGAGTTTCAGTTTCAGGTTATTGACGCTTTAGCTCATAACGGTGTAAAACTGCAGGAATTTCAAAAAGAGCTAAAAAGCTATAAAAAGCTGGAAAAAGAGTTAATAGAGCTTTTAGACGCTAAGACTGAAGCAATAAAGGAGCATGACTATAATTCATTTTTATTGAATGAGTTAGTAGAAGCAAATTTAGTAGAAGGTGAGCTTGAGGCCTTGGAGGATGAGTATGAAGCCTTAAATAATGTTGAGAATATAAAAGAGGCTCTTTCAGAAGGGTATCAAATATTAGAGGATGAACAGATAGGAGTGATAGCAGGATTAACGTCATTAAAAAACGCATTTCAAAAGCTGTCGGGTTATTCCTCTAAGTATGAAGAACTATTTGATAGAGCTTGTAGTAGTTTAATTGAAATGGACGACTTATTTGGAGAGGTACATAATATACAAGAAGGTTTAGAAGCTGACCCGGCCAGGTTAGAAGCTGTTAACTCAAAGTTAAAAGTACTTCACGATTTAATGCAAAAACATGTAACATCAGATGTTTCAGAGTTAATAGCTATTAAAAATCAACTAGAAAACAAGATTTCGGTTACAGAAAATTTGGATGCTTCTATTGCAGATACGCAAAATAAAATTGTAATAAAAGAAAGCGAACTGGAATCTCTTGCCAAAGAGATTCATGAAAACCGTATTGAAGTTATCCCGCAATTAAAGCTCCAATTAGAGACTGTTTTAAATGATTTAGGGATGCCCAATGCCCAGTTTAAAATACATATAGAATATAGTGAGTCTTTTTATGCTAATGGAAAAGATGAGCTAACTTTTTTGTTTTCAGCAAATAAGGGAGGCCATTTTAATGAATTGAAAAAAGCTGCATCAGGAGGGGAATTATCAAGAATCATGCTGGCAATTAAATCAGTTTTGGCAAATTATGTACAATTACCAACCATCATGTTTGATGAGATAGATACAGGGGTTTCCGGTGAGATTTCAAATAAAATGGGAGATATTATGCTGCAAATGAGCAAAACAATGCAGGTGTTTTCCATAACACATTTGCCGCAGATTGCAGCTAAAGGGCATTCGCATTTTAAAGTGTATAAAAAAGATGTTGATAACAAAACCCAAACTAATTTGATAAGACTAAATCAAGAAGAACGTATTGTAGAAATTGCACAAATGTTAGGAGGTAAGGAAATCTCTAGCTCAGCCATAGCCCATGCCAAAGAGTTACTCAATTAATTAGTATCTTTGTGGGCTGAAATATTAAATAAACCAACATACAAACATATAAATCAATAGATATGTACAACTTATTAAAAGGGAAAAAAGGAATCATTTTTGGAGCATTAGACTCAAATTCAATAGCTTGGAAAACAGCAGAACGTGTTCATGAGGAAGGCGGACAATTTGTGTTAACCAATGCACCGGTAGCAATGCGAATGGGACAAATAAATGAGCTTGCAGAAAAAACGGGATCTGAAATTATTCCGGCTGATGCCACATCACTTGAAGATTTGCAAAATTTGGTTGATAAATCTATGGAAATTTTAGGTGGTAAAATTGATTTTGTTCTACACTCTATAGGGATGTCCATAAATGTTAGAAAAGGAAAACATTATACGGACCAAAATTACGCATGGACACAGAAAGGAACTGATGTTTCAGCAATGTCTTTTCATAAGGTAATGCAGGTGCTTTACAAATCAGATGCAATGAATGAGTGGGGAAGTATTGTTGCTTTGAGCTATATGGCGGCACAACGTGTATTTCCGGATTATAATGATATGGCTGATAATAAAGCCTATTTAGAGAGTATTGCACGTAGTTTTGGGTACTTCTTTGGAAGGGATAAAAATGTAAGAGTGAATACTATTTCGCAATCTCCAACGCCAACCACAGCAGGTAGTGGTGTTAAAGGATTTGATGGATTTATTGCTTATGCAGATAAAATGTCACCATTGGGGAATGCTACAGCATTGGATTGTGCTAATTATACAGTGTCCTTATTTAGCGATTTAACAAAGCGTGTTACTTTGCAAAACTTATATAATGACGGTGGATTTAGTAATATGGGAGTTAGTGATGCGGTTATGTCAACCTTTATGGGAGAGGAATAAAATAAAGTTTAGATATAGAAAAAGAGCCACCAAAAACGGTGGCTTTTTTGTTACATTTGTGTTATGTCATTACAATTTTCTTTTATAATTCCGGTATATAACCGCCCCGATGAAATTCAAGAGCTTTTACAAAGTTTTGAAGCGTTAGAGGGTAAAACCCTGTTTGAAATTGTAATTATTGAAGATGGGTCAACACATACATCAAAGGCTGTAGTTGATCGTTTTAAAGATACTCTGAAGATATCGTATTTTTTCAAGGAAAACTCTGGGCCTGGAGATTCCAGAAATTATGGTATGCGTCATGCAGAAGGCAACTATTTTATAATTTTAGATTCTGACTGTATTTTGCCAAAGCAGTATTTACAAAAAGTAGAAAAGAGCTTAAAAACGGACTATGTTGATTGTTTTGGAGGACCGGATGCGGCACATGAATCATTTACAAACCTTCAAAAAGCTATAAACTTTACTATGACCTCTTTTATAACCACAGGAGGGATTAGAGGGAATAAAAATAGTGTAGACAAATTTCAACCCAGAAGCTTCAACATGGGGCTTTCAAAAAAAGCCTTTGAAGATTCACAAGGTTTTGGACGTATTCATCCGGGAGAAGATCCGGATTTGTCCATAAGGCTTTGGAATTTAGGATATAAAACTAAGTTAATACCAGAAGCGTTTGTATTTCATAAACGCAGAATTTCCTGGAATACCTTTTATAAACAGGTTCATAAATTTGGTTTAGTTCGCCCCATTTTAAATAAATGGCACCCCACAACCAAAAAGCTCACATACTGGTTTCCCTCTCTATTTAGTTTAGGGTTGTTACTGGCCATCTTACTTTGGGGTTTTAATATTAAATGGTTAATTTTTTGTTATGCACTGTACTTTTTAATAGCCTTTGTTTTAGCGTGGTTAAGCTCAAAGCGTATTGTGGTTGCTGCATTAGCAATACTGGCTATCTTAGTGCAGTTTTTTGGATACGGGTATGGATTTTTAAAATCAACATATATTATTTTGGTATTGAATAAAAAACCGGAAGCATATTTCCCTAAGCTCTTTTTTAATTCACTATGATTAAAAAATTAAAATCTAAAATACTGACATCAATCAGGAACAAAAGAATAAATGTATTTGTTTTATTCTTGCTGTCTGCATTTATTATTTTGATTTTTACCAAACTTTCAAAACAATACACCAACACTATAGCTTTTGAAATAGAGAAGCAAAATGTGCCACAAAAATATGTGATTTTAAACGATAGTACTCAGTTACATATTACTTTAAAGACACACGGCTTTAAATGGTTGAGATATTATTTCACAACTCCAAAAATCAAAATAGACTTTACAAAAGATATTTATGAAGAAGATCATGTGTTTGTATATAATAAATCAAAATCATACCTAAACAATACCCAATTTGATAAAGAGGTTGAACTCCTTAGTTTATCGCCTGAAAAGCTGATATTCAGATATGGTATTAACCAGGTGAAAAAACTGCCTGTTAAATTGCATACTAATATTGATTTTAGTCATGGTTATAATAATTCAACACCAATTATAACTGAACCAGATTCTATAGTAGTTGTAGGCCCCAATATATTAGTTTCTGAATTAGACGGTTTGGAAACGGAAGAATTGGTGTTAAATGATGTGAGAGTAGATTTAAATGAAAAGGTTAAACTTAAGTTGCCCAAAAATAAAGCGGATTTAAAATTTTCTGTAGAAGAAGTTTCAGTAAAAGCAAAGGTTGAAAGGTTTACTGAAGGTACTTTAAAAATACCGGTGACTTTAATAAATGCCCCGAAAAAAGCAGAAATAAAGTATTTCCCAAAGCAGGTCAGTGTGTCTTATTATGTGAGTTTATCAGAGTTTAATACTATTACAAGCAAAGATTTTAAAGTAATTTGTGATTATAATAAGACTAATAAGAACCAATCGTTTCTAATACCGGAATTAGTGAAAGCACCTGTTGGAGTCAAAAACATCAAAATTGGTCAAAAACGTATAGAATTTATAGTTATAAAATGATGATAGTAGGTCTTACCGGTGGGATAGGTAGTGGAAAAACTACTGTAGCAAAGCTTTTTGAAAGTTATGGTGTACCAGTCTATATTGCTGATGAAGAGGCCAAAAAGCTTATGACTAATTCTAAGGTCATTAAAAGAAAGCTTATCCATTTATTTGATAGTCAAGCGTATATTGATGATGTATTAAATAAACCTTATATTGCCAATATCATCTTTAATAATAAAGCATATTTACAAAAGATGAATGCTATTGTACATCCAAAGGTTGCAAGGCATTTTGAAAAATGGGTTTTAAAACAAAAGGCTCCATATATAATTAAAGAGGTAGCTATTCTATTTGAAAATGGAGGTTACAAAGCTTGTGATTCAGTTATAACCGTAGTTGCTCCAAAGGAAGTTAGGATAAAACGTTTGTTAGAGAGAGACCATACAACAGTTGAAAAAATTGAAGCTATTATGAGTAATCAATGGACAGATGAGCAAAAAGTTAAACATTCCAATTATGTAATCAACAACCTTTCTTTTGAAGACACTGAGCAGCAAGTGTATAAAATTCATCAACAAATAATGGAAAAATTTAAAATTTAACATTTTTGTTAACGTAAGGTTAAAACAGAAGTGAGCTAAATGTTAAAATGTTAATTTTGAATGATGAGCAAGAGAAAATTCATCTTACTAATAATTCTAATGAGCTTATCGCTTATTGGTATTATTTCTATTCAGGCGTATTATATAAATGATTCGGTAAATAATGAAAAGGAGCGGTTTAAGTTTAATGTAGTTACAGTATTAAACTATGTTTCAAATACTATTGAAGACAACGAGTCGGAAAAGTATTTTGCTGAATATTTAAAACTTGATAAGGAAGAAAAATCAGATGAAGAGGCGGTTTCACAACTGCTCATTTACAGAAAAAACAACAGTACAAAAGAGACGCTTATATATAAGAGTAATGTGCTGCAACAGGATTATAAATTATCATCTTCGCTCTTTGACATTGGTTTAGATAGTCTTGATATCACAAATATAATTGGTAATTCAAGTACGGAGATTTTTAGTGATATTGAATCTTCAGAAAAGGATTTAAAAAGTCCAATTTCCAAAATTATTAGAAGCGGAACAATTGATGAAGCTCAAAAATTAACTTTTGAGAAAAATTTTAAAGAGGTTTTCAAAAGAAAACCTGTACATAAGCGTGTTTCAGAAAAGGAAATAAGAGAATTACTGTCAGAACGCCTTAAAAAATACAGCATAGATATTGATTTTGAATTTGCTGTTTATGATAAGGATTTATTAACAAAAGTTCATAGTGATAATTTTGAGAACATCTCAAAATCTACTTTTGGAGTATCTTTATTTAGAGATGAAAATAACCGTAGCCTATATAAGCTCTTAGTTAATTTTCCTGATGACAGGTCGTTCATTCTTTCCGGTATTATTGGAATGATTATGCTATCTGTTATTTTTACGTCTATAATAATTCTTGCATTTGCAAGCGCATTATTTCAACTGGTTAAGCAACGTAAAATCTCTCAAATAAAAACGGATTTTATCAATAATATGACCCATGAGTTTAAGACACCAATAGCTACTATTAATTTAGCTTTAGATGCTATTAGAAACCCAAAGGTTATCAATGATAATGAAAAGGTGGTGAGATACCTTTCTATGATTAAGGAAGAAAATAAAAGAATGCATGCGCAGGTTGAAAATGTATTGAGAATATCTAAATTAGAGAAGAATGAATTAAACATTAGTAAAGACAGGGTCAAACTGCATGATTTGATTGAAGATGCAATTACCCATGTAGGATTAATTGTTGAAAATAGAAATGGATATATAAAAACATTTCTAAATGCAGATAAATCATCTGTCTTAGCCAATGAAACACATTTTACCAATGTTATTGTAAATATGTTGGATAATGCTATAAAGTATTCTCCGGATGAACCAAAAATTGAAGTGTATACAGAAAATGTAGGCACTAATATTATATTAAAAGTAAAAGATTATGGTAGTGGCATGAGTAAAGCTGCTGCCAAAAGGGTGTTTGAAAAGTTTTATAGAGAACACACAGGAAATATTCATAACGTAAAAGGCCACGGTTTAGGACTGGCTTATGTTAAAAGAATTGTAGAAGACCATCAAGGTCATGTATCAGTAGAATCAGAAAAAGACAAAGGAAGTACATTTATTATAAAGCTTCCGCTAATATCATAACTATGGAAGAACATAAAAAACGAATATTATTGGTTGAAGACGATCCTAATTTTGGAACCGTTCTTAAAGATTATTTAATGATGAATGATTACGAAGTAACCCATGCTAAAAACGGTATGGAAGGGTTTGAAAAATTCAAGAAAGACGACTTTGATTTATGCATTCTTGATGTTATGATGCCTTATAAAGATGGGTTTACTTTAGCTAAAGAGATAAGGGAAAAGAATACAGATGTACCTATTATCTTTTTAACAGCCAAAACTATGAAAGAAGATGTTCTAAAAGGGTATAAAGTAGGTGCTGATGATTATTTAAATAAGCCTTTTGATAGCGAAGTACTGTTAATGAAAATTAAGGCTATCATTCAAAGAAAGGCTACAGAGACTATCTCTGACAGTAAACAATTTGAGTTTAAGATTGGACGTTTTGATTTAAACTCAAAACTACGCTTTTTAAAGTTTGATGGAGGTGAACCAGTTAAATTATCACCTAAAGAAAATGAATTATTGCGTTTACTGGCTTTACACGAAAATGATTTGATGCCACGAGAATTGGCATTGACAAAGATATGGCGTGATGATAATTATTTTACCTCACGTAGCATGGATGTATATATAGCCAAATTGCGTAAATATTTGAAATTGGATGAAAAAGTAGAAATACTAAACATTCATGGAGAAGGCTTTAGGTTAGTAATAAATAGTTAGAATAGTTTATTATTATATAAAAATCCGGTGGTTATTTAGCGTCTAAATAACCACCGGATTTTTTGTGTCATATTGAAGCGTTTATTGGGAAAAAGATTCAGTATTTGTTGAGGTCATCCATAGGAAAAGCTTGTTGATATATAGCTTCATTAATGGTATTATTTTCGGAAGAGTCGTAATCAACCAGTATTTTCCATAGACTATCCTCTTTTTTTAAAATAACATGAAACTTTCCGTAATAGACTTTTTTATTATGGCTGTCAGGATGTTGTGTTAATTTATAAATACCACGTTCAGAAGCTTTTCCATCTTTAACTATACGCTCTAAAAACCTAAATGAAATAGTTTGATCTATTGGTTTACCTTTCCAACGCTGTTCATAGCCTTCTATATAAGAGATTTTATCTCTAACGGTTTTATAATCGCCTCCAATACGTATCAGGCCTTCGCTATGCAAATCACTAAACAATTTATAATCTAAAGTTTCAAAAGCTTTAGTGAAATTACTCCAAACCTGTATGTTGATATCTTGTAAGTCTTTTTTATTTTGCGTAAATACAGATAAGCTTAAAAAAGATAATAATAAGGTGATGGTAAATGGTTTCATGTCAATCTTTTAAAATAAAAAGATATGAAATAATTTATATGCGTTCTGTTAACCAATTCTTAAACTCATAAAAGTTTTGTGGAGCTACACCATGGCCAACAGGAAATTCAGTGTACTGATTTTTAACATTTAGGTTATTCAAAAAATCAGGAGTTTGCCTGGCCCAACCTACAGGAATTACTTGATCTACACTACCGTGAGAACAGTAAAAATCTAGATTGGAGTAATCTTTATGTACAATATCATCCGGAAAAATATCACGAACAATATAACCACTCAACGCGACTACATTCTTGACTTTTTCAGGATAGGTTAAAGCTACAGCATAACTTAAAATGCTACCTTGACTAAACCCTAATAGAGATACATTATCTTTATTGACGGGGTATGTGGCTACAACCTCGTCTATAAACGTTGAAATTAAATCCCTTGATTGTATGGCTTGTGCATTATCATTCCACTTGCCCCGCTCTGCATCAAAATTAATGGCATACCAGGCATTACCATAAGGCTGCATGGGGTAGGGAGCCTTTACCGAAATGATGAAAAGCGTTTCAGGTAGTTCTGAAGCGAATGAAAACAAATCGTTTTCATCACTACCATAACCATGCATCATAATTAATAACGGTGCATTTTCAGTAAGTGTAGATTCACGAATAATATGATCTAAAGAAAGGGAAGTGATTAGCATTTATTTTCCAAGATTTGCAAAAAGTGTTTGATATAAAGTACCAACTAAAGGAACGGGTTGAGCTTTTCTTCCAATGGCATTAGATAGGCCATAGATGATAAGTGTGAAAAAAAAGATATATATAGAAGCTCTTAGCATGAAAATATCAAAGTTTCTTGTGATAGATAAATTTACTATGATAAAGGTAAGCCAAAGTCCAAGGGATTGCCTGATATGAAAACTGGCAAAGGGGCTTTTATTTTCGTTGTTCAGATAGTAAGCTATAATAACCCCAAAAATGGTGATATAACTTATAATGGCATTTTTACGTCCCGTTTCAATATCCTGTTCCGTCATCGTTATAAATTTATAGAAACCTTATTATTTGAGATAATGCCATAGACCTGTCCTTTTAAGGCCTCATTTTCAAAAATGGCATTTTTTGATTTTGAAAGAACATGTTCTTTTGAAAACACAAATTTTGAACTAGGGTTGAAAAGTGTCATGTTTGCAATGTTTCCAATATTTAATGGTACAACGTCTAACCCAAATCTGGCTTTACCCTTTGTTAATATATCAACGGTTTTCTTTGTTGTGAAGATATTTTGTAAGGCTCCAAAAGCACTTTCTAAGCCAATAGTTCCGTAATCAGCATGATCAAATTCCACTTTTTTCTGCTCTATATCAATGGGGGTATGGTCAGAGGTTACCATGTCAATAGTCCCGTCTTTGACCCCTTCAATTAAGGCCTCAACATCAGATTGTGTCCGTAATGGCGGTAAAACTTTATAATGTGTATTAAACTCCGTCAACACCTTGTCGGTAAAATATAAATTGTGAATGGCAACACTACAGGTTACATTCAGTTTTTTCTTTTTGGCTTCCCTGATCAGGTTAAGAGAAGTAGCGGTTGAAATAGTAGGAATGTGTAGCTTTCCACCGGTATATTCCAGTAAAAACAGATCTCTGGCTACTTGCAGTTCTTCGGCTAAGGCAGGATTGCCTTTTAAGCCTAATCTTGTACTGGTAATATTTTCATTCATTACACCATTGCCTGCAATCTTATTTTCCTGAGGAAATGAACAAACCAACCCATTAAAATTACCTGCATACTGCAAAGCAATTTTCATGAGGTTTGGGTTTGATATAGGCTTTTTGTAATCGTAAAAAGCTACAGCTCCGGCTGTACTCATATCATAAAGTTCGGCCAGATCTTCTCCCTTACTTTTAATGGTCAAAGCACCAATAGGTAAAAGTGTTACTATATGGTTGTTTGATTTTGAATTAACAAAGGTGATATCTGAATTAGAGTCTAAAACAGGGTTAGTATTTGCATTTAAAGCAACAGCTGTAAAACCTGAAGCTGCTGCGGTTTTGAGCCCGTTTTCAATGGTTTCACGTTCTTCAAAACCTGGCTCTCCAAAACTCACACTACTATCAAACCAACCTTGAGAAACATGAAGGTTTTCTAATTTAACTTCCTTGTAATTCTTAGAATTTTTAATGTTACCGGCAATCTTAGTAATCATACCATTTTCAATTAATAAATCTTGAGTGGAATTGTGAAATTCGCTTTTCGGATCTATTATGGTGGCAGATTTTACAAGTATGTTCATTTAAAGAATTTTAAGATGAGCATTTCAATTATCAATAACGCTAGTGCAAAAATAACAAACCATTTCCATAGGGCATTAACTTTTGTATCACTTTTTATAGCATCAAAGACTTTGGTTATTGAATTGCTAACGGTTATATTTTTAGATTCTGTTATATTTCTGTAAGCCAAATTACTTTCATGCTTTGAGTAATTATAGCTAATATTTTTAATAACCTCATTTTTATTCATAACAGCGTATATACCAGAAATTGAAGGTTCTTCAGAAGTACTAACCACTACTTTATTATTAAAATATTGCTGTTTAGGAATAATATTAACAGTATTTTTTGAAAGCGATAAAACAGCATCCTGCTGCATCAGAGTTTCAATATCATATGTATTTTCTTTTCCAATAGTGTAATATAATTCAGGGATTTTAAAACTCTGTTTCGCAATATTGTACAGGGTTGGTACAATTAACGGTGAGTTTTTAAAGTTTGAATTATCTTTATTTAAGGCCGATGTAAATAGATATACATATTTATTTTGACTCAAAAAAGGCTTGCCATCTTCAAACTGTAAAACGGATGAGGAATTATTTGAATTTAACTCATAAAAGCTATTTACTTTAGGGTATTGAAAGTTTTTTACCTGTTTCTCAAAAACCCCTGAATTGTACAAAGGGTGCGCATAATTAATGGTTGTGATTCGTTTTTCAAAAGACATTAAATCTCTAAAACCAGCACGGTAATTAGTTAAAAGCCGATTATAGGATGAAATATTAATGGTTTTAGAAGGAATTATTATGAGTGCACCTCCCTGTAAAGTATATTGCTTTAAAGCAGAAGTTAAAGCAATTGGTATATTATCTATTTCGTTTAAGATGATTAAATGCTGGTTATCAATAAGATTATAGTTTAATTGATTTTCGGGTATTGCAGAATAATTAAACTCTTTTTCTGTATAAATATGTTTTAGAAATGAATCATCAGTAGCATTGATGCTTAAAACATTGATTTTTGATATAGCATTTATGTTGAAATAAAGGGTGTTATCAAATTGTAAGCTAGTATCATCAATTGTGATCTTTCCATTTATAACCTGATTAGTAGGAAGTGAAAACGTAGTAACAACTTGTTTATTAATGTCAACAGCAGTTTTAGCTATTAAATTTTCTCCATTAAAAAGTGATACCGGTAAATTTTCAACTGCAATACCACTATTCTTTAGTATGACGTTTAATTCAATTGAAGTTGGAGATGTTTCAGAGACATAAGCGCTATCAATTGCAATATTATTGTTATTTACAGCCTTTAGTTTTACTAAACTTAAATTGGTAAGGGAATCTGCAGTAGGTGTAAAGTTTGTTTCATCCAGTTGAAAATCTGAAATAAAGATCAAATTTTTCAATGAGCCTTTCTTATTACTAAAAAATGTTTTAGACCTCAATAAAGCAGTCTGACTTGTAAGTTTATTTGATGCATAGTCCAGTTTTAACAGATCATTTTTAATAGCATTAATAGTGGTATTTTTAAAAATACTATTGTTAGTTACTAAAGTAATAGTCTCTTCATTTGGTATATTGGAAATTAGATCTTGTATAGCGCGTTTTAAAAGGATTCCCCGCTCTCCTTTAGCCTGCATACTAAAGGAATTATCCAGATAAATTACCGTTTCTTTTTCAATTTTAAACGCCTTTGATTTTGAAATAAAAGGTTGGGCAAAAGCCAAAATTAATGCGGTTAAAAGTAATAATCTGGTGCATAAAATTAGCCACTTTTTTATTTGAGAACTTTTTCTGGTTTGAATAGTGGCTTCTTTTAAAAAGGCAACGTTGGTAAACGCTACTTTCTTAAATTTCCGTAAATGAAATAAGTGAACAATTATAGGAATGAGCAGTAAAAATAAAGCGTAAAGAAGTTCTGGATGTTTAAACTGCATGTTTTGTTAAGATTAATCAAACCTACATAATTTTTTTCATTAACAAAAGAAAAAATAATCGGTCATAGGAGACATATTTTGGGTGTTGAAATAGGTTTGAATTTCCTTTTGTGCTTGCGGGTTAGCAACAGTTACAATACTTTGTGGTTGTTTGATTTCTTCTAAAAATGTAAATGGTTTCAATTTTTGGTTGTAAATATCCTTTCCTATTTTTTTAGGGTTATCACAAATCCATTCAAAAGGAACGTTTTTTTCAATTAGTTTCTTGACAATGGTTTTTCCTTTAAACCCTGCTCCCCATATAACAAGTGGCCTTGAATTATCAAAATCCAGCTCTAAAAAATAATGTAATTTGATATCCAGAAAAGTATTTTCTGCATAATTGCTGTGAGTTCGGGAAGTACGTGTTTGATAATCACGCCAATAATGCAAGATGGTATTACAAGGTATTATTTGATAACCCGCTTTATAAAACCTAAAGGTTAGATCGTAATCTTCAGGGTAACGGTTTGGGTCAAAAGCACCACAAGCAATTAAATCTTCTCTGTGTAACATCCAACAAGGGGATGCAATAACACATTCTTTATAAATTTCAGAATAGTTGCTTCCGGTTTTAGTAAGTCGATTTAGCCAGTCTTCATACTTTTTGTAGCCGTCACTTATACCATTTTTTGAGAAGTAAGACACCAACCCGGTAGATACATGGTGTTTACCGGATTCCAATAAATTGTTCAATAAAATTTCCAGCTTGTTTTCGGGCATGACATCATCACTGTCCATGCGTGTAATATAATAGCCGTTACTGGTTTTGAAAGCGAGCTGTAAGGCATCAATAATACCACTTCCCGAGTTTTTTATAAGTACAATTCTATCATCCTTTTGCGCAAATGTATTAACAATATTATAGCTATTATCAGAAGAATGGTCATCAACAATTATGATTTCCCAGTGTATGTAAGATTGATTTAAGATGGATTCTAAACAATCTGAAATAAATGCTTCTGTATCTTTAAATGGAATTAAGATGCTTATAAGTGGGGTTTTCATGCTGCGAATTTAACAAAACCTTAAGAATGCTCCACGTAACATAGTAGTATTTTGCACGTCATTTATGAAACTAAAATTAGAATCGATGAATAAAAGAATTTTGGCCGTTTTTTTTACGGGAATGTTATTAGCTGGTTGTAGCTCTACAAAAGGCACTAAAAATGATTTAGCAGTAAACTCACCAATTGAAACTTCAATAAACCTGGTAGATATTGATGAAGATAGAGTTCCGGTTACCATTAACCCCGGGCGTTTTACAGCCCCAACAGTAACCTATAGATTGCCAAAAGTAATTCAAGGAACGTATTCTGTTAGTGATTTTGGTAAGTATATAGATGACTTTAAGGCTCTTGACTACCAAGGGAATGAAATGACAGTGAATAAGATTGATACCAATAGCTGGACAATTTCAAATGCCAAAGAATTAGATAAAATTATTTATCTGGTTAATGATACTTATGATATTGAAAAAGCGGGGGGTATTGGAAAAGATACGCCATTTTCGCCTTCAGGTACCAATATAGATCCCAATAATTATGTCCTGAATTTGCATGGCTTTATTGGTTATTTTGATTCTTTAAAAAACAACCAATATAAATTGGATATAACGGCACCTGCTGATTTTGTACGTTCTTCAGCTTTGCAAACGGTTGATACAAAAACCAGTGAAGATGGGAAATATATAACAACAAGTTATTATGCACCCAGATACTTTGATATTACTGATAACCCTATGATGTATGGGGATTTGGATGTAGAAGAGTTTCAGGTTGGAGACATAAAAATTGTATTGAGTGTATATTCTCCAAACAAAATACATTCTGCAAAGTCTCTTAAAGAAACCGTTTTTACCATGATGGAAGCCCAAAAAGCTTATTTGGGGGATATTAATGCTACGCCAAGGTATGATATTTATTTATACCTGTCAGAAGGAAAGGAAGACTCTCCAAAGGGGTTTGGAGCTTTAGAGCATCATACCTCTACCGTGGTGGTTTTTCCTGAGTCTATGCCGGCTGATGCTTTGGCCAGTAGTATGATAGATGTGGTTTCTCACGAGTTTTTTCATATAGTAACACCATTAAGTGTACACTCAGAGGATATTCATTATTTTGATTATAATAACCCAACATTCTCAAAACATTTATGGATGTATGAAGGGGTTACCGAATATTTTGCAACCTTATTCCAGGTAGATAGAGGCTTAGTAGAGGAATCTGAATTCTATAATAAAATAATGGAAAAAATAGGAGGTTCAAAGCGTATGAATGATGCTATGAGTTTTACTATTATGAGTGAAAATGTATTAAAGGACCCCTATAAAGATCAGTACTTGAATGTTTACCAAAAAGGGGCATTGATTGGTATGTGTATAGATATTTTGATGCGTGAAGAGAGTAATGGACATAGAGGCATTTTATCTTTAATGAAAGAATTGTCCAATAAATATGGAAAAAATAAACCTTTTGAAGACGATAAATTGATAGATGAAATTGTAGCTATGACTTACCCGTCTTTGGGAGAGTTTTTCAATACACATGTTATTGGTGATATACCAATTGATTACAATAAATTTTTTGAGAAAGTAGGTTTAGAAATTGGAGAGGGTAAGGTAGAAACTAATTACATTTTAATGAATGGCGCTCCTATAGTTAGTGGTGACCCACAAAAGGGAACCATCTTTTTTACCGATAAAGTTTTGGAAAATAGTTTTTGGGAAGAACAAGGGGCGCAACCTAACGATGTTATAAAGACTATTGACGGAACCGATTTAACTATGGTGAATGCAAATACATTGTTGCAACAGGTCTTTAGTTGGAAACCAGGGAAAGACATTGAAGTTAAGCTGGACAGGAATGGAGAAGAGGTTGTGATAAAAACTACAACAACAAAAACATATACTATTGGTAACGGAATAATGGAAAAGGCTGATGCTACAGATGCTCAAAAAGCATTACGTGAAGCCTGGTTAAGAGGTTAACGGTTTTTAGAATTACGGATTTTTAAGATTAAACGATTGATAAACTACCGGTTTATCAATCGTTTTTTATTATGGTATATCTTTTCTTGAATAACCTTGTCTCGGTAACTTTAAGAGTGTTAATACTTATGCTTAGTAACAGTGTATTGAGTTCAGCTTTAAAAAAACACTGTTCAATACTACCATACTTTCAGCAAGTAGTATATTGAAAAAGAATTAAGGCTCTTATTCTTTCAAATATTTGGCAGCTTTTCCCTGACTTAATGAGTTATTGATGAATTCGCGTAAATCATCATTAGCAGAAATTAAATCATCATGCCTTAAATACATCATATGCCCACTTCTATAGCCTTTAAAAGTAAAACGATCTTTCATTTTTCCACTGGGATCTACTTGCCACATGGTATATTTAGCACCAAAATAAGTAGTGGCGCCGTCATAATACCCAGACTGTATTAATACTTTTAAATAAGGGTTTTGTGCCATGGCTTGTCTTAATCCGTCCCGAGTATTGTCATTTCTTCTATCCCAAGGGTGAACATCACCAAACATATTGTACTTCACATCTGTTTTAAAGTTCAAATGTTTTTTTATGTAATAATTAATAGCAGGAGTAAAAGAATGTAACCAGGAGGTGAGCTCCGGATTAAAATCAGGTTTGCTTCCTGATTCGCTTTTGTCAATACCTAAATATCTTGAGTCTAAACGGCCAATAGTATGTCCGGTTTTATCCCGTAATAATTCTTTCCAAAAGAATGCTGTTGGAATGTTTAAGTTATTTTGTAAAATAGTTTTTTTGCTAAGCCCCGAATAATAGGCCATTTTACCAGCAACATTCTGCTTTTCATTTTCTGGAATAAACCCACCCTGAGCAATAGCCGGCATAACTGTTTTAATAGTGTAATCTTCAACTTCAGGTAAAATGTCTAATAGATCTTTCTCCTGTAAATCTGGAGGCAATGCTTTTTGATACCATGCAGCGGCAGTGAAGTAAGGTAAATTTAATGCAGAATATACGGGTTGACTGGTACTGTATAGTTTGTAATCGGCTGGAGATACCAAAATCACACCGTTCAAATACATCCACTGTTTGTTTTGTAATTCATTTGCCAGTCCCATAACACGGGTACCTCCGTAGCTTTCTCCTATGATGTATTTTGGAGATTCCCATCTGTCTTTCCTGGAAACAAAGGTATTTATCCATTCAGCTAAATATTTAATATCAGCATTAATTCCAAAAAAGGTTTCACGCTTTGGTAACTCTCCTTCTTTATTAGGAATCATTCTTGAATATCCTGTGTTTACAGGGTTTACATAAACAATATCTGCTACATCAAGAATAGAGTTGGGATTGTCCTTAACCCCGTAAGGTTGGATCGGGTAGCCCTCATTATCTATCTTTAGTACTTTGGGGCCCGTATATGCAATGTGCATCCATACTGATGCAGAACCCGGGCCACCGTTAAATGAAATGACTAACGGTCTATCAGCTTTATTCTTAATATTACTGCGTTCATAATAGGTATAAAATAAAGTGGCTATAGGCGCTCCCTTTTTATTCCAAACAGGTTGTGTTCCTGTGGTTGCAGTATATGATATAGCTTTATTTTTAATAGTAGCACTGTGGCTGGTAACAATCACAGTGTCTGTTGGAATTTTTAAGTTTTGAGAAAAAACAAAAATGGAGGTAAGAGAGAATGCTAAAATTAAACAGTTTTTCATATTTATTTGATGTATTTTTTTCAATGATTTAAAGATAAAGAAAACAAATGTTAAAACCCTTCAAAAACGCCTAAACCAAACAATGCAAAATCATATTTAACTGGGTCATTTGGGTCGAGACTTCCTAAGGCCTTATCTAGTTCAGATAAAGCTTTAGCATCATTTTGTTTGCGTTTCAGTAAACCTAATTTTCTTGCCACATTGCCTGAATGCACATCTAATGGACATGAAAGCTGATTGGGTTTAAGGCTTTTCCAAATGCCAAAATCAACACCGGCATGGTCTTGTCTTACCATCCAGCGCAAAAACATATTAATGCGTTTTGCTGCTGAGTTTTTCAGAGGATCACTAATATGTTTTTGAGTACGTTGTAAATGTGCAACTTCAAAGAAAACAGATTTGAATTTGGAAATAGCTGTTTGAAGCGAGTCTTTATGAGCATATTTAGCAAAAACAGATTCAAGCCCATTGTAATTTGTGTAAATGTGCTGTAATGATTTGACAAATTGTATGCAATCATGACCATTAAACGTACGGTGCACAAAAGGGGCTAATTTATCCAGGTCGGATGCTTTGTGGTTAATTATAAAGTCGTAGGGGGAATCATCAAGTAAATGCATTAATTTATGAGCATTATTAATAATACTTTTTCTATTCCCCCAGGCAATGGTTGCCGTTAAAAAGCCAGCAATTTCTATATCCTCTTTTTTATTAAATCTATGAGGTATTTGTATTGGGTCGCTTTGAATAAATTTTGGGTTATTGTATTGAATAACCTTAGTATCCAGAAATTCCTTTAATTCGGTTTGGTCCAAAAGATTTGTGCTATAAAAAGTTTATGTAAAAATACTAATTATCATCTGTTTTAAATTGTATTAATTATACCAAATCTTAACTAGACAACAAATAAAAACATCGATGAATGGTTAAAAATAACGCTGAAAAGTAAAAAATGCTATAAAAATGACTTGGAATTATAATGAAAACTGTTATTTAGTAAATAAAAACATTTTTTATGAAAAAAATTATAGCCCCAATTTTTGCTCTTTTTATGCTAGCATGTCAAGATAACGATGCTAAAGTCTATGAAGAACCTACAGCAGAAATAGAAACCTTAAACGAATATGCATTAGCCAATCAAATTTTTCAGGATATTGGAAACAATGGCGGAGATGCCATTTTAAATGCTGAAAATTCAACAATTGCAAAAACAAGTGATTCTAAAAGTGGACCTGTTATAACGGTTGAACCATTTGATCTTTCTACATTTCCAAAAACGACAACAGTAGATTTTAAAGATGGAACACTTTGTAAAGACGGTATAACACGTAGTGGGATAATTACTATAGTTTCTACAGGTTGGTACAGGCAAGAAGAAAGTGAGCATACCACTACATTTGATGATTATTATCACGAAGATTATAAAGTTGAAGGGACGCACCTTGTTAGGAATTTAGGAACAGATCAAGACAATAATCCACGTTATAGTGTCACTATAAATAATGGAAAGATTAGTGCCAATAATGGTGCTGCTATTAATTATACTGAAGATTCATTCAGAACATGGATAGCCGGTTCAGATACGCCATTAAACATCTGGGACGATGAGTATTTATTAGAAGGCGAGCAGTCTGGAATAAGCTCTAAAGGAATAGGGTATGCATTGACTATTGAAGAGCCATTACATTTTGTATTGTTGCCAAGGAACATCAAATCTGGTATTCTTGATTTAGATATTGGTGAAGTTAATGACATAAAATTGAATTATAATAATTCAACAGTAACTATTCTGGGTGTAACTTATATTTGGAATTAATAAACATTATTAAAAAATCATACAAAAGCTATTCTCTGAATAGCTTTTTGTGTTTTTAGTACTTAGCACAAAAACCAATGAGAGGTATACTTATTATTTATTATCATCAAATATCACTTGTTTTACATTCATACTTGTACGGTCTTTTCCGCTGACATCAAATAAGGCTATAAACTCGTCTCCGTTTTTTAAATATTCTTCATTAAAACTTGAAATAGAGTCTGTGTCAGTAAAATATTCAATAGCTGCTGTGGCACCAAAACCATGATTTGAGAAAAACATAAAATTAGTAGTATCATTATCTCCATGAAGTTTAGCAACTAAGACATGCTCATGACTATGTCCATTAGATTTTAACGTTACTATGGTATCAATACCTTTTTTAGCATCTTTATAAACCACATTTCTCCCTTCATTATAAGATGCATTTCTTCCGTCAAAATATTCAATATCATCATCATGTTCCGGCGTTTTATTTTGATCTATTAATTTAATGCGTTTTGATTTTAAATTAAAAAAATCAACAAAAGCATTGTCGTACCTTAAAGGGCCCAGGTAAATTGAGTTTTGCTCTTTTAGTTGTTGTAAAGTTAGGTTGTGGAACTTATGAATTTTAAATTCCTTCTGATGTTTTTGAAAATGCCTGGATAAATTATTAACGGAATAGGCACTTAGAAAATTAACGTAAACATTTCTCCCGGGAGCGTAATCCTCCATTAATTTTGGATGTTTTTCTACTTCTTTATAAAACTCGGCAGCAGAGTTTATCTCATAGTCTCTATGCCACCCAATCTTGTTAAATAAAGTAGGACCATAGTACCCAAAAATATCATATAAATACAACGTGGTTTCTTTGTTATTTTTAAAAAAAGTGTGCCATACAGGATCCTTATAGCTTAGTTTTGCATAGGCATAAAGCCCTATAACCAGTAAAGCTAGAATGGAGGAATATATATAGAGTTTTTTCTTTAAGGAATATTTAGGTTTGAGTTTTTGTTTTTTATGAAAACTTACTCCATATTGGCCTCGTTTTATTTCAATAAATATGTCATCCTCAACGCCTTCACCTTCAAAATATTTTTTGAGTTTATTTCTTAAGTGGTAAATATTGACTCTTACTGTAGCTTCACTTTTTTCAGGTTCATATTGAGAACCAAATAATTCAATTCCAATGTCTGTAGCATTTAAGTTTTTATTATTAATTGAAGATTCAATTAAATATTTCAACAAAACATTACTTGTGGTTGACTTAGAAAACGTTTTGCTATTCAATAATAGGTCTAAAACTCTAAGTTTATCAGCTTCTGAAATCATTTAGATTTGAATTTGCACGGTAAAGAAAAGAAAAAATATCAACAAAAACGAATACCTGTATCTTATCTGTTTTTAACCGTTAAAACAACCATTAAAGGACGTTAAAAGTTTAAAAAGGATTTCTGTTTTGTTAAATTTGAGAAGTTGTTGTCTTGTAATTCAAGCAGCACTATAATAACCAGACTAAGTAATTCTAAATGATAAATTAAACTATGAAGAAAAGTGTTTTAAGCGTATTGACTTTTTTTGTCCTGGCGCTAATGCTAAGTGCTCAGGGAAAAACCATTCAGTTATTTAATGGTAAGAACCTAAAAGGTTGGGAAGTATTAAACGGTACTGCTGAATATAAGGTGGTTGATAATGAAATTGTAGGAACCTCAAAGATGGGAACACCAAATACATTTCTTGCAACGAAAAAAGAGTATACCAATTTTATTCTGGAATATGAAATATTTTTGGGGAGGGGTTTGAATTCTGGCGTTCAGATTAGAAGCCATAGTACTCCTGAATATCATAACGGACGTGTTCATGGATTGCAAGTTGAAGCAGATGATTCCCCCAGAAAGTGGTTTGGAGGGCTATACGATGAAGCCAGAAAAGGGTGGCGATACCCACTGGAATATAACCCCAAAGTAAAAACAGCCTATAAGCAAGGTCAATGGAATAAGATAAAAGTTATTGCTTCCGGTAACCGGATTGCGACTTGGGTAAACGGGATTAATTGTACCAATCTGTATGAGGAAAGTGTTGAAACAGGCTTTATTGGGTTGCAAGTTCATGGTATAGGAAAAAGCAAAGATAAAGCTGGTAAAACCATTAAATGGCGAAATATTGAACTTACAGAGGTTCCGGATGATTATGAATTTAAGACCACGGCACCTGCAATTAATTATGCGTTGAATACTTTATCGCAGGAAGAGCAAGCAAACGGTTGGAAATTACTTTGGGATGGAACAACAACAAAAGGTTGGCGCGGTGCTAAGCGTGATGATTTCCCGGATAAAGGTTGGAGTGTCAAGGATGGTATTTTAACAGTGCATGCTTCCGGTGGGGGAGAATCAGAACATGGAGGGGATATTGTTACCACTAAGCCTTTTAGGAATTTCATTTTAGAAGTAGATTTTAAATTTACAGAAGGAGCCAATAGCGGTATTAAGTATTTTGTAGATACAAATTTAAATAAGGGGACAGGATCAGCTATAGGTTGTGAATTTCAAATTTTAGATGATAAAAACCATAAGGATGCCAAAAAAGGGGTTGATGGTAATCGTACATTATCATCACTTTATGATTTGATCAGAGGAGACGCCCAGGAATATATTCCGTCTTTGTACACCAAAAAATATGTAAATAAAGGCGGATGGAACAGAGCTCGTATAGTGGTTAACGGTCAAAAGGTGCAACATTTTTTAAATGGTTGTAAAATGGTTGAATATGTAAGAGGGACACAACAATGGAGAGCTTTGGTTAAATATAGTAAATATAAGGATTGGCCAAATTTTGGTGAAGCAGAAGAAGGACTGATACTCTTGCAGGATCACGGCGATGAGGTACATTTTAAAAACATTAAAATTAAAGAGCTGGACTAACCACTAACTAAAAAAATATTAAAATGACAACACGTAGAAATTTTATAAAAAGTACAGCAATGGGAGCTGCCGGAGTTACTTTATTGACATCAGCCAATTCTTATGCAAGCATACTGGGAGCCAATGACAATGTTAACTTTGCAATTATAGGTTGTGGGGGGCGCGCTCACGGATTGGCAAAAGCTATAGGGACATCAAAACAGGGCAAAATAGTTGCCGTTTGTGATGTAGATGCTAATCGTTTAAGTAAATTCAAAGCGTATTGTAAAAAGGAAATTGGAAACAGTCCAAAAACGGAGAGCGATTTTAGAAAGCTATTAGAAGATAAAAATATTAACGCTATAGTTGTAGCTACACCAGAGCATTGGCATGCTCCAATGGCTATTATGGGCATGCAGGCTGGTAAACATGTGTATGTTGAAAAACCATGTAGTCACAATCCGCATGAAAATGAACTGTTGGTAGACGTTCAAAGAAAGTACGGAAAGGTTTGCCAAATGGGTAATCAGCAGCGCTCTTCCAGAACATCAGCTCAGGCAATTAAAGATATAAGAGAAGGTATAATAGGAGATGTTTATGCAGCAAAAGCGGTATATACCAATGACAGAAAAAGCATTGGTGTTGGTAAAGAAGTCCCTGTGCCAGAATATCTTGATTGGGACTTGTGGCAGGGGCCTGCCCCAAGAGAAGCTTACAGGGACAATGTACACCCTTATAACTGGCACTGGTTCAGGGCTTGGGGAACGGGCGAAATTCACAATAATGGTACGCATGAAATTGATATTTGCCGTTGGGCTTTAGGTGTAGATTATCCATCACGGGTTGTATCTGCAGGAGGAAGGCTGCATTATAAAGATGATTGGGAATTTTTTGATACGCAGATGGTGAGTTATGAGTTTGAAGGTGGTAAGACATTAACCTGGGATGGAAGAAGTTGTAATGCTTTTAAATCTATAGGAGGAAGGGGTGCTCTTATTCATGGAACAGAAGGGAGTATACATTTAGATAGATCTAAATATGTGCTTTATGATTTAAAGGGGAAAGAGTTAAAAAGAGAATTTGAAAACCAAAAAAAGGAGTCTAAAGCTAATAAAACATCAGATACTGTAGGTTTTGACGGCTTGACTGTGAAGCATATGCAGAACTTTATAGATGCTATTTTAGAAGGTACCAAGCTGAATTCTCCAATTACAGAGGCCGCTATTTCTACACAGCTATGCCATTTGGGTAATATAGCTCAAGATCTAAAGGAAAGTTTAAATGTAGATGCAAAAACAGGCCGTGTTTTAAATAATAAAGGCGCTGAAATGTTATGGAAACGAGATTATGAAAAAGGGTGGGAGCCTAAATTGTAATTGATTTTTAATTTTGAAGAAGCCGCCTGAAAAGATCCGTTCTGAATTTAATCAAAGAAGAGGCTCTTTTTCAGGCTGTTTTTTTATTGTTTGATACTTTTACTTGTCCTGTATTATTAACTATTTAAGATACTGAAAATAGGTTCAGAACGGTGTAATTGTGTTTAACCTTGTTTAATCCATATTTAGGCTAATCAACAATCTTGCCGTCAACCATGGTTAACTTTCTGTCCGCCATATTGGCTAAATCTGAATTATGAGTAACAATAACAAAAGTTTGTCCATACTCATCACGTAATTTAAAAAAGAGGTTGTGCAGGTTTTCAGCAGATTCGCTATCAAGGTTTCCGGAGGGCTCGTCAGCAAAAATCAAACCGGGATTATTGATAAGAGCACGAGCTACGGCAACACGTTGTTGTTCGCCACCAGAAAGCTCATTGGGTTTGTGGTGATACCTGTCAGTCAAACCTAAGAAATCTAAAAGTTCTTTAGCTCTTTGTTCTGCTTCTGCTTTTTTGGTACCTTTTATAAAAGCAGGCAGACATACATTTTCAATAGCTGAAAATTCAGGGAGTAGTTGATGAAACTGAAAAATAAATCCAATGTGTTCATTTCTAAATTTTGCCAGGGCCCTATCTTTAAGAGCATTGATGTTTGCGTTGTTTATGCTTAACTCAAAATCTTCTTTTGATGAAGCCTTGTCCAGGGTACCTAATATTTGAAGTAGGGTTGTTTTACCAGCTCCGGATGCACCAACTATAGAAACAATTTCGCCTTTTTTAATATGGATATCTACGCCCTTTAATACCTGTAAATTACCATAATATTTATGGATGTTTTTTGCTTGAATCATTTTTTTAATTAATGAGCTGTGAAATTACCACTTTATACTGTGATGTACAATTATGATTTTGTCTTAGTCCTAAGAGTGTTTTTAATGTCATTATAATCAATGAAATAAACTAGTCTGAGAGAAAAAGTATTCCTTTTTTCCTGATCAAATAAATGGCCAAGGCTTTCAAGGTAATCATCCTTTGAGTTATTGGATTGATTAAAAATTTGGTTTCTGTAGAGGGCTGTTAGCATACTACCGGGAGCAAACTGCCAGGAATAGCTCAGATCCAGGTTCCAGGTGTTAAAATTAACGTCCGGATTAAAATCAGGGTCACTACCTATAGTATACTTTGTATGGGTGTTTGATACTGATAAGGATCCATCATGCTCTAAATTATAGACGTGGTTATCATAGGTTACTGTACTCAAATAGTTTCTAAAACTTAAAGTAAGGGCATTAAATGGGTTAAAATTATAACTCCCGGATATACTAGCTTCGGTTTCAATTAATTCTCTTTGACCAAAAATAATATTGTCATCTACATCCTGCCCGTTAATGTAGCCCCGGTCTGCAGTATAATCATCATATTCAAATCCTAAGACTAATAAAAATTTATCATTAAATTTAAAACGCGGATTAAATCCAAACCACCAATTGTTGAAATTATCTCTTGCTTTTTCAAAAATTAAACCATATCCAAAATTGGCGCTTAAAGCAAAGAAGTTATTAAAGTTTGAAGATAGCCAAATGTTACCCTCAGTATAATTTTTTGTTGTAAAAAAGCTGTCAAAGCCATTTCTTGGCTCAAAGTAATCATGCCGTTTACCAATATTCCAGTTCACATTAAAACCAAAAGTATGTAGTTTTTTATTGGTTGCCCGATAAGCAATTCCGGTATTGGCTCCGGTAAATGTGTTTGGACTTGCCAGTTGCCTATAATTAAACCAGGCATTAATGCGGTAATTGTTTAATCGTTTTGTAGGTTCAAAAATCCGATAGCTGATATCTGCACTATAATTACTATAGTTGTTTCTAAAAAGGATGCCTAAATCATTAATATCGTAATGCTCATCAGCGTAGTTATATTCAACACTGTAACGTACTTTACCACTGTTTTTACCTGCGCCAATCATAGCACTGTATCCTGTGGATTTATCAGGAGCATTATTAAAGGTGCTCATTTTAACTTCGCCAAAGGTGCCATAAGTATTTTTTTTATTCATGATGTCAAACAGCAGCCCTGAAACGTTTGAGTCTTTAAAACTTCCATTTCTTGTAACATTGGTGTTGATAAGTGTTACTGAAGAGTTTTTGTTAAATTGTTGATCCAAAACCATAATATTATAATTGGCCAATGGCTCCACTACAACTTTTTTTCTTGTTGTTTCTGTATTTTCAAAAGGAAGGTTTTGATTGATTTGTTTCACCTTTTCTATAGTGGCATATGTTTTTTCAGTAATAGCATTAAAAAAGCCTATGCCCAAACCTTTTTTGGTTCTTCCTGATATTTTAATAGCATTAATCAGTTGTACTTTTTCCGGATAATCAATTATTTCTTCATCATCTTCAAGTTCCGGGGTATAGGTTGGAGCGTTCCCAACCCGTCTGGAATAAAACAGATTGCCCTTGTTAAATAGGTCTACACCCTCTGTAAAGAATTGGCGTTGTTCAGAAAACCGTTGTTCAAAAGGGCCAAGGTTTAGCTCTACATTATCGAATCCGGCCTGGCTAAAATCAGGAATTAATGTAGCATCCAGGGTAAAGCTTTCGGTTATACCATATTTGAGGTCTAAGCCGGCTGCAAAATCTGTTTCGGTTTCACCGGCATAATTACTTACCAAACCGGAAGCATAGGGGTAAAAACTTAACCGGGTAGGCGGTTTAATGTTTTGTAATCCTTTTAATTCTGCGTTGTATAAGCCAAAATTATCCTTGGTAACATCAATGGCGTTCCAGGTAAATTGTGCTCTTGTTTTTCTATAGTGACGGTGAAATTGGATGCCCCAGGTAGGATCTTCCTGTTGCGTAAAACGCAGGCATCTGTATGGTATTTTTACTTCAACAACCCAGCCGTCTTCAACTATTTTTACAGCACTGTCCCAAACGGCGTTCCAACCAAAATCCTCACCTATGTTAGGACTTTCAATAGCATCTGCCTGTGTACCTGAGCTAAATACAAAAAATTCAGTGTTGTTTTGTGCATCATTATTGGGATTAAAAATAATACCAAAAAAATCTGATTGCCCAAAATTATCCCGTTGTGTAAACTGACGTAAGATATCGTCAGGGTTATCATATAAATACGCAGCAATATAAATAGCCTTATCATCATAGGTCATTTTTATTTCAGACCTTTTGCTATGTTCCGGATTTTTACCAACATCAGGCCTAAACTGAATAAAATCTGTGGCGATTTGTAAATTATCCCAGGTACTTTCATTTAAAATACCATCAATGGTTGGAGGGTGTTCAGTTCTTGTTATTTGATAAACCTTTTTAGTTTGAGCTTCAAAATGTAAGGATATGCAAAACAATAGTATTAAAATTGTTAATTGCTTCATGATCTTGATTTGATTGATGATTGGGGCTCTTTATTTTAACTGATATTACAAAGCTAATTTTGAGAAATTCTATAATTGCCAATAAAACGTTAAATGTTAATTGATTTTTCTTAAATAATGCAGTAAAACTTATTTTGACTACCTTTAAATTTAAAACATAAAGAAATACTAAAAAGCATGCCATATAAAAGTTTTGAAGAATATAATATGCAGGTTACTGATGATGTTAAAGACCGGTATAAGAACATTATAACAGATTTAGGAGAAGATACCAATCGGGATGGTCTTTTAAAAACACCTGAACGTGCAGCAAAGGCCATGCAATTTTTAACACAAGGCTATGAGCAGGATCCTGTTGAAATTCTTAAAGGCGCTATGTTTAAAGAGTCGTATAATGAAATGGTCATAGTTAAAGACATTGAATTGTACTCCTTATGTGAACATCATATTTTACCTTTTTTTGGTAAAGCCCATATAGCATACATCCCAAATGGATATATTGTTGGTTTGAGCAAACTTCCCAGAATAGTAGATGTTTTTGCCAGGCGGTTACAAGTGCAGGAACGCTTAACAGAACAAGTTTTAGATTGTATAAATGATACTTTAAAACCTCAAGGTGTAGCCGTTGTTATTGAAGCTTCACATATGTGTATGATGATGCGTGGTGTACAAAAACAAAATTCTGTAACTACAACTTCCGGGTTTAGGGGGCAGTTTGAAAAGATAGAAACCAGAAATGAGTTTTTAAAGCTTATAGGAAAGTGACGTATTACAAGTTTTGGTATATTTCTTGTTTATAGAGAGGTATTAAATAACACTTGATGAATAAATACACAAAATTATTAATAGGTATTGTATTAGATGCCATAGGATGTATTTCCTATTTTATCCCTGGAATTGGGGAGTTTGGAGACGTAATTTGGGCTCCAATTGCCGGATGGTTAATGACTAAGTTATATAAAGGGAAATCCGGGAAAATAGCCGGTATTATAGCCTTTGTTGAAGAAGCGGTCCCTGGATTGGACATTATTCCAACCTTTACCTTAATGTGGTTGTATACTTATGTTTTAAAAAAGGAGTAGTATTAAAGATTATCTGAATTTTTTTATACCATAAAACTGCTTTTACTTCTTCGGTTTTATAAACTCATTTTGCCATCATTAATATTCATTCCCATCTTTCCAATTAAATTAGGCACAGAAGTACTTCCTATATGCTCAATTTTAGGGCTGAAATCTACAAGGATGTTATTTAGTTTGGTTACTATTTGTTGAAAATGAGCGGGCCATTTCGGATTGTAATCTTCAATAGCGATTTTCATTATTAGCCTCTTTAATTTTTTGTTTTCTCAACTGTGTATAGCTTTGTTAGTTTAGCGAATATTAATATGAGGCTTCACTCCAATTGTTATTAAACGAAGATAGTTGGAACTTTTAACAAAATCAAGTTAGTTAAATGAATGAAAGCCATGAAAAACACTTGAAACCATTGTTAACAAGTTGCGATCAAATAACTAAAAAACATTTCTTAAATAACTATTTTAATTTTGTAAATTTGCCTGCGTTTAAAAGCGCAACATGTCAACTACAACAAAATACGTATTTGTAACCGGAGGAGTTACATCATCTTTAGGAAAAGGTATTATAGCAGCTTCACTTGCTAAATTATTGCAGGCTCAAGGTTATAGAGTTACTATTCAAAAATTAGACCCTTATATTAATGTTGATCCGGGAACATTAAATCCGTATGAACATGGAGAATGTTACGTTACTGAAGATGGAGCAGAGACTGATCTGGACCTGGGACACTATGAGCGTTTTTTAAACAGACCAACTAGTCAGGCCAATAACGTCACCACTGGTAGAATCTATCAAAGTGTTATTGAAAAAGAACGCCGAGGTGAATTTTTAGGAAAAACAGTTCAGGTAGTTCCGCATATCACAGACGAGATTAAAGAACGGGTTCAGATTTTAGGAAAATCCGGTGATTATGATATTGTAATTACAGAAATAGGGGGGACTGTTGGTGATATTGAATCCTTACCATATGTTGAGGCAGTACGGCAGTTACGTTGGGATTTAGGAGAAAATAATGGTATAGTTATTCACTTAACATTAGTACCCTACTTATCGGCTGCAGGTGAATTAAAAACAAAACCCACCCAACATAGTGTAAAGACCTTGATGGAAAGTGGAGTACAGGCAGATATTTTAGTTTGTAGAACAGAGCATAATTTACCTAAGGAGCTGAGACGTAAACTGGCATTGTTTTGTAATGTAAAAGAAGATTCGGTTATCCAGTCTATTGACGCTTCTACTATTTATGATGTACCTAACTTAATGCTGACTGAAGGTTTAGATAAAGTTGTACTTGAAAAGTTGGGACTTGAATGCTCCACGCCTAATATAGAAAGATGGAATCAGTTTGTACATCGTCATAAAAATCCAAAAACCGAGGTAACCATTGGTTTGATAGGTAAATATGTAGAGTTACAGGATTCGTACAAATCTATACTGGAAGCTTTTATTCATGCTGGTGCAGAAAATGAGGTAAAAGTAAATGTAGAGTCTATACATTCTGAATATATAAACCGCGATAATGTTAAATTAAAACTAGGGCATTTAGATGGTGTTTTGGTCGCTCCCGGATTTGGAGAACGCGGTATAGACGGTAAAATTGACGCTGTGCAGTATGTGCGTGAAAACAATATTCCGTTTTTAGGAATTTGTTTAGGTATGCAAATGGCTGTTATTGAGTTTGCCAGAAATGTACTGGGGGTTTCTGATGCGGCTTCTACAGAAATGAATGCTAAAACAGCTAATCCCGTTATTGATTTAATGGAGGATCAAAAAAACATTACAGATAAAGGCGGTACCATGCGTCTGGGGGCCTGGGCTTGTGATCTAAAATTAGGAAGTATTGTACGTAACATATATAAAACCGAAAGTATTGCAGAACGTCATAGACACCGTTATGAATTTAACAGTGACTATAAAGATCAGATGGAAAAGGCAGGTATGTTAGCTACAGGGTTAAACCCCGATACCGGTTTGGTAGAAATAGTTGAAATACCGGAACATCCTTGGTTTGTTGGTGTACAGTATCATCCGGAATATAAAAGTACAGTGGCTAACCCGCATCCGTTATTTGTAGCTTTTGTAAGCGCAGCGTTAAAATATAGTAAAGGAAGAAAAAGTGCCACTATGGCATAAAATCAATATTGGATAGCTTATTGATAAGTTATTGACATTCCTGCTTAAGCGGGAATCTTTTTAATAGACACTAATAGAATTCATGGAAGAAAAAAAATTAGATATTAATTCGATTATAGGATTTGTTCTTATTTTCGGGATTTTAGCCTATATGCTATGGCAGAATCAGCCAACACCAGAAGAACTTGAGGCTCAAGAAAAAGCTAAGCAAGAACAGGTAGAGGCAGAACAAAAAGATAAAGTACAGGAGCAAACTTTAGACGTTGCAACAACAGATTATGCTACCGGTTCAGGTGCAGATTCATTACAGCAAGTTCAACTCAGAAATAAATTAGGGGCTTTTGCTTATTCAGCAATTAATTCATCAAACAAAGAAACCGTTGTTGAAAGTGATTTGTTAGAACTTACATTTAGCAACAAAGGCGGATATCTTTCAGAAGTAAGGTTAAAGCAATTTGTTGATTATGATTCAATTCCTATCTATTTGGTAAAAGATGATAATGCCTCTTTTAATATTAATTTTGGAACTACAGATAGCAGAATTTTAAATACTAAGGACTTGCCATTTATTCCTTCGGTTACTAAAAATGGTGATGTTACGGTAGTTTCTATGAAGCTTAAAGTATCTGAAAGTAAATTTTTAGAGTATCGTTACGAGTTAAAGGAAGGCGATTACATGTTGGATTTCACGATTCGTTCACAAGGTTTAAGTGATGTCATCAATAACTCGCAAGAGATAAACCTGGACTGGAAATTAAAAGGGTTCCGTCACGCAAAGAGTATTTCATATGAAAACAGGTATACGGATATTCATTATGAGTACGGAGGAGGAAAAGATGACTATACAGGAGCCAGAGATGCAGATAAAGATATTAAAGACGTTACCTGGATAGGGTTCAAACAGCACTTCTTTTCATCAGTATTATTAACGGATAAAGCTTTTAAAACAGCTCATATTAAAGCTGAGAACTTAGTTAAAGATGAAACGATTGATACCGTTTACACCAAAACTTTTGCAGCAAAAATGCCTTTAGAATTACAAGGAGGTGAGCTTAGTGAATCTATGAATTGGTACTATGGTCCGAGTGATTTTAAAGTTTTAAATGCCTATGGCAGAAATCTGGACGAATTAGTGCCATTTGGCTGGGGTATTTTTGGATGGATTAACCGCTATGTTTTTATGCCGTTATTTGGCTTCTTAGGAGGTTTTATGCCCTATGGAATTGCTATTGTAGTAATGACTATATTGGTGAAAATACTGTTATCATTTGTTCAGTATAAGCAATTCTTGTCTCAGGCCAAAATGAAAATTTTAAAACCTGAGCTGGATGCCATCCGAGAAAAACATAAGAATAACAAGATGAAAGCGCAACAAGAGACTATGGCGCTACAGACCAAAGCAGGAGCTAGTCCGATGGCAGGTTGTTTACCGGCTTTGATACAATTACCGGTATTCTATGCGTTATTCCAATTTTTTCCATCAGCTTTTGATCTAAGACAAAAGTCATTCCTTTGGGCCGATGACTTATCATCTTATGATACTATTGCAAACATACCATTTAACATACCATTTTATGGTAATCATGTAAGTTTGTTTCCTATTTTGGCATCAATAGCCATATTCTTTTATATGCGATTGACTACCGGACAGAATATGAGTGCTCAACCACAGCAGGAAGGGATGCCGGATATGGCAAAAATGATGAAATATATGATGTATTTCTCTCCAATCATGATGCTGTTTTTCTTTAATAATTATGCTTCTGGTTTGAGTTTATATTATTTCATTTCAAACCTAATTAGTATAGGTATTATATTGGTTATTAAGAATTATATTCTTGATGAGGACAAGATTCATGCTGATATACAAGAGAAGAAAAAGAAACCAAAAAAGCAGAATAGGTTTCAGAAGAAAATGGCCGAAATGATGGAGCAGGCCGAAAAACAAAAACAAGCACAACAAAAACGTAAGTAGTAACTTATATTTTAATAAAAAGGCTGCCAAAAGAATTGTTTTGGCAGCTTTTTTGTTACAAGAAATTTAAAATATCAACGTTAATAATTAGTAACTTCCGCGAAAGCGTTATTAATACTATAAAAAAATGGAAAGAGTCTTTTGTTTTTTAACCTGTTTACTTTTTAGTGGTTTTCTTTTTGCTCAGGATATTAATCAATTAGATACAGATAACAAGCGCCATGGTGTTTGGAAAAAATATTTTGAAAATACTAAAATACTGCGGTATGAAGGGCAATTTGAACATGGTAAAGAAGTGGGCATGTTTAAGTTTTATAAAAACATAAGAAATAAACCGGTTTTAACGGCTACCAAGATTTTTAATAAAGACAATCCAATTGCACAGGTCAGATTTTTAGCATCCAATGGTAAGGTGATAAGTGAAGGCCAGATGGATGGTAGAACCTATATAGGAACCTGGAAGTATTATCAAAAGAACTCTGATGAATTAATGACATTAGAACATTACAATACCCAGGGAGAACTTTCAGGAGAACGCATAGTGTATTACTCAAATAAACAAATAGCAGAGAAACAAAATTATAAGAATGGAAAATTAGAAGGGCCATCAATTATATATTCCAATAAAAATGTGATTTTAAAAGAATATATTTATGTTGCAGGTGAACTACATGGTATGGCAAAGTTTTATAACTCTAAAGGAGAGCTGTTATCTGAAGGGGTATACAAAAGAGGAAAAAAAGACGGTGTCTGGAAATATTATGAGGGTGGTAAATTAGTTAAAGAAGAGGATTTCACCTATATTCCAAAATATATAAAAAAAGCTCCTTAATTTCTTAAGGAGCCCTTCATCATAGACAATCTCTTGAGAGAATAGAAATGTCTACAAATCAACAAACCAAACTAATATTAATTCATTAGATCCGGTATAGCTACTTTATTTATGACATGGATAACACCATTTCCGGCTTGCACGTCAACAGCAATAATACCTATATCAGAGTTTCCTGAGCCATCTGTTAAATCAGCTATATTTGAATTAGATCCCGGTAAAGTAACCGTTAAATTATCACCTTCTAAACTTGGAGCTGTAGTGTCTCCGGGGTTATTTAAGTCAGCCGAAGCTACATTTAGTCCACCCATAACATGATGCAATAATATATTTGTCAGAACAGCTTCGTCTGACGGAATTGTGATGGCTGAAAAAGCATCATTTGTCGGAGCAAATACAGTGAATGGGTCTGCTCCGGAACCGTTTGTATTTGAAAGTACAGAAACAAAGTCTGTTGCTGGGGTTAATGTTGTTAAAGCGGTTACCAGTGTTGAAAACGTTGGATCGGCTACAGCAAAAGTGACAACAGTTGGAATATCAATAACGGCATCAACGGCATGTATGACACCATTTGAGGCTATGATGTCCGGGAGGGTAACATTTGACATGCCATTTAAAGTAACGCCGCTATCTGTATTTATATATAGGCTTAAATTTTTATTAGTATCACTATAAGTAGCCGCAGTATTAACATAGCTATTTGTTAAGCCGGATGACACAGCCGTGGCATCAACCACTACATGATTAGATAAGATAGCATCTAAAGGGTTACTATTGGGGTTGGTGAATGCAATGAAGGCATCATTGGTTGGAGCAAAAACTGTAAAGTCCCCCGGCGTTGATAATAAATCAGTAAATGTTGTGTTTCCACCAGTTGTTAATGCTCCCACTAAGCTTGTAAGGTTTGGATTTGCTACGGCATGGTCAACAATATTGGGTAGGCCTATTACAGCATCAACTATGTGAATGACTCCATTTGTAGCCTCTTTATCAGCCATACTTACTTTTGATATCCCATTAAAGCTTACGCCATTGGAGGTATCAAAGAATAAGCTCATTTTATTACCTCCGGCACCAGTAGCTTCTGTAGAGGTATAACCAGAGCCTAAACCTGTTAAATCAGCAGCCATCAAAGGTGTACCCACAATAACATGATTTAATAATACCTGAGAGAGTACAGCCGTATCAATGTCTTCTATGCTGTTCCAATTTGGATTACTGTCTAATAAAGCTTGGAAGGCATTGTTATCTGGTGCAAGAATGGTAAATGGACCGGGATCGCTTAAAACATTAAGCAGATCTCCGTCTGCGGCTTGTAAAGCAGCCACTAAATTTGATAAATTCGGTGATGCCAGAGCGAGTTCAACAATGTTAAGCGGTGTTGCTATAGGTAGATTATTGTCATCATCATTATTACATGATATCAACAAGAATAAGCTCATAAAAACAACCGATGCGTTTTGGAATAATTTTGATGTTTTCATCTCGATTTTTTTGAAGTTACATATTTTGTTTAACAAAAATAATAAAAAAATAAACAAAATTTAATATTTTGTTTAAAATTTATTTAAAAAAGATAAACATTATAAATTTTTAGGTACTTTATTATAAAAAGCTATAGCGTAAAAAATCTTGCAATTATATGTATCTTTGTGGACTAATTTTTTAAGATGAAACGAGTAGTAATTGGTCTTTCAGGAGGAGTTGATTCCAGTGTAGCAGCATATTTGTTAAAGCAACAGGGGTATGACGTTATAGGGTTATTTATGAAGAACTGGCATGATGATTCAGTCACTATTTCAAATGAATGCCCTTGGCTGGATGATAGTAATGATGCTATGTTAGTTGCAGAAAAACTGGGAATTCCATTTCAAACGGTAGATTTAAGTGAACAGTACAAAGAGCGTATTGTAGATTACATGTTCCATGAATATGAAAAAGGACGTACCCCAAACCCTGATGTGCTTTGTAACAGAGAAATAAAGTTTGATGTTTTTATGAATATTGCTTTAGAGCTTGGCGCAGATTATGTGGCTACCGGACATTATTGCAGAAAAGGAACTGTTGTAAAGGAAGGAAAACCTGTTTATCAATTGTTAGCCGGGGTAGACGGTAATAAAGATCAATCTTATTTTTTATGTCAGCTTTCACAAGAACAATTGGCAAAATCATTATTTCCAATTGGTGAATTAACCAAGCCGGAAGTACGTGATATAGCAACAAAACTTGATTTGGTAACCGCAGAGAAGAAGGATTCTCAAGGTTTATGTTTTATTGGCAAAGTTAAACTGCCGGATTTCCTTCAACAGCAACTAAAGCCTAAAGAAGGAATTATAGTTGAAGTACCAAAAGAACAGGGCATTTTTATTGAGGGTGAAACCGAATTTAATTCAGAAGAAGACAAACTCAGATACTTATCAAGAAAGATCAACTATAGGGCAGATCATGGTAAAATAGTTGGTAAACATCAGGGAGCTCATTACTTTACAAAAGGTCAGCGAAAAGGTTTGGCTGTAGGTGGTACTGCTGAGCCTTTGTTTGTTATTGATACCAACGTTGAGGAGAATGTTATTTACACAGGGCAAGGTAAAGAACATCCTGGCTTACTTAAAAAAGCATTATTTGTTTCCAACGAAGAATTGCATTGGATTCGTGAAGATTTACGCTTGAAGACCGATGAAACTATGGAGGTTAAAGCAAGAATAAGGTATAGGCAACCCTTAGAGAAAGCTAAATTGTATAAAGTGGATTCGGGGTTGTATGTTGAATTTGAAAATTATCAGTCTGCCATAACAGAAGGGCAGTTTGTGGCCTGGTATATTGATGATGAGCTTATAGGTTCAGGAGTGATTTCGTAACTTAGCAATAAAAATTCTAAGTTATGAAGAAAGGATTACTTATTGTACTACTTTTTTTTTCGTGTTTAAATGCCTTAGCCCAGGAAGATGCCTGGGTATATTTGTTGGATAAAAAAGATGTAACAGCTTCAATTGCAAATCCTATTAGTATTCTTTCACAAAAGGCCATTAATAGAAAAGCATTACATAATATCCCCATTGATGAGCGTGATGTTCCCGTAGATGAAGATTATATAGCTCAACTTAAAAGTTCAACAGGTATCACGGTAAAAGCTAAATCAAAATGGTTTAATGCCGTACATGTTAGGGGAAGTATAGTTAATATTCAAGCTTTAGATGACTTAAGTTTTGTCAGTCATATTGAGTTTGCTGATAAAGATTTGAATACCAGTAAGACATCAAAGGAAAAATTGAATTCAAAATTTGAAAGTGTATTCACCGACTTTAACTATGGAAATGCTTTCAATCAAATAGATATGTTGAATGGGCATATTTTACATCAGGAGAATTATACAGGAGCAGGGATGACTGTTGCAGTCCTGGATGCCGGTTTTCCAAATGTAAACATCATGTCTGCCTTTGAAAGGTTACGTAGTACAAATAACTTGTTGGGAAGTTATGATTTTGTAAATAGAGAGGAAGACGTTTATACCAATAATACCAGTAACCATGGAACCCTGGTGCTAAGTACCATGGCCGGGTTTATTCAAGATCAGTTTGTGGGGACTGCTCCAGATGCCGGCTATTTTTTGTTTATCACAGAAGATGCTACTTCAGAAACACCTGTAGAAGAAAGTTATTGGGTTGAAGCAGCAGAACGTGCTGATAGCTTAGGTGTTGATGTTATTAATACATCTTTAGGTTATACCACTTATGATAATCCTAACTATAGTTATTCACCTTCAGATATGAATGGCAACACCGCCTATATTACAAAAGGGGCAAATATTGCGTTTGAGAAGGGGATGCTTTTAGTGACTTCAGCAGGAAATTCAGGAAATGATAGCTGGCAAATTGTGGGAGCTCCTGCCGATGCATCTGGGGTTTTAAGTATTGGAGCCGTAAATGCTAACGGGGCTTATGCTTTCTTTAGTTCAAAAGGGAGTGCAGCCCAACCTAATCAAAAACCGGATGTAGTAGCGCAAGGATTGGCAAGCTATGTTATTACCGAAAATAATACTACTGCAACTTCAAACGGAACGTCCTTTAGCTCACCAATTATGGCAGGGGCTGTAACTTGTTTATGGCAGGCATTACCAGATAAAAATAATGAAGAGATTATGCAATTAGTAAGAGAGTATGCGTCTCAATATGAAAATCCGGATAATTTTTTGGGTTATGGTATTCCTGATTTTGAAAAGGCTTTAAATGCAGGTTTGGGTTTTGGGAATGTCCCTGAAGATACTGAAGAATTAATTGTATTTCCCAGTCCAACAACGGGGAAACTTTATATATCAGGATTTATTGATAGCTCAGGCTTGGCAAAATTATATCTATTTGATATTTGGGGTAAAAAAATTAGTGAGTTTGATTTGAACCGTGAAACAGATGATAATATAGATCTGTCTTTTTTATCATCGGGTTTATATATACTAAATACCGGAGAAAACAAAACCTTCAAAATTGTGAAACAATAATATGCCCAATAGAATTACAAAACTTTTCAATATCAAATACCCCATAATTCAGGCAGGTATGGTTTGGAATAGTGGATGGCGGTTAGCTTCAGCATCAAGTAACTCAGGAATTTTAGGCCTTATAGGAGCCGGGTCCATGTATCCGGAAGTGTTACGCGAACACATTCAGAAATGTAAAAAAGCTACCGACCAACCTTTTGGAATTAATGTGCCCATGCTTTATCCAAATATTCAAGATATTATGAACATTATTGTGGATGAAGGCGTTAAAATTGTGTTTACCTCGGCCGGAAACCCAAAAACATGGACCTCATGGTTACAGGAAAGAGGAATCATTGTAGTGCACGTAGTAAGTAGTCTAAAGTTTGCGCTAAAAGCTCAAGGTGCCGGTGTTGATGCCATTGTGGCTGAAGGTTTTGAAGCAGGAGGGCATAACGGGAGAGATGAAACTACCACACTAACCCTAATTCCTATGGTAAAAGAACAAATAGAGGTGCCTCTTATAGCAGCGGGTGGGATTGCTACGGGAAGGGGAATGTTGGCAACCATGATTTTGGGAGCTGAAGGCGTGCAAATTGGCAGTCGGTTTGTAGCGAGTGAAGAAAGCTCAGCTCATGAAGCATTTAAGCAAGCTGTTATTGATGCTAAAGAAGGAGATACCCAGTTAACCTTAAAAGAGTTAGCACCGGTTAGGTTGATTAAAAATACGTTTTACAACCAGGTTCAGGATTTGTATAAAACCGGACCAACGGTACAGCAATTAAAAGATTTACTTGGAAGAGCACGCGCTAAAAAAGGAATGTTTGAAGGTGACCTGGAAAACGGAGAACTGGAAATTGGCCAAATTTCCGGCTTAATACATGATGTTAAACCTGTAGCCAAAATAGTTGAGGATATCATAAATGAATTTGAAACAGCTAAAAAAGACTCAATTTTATCACTGTAAAATTTTTGTTTTTTAGGTATTGAAAAGAATATATAATGTTATAAAACAAAAAAGGAGGAAAGTTACTTTCCTCCTTAATGTTTTGAAACTTTGAGCAATAATTTTAATCCCTAATAAATGATAGCTAAATGTTTCTGATGATTTTGCTATATAGTCTTAATGAGATAGCTCATTTACGAGCTAAGCAAATGTAAGAAATTAAAACACTCTGAATTAAAGAAAACATAAAGATTTATTAACATGTGTTAATAAGTCTAATTGTTGCAATTATTTTTCCAAATTCCCACTAAATAAAGCTTATTTTTATCACATGCAATTAACTGCCTATACCAAAGAATTTAAATACAATTTGCAGTTGGCAGCACCTGTAATGTTAGGGATGCTGGGCCACACGTTTGTTAGTTTTATAGATAACATAATGGTTGGACAATTAGGAACTGCTGAGTTGGCAGCTGTTTCTTTAGGTAATAGCTTTATGTTTGTTGCCATGTCCTTAGGAATTGGTTTTTCTACTGCAATCACACCTTTGGTGGCCGAAGCCGATGCAGCTAATGACTTTATACAAGGAAAATCATCATTTAAACATGGATTATTTTTATGTACAATAATTGGAGTACTTCTTTTTTTAATGGTATTTTTTGCAAAGCCTTTAATGTACTTCATGCAACAGCCAAAGGAAGTAGTTGAACTCGCAATTCCGTATTTAGATCTGGTTGCTGTATCATTAATTCCACTGGTTATATTTCAGGCATTTAAGCAATTTAGTGATGGGCTATCTATGACTAAATATCCTATGTACGCTACACTTTTGGGTAATGTAGTAAATGTGATATTAAACTATGTATTGATTTTTGGAAAGTTTGGATTTCCCGAACTAGGTATTGTAGGAGCTGCATACGGAACATTGGCATCCCGAGTTATAATGATATGGTACTTATGGTTTTTACTTAAAAGCAAGGACAAGTCAAAAGCCTATGTAACCCATATAAAGTTTTTTGTACTCAATAAATTAATGCTTAGAAAGCTCCTTAATTTGGGAGCTCCCAGTGCTATGCAAATGTTTTTTGAAGTCGCTATTTTTACAGCAGCCATTTGGCTGAGCGGGCTATTGGGTAAAAACCCACAGGCTGCAAATCAAATTGCTTTGAATTTGAGTTCTATGACATTTATGGTCGCAACCGGTTTAAGTGTGGCCGCCATGATAAGGGTAGGAAATCAAAAAGGATTAAAAGCGTATCATGAGTTACGCAGAATTGCATTTTCACTCTTTGTATTAGGTACTTTATTTGCAATTGGTTTTGCGTTACTTTTCTTTGCTTTTCATAGTCAATTGCCCAAAATTTATGTAGATTTTGACGATGTTGAGAACTTTATAGATAATAGAGAAGTGGTAGGTATAGCATCAAAGTTATTGGTAGCAGCTGCTATTTTTCAAATAAGTGATAGTATACAGGTTTTGGTACTAGGGGCTTTAAGAGGGCTTCAGGACGTTAAAATACCAACAATTATTACATTCATTTCTTATTGGTTGGTAGGCTTTCCTATTAGTTGGTTTTTAGGCAAAGCACATGCCTATGGGAGTTTTGGTATTTGGTTGGGGTTGTTAGCCGGTTTAACAACGGCCGCGATTTTGTTATATATCCGATTTAATTATTTAACAAGGCGGTTAATTAAAGAACAAGTTTAAAAGATATTATATCATTTCAGAATTTAACAGATTATGAATTTATGGATGCTTCAATTTTAAGTAGTACAAATATCAAAACTTATAAAGGAAGTAGCCTTATATTTGTTGAAGGAGAAAAGGAACGCGTCTATGTTTCGGATACAGAGGAAATTGAATCGGATTACTCAAATATTTCCGACAGATGGCTAACCAAAGTTTGTTTTGTAATTAATGAGGAAGATAAAAAAATGATACAAGAGAAAAAGTTTGATAAAGTGCTTTTTAAGATTAAAAAGAAAACTTTACCAATGGCTAAATATGATTAAATAACATATAAAAATCTAAAAATGACACTTCCAAAATTTATACTAGGAGATAATACAGATCACCCCAACGCTATTTATGTTATACATACAGAGTTCCCAAGATTCATAATTAACCTTGAGAATGATGAGGTAGAATGGTTTGAGGATTTTGAAGCTGAAGATCAAAAAGAATTAGAGGCAGAAACAGAACTTGCTATAAAATTGGCCACAGATTTTTATGATAGCGAAATTGCTAAATACCAAGAATAACCGGCTTATACATGATGGAACAACTTTTAGAATACGATACTCAACTATTTTTGTTTTTGAACAATTTAGGGGCGCCATTTTGGGATGGACTATGGCTTGTTATTACTGATAAATTAACGTTTATTCCATTATATGCTGTATTGCTCTATTTACTTTATAGAAAATATGGATTAAAATCTTTATTGGTTTTTGTAGTTGTAGTTGCATTAATGATAACGTTTACAGACCAGATAACCAACGTTTTTAAACGGGGGTTTCAAAGACCAAGGCCATGCGGGGAAGTAGATTTAATTGATCAAATGCGTTTTATTGCTGTGCGCTGTGGTAAGTATGGTTTCTTTTCCGGACATTCTTCAAATTCAATGGCGGCAGCGGTTTTTGCCGGTTTAATGTTAAGGCCTTATTTTAAAAACCTAATTTTCATTTTACTGTTTTGGAGTGCTGTTGTTGCTTACAGTAGAATTTATGTAGGTGTTCATTATCCTTTGGATATAGTATGCGGGCTTACTTTTGGAGCTATTTCCGGGTACTTATTTTATAGTTTAGGAAAATATGCGCTTAAACGTTTTATGACACCTTAAGCCTATTGTAATTTCAGTAAGTAATCAGCAGCTGCAAAAGGTGTGGTTTGATTAGTTTCAATACGTTTTAATTGCTTTTTTAATTCTTTTTTGATTTTAGGCGTATTGAAAAAATCAGTTTTCAATTGTGCTTCTATAGTTTGAATGAGCCAATATTTGTTTTGCTCATTTCGTTTTAAATCGAAATAGTTGTTTTGAGACGTGATTTTTATATAATCTTGTATGAGCTTCCAGATAGCATCTATTCCTTCATTTTTTATAGCACTGCAAATAGAAACTTTAGGCTGCCAATTTGATGATCTTTGCGGATAAAGATCAAGTGCTCTGCTAAATTCAATCTGAGCAAGTTTTGCTCTTTTTAAATTATCACCATCAGCCTTATTGATAGCAATAACATCTGCCATTTCAATAATACCGCGCTTTATGCCTTGCAGCTCATCTCCGGCTCCGGCTAATTTTAAAAGTAAAAAGAAGTCTACCATACTATGTACAATAGTTTCGTTTTGCCCAACCCCAACAGTCTCAATAATAATGATATCAAAACCTGCAGCTTCACATAGAATAATAGTCTCTCGGGTTTTCCTGGCCACACCGCCTAATGAATCTCCTGATGCTGATGGCCTTATAAAAGCATTTTTATCTTTTACCAGATCTTCCATTCTGGTCTTATCTCCTAATATACTCCCCTTGGTTACGCTACTACTGGGATCAATGGCTAAAACCGCAACACGTTTGCCTTTTGACAGTAAATATTTGCCTAAGGCTTCAATAAAGGTGCTCTTTCCAACTCCGGGAACCCCGGTAATCCCAATTCTAACAGACCTATTGGCATAAGGCAGGCAGCCTTTTAAAATAGTATGGGCTTGTTGTAAATGTTTAGGATTTTTACTTTCTACTAATGTTATTGCCCGGCTTAAGGCCGTTATGTTTTTGTCTAAAATACTTGTAATTACAGTGGCTGCATCTAAGCTTTTTTTACGCTTTGATTTAATAGAGTTGATAGAGGATTCATTAGTGACTTCTGAAGAGGAAACACCTTTGTTTTCTTGTAATGCTGATTTTTTTTCCTTGGACACGAATAGACTAATCTTTGTCTAATTTACAATTTTATTTGCAGAAATTATGTGACAAAAAAGTTGTTTATAGTGTTACTTTAAAGGAACTGCAACTTTTACATTGTCCCAAGCCATAGTTAAAGATAAATTATCAGTGGAGTTATCAAAGGCTATAGTAAACTGTTCAACATATTTCCCCAGCTTTTGTACAGGAACTTCAGTATTAATAACATCGTAATTGGGATCCCACATAGGTTCCATTTTTTCATTGACCCCCCATTTATACTGTTTTGAATTAAAAATAACGATCCATGTAGAATCTTTAGGAACGGTCCATAAAGTATACTTGCCAGGAGCCAAAGGCATACCGTTAATATCAAGTATTTGGTTGGTCTCAAACGTAGTAGCTTCGTTGGCCCCGGTACGCCAAACTTGATCAAAGGGTACTAACGCCCCAAAAATTTCTCTATCTTTTTTATATGGCCTGTTATAAAACACTTCAAGCTTTAAGTCGTTTAATTTAAATTCAACAGTATCTTTTGGGCTTAATCTGGGAGCAAAAATATTTTCTACTAAAACAGAATATAAAAATAACCCTAATGCTATTATGGATAATAGAATTAAGATACGTTTTAAAAGGGTGTTCATATATAGCAATTTAAGAAGGAGTAAAGATAATTTAAAAGCACAAACTACTAAAGTGCAAACGCAGATTTATTTAGCTTTGTTATACAAGAGTAAAAAAATATTTATTTTTTGCAACATTATATTTTTTTTATCGTCTTTAAAACGAACTAACATAAACCAGAAGTAAAAACACAGTATGTTTCAAGTTGACATTATAGAACAATGTAAACAGAACAACCGAAAAGCACAAATGCAGTTATACAACCAGTACTGCGATGGGATGTATATTGTTGCTAAACGGTTTTTGAAGGATACTGCTGATGCTGAGGATGTAGTACAAGAGTCTTTCATCAAGGCTTTTGAAAAGCTATACCAGTTTAAAGCGGAAGTTACTTTTGGAGCATGGATAAAACGCATTGTTGTTAATAAAAGTATTGACCTTTTAAAATCAAAAAAGCAACAGCTTATAGAATTAGAAGAGGTGCACCTTAAAGTAGTTGATACTTATAAAGATGACAAATGGTTGGTAGAAGATACAATTACATTAAACGATGTAAAAGCGGCAATTAATAAATTACCCGATAAATATCAATATGTTGTGATGCTATATTTAATTGAAGGGTATGACCATCAGGAGATTTCTGAGATTCTTGATATCTCTGAAGTGGCATCAAGAACACAATTGTCCAGAGGTAAATCAAAATTGCAAGAACTGTTAAAATTTGAAAAAAATGGCGCAAGATATTAGGGAGTTATTTAAGGATGATAAAATAGCTTATGAAAAGATGCCGGATAATCATCAGAATAGATTTTTAAAGAAGCTGGATGAGGCCTTTCCTGTAAAGAAAACACCCAAATTTAACTGGATTAAAGTTGCAGCAAGTGTAGCAGTGTTATTAGGCCTAAGTTTTGGAGCGCTTAAATATTTTCAAATTCCATCTGTAATAGATGATAAACCTGCTACTATAGTAGATAACCAAACTCTGGAACCAATAACTTTGGGTGACATTTCTCCGGGGCTTAAAAAGGTTGAAGATTATTACTTAGCTAGTATAAATTTAGAATTGTCTAAGATGGCCTACACCCCAGAGACAAAGGATTTGTTTGATGGGTATTTATCACAATTGAATGAACTGGATAAAGAGTATGAGCGATTATCTCTTGAATTAACAGCATCCGGGCCAAGTGAGTTAACAATAAACGCATTAATTGATAATTTAAAACTTCGTTTAAATCTATTGTATAGATTAAAATCACAATTAAAAGAACTTAGTACCTCTGATGCTGATGCTGAAGGTGTACAATCTATCTAAAAATCAAAAAATGAACAGAAAAATCATAAAATTAACATTGTTAGTCTTAATCTTTTTGGCGACAGGAAGTATTATAGCACAGCAAAAATTAACCAAAGTTTCGCAATCTATAAAGGTAAACAAGGATGTGAAGGTTGATTTAAACACAAGCCATTGTAATATAATTATTGATACATGGAATAGAGATGTGGTTGAAATAGAAGCCTATATTGAAGGAGAAGAATTAAGTAATGAAGAGTTAGAAGATGCTCTTAAGTCTTGGAATGTAGATGTAGATGCTTCAAGTAATACAGTTTCAATAAGTACCAAAGGAAGGGCCCCAAATGTATGGGCTTACAGAGTTGATGATTATGGTGATGGAGATGCAGTAAGAGCAATAATCAAAGAGCTAAAGTATGAACTGGCAGAGATGCCTGAAATAGATTTTCATGTTGAAGCTCCGGAGCTACCCGAACTACCTGAACTCCCGGAGTTACCTGAATTTCCTGAATTGCCACCTTTGCCTGCCAGGGTTAATACCATTAAGTTTGATTATGATGCCTATAAAAAGGATGGCGAAAAATATTTACAAGAGTACACAAAAGAATTTGAAGAGGAGTATGGAGAAGATTTTGCAGAAAAAATGGAAATCTGGGGAGAGAAGTTTGGCAAAGAATGGGGTGAGAAATATGGGAAGCAAATGGAAGCATGGGCTAAGAAGTTTGAAGGAAAATGGGATGATGAAGATTTTGCAAAAAAAATGGAAGCCTGGGGGGAACGATTTGCAAAACAAATGGAGCATCAGGCTGAGCGGGCTGAAGCACATGCAAAAAGAGCTGAAGCGTATCAAGAACGTGTAGAAAAGGTACAAAGAGAGCGGGAAAAAACTCGTGAAAAGCATGCAGAAAAACGTGAGAAACTGACTAGGGAAAGAAAGGTTTTAATTGAAAAATTAGTCAATAAAGAAGCACATTCTAAAGTTAAAAAAACGATTAAAATTAAAATGCCTAAAAAAGCAAAGCTAAAAGTTGATGTTAGGCATGGAGAGATAGAGTTTGCTGCTCATATAGACAATTTAAAAGCAGATTTAGCTTATACAAAGTTTAAGGCACAAAGCATTGATGGAAGTTTAACTTCCATTAATGCATCTTATTCTCCTATTTATATTACTAATTGGAATTTAGGGGAGTTAAATTTAAATTATGTTAAGAATGTTGAATTGAATAATGTCAGTCACTTGATTTTGAATGCTAGATCTTCAAATGTCGATATCAAAAATTTAATTAAAAGTGCAGTTATTGATAGCAATATAGGCGATTTGAATATTTTGAAAATTGATGATTCCTTCTCTAATTTAAATGTCATACTTCAAAACAGTGAAACTGTAATTGATTTGCCTGATACAGAATGTAATATACAATATAAGGGCGTACATTCCAGATTGTCCCATCCAGAAAACTCTTCAAAAGAAAATATTTCTAACTTTTCTACAGGTAATCTGGCCAGTGGAAAAAGCATTGTTGTTAATGCAAAATATAGCAACGTAACAATGCAATAAATTATTTATTGTAAGTAAAAATACAATTCAAAAAGCTCTTGCTGGTTAGGCTTTTTCTACATTCAAAAGCAAGAATTAATTACTAATTTTCCAATAGTGTAATTCTCTTCTAAGGACAAAACCTAATTTTTTATAAAGATTTATTGGTCCAAAATTATTTTGATCTACATGCAAAAACGGTGTCTTGCTAGTGTGAAATATTTGGTTTGCCGTGTACGCAACCAGTTGTTTAGCAAATCCGTTTCCTAAATAGTCTGGGTGTGTAACCACAGCGCTAATTTCAGTAAAATGCTTGGTTTGCATGCGTTCTCCCGTAACAGCAACTAATTTATTATCTTTATATATACCATAATATCGTCCTAATGTATTTGTTTTTGCTTTAAAAAAATGAGGATAAACAAGCTCAACAAGTTCTATTAAATCTTGATAATGCTCGTCTTTTAATTCAATAATTTTTTCTGTAATAGGGTGGTTTATTTTATTATAAATAATCATTTGAAGTCCTACGTACTTTATCGGAGGGCTAAAGTTAGTGGGTACTTTAGGTTGTTGGCCAACTATAAAAAAACTATTTACTAGTTTGGAATAGGCTTCTATAGCCTTTGAGGTATCTTGATTGTTAACAAAGGCACCAAAAGGAGCATAGTCAGCCTGATAAAACTTTATGTTACCATAATTTATACAGTGCTTTGTATGTATTTCAGTTAGCGAATACCAAACAGGATTATCTAAAACGTATTCAGTTAATTCCATTATTAGGGTTTTGTTTTTTCAAGTAAGGTATTGATAATATGCGCTGTAGGCGTATTAAAGTCAAACCATAGGGTGTTTTCATTTTTCTTAAACCAGGTGAGTTGTCGTTTTGCAAATCGGCGCGTGTTCTTTTTGATTTCTGAGATGGCAAAATCTAGCTCCCATTCACCTTCTAAATACTTAAATAACTCTTTGTATCCCACGGTATTGAGTGCATTAAAACTTTTATAAGCCAGTAAATTTTTAGCTTCATCAAGTAGTCCTTCTTTCATCATGATATCTACACGTTGATTAATACGGTTGTAGATCATTTCCCGGTTAGCCATGAGTCCGATACTAATGGTCTTAAATTGTCGCTTTGTTTTGCCTTTGTTCAGAAAAGTTGAATAGGGCTTTTCTGTACCCAAACAAATTTCAAGGGCTCTGATAACTCTGTGAGGGTTATCAATGGCGATGGTATTATAGGAAACCGGATCAAGTTCTTTTAATTGATTTTGTAAATAGGGAAGCCCTTTATTTTTTAATTGGATGTTTAATGTTTCCCGAATATTTGGGGCAACATTGGGAAAGTAATCCAATCCTTTAGTTACGGCATCAACATATAATCCGGAACCGCCTACCATAATAACAATATTTTTTTTTTCAAATAAGGTGTCCAGACATTTTAAGGCCTCTTTTTCAAAGTCTCCCACACTGTAATTTTCCTGTACAGATTTATGATGAATAAAGTGATGTTTTGCAGAAGCCAGTTCTTCTGGTGTTGGGGCTGCGGTACCTATTTGCATATTACGGAAAAACTGACGTGAATCTGCTGATACAATTTCAGTATTGAAGTGTTTTGCCAGCTTAATACTTAATGCCGTTTTACCAATAGCTGTTGGTCCAACTATAGAAATGAGATATTTATCTTGTGTGTTTATTGGTTTAATGGTTTTGAAGATTATTTGGTAAAGTTAAATTGAAAAAATGAGTGTTCCAATGTTTGACATAAAATTAAACTTAGCTGATTAGTGCGTTATGGATAGAAACGGCATCCTTATTAATAGATTATAATTACGAGGAAGTGTGACGAAGTAATCTCCTTGCAATTAAGAGATTGCCACAGGTAATTAGAAATTACCTTCGCAATGACAAACAAAAAAGATATAGTGGATAGCCAGACCACGCCAAATGCGTGGGAACGTCCAAAATAATTTAGTCCTTAAGTTTTTCTCCGCAATTATAGCAAAAACCGGCTTTATCCTTATGATTTTCTGCCAAACAATTTGAACAGGATTGTGAATTTAAATTCACTAAAGGTTCCTTTTGCTTTTTTGATTTGCTTTGACTTGTATATTCAGCCGAAACAATACCTGTTGGTACTGCAATAATACCGTATCCTAAAACCATAACCAGTGATGCTATGAATTGCCCCAGAGGTGTTTGTGGTGCAATATCACCAAACCCAACAGTGGTAAGGGTTACAATACACCAATATACGCTTTTGGGGATGTTTGTAAATCCGTTTTCTTCACCTTCAATTAAATACATAATAGTACCCAAAATGATGGCAATAATTAAAACGGCAAATAAAAACACTGAGATTTTTGCCTTACTGGCTTTTAAGGCATCGACCAGATTGTTTGATGCGCCTAAATAGCGCGCAAGTTTTAATATCCTGAAAACTCTTAATAAACGTAAGGCGCGTAAGGCGGCCAGAGCATGTACGCCACCAAAAATTATGGAGATGTATTTGGGTATGGTTGAAAGTAGATCTATAACGCCATAAAAGCTAAAAATATATTTTAGCGGTTTTTTTACCGTAACAATTCTGGCAATATATTCAATACTAAAAAGTACGGTGATGACCCATTCTGAAATGTTTAAAAAGCCATGAAGTTTATTGTCAATACTCTTCACACTTTCCAGCATAACCAGTACAACACTAGCTAAAATGGTAATGAGTAAGACCACATCAAAAAGCTTTCCTGCCGGGGTATCTGCTTCATAAATAATATCATGAAGTTTGGTTTTCCAATGTGTTTTTGTGGTACTCATTAATTCAAATTTAAGAAAAGATTAGCAAAATTTACGAGTTAGTTAATTCTACTATTTTAAGGCGCTTGTTTTTTCTTAAATAACTTTGAATAATATGTTGTGTATCCCTGTTGTTTTGCATGGGCGTTATTATGGATTCCAGAATGTTAAGGTTATTTATTTGATAATTAAGATTAAAGAACCCAATACCTTTGAATACACCATTTTCTATAAGTATGGCACTGCGTTCGTCAATATCACGTCCTTTGTCAATAATGACCATATTTTTATTGTCATAACTGTTTTTTGCAATAAGGGTATTAACTCTGTTATTATATAGATCTGGTGATTCTTTTTGAATACATGCACCTTCACAGGTTTTAATCTCGTAATTAAAGCAACTGGTTTTTGTTTTATACAGGCCTGTCAGCTTTTGGCACAGACTATAGTCTTCAACCGCTTTTGTTATAAAGTTTTTTCCGCTTTGACGATTGCTAAATGTGGTTATGGATTTCTTTCTGCCATCAGCCACATCAATTTTTAAATTGATGTAATTATTTTCATCCTCAAAACTATATAAGGCATGTGTGAAAATGGAACGACGTAAAGCTCTATTATAAATGGGTTTAACACGTTTTATTTCTTCGCTTTCTTTTAAAAGAGCAACCAACTCACTACCAGTGGCTTCATAGGTTACAGCAGTAACCTTTGCCTGGATTTTTTTTGATTTTGCATTGGTACCTGTAAAATGCTGATTAATGCGTTTTTTTATATTCTTGCTCTTGCCTATATAAATGATTTCCCCATCTTCTTTATGAATATAATAAACCCCTGTTATGGCTGGTAGCTCGGCAATGATATCTATGTGCCTAGGTTCCAATTGGTGTTTTGGATTCAGGCGAACTGAGTTTTGAATGATACTTTTATTGGTATCCTTATCAAGCAACATTTTAAATAATTTTACTGTGGCAAGAGCATCTCCGGAAGCACGATGCCTGTCAGTGACTGGGATACCTAATGAACGTACCAATTTACCTAAGCTATAAGAGGGCTGATTAGGAATTAAGTCCTTTGAAAGTTCTACGGTACACAATGATTTCCTTTCATAATCAAACCCTAAACGCCTAAATTCAGTACATAAAATACGGTAATCAAACTGTGCATTATGGGCTACCAATATACATTCTTCTGTTATTTCAACAATGCGCTTTGCAACCTCGTAGAACTTTGGTGCATTTCTTAACATATTGCCGTTAATCCCCGTAAGGTTAACCACAAAAGGCTGAATTTCCCGCTCAGGATTTATAAGGCTTATAAATTGATCAACTATTTCATGCCCGTCATATTTGTAAATGGCAATTTCCGTAATACCCTCTTCATTATATTTTCCTCCGGTAGTTTCTATGTCTAGTATTGCGTACAAATTTTAAGTTAAAAGTTAAAAGTGAATGATTAAAAGTTATTCAGCTTAGCCTTCATAGTGTTTATGGTAGATACTAACATTTTGATAAGTTCTTGATTATAACCAATTAGAGAGTTAAAGCATTTAATTTCAATATATTTAGTGTCTTTTAGTAATGATAACCAATATTCGGTTTCACTGGCTTCTTTTAGAGCAATGCTCATTTTATTAATAAAATCTTTGTTTGATTGAGCAAATTCAGCTTCTCTAATGTTTGCACCTATTGAAGTACCACTTTTTAATAACTGTTTTGATAAAGTGAATTCCCTTTGATGCTCTGAAATAGATTTACAGGTTTTAACAATTAATATGGCGAAATCATAACTTTTGTTTTTTAAAATTGACTCTTTCATAAACTGTTATCTATTCACTATTAGTTGTTAATTTCTTAGCCCAAAGATACTACTTCCAACCCTTATCATGGTACTACCACAATCTATAGCCAGTTGATAATCTCCACTCATACCCATAGAAATAATTTTAAACGTAGGATGGTTTTCTTTGAAAGTATTAAATGCGTTTTTTAATGTGATAAATTCTTCCTTCACTTTGTCTTTATCATCAGTAAAAGTAGCCATTCCCATAACTCCTACAATATTAACATTGGAACATTCAGCATATGGTTTAGAGCTTAGTAAACTTTTAGCATCTGAAACAGACATTCCAAATTTTGTATCTTCTGTGGCTATTTTAATCTGTATTAAGCAATCTATAACCCTATTATGTTTCATCGCCTGTTTATTAATTTCGTCTAACAATTTAATATTATCAACGCCATGGATTAAATGCACAAATGATGCCATATATTTTACCTTGTTGCGCTGAACATGACCTATCATATGCCATTCTACATCTTTTGGCATATCTTCATGTTTTTCAGTCATTTCCTGGATTTTATTCTCGCCAAAAACACGCTGACCGGCATTATAGGCCTCCATTAAATCACTAAGTGGTTTTGTTTTTGAAACGGCAACTAAGGTTACATGCTTAGGTAATGTGGATTTTATGTTTTGAAGGTTTTGTTCTATAGACATTATTACTTTTTAATAGGTATGCTCTGAAGGTTTAATAACATTTATTTTAAAAATTGAGAAGCTACTTTTTCAGCTTTTCTGCTTTCAGAGTAATCATAAAACCCTTCACCCGATTTTACCCCTAATTTTCCAGCGTTAACCATATTTACCAATAATGGGCAAGGGGCATATTTTGGATTTTTGAAACCGTCATACATCACTTCTAGTATAGATAAGCAAATATCCAATCCTATAAAATCGGCTAGTTGAAGTGGTCCCATAGGGTGAGCCATACCAAGTTTCATGACCGTATCAATTTCATGGACACCGGCAACACCATTATATAATGTTTCAATAGATTCATTGAGCATAGGCATTAAAATTCTGTTAGCTACAAATCCTGGATAATCATTGACCTCAACAGGAACTTTACCTAATGTTTTAGACAGTTCCATAATAGTATTGGTTACTTCATCGCTGGTATTATAACCACGAATTATCTCAACCAATTTCATAATTGGTACAGGGTTCATAAAATGCATACCAATAACATGCTCAGGTTTGGATGTTACTGCTGCTATCTGTGTTATTGAAATAGAAGAGGTATTGGTTGCTAAGATGGCATTGTCTGCACATGCCAGATCCAGTTCCTTAAAAATCTTAAGTTTTAATTCAAGATTTTCGGTGGCAGCTTCTACAACTAAATCAGCATGATCTACCCCATCTTTAATACTTGTAAAGGGGGTGATATTATTTAAAGTATCTGTTTTTTGCTGTTCGGTAATTTTCTCTTTTGCTACCATTCTATCCAGGTTAGTAGCAATAGTCTGTAAGCCTTTTTTTAAAGCACCTTCGTTGACATCTATTAATTGTACCTTAAATCCGTTTTGGGCAAATGTGTGTGCTATACCGTTTCCCATAGTACCAGCCCCAATAATAGCTATGTGTTTCATTTAAAAACTATTTATAATTTGAGTAGCAACTCGTAGTGCTTCGGTACCGTCATGTAAGGTTACAATTGGAGCTGTATCATTGTTTATAGCATCGGCAAATGTTTCCAATTCATCTAGAATAGAGTTATTTTCCGGTATTGAAGGATTATCAAAGTAAATTTGTTTTTTAATGCCTTCAGCATTCTGTAGGATCATATCAAAATCTCCAGGGTTTTCTGGAGCATCTTTCATTTTTACGACTTCACATTTTTTAGTTAAAAAGTCAACAGAGATGTAGGCATCCTTTTGAAAAAAACGAGCCTTACGCATTTTTTTAAGTGAAATTCTACTCGCTGTTAAATTGGCAACACAACCGTTTTCAAACTCTAGTCGTGCATTTGCAATATCAGGAGTATCACTAATAACGGCAACACCACTGGCCGAAATATGTTTTACTTTAGATTTTACAATACTCAGTATAATATCTATATCGTGAATCATTAGATCTAATACTACAGGAACGTCTGTCCCTCTGGGGTTAAACTCAGCCAAACGATGGGTCTCTATAAACATAGGTGATTTAATATCATCTTTTACGGCAATAAAGGCCGGATTAAACCGCTCTACATGACCTACTTGTCCACGTAAACCATTTTCTGCCAGTAATTCTCTGATATGCTCAGCTTCTTCAACAGTATTAGTAATAGGTTTCTCAATAAAAATATGTTTGCCCGAAGCAATAGCCTGTTTTGCACAATCATAGTGAGAAAGGGTTGGTGTTACAATATCCACCATATCTACTGCATTAATGAGTGACTCAATAGAGTCAAAAAATTGATATCCAAATTCTGCTTGCACTTTTTTGCCATTTTCTTCATCAGCATCATAGAAACCAACAAGCTTATATTTTTCAGATTGATTTAGTAGTCTTAAATGAATCTTTCCCAAGTGACCTGCACCAAGTACTCCAGCTTTTAGCATAATGTTTAGGTTTTCAACAAAAATAAGATAATTAATATTTGGAGTTAAGTAATTCGTACTAATTTTTTGATTATTTATAGCGAAAAATTAATTCTCAATAAATAGTTTCAGGCTTAAAAATGTTTGCCTAATTTTAGCCTGCAAAACGGCTAACTGAATTGAAAGATACATTTAAACATAAGGGACTAAGGCAACAACTTGTTAACGTATTAAAAAACAAGGGTATTAAGAATGAGGCGGTATTAAAAGCTATTGGAAATATTCCAAGACACTTATTTATGGATTCCAGTTTTTTAGATCATGCTTATCAGGATAAGGCTTTCCCCATTGCAGCAGAACAAACTATTTCGCAGCCCTATACGGTTGCCTTTCAGTCTGAGTTATTAAGTATTGATAAAGGTGATAAAATTCTTGAAATAGGAACGGGGAGTGGTTATCAAACAGCAGTTTTATGTGAATTGGGAGCCAAAGTTTATAGTATTGAACGTCAAAATGAACTTTTTAAAAAGACCAGTAAATTTTTACCAAAATTAGGATATCGGGCTAAGAAACTTATTTTCGGAGACGGTTATATTGGGCTTAAAGAAGAGGCGCCTTTTGATGGTATTATTGTAACTGCCGGAGCGCCTTTTGTTCCAAAACCCCTGTTAAGTCAATTAAAAATAGGAGGCAAACTTGTTATTCCTGTTGGTAGTGATGTTCAGGTTATGACTATGTTTACCAGAAAAGGCCCTAAGGCATTTGAACAAGAAGAATTTGGGCAATTTAGGTTTGTACCCTTATTAGAAGACAAGAATTAGATTTGTTAGCTGGACGTTTGCCTAACAATTTTTTAGTCTAAAAATCTAAGTTAAATTCCTGTTCCAAACCCATCAATACTTTTAGTGTTTTTTTCTTGCCAGTAGTTTTTAATGCGATCTTTTCCTTGTTTTTCAGACCATGCATTTAGCATACTACGCTCTTCTCTATAGTCTAAAAAAGGAACGGAATAACCGCATGATGTTTGTACCAGATCAATATTCAATTCGATAACCTGTCTGGATCCGGTATTCTTTTCAAACAATTCTATATATTTATGAAATTCAGTATCTCTTTCATGAAATATTTTAGCATGACCGTAAAGCCTTAAAATCATAGGTTTTCCTTCAAAAGCACAAAACATAATGGTCATTCTGTTATGCTGTAAAAGGTGAGCAGCTGTTTCGTTTCCACTGCCTGTTAGGTTTAACCAAACAAGTTTAGTAGGGCTTAGAATACGCAATATATTGTACCCTTTTGGGGATATATTTACCCGGCCATCCTGAGCAGCGGTACCAACAAAAAATATGTTTTGATCTTTTATAAAACTTTGTAATTCCGGGCTTATTTCTGAAAATTGTTTTCCCATAAGTTTGATAAAACTAAAATTAATTAACGGAAGTATTTTTCAGGTATAGGATTGGTGCTGGACTCATGTGTCCAAAAAATATTAACAATCCACCAGCGTTCCCCATCATTTAAAAGCTGAATGCTGTTGATACCACGTAAAAATGGTCTTTCATCTTCTTTACTGTGAAAGGCTTCATAAGTGCTAAAAACCTGAGCTATATTTCCAAAAACATCCACTTTGCGTTTGATTTCTCTTTCTATAAATCCGTTTGAAAGCATCCACTCGTCTGAGTTTTTTATATAGTCGTCTGGTGAAATATATTTAACTTTGAAAACACCAGATTTGTCTTTACCGGAAGGGATTAATTTAGCATCAGGTTTAAATAAAAATTTAAATTGTTTCCAATTTCGTTTAACACCCTTTTCTGCGGAAATAACGTTGTAAAGCGTTTTAATAGTGCTGTTTAATGTTACGGTTAGCGTACTATCTACCGTAGATTTTATAACTTCTTTGGAGGGTGTTTTATCTGAATTATTTTGCGCTTGAAAGCTAAATGCAGTTAAACATATAAATACGATGAGAAGTCCTTTTTTCATAGTTATGGTTTTAAATATCAGACTAATGAGTTTATTTCTTATAAACGTTTAAGGCGTCTTAATTATTTATAAATCTTTTTTATTCTATCCAAGTTTCTCTTGTTATCTCTATCTTTAATAGTCTCACGTTTATCATATAATTTTTTTCCTTTTGCTAAGGCTATTTCCAGTTTAGCATAACCTTTGTCATTTATAAACAGTCGTAAAGGGATTATGGTAAGTCCGGTATTTTGAACTTCTTTATTTAGTTTTTTTAACTCCTTCTTGTTCAATAATAGTTTGCGTTCGGCTTTTGGTTTATGATTATAGTAAGTCCCGTAAATGTACTCTTCAATGGTCATGTTAATAACAAAAAGCTCACCTTGCTCATTAAATTCACAAAAACTTTCGGCAATTGAGGCTCTGCTATTTCTTATAGACTTAATTTCAGTTCCCGTAAGCACAATACCGGCCGTATACTTATCTAAAATCTCATATTGGAAACGCGCCTTTTTGTTTTGTATGTTTATATTCTTTTGCATCAGGAACAAAACTACATAATTTATTGTGAGAATTTCATTTGGTTGTATTGAAAAGTTAAAGAAAAATAAATAGGTTTCCAGTTATTACAATTACTATTATTTTAGCTTATATGAAAAGACTTATTTTATCAATTGCCTTGTTGTTATTACTTGCCTCTTGCAAAAGTGTTGAAAAGCATAATAAACAAATAACAACATTGCATACTGTAGAAGATTTACATAAAGATGTAGATAAATTGTATAAGCAACTAAAGCGTCACCACCCCAGATTGTATCAATATACATCAAAGATTGATTTAGATTTTAAGTTTGATAGTTTAAAGAATGAGATCAGAACCCCAATGACCTCACGTGATTTTTATAAGATGTTATCTCCGGTACTTGTAAATGTAAGACAAGGTCATGTTTCTGTAAAGCCACCGGAAAAGCAATTTAAACGTAAAGAGAGAAAGGAGTTACAGGAAAAAAAGTTTGAGTTCTATGATTTGGATTTTGAGTTTTTAGAGCATAAACTTTGGGTTAAAGCTAACAGGGGGAAAGATTCTACATTGGTAGGCAATGAAGTGATCAGTATTGACGGTGAACCTGCTTTAAATCTAATAAATAGTTATAAAACCCGATTTGCTTCAGATGGTTATAACACAACCATGTATAATAGAGCAGTGGGGAAAGGATTCCCCGTGTTTTATTATAGAGATAAAGGGTTTTTAGATAGTTTAAAAGTTACTTTTAAATCAAAAGATTCAATATTTACTAAAATATTCAGAAGGGTTGAAAAAGAAGAGAAGCAAGATGAACCCGACTCAACTTCAATTAAAAAAGTAAAGCCTAAAAAATTAGCGGGAGCAGAAAAGAAAGCAAGCAGGTTATCAAAAAGAAAAACAAGAAAGGAACATAAAAAATACGGTTATTTAGCAAAAAGAAAGCAGTATACACGTAATTTTAAGTTTATAGGAGAAGACAGTACTGTAGCTTATATGAAAATAAGAAGCTTTACAAATGGTAACTATAAGAAGTTCTATCAAGAAAGCTTTAAAAAATTAGACGCTGCAAAGACAAAACATTTTATTCTAGATTTAAGAGATAATGGAGGCGGACGTATTGCAGAAATTGATTATTTATATGCCTATTTAACAACCAAAGACTATCAGTTTATAACAGAAAGTGAAATAAATAGTAGAGTTCCCTTTTTAAAATATTTAATGAGCAATACAAGCCCCAATAGCCTTAAGGTTTTAAGTGGATTGCTTTCACCTATAATAGTGACACATAATTTACTTAAGACTAAAAAGAAAGATGATAAACTTTATTATAATTTCAAAAGACATTCAAAATTAAAGGCACCCAACCCGGTGAATTATAAAGATAAATTGTATGTGCTAATAAACGGAAACTCGTTTTCGGCATCTTCATTATTATCAACGCATTTAAAAGCGACTAAAAGAGCTGTATTTGTTGGAGAGGAGACAGGAGGTGCATTTAATGGAACAGTTGCAGGTATCTATAAATACTATGAGTTGCCGGTGTCAAAGCTAAAAGTTAGAATGGGATTGATGCAAATTGAAGCCCCACAAAAACAACACCCGGATGGTTACGGTATAAAACCGGATATTCAAATAACGCCAACTGTTAAGGATAGAAATGCGGGCATAGATACTGAGTTAGAGTGGGTATTACAGGATATATATAAAACTGAATGATTTGTTTTAAAAAACTCAAATTCTGTTCAAATCCTTGAATCTAAATTCGTATTTTTGGGTTTTGTTTTTTGCTTTGTCATTTTAACTATTGTCAAAGCTTATTTTTTATTCTAAAATTACAATAGAAAAATATGAATTCATATGATGTAGCCGTAATTGGTTCAGGCCCCGGGGGATATGTAGCTGCCATTCGTTGTGCACAATTAGGCATGAAAACTGCCCTTATAGAAAAATATTCAACACTTGGAGGGACATGCTTAAATGTAGGTTGTATACCTAGTAAAGCACTTTTAGATTCTTCACACCATTATGAAGATGCTGTAAAACATTTTGAAGAACATGGTATAGAAATTCCAGGTGATGTTAAGGTGAATTTAGAGAAAATGATTGCTCGTAAACAAGCAGTGGTCGACCAAACTACTGGCGGTATTGATTTTTTAATGAAGAAAAATAATATTGATGTTTATCAGGGGTTAGGAAGTTTTAAAGATGCTACACATATCACCATTTCGGGTGAAGAAACCACTGAAATTGAAGCTAAAAATTCCATTATAGCAACTGGTAGTAAACCATCAAGTTTACCGTTTATAAATATTGATAAAGAACGTATCATAACATCTACTGAAGCTTTAAAGCTTAAAGAGATTCCAAAACATTTAGTTGTTATTGGAGGTGGTGTTATTGGATTGGAACTAGGGCAAGTATACAAACGTTTAGGTGCTGAAGTAACTGTTGTAGAATATATGAACAGAATCATTCCTACTATGGATGGCGGCTTATCAAAAGAGTTGAATAAAGTACTTAAAAAGCAAAAGTTCAAAATAAATGCATCTCATAAAGTAAAATCTGTTGAGCGTGCTGGAGATGAGGTTATTGTAAAAGCAGATAATAAGAAAGGAGAAGAGGTAGAAATAAAAGGTGATTATTGCTTGGTATCGGTTGGACGTCGCCCATATACAGATGGCTTAAACGCTGAAGCTGCCGGAGTGAAGTTGAATGAAAGAGGGCAGGTGGAAGTGAATGACCATTTACAAACGTCGGCACCAAATATTTATGCTATTGGTGATGTTATAAAAGGAGCAATGTTAGCGCATAAGGCTGAAGAAGAAGGCGTTTTTGTAGCAGAAACCTTAGCAGGTCAAAAGCCGCATATAGATTATAATTTAATTCCGGGAGTAGTTTATACATGGCCAGAAGTTGCTGCTGTAGGTAAAACAGAAGAGCAGTTAAAAGAAGCTGGAGTAGAGTATAAAGCAGGGTCTTTTCCAATGCGTGCTTTAGGAAGAAGCAGGGCTAGTATGGATTTAGATGGGTTTGTAAAGATTTTGGCAGATAAAAATACTGATGAGATTTTAGGAGTACATATGGTTGGTGCCCGTGCAGCTGATATGATAGCAGAGGCGGTTGTAGCTATGGAATATCGTGCCAGTGCCGAAGATATTTCAAGAATGTCACATGCTCATCCTACGTTCACGGAAGCTATAAAAGAAGCAGCACTAGCTGCTACAGACAATCGTGCATTGCATATATAAGTAGCGTCATAACATACATAAAAGTTTAATAAGGCCGCTCAAGTTGAGCGGCCTTATTCATTCGAGTTCAAAATCGGCGTGTTTCCAGCTTTTTCTGAATAGTACGGTCATCCGCCCGGCATTGGTATCATCATTAATATTGGCATAGGCCTGTTTTAAGCCATGTAAAGCCCAACCGTTTTTTGGTAAACGCCTAAGGTCTTCTAAATATGTTTCAATAGCTACACGATGTTGCCCGTTAAGCATGAGAATACGTCCTAAATGATGTCTGACAGAAAAGAACCAATCAGGTGGTTCATTATAGTTCAATGCATCTTCTATGGCAATGGCCTCTTTTAATAATACAATACTTGCCTTATAATCAGATTTTGATGCCATTATTTCTGCTTTAAGAACTTTTGAAGCTATCTGTACAAGATTATATACGGTATTAATATCCCAAATGGTTATATCATTTAAACTTTGATCATTAGCCAGTTTGTGTAATTCATCTAATTCGGCTTTGGCCAGCTCTATATCTCCTTTACCTAAATGTGCCATGCCTTCGGCATAGTGACGGATGGCTTTTGGATATTTTAGATCATAAGTTTCTAGTTTCATATCTAAAATAGCATCCCATTTTTTGAATTTTACCGCTACGTAATACGGAATGGTATAATAATGTTGTAGTGTTCCCCAGCCGGGTTCTTTCATAATTTCAGGGTGTACATGATCAGACACTTTATTAGCACCAATCATGGCCCAATGGCTGTTGCCTTCCAGTGTTGCTGTGGCAGCCATAAAGTGATAGTTATGCGGGTAATACCCAAGCGGATAGGCCCCTTGTGCATGACATGCAGTAACGTAAGCACTATCGGCTTTTACTGCTGCAATATTTGATAAAGTACCTTTGTGGTATTCTCCTGTTCTGATATAAGTATGTGATGGCATATGTAATAAATGCCCCGACCCGGGGACTAAACCGTCATCAAATGCTTTAGCCGAACTATCTGAACGTTCAGGGGTATTTGATGCTTCAACAGCATGAATGTAAAAATGATGCGCTCCCGGATGCTTAGGATATTTTTCTATTAGGCTTTCCAAAAGAGCAACAATTTCTGGGGTCCATGTTTTTGGGTTGCCAGTCTTGTCATATAAATCCCAAGGATGCAAATTCATAATGGATTCAACATAAAGCGCGCTTATTTCTGAGTCATCAGGATATTGGTTATAAAGTTGTTTTAAAGCATTTGAGTAGTCTATATCCAATTGTGTTCTGTCTTCAGGAGGTTCTGGAGCATATCGTATAGCCATAGTATTAATAAACTGCCGTTCTTTTTCGGTAACATTATTGGAAAGTGATTTTGCTTTTTGAATAGCCTTATAGGCGCGTTCATAGTTATCAGATTCCATACCTGCATTGTAATTTGGGCCTAACACATATGCAAAGCCCCAGAATGCCATTGCACATTCAGGATCTAACTTTGTAGCATAGTGAAATGATCTTGCGGCTTCAGCATGATTAAATGCGTAGGCCAGAGCCATCCCCTGATTAAAATAGCGTTGCACCAATTCATTGTCTGTTGTGATTGGGTAATTGATAACATCATAGCCCTCAAGTAGCGGCGCAATGTTATCCTCTTTATACCACTGAGCGTCTGTAACAGGAGGTACACAAGCATATTTTGAATTTGAGGCTTGGGTTATAATAAGTTCAGTAGGTTGTTTTTTTGAGTTTTTACAAGAAAAAAAAAGACTTAGGGCAATCATAGTAAGGATTACACTTTTCATTTTTGTAAATATTTGATTGTGAGTTGTTTATTTTGTTACAAGTTACTGATTTTTTAAGTTTTTATCTATAATTTGCTTAATTTAGTTTTATAGAAAGCGCATATGCATGTATTCTGTATGGATTTAATTATGACGGCTGATGAACAAAGAAAGGCGTATTTTTACGAAAAGACTGTAAGATTGCGTATCAAATGCGTATGTATAAATACTATTCTTAATTAGAATTAAATACTATTTTTATTTTGCATTTGCATGTGACTTTTTTTTAAGACACGTGTCTTAATTATCAATTAAACCAAACCAGCGACGATAAAGCTAAATTTGAAGACCCAGAACGACATTAAAAAGTTACCTGATGAAGATTTGGTAAAGGCAATTGTTAAAACAAATAATACGTTGCTTTTTGAGATTTTATATGATAAATATGTCGGTTTAGTCTATAATAAATGCTATAGTTTTGCTAAGGATGAAGATGAAGCTAAAGATTTAACACAAGATGTGTTTTTGAAACTCTTTGTTAAGCTAGCCAGTTTTAAAGGAAAATCAAAGTTCTCAACCTGGTTATATGCATTTACTTATAATCATTGCGTAAATTATGTAACCAGAAATACGGCAAAGAAATTTGAAAAACAATCTGTAGATTATAATGATATTGAAAACCTTTCAGAAGATGATGAAGACGATACTAGTTTTCTAAGTATGAAAGTAGATAAATTGAAGATGGCTTTAGAGCTAATTTCTCCAGAAGAGAAAATGATATTATTACTAAAATACCAGGATTTTCTATCTATAAGGGAAATTGAAAGTGTTTTAGGAATTGGCGAAAGTGCGGTTAAGATGAGAATCAAACGCGCTAAGGATAAATTGAGAACCGTTTATAATGATAATCTAAAGTAATGGATAATCCGTTTAAGCAAATAAACCAACCGCTTAAAGAAGTTCCAAAGGAGCTTAAGGCAAAGGTAATGGGAGACATAGCTACGGCTAAGCTGTTAATGGATTTAGCAACTCTGTTCTCAGTTGATATGGCTCAAATTGTTGAACAAACCATTAAGAAAAGAAAAGAATAACCCAAACTTAAATAATAAATCAATATGGAAAAAATATCTGCATGGAATGAAGGTATTATGCATTCGTTGAAAACTATGACAGAAGAGGTCGGTCAAGTCATTCCTAACATACTTGGGGCTATTGCCATAATTATTATTGGTTGGTTGCTAGCTAAGCTCATTGTTGGAATAGTTAGAAAAGCATTAAAACTGGCTAAGGCTGATAAGATAGATGATAAAATAAATGACATCGAATTATTTGGTAGCAAAAAGCTAAGTTTTAATGTTATTACCATTACTACAAAGTTTGTGAAATGGATCATATATATCATGATCTTGATTATTGTTACTGATATTTTGAACTTAACCATAGTATCTGAAGAAATTAAAAACTTTCTTGGTTACTTACCTAAGCTGTTTTCGGCATTGATCATATTTACAGTTGGATTATTATTAGCCAACTTTATAAAGAAAACCATTAAATCATTTTTTGAATCTATGGATTTATCGGGTTCAAAACTGATAAGTCAAATTGTTTTTTTATTGCTAGTGGTTTTTATTTCAATTACGGCATTAAATCAAGCAGGTGTAGATACGGCAATTATTACCAATAATATTACATTAATATTAGCAGGTCTTTTATTAGCATTTGCCTTGGCTTTTGGACTGGGAGCCCAAAAAGTAGTAGGGGATTTACTGAAAGCATTTTATGCAAGAAAGACTTATGAAATTGGACAAAAAATAGAATTTGGAGATATAAATGGAGAGGTGGAATCAATAAATCACATCACAGTTACGTTAAAGACTAAGCAAGGCAAGTTAATTGTGCCTATAAAAGATATTGTAGAGAGCCATGTAAGTATACGGGATTAACTTTAAGTTAGGGTTAAAATTTGGTTGGTTACTTTTCTGTATACTGAAACTCTTTACGGGTCCCTTTTCATTCATTTGAAAGGGGATTTTTTAGTACTTTTCAAGTACCTGAAGTACATCTTTTTTATAACTTCTACTAATGGTTAAAGAAGTATTGTTAATCGTAATTTCTTCATTGGTAAAAGACGATATGTCTTTTAAAGAAATGATATAAGACCTGTGAATTCTCAGAAAATTATGCTTAGGTAATTTAGCTTCAATAGCGCTAATGGTTTCTCTGGTTACAATAGTTTTATCGGTTAAGTGGATTTTAATATAATCACTGTAACTTTCAATATAGATGATAGATTCAAAATCAATTTTTATCATCCGCCTATCGGCACGAACAAACATAAAATCGTTATGGGGTAACTCTTTAGTTTTGGATAAATTATCATCAGCATAGATATCAAAATAGTTGTTTACAGCCTTAAGTAATCTTTCAAATGAAATGGGTTTTAGTAAATAATCTACGGCTTGTAATTCAAAACCTTCAATAGCAAAATCTCTATATGCCGTGGTAAAAATTATTTTTACATTTTTATTAATGGATTTGGCAAAAGAGATTCCTGAAATCTCAGGCATATTAATGTCAAGAAAAACCAAATCTATTACCTGTTCCCTTAAATAACTAAAAGCCTCAATGGCATTGCTGCAACTGGATACAATTTTAATGTTAGGAATTTTTGATAAATGTGTAGCAATTACCTCCCTGGCCATAGATTCATCATCAACAATCATACAGAAAATATCCTTTCTTTGTTCCATACTTTATTTAGTGTCAAGTTTTAAATTTACTCTGAACAGACCCTCATCATTTTGAATAGCCAAAGAATAATCATCTTTATATAGCAAATCTAATCGTTTTTTTATATTGTCTAAACCAATGCCATTAGTAGTTAATTCTGTATGTTTGCTTGTATTCTCAATTAGAAAAAGGATACTGTTGCCTTTGCAAAAAAGCTTGATGTTAATATGTAATGTACCTTGTTTCAAATGACCATGTTTAAAGCTGTTTTCTATAAAGGGCAGTAATAGCATGGGGGCAATTTGGGCATCGTTTGATATGTCTTTAATCAAAAAATTAATATTTAGTGTTTTATTAAAACGCATTTTCTCTAATTCAATATAGTCATTAAGATGATTGATCTCATCGCTTAACAGGACAAAAGGTTTATCAACCTGATACAATAAATAATCTAATAAATTAGATAGTTTTAGTATCATTTCCGGTGTTTCATCAGCTTTTTTTAAGGCAAACCCATACATGGTATTTAAAGTATTAAATAAAAAGTGTGGATGAATCTGCATTTTTAAATAATTCAACTCTTGTTCTTTTAGTTTTAGTTGAGTTTCTAAAATCTTTGTTTCCAGTTTTTTGGTTTCTTCTGAGTGTTTTAAGTTAAGTTTCAGTAGTTTAAAGCTACTTACTATAATAACTACTATGTATACGGCAATGGCAACAAATAATAGACTTTTGCTAATGGGCGCCATATTTGAATATTGAAAGTTTGATAGGTAAACAAGTCCAAAAAATACAGAAATTACAATGAGATAAGCAGAAATAATTAAGGCATAAAAACTATATACGCCAAAGAAGAAGTAGCGCTTTTTAATCAGGTAATCTGGTATGAGTTTATAAATAAAAACATAGGTAGTGGCAATGGTTATAGGCATTAAGAACAATGAAAAAGACAATACATAACTAAAGTCCTTGCTGTCAAACCCAAAAAAATAGGTGTAAAACAGAAGTACTGCACACCAAAATAAGGTATGTAGTATCAATTGTATTATCTTTTTTAAAAAAAATGCTTTAAGCATGAGTTGTAGATTGTAATACAATATTAATATATTTTTTGTGGCATAATGGGTTTTGTAGATGAATGACAGATTTAGCCATGGTTTTAACATGATGTTATTTTAATTGCTAAATTGGTCATCCATCGCATTTTAATTTTGATAGAACAAAAGCAAGCTAAGTTTGTGTTAAGTTTAATCAAAACCATTAGTTATGTATATGTTAATTATTTTATTATCAAACCCGTTTATTGACCGTTTTATTGAAGGAGGCCCGCTGTTTATGTCGCTTATATTAATATGCTTCTTGCTAGCTTTCTTTTTTTTAATATCAGGATTTATTAGCCTTAAAAAAGATTTGGCAAAATCTAAAAAGATGACCGGTTTGGCATCAGACGTTAGTGTATTAGGATTGGTTATAGGGCTTTTAGGCTCAATAATAGGAATGATAACGGCCTTTGATGCCATTGAAAGTGTGGGAGGGATGTCACAAGGGGTAATTGCCGGAGGACTTAAAGTTTCATTTTTAACTACAGTCTTTGGTAGTGTTACTTTTATTTTGCCCAGAATTGGTATTATTATTTTGAAGGCGTTGCAGAAAGTATAATCAGTATTAAAGAGTTTCAAGATAAAAGCTCCTTCTTATTGATTTAAAAAGGAGTTTTAACTTATAAGTAATTATTCCGAATTAGTTTTTATTTCTTAAGCAATTATATAAAACTATTTCTTTTTATTCCGTTTGTTATAATTTTTATCACCTCTGGTTTTTGGCTTTTTATATTTGGCAGCCATTTTAAATTTGTACGAACCCCCTAAGTTTTCCTTTTTGTTTTTGGCTATCTTTTCATGAAAAGCGGGCCCCGGAGCATCTATATCACGTCTTTTGGTTGGATTGTTATGCTCTTTTATTTGCGGACGCTCTTCTTCTATGAGTTCTGTAGATATTTCAATATGATCAGGTAATTCCAACACCGGGATGTCCATTTTCATCAAATGTTCAATATTGGTAATGGATTCTTGTTCTTTTTCTGTTGAAAAAACAAGCGCTTCTCCTTTACGTTCTGCACGTCCCGTTCTACCAATTCGATGCATATAGTTTTCAGGATATTCTGGCGTATCAAAATTAATAACATGAGACACATTGTCAATGTCTAAACCGCGTGCCATAACATCTGTAGCAATTAAAATACGATTGTGTCCTTCTTTGAACTGTTCTATACTCCGTAACCTGTAATTCTGTGTTTTATTAGAATGAATAACACATAACTCTTCTTTAAAAAGGATGTCTAATTGCTCGAATAACCGATCAGCCATTCTTTTATAAGCCACAAAAATCAGTACTTTATTAAAACGCTCTTCATCTTGAAGTAATGCTGTTAGTAGGTTTACTTTGGTGTAAAAGTTGGGAACATTATATCTGTTTTGTTTAATATTATCAAGGGGCGTACCTGAAACGGCTATAGAAACACGTTCAGGGTTTTTAAAGAAGTCGTAGATCAACAGATCAACATCTTGTGTCATAGTAGCCGAAAACATAATGCTTTGTCTGCGTTCCGGAAGAATATCAAAGATGTTTATCAACTGATGTCTAAACCCTAAATCCAACATGATATCAACCTCGTCAATAACCAGTTTCTGAATAGACTTAAGTTGTAAAACCCGGCTCATGGCCAGATCATATAAACGTCCGGGCGTAGCCACTAAAATATCCAGGCCTTGGGCAACGGCTTGCTTTTGGGTATTAATATTAGTACCGCCATAAACACCTAAAACACGATTGTTTATGTATTTTGATAGCTTTTCAATTTCCTCAACCACTTGTACAACCAATTCTCTTGTAGGTACTAAAACCAAAACCCTGGGGTTCTCCTGTTTAGAGAATTTTAGGTTTTTGAGAATGGGTAGCATATAAGCAAAAGTTTTTCCTGTACCCGTTTGTGCTATACCTATCACATCTCTACCGGAAGCTACAACATTAAAAGCATGTTCTTGTATAGGAGTAGGGCTAGAAAAACCTAAATCATCTAAAGCATTATAAAGCGGGGTGTTTAAATTTAAATCTTGAAAAGTCACAGTATGCTATTTAACAGGCAAAGTTAAGCTTATTATTTTACAGTAAATGAGTATTATTTATTTCTATGCTGTAGCTTGCATTAAACGTATTACCTGACCCTAATTCTATGATGCCTTCTTTGGTAGTAAAGTCTTGGTTGGTCTCTTCATGATCAGTGGTACCTAACCAGGGCTCAATACAAACATAATCTCCATTAGGCTTGGCCCAAATCCCTAAATAGTTAAAGTCGTTATACTCAACCGATAGAATTTCACCATGTGTAGAACTCTTAAGAGAAACGCGTCTTGATTTTAAGTCTTTAAAAATAAGCGCATCATCATTGAATAGATCATGACTAAGAGGGAGTAAATTAGTATTATTCAAGGTAGGTTTGGTTCTAGAAGAGAGGAGGTCATTTTCCATATTAATAAGGTGTGTTTTAGAATTTTCAACAGATTCAAATTCTAAAACGTAGTCATTATAGCTTTCATCATTATAGACAGGACACTTAAAAGCCGGATGTCCACCCAGTGAAAAATAAAGCGGCTTATTATCTATATTATTAACCGTATGTGTAATCTCAATTTTGTTATCAATAAGTTTATATGAGATCAGAAATTCAAACTTAAAAGGATAAATTTTTAGTAGGTTTTTGTTGTACTTCAACTTAAAAACCAAGCTATCAGAGGTTTTTTTATCAAGTTCAATAGCGTCATTATGTCTTATAAATCCATGCTTGGGAAGCTTATAAGTTTCATTGTCAAAAATATAGCTTCCTGCTTTTAACACTCCAATTATAGGAAACAAATTAGGCGCATAACTCCCCCATATTTCAGGGTTGGCATCCCACATAAAATCTAAATTATTCTTAACACTCTGTATTTTACACAGTTCGACACCAATTTTTGTAACGGCAATTTCTAGCTTATCATTTTTTAAGGAGTACATGGGCAATTGTATTTAAACTTATTTGCAAAAATCATAATTTTTTAAGTATTCTAACTAACTTTGCCCCTTATTATTTTCTATTGAGAGCAAGATATATTCATAGTTTAAAAGATATTACAAAGTTTAAAAATCAACTACTCATTTGGGGACAACAGTTTGATGATGTGGTTTGGTTAGACTCTAATAACTATGAACAAAAATATTCCAGTTATGATGCCGTTTTGGCCGTTGATGCTTTTACCGGCATCCAAACTGATTTTAATAAAGGTTTTGAAAAGCTAAAGGAATACCAAATACATACTAAAGATTGGATTTTTGGTTATTTAACTTACGACTTAAAAAACGATGTAGAGAATTTAGAATCAAATAATTTTGATGGGCTAGGATTTCCGGATTTATATTTTTTTCAGCCAAAAAAATTGTTTTTGTTTAAACGAGATCAAGTAGAAATTTGGTATTTAAATTGTGTTGAAGATGAATTGAAATACGATCTGAATGAGATTGAGCAAATCAACAGATCAAATGAACAATTACAAAATGATATTAAAATTAAACTGCGCATTCATAAGGATGAATATTTTGAAAAAGTAAATCAGATGTTGGCCCATATTCATAGAGGTGATATTTATGAAGCTAATTTTTGCCAGGAGTTTTATGCTGAAAATACTGAAATTAATCCATTAGAAACATACCAAAAACTAAATAGTATATCCAAACCTCCCTTTGCATCATTTATTAAATTACAGGATAAATATGTGCTGAGTGCTTCTCCTGAACGTTATATAAAGAAACAGGAGCATGCTATAATTTCTCAACCTATAAAAGGGACAGCAAAACGTTCGGTAAATCCAGAAGAAGATGAACTGTTAAAATCAAATTTGTTTAATGATAAAAAAGAACGTAGCGAGAATATTATGATTGTAGACTTGGTACGCAATGATTTGTCTAAAACAGCTTTGAAAGGCAGTGTTCAGGTTGAAGAATTATGTAGAGTTTATACGTTTGATCAGGTACACCAAATGATCTCTACGGTGACTTCAAAAATTGAAGATCGTACACACCCCGTAGATGTTATAAAAAGCACATTCCCAATGGGAAGTATGACAGGTGCTCCTAAAATTTCAGCAATGAAAATTATTGAGGACCTGGAAGAGACCAAAAGAGGAGTGTATTCCGGAGCCATTGGCTATTTTTCGCCATCAGGTGATTTTGATTTCAACGTGGTTATTAGAAGTATACTCTATAACCACGTTAAAAAATATGTGTCCTATTCTGTAGGTGGGGCCATTACTGCAAAAAGTGATCCGCTTCAGGAATACGAAGAATGCTTAGTAAAAGCCAAAGCTATGAGAACAGTTTTGGAAAGCTAGTTTAAATGTGTTCTAAAGGTTTTTATAACCAAATTCAGAATACGCTTAACACGTTTTGGCTCTATAGATTTAACTTCTGCAATTTCCTGAAAAGATAACCGTCCAAAGACGAGCAAATCCACAATATCGGAAACTTTTATAGGTAGCCATGAATAGAATTTACCTAAAAAGAGATTATGTTTGGTAGTTAGATGATTTTCAACTTCAAAAGTATTTATCGAGGAAGTGTTTTTATCGTCATATAAAAACAAATGCCAGTGTTTGCTATCTTGTTTATATGAGATATCATCCAATTCATCATTCATAATCAGGTCTAATCCTTCATCAACGGTAAAGTGTTCTTCCAAACCGTCTAGCTCTTCTTCCAGTATGACATTAGTGCTAAATGTGTTTTTATGAAAAGCTTCTTGTTTGAAGAGATTATCTAAATCAGCATCAACAATCTGAAAAAGTTTAATTTTGATCTCTTGATTTTTAGCGTCCAGATTAATACCATATTCATAAAAAGTGGCTACGGCATCATCAATAAAATCATTAGAACAATACATGTTTTTTGGAATTATGCCTGTAACCTCTGCAATGTATAGTCTATGCTTTACATAAGCTTGTAAATGTTGTGTTGTAGACACTACTTTTTTATCAAAAGTAATTTGAGTAGCCTTATCGTTTAATTGTTTTATAGTACACATAGCGCTTAGTATTAAATTAATACTATAAAATTAATAAATCTGTAATCCTGGCGTATGACAATTGTCATGGGCTATTATTTGTAATATGTGTATTTATATAGGCAAAGTTGTATCTTTGAAGACATGCTTAACCACTTTAAAAACCATATTGAAGACCAGCTTGAATTTTTAAATCAGAGTAAGCTACTTATTGCCATTTCTGGGGGTGTGGATAGTGTAGTTTTAACGCATTTATGTTATCAGCTTAAATTAAATATAGCATTAGCACACTGTAATTTTAATTTGAGAGGAAAAGAAAGTGATGCAGATGAAGATTCCGTATTGCAATTAGCAGAAGATTTAGAGCTTGAAGTTTTTATACAGCGTTTTGACACTGATCAATATGCAAAAGCACATAAACGCTCCATTCAAATGGCAGCTCGTGAGTTACGCTATAATTGGTTTGAAGAATTGTCAGAGCAGTTGGGATTTGATTATGTTTTAACGGCACATCATGCCGATGATAATCTGGAAACTTTTTTAATTAATTTTACCAGGGGTACCGGGCTGGATGGATTAACCGGAATTCCACGGGTTAATGGCAAATTTGTACGTCCTCTTTTACCTTTCTCAAGTGATGTTATTAAAACTTATGCAAAAGAGAACACTATAAAATGGAGGGATGATAGTAGTAACAAGTCTGTAAAGTATTTACGGAATAAACTGCGTCATGAAGTGATTCCTATTCTAAAAGAAATAAACCCGAGTTTACTTCAAAGTTTTCAAGCTACACTTAACCATTTGAATGATTCGTCTTCTATAGTTAATGATCGAATGAATTCTTTTTTGACAAATACAGCTGTAAATATTAAGGACGATGAAGTTAAATTCAAAATATCAGAATTTAAAGAAGTAAGGCAGCCAAAGGCCTATTTATTTGAAGCATTAAAAGCGTTTGGGTTTACAGAGTGGGATGATGTTCTTAATTTACTGGATGCCCAGTCAGGAAAGCAAGTATTCTCAAACACACACAGACTTATAAAAGATAGGGATTCTTTATTGTTAAGCCCAATTTCAACAGAAAGCCATCAGGAAATTTTAGTTTCAGAGGGAGACATACAGAAGGAAACACCTTTAGGAGTTTTATTTTTTGAAGAAGTTAATGAAGAGGTAAAACAAGCTGTAAATTGTATTCATGTAGATAAAGCGTTGTTAAGGTTTCCATTAATTCTCAGACAAAAAAGAGAAGGCGATGTGTTTTATCCTATAGGAATGTCAGGTAAGAAGAAGTTAAGCAAGTATTTTAAAGATGAGAAACTGTCTTTATTGGATAAAGAAAGAACCTGGTTACTTTGTTCAGGTAATGATATTATCTGGGTCGTAAACAGAAGGGCAGATCGCAGATTTAAAGTAACAAAGAGTACTGAAACCATACTAAAAATTGAATTGAAGCCCTAACACCATATTGAATGTGGTCATGGCATTTAAATAATATAAGAATTGAAGCTGCAAGGACAAATAGTTGATATAGTAAACAGAACAATTTTTAAAGGAGAGATTACTTTTGAAAATGGAAATATAGCATCGATAATAGAAAAGCAGCATGATGTTAATCACTATATTCTGCCGGGCTTTGTAGATGCACATATACATATTGAAAGTTCCATGCTTGTACCTTCAGAATTTGCAAAAATAGCAGTCAGTCACGGTACGGTAGCTACCGTTTCAGATCCTCATGAAATAGCTAATGTTTTAGGAGTTGAAGGTGTAGAGTTTATGATTGAGAATGGAAAGCAGGTACCGTTTAAATTCAATTTTGGAGCCCCGTCATGTGTGCCTGCTACAAATTTTGAATCGGCAGGGGCCACAATAAACTCCAATGCTATTAAAACATTACTTGAAAGCCCTGAAATTAAATACCTGGCAGAGATGATGAATTACCCGGGTGTTCTTTTTGATGATGGCGAGGTCATGAAAAAAATAGCATGGGCGAAAACTTATAATAAACCCGTAGATGGTCATGCTCCCGGTTTAAGAGGTGATGATCTTACTAAATATATAGATGCAGGTATTTCAACAGATCATGAATGTTTTACTTATGACGAAGCCTTGGAAAAGCTACGGAAAGGTATGAAGATTTTAATACGGGAAGGGAGTGCTGCCAAGAATTTTGAAGCATTAATTGATTTATTACCTGAGTATTATAACCATATGATGTTTTGTAGTGATGATAAGCATCCGGATGATTTGATAATTGATCATATTAATCAATTATGTGCCAGGGCTGTTGCTAAAGGCATTGATGTTTTTAAAGTTTTAAAAGCGGCTTGTGTTAATCCGGTAAATCATTATAATTTAGACGTTGGTTTACTACAGGTTGGAGATTTAGCAGATTGCATTGTTGTGGAAGATTTAAAGACCTTTAAAACACTGCAAACTTATATAAATGGCCAATTAGTTTATGATAATGACAAGTCGTTGATAGAGTCAGCACCTTTTGAAAATTTGAATAATTTTAATTGTGATAAAAAAGAAATTGAAGATTTCAGGGTAGAATCTTTAGCAAAAGAGATTCGGGTTATAGAGGCTTTGGATGGGCAATTGGTGACAAACGAAATTATTGCTAAACCATTAATTTCAAAAGGAAATTTGATTTCAGATATTGATAAGGATATTTTAAAAATGACGGTGGTCAACAGGTACCAAAATCAAAAACCAGCAATGGCTTTTATTAAAAATTTTGGATTGAAGGAAGGCGCCATTGCTTCTTCAGTTGGGCATGATTCTCATAATATTATAGCAATCGGTGTTTCAGACAAAGTTATTTGTAAAGCCGTTAACCTGGTGATTGAGAATAAAGGTGGTATTTGTGCAGTATCTAATTCCAATGAAAAAATAGTACCACTTCCGGTTGCAGGTATTATGAGTGATAAGAATGGAGAAACTATTGGTATACAATATGCCGAATTGGATAAAATGGCGAAACAAATGGGAAGTCAATTACACGCGCCATATATGAGCCTGTCCTTTATGGCCTTATTGGTTATACCATCCTTAAAATTAAGTGATAAAGGTCTGTTTAACGGAAAAGATTTTAAGTTTACCTCATTAGAAGTTTAGAAAACACTGAAGGTTGCTGCAAAAAAGTTGAATTATGCCAGTAATAGAGAGCAAATACAAACCCAGGTTTTACTTTAAAAACGGATTTATTTCCACTGTTTATTCCGGATTAATAAGGCGTGTGTCTTTAAATCAGGAACGGGAACGAATAACCTTGCCTGACGGTGATTTTCTGGATCTGGATTGGAGCCATGCTAAAGAAAAATCAGAAAAACTCATTGTTTTATTACATGGACTGGAAGGAAATGGCCAACGGCCGTATATGACCGGAACAGCAAAACTTTTTAATAAGAATGGTATAGATGCAGTTTGTGTCAATTTTAGAGGTTGCAGTGGTGAGGATAATTTGAAGTTTAAAAGTTATCATTCCGGGGCTACAGAAGACCTGGAGGCTATTATTGAACATGCCGTTTCAAAAAAGCACTATTCTGAAATTTATTTAAAAGGAATAAGTCTTGGTGCTAATATGATTTTAAAATACTTAGGAGAACGTCCTACAGTACCTAAACAGCTTAAAGCTGCTATCGCTGTTTCTGTGCCTTGCTATTTGTCTGGTTCGGCAGCCGAATTACACACCTTTAAAAATAAACTGTATCATGACAGGTTTTTAAGACATTTGGTAAATCGTATAAAGATTAAACAAAAGCGATTCCCTGAACAACTTAGTGTTAAAGCACTGGAATCTATTAAAACACTCATGGATTTTGATAACATTTACACTTCCAGAGCACATGGTTTTGAAGATGCACTGGATTATTATACAAGGTGTAGTAGTTTGCAGTTCCTTGAAAACATAAAGATTCCAACACTTATTATAAATGCATTGAATGATTCGTTTTTATCTCCGGAATGTTTTCCGGTAAAAGAAGCCAAAAACAATGAAAACCTTTATTTAGAAATGCCAAAACATGGCGGACACTCCGGGTTTATTGATAAAAAGAATGTGTATTATAATGAAAAGTGCGCCTTGGAATTTGTAAATAATTAAGGTAAAATAATCTTATTTGTTGGTATTTGAGACTTAGTTAAGGCTCTGTTAAAATTATATGTTAGTGAATTACTAATTGTATTTTTTAATAACTTCATGCAAAAATCAAAATCATGCCAACGTTCAATTTAAAAATTAATAATAAAATACATACTGTTGAGGCAGATATGGACACCCCCTTATTATGGGTTCTAAGAGATAATATAGATCTGGTAGGTACAAAATTTGGATGCGGTATAGGGCAATGTGGTGCATGTACTGTTCATGTAGATGGTAATGCGATGAGAAGTTGTCTTCTTCAGGTATCTCAGGCAGAAGGTATGGAAATTACTACTATTGAAGGGCTTTCTAAAAATGGAGACCACCCGGTACAGCAAGCTTGGAAAGACATTGATGTCCCACAATGCGGGTATTGCCAATCCGGACAAATCATGACAGCTTCGGCTTTTCTGGAAAGAAATTCCAATCCCAGAAAATCTGAAATAAGAAATGCCATGCACGGTAACATATGTAGATGTGCGTCTTATAACAGCATAGAAAAAGCAGTAGAGACCGCAGCAAAAAAGTTAAGTTAATAACCTTATTAAACAAACAAAAATGAAACCTTCAAATAAATTAGCTTTCAGTAGAAGATCGTTCTTAAAAACCTCGGCATTAGCCAGTGGAGGAATGCTTATAGGGTTTAACTTATTCAATGCCTGTAAAGAAAATGTTGACCCGCCAATAGATATTAGCCAATTAAATTTTAATGACTTTAATGCATTTATAAAGATTTCGGATGAGGGAAAAGTGACTATTTTTTCTCCTAATCCGGAGATTGGCCAGGGGGTAAAAACATCTATGCCTATGCTTATAGCTGAAGAGCTGGATGTGAACTGGGACGATGTATATGTAGAACAAGGGAAATTAGATACGGAAAATTATACACGTCAGGTAGCAGGAGGAAGCCAGTCTATAAGACATGGATGGGAGCCGTTAAGACAAACAGGTGCAACGGCCAAGCAAATGCTTGTAAATGCAGCTGCAGCAAGATGGGGTGTAGAGGCTTCTGAGTGTACAGCTAAAGCAGGTATTATTACCAATGCCAATGGTGATAAATTAGGCTATGGAGATGTGGTTAAGGAGGCCGCTTTATTGGAAGTTCCTGAGGATGTAAAGTTAAAGGACCCTAAAGATTTTAATATTATTGGAAAGGGGAAAAGTAATGTTGACATAGACAAGATCATTACAGGTAAGCCATTATTTGGGTTAGATTATAAAGAAGATGGTATGCTGTACGCATCGGTTTTAAGACCGCCCGCATTTGGGCAGGTATTAGAATCTTTTGATGATTCTGAAGCAAAAGGTTTATCCGGAGTTAGTGACGTTATAAAGTTTGGCAATAAAATTGCGGTTTTGGCAAACAGCACGTGGATTGCTATGAAAGGTAAAAAGGCGTTAAAGGCGAATTGGAAACAGGATTCACCGGCTGAAAGCACAGCACTTCACGATCAAAAACTATTAGAACTTTTAAATGGAAATACATTTGATACACGTAGAAAAGACGGTAATGTAAAAAAGGCTTTTTCTGAAGCAGATAAAGTTTTAGAGCGTACCTATGAATCACCGTTTTTACCACATAACTGTATGGAACCTATGAATTTCTTTGCCAATGTAACACCGGAAAAGATCCACCTGGTAGGACCTATTCAAACACCGGGGGGAACAGCAAGAAGAGTCGCAAAACTTTTAGATAGAAAAGAAGAAGAAGTCCTTTTGGAAATGACTAGAATGGGCGGTGGTTTTGGAAGACGTTTATATGGAGATTTTGTTTTAGAAGCTGCTGAAATTTCCAATTTAGCAAAAAAACCGGTGAAAGTTGTTTTTTCTCGTGAAGATGACATGACAGCAGGAACATACAGACCGGCCATTAAATACAAAATTGCTGCAGCTATTAAAGACGGTAAAATAACCGGGTATCATTTAAAGGAAGCCGCTATAAACAGTAATATGTATGGTTTAATACCTAACTTTTTTCCGGCTGGGGCCATTAAAAATTATCAGGTAGATACGGCCAATTATAAAAGTAATATCACAACAGGTGCCTGGAGAGCGCCATATACCAATTTCCTGGCGAGTGCAGAACAAAGTTTTTTTGATGAGCTTGCGGAAGAACTGGGCATTGATAGAATTCAATTACATTTAGATTTATTACAAAATGTAAAAGGCACTACAGATAAACGGATCCAATATAGTCCGGAACGTTTGGAAGGTGTTATCAAGCTGGCTGTTGAAAAATCCAATTGGGGTAAAGCTAGTGATGGTGTTTATCAGGGGTTTTCGGTTTACTATTGTCATAATACACATGTTGCAGAAGTTGCAGATATAGTTATGGAGAATGGTGTGCCAAATGTAAAAAAGGTTGTTTGTGCAGTAGATTGTGGAGTGGTAGTAAACCCCTTAGGGGCATTAAATCAAATAAAAGGAGGTGTAATAGATGGTATAGGACATTCGATGTATAGCAATTTTGCCTTTAAAAATGGAAGACCTCAGTTTAATAATTTTAATGACTATCAGTTAATTAAAATGGGACAAACACCAGAGGTTGAAGTCTATTTTGTAGAAAGTGATATCGCACCAACTGGGCTAGGAGAACCAACATTGCCTCCGGTAGGAGCAGCGGTAGCTAATGCTATTTATGCCGCAACTGGTAAACGGTTATACAAACAACCGTATATGAGTCATATGAATATAGAAGAGAAGGTATTGGGATAAAATAAATGTATTAGTAGTTATAAAACCTTTTTAATCAAAGGTTTTATGCTTTTTATTATGACACATGAATTCAAAAAAATAGTTAAGGAAGGTTTAAAAGCCGGAGAAAAAGGGCAGAAATCTGTTTTAGCGTCAGTAGTAGCATTAGATGGATCGTCTTATCGAAGACCGGGAGTTAGAATGCTCATTTTAGAGCATGGAGCAATGGTTGGAGCTGTTAGTGGTGGTTGTGTGGAAAAAGAGATTTTATTACAATCAGAATCGGTATTTAAGACGGGAGTATCTAAAATAATGACTTATGACGGTAGATACCGTTTGGGGTGTGAAGGTGTTTTATATATTTTGATTGAACCGTTTAACCCCAATAAAGAATTTGTTAGCGCCTTTACTAATTATCTGAAAGTGCGTGCTTCTTTTGAAGTTATATCCTACTTTAATAAGAAAGTAGGAGTGTCCTCATGCTTTGGGTCCTATGTGAAAATAGAAAAAGAACTATTTTCTATTGGTAACACTAGAATGACCAATGATACAGATCAGATGGAGGTGTTTAAACAAACGATGACTCCTTGTTTCAAGTTAATCATAGTTGGAGCCGAGCATGATGCCGTTGAACTTTGTAAATATACGGCTTTAATGGGATGGGAAGTTACTATTCTTGCAGGGGTGTCAGAGCCTAAATCGATCAGTGATTTTCCAGGTGCTGAAAAGATTTACACCATCACCCCGGAAAATATGGATTTTTCAAAGGTTGATGATCAAACAGCTATAGTATTGATGACACATAATTTTGCATACGACCTTCGTTATTTGGTAGCGTTAAAGAATACTAAACCCAATTATATAGGCTTATTAGGACCTACAAAAAGAAGGGACGATATGTTATCGCAGTTTATGGAATACTGTCCTGATATTGATGATGATTTTTTAGAAACCATTCATGGGCCGGCTGGTCTTAATATTGGTTCGGAAACGCCCCAGGAAATAGCAGTTTCTATTGTTGCAGAGATTTTGGCGTTTACCAGAAAGCAACATCCCATTTCTTTAAGTGATAAAGTAGGACGCATTCACTCTAAATAGTTTTTTGTTTGCATGATTACAACCCAAATATTGCAATTGTTGTTTTAGCAGCGGGAAACTCCTCCAGAATGGGAACCCCCAAGCAATTACTAAGATGGGGAGATAATAATTTATTAACCCATACGGTACAAACAGCTATTGAGGTAGGAGGTATTGAAGTTATAGTTGTTGTTGGAGCAAATAATAAGCGTATTGAACAAGAAATTAAACATCTCTCGGTAACGATACTAAATAATGTCAATTGGCAGGACGGACTAGGGAAGTCTATTGCCTGTGCTGCCAAATATGTATTAGATTCACAAATACAAATTGATGGCATACTTATAACATTGGCAGATCAGCCATTTATTGAAGCCGACTATTTAAAAGACATAATCCGGAATTTTTCAGCAAACAAAAAGTGTATAATTGCTACTTCGTATGGTAATAATAAAAAAGGAGTGCCGGTTCTTTTTGATAAATATTACTTTGAAGAATTGTCTAATTTAAGCGATGATGATGGCGCTAAATACGTGCTAAAATCAAATATGTCATCTGTTAAAACTTTAAAAACTCGTGTGAAGACTTTAGATATAGACTCTAGGGAAGATTACGAAAATATTTACAAGATGAAGTTTGGCCCCAACGATAACTAATTTACTTCTTAATGAAATTTACGAAAACCTTTAAGTAAAGGTTTTTAATTTGTATTAATTTGATTTACAGTTTATTGCAAAGTATTTTGAATTCTGTTGGTATTAAAAATAGAGCCTTCAATCTTTAAAATGAAGTTTGCCTTCTTAACTTTGAAATTACCATTCAATTTTAATACATGTTATTTTGTACTATATAGGATACGATTTAGGAAGCTCATCAGTTAAAGTGGCATTAGTAGATGCAGAGACAGGTGAAGGTATAATTTCTCTTAATGAGCCCTCCGGTGAAATGGAGATTCATGCACCTCAGTTAAATTGGGCAGAACAAGATCCTAATATGTGGTGGAACTATGTTTGTGTTGCAACAAAAAGGGCCATAAAAGAGGCAAATATTGATGCTTCAAAAATTTCAGGTATAGGTATTTCGTATCAAATGCATGGTTTAGTTGTTGTTGATAAAAATGGCAAATCACTAAGGAATTCTATTATATGGTGTGATAGTCGTGCTGTAAGTATTGGAAATAAAGCTTTTGATACTTTAGGTCATGATAAATGTACAAGTCAATTACTAAACTCACCTGGAAACTTCACGGCATCTAAGTTAAAATGGGTTCGAGATAATGAACGGGAAATTTATTCTCAAATACATAAATATATGTTGCCCGGAGATTTTATTGCATTTAAACTAACAGGAAAAATTAATACAACAAAAAACGGGCTTTCAGAAGGTATTTTATGGGATTATCAAGAAGAGAGGGTTGCTAACTGGTTATTAGAATACTATGGAATTGATCCTGATTTAACACCAGAAATTGTAGAAAACTTTAAAGAACAATCTTACGTTAATGCGCAAGGTGCATCAGAAACCGGTTTGCCAGTTGGAATACCGATAACCTATCGGGCGGGCGATCAGCCTAACAATGCACTGTCTCTTAATGTCTTTAATCATGGTGAAGTTGCAGCAACAGGAGGTACTTCTGGGGTGATATATGCAGTTACCAATCAAAAGCAATCAAAAGAGGCTTCAAGAATTAATCATTTTGCACACGTTAATTATTCCCGGGAATGTGCAAATTTGGGTAAGTTATTATGTATCAACGGAGCTGGAATTCAATACCGCTGGTTAAAAGACAATTTGGATTCAAATTCATATGAAGATATGAATACCAAGGCAAATAATATCCCTGTAGGATCAGAGGGGGTTTGTGTTATCCCTTTTGGCAATGGTGCAGAGCGTATGTTAGATAATAAGACTATAGGAACTCATTTTTGTAACCTGAACCTGAACAAGCATAATCACAGTCACCTTTATAGGGCAGCTCTGGAAGGCATTGCATTTTCATTTGTTTATGGTATGGATATTCTTAAAAATGATAATGCAGATATTAAGGTTATAAGGGCGGGTAATGACAACCTCTTTAGATCTGAAATTTTCTCAAATACTGTAGCCACTTTAATAGGTCATGATATTGAAATATATAATACTACAGGAGCTATTGGAGCGGCCAGAGCAGTAAGCTTAACAGATGGAGATTTTAAAAAATTTGGGAGATATATCACTGCCAATGATCATGTTATGACTTATAAACCGTTGGAGAATAAAGTGCCATACCTGGAGGCCTATAAACGTTGGAAAAAAGAACTTGAAACTATATTAAATAATAAATAAAAGAATAAGCACTAAAAACATGGCATTAATAGGAAACAAAGAATATTATAAAGGTATTGGAGAAATAAAATATGAAGGAAAAGGATCAGATAATCCTTTAGCATTCAAATATTATAACCCTGATCAGGTGGTAGCTGGGAAAACAATGCGAGAGCATTTTAAATTTTCTGTAGCCTATTGGCATACGTTCTGTGGACTAGGTGCAGATCCATTTGGACCAGGAACACAGAACTTTGAATGGGATCAATCTTCAAACCCTATTCAAGCCGCGAAGGACAAGGCAGATGCTGCTTTTGAGTTTATTACCAAAATGGGTTTTGGATATTATTGTTTTCATGATTATGATTTAATTCAGGAAGGGGCAACCTTTGCTGAATCAGAAAGCAGACTAACCACAATAACAGACTATCTAAAAGAAAAACAGGTTGCTTCGGGAGTTAAATTATTATGGGGGACAGCCAATTGCTTCTCTAACCCAAGGTACATGAATGGAGCCGCTACAAATCCGGATTTTAATGTCGTTGCACGGGCAGGAGGGCAAATAAAATTAGCTTTAGACGCTACCATTAAACTTGATGGTGAAAACTATGTATTTTGGGGAGGTCGTGAAGGGTATATGTCTCTATTGAATACAGATATGGGACGTGAGTTGGATCATATGGGGCAATTCCTGAAAATGGCCAGAGATTATGCACGAGCACAAGGGTTTAAAGGGAATTTCTTTATTGAACCTAAACCCATGGAACCGTCAAAACATCAATATGATTTTGATTCGGCTACGGCTATTGGTTTTTTAAGAGAATACGGCCTGGATAAAGATTTTAAAATTAATATTGAAGTAAACCACGCGACATTGGCGCAACATACATTTCAACATGAGTTAGAAGTATCTGCAAAAGCCGGTATGTTGGGAAGCCTCGATGCTAACCGTGGTGATTATCAAAATGGTTGGGATACAGACCAGTTCCCAAATAATATTCAGGAAACTACAGAAGCCATGTTGGTTTTCCTCAAAGCAGGAGGCTTACAAGGGGGAGGTGTCAATTTTGATGCTAAAATCAGAAGAAACTCAACAGATTTAGAAGATGTATTCCATGCCCATATCGGGGGTGCAGATACTTTTGCAAGAGCGTTACTGATTGCAGATAAGATTCTGACTTCTTCACCTTATGAGAAATTGAGACAAGAGCGTTATAGCTCGTTTGATTCAGGTAGCGGAAAAGCTTTTGAAGATGATAAATTGACCATGGAAGATTTGTATAAAATCGCTCAGGAAAATGGAGAATTGACGCTACAGAGTGGGAAGCAGGAGTTGTATGAGAATATTATTAACCAATACATATAAGGCATTATGAGTTCGGTATTAGAAGGATTGGATTGGGTTGTCTTGGGTATTTATTTTTTGGCATTGGTAGCAGTGGCTGCCTGGGTTGTTCTTCAGAAGAATAAGAACACAGAAGATTATTTTTTAGCCGGAAGAAATGTAGGATGGTTTGTGATAGGAGCTTCAATTTTTGCTTCCAATATAGGATCAGAGCATGTTGTTGGCTTGGCAGGAACCGGTTTTGAATCGGGAACCCCTATGGCACACTATGAGTTACATGCCTGGATTGTATTACTATTGGGATGGTTGTTTTTACCATTTTATATAAGAAGCGGTGCTTTCACTATGCCGGAATTTTTAGAAAAACGTTTTGATTCCCGTTCAAGATGGTTTTTATCCGTGTTTTCATTAGTGGCATACGTACTTACAAAAGTATCGGTAACTATTTATGCCGGAGGTATTGTTGTCTCTGAATTATTGGGAATTCCTTTTTGGTACGGCGCTATTGGTATAGTGATCTTTACTGGTATTTATACTGTGATAGGCGGAATGAAGGCGGTTATTTATACCGAAACCTTACAAACGGTGATTCTGATCTTAGGATCAATAATTATTACGTATTTAGGATTACAGGAAGTAGGAGGCTGGTCTCAATTACGAGAGACGGTAACAGCAGTGAGTCCCGAGCATTTTAATATGTGGCGCCCAATGAGTGATCCGGATTTTCCCTGGACAGGCTTATTAATTGGAGGCACAATTGTTGGGGTTTGGTATTGGTGTACAGATCAATATATTGTACAACGCACTTTAGCAGCCAACAATATAAAAATTGGTAGAAGAGGGGCTATTTTTGGAGCTTATTTAAAATTATTGCCTATTTTAATTTTCCTGATTCCAGGTATTATAGCTTTTGCACTTTCAATACAAAATCCTGAAGTGTTTTCAGTAGCCAAAGCAGATAGAGCCTTTCCTATGTTGGTAAAGACATTATTACCGGTAGGATTAAAAGGGCTGGTTGCCGGTGGGTTAATGGCAGCGTTAATGAGCTCGTTAGCTTCAGTATTTAATTCTTGTTCTACAATTTTCACTATTGATATTTATAAGAAATTAAAGCCTGAAATGACCGAAGCTAAGTTGGTTAAAATAGGTCAGATAGCTACTGGTTTTATTGTGGTGTTAGGTATTATTTGGATTCCTATTATGGAGAAAATTGGAGGAGGGGTGATGTACCAGTACCTTCAAAATGTGCAATCTTACATTGCGCCACCGGTTACGGCAGTATTTCTTTTAGGCATCATTTGGAAGCGTGTTAATGCTAAAGCAGCTATTACTACACTTCTTGCCGGGTTGGTGTTATTGGTACTTAGATTGGGGGCTGAAATCTATTTCCAGCCACAAATAGCAGCAGGAGTGCATTTAGAAGGAATGCTGTATGGGTTTGCCACAATAAATTTTGCGCATATGGCAATTTTTATGTTTGTATTTTCGGTAATCTTGTGTGTTTCGGTGAGTTTAGCAACTACAGCTCCGGATTACAAAACCATTGTTGGTCTCTCATTTGGAACACTCACTGAGGAACAAAAACAAGAAAATAAAAACAGTTATGATACTGTAGATATAGTGCTTTCTGTAATACTTGTAATACTGGTAATTGGTGTATTGAGTTATTTTACGGGATGATAAAAATTTGAGTTAGTCACTAAATCAGGGATTATATTTAATGTTAAATTGAATAGGGTTCCTGATTTTTTTTATTTTGCAACTACTTTTTGATGAAAATGTTTGTAAAATACCATCTCCCGTTTTTATTTTTTTCAGCAGAAACATCAAAATTGCTAAAATCACCTTCTAAGTTTGCTTTATGGGGAATACTTTTTATCCAGGCATTTACTACGCCTTGTGCAGTGCTATAACCAAAAGCTACATTTTCAGACACTTTTTTTGCGTCAGCATTAGTTTTTAGGTAATCGCTGCGCGTGAAAAAATTATCATGTGAAATGACATCGTTATCCACCATATAGTTAGTATGACTAAAGGCCACAGATTTTATAATACTCAAACTTTCTAACTCACCTAAACCTTGAGTTAATCTATGTTGGTTAATGAGGTTAAGTATTTCAATTTCGATAGGCTTGGCCTCTTTTGAAACCAAATTTAATTCAAGTGTCTCTTCCAGGGTATCAGTATGATCTGTATAACAGGAAGAAAAGGTTAGTATAACCAATAATATTACTTGTAGCGACTTCATAAGTAGGTGTTTTAATTTTTCCTTTTAGGATAGGAACTTCAATGCTTTTGTTAAGCAATTGTTTTATTTATCCAATAATAAGTTAAATGAGTAAGGAAAAATTTACCATATGGTAAATTCGAAAAGAACCTTTTGAAGGAGGGGCTATATCAAAATAGGAAAGAGAAAATGTTATGTAAAAACTTGTTTCATATGGCCAGAGCGGGCCTAATAAATTTATAACGTTTAAATTAAAGGACTATGATTCAGATATGGGGTCAACAAAATTTTTATCAAAGGAAGGTGTTTGTTTTTTTTTGATAAACGAATATAGAAGAGGTTTTTTACAAAATCAAGCGCGAGAACCCAACTATTTAAGAGGTTTAGTACTTTCCCGTTCAATTAAAGAGGTTTTTATCACTTTTGTAAAATAGGGTTTATTGTCCGCTTCATTTTCAATACGCTCAATAAGCATACCGGCGGCGGTTTCTCCAATATGCTTTCCGTGCTGACTTATGGCAGATATAGTAGGTGTTACGTGCTGTAAGAGTTTGCCGTTGGTAAAACAAGCTAAGGACATCTCTTCCGGAATATTGTATTTCATCTGTTTTACTAACCTTAAGGCGTTTACGGCGGCACTTTCTTCAAGACATAATAGTCCGTCTATGCTTTTATCAGCCAGTACAATTTTTAAAGCTGTATCAAAGTCTTCTCTGTGTCCTATACGCACTATTAATTTTTCTTCCACATCTATATTAAACTCCTGTAAGGCTTTTTTATAGCCTTCTACCCGTAATTTCCCAACACTTAAATTATCAATAACGGAGATTAGTGCTACTCGCTTGCATCCAGATAGAATAAGATGTTTGGTAGCATGAAAAGCACTTTCTAAATCATTGACAACAATTTTATCACATACAATATCTTCAGAAACCCTATCAAACATAACTATAGGAATTCCCTCATTAAGTGTGTTCTTTAAATGCTTAAAATTCTGCTTGACTTGTGTTTCTTCAGCTAAAGAAATAATCAATCCGTCTAAGGAACCGTGTTTTAACAGGTCTATAGTTTTGACTTCCTTTTCATAAGATTCATTTGAAATACAAGACACCAAATGATACCCTTTTTGAGAAGCAATTTTTTCAATACCAACAAATACTTTGGCAAAAAAGCTATTCATGATATTAGGAATAACAACTCCGATAGTCTTTGTGTTCTTGTTAAGCAGACTTAGCGCTGTAACGTTAGGTTTATAGTGATGAGATTTAGCGTACTCCTGAATCTTAAATTTGGTTTTAGTACTAATCTCATGACTGTCATTCAAAGCCTTTGATACGGTTGCTATAGAAACGTCAAAGGTTTTAGCTATATCTTTTAAAGTAATTCTTTTTTTCATAAACTGTTAGAGGAAAACCTTGTCTAAATTTATAATATTTATTTTGTCTATCATAGCTTTTCAGATTTTAAGAAAGAATATTTTTAACAGATGAATTAATAAGTACTTATATTTAGACCTGATTAATATAGATTAATGAAAAAATGTGTATAAATGGAAATTGGTAGGTTGAAAATTATTGGATTGATAGTGATTGTTATATCTATGTATGGGTGTGGTAAAACCAACCAACTTGTAGCAGATCCATATTTTGGTAATGGGGTTCATAATGGTTGGGCAGACCAAAATTCTGTTGTTATTTGGACACGTCTGACTAAGAATAAAGAAATGAATAATGCCGGAAAGCTATTTTTGATACCATCTAAAGAGGAACATACTAAATTAGCTAAAACCGATAATCTGGAAGTTATTAATCAGGCACAAATTCCTGATGGGGCGGTTTTAGATGATATGAAAGGTGCTTGTCCGGGTATTTCCGGTGAAGTTAAACTGACCTATTTTCCTAAAAACGATCCTCAAAATAAAACTCAAAAAGACTGGGTTAAAGTTGATGACGATAAAAATTTCACAAAGCAGTGGAAACTAGAAAATTTAAGCTCAGGAACTGACTATGTTATAGAGATTGAAGCACGTGCAAACAAAAATGCTGCAATTTCAGATAAAGTTGTAGGTGCTTTTAAAACTTCACCAAATAAAGATCAAACTGAAAATATAGATTTCTGTATAGTTACTTGTCATGATTATATCCGTAAAGACGATGAAAAGGGGCATAAAATTTATGAAGCTATGTCTAAAATAAAACCAGATTTTTATGTCCATACCGGAGATATTGAATATTATGATAAGCCTAAACCCTATGCACTAACAGAAGAATTAATGCGTTTTCAATGGGATAGACTTTTTGCATTGCCCTTACAAAGAAGTTTTTGGGCCAATACCACATCTTATTTTATGAAAGATGATCATGACGTATTAAAAGACGATGCATTTCCCGGACAGACATATGGGGATGTTTCCTGGGATAGAGGCCTTGAGATTTTTGAAAAAGAACAGTTTCCTCAACATCATAAGTATTATAAAACTGTTAGGTGGGGTAAAGATTTACAAATTTGGATTACAGAAGGAAGAAAGTACCGTAGCAAGAACTCAATCCCTGATGGAGTAAATAAAACTATATTAGGAGAAGCTCAAAAACAATGGCTATTTAAAACAATAAAAGAATCGGATGCAACATTTAAAGTGATTATTCTTGCAGATCCAATCCTTGGACCAGACCGTGAGAACAAAAGCGATAATCATGCTAATGTTAGTTTTAAAACTGAGGGTGATCAGTTAAGAAGTTTTATCAATCAGTATGATAATGTATTTTTGTGTAATGGAGACAGGCACTGGCAATATGTGACTAATTTAAAGGATACTAATTTATGGGAGTTTAGTTGCGGTCCTGGTTCTGATTCACATGCAGGAGGATGGAAAGCTAATGACATAAGACCGGAGCATAAGTTTTTAAGAGTTAAGGGAGGCTTTTTAAAGGTTAATGTAAGCCGGAGTGATGATGTTGCAGAAATAACATTTTCACACTGTGATGTAAATGGAAATATAGTAAATAATAAAAGTTTTAAAAGATAATACATTGAGCTCAACACCAGAAAAAAAAGCTATAACACCAGAATCGTTTTCAGATTTGAAAACCACAAAACCACATAAAAATAGTGTAGGGTTTGGAGGTATTAAGGCTGCAGTGGGACAGGTTTCAAAATACATGAAAGCTATTGATGCTTTTAAATTAGCAGTTAAAATGAACCAAAAAGGTGGTTTTGATTGTCCGGGTTGTGCGTGGCCGGATCCTGACGATGAACGATCTTCTTTAGGAGAGTTTTGCGAAAATGGCATTAAAGCCATTGCAGAAGAAGCACAAAATAAAACTATTGGAGCAGCTTTTTTTGCAAAGCATAGTGTTGAAGAATTAGCCGATTGGTCTGATTTTGAAATTGGGAAATCAGGACGACTAGCGGAGCCTATGTTTTTGGCTGAAGGATCTAGGCATTATAAATCTATTTCATGGGAGGACGCTTTTGCAAAAGTTGGAACTCATTTAAATGCATTAAATACACCGGATGAAGCAGTGTTTTACACTTCAGGTAGAACAACAAATGAGGCTGCTTTTTTATATCAACTTTTTGTGAGAGAATTTGGAACGTCAAACTTACCAGATTGCTCAAATATGTGTCACGAAGCTAGTGGTAGCGCTCTATCTGAAACTTTAGGTATAGGTAAAGGCTCTGTGACTTTAGATGATTTATATAAAGCTGAAGTTGTAATGGTTGTGGGGCAAAACCCGGGAACCAATCATCCAAGAATGCTTACGGCTTTAGAAAAATGTAAAAAGAACGGAGGGAAAATCATTGCTGTTAATCCACTTCCGGAAGCGGGGCTTATAAAATTTACCAATCCGCAAAATCCAGTAAAACTATTAACAGGAGGTACACAAATAGCAGACGTGTTTGTACCAATTACTATTAATGGAGATGTTGCTTTTTTTAAAGCTATACTTTTAAAATTATTGGAAGAAGAAGAGCAAAAAGGCGGTGTATTTGATAAAGAGTTTATAGATACTTATACAAGTGGTTATGAGGTGTTTTTGTCAGATTTAAAGACGTATGATTTTGATAAATGTCTTGAAGCTTCGGGAGTTTCTAAACAGATTTTTGAAGAGGTTTTTGATTTAATCTTCAATAATAACAAAATTATTATTTGTTGGGCTATGGGGTTAACACAGCATGAAAATGCCGTAGACAACATTAGAGAATTAGTTAATTTATTATTATTAAAAGGTAGCGTTGGAAAGGAGGGGGCAGGTACTTGCCCAGTGCGCGGTCATTCTAATGTGCAAGGAGATAGAACGGTTGGTATTTGGGAAGCAGCGCCTCAAGCTTTTTTAGATAAGATTGAAGCAAAGTACGGGTTTAAACCCACTGTAAAGCATGGTTATTCAGTAATTGAAGCCATTAAGGCCATGTATGAGAAAAAGGCTAAGGTCTTTTTTGGTATGGGAGGTAACTTTATTTCAGCGGTTCCGGATACAGCGTACTCAGCACGAGCTATGGCAAATTGTAATTTAACCGTTCATGTTAGCACTAAACTTAATCGTTCACATTTGGTAACAGGAAAAGAAGCACTTATTTTACCTTGTTTAGGGCGTACAGAAAAAGACTATCAAAAATCCGGAGAACAAGTGCAAAGTGTAGAAAACTCAATGGGTATTGTATCCTCTACAAAAGGAGTATTAGAACCCTGTTCTGATAGTTTGTTGAGTGAAGTTGCTGTGGTTTGCGGCGTGGCTTATGCTACTTTAAAAGAACGTTCTAAAATTGATTGGTTAACTTATAAAGATGATTATGATTTGGTACGTAATGATATTGAAAAGGTGGTGGACGGTTTTGATGACTACAACAAACGCATAAAGCAACCTTCAGGATTTTATTTACCAAACGGAGCCAGAGTTAGACAATTTAACACTAAAACAGGAAAGGCCAATTTTTCTATAAATAAGCTTCCGGAGTGGGAACTTCAAGAAGACGAATTGATAATGATGACCATACGTAGTCATGATCAGTTCAATACCACCATTTATGGGTTGGATGACAGGTATAGAGGTGTTTTTAATGAAAGGCGCATCATTTTTATGAACCGAGAAGATATGAAACTACGTAATTTAGAAGAGCAGGATGTAGTTAATTTAAAATCTGTATTTAAAGGTGTTGTACGCGAAGCTCATAAATTTAAAGTGGTAGTTTATGACATTCCTAAAAACTGTTGTGCAACCTATTTTCCAGAAACCAATGTACTGGTTCCTTTAGATAGTTATGCCCATACAGCAAAGACTCCAGCCTCAAAAAGCGTAAAAATCACCATTGATAAGGTTTAAGGTTTCAATAAAAACTAAACCCATAATTTTCTTAATAAACAATTATCTACATTCTAATTTGAGAAATTGGCAATAATGCAGTTTTTTCAAAAAATTCTCCGGTAGCTTCATATAAAAATACGTATAAATACTTAGTTTTGTTTTTAAATACGTAATTTATGAAGCATATTATTGTAGTAGGAAACGGCATGGTAGGTTATAAATTTTGTGAGAAATTTGTAGAAAAGCCAGAGTATAAAGACTTTAAGATTACTGTTTTTGGTGAAGAACCAAGGCCTGCTTATGACAGGGTTCATCTAAGTGAATTTTTTGAAAATCAGGACGCCAAAGCTTTAGAAATGGCTCCGGCTGAATGGTATTCTGAACACGGTATTGATTTAATTGTTAGTGAGCGTGTTACGGATATTCACAGAGAGAAAAAAACAATCACTACAGTTAGAGACAGGGAGTTTGCTTATGATTATTTAGTTCTGGCAACTGGGTCTTCCGCATTTGTTCCGCCTATAAAGGGTGTGGAAAAGGAAGGTGTATTTGTGTATAGAACTATTGAAGACCTTGAAGGTATGCTGGCTTATGCTGCCAGGCTTAAATCAAAAAAGCCAAATGCTAAGGCTGCTGTTCTAGGTGGCGGATTACTCGGATTAGAAGCAGGAAAAGCGGTTATGGATATGGGGCTGGAGCCTCATATTGTTGAGTTTGCCTCTAAATTAATGCCCAGGCAGTTAGACTTAAGAAGTAGTCAGGTACTACAACTCAAGCTGGAGTCTATAGGCTTAAATATTCATTTAAGTAAGGCTACCAATCAAATTTTAGGAAACGGTGTGATAACCGGAATGGAGTTTGGGGAAGATGATATTTTAAATGTAGATATGTTGGTGATTTCTGCGGGAATCCGACCAAGGGATGAGCTTGGTAAAACCTGTGGGCTGGAAATGGGAGTTCGTGGAGGTATTGTGGTTGATAACAAAATGCAAACTTCTGATGAAAGTATTTATGCCATTGGAGAGATTGCTTTATATAATCAAATGATTTATGGTTTAGTAGCTCCAGGTTATGATATGGCTAGTGTAGCCGTAGATCAAGTTATAGGAAAGGCTGGAAGCTTAATGCCCGGAGATATTGATATGTCTACAAAGTTAAAATTAATTGGAGTAGATGTAGCCAGTTTTGGAGAGCCGTTTATGCCAGCATCCAAAGGGCATTCTATCATTTTTGAAAATAAAACACAGCATTTATATAAAAGAATTAATGTGAGCCTTGATGGTAAATCATTACTGGGAGGTATTCTGGTTGGTGATGCTTCAGATTATAATATGCTACATCAGGTGTACTTAAACGGCATGGCTATTCCAGAAGATCCGTCTCAATTGATCTTACCTGCCAGTGAAGGAGGAGCCTCATTTGGAAGTGTGCTGGATTTACCGGATACAGCCCAGGTGTGCTCTTGTGAAAGTGTAAGTAAAGGAGATATTTGTTGTTCTTTAAATGAAGGTGAGAGTTCTAATTTAGGTGATGTAATAGAGAAAACCAAAGCTACTTCAGGTTGTGGAGGATGTAAGCCTATGGTAGTGGATCTGGTAAATGAAACTTTAAAGTCTCTGGGTAAAGAGGTTAAAGAAGTGCTTTGCGAGCATTTTAGCTTTAACAGACAAGAGCTTTATGACCTGATCAAGGTTAATAAAGTTGCTGATTATGAAGCGGCTTTAAATCTATTTGGTGAAGGTCATGGTTGTGAGACTTGTAAGCCCGCTCTGGCATCTATTTTTGCTACAATTACTATGGAAACACCAAATCGTCAACCCGGAATTCAAGATACAAACGATAGATTTTTAGCTAATATTCAACGTAATGGTACTTATTCGGTTGTCCCCAGGGTTGCAGGTGGTGAGATTACCCCAGATCAACTCATAGTGATTGGTGAAGTGGCTAAAAAATATGATCTATATACTAAAATAACCGGGGGTCAGCGTATTGATTTATTTGGTGCGCAGATTCATGAATTACCATTGATTTGGAAAGAATTGATTGCAGCCGGTTTTGAAAGCGGACATGCCTATGGTAAATCATTAAGAACGGTGAAAAGCTGTGTAGGCTCTACATGGTGTAGATATGGGATGCATGAGAGTGTGACTTTTGCTATAGATATTGAAAATAGATACAGAGGTTTAAGATCACCCCATAAATTAAAAGGAGGTGTTTCCGGATGTATTAGAGAGTGTGCTGAAGCCAGAGGAAAAGATTTTGGACTGATAGCTGTTGATGGTGGATGGAACTTATATGTTTGTGGTAATGGAGGTGCTACACCTAAGCATGCTGTCTTACTTGCGGAGCAATTGGATGATGAAACCGCAATAAAATACTTAGATAGGTTTTTAATGTTCTATATACGTACGGCAGCACCGTTAATGCGAACTGCACCTTGGTTGGAGAAATTAGAAGGTGGTATTGCATATTTAAAACAGGTGGTTATTGAAGATTCACTGGGTATAGCCGAAGAATTAGAAACGGAAATGCAAGGTTTGGTAAACAGATATGAATGCGAGTGGAAACAAGCTATAGAAAACCCTGAAATGATGAAGCGTTTTAAACATTTTGTGAATTCTGATGATACAGATGACAATTTAGTATTTGTACCAATGCGTGAGCAAAAAATGCCTAAGGCCTGGAGTTAGATTAAGGTTTAACTGTTGAGTTGTTTTACTGTATAGTTAGAGTTTGATTAAACGAATAAGTAATTCAACGCATAAACGTAATCTGCGTTAGGGATTGCAGTGGAAAGCCCACAGTGAAGTATGAGCGAGGACTTGTAATGTAAAGCCCGACCTTTTGTGATCTTGAAAAGTTTATAAAACCTGGCAGGTATGAACAAAAGGTAACGCCCAAATAAGAATTAATTTGCTTAAAATAAGAAACAAATTGATTCAAATAAGATATAAATTGATTTAAATTTTATAGATATGCAAGATATACTTAGTCAATACGAAACAGTTACAGAAGATGCTGTAAAGGAATGGTTTAAAGTAGGGAAGCCTTCTGATTTTCCTGAAAATAGTGGGGCCTGTATCAAGTATAAGACCAAACAAATTGCGGTTTATAATTTTACAAGAACCGGTAAATGGTATGCTACCCAAAATTTGTGTCCGCATAAGATGGAGATGGTATTGTCTTTAGGTATGATTGGGGATAAGGATGATATTCCTAAAGTGGCCTGCCCGATGCATAAAAAAAACTTTTCATTGGAAGATGGACGTAATTTAGCCGGTGAAGATTTAAAAATTGCGACCTATCCTGTTAAAATTGAAAACGGAAATGTGTATATTGGCTTTTCAGATTAACAAACTGATAAAAAAGTAAACAAATGAAGCCGACTAGATTTGAAACCGCTATTGCATTAATTGACAGGGCTAACTCTGAAGACATAAATACATATCAGGTAGCAGGAATGGATTACTCCAAAGAGTTATTGTACTCGCAACGGATGACCAGAAAATTGCTACAATTTGAACCTAATGCTTCTAAAGCGTTACAAATTGCGGCACGCGCACAACATATTTGCCGTTGGAAAATTGCACGCAATGAATACCCTATGGACCGCGTGGGGTATTTAAAATGGCGAGAGACTTTAAAGAAAATGCATGGCGAGTTAACCGCCGAGATATTAAAGCAGGTTGGTTATGATGAGCAATTTACTGATAGGGTTAAAGCCATTATTCTTAAAAAACTAATTAAGAAAAATGAAGAATCTCAAACACTTGAAGATACTATTTGTCTGGTGTTTTTAGACTACTATTTTGAAGAGTTTGCTGAAAAACATGACGACGATAAAATCATTGATATCTTAAAAAAAACCTGGGCAAAAATGTCTGAAAAAGGACATGAAGTCGCTTTAAAACTTCCATTCTCAGATAAAAGTCTGGCTTTAATAAAACAAGCTATTTCTTAAATGTGAGCAAATGACTAAAGCAAGTAATTCATTAGACCAAAGCACGTTTGATAAATTACGTCGTTTGTACATAATAGCTTTAAGTACTATTGCGCTTTCTGTAATTATTAGCCAGATATTAATACGAACGCATCTTAGCAGGCAGGAAAGTGATTCTAGCGTAATTAACGTTGCTGGGAGGCAGCGTATGTTAAGTCAGAAATTAACCAAGGATATTGTTTCACTATCTTCTGTAACTGATTTAAATCAAAAAATAGAACTAAAAGATAGAATTAAGGAGACCTTACACCTTTGGGGCCTTTCACATGATGCATTGCAGTATGGAAATGATAGTTTGGGCTTGCCCAAAACCAATAGTTTAGTAATAACTACAAAATTTAAGCATTTAAATCCCGTTTTTGATACCTTAAGTAATGCATCAAAATCTATAATTAATAAAATAGAAAACAAACCGCCTTTACCTCTAAAGGCCTATACCTCAGAAATTGAAAAAGTAAAAGCTAATGAAGCTACATTCTTGATGATGATGGATGCTATTGTAAACCAATATGATCTGGAGGCAGAGCAGAAAGTTGAGTGGTTGCGAAAATTAGAATTTTGGCTAACGGTTTTAACGCTGTTAATTTTATTAGGCGAGTTCTTATTTATTTTTTGGCCTGCGGCAAAATCGGTTAAGACTACGTTAGCTGAGTTACTTTCATCTGAAAAACGAGCTAAGAAAATGGCTTTTGATGCAGATGAATTGAGTGCGACTAAGGAAAAATCTATTAAAGAACTAAGGGCTTTGAGCCATGCTATGGATGACACCCTGTTATTTGCACGTATTTTGCACAATGGAAGCATTGTGCATATGGGTAATAAATTTTCTCGTTTGTTTAGATTTTCAAAGTTTAATGAAAGCACTATGTTTTGGAATGTATTGTCTATAGATGAAAATGAGCAAACCATCATCGAAGACTTAGTGACAAAGCACAAGAAGACAGGATGGCAAGGTGAAGTTAAGGCCACAGCAAAATCAGGAGATGATGTTTGGTTAGAAATGGCATTGATTCCTTATAATCCTACTGAAGAGAAATCAGAATTACTTATTATAGCTTCAGAGATTACGGAACGAAAAGCGGCACAATTGGAAATTGACAGACTTACCCAGCAGCGCTTTGAAGAGCAGATGAACCAACAGAAAATTATTTCCAGTAAGATTATTGAGAACCAGGAAAAAGAACAAAACCGTATTGCTAAAGATGTGCATGACGGTATAGGGCAGATGCTTACAGGATTAAAGTATAATTTGGAGAGCATTGATACTAAGGATGTTAAAAAAGCAACAGCAAAGCTTGAACATTTAAAAGAGTTAACCGCCAATATTATTAAAGGGGTAAGAACAGCTACATTTAATTTAACACCTCCTGAGTTAACAGATCATGGTATTGTACCGGCAATTACTAAATTAACTCAAGAACTGGCACGTCTTACAGGAAAGGAGATTGTGTTTTTTAATAAAACCGATTTTAACCTGCGTTTGGATTCACTTGCAGAGATCAATATATATCGTATTACCCAGGAAGCTATTAATAATGCCATAAAATATGCAGAATCCACGCATATCTTAGTGTCCTTATCACATAGTAAAAATATATTGAGTCTGGTGATTGATGATAATGGTAAAGGTTTTGATCCCGGAAAAGTGAAGCACATAAAGACAGGGAATGGAGGTATGGGAATGACGTTTATGAAAGAACGTATTAAGTATATTGACGGACGTTTATTTTTGACTTCTGAAGAAGGTAAAGGAACCCGGGTGACTTTGAATATTCCTTTGGTAAGCAATTGAAATTAAGCTTTATGGTCATGCCGAAATGAGATATGATTCAGTCATTATACTATTTTAAGAAGTTCTAAAAGAAAGATGTCTCAAGAGATGAAATTAGAAGCTTAGTCAGATTGGTAATGACATTTTTAACTACGCTAAAACAGCATAATGAAAAGAAGATTAATTAGTTCAGGTTCTACATTTGAAGCGCAAATAGGTTACTCAAGAGCTGTTGTTCAGGGAGACTGGGTATTTGTTTCAGGAACAACAGGGTATGATTATAAAACCATGACTATTAGTGATGATATTGTAGAACAAACCGAACAATGCCTTATCAATATTAAAAATACCTTAGAACAAGCCCAATATGATTTGTCAAATGTTGTCAGGGTAACTTATATATTGCCTGAAGCCGGGGAGTTTGAAAAATGTTGGCCGGTTTTAAGACAATACTTTGGAGATATAAAACCTGCAGCAACTATGTTTTCTGCCGGATTAGCCGACGACAAAATGAAAATTGAAATTCAGGTCACCGCACTAAAAAGTTAATTAGGATTATGATAAGGTTCCTATGATCTGGAGTCGTTATCATGAAGCTAAAGCGTTGTTTTAGAATCTAATAAAATTTGGTTGGAGATGCTAAACGTTCTAAGTAATACTATGGTTATAGTTCACCCTATGTCGATTTACAATAAAAATACGTAGTATTACGTAATTTTATTATTTTTGTACTTATAATTTAACTTTATGGATATTATTAATGTAGTACTGGCTGATGATCATGTGCTGGTACGGGATGGCATAAAAGCACTTTTAGAGGATCAATCAGGAGTAGTTGTAATTGACGAAGCATCAAACGGAAAAGAGGCTCTAGAGGTGGTTAATAAGCAAAAACCACATGTGTTGATTGTAGATATTAGAATGCCGGAAATGAATGGTATTGAAGTGGTAGGGGAGATCAATAAGTATTATAAGGATGTTAAAACACTAGTGTTATCCATGCATGATTCTGAAGAATATGTAGTACAAGCTATTCAGGCAGGAGCAGATGGGTATTTATTAAAAGGAGCCAGTAAGGAAGAATTTTTAAAGGCCTTAACAAAAGTTGCTTCCGGAGGAAAGTATTTTACAGGAGACGTATCTGCCATTATTATGAATAATTTTGTAAATGGCAATACAAATATAGCCACAGCGCCAAAATCAAATCATAAAGAAAATCCGTTCAACCTGACAAAACGGGAAAGGCAAATTTTAGAGTTGGTACTACAATTAAAGAACAATAAAGATATTGCAGAAGAGCTTAAAATCAGTAAGCGTACAGCAGAAGTGCACCGTTTTAATCTGATGAAAAAACTTGAGGTTAAAAACTTGATGGAATTAACTAATAAGGCTAAGGCATATGGATTGGGTTAAGGTATTTAGTTTAAAAATCTGGCGCCCATCTTTGATTTATTATGTTCTTCAAAAAATCAAAATAATTCCACCCCAATCCTCTTGCAGCTAAAGAACTCAAACTGTCTTGATTTAGTCTATGGGAACGAGAAGGTCCGGTCATATTAGGTTTTAGGTTTAGATCAAATAAATAGAAACCTCCATTTTTATGGGCCCTGCAATCTATTCTAATAGGAGCTTTTATATTTAATAGTGTCGCAGATGTTGCACAATAGTGATAAAGTTCCTGTATTTCTGGGGTATGCTGTCGATCACTGTCTAATAGCTTACTGTTTTCTATAATAGCTACAATACCGCTATAAGGGGCAATACCATCTTTATGGTTGAAACGTTTGATAGCTGGTAAACACCATGGCGTATTAAATACTTTTTCTTTATGTTGTATGTTATACTTCCCAGGAGGCATAACGGTAATTGTTAATTCTTCTCCGTCTAAGTATTCTTCAATGTATACACGGTTTCCATATTTGCCAATGGAGAAAAAAACATCAAGTTTTTCTTTTAATCCAGCAAGGTCTTTAATCAGGCTAACACCTTGACTTCCTCTTCCGCGTATAGGTTTGATGATTAATGGAAACCTGAGTTTCTTTAAGTTTTGATCAAAACTATTTTTATTGAGTATGAGTCCGTTTGGAATAGGAATTCCATTTTTTTTAAGTAATTGATTAGTTACCCATTTGTCATCATAAACATCAACAATATCAGGTGTTTGACCAATAATTTCAATGTTCTGACTAAAAAAACCAGTAATAGGATGATTTCTATATAGCACGGTATTTAACCAAAAGATTCGTGCTCCTTTTTCCAAAGCGCTTTGAATACCTAGAGTTGTATCTGGAAATACCCAGTCCAGATCATTTTCTGCTTTGGGGTGAGCAACCGGAGTAACTAACAAAACATCGTGTTTTACTAAAGCATTGGCAATATCTGCACCGCTGTCTGAATACCCTCCTAGTTTTAATGGTTTTTGTATACCGCCTTTTTTAGGAGCGCGCTTAGCTTGATATAGTATTGCTATTTTGTTCAATTTAGATTCTTATTAATGGTGTCGTATAAATATAATCATTAAAATCTCACAAATTTTGTACTTCATTTTACAAAATCCTCAAAATCTCCTTTTCTAAATTATCAACCTCATAATTCTTTTTAATTACGTAATTTTTAATATTTAAATTAAGTATAAATACGTAGTTTTGTACGTATAAAAGTACTTAATTATGAATACTACAGCGCAAACGAAGTCTACAACATTAAACTTATTAAATTTTAAGAACGTTTCTATACGTACCTTTTGGATTACGGCTATATCTTTTTTCATGTGTTTTTTCTCATGGTTTGGTATTGTACCATTTATGCCGGATGTAGTCAGGGACCTGGGCTTAACACCGGATCAAAAATGGAATTCTATTATTTTAGCTGTTTCAGGGACGGTTTTTGCCCGTTTGCTTATTGGTAAATTATGTGACAAATACGGGCCAAGGATATGTTATACCTGGTTACTAATGTTAGGCGCTGTTCCGGTAATTTTATGTGGATTGGTACAGACGCCATTACAATTTTTAATCTGTAGATTATTTATTGGATTTATAGGTGCATCATTTGTGATAACCCAGGTACACACTTCTTTAATGTTTGCTCCTAATATTGTTGGTACTGCCAATGCTACGTCTGCCGGATGGGGAAATCTTGGAGGAGGAGCAAATCGTTTGGGAATGCCAATTATTGCAGCTACTGTAATTGGCTTTGGTGTAGCAGAAGGTGAGGCCTGGAGATATTCTATGGTTATTGCAGGTGTGGTTTGTTTCTTAATGGGGCTGGTTTATTTCTTTTTCACCCAAGATACACCACAGGGAAATTTTAAGGATTTAAGAGCATCTGGTATTGAAATTGAAAAGAAAAAGGATCAGGTGGGATTTGCCACGGTATTAAAAGATTACAGAACCTGGATTTTATTCTTAGTATATGCAGCGTGTTTTGGAATAGAGTTAACAGTTTATGGTACTATGGATGATTATCTTCAAAACACCTTTCAATTAGAGCGTGCAACTGCCGGAAATATTGTATTGTCTTTTGCTTTAATGAATATTTTTGCAAGAACACTTGGAGGCTTCTTCGGAGATAAATTTGGTAAACTTAAAGGATTAAGAGGACGTGTATTGTTCTTATCAGCCATATTGGTTATTCAAGGTATCATGTTAATGACTTTTTCTACTGCAACAAGCATTTTTGTTGGTATTTCATTTTTAATATTATTTAGTTTATCGGTTCAAATGGCAGAAGGAGCAACCTTTTCTGTGGTGCCGTTTATTAATAAAAAAGCCATTGGATCGGTTTCGGGTATAGTTGGAGCTGGTGGTAATGTTGGTGCATTTTTAGCAGCTATGCTGTTGAAATCTCAATCGGCTGTAGCTGAAAAGGCAGCCATTATTGCTAATCAAGGACAGGGAGAAGAAGTTATTAAAGCAGCGCAATCAGCAGCATCGGCTACCGCAGTATCAAGCGGTTATTTTATAATTGGAGCTATTGTGGTTGTAACTGCTATAATTTCTTTAGCGATTCGCTTCTCTACTGAAGATGAAAAAGTGGCTAAAGGAGATTCCAATATTAATACAGATGATCTGATTCCGGTTAAGGTAAAAAGCTGATCTTGAATAAAACTTTTTAAAGGGGCATAAAATCACATTTTTTAAAAACTGTGAATTTAAATAAAACCCGAGTGATAAAGTTGATTATTTGCGATACCGATTTTTGTCAAATTTAAAATATAAAGCGCCTTTTTTACGGTATTCAGAATAATAAAGTAAGTATTTGTTTTCTGAAATTAAATGGTGTTATTTAGTATAAAATGTTTGGTCTGAATGATTAAAAATGAAGTTAAAACAACGTGTTCATATTGTGGTGTAGGCTGCGGAATTATTGTTAAAAAAGATAATAACAATAAGGTTTTTGTTGAAGGCGATAAAGACCACCCGGTTAACAAGGGTATGCTATGCTCAAAAGGCATGAATTTACATTATGTGGTCAATGATACTTCTGATAGAATTATGTATCCCGAAATGCGATGGAGCAGATCACATCCTCGTGAACGCGTAAGCTGGGACGATGCTCTGGATAGAGCAGCCAGCGTTTTCAAATCCATTATAAAAAAGCATGGTCCGGATAGTGTTGGATTTTATGTGTCAGGCCAAAGTTTAACAGAAGAATATTATATTGCTAATAAGCTTACCAAAGGGTTTATAGGAACCAATAATATAGATACAAACTCACGATTATGTATGAGTTCTGCTGTGGTTGGCTATAAAAAAACTTTTGGAGAAGACAGTGTACCTGTTTCATATGCTGATATTGAATTGGCGGATGCGTTTCTTATTACAGGAGCAAATCCGGCATGGTGCCACCCTATATTATTCAGACGCTTAGAGAAACATAAAGAAGATAACCCTGATGTTAAGATCATTGTTGTAGATCCCAGAAAAACAGACACGGCAAACTTTGCAGATTTACATTTACAGCTTATACCGGGAACAGATGTTGTCTTGTACAATGCCATAGGAAGGTACTTGTATCATAGTGGATTGATAGATGAAGATTTCATTACAAAACACACTCAAGGTTTTAAAGCATATAAAGATTTAATATTTTCAACATCGTTAAAACAAGCTTCCAAGCTCTGTGGCGTTTCTGTTGATGACATCAAAAAAGCAGCAAAAATTATAGGGCTTTCAAAAGGGTTTATAAGTATGTGGGCTATGGGACTCAACCAAAGTGTTGTTGGAACAGATAAAAATGTATCACTTTTAAACTTATCTTTAATTACTGGCCAGGTAGGAAAACCCGGGTCGGGACCTTTTTCTTTAACAGGGCAGCCCAATGCTATGGGAGGACGAGAAGTAGGAGGAATGGCTAATCTGTTGGCAGTTCATAAAGATTTGATGAATGAAGAGCACCGCAGGGAAGTCGCACAGTTTTGGGGAGTGGATAAGATTAACCCCAAACCGGGTTTAACAGCTACTGAAATGTTTGATGCGCTAGAGAGTGGTAAACTAAAGGCCGTTTGGATAGCCTGTACAAACCCCTTGGTGAGTTTGCCAAATCTAAATAGAGTGGAGAAGGCCATGAAAAATGCAAAATTTGTTGTGGTTCAGGATATTTCACACAGATCAGATACGGTAGCTTATGCAGATTTAGTATTACCGGCAGCCGGATGGTTGGAGAAAGAAGGTACCATGACCAATTCTGAAAGGCGTATCTCATATTTACCTAAAGAAATAGATGCTCCTGGAGAAGCCAGGCCAGATGTAGAGATCTTCTGTGATTTTGCACAGCGTATGGGCTTTAGAGGATTTAATTATAACAATACCGGTGAGGTTTATGATGAGTATGCCTCAATGACCAAAGGAACTAATATTGATGTCTCTTTCTTAAATTACGACAGATTAAAAAGCGAAGGAACCTTCCAGTGGCCGGTACCAGAATACAGACATCAGGGAACACCCAGGCTTTTTGAAGATAAGAAATTCTATACACCATCTCAAAAAGCACAATTTAATGTGCCAACTACTATTGAAAACACTTCTGTTAAACCAAATGCCGATTTCCCACTTATTTTAACAACCGGTCGTGTACGTGACCAATGGCATACCATGACAAAAACCGGTAAAGTATCCCGGTTAAAAACGCATTATCCAACTCCGGTATTAGAAATCAATCCTGTAGATGCCTATTTAAGCAAAATCAAAGACGGAGATATAGCGGAGATTACAAGTGAAAATGGTGTAGTAAGGGTTCGTGCCAGTGTTTCTGAAGCTATTAAAAAAGGCGTTGTGTTTTTACCTATGCATTGGGGTAAACAGCTTCAGAGTAATTTAAATAGGGTAAACAATTTAACCAATACGCATCTTGACCCCACTTCAAAAGAACCTGATTTTAAATTTACCAGGGTGTCAGTTTCAAAATATAAGAAACCGGTTGAAAAAATCATCATTGTTGGTGCCGGAGCTGCAGCATTCAGGTTTGTACAAAACTATAGAGAATATAATGAAGATGATGAAATACACGTATTTTCAAAAGAACCCAACCTCTTTTATAACAGGGTTTTATTACCGGAATATGTTACTGAAGAATTAACCTGGGAGCAACTGCTTAAAATAAAGAAAATAGAGCTTAATAAACTTAATATTCATCTGCACCCGGAAACACAGATTTCAAAAATAAATAAAGAAGGTAGAACAGTAACAGGCAGTAATGAAGAGGAACACTATTTTGATAAACTGATATTAGCCACCGGAAGTCGTGCGTTCATTCCCAAAGATGTTCAAATAGATCTACCAGGACGGTTTACAATGCGGAATAAGTTAGATGCAGATAGATTTAAGGCCTATCTTGATGCTACCGGGCTTCCGCCTGAAGAACAACATGTGGTTATAGTTGGTGGTGGTTTATTAGGTTTAGAGCTGGCAGCTGCAATGAAGTATAAAAATGCTAAAATTACTATAATTCAACGGGCCTCTCGTTTAATGGAACGTCAGCTGGATAAAATATCCAGCAAGTTATTGGCATTAGATGTTCAGGAACGTGGTATCCAAATATATTTTGATAATGAGGTAAGCACCGTGTTTGATGATGAAGATACCGGCGAGTTAAACATTACCCTTAAGAGTGGAAAATTTATCACTGCAAATGCTATTGTTTATGCTATAGGAACCATTCCAAATATAGAAATAGCCAAAGCTAATGGTATAGCCTGTAGCAGAGGGGTTAAAGTAAACCAGCATTTACAATCTTCACACCCGGATATTTTTGCCATTGGTGAGATTGCCGAATTCAATAATCAGTTATTTGGAATTACCTCGGCAGCAGAAGAACAAGCTAATATATTAGCCAATTTTATAGCAGGTGATATTAGCTGTGCATACAATGGCTCGGTATTGATGAATATATTGAAATTCAATGATTTGAATTTGTGTAGTATTGGGGATATCAGTGTCCCTGATAACGATGACAGTTACGAGGAAATTATTTTTACAGATATTAAAAAGCGCTATTATAAAAAATGTATTGTTAAAGATGATTTACTGGTTGGGGCAGTTTTAATGGGTGATAAAAATGAATTTGCCGAATTTAAAACCATGATTGAAAGCAAAATAGAAATGGCTGATAAACGCAATACTTTGCTTAGAGGGGCTTCAAATGATGCACCAGTTTTGGGTAAATTGGTGTGTTCATGTAGTCAGGTAGGAGCGGGTAATCTTGAAGAAGCTATAACCAAAGGTTGTACGGATTTTACCGAACTATGTAATAAAACAGGAGCAGGCTTAGGGTGCGGAAGTTGTAAAACAGAGGTTAGGGAAATACTTCATAATTCAGAAGTATTAGTGTCATGAAACCAGCATATTTAAATATCAAAGGTCACATCTGGCCCAAATAAAATAAAAATGAACAGATGAAAGAGCCATATAGATTGAGAATTAACGGGGGAGTTTTATCACCGGGAGAATTGAAATATATTTGCGAAGCAGCAGAAGGTTTGGGGTTAAATGCAATCTCTTTTGGATCCAGGCAGGACATTATTTTTCCGGAGCAGATTGATGAAAGTAAGTGTAATGAATTTGATAAAATTAAGTTTGTAAAACCTAAAAGGGATGGTATTGAAAACATAGCATCATCTTATGTGTCTGCCGAGATCTTACCCAGTACCTCATGGCTTACCAGCGACAAGTATTTATATGTTTTAGAGCAATTTAAGCATAACCCTATGCTACGTATAAATGTTATTGACCCTAAACAGCGTTTGGTTCCGCTATATACAGGTAATGTGAATTTTATTGCTTCAGAACATGAAGATTATTGGTATTTGTATATAAGACTTCCAGGTTGGGAAAAAACAAAGATGTATCCGGCACTCATTTATAGTTGGGACATGGATAAAATAGAACTGGCTATCGAAAATATTTTGATAGAAGAACCGGAAACCATAGAAATGGTTTTTGAATTGGTAAGCGATGCTATAGATACTAATAACAGGACCGTTGATAAGCCTTTAGAAGTACCGTTTTATCCTTTTCCATACTATGAGGGAATGAATAGAATTGGAACCGATAGGTATTGGTTGGGGTTATATTGGAGAAATAATAGGTATGATATTCCTTTTTTAAAGGCCATGTGTGATTTATGTTCGGAAAATAAAATTGGTAAAATCTCTATCACACCATGGAAATCCTTTATTGTTAAGGGGATTCCACTAAAGTCTAAATTGCAATGGGAAAAATTCCTTGGTAAGTTTGGTATCAATGTGCGTCATTCCATGCTGGAAATGAACTGGCATTTACCTGTAAATGATAAAGAAGCTTTAAGCCTTAAAAAATATTTGGTTACAAATTTTGACCAAAATGATATCAGTACTTACGGGCTAACATTCGGAATTACCAGCTATGAAAGTGATACCTATAATTTTACTTCAATAGTTATAGAGAAGAACAAGCAACCGGAGTTAAAAGGGGATTTTAAAGTTAGAGATACTTACAATCTACTTTATGCAAAAAATTTCGATCCTAATACTCGCGAATATATCATGCATGTACAAGATGTTGATAAAGTAGAGCTACCGGGCTTATTGATGGAATTGAGTCAATTGTATTTTGAGCAATTAGGAACAGAAAGAGAAGAAGACGTTAAAGTTATAGTAAAAGAATGTATTGAAGAAGAAGTTTATCAATGTGCAGAATGTTTAACGGTCTATAATGAGATTTATGGAGATATTACTCAAGATATAGCCCCCCATACACCATTTGACAGTTTACCGGAAACCTATGAGTGTTCACTTTGTGAAGCACCAAAAAGCAGTTTTGATAAAAAAGTCTTGGTTAAGTAATGAATATAAAGACACTCTGAAAAGTGTTATTCAGAGCGCCTTTTTTATTCTAACCCATTTGTTTAAACGTGATGCCATTATACTTTAAAGTCTTAGTGGATTGCCCTTTTTTAATTACAATTATATATAGTTTTTTAAGCGTTTTATTATTGGTATAATTTATCTTAAAGACACTTTTTTCAGTGGACCAATTAGGAAATGACTGTGCGATTGAATTTCTGATTTGATCTGGGATTTTAATATTTTTATAAACCTCTTTTGAAGAAAGAATTTCCCCATTATTGTTGTAATTTACCAGAGCTTTTGCATTTGTGCTTTTAAACCTAACCAGGTAGGATGCAGCTTCAGAATTATCATAAATGGATTTGTTTTTTAAATTGTATTCAAGAATTTGTCTCTCCAGTTTACTTACAATTTCTGATGAGTTAGTGTTTACTACTGCTTTATAGTAAGCACCTGAAAATTTAGTTTCTTTTTTAAGGTGTGTTGGTGAACTATAATATTTAAATGTATTAGTATTTAAATAGGCCAGATCATTGTGTTGTGCATGTATTGTATTTATAATAAATACACTTACTAGAGTTAAAATTACATTTTTCATGACATATTGATTTTTAATGATATGCCAAAAGTATGCTTAAACTAAGCTTAAGGATTTTTTTAAAGGGTCAAAAAGTTTGTTTAAAAGTCCAACCACAAAAAATGTTCTAAAAATGATAGTTATTGAGTTAAATGAAGCTTTCTAAATTGATTGGGAGGGTAATTGTATTTTTGTTTAAAGCTATTATTGAAATGTGAAGTGTTCTTAAAACCACTTTCATAGCAAACCTCATTGACGGTTAAATCAGATTCCTGGAGTAAGGTTTTTGCATATTCAAGGCGTTTGTTTGTTAACCATTTACCAGGAGTTTCTTTGAAGTGTTCCTTAAAGTCTCTTTTAAAGGTAGACAAACTTCGTCCGCATAACTGAGCATAGGCTTCCAATTGTAAATCACAATGAAAATTTTTCATCATAACATCATAAATATTGGCTTTCTCAATTTGGTTAAGAGATTGAAAAAAGGATATCAAATCGTTATTGGCAGGGCTTAATGCTATATTAAAAAGTAATTCATTAAACTTAATCTCTACCAATTCTTTAGGAATCTCACTGCCCATATTGAAGTAATTAAATAGGCTTAAAAATAATGCGTTTAATGTATCAGTTACATGAATTGGGAAAATTTGATTATTACTATGTTTTGTATTCTTTTGAGGAATAATATGTGCATTGTCTTTAATAAATTTTCTAATAAAATCTTCTGTCATAAAAAACAAGATGGTGCAGTAATCTTCTTCATAATATTGTTTGGTATTATAAATACCTTTTCTGATGAACAAAGCATCACCTGAATTAAGAGGATAGGTTTTATGAATAGAGGTCCAGTCTTTTTTGCCGCTAATAACATAGGTTATTAAAGGCGTATGGGTCCAAAGCTTAAATTTTTCAACATCAAGGGGACATTTATATTCAACAAACATATAATCATTCCCTATAAGCTTGTTATATTTTGGGCTATTTTGAAAATATTTATAAACATCAAGTGTCATATAACAAATTTACTAAAATGTAAGCTCAAAACCATTCGTCGACACTTATGCGTTATTCAACTATACTAAAATGGGATTAAACGAACAGTGAATATGTTGTGAACAACCTTTAAAACGATGGATACATGCAGACGGGTCTAAATTATCAATGAAAGATTCTATAAAGATCATAATGCAATTAGGGCAGATTATGTGGGAGTATAGAAAGAAAAATAAAGTGGCTAATAGTAGTATAGGTAAGCTATCATTGGTATACAAGAACCTGTGTGCCTTATTTTAATAATTTATCGTGCAATGTGTGCGCAAATTAACTGTCTTAAAGCTATAGGTAAGATTTAAGGAATATTTTAAGACCGTGGTTTATTAACGCCACGGTCATACATTACTATGCTCCCTGCTACTGAGACATTTAAGCTTAATTGCGATTTGAATTTTACTAAAAAGTGACTTTTTTCAATAGCTTTTTTAGACAAACCATGATCTTCAGCACCCAATAGGTACACGCAGCGCCTTGGATGATGGAATGTTTCTAAGTTTTCAGCTTTATCAGTGAGTTCAACACCTACGAGTCTTGCGCCTTTGGGTAAATTTTTAAAGAATTCCTCAAAAGTCTCATAATGAAAATAAGGCATTGATTTAACAGCATTGTGTGTATCGCAGGCTTGTTTGGCATAACGATTACCTATGGTGAAAATAAAACTGGCCCCTAAATTTTGAGCAGAGCGCCAGAGTACACCCAGGTTTTCAGGGGTTTTTCCATTTTGAATTCCAATACCGAAGAACTCATTTTCAAAATTATCATTCATGTGGTCAAAAATAAAACATCTTTTCACTTGATTGAAAATTTAAATCTCTTTTGTTAAGAAATTACTAAGCCCTAATACGTCGCATTTTTTACTTGTTTGCTTTGGTTTAATGTAATTTGTATGGGCTTACCCTCCAATGGTAGTCATGCTTCTGTTTTTAGAATGCAGTTTAGGTTCTTGTAGTTTTTTGATGGTGTTCATACCTCCTCGGACTTTAAATTTAGCCTGAACTGCTTTTTGAATAATAGGAACAATAGATTTGCCAGACCGGAGTGTTGTAAGTAAGTCTGATTCAGTAGCTGAGAACAAACAATTTTTTAACTGCCCGTTAGCTGTTAAACGTAGTCGGTTACAGGAATCACAAAACGGATTGGTTACTGAGCTAATTATTGCAAAAGATCCTTTATAACCTTTTATTTTATAGTTCTTTGCGGTGTCATTGGGAGCATCCTGTAAGCGTTCAATACTATTTTTAGAAAATGCTTTGTTAACGTATTCCATAACTTCTGCATAGGAAACCATTTTACTCATGTCCCATTTATTGCCATCAAAAGGCATAAACTCTATAAAGCGAATAGAAATGGGTAAATCCTTAGTAAAATTGATAAAGTCAATAATTTCGTTATCGTTAAAACCTTTAATTAAGACAGCATTAACCTTAACTGTAAATCCTTCTTTGACAAGCATTAAAATGTTATTATAGACGCTTTTAAACTCATGCCTTCTGGTAATATGCTTAAATTTATTTTCATTTAAAGAGTCTAAACTCACATTAATCTTGTTGATGCCATTAGCTTTAAATATGTCTACAAATCTATCTATAATGACAGCATTTGAGGTAATAGATAATTCAACCGGAAGTGTTGCTAATTTTTCTAAAATGATAGGGATATCTTTTCTAATGAGTGGCTCACCACCTGTTAATCTGATTTTAGTCACACCATGATCTACAAAGGTTTTTGCTATGTCATAAATCTCTTCATAGGTCATCAAGTGGCTTTTTGGAGATAGCTTTACACCTTCTTCAGGCATACAGTAGGTGCAGCGTAAGTTACACCGTTCAATCAATGAAATACGTAAATAAGCATGATCTCTGCCATGTTGATCCCTTAATATTTTTGATTTATTTATCATGTCTTATTTTTTCAACTAACAACTCATTAATCATGCCTGGCGCCTTTTAATATCCTAAAGCTATGAAGTATGGCCGGAAAAATGGCATCCATAGATTCTTTTGCTCCATTTGTAGAACCCGGTAATGCTAAAACTAAAGTGTCTTCAATGGTTCCGGCTACGCTTCTTGAAAGCATGGAAAAAGGGGTGCGTTCCTGGCCATAGGTTCTAATAGCCTCTTCTATGCCTGGTATTCTTCGGTCTAAAATAGGAGTTAAAGCTTCCGGTGTTACATCTCTTCCAGATAATCCGGTACCACCGGTATAAATGACCATATCTAAGCCTTGTTCCTGATAAGTCTTTGCTTTTTGCTGAATGCTATCTATTTCATCAGGAATAATAACATATTCCGAAACCTTAACCTCACAATCTTCTAGCTTTTTTATAATGGCCTTTCCTGCTTTGTCTTCCTTGTGACCTGCAGAAATAGTATCACTACAGACTACAACAGCAGCTCTTAGATCTTTTCTGAAACGATCTCTAAAATCAGATTTACCACCTTTTTTAGTTAACAGCTTAATGGCATGAATTTCGATGCCCTTATCAATAGGTTTTAACATGTCGTACATATTCAACGCCACTACACTGGCGCCATGCATAGCTTCAACTTCAACGCCTGTTTTGTAAATAGTTTTTACAGTGAATACAACGGTAATTTCTAAATCGTTAATTTTATATTCCACTCCGGTGAACTCAATAGGTAAGGGGTGACAATCCGGTAAAATATCCGGTGTACGTTTTACACCTAACAATCCTGCAGCTTTACTCATAGCAAACACATTGCCTTTTGGAACCGTATTGTTTTCTATGGCCGTAATTGTTTCCGGCTTACTAACTTTTACTATAGCTTGTGCCACTGCTGTTCGTAATGTTGTGCTTTTATGTGTGATGTCTACCATTATGTGTTGATTTGTTTAATCTTTATTTGTTTAATTGTGCTTTCCGTAAAGCATTTTAATCTATTAAATGTTTTTTCTATTTCTGACCTTATTTTTTGATAATCTTTTTCAATAATAAAACCTAACTCTTTTGAAATAATGAGTTGATTTAAAACTTCCATTAGAGAGCTAAAAGCATTGTACTAAAATGCGCTTTATCCTTGTTTGTAATTCTAGATGTACCTTCAGCTATATTTGAGGCAACAGATACAGAAGCTCTTCTCATTTGATTTGTTAACCCAAATTTTTCTTCACTTGGGAATTCCTTTGTGACCATGTAGATCAGTTTTATTAATTCTTTGGAGTCTATCCAAACATTCAGTTTTTCAAATGAAAATGTATATGACATGTTTAAATTACAATTAAACGATTAAACAGTTTTCCAAATAAGCAACCTAAGAATTAACCTTCCATTGATGCGATTGATCTTCAAAAATCTCTTTTCCAAATACAGGGACCTCTGCCTTTATAGCTTCAACAATATATTCTAAAGCTTCAAAAACCACTTTTCGTCGTGGGGATGATACAAAAACAAATAAGCATATTTCTCCGGCCTTTACAGTTCCCAGACTGTGATAAATATGCATACAGGTCAGTTCAAATCTTTCGAAGGCAGATTCTCTGATGTCATGAAATTTTTGATTTGCCATATCTTCATAAGCAGTATACTCAATAGCCGAAACCGGTTTTCCGTCAATTATATCTGCTCTTACTTGCCCTAAAAAAATATTATGGGCTCCAATGCTTGTTTTAGTCTGGTGTTTATAAATGGAGTGTCCTATAAATTCTGAGGATATTGGCCCTTCCTTAAATACATTTTTTGGTTTATTGTCTTTCATTTTTTTTGTTTTTTCAGACCAGCCAGGTTTTTAAAACCTTGATTGGTCTAGTGTGTTAACTAATTCTTGTGCGCCTTCTTTTAAACTAAAGCAGTTTTTGGTATTATGTTTTTTCAGAAGGCTTATAGCTTTCTTACTTCGCATTCCTGACTGGCAAAAAAAGATTTTCTTTTTATCGTTATCAAGTTTGTTGATATTCTTTTCTAATTGACTCAAGGGCATGTAAGTGATATCAAGATGCTCAACTTTGGGGTACTCATGGTCTTCCCTTACATCAATAAATTGAGCATTTTGTTCAGAAATAATATCTTGAATGGAGACTTCTGTGTTTTTGACAGCACATGTCATATTAATATTGATTGATTTGTTCTGAAAATGATCTCGCTCTTTTAAAACTGTTTTAATGATAGTGTTATTTCTATTGACTTTCAAAGTAGATGTTTGAGCCGTTAAAGCATTATAGCAAAGTAATTGCCCTGAGAGTGTATTACCGATACCCAGAATGATTTTCAGGACTTCATTAGCTTGCATACTGCCAATAATTCCAGGGAGCACACCAACAACGCCAATTTCCGAACAATTGGGAACAGCATCTTTTTTAGGCGGTGAAGGAAACAGGCAACGGTAACTTGGTCCGTTGTTAAAATTAAACACAGAGACCTGGCCTTCAAATTTGTAAATGGCTCCAAAGACCAGTGGTTTGTTGGTAAGGATACAGGTATCGTTAACTAAATAGCGTGTTTCAAAATTATCTGAGCCATCAACAATAATATCATAGCTCTCAAACAAATTCAGAGCGTTTTTATAGGTTAGGGGCTCTGGGTAAGCCATTATGGAAATAGTATCATTTAAATCTTCCAAGCGAGCTTTAGCGGCAATAGCTTTATTTTTCCCCAAAGCGGATTTTCCAAAAAGGACCTGGCGTTGCAAATTAGATAACTCTACAACATCAAAATCTATGATACCAATAGTGCCAATTCCTGCTGCGGTCAGGTACTGTAAAACAGGGCAACCCAGACCACCGGCACCAATAACCAATACTTTAGCATTAGATATTTTGTCTTGGCCCTTTTGTCCAATTTCAGATAATATGATATGTCTGTTGTATCTATTCATTATTGTTGAATCGGTTAATTGTTAAACGGTTTAATTATTTATCTCTTCACACATAAACAAATCAACAGTTCAATACTTTAAAATCATCCTCCGGCAAAAGGTGGCAATAAAGCAATTTCATCACCGGTTATTTTGGTGTCTAAAGGCACTAACTCTTGATTTTGGGCTATTTGAAAATCTTTAGTTTTTAATAATTCATATTTAGAATGCAACCGATCTATAAGCTCTGAAATCACTTGATCTGTGACTTCCAGGTTTTCCGTTTCCTTTTGGGTCACTTCAGCTATTTGACCTAAGTATTTAATTGTTACAAGCATTTTCTATTAATTTTAATTCTTCCTTTGTATTCACATTCATGGTAGTGATATGGTCGTTGTCATCTAAGACTATATTTTTAAATTTACAGGATTTTATGGCTATACGTAAACGCCTTTCACCTTGCTCCAATAGTGCTTTGAATTTTGGTACACATGCTTTTTGGTAAAAAGCAATTAAGGGCATTGATTTTCCGTTGCTTTCCACTTGAATAATGGTTGTCTCATTATCAATTTGGGAAACCAGCTTTTCTAATATTCCTGAATTTATCAGCGGAATATCACAACTTAGTACTAAGTTATAATTAGTTTTAGAAGCTTCCAAGCCGGAGCAGATTCCAGCGACAGGCCCGGACTCTTTGATGATATCTGTAACTCTTTTGTAACCAAATTTATCATAATCAGGGCTATCCGAAACAATTATAATATCAGTAACCCACGGTTTTAAAGCCTCTATACTATATTGAATAAATGGTTTTCCATGAAGTTCTATTAGCCCTTTATCAGAGCCCATTCTTGAACTTTTTCCTCCAGCTAAAATAATGCCTGTTATGTTGTTTTTATCTAACATTTATGTAAAAAATAATTTAGCACAAGCTATAACTAAAACAAAGGCTAAAATGTAACGTAAACGCTTATTATTAATTTTTTTGCTTCCATAGTAACCTCCTAAAACACCTCCAATAAGAGCGATAGCTACTAGTAAAAAAGATTCTTTTTCTATGGTTACACCGCTACTTAACTGGCCTATTAATCCAGCAGCAGAGTTCACCCAAATAAATAAAGCCGAAACCGCAGCGGCTTCTTTCATTTTTCCCCAGTGCAGCAGTAAAATTATCGGGCTTAATATGATGCCTCCTCCAATGCCAATCAAACCGGAAAAGAAACCTATAATTCCTCCAACAACTAGTCCCTGCCAAAGTTTAACGTCCTTTATACTGCCATTTTCTTTTCCAAAAACGTTTAACATTTTTAGGATTGCAAATATGAGTAAGACGGCTAATATTTTTTTGTATAGTGAAGCATCAACGTCTATGGTGCCTCCCAAAAAAGCCAGAGGAATTGAGGCTATTGCAAAAGACAAAAATAGTTTCTTGTTAAAAAAACCTTCTTTGTAGTAATAATAAAATGAAATACCGGCAACAAATAAATTAAGGAGCAGGGCAGTGGGTTTCATGCTTTCAGGAGCAAAAGAAAATAAAGCCATTAAGGCTAAATAACCACTGGCTCCTCCGTGTCCTACACTGGAATACAAAAATGATACTAAGGGTAGAATAGTTAGAAAAAGATATATGTTTTCGTTTTGTAACATGATATTTTAAAAATGTCTAAAATATTTAAAGTTTAAAGTTAGCTAGAGTTTGTTTGCTATTGATGTAAAAAGGGCTAAAAGCTCTTTTGTTTCACTAAGAACAGGTTCCAGTTTACTATTTTCCATCCATTCTAAATGTTTAATTATTCCTAACCAATATTCTGTTTCACTCGCTTCACTTTCAGATATCTTAATTTTGTTTTTGAAATCTCTTTTACTACGAGACCGATTTGCTTCACGATAATTAGCACCTATGCTTGTGCCGGATTTTGTGATTTGATTCCTAATTACTTTCCCTTCTATCGTATTTGGTAAAAGAGTAGATAGTTTAATAATTGATATTCCAAATTGCTGTGTTCTATATTCTAGTTTTTTAGCAAAATCTTTATTGTTCATATTATTTCTTTAAGTACTTCACACTTTAGCCACTTTAGCCACTTTAGCCACTTTAGCCACTTTAGCCACTTTAGCCACTTTAGCCACTTTAGCCACTTTAGCCATTTTGAGAGCTTTACAGCATGTTAATCTTTTCCAATTGTTTATCTAAAAATGCCCAGCAGTTTTTATTGATTTCATCAAAAGCGATAACTAAGGACTGTCCGTATTCTGTCAATTCAGCACCACCCCCGCCTTTGCCACCTATGCTATTTATGGTCACTGGTTTTTTAGCAGATTTGTTTACAGAATCTAAAAGTTGCCATGCTTTTTTATAAGATATATTTAAAGACTTTGCGGCTTTAGATAAAGACCCGGTTTCTTGTATGGCTTTGAGTAAATGTACACGTCCTTCACCAAGAAGTACGTTGTTCTTTGACTCGATCCATATTCTGCTTTTGATTTTGTAACTCATTTTCTTTTTAATTTGGAAGTAAAATCACTTCTATTAAATTGTTTGTCTTTATTTTAGAAACCTCTTCAGGAGCATAAACCAAAGCGTTTGAAAGCGCAAAAGTCTGTAGCATTGAAGAGTTTTGGCCGTCAAGAATTTCAACTTTTCCATCACTGTAAATACCTTTTAAAAATTGAGGCCGGCCCCCTTTTTTTTCAAAATTTGATAGGGATAGTGCTTGTGTTCGAGGTAATTCTTCAGCGCTTCTACCCATCATTTTTTGTAATGCGATGAAAACATAAACATAAAAACAGGATAATGCTGCAGCCGGATTTCCCGGTAAGGCAAAAATTTTGGTATGATTTTTCTGCCCAAAAAATAAAGGCTTCCCTGGTTTTTGCTTGACCTTATAAAACAATTCTTCAACGTTTAATGCCTTAAGCGCCTTGCCAACAAAATCATAATCTCCAACTGAAATCCCTCCGGTGATTAGTACCAAGTCATTTGTGCTGATAACAGAATCTAGTTTTTTGACAGTTTTATTATAATCATCAGCAACTTTATGAATGGTCACATCATAAAACTTTAAGCTATAAAGAGCACTCAATAACATTTTAGAGTTGCTTTCATATATTTTTCCATAGCCTAAATCCTGTCCGCCTTCTATCAATTCATTTCCTGTAGTAACAAGGGCTATGTTAGGTTTTTTATAAACGGATACCTCAGTGATCCCCAAAGACGTTAAGTACCCTATAGCAGCAGGTGTTAATTTGGTGTCTTTCTTGAGCGCGATGTCTCCGGCTTTAACCTGTTCACCCAAGGGACGAATATTATGTTCTAATGGAATACTATGTTCCAAAGTAATACTATTTTCATGTAGTTTTACTTGCTCTTGCATCATAACAGCGTTTGCCGAATCTGGAACAGGAGCACCTGTAAAAATTCTTATGGCATCACCTGCTTTTAAAATAGGTTGGTGGTTATCACCGGCTTTCACTTCACCAATTAAATTGTAAGATAAATGGTCATGAAGATTTATAGCATAGCCATCCATAGCAGATTGTCTGAATGGGGGCATGTTTATTGGTGCATAAACATTTTTAAATAGCACATAACCATTAGCCTTTTCAACGGCTTTGATGGTTTCCTTTAAAAGTGGTTTTCCGTTATTTTTAACTATTGAAATAGCTTCTGAAATAGAAATCATAGTTGCTTTTCGTTATGTCTTGTCAAATATAACGAAATCTTGTAATGATAAAGAGATTCTGATGAAATCTTTTTATAATTATTTAGATTAATTTTAAATAGATATGCAATTAATCAAAACATGACATTTGTCAGTTTTTTTGCTTTCAATTGAGATATTTTTGTTTTAAATTGTAAGAGATAAATAGAAAACAATCATGCCTATAAAAAGCTATTTAGCGCATCCTCATGATGGAAAAAAAGCAGAACTTGTAAAGGCTATATCTAAGCTTAATAATTGTGATGTAATTCCCGCTGAAAACAAAGATTTGCTCATCGTGGTAACAGATACCGACAATAAATCAGAAGACGAAAATTTAAAAGAACAAATAGAGGCTATTGAAAGTTTGAAATTACTTGCAATGGTTTCTGGATTTGATACACCTAAAAAGTAATTAAGTATGTACACCTCGTTAACAAACAGACGTAGTTTTATAAAGAAAATGGCAATAATGTCAGCAATGACAGCTGCAGCCTCTATGTTTCCAGGCATATTATTTGCTGATGAGCAAGAAAAGAACCTGCCTAAAGGCGGAAATTTAGATTGGAAAAAGGCACCATGTAGATTTTGTGGTGTAGGTTGTGGCGTTCTAGTTGGTATTGATAAAGGAAAAGCTGTAGCGGTTAAAGGAGATCCAAAGTCGCCTGTAAACAAAGGGCTTTGTTGTGTGAAAGGCTATCATTCTGTAATGGCTTTATATGGCAAAGATCGTTTAACAAAACCGCTGGTTAAGAAAAATGGAAGGTATGTGGAAACTTCTATGGAAGAGGCTTTAGATTTAGTGGCTTCCAAGATGCAGGAAACCATTAAAGACCATGGAAAAGATGCGGTGTCCATTTATGGTTCTGGTCAATGGACCATCCCTGATGGTTATGCGGCTTCAAAATTATTTAAGGGGTGTATAGGAACCAATAATGTAGAGGCTAATGCCCGTTTGTGTATGGCAAGTGCGGTTACAGGTTTTTTAACCTCATTTGGGATAGATGAACCCATGGGCTGCTATGAGGATATTGATCATGCTGATGTATTTGTACTTTGGGGTAATAATATGGCAGAAATGCACCCGGTACTATTTTCAAGACTTTTAGACCAGCGTTTAAAAAGAGGTGTTAAGATTATAGATTTTGCAACCAGAACCACCAGAACAAGTATGGCTGCTGATAAGTCCATATTGTTTTTACCGCAAACCGATTTAGCTGTAGCTAACGCTATCTGTTATGAAATCATTAAAAATGGCTGGGTTAACAAGTCATTTGTTGAGAAGCATTGCAATTTTAATAAAGGGCTGACCAATATGGGGTACGGACTGGAAGACAAGTACAGTTTTACAGACAAACCTGAAAAAATTGACTTTGAAGCCTACAAAACATTTTTAGAAGATTACACGCCGGAAAAAGTTGAAAAAATATCAGGAGTATCAGCCAAAGATATCAAGTACATGGCTGCTTATTATGGAGACCCTAATAAAAAAGTGATGTCGTTATGGTGTATGGGAATGAATCAGCATTCGCGTGGCACCTGGATAAATAATTTGGTTTATAATATACATTTACTTACCGGTAAAATTTCTACCCCAGGTAATAGTCCGTTCTCATTGACCGGGCAACCAAGTGCTTGTGGTACGGTAAGAGAAGTGGGGACTTTAACACATAAATTGCCGCATGGTGTAGTCATGAATAAAGAGCACCGTGAGTTTGCTGCAAAAATCTGGGATGTCCCTGCCGAAAACATTTCACCTAAACCTACCTACCACACTGTTGAAATGTTTAGAGCATTAGACAGGGGAGATATTCGTTTTATGTGGATTCAGGTAACCAATCCTATGGTAACCATGCCAAAGTTAAAGCGTTATAGGGATGCTGCTAAAAAAGAAGACCGCTTTATAGTAGTATCTGATATTTACCCAACACCAACTACAGATATAGCAGATGTTATTTTACCATCAGCCATGTGGGTAGAACGTGAAGGATTGTTTGGAAATTCTGAACGACGTACCCAATATTTTGAGCAAATGGTTGAACCGCCGGGAGAGGCCATGAGTGATACCTGGCAATTGGTAGAAGTGGCTAAACGTATGGGCTTTGAAAAACAATTTTATTACAAGGAAGAAAGCCATATTGAAGAGATTTACACAGAATATCGTAAGCATCACGATAACAAAAAGCATAATATGGCTCCGTTAGAGGTGTTAAAATCACAACCCGGAGCTATGTGGCCTTACGTAGATGGAAAATCAACAAAATGGCGTTTTAATGCCAAATATGATCCGGCTTGTACTAATGGCGAGGCGTTTCATTTTTATGGTAAACCTGATGGAAAAGCTGTGATCTGGCAACGACCTTACGAACCGGCAGCAGAAGAGCCAGATGCCGATTATCCATATTGGTTAAATACCGGAAGGGTTGTAGAACATTGGCATACAGGTTCAATGACCAGAAGGATTCCTGTATTACATAAAGCAGTACCACACGCTTATGTTGAGCTTAATCCGGGTGATGCTAAGCGTTTACAGATAAGAACCGGAGATAAAGTGAAATTAACAACCAGGCGTGGGGAAATTGTGCTGCCCGCATCTGTAAATGAAAGAGGGGTTCCGGCACCTATGCAGGTTTTTGTGCCTTTCTTTGACGAAAATATGCTGATCAATGATATCACATTAGATTCATTCTGCCCGATATCAAAAGAACCAGATTATAAAAAATGTGCTGTAAACATTGAAAAAGTATAGTTATGAAGCGACTTGGTATCATATCTTTATTTGTACTACTTTTTATAGCGTTCATCTTTGTTTGGAACCTCAGTTATGAGTCAGGCCAGGAAGAAGCTTATATCCCTATTGAGACTGAAAGTACTGTAACTTTGATTCCATCTGAAACCGGTGTTTTTGAACGGTCTGAATATGCTTTGGACTATGTGAATATGCCGGTAGATGAAACCCATCAAAGATCTTTAAAGGATTACTATAAAAACCGGGCATTCCATGGAGCGCCCCCAAGTATACCTCACCCGGTGACTAATGAGCGCAGCATGGGAGAAAATACCTGTTTAAAGTGCCATCAAAATGGAGGTTTTGTTGATAAGTTTAAGGCTTATGCACCGGTAACACCACATCCTGAAATGATTAATTGCAGGCAATGTCATGTGCCTCAGCACACAGAGCAGTTATTTAAAGGAACTAATTTTCACAAGGTTGCAGCTCCTGAAGTAGGTGTCAATAATGCTCTTGAAGGAAGCCCACCGGTTATACCACATCAAATTCAAATGCATGAGAATTGTTTGTCATGCCATGCCGGTCCCGGTGCACCTAAGGAAATTAGAGTAACACACCCGGAACGTATTAACTGTCGTCAATGCCACGTACCTAATAATAAAGAGGTAACCGATATAGGAATTTTTAAAAGAATCAATAAGGATGAAGTGCAATAGATGTATTATGAATAGATTAGTTTATGGCTTTATTTTTTTAATCACGCTTTTTTCATGTAAACATGGAGAGCATGAGTATCATGGGGTAACAGATAAGATTGAGGCAGAAAGTGAAAACTACCACGGCACATCTATCTCTTCTGAAAAATATCTTGAAGGTCTTGAAACTATTGAGATTACAGAAGGCGAGCACACATTCTTAATTCCTGAACGCAAAGGTCAAATTAAATCTTATGCATGTACCGAATGCCATTCTAAAGCTTTAGACAAAATGCAAAGTGAGGATGGTAAAAAAGCACATTGGGATATTAAGTTGATGCATGCTAATGAAAATACCATGAATTGCGTAACCTGTCACAATCCTGATAATATGGATAACCTAAAAAGTTTAACAGGTAAAGACATAGATTTTAATAATAGTTATAATTTGTGTAATCAATGCCATACCAAACAATTTGAAGATTGGAAGGGTGGTGCACATGGTAAGCGTATTGGAGGGTGGGCACCGCCAAGAGCGTCTATGACTTGTGTAAACTGTCATAATCCGCATAAGCCTCATTTTGAGTCAAAGTGGCCGGCACGTTTTAATACACAGAAAGTAAAAGAAAGAGAATAATTAAAAACTACATAATTAGGTTTTAATAACATTTAAGGTATGAGTAGCAATAATAAAAAATGGTTTTCTTTAAACCTGGGCAAGAAGAACAATGAATCTTCAGGTTCTTGTGGCTGTGGAAAAACTTCCGGAGGCTGTGGTTCACACTCAAATGAAGCTCAGATGACTGATGAAGAGTTTGCCGCTGCCGCAATTAATGCTTCAATAGGCGAAGAACGGACCAAAGATGGTTTTGAACAGGTCTTTGATGTTAAAATGGACAGGCGTACGGCTTTTAAAAAGTTAACGGCCAGTTTGTTAATTGGAGCCGGAGCCGTAAGTACATCCTGTAGTGTCATTGGGAGTGATGAAAGTAAAGAAAAAGCACAGATAGATTGGGAAGAACAATTTAAAGGAAACTATAAATTGATGACCGATAAGGAAAAAGAGGCTACGGTAGACAGGTTGGTACGGTCTTATCAATTAAGAACAGGAAAAACCATTAATATGTCTTCAAAAAATGCAGAAGAAGATGTGTTGTTTGGTTATGCCTTTAATATTTCAAAGTGTCAGGGGTATATGGACTGTGTTAATGCTTGTGTTGAAGAGAATAATCAGGACAGGGATTCGCAGATGCAGTACATTAGAATTCATGAAATGAAGGATGGTAAAGGGTTTAATTTTAATGAAGCCGATGATAATTACTATCATGAAGTTCCTGCAGAAGGTCATTTTTATATGGGCACCCAATGTTTTCATTGTGATAACCCACCCTGTGTTGAGGTTTGTCCGGTACAAGCTACATGGAGAGAAGATGATGGTTTGGTAGTTGTAGATTATGATTGGTGTGTAGGGTGTAGATATTGTATGGCGGCCTGCCCTTATGATGGTAGGCGCTTTAACTGGAAAAAACCGGAAGTACCGGAAGCAGAGGTTAACAAAAACCAGCATTATTTAGGAAACCGTATGCGAAAGAAAGGTGTTATGGAGAAATGTACTTTCTGTGTACAACGTTCAAGAGCCGGTAAAAATCCGGCGTGTGTTGAAGCTTGCCCTACGGGAGCCAGAATATTTGGTAATCTGTTAGATCCTAATAGCACCATTAGATGGGTTTTAGAGAATAAAAAAGTATTTAGATTAAAAGAAGATTTGGGTACTGAGCCTAAGTTCTGGTATTTTATGGATTAGATAAAAGATTGTTGAATTGTTTAGATGGAGCGGACGATTAAACAAATCAGCATATAAGCGATTAACGTAATAAGCGTTAGGGATTGAAAAGATACAGTGTAAAGCCCATCTCTATTTCGGAGGTAACCTGCCTATCGGCAGGCAGACGCCCAAATAAAAAATAAAGGTTAGAGTATAAGAATAATATCTAACCAGATTAACAAAATAAGTGAAAACAAATGAAACGATTAAAAGTTTTAGGAAGTTTAGTTAAAGACAGTTTGGATACCATAACTCATGGTTCTAAAAAATATCACATTTGGATGGCGGTATTAACCTTTATCATGCTGATAGGTATGTATTGCTATTCTATACAGTTACGGGAAGGTTTACAGGTTACGGGAATGACAGATAGGGTAAGTTGGGGGCTATACATTTCAAATTTTACATTTTTAGTTGGTGTTGCTGCTGCTGCAGTAATGTTGGTTATGCCCACTTATGTATTAAAGGATATTGATTTTAAACAAGCTGTCCTTATTGGAGAAGGGCTAGCAGTTGCAGCTTTAATTATGTGTTTGGCTTTTGTGATAGCAGATATGGGAGGACCATCTGTATTATGGCATATGATACCGGGCATAGGGGTATTTAATTTCCCTAACTCCATGCTAACCTGGGATGTACTGGTTTTAAATGGTTACTTGTTTTTAAATATTACTATTCCGTTTTACATATTATTCAGACATTATCAGGGGAAAGAATCAAAGAAGAGTGTTTATGTTCCAGGAGCAATTTTATCTGTTTTTTGGGCTGTAGGGATTCATTTGGTCACTGCATTTTTATACCAGGGTTTACAGGCAAGACCATTTTGGAATAATGCTTTGTTAGGACCTCGTTTTTTAGCTTCTGCCTTTGCTGCCGGTCCTGCCTTGATTATCCTGGTTCTTGCTATTATAAGAAGTTTTACTGAATTCAAAATTGAGAACAAAACCATAAGAAAAATTGCCATGGTGGTTACCGTTGCGGCACAGATAAACCTTATTATGTTAATTTCTGAGTTGTTTAAAGAGTTTTATGCACCCACTCATCATAGTGAGAGTGCCTATTATTTGTTCTTTGGACTTCATGGAAAAAATGCGTTGTTGCCCTGGATATGGACCGCTATACCCTTAAATGTACTGGCGACTGTATTGTTGACCTTCCATAAGCTTAGAAATAATCCTAAAATACTGTATTTCTGTTGCTTTATTTTGTTTGTTGCCATTTGGATTGAAAAAGGTTTTGGCCTTATTGTACCGGGGTTTATTCCCGGGCCCTATGGTAAAATAGCAGAATACACTCCTACAGGTATTGAAATAGGTGTCACACTGGGTATTTGGGCGTTAGGCGCTTTTGTATTTACCATATTAGCTAAAACCGCTATTGGTATTGAATTAGGTAAACTGCGTTATAAAAAATAGGATTACTTTATAATTTTGACATTTAAAGTGCTTAAAAACATCAATTGATTAATTTCAATTGGTGTTTTTTATTAGACCCTTAAAAGTAAGCTCTAAAATTTAAAAACTAAGTATTATTACGTAATTTTGTTTAAGCAGAATAAGTAATGTATACTTCCGTAGCAAATAACAATTTAGAAATTAAAGTGTCTATGGACACTATTTGTTCTATCTGTAAAAGCTCTGATTGCCTGATTCATAATAATGCAGAGGCTTTATTTAGCTCCAAATTGCCTCAAAGTAATACAGTACTTAAATGTAAAAAGGGGCAGCAATTTATTATGGAAGGCGCTCCGGTTAACGGTCTTTTCTTTATAAAAAGTGGCACTGTTAAAGTCTTTAGAACCGGCATAAACGGACGGGAACAAATTGTACGGTTTGCTAAACCCTGTGAGATTATAGGACATAGAGGGTTTGGTACCCAGGAGTATTATTCTATTGGAGCAGTGGCCTTACAAGCTACAGAATTGCATTATTTTTCAAAGGAACATTTACAGGATGCACTGTTTGAGAATCCAAAGTTTGCCTATGATATGATGTTGTTCTATGCCAATGAATTGAACAGAAGTGAGAATAAAGTCAAGTCTATTTCTCAGATGACCGTTCGTGAACGTGTTATTGATACCTTATTATATATACACAGAAAATTTGGTGACCTGAGAGGGTTTTTAAATTTGCCGTTAAGCCGTAAGGAATATGCTGATTATGCCGGTACTACTGAGGAGCAGGTTATTAGAATATTCTCAACCCTTAAAAAAGAAGGTTTAATAACTTCGGAGGGAAAAAAAATTGGAATTACCAAGCTTAAGCTTTTAAAGAAAGAGATTAGTGAACATAATTATTTCCTGGATACTTAAAAAGTTGTCCTTTATTGATAATCCAAAACAATGATCAGCAATTCAATATCATAATAAGATAATCAAAAGAACAAATACTAACTTTGAGGAACTAGGCTAGGGGTTTTCATAGGATGCGTTGTTGTTATTAGTTTTTTTATATTTCATAAAAATCTCCATCCTCCCATTTTTTAGTTCCGAGATATTTTCCGCAAAAATTATAGCGTTTAATACTTCCGTTTGTATTAAATATTTTCCCATAACTAAATAACCAAATTTCATCGTTTATCAATTTAATTCGCCGAAATCTTCTGTCGCTACTGGCGTCCATTGAGGAGATAAATACTGATTTCTTTTCAAAAACTATATGTCCGTTTGAGTCTATAATTCGATCAGTTACTATAACTTTTTTATGCTTTAATGCCCAAAATAGAAACTTACGCTTTTTGTCAATCGACTCTGTTTTTAAAGTAACACTTTCAATTTTGCAACTATCATTTTCAATGATATCGATGTCCTGTATTTTAGCCGCCTTTATTCCGCTATTCAGGTTAAAGAATAAGGGAGCCAAACTTAAGGGTATTGAAAATATTAGGTTTATGAAGAGCATTTTTAATTAATGGTAACGGTATCGGCTATGAGTAGTTGCGTGGATTGGCACTCAACTTTGCAAGTACGCACCAAACTGAAAATCTGCGAGGATTTTCAGAAGTAGACAAGAACAAGCAATTACTTATAGCCATTGTTGGCAATAGTATTTAAAATCCAGAAATAATTTCATCAAGTAAATCATCAACTCCATAAATTTTTGATTTTACAATTTGATACAATTCATTAAATGTTTCAAATGCTTCTTGAGTTTTGAAATCTGATACTTTATAAGTTACAAAATTGTGAGCTTGCCAATCTTGTACTTGTGATAATTCCTCAATTGACATATTTTTATCTGGATATAAATGTAAAAATATCTCGTTTTGTTCATTTGGGCTTTCACTTATTGACCATTTGTATTTGTCATTATATACAAAAAACATTTCCTCTTTAGTTTGTATGACATTCGTGATTTTTGATTGATTTTCAATCATCGAATTTATTGCTTGTATAATTTTCATTTTTTTATAATTTTATTGTAAGAGTCAAAATCTAAATTTCTGATACTTTCTCTTAATTCGTGAACTAAACTTCTTTTTCTTGGTTCGGTTAGGTTTTTTGGTTTTTCAATGAACCCTTCTATCTTCTCAATTATATTATTTAAATTTTCTTTTAAAAATAGATTACCTGTGGTTTGACCTTGAATTTCGTGTAATATATTAATGACCTCTTCTTTTTGTTTGGTGTCATTTGCGTTAAAATGATTGAGTCTATCCAATTTTGATTTTAATTCAGAAAGTGTTAATTGAGTCGAATAATTTAAGAGTAAATTAAAAGCATTTGAAATTTTTCCTCTTTGAAAGAAAAAAAGATATAATGCAATACCTGACGCACCAATAGTAAAGAGGTTTGCGACTAGGCTTATTATTTCACTAATTTTTTCCATATAGTGTATTTCATATTATTGCAACAAATATATATAGTTACCAGTAACTATATATATTTTATATGCACACTAATATAAAACGTTTTTATAAAATAAAACACGATTAATCCTACAAATTTAATAATTGCTAAAAAAAGGAAGTGATTTTAAAATTTACGTAGGCATACGTAAAGTTTTTTTTGTGATGTAATACTCATAAGTTGAGAAACTTATAATAAAAACCTGTGTCTTTACAGGTTTTTTTATGTTTTAAAAAGAGGTTTTGATATGGTTATAATCATAAAATAGAACTCGATCTGCTTATATATTTGCCATGAATAAGTATTAATACTTAGATTAATTTAAAACCATATAATATGAAATCTTTAATTAAAACATCAACTTGGATCTTGCCGATAGCAGTGTTACTGTTTTCTTGCGGTAATAAGGAAAAAAAACAAACTTTAGCTGAAAATGTAACTATAGAAACTTCAAAAACAAAAACCTTAGATATTGAAAAGCCACAGTTAACCTTTGGATTTATCAAATTGACGGATATGGCGCCTTTAGCTATTGCTAAAGAAAAAGGGTTCTTTGAAGATGAAGGGTTATTTGTTTCGGTAGAAGCACAATCCAACTGGAAAAATGTATTAGACCGCGTTATTGATGGGCAATTAGACGGATCACACATGTTAGCAGGCCAGCCTATAGCAGCAGGTGCCGGTTTTGGTCGCCAAGCACAATTAGTAACCCCATTTTCTATGGATTTAAATGGGAATGGTATTACGGTATCCAATGATGTTTGGTCTAAAATGAAACCCAATGTACCAAAAGGCTCAGATGGTAAGCCTGTACATCCTATAAAAGCTGAGGCTTTGAAGCCTGTAATAGCGGATTATAAAAACTCAGGAAAAGCCTTTAAAATGGGCATGGTATTCCCGGTATCTACACATAATTACGAAATTAGATATTGGTTGGCCGCAGCAGGTATTCACCCTGGTATGTATACGGCAGATAATGTACAAGGTCAAATTGATGCAGAGGTTTTATTATCAGTTACCCCACCACCGCAAATGCCGGCCACTCTTGAAGCAGGTACTATTTATGGGTACTGTGTTGGAGAACCGTGGAATCAGCAAGCTGTATTTAAAGGTATAGGTGTACCGGTAACCACAAATTATGATATCTGGAAGAACAACCCAGAGAAAGTGTTTGTAATGACTAAAAAGTTTGTAGAAGAAAACCCAAATACAGCCATAGCAGTTACCAAAGCTTTAATTAGAGCAGGTAAATGGTTAGATGCACCGGAAAACAGGGCAGAAGCGGTGAAAATATTATCAATGTCCCAATATGTAGGCGCAGACGAAGCGGTGTTGGCAAATTCTATGACCGGTACGTTTGAGTTTGAAAAAGGAGATAAGCGGGAGATGCCGGATTTTAATGTGTTCTATAAGTATAATGCCACCTATCCGTTTTACTCTGATGGGATCTGGTTCTTAACTCAAATGAGACGATGGGGGCAAATTCCTGAAGCTAAACCAGCAGATTGGTATGCGAGTACTATTAAAGATATCTACAGACCAGATATCTGGACAAAAGCAGCAAAGCTTCTAGTAGAAGAAGGATATATTCCAGCAGGAGACATTCCGGTAACCGACGGATATAAGGCACCAACAGCAGACTTTATAGATGGTACTACTTATGATGCCAAAGATCCTATTTCATACATCAATAGTTTTGCTATAGGCAACAAGGACAAGGCTGTACAATAACTGGTTTTGTCATTCCGAACACGGTGAGGAATCTCATCACTTTTAAGATCTCTCGTCACTCGTTCCTCACTCTGTAGAAATGATAAAAAGATAATAAAATAAAGAACAAGTTATGAAGCAAAGTATAACATTAGAAAAAGTAACTAAATTTATGGGACTGGGTTTTTTAAGTACTTTTAAAGACCTGTTTACCGGTAAGCTGGAAAAGGAAGATTTTAAAAGTTTTCTGAGAAAAGTAATTGTACCCCTTGCTTCTGTTTTATTATTTATAGGATTGTGGCACCTAGGCGCTAAGTCATTATACAACACCGAAGCAGCATTTAAAATTGAAAAGGCTCTTAATGATCAGGGGCCTGAAGCAGCAGAAGCTATGCGTGAATGTATTGCTTCGGGAGATATTAGCTGCCAGCCTAATACATTGCCATCTCCAACTCAGGTGTGGGACTCTTACAGGTCTTTATTAAAAGATCACCAGATTATTAATGCTGATAAGGCCGCGTTTAAAGAGAAAACAACTGCATTAAATAAAAAGCGCATTGCTGAAGGTAAGGCTCCAATTACCTATACAGGTCGTCCGTCGTTTGTAGATCAAATATTCAGAAGCTTAAAAACCGTATTTGCCGGGTTCTTTCTGGCATTTTTAATCGCTGTACCATTAGGGATCTTTATAGGGTTAAGTCCAACTTTAAAAAGTGCGTTCAATTGGTTTATCCAAATATTTAAACCCGTATCACCGGTAGTTTGGTACCTGCTGGTTTTTATGATTGTAAAAACAGTGCTGATAGGTTCCAATGAGGATAGTTCGTTTACCATTTCCTTTATAAGTGTTGGTTTGTGTTCCATGTGGGCCACTTTGATGAATACGGCTATGGGGGTATCATCTGTAGATAAAGACTATATTAACGTTGCTAAGGTCTTAAAGCTGGGATCATTTCAAAAGATATTCAAAGTGGTGTTACCATCATCATTACCATTAATCTTTACAGGATTGAAAATTACATTGTCAGTGGCATGGATGGTACTGATAGCTATCGAACTATTGGCCCAAAGTCCCGGATTAGGGTTATTTGTTTGGGAAGAATTCCAGAATGGAGCTAATGACTCTAATGCGAAAATCATTGTAGCCATGTTTATAATAGGTATCATTGGTTTCCTATTGGATAGATTGATGTTGACCGTACAGAATTGGGTGTCTTTTGATAAAACAGATGCTATATAAATCATGTGAATTTACTTGAAATGTTTAATCGTGTAATCGAGCAAACACATCAACAAATCAATAGTTAAACAAGAAAAAATGGCCTATTTAGAATTAAATAATATATATAAAACATACGGACAAGGAGATCATGCTACCGAAGTATTGTCTAATATCAATTTATCAATTGAAGAAGGTGAGTTTGTAGCTATAGTTGGGTTTACCGGTAGTGGAAAAACAACCTTGGTCAATTTAATTAATGGTTTGTTAGAGCCAACAAAAGGAGAGATTTTGTTTAAAGGAGAACCTATTCAGGGATCAAGCCATGAACGCGGTGTCATATTTCAAAACTATTCATTATTACCATGGTTAACAGTAGGGCAGAATGTTTTTATGGCGGTTAAGGAAGCCTTCCCGAAGAAAAGTAAAGAGGAACTAAATGAACTAGTTGCAGAGTACATAGAAATGGTAAGTTTAACGCCGGCAATCAATAAATACCCAAAGGAATTATCTGGAGGTATGCGCCAACGTGTTGCTGTGGCCAGAGCTTTGGCAATGAAACCTGAAATGATCATTATGGATGAACCACTTGGTGCTTTAGATGCTTTGACCCGGGGAAATCTTCAGGACGAAATATTAAACATTTGGGGAAAAGATAAGCGTACGGCCTTATTAATTACCAATGATATGGATGAAGGGATTTATATGGCAGATCGTATTATTCCATTACGCCCCGGGCCAAATGCAACCCTGGCCCCTGAATTTAAAATTGATATTGAACGTCCGCGGGATAAGACAAAAATGAACGACAATCTAAATTTTAAAGAAACCAGAAATGCCATTATTGAATATTTAATGGATATAGGAAATGAGAGAAAATCTGAGGCAAAGGAAGCTTTTGTGCTTCCGGATATAAGGCCTAAAGATTTTGTTTATCAATTTAAATAATAGCATCAAATGAGTACACTAACGGCAAATAAAAAATCGACACGTTTTACCGAGAATGGAATTTTTCCTTCAAATGAGGTTATGCTGGATTTAAAGCAATTGAAAAAAGTATATCCAACACCAAAAGGAGATTATGTGGTATTGGAAGACTTAAATCTTCAAATCAAAAAGGAGGAGTTTGTAACTATCATTGGGCATTCGGGGTGTGGTAAAACTACTATGCTATCTATGATTGCGGGATTAAATTCCATTTCGGGTGGTAATATATCGGTATTGGGAAAACATATCAAAGGCCCCGGGCCGGATAGAGGGGGTATTTTTCAGGCTCCTAGTTTAATGCCGTGGATGACTTCACTGCAAAACGTAATGCTGGGGGTAAACCAGGTTTTTCCGCATGCCACAAAAGCACAACGATATGATATAGCTAAATATTATTTACAGAAAGTAGGGCTGGAAGATGCGTTTCATAAAAAGGCCGGTGATTTATCACAGGGTATGCAACAACGTGTAGGTATTGCAAGAGCGTTTGCTATAAAGCCAAAGGTATTATTGTTGGATGAACCATTTGGAATGTTGGATTCTTTAACCCGGGGAGAACTTCAGGATACGCTAATTGAGATCTGGAATAAAGAAAAGATTACAGCGGTTATGATCACTCATGATGTAGATGAAGCCATATTTTTGGCAGATAGGGTAATCATGATGACCAGTGGGCCTAAGGCTAAGATAGGGGATGTGTTGCAGATTGATTTTGAAAGACCAAGAACACGAAAAGCCGTTTTGGAGCATGATGACTATTATGAATACAGAAAACACCTGATAGATTTTTTGGAACACTAAAAGTGAAGGGTCACATAATTAAGCATGCTAAATAAATATGAGAAATATCATAAATAAGATATTTTTGTCTCAATATATTTGTAAAACTTTAATTAAGAATAAATTTTATTAAAACTTAAAAACAAACATAAAACAAAGAAAATATGAAAAAACAATATGTAATATTAGGATTATTACTGGTATGCCTGCAACTTGCTCAAGCCCAGTTTACATTGGACGGAGAGTTTAAGCCTCGTACAGAATACCGTAACGGATTTGGAAGCTTGATACCAAAAGATGCTGAGCCCGGTTTTGGAATATCAACAAGAGTACGTTTAAATGCAGGGTATGCCACAGAGTCATATAAAGTATATATTAGTTTTCAGGATGTTATGGTTTGGGGTGAAAACAGACAAATTTTACCTTATGACATGAATAATTCTTTTGCCGTATTCCAGGCATGGGCAGAGCTTAATTTAGGATCAGGATGGTCAACTAAATTAGGACGCCAGGTATTATCATATGATGATCAACGTATACTAGGTGGTTTAGATTGGGCACAACAAGCACGTAACCATGATGCCGGCCTTATAAAATATAAGAAAGACAAGTTTGCTTTGGATGTAGCCATAGCGTTTAACCAGGATTATTCTGACCCTACAGGATTTATTTCTGAAGGGAATGCTTATAACACTTCAGGGTTCTTTTCCTATAAAACTATGCAAATGGCACACTTAAGCCAAGCTTGGGAAAACTTTTCAGGAAGCTTGTTATTAATGAATACAGGATTTCAGGATGATGATGCCGGTTTAGAAGATGTGGTTAACTTACAAACAATTGGAGCGCATTTAAAATATGGAAAAGGTGCCTTTTCTTTAGCGGGTAATGCTTATTTCCAAGCTGGAAAAGCCATTTATGGTCCAGCCTACAAAGATGTTAAGGGTGCTTATTTATTAGGGGTGGATGCAGGATATAAAGTATCTTCAAAAGTGAGTTTAGGTGCCGGTGTAGAAATTATTAGTGGTAATGATTCCACCAACCCAGATGAAACCGGAGCGTTCTTCCCATTATACGGAACAAACCACAAGTTCAACGGTTTTATGGATTACTTTTATGTGGGCAATCATGCTAATAGTATTGGTTTGGTAGATATTCATGTAAGTGCTAACTTCAAGCTTGGAGAAACATCAAGCTTAATGGCAAAAGTATTGAACTTTAGTGGAGAGCAGGCTTTAGCTTCAGGAGAAAAATCTTTGGGTACTGAATTGGATCTGGTATTCTCAAAGAAGTTTAAAGGCTATGGTATAAATATAGGATACTCTCAAATGTTTGCCAGTGATGGTATGTATGAGTTAAAAAATGTAGCTGAAGCTGATGCGGCAGACATTCAAAATTGGGCATGGGTTCAGTTATTGATTAAGCCTAAATTCTTAAACACAGCAAAATAATAACAGTATATTTTTTTAATTAAAGAGTCCCCGTTTACGGGGATTCTTTTTTTTATTCTATTTTTAAATCAAATACATTTCTTACATTTAAGCTATAAACAAAATATATGCTTAAAAAAGTTTATGGAAGTGCTGTTTTTGGTGTTGAAGCTACAACTATTACGGTAGAGGTCAACGTTGATTCAGGAATAGGTTACCACTTGGTTGGATTGCCTGATAACGCTATTAAGGAAAGTAATTATAGAATAGCTGCCGCACTTCAAAATAACGGCTATAAAATCCCCGGAAAAAAGATCACCATAAATATGGCGCCTGCAGATCTCCGTAAGGAAGGCAGTGCCTATGATCTTACGTTAGCTATAGGTGTACTTGCTGCTTCTAAACAAATTCAGGCTGAAAACCTGGAGGACTATTTAATTATGGGGGAACTTTCTTTAGATGGAAGTTTACAACCCATAAAAGGAGCGTTACCTATTGCCGTTAAAGCAAGAGCAGAAGGGTTTAAAGGGTTCATTTTACCAAAGACTAATGCCAAAGAAGCAGCTATTGTTGATGGGTTAGAAGTTTATGGAGTAGATAATATTAAACAGCTTATAAACTATTTTGATAAGGGGGAGCCTTTAGAACAAACCATTATCAATACACGTGAGGAATTTTATAAAGGTTTAGATTTTCCTGAGTTTGATTTTTCGGATGTAAAAGGGCAGGAAGGTATTAAGCGCTGTATGGAAATAGCAGCAGCCGGAGGGCATAATATTATTTTAATTGGGCCACCGGGGGCTGGTAAAACCATGTTAGCAAAACGTTTACCAAGTATATTACCTCCTATGACCTTACATGAAGCTTTAGAAACTACCAAAATACATTCGGTGGTAGGTAAAATAAAAGATACAGGATTGATGGCACAGCGTCCGTTCAGAAGTCCCCATCATACTATTAGTGATGTGGCGCTTGTCGGTGGAGGCCAATATCCACAACCAGGAGAAATTTCATTATCCCACAACGGGATATTGTTTTTAGATGAGTTGCCGGAATTTAAGCGTAGCGTTTTAGAAGTATTACGCCAACCTTTGGAAGACCGGGAAGTTACAATTTCAAGGGCAAAATTTACGGTAACTTACCCCTCGTCATTTATGTTGGTAGCCAGTATGAATCCGAGCCCGGGAGGTTATTTTAACGATCCCGATGCTCCGGTAACTTCCAGTCCGGCAGAAATGCAACGCTATTTGAGTAAGATTTCAGGGCCTTTATTAGATAGAATTGATATCCATATAGAAGTTACACCAGTACCTTTTGAGAAATTGTCAGATGACCGAAAAGGAGAATCTTCTGTAGAGATTAGAAAGCGGGTTACTAAAGCCAGGGAAATTCAAACCCAACGATTTATGGCTTCAGAATCTGTACACTATAATGCACAGATGAACACTAAACAAATCCGAAAGTATTGTGTTCTTGACGAGGCTTCCAAGCAATTATTAAAAGCGGCTATGGAGCAGCTAAACCTATCAGCCCGTGCTTATGACAGAATCCTTAAGGTAGCAAGAACCATTAGTGATTTAGAAGGAGCTGAGCATATCAACGGTTCACATATAAGTGAAGCCATTCAGTATAGAAGCCTGGATAGGGAAGGCTGGTTGGGCTAATAAATCATGACTTATGTATCATTTGTTACTAAACTTAAAATAGTTGAACTTTAAATTTATCACATGAAAAAATATATTGCTTTACTACTAACAACATTTCTTTTAAGTTGTAATACATCAAAGGAAAAGATTCAACAAAAGAAATCCGCGACTCAAACCGTTACCAATTCAAGTCATCCTATTTATGGTATTCCAAAACTGGATTTAAAAGGCGCACAAGCTTTGGCTGAATTACCATTACATTGTATAAATATAGAATATCCCAATAAGTTATCCCAGACTTTGGGAGGTGATGATGATATTAAAACACCGGAAACCCTGCATCCGGCATTTTATGGTTGTTTTGACTGGCATTCGGCAGTTCACGGGCATTGGAGCCTAGTGAGTTTGCTAAAGTCATTTCCAAATATTGATAATGCCGAAAGTATAAAGGAGCGATTGCTTAATAATATATCCAAGCAAAATATTGAGATTGAAGTCCAATATTTTAAAGGCAAGCATAACAAGTCCTTTGAGCGAACTTATGGTTGGGCATGGTTATTAAAACTGGCAGAGGAGTTACATACCTGGAATGCACCCGTAGCCAGAAAGCTTGAAGTAAACCTTCAACCATTGACTAACTTAATTATAGAAAAATATATTGAATTTTTACCAAAGCTTAATTATCCGTTACGGGTAGGAACCCATACCAATACAGCTTTTGGTCTGTCTTTTGCCTATGATTACGCAGAAGCCTTAAAAAATGAAGCCTTGAAAAAAGCAATAAAGGATCGAGCGCTTTATTTCTATTTAAATGATAAAGGGTGTCCTATGTCATGGGAACCAAGCGGGAGTGATTTTTTATCGCCTTGTTTAGAAGAAGCTGCTTTAATGAAACGTTTATTGCCCATGGAAGCATACAAACTTTGGTTAAAAGACTTTTTACCAGAGTTGAAAAATAAAAACTATAGACTGGCAGTAGGTGTGGTTTCTGATAGAACAGACGGGCATTTGGTGCATTTGGATGGTGTGAACTTTTCCAGAGCATGGAATTTATACAAAATAGCGGATGGGCTACCGGAATATAATCATTTAAAATATATTGCAAATGAGCATATTAACTATTCTTTACCTAGTATTTTTAATGATGATTATATGGGAGGGCATTGGCTGGGAAGTTTTGCTATTTATGCCTTAAATACGGTGAATATAAATTGAATGACAAATGTTAAAGAACAATTAATTTTTCATTTTATTCATAAAATTAGGTCTAATTTTGGATTATAAATAACGAACTACCAAAAAAATGAAATTATCTTCAAAGTTAATTGCAGTCTTTACTTTGGCTGTAACCACAAGTTTTGCCCAAAACCTCCTAATAAATTTTCCTTCAATCAGCCCAGACGGACAAACCATTGCTTTTAATTATCAGGGTGATATTTGGACATCAAATATAAATGGAAAAAACGCAAAGCGTATTACCATACATGAAGCTTATGACACTAAACCGGTTTGGAGCCCAGATGGAAAATCCATTGCATTTCAAAGTGACAGATATGGTAATAATGATATTTATGTAATACCATCAGATGGAGGCTTACCAAAACGATTGACCTTTCATTCTGCTACAGATATTATTACGGACTATACTGCAAATGGAGACATTCTGTTTTCAACAAGGCGAAATTTTGTACAGGTAGAACGGGAATATGAAACGCATAAAGTCAATGAAAAAGGAGGCACTCCAAGCAGGTATTTATCTGCAGTAGGTTTTGATGCTACTTTGTCACCAAACGGAAAATATGTAGCCTTTACACGGGGTACTTGTAGGTTGGAAAGAGAAGCATATAATGGTCCTGCAAATAGAGATTTGTGGCTGTATATTATAGAAAGTGATAAGTATGTTCAACTTACAGATTTTGGAGGAAACGATTTCTATCCGCAATGGGGAGATGATAGTACTATTTACTTTCAATCTTCAAGAAGTGGGAAGTATAATGTACATAAACTTAAAATTAATAAAGTAGGAGAGATTCAAGGAAACGTTTCTCAAGTAAGTTCTTTTAAGGATATGGGCATTTTTTCATTTCAGATTAGTAGAAATGGAAAAGACATTATTTTGGCTAAGGGTGACCAGGTTTTTACTATTGATACAGCTACAAAGTCACAAAAAGAAATTAAAATTGAAATAGCCTCAGATTATAGATTTGACCCTGTAGTTCATAAAACCTATAGTAGTAACGCCAGTGATATAGCCGTATCACCTAACGGGAAGCAAATGGCGATAACTATAAGAGGAGAGATTTTTATAAGGAATACAGATAAAGATAAAAAGCGAACAGTGAACGTGTCTAAGTCTGCATTTAGAGACAGAATGCCAACCTGGCTAAATGACAGTACACTTGTTTTTATTTCGGATAGAGAAGGGCAAAACGATATGTTTTTGGTGAAATCTGATGATGGTAAAGAATCAGATGTATTAAAAACGTTAAAACATAAAATAGTAAGACTGACCAAAACAGAAGAACAAGAAAGTAACCCAGTGCTTTCCCCTGATGGTAAATCTATTGCTTTTAACAGAGGGCGAGGAAAATTGATTGTAGCTAGTATTGATGAGAAAGGAAAACTATCAAACGAAAAAATATTATTAGATGGCTGGGATTTACCAAGAGGTGTGGCATGGTCACCGGATTCTAAATGGTTGGCCTATAGTTTAAATGACTTAGATTTTAATGGAGAAATATATGTTCATAAAGCAGATAATTCCCGTAAACCGGCAAATATTTCAATGCATCCAAAACAAGACAGAAATCCGGTTTGGAGTCCCGATGGGAAAAAATTAATGTTTTCATCAAATAGAAATAATGGAGATTATGATGTTTGGTTTACCTGGCTGAAAAAAACAGATTGGGAAAAGACAACACAAGACTGGGATGAAGAATCAGATGATAAGAAGAAAGAGTCTAAATCAGATAAAAAAGATAAGAACGATAAGAAAAATAAGGAAGAAAAGGATAAGATTGAAGATGTGGTCATTGATTTTCAGGATATTCATGAACGTCAGGTTCAGGTAACATCATTTGTAGGAGGTGAATTTGGTCAGCTATTATCAAAAGATTCAAAAACCATTTACTATACAACAGGTAATGGTAGTAGAGGCGATGCTGATGTGGAGTCCGATTTGTTCAAAATAAAATGGAATGGTAAGGATAGAAAGGCCATTACCTCTAAAAATAGCAGGCCTTCAAATATTACATCAGATAAGAAGCTATCTAAAATATACTTAACTAAGAGCCGTGGAAGCTTGTCTTATATAAGTTTATCTAATGATAAGTCTGAACCATTATCCTTTACGGCTAAAATGGATATAGATTATCACAATGAGTCTAAGCAAATATTTAATGAAGCTTGGAGTGCCATCAATGAAGGGTTTTATGATCCGGATTTCCATGGTCAGAATTGGAAAAACCTTAGAAAAAAATATGAACCATTAGCTTTAAAAGCCTCTACACGTACAGATTTTCAAATGATGTTTAACTGGATGTTAGGGCAAATTAATGCGAGTCATATGGGACTTTATGGAACAGAAACCAGAGAAACGGTTCAAAGAGAAAGAACAGGATTGTTAGGCGTTGAATTTGATGTGATGCCAAACGGTCAATTGAAAGTAGTTTCAGTGGTTCCTAATATGCCCGGGGATAGAAGCACAAGTAAATTATTTTTAGGAGATGTTGTAATGGGAGTTAATGGCACAAAACTTGGAAAAACCACAAATATGTATAGCCTGCTGGAAGGTACATCAGATGATAAAATTTATTTAGAAGTAAATAGAGGAGGAAATACTCTGGATGTTGTTATGAGGCCCAAAAGTAGTAATCGTGTAGAGAACTATAATGCTTGGGTAAAAACGCGTAAACAGTTAACGAATAAATTTTCTAATGGTAGATTAGGATATATTCATATTCAAGGCATGAACTGGACCAGTTTTGAGCGCTTTGAAAGAGAACTTACAGCAGCAGGACTTGGCAAGGAAGGGATTGTTATTGACGTTCGTTATAATGGCGGTGGATGGACAACTGATTATCTAATGGCAGTACTTAATGTTAAGCAGCATGCTTATACCGTTCCCAGAGGAGCAGCAAAAAACTTGAAAACAGAGCATACCAAATTTAAAAACCACTATCCGTTTAGTGAGCGTTTACCTTTGGCATCATGGACAAAACCTTCCATAGCATTGTGTAATCAAAATAGTTATTCAAACGCTGAAATTTTTTCACATGCGTATAAAGCTTTAGGATTGGGAACATTAGTTGGTGTGCCAACTTTTGGGGCGGTTATCTCTACAGGAGGAACAGGATTAATAGATGGATCTTATGTCCGTATGCCTTTTAGGGGGTGGTACGTAAAGGAAACAAGTCAAAATATGGAATTAGGCCCCGCTCAACCGGATATTGAAGTATTTAATAAACCTGATGATAAAGCAAAAAATAAAGATACACAGTTAAAAAGAGCTGTTGACGAGTTGTTAAGTCAGTTATAAAAATCCTTTTTGAAACACATATTTAAAAATATAGGCCCGGGCCCACTGGTAGCTGCTGCTTTTATAGGCCCGGGAACGGTTACCGTTTGTACCTTGGCTGGTGTAGGTTTTGGGTATGCTTTACTTTGGGCCATGGTTTTATCTGTGGTAGCCACTATTGTTCTACAGGAAATGACGGCCAGACTGGGTATTATATCACAAAAAGGCTTGTCTCGGATTATTAGAGAGGAAATTAAACACCCCGTTTTAAAAATTATAGCTATAGTTTTGATATTATCGGCTATTGTTCTTGGTAATGCTGCCTATGAAGCAGGAAATATTAGCGGCGGTGTACTGGGGCTGGAAGCTATTATTGGGGTTCAAAGTATTAATTTTAATGGATTTTCATTTAATCTGTTGAGCTTTTTAATTGGAGCAATTGCATTTGGGTTATTGTATATTGGGAATTATAAAATACTTGAAAAGGTTTTAGTATCATTGGTTATTTTGATGAGCCTTGCATTTTTATTGACCGCCATAATTACCAAACCAAATATTTCTGAAATTTTAAAGGGCGCTTTTGTACCCAATATTTCAAAAGGTAATTTGCTTACCGTTATAGCAATAATAGGTACTACGGTTGTACCCTATAATCTTTTTTTACATGCTTCATTAGTAAAGGAAAAATGGAAAAATGTAAATGATTTACAACTGGCCAGAAAAGACACCTTTATAGCGATTGTTCTTGGTGGTTTGGTTTCTATGTGCATAATTATTTCTGCAGCTTCTATTCAAACTACAGACATTCAAAGTGTAACAGATTTGGCCCAGGGCTTAGAACCTCTGTTTGGAAGTTTTGCCAAGTATTTTTTGGCTGTTGGATTATTTGCTGCGGGAATAACCAGCGCTATTACAGCGCCTTTGGCAGCGGCATATGTAGCTAATGGATGTTTAGGTTGGACCACTAATATGAAGTCAGCGAGATTTAGATTTGTTTGGGCATTTATTATAATTTTAGGAATCTTAGTGTCATCTTTAGGAATTAAACCAATCAAAATTATAAAATTTGCACAAGTAGCAAATGGAATTTTGTTACCGGTAATAGCTGCCTTTTTGATTTGGGTTATGAATAAATCCTCTGTTTTGGGGAGTCATAAAAACACTTTAAAGCAGAATATTTTTGGCTTTATTATTTTATTAATTAGTATATTGTTATCACTTGCTACCTTAAATAAAGTATTTGAGCTGAACATATTTTAATAATGCCGGAAAGTATTGATATAAATGTAGATGTGGGAGAAGGAATAGGGAATGAATCCTTATTAATGCCTTATATTTCTTCATGTAATATAGCTTGTGGTGGTCATGCGGGAGATTTTGAAACCATGAAAACTGTAGTGGGGTTAGCCAAGCAGCATCGTGTAAAAATAGGAGCACATCCTTCATTTCCTGATAAAGTACATTTTGGAAGAAAAAAAATGGATATGCCTTGTGTGGCTTTGTATACTTCGATAAAAAATCAGATTACGGATTTAGTCACAGTATTAAAAGAAGCGCATATACAACTTCATCATGTAAAACCTCATGGTGCTTTATATAATTTAGCGGCAGTTGACGAAAAAGTAGCCAATGTTGTTGTGGAAGTGATGAAAGGGTTAATGCTTCGTGCAAAACTTTATGTGCCTTATAACTCTGTGATTGCAGAAGTGGCCAAAAAGAACAATATTCCCATCACCTATGAAGCTTTTGCTGATAGAAATTATAATGAGGATTTGACCTTGGTTTCAAGAACAGAAAAAAAAGCTTTAATAGAAGATGTAGAAGTTATGTTTGAGCATGTTTACTCTGTACTCTCATCTGAAAAAATAAAAACAATATCCGGCAAATTAATTAATATAAAAGCAGAAACATTTTGTGTTCATGGAGATAATCCCAAAGCAGTTAGTTTGATTTCGGGGTTATCAAAACGACTTGAATCAAAGGGTGTGAAAATTAGATAGTCCAATGCGTTTTAATCTTTCATACAAACCTTTTGGTGAACGTGCTATTTTGATTGAATGGCCTTCAGAAATTAGTAAAACTGTCTTATCTGATATTCTTTTTTTTAAAGAAAACATCAAGAAACATAAGCTTGGTTCAATTGTTGAAATACGATCAGCGTATAATTCATTGTTGGTTATTTATAATGACGATACGTTCTCTTTTGAAGAAGAGATCAGCTTGCTGGAGATTATATATAGTTCCAATAAGTTATCAAAAGAGAGTCCGTCAAAACTATGGAAGATTCCGGTTTGCTACGAGGATCATTTTGCTTTGGATTTAGATGTTATGTCCGAAGCAAAGCAAATGTCAAAAGCGAAAATAGTTAAGCTACATTCAGAAACTGTATATACCGTTTACTTCATTGGTTTTTTACCGGGTTTTTTGTATTTGGGCGGATTGGATGAACGCTTAGTTGCTCCAAGAAAAGGAACACCCAGAATGAAAATAAAAAAAGGGGCTGTAGCTATAGGAGGAAGCCAAACGGGTGTGTATCCAAATGAAAGCCCCGGAGGTTGGAATATTATAGGTAATTCTCCAATAGATTTTTTTAACTCTAAAAATGAAATACCATGTTTTGCTAAAGCAGGAGATAGTATTCAATTTTATGAGATTTCATTTGAAGAATATAATACGATCAAAACCTTGGTTGATGCAGGAGTTTACCAAATAGAAAATGAGGTCTTAAATGATTAAAGTGCTACATTCCGGATTTTATTCAACCATTCAAGATTTAGGAAGGAATGGCTATCAGGAGTATGGCGTACCATATTCTGGTGCAATGGATCAATATGCAGCTTCTATGGCTAATGCTTTACTTGGGAATACATTGGATTCTGCAGTCATTGAGGTGACCATGACCGGGGCAACATTGCAATTTCAAAATGAGACATGTATTTGCTTAACCGGTGCGGATATGAACCCCAAAGTAAATGATATAAATGTATTGAATTATAAGGTAATAAGTATCAAAACTGGTGATGTTTTAAGTTTTGGACGGTTAAAAAGTGGTTTTCGTACTTACATAGCCGTATTAGGAGGCTTTAATACTGAAACTGTTATGAATAGCAGAAGTATGTATAAAGGTATAACCAGTCAACATAAATTAAATAAAGGCGATGAATTAAGTATAGCTATTAATGATATTGTTTTTGACAACAAGCATGCAGTTTTGAAAGTGAATAAGGCGTATTTATCTAAATTTGAAATAACGGTATTTAAAGGCCCGGAGTTTAATTTTCTAACCCAAACACAACAACATAAATTACTAACATCAAGCTTCACTATTTCTAATAATAACAATAGAATGGCATACCAACTTGAAGAGGTTATTGAGAATACCTTAGACGCCATTATTACGGCTCCTGTATTACCTGGAACCGTTCAATTAACCCCTTCAGGTAAACTTATTGTTTTAATGCGGGATTGTCAAACAACAGGAGGTTACCCAAGAGTATTACAACTTAAAGAATCTGCTTTAGATGTATTAGCGCAAAAACATACGGGTAAGTCCATTAATTTTACTTTAAACTCTAAAATTTAGTTAATGTTTAAAGATTTAGGTTAAGAATCCTTTAGTTTTCCGACAGATTTTAAAATTTTATATATGACCAAGCCATTACTTGTGTTTTCTGTGCTTTCTGTTTTGATATTTAATTGTAAACAAAGCCCTGTTCAAAATGCAAACCATATCACAGATAAATCTATTGAAATATCAGGAGGAGAACTACTTAAAAGATCTGCTGTCAAATTTGATTTTAGAGATAAGCACTATACAGCAATTAGAGACAACGGAAGCTTTGTTTTAGAGAGGACTTTTATAAATGATTCTGTTATAGTAGCAGATAAATTAAGTAATAATGGATTTGAAAGATTGGTTGACAATAAGCCTGCAAAAATCCCGGACAGTATGATTCCAAGGTATTCTGCATCTGTGAATTCCGTACATTATTTTTCAGTATTGCCATACGGGTTAAATGATGCTGCTGTTAATAAAGATTATATAGGGAAGGCTACGGTAAAAAATGAAAACTATCATAAAATAAAAGTGACTTTTAACCAGGAAGGCGGTGGTGAAGATTTTGAAGATGTTTTTGTTTATTGGGTTAATTCTAAAAATTACAAAGTAGATTATCTGGCGTATTCATATAGTGAAAGTCATGGTATTGGTTTGCGTTTCAGGGAAGCCTATAACGAACGTTTTGTTAAAGGAATAAGATTTGTTGATTATAATAATTTTAGATCGGCTGACACTAATATTAAGTTGGAAGAATTGGATATGTTTTTTGAAAAAGGACAATTGGAATTGCTTTCCAAGATAGAACTTAAAAATATTGAAGTCAATCTATTGTCAGTACCTGATGCGTGATTGTATTATTAATAGTCACTATGTATAAATTTCCGTTGTTGTTATCATTTTAGGCTAATGATAGAGCTATTTTAATCATATTATTAAATGTGGTTTCCCGCTCTTTGGCAGAAGTACGTTTGCCGGTAACCAATGAATCTGAAATAGTTAAAACAGAGAGCGCCTTTACGTTATGTTTAGCAGCAATTGTATATAATCCGGCTGATTCCATTTCAACGCAAAGTACTCCAAATTTTGACCATTTTTTATAAGACTCAAAATCATCAGCATAGAACTCGTCAGAGGTAAAAACGTTACCGGCTTTTATGGGGATATTCTTTGATTTTGCAGCGTCAACCGCTTTTTGAAATAATTCAAAGTTAGCAGTAGGGGCATAATCTGCACCGTTAAAGCGAAGCTCATTAAGCCCAGAGTTTGATGAAGCTGCCATGGCTAGAACAATGTCTCTAATTTTGATATGTTCCTGATAGGAACCTGCACTACCTACCCGAATTAAGTTTTTAACATTATAGTCTGTGATGAGTTCATGAGCATATATTGAAATTGATGGTACTCCCATACCTGTACCCATAACAGAAACCGGCTTACCCTGATAGGTCCCCGTATACCCAAACATATTTCTAACTTTATTAAAACAAAATGGGTTTTCTAAATAGGTTTCAGCTATCCATTTTGCTCGTAACGGATCACCCGGAAGTAGAATAGTTTCAGCTATGTCTCCTTTTTTTGCTTCAATATGTACACTCATAGAATCTTTAATAATTTGAATTAGAAGCAGCTGTTCCTGTAACTATAGCAATGCCTGATGATGTGCCTAATCGGTCAACTCCCATATTGATATATTCTAAAGCTGTTTTGGTATCCCTAATACCACCTGATGCTTTTATTTTAATACATTTCTGACAAACACTTTTCATAAGTTTAATGTCATTTTTTGTAGCGCCTTCAGTTCCAAATCCGGTTGAGGTCTTAATAAAATCGGCTCCACTTTGAACAGCCAATTCGCTGGCTTTAATGATTTCAATTTCTTCAAGATAACAGGTTTCTAAAATAACTTTTAATATGTTATTAGGCATGATCTGTTTTACCGCTTCAATATCTTTCCAGACGCCATCAAAGTCTTTGCTTTTCAATAAACCAATGTTGATAACCATATCAATTTCATCAGCACCATTTTTTAAAGCATCAGAAGCTTCTGCTACCTTGGCTGCAGTACTCATTGCCCCTAAAGGAAAACCAATAACTGTACAAACTTTTACATTGGAATTCTTTAAAGTGTCTTTAGCCAGGGAAACATAACTGCTATTTACACATACTGAGAAAAAGTTATATTGTTTGGCTTCTTCACAGAGCTGAATAATATCATTTTTTGTAGCCGTGGCTTTTAAAAGCGTGTGGTCAATAAAATTATTAAAAGGACTCATATTATGTTAAACCTTTGAGTTTTGTGAATAATAACAAAGCGAATATCTGAATATCTGACAGCAGGTCTTTCAAAGGTATTAACAAATATCTGTTTTTACTACTTTTTAGGATGTAAAAAATAGATTGTTACAATATGCTATAAACTATTTAGGAACTTCAGAACTTATGTGTTCAATAATATCACATTCAGGCCTTTTAACGGTTTCTAAATAGTGCTTATAGATTTTGTTGTTTCTATCCAGTTGAGTATTGATTGATGGGGCAATAGCTGTTGAAGTTCCGATTCTGTCTGCTCCTGCTTCCAGGTACTTAATAACACTGTCCGGGTCATTAATATCTCCGGTTGCTTTTATTTTTGCAAAATCCCTGATAGTTTTCTTAATGATTTTTACGGCAGTTAATGTTGCACCACTTTTAGAAAACCCTGTAGAGGTTTCAATAAAATCAGCTTTTCCATCCAGGCAAATTTCACTGGCTTTAATGATCTCATTTTTGTTCAGTTCTGAGATCTCAATAATAACTTTTAAAGGCGTTTTACCTATAGCTAATTTAACATCGGTGATATCTTTTAAAATAGATAAATAATTCTTGCTTTTTAGTAAACCTAAATTAATAACCATACCAATTTCATCTGCACCGTCATTAATGGCTTGTTCTGCCTCATAAACTTTTACTTTTGTAGGAACGGCACCCAGAGGAAAACCTACTACGGTAGCTATTTTAATTTTAGATTCTGGAAGTATATGCTTTGCCAGAGCCACGTAAGAACTGTTTACACAGATACTGTGATAATTGTTTTCATTTGCTTTTTCACAAAGTTGAATTATATCGCGCTCTGTAGCCTTAGATTCTAATAAAGTATAGTCTATGTATGAAGTAATGTTCATAGTTATAAGTAGGTTTTTTAGATGTTATTGTATTTTTTGGTCTAAATACTGAAACTTGATTAAAATTTATGTAGTGTTTGGGACAACTTACATTATAGCTAAGCTATAAATAAAAAAAAGCATATAACTGCATCTTTGATATTTTTAGATTAACGGTATGTGATGTATGTAAATCATAGAATTCTTACGGAAATATTTTATTATGTAATCTTTTTTTATTAAATACTTAGAGAGTGAACCCTAAAACTAAAGAAAAAGCAATAATCACCTCAAAAAGAGATTCATATTGCTTTTTCAACTAACCAACCAATTAATAGACTATCTGTAAATTGTTTTGTTACAAATAATCGTATTTATTTTAAAATTCTTCGGCAACCAGGTCACTTTGGTTTCTAAAAACCAGTTTATCGTCAAATGCATCTAATAAAATGATGCTGTCTGTAGTTATTTTACCGGCTAATATTTCCTTACTCAGAGCGTTTAAAACCTCTTTTTGAATCACACGCTTTACAGGCCTTGCACCATATTCCGGATTATAGCCTTTATCAGCCAGATAACTAATGGCTTCAGGAGTGGCATCAAAGGTAATGCCTTGTTGAGCTATCATTTTAGTCACGTTTTTTAATTGTAAGCCAACTATGTCTACAATATTTTCTTTGCTTAGAGGAGTAAACATTACAGTATCATCAATTCGGTTTAAAAACTCCGGACGAACACTTTGTTTTAATAAGCCTAAAACCTCAATTTTTGCGGTTTCAATAGCCGTATCCATATCTTTAGTAGCTTCAAAGCGTTCCTGAATTATGGAACTTCCTATGTTTGAAGTCATAATTATAATGGTATTTTTAAAATTAGCCGTACGTCCTTTGTTATCTGTTAAATGCCCTTCGTCCAAAACTTGTAATAAGACATTAAAGGTATCGGGATGTGCTTTTTCAATTTCATCTAATAAAACAACAGAGTAGGGTTTGCGTCTCACGGCTTCGGTAAGTTGTCCACCTTCATCATAGCCCACATATCCCGGAGGGGCTCCAACCAATCTGCTCACTGCATGACGCTCCTGGTATTCACTCATATCTATTCTGGTCATGGCACTTTCGTCATCAAACAAATATTCAGCTAACGCTTTTGCAAGTTCAGTTTTACCTACCCCTGTGGTTCCTAAAAATAAAAAGGTTCCAATAGGTTTTTGTGGGTTTTGCAGACCGGCACGACTTCTCCTAACAGCATCACTTACAGCTTCAATAGCTTCTTCCTGGCCAACTACACGTTTGTGCAACTCACTTTCTAACTTCAAAAGTTTTTCACGTTCACTTTGTATCATTTTAGTAACCGGAATACCGGTCCATTTAGCTACAACTTCAGCAATATCATCATAAGTTACTTCTTCTTTTATTAAAGCGTTTTCAGATTGTTCTTGTAATTTTTGCTGAAATATTTCCAGTTGCTCTTGTGCCTCTTTGATTTTTCCATAACGTAATTCAGCTACTTTTCCGTAGTCCCCTTCACGTTCTGCTTTTTCAGCCTCCAGTTTATAGTTTTCAATGTTTTGTTTTGTGTTTTGAATATTGTCAACAACCTCCTTTTCACTTTTCCATTTCGCATTAATCTCGTTTCTGGTGTCCTTAATATTCGCCAAATCAGATCGAAGTGATTTTAGTTTGCTTTCATCCTTTTCCCGTTTAATGGCCTCAATTTCAATTTCCAGTTGCATGATTTTTCTATCAAAAACATCCAGTTCCTCAGGTTTTGAATTGATTTCCATTCTCAATTTAGATGCGGCTTCGTCCATAAGGTCAATAGCCTTATCCGGTAAAAACCTGTTGGTGATATATCTTGTAGAAAGCTCCACAGCCCCTATAATGGCTTCATCTTTTATACGAACCTTGTGGTGGGTTTCATATTTTTCTTTAATGCCTCTAAGGATAGAGATAGCACTTTCATTATCAGGTTCATCAACCATTACTTTTTGGAAACGACGCTCTAAAGCTTTGTCTTTTTCAAAGTACTTTTGATATTCATCCAGTGTTGTAGCGCCTACGGCTCTTAGTTCACCACGTGCTAAAGCAGGTTTAAGAATATTGGCGGCATCCATAGCCCCTTGTCCACCACCGGCACCAACAAGCGTGTGAATTTCATCAATAAACAGAACAATATCACCATCGCTGGTAGTTACCTCTTTGATTACGGCTTTTAGACGTTCTTCAAACTCACCTTTGTATTTGGCGCCCGCAATAAGCGCTCCCATATCCAGGGCAAAAATTTGTTTGTCCTTTAGATTTTCAGGAATATCACCATCAATTATTCTATGAGCTAAGCCTTCAGCTATAGCTGTTTTACCGGTTCCGGGTTCACCTACTAAAATGGGGTTGTTTTTAGTTCTTCTGGATAAAATTTGAAGAATCCTTCTTATTTCTTCATCTCTTCCAATCACCGGATCCAGCTTACCGTCTTTTGCTAACTGATTTAAGTTCTTAGCGTATTTGTTTAAGGAATTATAAGTGTCTTCCTGGCTTTGTAAAGTGACATTTTCACCTTTGCGAAGTTCATTAATTGCTAAGGTCAATCCTTTTTCAGTAACACCCTGATCTTTTAGCATTTGGGCTATTTTACTTTTAGATTTAAAAACAGCTAAAATTAAATGCTCAATAGATACATAATCATCTTTCATTTTTTTTGCAATGATTGATGCTTCGTTTAAGCTTTTTCCGGCTTCACGGGAAAGCATAAGATCTGTTCCAGAAACCTTAGAAAAACTTTCAATTTGTTTGTCTAATGCCTGCTCTAAAATAGCAACATTTACATGTAACTTTTTAAGGATGAATGGTAATACGTTTTCATCAACTTTAAAAATACCTTTAAAAAGATGTTCGTTTTCTATTTGTTGGTGGCCATAACCCTGGGCAATCTGTTGAGCTTGCTGTATGGCCTCTTGTGATTTAATTGTATAATTATTTAAGTTCATTTATTTTCTTTTTCTATTCCTATGTTTAAATTAGGACGTTATTAGTTTACATTTACAGTCAGATTAAGTCAATAATCTTACCAATAAGAATAGTAAGACAAAATGTCGCGTAGCCCTTTGTTTTTGGTGACTTTTTGTCTGTATGTAAGATTCAGGATTAGTTTCGACTTAGTTATAGTTACATAGTAATGAACAACTTTTCAGAAATGAAAACTATTAAAAGAACATGGGATTATTAAATAAAATATTTGGGGGTTCATCTGAACCAAAAGAAGAAAAAGTACTGCCTTGGATTGCTCTAAATGATTTGAATCAATTAGAGGAAATTAACGTTAAATCTAAAGCAAAGACACAGGTTATCTTTAAACATTCTACCCGTTGTGGGATAAGTAGAATGGTAATAAATCATTTTATAGAGGCTTATAATTTTTCAGAAGATGATTTAGATCTGTATTTTTTAGATATTCTAAATTACAGGAATATATCTAATGAGGTTAGTTATAAGTTTCAGGTTATACATGAATCTCCGCAATTGTTAGTTATAAGTAATGGGGAAGTAGTTGAGCATGCTTCTCATGGAGCTATTAACGATGTGAGCTTAGAAGAGTATATTTAAAATATAAAATTGTAAGTAAGAAATAAAGAAAAAAGAAATTTATATATTTATCTCTTTATTTAAATTAATGTTTGAAATGAAAAACGTACTATTCTCTGTTATTTTATTACTATCCGTTACAGCTTGTAAACAAGACACACAAAAAGAAAAAGTTAAATCTAATAAGCCCGATATTGGTTTTGAAAAGCTTCTAAAAAACTATAATAAGGAAGGCTTGGCCTTTGATGTTATGAAGGCAACTAATGCCGGCGACTCAAGATTTAATGATAAATTTCCTGATTTTTTATCAAAAGCGTTTAAAGAAGAAAAAAGGACATATTATACACAATTCAAAAATGCTTTACAGAATATTGATGACTCTCAGTTAACTGAAACCGAAAAGATGAGTAAAGCGGTTTTGGCTTGGGATATAGATATTAATTTGGAGGCAATGAGTTTTAAAAAAGATTTAATGCCTATTGACCAAATGTGGTCAAAAAATTTAGATTTTAATCAATATGCAGGGGGGACAAATGCACAGCCTTTTAAAACAGTTCAGGATTATAAAAACTGGTTAAAACGTGTTGATGACTATTTAGTATGGCTGGAATCTGCTAAAAAAAATATGACGCAAGGAGTAGAGGAGGGCTATGTTTTACCGGCATCACTTATAGTAAAGGTTATTCCACAATTTGAAGGTTTGTCAAAAGGAAAGACTGCTGAACATTTGTATTATTCGCCAATTGATATTATGCCAGATACCTTTTCAAAAGAAGACCGTGACATGCTTACAAAAGCTTATACAGATATGGTAGAAAATAAGGTAATGCCCGTACATAAACGTATGGCTGAGTTTTTAAACACTAAGTATTTACCGGAAGGAAGAGCAACAAGCGGGATATCTGAAACACCGCTAGGTGAAGCTTATTATACGCACCAGATAAAGAAGTATACCACCACTACCATGACGGCCAATGAGATTCATGAATTAGGCTTAAGTGAGGTTGCCAGAATTCGCTCTGAAATGGAATCAGTAAAGAAAGAGGTTGGGTTTGAAGGCGACTTAAATGCCTTTTTTAATCACGTAAGAACCAATAAAGATTTAATGCCTTTTACTGAGCGTTCTCAGGTGATTGCTTATTATGATAGTATACATAATGTGATGAAGCCACAGATTAATAAATTGTTTGGTAAGCAACCCAAAACACCGTTTGAAGTGAGACGCACAGAACCATTCAGAGAAAAGTCAGCGGCTGCCAATTATAGTGCGGGATCTTTAGACGGAACACGTCCGGGAATTTTTTATACCCCAATTCCTGATGTATTAAAATATAATGTTTTTGACAAGGAAGACTTGTTTTTACATGAAGCTATTCCCGGGCATCATTTTCAAATTTCTTTAGCACAGGAAAGCAAAGAACTACCGGATTTTAGAAAAACATTATGGTATAGTGCTTATGGTGAAGGTTGGGCACTTTACACTGAGTCTATGGGGAAAGAATTAGGTTTGTATAAAGATCCATATCAGTATTTCGGAATGTTAAGTTCTGAAATGCACAGAGCTATTAGATTGGTTGTAGATACAGGTATTCACGCCAAAGGATGGACAAGAGAGCAAGCTATTCAATATTCTTTGGAAAATGAGGCCGAGTCAGAAGAAGATATTATTAGCGAAATAGAACGCTATATGGCAAATCCGGGGCAGGCATTATCTTATAAAATTGGTCAATTAAAAATTATTGAACTTCGCAAAAGGGCAGAGGAGCAATTAAGTGATAAATTTGATATTAAAGAGTTCCATAATCAGGTGTTGGAAACGGGTTGTATTCCTTTGCAATTATTAGAAGAAAAAATAGAGTCATGGATTGCATCTTATCAAGGTTAAGCTATATGGTGGCTGGAACATAGAATTGTTAGGCCTGTATTTATTAGGAGCACTGACTCTCTTTTTTACCGGAGCAGGTAAATATGCCATTTCAAGGAATTCATTCTGAGATTAATTTAAAATAAAGTGTGCTTATCGTTATGATAACATTTACTTTATTGATTTTTTGACTAAAAAGAACTATTTTTAAGTTTCCTGATTTAAAATTACGAACCATTGAAGATTCACAGGAGATCATCATTCAAAAATTTAAATAATATGAAAAAACTGGTACCACTATGTTTACTGGCATTTTGTTTATTAACTAATGCCAATGCCCAAAAAAATGAAAAACCGAATATTGTAGTTATGATGGTTGATAATCTGGGTTGGGGAGAACTAGGTTGCTATGGAGGGGGGATCTTACGGGGAACCGAAACACCGCAATTAGATAAGCTTGCTTCTGAAGGCATTCGTTTTTTGAATTTTAATGCCGAAACACAATGTACTCCCAGCAGGTCTGCTTTTATGACCGGTAGGCATCCTATTAGGTCAGGGACAACTAAAGTAGTTTGGGGAATTCTATATGGATTAACCCAATGGGAAATAACTATGGCTGAATTGCTATCAGATCAAGGGTATAAAACAGGTATGTTTGGTAAATGGCATTTAGGGGATGTAGAAGGCAGGTTTCCAACAGACCAGGGTTTTGATGAGTGGTATGGTATAGCAAATACTACTGATGAATCTCAATATAGCAGTCATTATTGGTTTGACCCTGAAGTGGCCGAAGTTCCTGTTGTTCAGGAAAGTACTAAAGGAAAGAAACCTATAACAGTAAAGAATTATGATATTCCTGCAAGGAAGGTCATTGATGAAGAACTTACTTTGAAGTCTATTGACTTTATGAAGCGTAGTGTAAAGGCTAAAAAACCGTTTTTTGCATTTATTCCATTTACCCAACCCCATCAGCCGGTTATTCCTCATCCGGATTTTGAAGGAAAAACAGGTAATGGAAATTATGCTGATGTTATGGCAGAAATAGATTATAGAGCCGGGCAAATCCTTCAATCTATAGACGATCTTAAAATTAGAGACAATACCATTGTTATCTGGTTAAGTGATAACGGGCCGGAACAGGCTACCGGGCATCATGGAACAGCTGGCTTTTGGAGAGGTTTTTATTTTACTGCTTTAGAAGGGTCCCTACGGGTACCGGCTATGATAAGATGGCCTGGTAAAGTTAAGACAGGCCAGGTTACCAATGAGATTATGCATATTACCGACCTGATGCCTACCTTGGCGGCAGTATCCGGAGCACAAATGCCAAAGGACCGTATGATAGATGGAGTTAACCAATTAGATTTTCTTTTGGGAAAACAAGAAAAGTCTAATCGGGAAGGTTTTCCGGTTTATAACGGAGACGATCTGTTCGCCTATAAATGGAGAAATTGGAAAATTCACTTTAAATGGTTGGAAAATGGATACTTTGAACAGGCCCAGACACTTAATGTGCCTAAACTTTTTAATTTGATTGAAGATCCGAAAGAATTATATTCCATTGAAATAGGTGATTTGTCAGGGGCTTGGATGGCACCGGTTGTCATGAAAAAAATTGTAGCTTTTCAGGGGTCTTTAATGAAAGAACCTCCTATAAAAACAGGAACACCAGATCCATATGTTCCAAATAATTAATAAACAAAAAAGCCTCCGATAATCCGGAGGCCTTTTTGTTTATTGCTGTAATGAATAAGAATTTATAATATTCTTTAACTGTAGTTTTAGGTCTTCACCGGTATCATAAACCATTTGTTCATTATTGGGGAATGGTATGCGTCTATGTTCCAGGAAGCCTAAATCATCTTGAAGTAAAGCACGTTTGTCTCCTCTGGAAGTGGCATAAATATATTCAAAGATAAATTCACTATTCACCGGGAATCTATCCAATACTTGATTTGATCTTAGGTCTTTATAAATAACATCAGCAATAACTTGAGAAGATTTGGTTTGAATAGTCTCAAGATAACGACATTTCACCCTAACAATTTTGTCCACTTTAATATCGTTGCCTAAACTGTCTTTAGCAACATTGCCTGCTTCATCTAAAGCATATTTCCAGCCATCAATAACATCTTTTTCTCTTATAAACTCACGTTCTTTAATACGCTCAGGAGACACATTGATTTGTTTTAAATTGAGTTGCATGGTATAATCATAATTGAGGCCTTTTATTTTATTGACATGGTAGGTGCTCCAAAACTTATTCAAACCATAGGTGTCCATGCTTAATAAATCATTTTCTAAACGCCTTGGAATGATTTGATCGGTTTCATTGTTTATAGACACCAAAATATAATCCGTTCCACGTTGATGGGCTTCATCCAATAACTCAGTCGTGTTCTCATAATTTGGGTTTATACTTTGAACATAATCTAAGATATTGTATGCATCCCTAATGTTGCTCTTATTGTCAGATTCTAAAAGCGCTAAACCTTTTTCATACATGTAATTAGATACATTTTCTTTTGCTTCTAATATATCATTACTGTAATTGTTGAATTTAAAGGAGATTTGCTTGCCATTAATATAAAGCGGTAAAATAGGTTTAATAGCTTCCTGTCTGGCATCTAAATCCAGATAAAATTCATAGATGTTTCTGTAAGCCTCTGGGTTATTATCTTTTTTAAGATGAGCTAAGGTGCTTAAGTCGCGTTCTACAACTTTATAATAGGCATCTTGTAGCATAATGACATAATCGTAATTTCGTTTTTTGTCCTTATTTATCCTTAGCTTCTTAAGAGCTGTTTGTATAGCCTGATCATAATTACCAGTATTTACGGCCTTTTCAACTTGTTTACGTGTGCTACAAGCTACTAAAAAGAAAACCAAGCCTGGTACGAGTAGTAGTTTTTTCATAGGTTAAAAGTTTAGGTTATTGGGGTAACCTTTTCAATAGTGGTGCCAAAATACTAAAATATCAGATAAAATACTAATAAATCCGATGAAATGAATTTTGTTTTATAAAAAGTATGGTAATTCCTATTTTTTATTGTAAACAGGAAGTAATTTAGTAGTGACTTCTCCAAAACCAATTCTAGTACCATCTTTCTCACAATGTCCGCGCATAATAACAGTATCATTATCATTTATGAATTTACGTTCTGAACCATCCTTCATCTTAAGCGGTTTTTCACCTTTCCAGGTCAACTCTAACATAGAGCCATAACTATCTTCGGTAGGCCCGGAAATAGTTCCGCTTCCCATCATGTCGCCGGAATTAACGGGGCAACCATTAATAGTATGATGAGCCAATTGCTGAACCATATTCCAATACATGTATTTAAAGTTAGATTTACTGACTATGGTTTCTTTAGCTCCTTTGGGTTGGATGGCAACTTCCAGTTGGATATCGTAGCTCTTTTTGCCTTTATATTGCAAATACTCCAATTGCGGCTTAACAGGTTTTGGGCTTTCAACTCTATAGGGTTCCAGTGCATCAAGAGTAACAATCCAGGGCGAGATAGAAGATGCAAAATTCTTAGCTAAAAACGGTCCTAAAGGAACATACTCCCACTTTTGAATATCTCTGGCACTCCAATCATTTAAAAGCACTAATCCAAAGATATATTCCTCGGCTTCCTCAACAGGAATTGGTTCTCCCAGATCATTGGCATCTGTAGTGATAAAGGCCATTTCTAATTCAAAATCAACTAATTTACTTGGACCAAAAACAGGTTCGGTAGCTCCATTTGGAAGTGTTTGCCCCTGAGGCCTATGTACAGGAATACCTGAAGGAATTATAGAGGAACTTCTGCCGTGGTATCCAACCGGAATATGCAACCAGTTTGGCAACAAGGCGTTATCAGGATCTCTAAACATGGTTCCTACATTGGTGGCATGTTCTATGCTGGAATAAAAATCTGTATAATCACCTATTTGAACCGGTAATTGCATTTCAATTTCATCCAATCTAAATAAGATGGTCTCTTTATGCTTTGAGTTGTTTTTAAGTGTGTTATTTTCAGCATCAAAAATTTCAGCAATTCTATTTCTAACCAATCGCCAGGTTTTTCTACCGTCTGCAATAAAATCGTTTAAAGAATCTTGTAAAAAAATATCATCAGTTAAAGGAATACCTTCAAAGTAACCTAGCTGATGTAAAGCTCCTAAATCTATTGCTGTATCTCCAATACGTGTTCCAATGGTAATAATATCATCACGTGTTAAAAATACACCAAAAGGAATATTTTGAATGGGGAAATCTGAATTTTTATCTACGTGTAACCACGATGTTCTATCTGGGTTGTTAGCTGCTATTGGCATAACTCTAAATTTTGTGTTATTGTATTCTCATCAAACGTACACATTTTTTTTATTTTAAATGAAAAAAACGAGTAAAATATAGATTAATATTAACCGTTAATAAATCGGTTAAAAACTTGGGTGTAAATCTTTGGTTTTTGATGTTTTTAAATAATGTATTTGCTATTTTTGCCGAATATTTAATCAGAATTTAATTTTATGCAACGCGACGAACAAATTTTTGAACTTATTCAAGCTGAAAATGAACGCCAGCTTCATGGTATTGAACTTATTGCTTCAGAGAATTTTGTAAGCCCACAAGTTATGGAAGCTGCAGGCTCTGTATTAACAAATAAATATGCTGAAGGGTACCCTGGAAAGCGTTATTATGGGGGATGTGAAGTAGTTGATGAAGTTGAGCAAATAGCTATTGATAGGGCAAAGGCTTTGTTTGGAGCAGAATATGTAAATGTGCAGCCGCATTCAGGAAGCCAGGCTAATACTGCAGTATACCATGCTTGTTTGAAACCGGGTGATAAGATTTTAGGTTTTGATTTATCTCATGGTGGGCATTTAACGCATGGGTCTCCTGTAAACTTTTCAGGAAAGCTTTACAATCCGGTATTTTATGGCGTAGAGCAGAAAACAGGTGTTTTAAATTATGATAAAATACAGGAGGTAGCCACAAAAGAACAACCAAAATTAATTATTGCCGGAGCCTCTGCATACTCACGTGATATTGATTTTAAGCGTTTTAGAGTTATTGCCGATAGTGTTGGTGCCATATTAATGGCAGATATTTCGCATCCTGCAGGGTTGATTGCCAAAGGTATTTTAAATGACCCGCTTCCACACTGTCACATAGTAACAACAACTACACATAAAACCTTAAGAGGACCAAGAGGAGGGCTGATTATGATGGGTAAAGATTTTGAAAACCCATTTGGCATCAAACTCAAAAACGGTAATCTACGTAAAATGTCATCATTGTTGGATTCTGCTGTTTTTCCGGGTAACCAAGGAGGGCCGTTAGAACATATTATTGCAGCAAAAGCTATTGCTTTTGGAGAAGCATTAACAGATGAGTTTTTACATTACCAGTTACAGGTTAAGCAAAATGCAGCAGCTATGGCTGAAGCTTTAGTAGCAAAAGGTTATAATATCATTTCAGGAGGAACAGATAATCACTGTATGTTAATTGATTTGCGTAATAAAAACCTGTCTGGTAAAGATGCAGAACAGGCTTTAGTAAAAGCGGATATTACAGTCAACAAAAATATGGTACCGTTTGATGATAAGTCACCATTTGTAACATCAGGTATCCGTTTAGGTGTGGCTGCGGTAACTACCAGAGGCTTGAAAGAAGAAGATATGGTAGCTATTGTAGAGTTAATTGACGAAGTGATTGCCAACTTTGAAGATGAAGCTATTTTAGAAGCCGTAAAAGGTAAAGTAAATGCAATGATGGCAGATAGGCCTTTATTTGTATAAGGGTACTGTCATTCAAAACGAAGTGAAGAATCTCTCATTTTAGATTTTTTTACTATTATTATAAAACAAGAATCCTGCTGTATTAAGCAGGATTTTTTTGTTTGTACATATTCATTATAACTTTATAATGAGAAGTTTCTTTTTAATCATACTGCTTTTAAGATGATTTCTCTCTAAATCCCAGAAATAATAGTAATCCTAAAGTTACTATCAGCCCTATAATTGAAGCCATAAGGTCATTGAAATCATAAGTGTTATTACCACCAATATTATGAAATTTAAGCTCTTGAGAGATTACATATATTGAAGAAATACATGTTGAAATTACATAGGCCCAAGCGTCATTAATTTTTATTTGAAAACGGTCCTTCAGTCTTAAAATTATACCTGTTAAGGCTATAGTTCCCATAATGGCTTCAATCAGGTTTGGTATTGAATAGGTAATTACTTCAAGAGCAGGAGTTGGTTTATTTTTCAGAATCCAAGACCTTAGGTATAATTTGTTTAAGACAAATACAAGAAAAACAATTCCGAATAAATACCTAATGTATTTTTTTATTCTCATCAATTATTCTTCAGGAAACGTAATATGTTGATAAGCGCCCAGATCTGGTGAAGTTGTTCGATTAACGCTTAAAATGTCTAAAGGCACCTGCGAAGCAAAACCAGCATTACCTTGGTTAATTCCAGCAGATTTATCACCTACCATTAATTGATTTTGGTCAGGGTTTTTAAAGTCTGGATCTTCATTAAAAATGATGTTCTCGTATATATTGGGGTCTTCAAAGTCGTAATTAGGCCCCGTAAATTCGTTATTACTATCTCTGAATTGTATTAAACAATTGGTGAATTTAAAATTGAATGCTACAGCATCATCTTCAATTTCATCCAACAGAATTTCGGTAGTTTCATTGCCATAAATTATACAATTGTTAAAATTAGCTTCGGTTAAATTTGCGATAGGAACATTGTTGTCTTCGTTTACAACAAAATTATTTAGTAAAAGCGCCGGAAACTGCCTGAAACTATTATTCCAGTAATTAGTAATAGTGCTATGTGTAAAATTGTATTTCCCTCCAAATGTCCCGGCAAAAGACGATAAACCGGAATTATTTATAATCACATTTTCTCCAGTTATAGAGGTGTTTCTTCCCAAAATACCAAAACTACTTGAATTGTATATTTGTGAATTGGTAATGGTCAGCTTATCATTAGTTTCATTAGGGTTACCGTCACATAAAACTCCAATGGTTGAATTTTTTATAGTGGCATAATTTATAGTATTATTAATACTGCCATCAAAAAGCCATATGGCTCCCCATTGTCCGGGGACATCAGAAAAACCGGGTTCCAGGCGGTCGCCTTCAAAAATCACTTCGTTTTCTAATACTTCCTGATCATTACTGTAGGCGCCATTAACATTAATTGAAGCCTGATTTAGTACCATTAAACCGGAATTTTCATGAAAATGCAGTCGGGCACCGGCTTCAATAGTTAGGGTTTGGTTTTCAGGTACAGCAGCAAAACCATAAATAACATAAGGTTTATCTTTAGTAAGCGTTAATTCATCGGGCAGTAATTCACGTCCCTGTAAATTGGTTTCAACAAGTTCACCATCAATATTGATCTTTAAAGTCTCAATGATTTTGGTAGTTTTGTCTCTGTCAGGATAAATAAAAACAGCATCCTGTACTAAGGTTACTAGTTCTACTTTTTGAAGGTTAGATCCGGCATCAAATTCTATCTGGTCAGTATATAAATACTTTCCATCATCAGGATTAATGTTGATAGTCGATTCAACAAATATATACAGGCTGTCTTTTGCCAGTATTTCTATATTTTCAAATACTTTTCCGGCAATGCCATCAACGCTTAGTCTGTAATTTGAAGTTTCACCTAAAGCGAGTTTTACTGAAGGGATAAAGATATCATTATTACTATTGTTATATACTTTCAGGTTATAGGTGCTTGAGCTAATATTTGTAAAGATGGTATCTAAATAAACGGTGTCTTTAGAAAATTGCAGGTTTCCGGTGCTGGGGGAAAACTCAAAATCATTTCTGCATGAACTCCATAGCATTAAAAACCCTATGATAAATAAAAAGTAAAAGTAACGTGTCATGATTGGGTAATGTTGGTTTTATTACCAAGTTATTGGCTAAAATATAACTTTTGAAAGAATGATTTAGTATGAATGTTACTATTTAATTAAAAAAGTATACTAAGGTTTTTCAGAATTCTCAATATATTCTAAATAAGTTTGACTCAAAACCACAAGGCGTTCTAATAGTATAATTTGATGCTCTTTGTTGAGGAGCTTTTTATCTATGCCCTGTGACTCACAATACTCATAAAAGAGTTGTTTGTATGCTACGGGAATACTTAAATTATTGTTCAAGAGATCATCATTGAAAAAAGCATTATGTTGAAACAGGGAGTCTAATGTTTTAGCTTTAGTCAGTTCAACAGGTTTGTCTTTTATTTTTTTAGATTTAAGTGCTTTGCCCAGTAAACCTATTAACCTTACAATATCCAAACCGTATTGAGATGAAGTTTGGTATAAATGCGGATTTACTTTTGAATCTTCAGCAATGGTTTCTATAATTTTTTGTTCTTCTTTAGCATCGTCAAAATCTTTTGGCTGGATATCATTTTGAATTAATATTTCTTTAAGCCGGTTAACTGTTTTACGTAACTCAACAATCATAATAGCATCAAAATCTTGTTTTGTGAGTCTTATGATTTTAGGATTGTGAAAGGTAGAGTGGAAGGAGAGTGTATCATTTATTGAGGCTTCAATGGTAAAGTTACCATTGTCATCTGTATGGGTCCGGGTTTTTTTGCTGATGTTAAAAACATCAATACCTTTTACTGTTGTTTCGTTATCATAAACCTTTCCGGTAATATTTTGTGTAAAAACGGAAATGGGAAGTAACAAAAAAATAAAGTGTTTCACTTTGATTGTATGGCTGATTAGTAATTTCAAAGTAAAAGGTTTTGGCTTTTAAAGTATCTTCGGTTAAGATATTTTAACACGGGTTTTAATGAAGTCTTAACATTTTGAATAAAAAAACCTGAAAAAGCAAAACGCTTCATCAGGTCTTTATTTAACCGTTTATTAATATTGTATATCAGTAATTAAAGTAGGGATTTAATCATTTTTACTGCGGTTTCTGCAGTAATATCTCTTTGTGGTGAGCCAAACATTTCATAACCGACCATAAATTTTTTAACCGTGGCACTTCGCAACAATGGCGGATAGAAACTCATATGCCAGTGCCAGTGTTTATTAGCATTACCATCTGTTGGCGCCTGATGAATACCACTGGAATAAGGGAATGAGGTGTTAAATAATTTATCGTAGGCTTTCGTAATTACTGCAATGGCTTCAGCGTATTGTAAGGATTGGGTTTCGTCCAATGCTAAAATGCTGGTCTGTTGGTTTTTGGGGACAATCATAGTTTCAAAAGGCCAGACAGCCCAAAATGGTATCAGGACAACAAACCCGTCGTTTTCAAAAATAATGCGTTCTTGCTTTTCCAGTTCCTGAGCTAAATAATCTCCTAAAAGGCTACTGTTATTAGTATTGTAATAATTTAATTGCTGTGTGTTTTTTTTATCAACTTCATTAGGTAAGGTGGACTGACTCCATATTTGTCCATGCGGATGTGGATTGCTACACCCCATTACAGCACCTTTATTTTCAAATATTTGAACGTAGTTGATATCGGGATTTTCTGAAAGTTCCTGGTACTCTTTTTGCCATTGAAACACTACTTTTTGGATCTCAGCAGGAGTCATATCTGCTAAGCTTTTTGAGTGATCCGGACTAAAGCAAATGACTTTACAAATTCCGGTTTCACTTTGGGCAACTAGTAACCCATCATTAAGTGAGAACGATTTGGAATCACTTTGAAGCGCAGCAAAGTCATTTGTAAATACAAATACATCTTCATATTTAGGGTTTACTTCTCCGTTAATTCTGGTGTTTCCTGCACAGAGGTAACATTTTTCATCGTAAGTCGGGCGTTTTTCATTTGATACGGCCTCGTTTTGACCTTGCCAGGGCCTTTTAGCACGATGTGGAGACACTAAAACCCATTCACCTGTTAGTATATTAAATCGTTTATGCGAATAATCTTGTAGATCTGTATTTTTCATTTTATAGTATAATTATCCTATTTATTTTACAACATGAGTGCCTTCCGAAAGTTCAATAAAGTACACTGAACAGGCTTTATCAAATTTATTTTTATAGGCCTCAGATGCTGCCTCAGCAAAAGCCTTTGCTTCGGTTTTTGCTATCAAATTGATGGTGCAGCCTCCAAAACCACCACCCATCATTCTTGCTCCTAGTACATGTTTGTTGGTCTTAGCCTGATCAACCAGAAAATCCAGTTCATCACAACTTACTTTGTATTGATGTTGTAGTCCATCATGAGATGCGTAAATCAAAGTCCCCAGAGTTTCCAGATCATTATCTTCAATAGCTTTAGCCGCTTTTTCCGTTCTTTTATTCTCCTGGATAACATATAAGGCTTTTTGATAATTTTCAGGAGTTACTTTTTCTGTTATGATTTCCAGATCAGCTTCCGTAGCATCTCTTAGAGCTTTAATACCTAACAATGCCGCAATACTTTCACAAGCCGAACGTCTGTCGTTATAGGCGCTATCGGATAAGCTGTGTTTTACATTGGTGTTGATTAACATTAATTGATGGTCCTTAAAATCTATTTCATAAGGCTTAGACTTTATGGTTCTGCAGTCCAGGTGTAATGCATTGTTCTTTATGCCAAACATGCTGGCATATTGGTCCATAATACCACATTTCACCCCAACATAGTTATGTTCAGCTTTTTGTGATATTAAAATCATGTCTTCTTTAGATAAACCCAGGTTAAAAAGCTCATTAAGCCCAAAGACCACACTGTTTTCCAAAGCAGCAGATGAAGACATGCCTGCGCCACCGGGAATATTTCCTTTAAAAACAATATTAAAATTCCCAACTGTTTTGTTTCTATTTTGAATTTCGGCAATAACACCAAAAACATAATTCTCCCAGCTTCCTTCTTTAGAAGGCTTAAGCTTATCCAGTTCAAACTCAATTTTGCTATCCATATCCACGGCATAAGCTGTAGATACTTCTGTGGTGCTTTTTTGTATAGCTGCAGCAATGCCTTTGTTTACAGCGGCAGGAAATACAAAACCGTCATTATAATCTGTATGTTCTCCTATAATATTTATTCTACCCGGTGAAAAAATAAGCAGAGGGTCTGTATTGAACGTCTCTTTAAAAATATCTTTTACATCTTTAATTAGTGTAGCACTCATTATGGCTGTGTTTAGTTATTATTTATGTTTAGTCCCCATGTAATTTCATAGGAATCATTTGCATTTAAAATTTGCAGGCCTATTTCATTATTAAAGCTATCTGAAACGCCTGTAGTTGGTTCAATAGCTATAGCATTTAACTTTGGTGGGGTATAGGCCTGTAAAAACATATTTTCAGTAACAGAAGAGTCAATGATCAAATTATATCGGGGTGTTTTGAATGCTATTTTTCCTGATTTTAAAACCCAGCAATCATCTAATTTCTGATCTTCAATTTGTAAATCTTTTACAGGTTCAATGCTCTTTATACCTGTTGTGATATTTCGTGTTCCAATTTCAAGTTTTTGAGAGCTGTCAAAACTTAATGAACTATCATATAAATTATCACTTATAAAATACGGGTGCCATCCTAATGTAAACGGAAAAGGTTTGGAGTCGGTATTTTTTACAAATAGCTTTAAACTCAGGTTATTTTGAGTAAAGACATATTGTAATTGAATGGTATAAGTATATGGAAATCCAATAGATTCACTCTTTTCTATATATTCTAAAGTAATTGAAGCGGAATCCTGATTGGATTTTTGTTCAATAACCTGAAATGTTTTGTTATAAACCAATCCATGAAGCGCATTGTGTTCTTCTATTTGATTTGTTTCAAACTGATAGTTGCTTCCGTTAAATGAATACAGACCATCTTTAATTCTATTTGCAAATGGAAATAAAATTGATGAAGCAAAAGTAGTATCATAAGTTAAAGGTGATAAATCCTGAATTAAGGGAACCCCGTTTAAAGTTAATTCTTGTAAGCTGGCTCCATCGTTAAGATAAATTTTACCATATACTTTATCAGAAGTATTTTCAATTTCTAAAATATTTGAATCTTGATGGTGTTTGATTTGATACACGTTATATATATTTATATAGAGTTTCTGATTATTAGTTTATTAGGGTTTTCTATTTGTCCTTTTTCTTTATTTAGGATCATTTCTGCCAAACGTTTTCCCATCATATTAAAATCGGTTGAAATGGTTGTAATTCCACCTTCAACAATTTCTTTTAGTAAAGTATCATTATATGAAATTAGGCCTATGTCTTTTGCTATGACCCATTTCTGTTTTTTTATTTTTTTAATAATCATTAACAAGCTTTTATCATCGGGCATAATATATAGCTCGCCTTTTTCCAGTATTCTGTTTTGCAACGAATCAATCACCTCGTATAATTGCTTATGTTTTTTGCAAAACAAGCAAAAACCATCAAACATACTTTGAGGTTGCTTATCTTTTGAAAAGACTAAAACCAGTTTGTTGTATTTCTTAATCTGATAAGACACTTTAATTAAATTGTCAAAAATGGCCTTTTCAAAATTTTGATAGATTGCAGGATACTCACTCAGATCATCATGAATTTGATCCAGAATGTAAACCTTATCTTTTGGTAAATTTTGAATAGTGGTGTTAGTGTGTTTTAGATTTGCCGGCATAATGACGTAGTAATTGTAGTCTCCTGCATTGTCTAAAATTAACTTGCTAAAAAGCACTTCGTTAAAATGATGGAAAAAAATATCAACTTGAATATTGGCTCCTAAGTTATCTAAAAAGGAGTTATACAGATCTTCTTTAAATGAATTCAATTCATCAAATAACAAAAAAACCTTTTGCTTTACATTAATATTTTCACTTGAAACATAATAACCTTTTCCAACTACTGACTGTATAATGCCTCTTGTTTTTAACTCATTAAAAGCCATCAAAACCGTATCTCTTGAAAGGTTCTGCTCTTTTTTTATACTATTGATGGAGGGAAGTTGATCTCCTTTTTTTAACACTCCGCTACTTATAGCTTCTTCAATAGAGCTAATAATCTGTTTGTATTTTGGAACGCCTATTTTCTTTTTAACCTCAATCATAACGAGTTGCAAATATAGGATATTTTTTTAAAAAAACCTACTAGACCCTACTAGTTTGATTTTTATTTGCTGATGGTGTATTTTTGACGTAGTGGAGATACTCTTTTTTAAATTTAAATATCTATATTTGGTTCCTTTAATACAAAACACTAACTAAACTTTAATACTTTAATTATGACAGCAGAATTTGGAATGTGGGACTATGTAGTCTTTATTGCTTACGCCATTTTGATTTTAGGTGTAGGATTGTGGGTATCCCGAGATAAAGAGGGGCACCAAAAAAATGCTGAGGATTATTTTCTCGCAAGTAAATCTTTACCATGGTGGGCTATTGGTACATCATTAATTGCAGCTAATATTTCTGCAGAACAGTTTATTGGAATGTCTGGTTCTGGATTTGCATTAGGTATAGCAATTGCATCCTATGAGTGGATGGCAGCCTTAACCTTAATTATTGTTGGTAAATATTTCTTACCCATTTTTATTGAAAAGGGACTTTACACCATTCCTGAGTTTGTAGAGAAACGATTTTCGACCAATCTAAAGACTATATTAGCTGTTTTCTGGCTAGCCTTATACATTTTTGTTAATCTGGCTTCTGTATTGTATTTAGGAGGATTAGCTATAGAAACCATAATGGGCGTAGATATGATATATGCTATTGTAGGACTAGCTCTATTTGCTGCCGCTTATTCTTTATATGGAGGTTTATCTGCTGTAGCTTGGACAGATGTAATTCAGGTTGTATTCTTAGTACTTGGAGGATTAGTTACTACATATTTGGCTTTAAATACTGTTTCCGGAGGAGAAGGTATGTTAGCCGGTTTTTCTAAAGTAGTAGAGGCTGCTCCGGAAAAGTTCCATATGATTCTTGAAGAAACAAATGACAATTATATTAACCTTCCCGGAATTTGGGTGTTAATTGGTGGCTTATGGGTTGCTAATTTATACTACTGGGGATTCAATCAATATATTATTCAAAGAACTTTAGCAGCAAAATCATTAAAGGAGTCTCAAAAAGGTATTTTACTTGCGGCTTTTTTAAAGTTACTTATTCCTTTAATTGTAGTGGTTCCGGGTATTGCAGCTTACGTTATGGTTAATGACCCGTCAATAATGGCAGGATTAGGAGAAGTGGGACAATTGAATATGCCTTCTGCCGAACAAGCCGATAAAGCTTACCCTTGGTTATTACAATTTTTACCGGTAGGGCTTAAAGGTTTGGCATTTGCAGCTTTAGCTGCGGCTATTGTATCTTCATTGGCCTCTATGTTGAATTCAACATCTACTATTTTTACAATGGATATATACAAGCAGTACATTAATAAAAATGCAACAGATAAAGCAACAGTAAACACAGGAAGAATCTCTGCTTTTGTTGCTTTGGTAATAGCTTGTATTATGGCTCCGCTTTTAGGAGGTATAGATCAGGCTTTCCAGTTTATCCAGGAGTATACAGGTATAGTAAGTCCGGGTATATTAGCGGTATTTATATTAGGTCTGTTTTGGAAAAAGACAACCAACAGTGGAGCTATTTGGGGAGCCTTATTGTCTATACCAATTGCTTTAGCGCTTAAATTTATACCTATTCCAGGATTAGAACCTTGGATGCACCAAATGGGTATAACAACCTTACTTTCTATGGCTGTTACCATGGTAGTAAGTAATATGGAGAATAAAGGAGCTAATGATCCTAAAGGTATTGCTCTAACAAAAGATTTATTCAAAACATCACCATTGTTTAACATTGGTTCGTTTGTGGTAATGATTATTTTAGCAGTGTTATACGCGATCTTCTGGTAGAGTATATTATAAATAAGATTAGAAAGTGCCATATTTAAATATGGCACTTTCTTTTTTAATCCTAAGGTGTTGATTTTACATGAATTGAAAAATACTCTAAAAATTATATATTTAATTTTTGGTTAGATTTATGTTTAATTTTATATTTGCACCGCTTTAATGGTCGCGTAGCTCAGTTGGATAGAGCATCTGCCTTCTAAGCAGACGGTCACAGGTTCGAATCCTGTCGCGATCACAAGATAAGTCTGACACATAGTGTTGGGCTTTTTTTGTGGAACAGCTCAAATAACATTTGATACATGGAACACAAAAAAAGAACAATAAAGTAAAGCTTTATGGCTTTATGTTTGTACAGTAAAGCATAGTAGGATCATTAAAAATAATCCTGTCGCGATCACCACAATCCCCACTAGTTATAGTGGGGATTTGTTGTTTTTAGACGTTTTTTGATTTTTTATCTGGGTTCAAAATAAGCATGTTTACCAATCCCTTATTTTGTGTAAGGCTATTTCGGTAGGGGATAGGCAGGTAATTTTTTAAGATTTACTATGGTTTATAGCCTATTCTTTTTTATTAAAAAAATAGTTATACTTAAGTTATCCTTCCTACCTCTCTCAAACAGAATTCCATGGATTAAATCTTAAGCTTTCCATATAATCCTGTTTCTGAACAATAAGCATTTTTTTAGTCCCATTATCATCTTTAACTGGGAGAAAGCCATAATCATAGCAGAAGTAGTATGTGCCCCTTTTAAATGAGTAAATATGGGTAAATACGTCAAAGTTGTAACCAGATTTAAATAGTATCTCTTTTTCTACCGTGGTTTTTCCACTGGGGCTAAAATGAGCTAATATACTTCTGTTTCTCCGAAGAGTACTGTTTGTCTTCTGGATAAATATCTCATGTAAAGGTCTATTCTTATTATGATGGGTACTTCTACATTGAGCATCGCAAAACTTTTTATCGGTTCTACCTACCAGCTCCTTATTACAGGATAAGCAAAATTTCATTTGCATAATACTTCTTTTTAGACGTCTATATACGTATATAAACGTTTAAAAATACAGTTTTTAAATTATTATACCGCATTTTTAAGTTATGGGAGCTACAAATACATTAATTAAATCTGAAATTAATATTATCAGTTTTAAACCAGATTACCAATTCGCCATGGATTTAATGCTTCAAAAGCTAACTCTAAAGAAGTACAGCCAGAACACAATTAAGACTTATCTACACATGTTTAAGCAGTTTCTGGCATACATACACCCAATGCCACTTCATCAGGTCACCACGGGGCATATAATGCATTATCATAAAGAATTAGTAACCAAGCGAAATGTATCATCATCTTATCAAAATCAGAGCATAAATGCCATTAAATTTTATATAGAGAAAGTACTGAATCTACCCAAAGTAACTTATGACTTCTGTAGACCTAGAAAAGCAAAGACACTACCTAAAGTATTATCCTTGGAAGAGGTGTCATTAATATTGGATGTAACGAGAAACATAAAGCACAAAACTATACTTTCAGTTATATATGGATGTGGCTTGAGAATATCTGAGTGCATTAATCTGAAGATTGAAGATATTGATTCTTCCAATATGCGTGTTTGGGTGAGAAATGCAAAAGGAAAGAAAGATAGAATTACGTTGTTGTCTCCATCAATGTTGGAACAATTAAGAGCCTATTATAAACTATATAAACCAAAACAATGGTTGTTTGAGGGGGTAAGTGGAAATCAATACAGTGTATCTAGTGTCCGACAGGTGTTTAATCGCTCCAAAAAGAAAGCCGGAATAAATATGCCTGCAACAGTTCATTCTCTTAGACACTCCTTCGCTACTCACTTATTGGACGCTGGAACCAATTTGAGACACATTCAAAAACTCTTAGGACACAATAGCTCAAAAACCACAGAAATTTACACGCATGTTGGTACGGCTAATCTTATAAATATTAAAAGCCCTTTCGAAATGTTACCTAAATAAGGTATATTTGAATAGTAAATAAACGCAATAAAATGCGTTTACTAAATAGTTGTGTGCAATACGAGAAAACCCATAGAAATGAAAAAAACACTATTTATCACATTTTTAATACTAATAAATATTTCTCTTTTTGGACAAGGAGATAATAATAATTATGATATTGATTCGGAAGACTTAAAAAGTGTTTTTGAAGGACAAGGAATCCATATTTTCAAATATCCTTTTGAACTTAAAAAAGGGGAATATATATCGATTAGTTATGAAATATTTGATAATGGTAAATTAACAACTAAAAAACACCTCATAGAGGATTTTCAAATAGATAACAAAATAAAAATAGACCATCACATTGCTCGAAAAGATACAACTGTTTTTCATCGATTCTATTTCTTTGAAAAAAATGACACTCTAATAATGAGACAAACTCTTCCTGGTATAAAACCAGTTGAAAAAATTGACTTATCCAAAATTATGACAGGTAGTTTTAATTCAAGAACAAATATTCCAACGGACTTAACTAAAAAAGAAGAAATATTATTTTATTATGGAAATAAATCTAAAGGTTGGTTAAATTGTTCATCTGGAATAGCAAAAACGGATTTAATTAAACGTTATGATTTTGTTATTTTATTTTATGCAGAAAAAATAAAAAAAGAACGGACAAAAACTATACTTGAGGAAATAAAAAGTACTGCACACAACAATGGCTATAAATAATTGCTTGGTCTGTTCTTACTCGGAAAATCCTGCGGATTTTCCTCTGGTTCGACAACTTTTGCTAAATTAATTACCAAACCACGCAACTATCCATAGCCCAAACCGTTGCCCACAATATGAGAAAAACTTCGAGAATATTAATTACGCTTCTGATTTTAACGAGTTTTTCGTGTAAATCTCAAACCAAATCCGAAAATGAAATGGCTGAATTCTCAAAAGAAACGACTGAAAAAGGAACATATAATCGCTTTATTTTAGTCAAAGGAAAAAGTCTAAAAGACATACAACCAAAAATTCAAGAATGGACGGAAATATTTACTGCAGAAGAACCTGTAAATTTGACAATTAATAAAACGAATTTTGGTTCTTGGACTTTAATAAAATTACCTGAAAACGAATTATTAACTGCTTATAATTATCACAATCTTGTATATTGGTTTTTAGGAACACCACCAGAAGACCAAAATTATGCTGATTACTCAATCGGAATATCAATTGACAAAAATCGTGAATCAACATATCTGATTTACAACGATTATGATTTACGAGAAAAAATAGCAACTAATGACGATGTTTTTGGAATATCTGAAAAGAATCATAAATTCATTTTAAGCATTCCGTTTGATGAATTAAGATCGAGTAATAATAAAGAAATTGCGGATTTTGACAAGTTTTTAAGCGACAATGGAATTAATTTAAACGAAATAGAAACCAAGAAACTAAATTGGACTGAATTACAAATCAAAGTGGAATAAAAATACTGTGGGCAACACCGTATATAATTTATTGCTAGTTCTAGCCTACTTACGAAAATCCTTGCGGATTTTCTATTAGGTTTGTATTTGCTAAATTAGGTGCTTAAAACACGCAACAAACCATATACAAACCGTTGGCAATAATTTAAAAATGAACAGACATTTAATCAAAATAATAGTAATTCAGCTTACTTTAAGCATAACAAGTTGTTACTATAAAAAAGAAGATTTAATTGGAGAATGGAATGTAACTGAATTAAGCGAATATCCTCTTTCGATTACGAATTATGATGACGCTAGATTGGACAAAAATTCCAAGTTAGTGATTCGGAAAAACGGAAAATTAGATTTTTATTTAAAAGACAAATTAACTGAATCATATTCTTATTATTTAGAAGACAATGATTTGGTTATGGTTTATAGTGATTATGGAATTCCGCTTGATATAATTAAACTGAACTCAAAAGAATTAATTCTTGAAACTGGAGGATTTGGAAATACGGAATTGGAAAGAAGTCGAAAAATAAGAATTGAATTGAAAAAATAAAAACTATTGCCAACACAGTATATAAAAAATTGCTAGTTTTTGGCTTAATCAAAGGTCGTTGCTTGTTTTGTTACGTCTGATTTTCCTTCGGAAAATCCTCGCACACAAACCCGCAACATTTCATATACGTAACCGTTAGCAACAAGCAGAACCGACCATGAAAAATCTATTAGTACTAACCTTCATAATGTTAATTTCATGCAATTCAAAAACCAAACAAAAAAATATTGATATGAAATCGGAAAAATTACTTTTCGAATATTATCCTGACAAAGGAATCAAAATAGACGGATTAACATTAAACTGGAAAGAAAATAGAACTGACAATAGAAAGAAACTTAAAAATTCACATACTGCAAAAGACAAAACTTTTGATATTGGAGATGGGAAAACTTTGATAATATCGCGTAAAGACATTTATAAAAATTATAATTCTAAAGAGAATTATTTTTTTCTCAAATATGATGAAAATGACAAATTACAAGAACTAGAAGTTCACATAGGAGCAACGATAAAAATAATTGACTTTACAATTGGTTTTGACCAACCACTATCAAATTTCATTGACGAATTAAAAGACCATAAAATTGAAGTTACAGAAATGGACAGAGGCAATTATTTAATTCCCGATTATAAAATGACTATGGCTGATGACGAACATATGGGAGGCAATGGATTTGGACTTTCATATTTTTATGCAACTGATGATATAAGTCATTTAACAAAATAGCCAGTTGCTAACATTGTATATAAAAAATTGCTATTTTGTGCTTAACCAATATGAATTGCTTTGTTTGCTAGCTTCTGATTTTCCTTCGGAAAATCCTCGCTCACAAACACGCAACATTTCATATACGTAACCGTTGTGCGTAATTTGAAAATGAACATTTTTAACGACTTAATTCAGTTTTATAACAGCCGAAATTCTGAAAATTGGAATTTTGCGAAACACTACGTGCCTGAACTTTTTGAATCAAAATTTATAGTGCATTGGGATTACGGAATAATAGAGAATTTCCCGTTTGACAAATACCCTTTGAAAAACGAAACGTTGGAGGAAATAAATAAACGAGTAAAAATTGAACAAGAATTTAATGTCTTACTAAAAGACGAAAAACTTTATAAGCCAATATCAATAATTGATTTGGCAAATAGATTTAATGTTCCTTTTTCACACAAGACTACAAATCTGATTCCTGAAACACCTGGAACTTCTTTTTTGGACAGTTTGAGTTTATCTAAACTAAAAGAATCCTTAAAAAGGCTTTCGGAAAATTCGCAACTGAATTTACTCATATACGACTCTGAAGAATACAATTATCATACTGACTTAAAAAAAGAATATAGAAATATAGAAATAGAAAAATATTTTGAACTTCAAGAAATATTCGCATTTCAATTAGAGACGTGTCTTTTTTCGGAAAATTTGGAATGGTGTATAACAACAGCAGAGGAAGCACCAATGTTATTAGGTTGCAAAAAAGAATTGGAATCGGAAATAAAAAAGAAAATGGATTTAGAGTTGTTTAAAGTAGAAAACGAACAGGAAATGTACTAAAAAACTACGCACAACACCGTATAAAATTAATTGCTAGTGCAAGCCTACTTACGAAAATCCTCACGGATTTTCTATTTGGTTTGTATTTTCTAAATTAGTTGCTTAAACCACGCAACTAATCTTATACAAGACCGTTATGTACAATTTTTTTAAAGTGTTCAATGTCAGGTCTGTTGCATGTCCGCATAGGTTTGTGTATACAATAAATCCTTTGAGTTGAAGTTGGTGTCAAGACAGGTTCAAGGCTCGCT
>NZ_JAYMGV010000002.1:0-419956 GCF_035818475.1 Alterotamlana spongicola
GTTTAATCTTAAATCAAAGGGTTAGTGCGTATTTGGTCACTCCGATTTTCCTCCACGCTAAAAAGCGTGGCAGGACGGAAAATCCTCGGACTCAAAACCGCACTATTCTTATACAAACCGTTAGCTACCATATGACAAACCAACAAACTTTTAGATGAATTATAAACTAATAATACCCATTTTGGTAATTGTGATTTTAGCTTTTTGGTTTTATAAATCAAAAACAAATAAACCAACTGGAATTGCTGACGAATGGAATCAAAAAGTGAATTCTGCTAAATTGACAAAGGAATCGTTTAATAAAGCAAGCATAGAAGAAAAAGAGGATTTAATATATTATTTCACTCAAAAAATAAGAAAAAAAGGCAATTACGGAGAAGCCTCTTTCTCAAAAATGCCAAAAACGTTAAAAACAGTCTATTTGATTAATGAATTAGAATCTGAAGTGAATAATGGCGGATTTCTTCAATTCTTCACGAACTCATCTGGAAAACACACAAATGAGACAATTGAAAGTTTGGAATTAATTGGAGCAAATAACACGAAAAATCTTTTGGAAAAAGCTGTGGAAATTATGCTCAAACATAATGAATCGATTAAAAACCTGAATAGAAAAATAAATAGTCGTGAATTGTATGAAATTTTCGAAACATCGGAAATATATGACAATGAAGTTTTAATGAAAGAGTTGAATGATTTGGATTCAAAATTTTATGAATCTACTGAACCGACTCAAGAACTTAAATTCAAATATTTTGAAAGTAACGAAAACGGAATTTGGAACGAACTGAAAGAAAAATACGGTAGCTAACACCGTATAAAATTAATTGCTAGTGCAAGCCTACTTACGAAAATCCTAGCGGATTTTCTATTCGGTTTGTATTTGCTAAATTAGTTACTAAAACCACGCAACTAATCTTATACAACAACGTTATGTACAATTTTTTTAAAGTGTTCAATGTCAGGTCTGTTGCATGTCCGCATAGGTTTGTGTATACAATAAATCCTTTGAGTTGAAGTTTGTGTCAAGACAGGTTCAAGGCTCGCTTGAAAACCGTGTTGCGGTCACGGTTAAAACTTCATCTAATTTCGTAAAATTTTCTGACAAAGTCAAGTTATTTTTATACATTTGAGTGGTACTGCGGCATATTTGCTAGAGACTCTCCATACCCCAAGGTATAGAGAATATCTGCAAAGCATGCATATAAGGACCTGTTTGCCAGAGCAACTTTAAAAAACCGTTAAAGCTACAGTACATAACACCATGCAATAGGCATTAAAACGCCTATTGCAATTAACGTTGTACACAATTAATGACAAGCATTTCGCTGAAAAGAAAAATTGAGAGAATTACCAAAAGATATTACTGACGAAATGAAAATCCGATTTGACTCGGACTTAATTTCCGCGAATAAAATTTTAGCGAAATATCTGACTGAAAACGATTATTTGAATTCTGACCGAATTATTCGCTGTGTAGTTTATCTAACTCAAAACGGAATTGAAAGCTTTGAAAAGAACCTCATTTTAGCCAAAACTGACCCAAGAGATGTAATTCTTTGGGCTGAATATGAAAGAGGAAATGGTGCTGAACCGAAAAGAGTTCGTGATTTCAATAAGACTTTTCAGTAAAATAAAATTTAAATGGAAAAACTAATTGCGACTGACATAAAAACTAAAGATTGGTATTCCATAATTGAATCGCTGAAAAAAGATGGTTGGAAAGTAACAACCGAATACAATCAATTTGACAAAGGAATAGATTTTGACCTGTACGAATTAAAACTAAACGGAGAAAAAATTGTCTTTGCTTGGGATAATTGGTTTGAGGGAGAAATTAAATGTACTGAACAAAGAATGAGAAATTTGGAAACAACATTCGGAATTGAATTCAAATTTGGAAAGCCAGAGCATTTAACTCATAATTTAATTGACAAAATGAAATCATTATTAACCAAAAAATAACTGTGTACAACAACGTGTATAATCAATTGCTTCTTTTGTGTGTACTCGGAAAATTCTTCGGATTTTCCTCTGGTTCGTTTTCTTTTGCTAACTTAGTTCTTACCAACGCAACTAACCATACACGAACACGTTGTGCTTCATTAGTACCAATCATTAAAAAACAATAAACAGGAATAAAGAATCAATATATTTAATAAAATGCACGAGCTAAATAAATCATGAACATGGATAAAACATACAGGTGTATCAAACTTCTTTTCCCATTTTTACTTGCATCTACAATCGTGCTATCGTGCACAGAACAAAAAAGCAAAAAAGAAATTACGAAGAAACCCAATATTGTGTTAATCGTTGCGGATGATTTGGGATTTGGTGATATCGGTTGTTATGGGGGAGATATTCAAACACCAAACATTGATGAATTGTCGCGAAGAGGGATTAAGTTTAGCAGTTTCCATACAGCTCCCATGTGTGCGCCTACTCGAGCAATGTTGCTGTCAGGAAATGACAACCACATTGCTGGAATGGGTAGCCAAGGCAATGTAACAGAAGTGTTTGGTTATGAAGGAAGATTGACCGACCGAATTGTCACCATTCCAGCTTTGCTGAGAGACAATGGATACCATACATATATGGCTGGCAAATGGCACCTTGGCAAAACGCCTGAATCCAATCCACATCAAAAAGGATTTGAGCGATCTTTTGTTTTGCTCGAAGGTGCTGGGAATCATTATAACAACCAAAGTGCCTTGAAAGATGGGTATTCAAGTTACACCGAAGATGGAGATTCTACGACATGGAATGACGGAGACTACTCTACCAATTTTTACACCGATAAATTGATTGAATATATTGATTCTAACGATGAGGATGATAAGCCCTTCTTTGCTTTTGCGGCTTATACATCGCCACATTGGCCGTTGCAGGTCGATAAAAAACATTGGAAAAAGTACAAAGGTCAGTACGACGATGGATATGAAAAATTACGGGAACGAAGATTGGCGAGCCTAAAAAAAGCGGGAATCATTTCAAGTGATGCAATCGCTCCACCCTGTCATGAACGCGTATTACCCTGGGATTCTTTATCGAATCAAGAACAGATGGAAGAAGCCAGGAAAATGGAATTGTATGCTGGCATGGTTGACAATTTAGATCACAATATTGGTAGATTGATTAAACACTTGAAAGACATTGGTAAATATGAAAACACGCTATTTGTATTCATGTCGGACAATGGCGCTGCAAACAGAGACTTTATAAATGATGATAGATTCACGAGTTTAAAGGAATACTACAACGATGACTTCGATAATATGGGAAATGCCAATTCCTATATTTCTTATGGTCCACAATGGGCGGAGGCTGGTTCTTCTCCCTTTAGGTATTACAAAGACTTTGCAACCGAAGGAGGCACAAACACTACGATGATTATTTGTGGTCCAAATGTGAATAGAGAAAATGAAATTCACCATGGCTTTACAAGTCTTTTGGATTTGGCACCTACTTTTTATGAGGTGGCCAATGTGACCTATCCAGCAACCTATAAGGGGAATGATGTCTATCCTCTAAAAGGAAAATCACTCATCCCATTTGTCTCTGGAAAATCAAATGAAATTCATGATTCAACTTATGTGTTTGCTCTGGAGCATTACGACAACGCGATGCTAAGAAAAGGGAATTGGAAAATCACAAATTTTACAAGACCATTCGACATTGAAAATTTCGCCCTTTACGACCTGTCAAATGACATCGGAGAGCAAATCGATCTTAAGGAATCCGAAAAAGAAAAGTATGCAGAACTCCTAGACGAATGGATTAGATTTTCTAATGAAGTTAAGATTCAAACTCCAACGCCTAGACCTTCTGATAAAGGTTTATAGATAATATAAAAAACGAAAGCACAACACCGTGTATAATTCATTGCTAGTGTACTCGCCTACTTGGAAATTCCTACGGAATATTCTATCTGTGATTTATTTGCTAATTTAGTTGCTTAACCACGCAACTAACCATACACAAAACCGTTATGTGCAAGGCGAAAAAAAATCCGAACTAATAAGAATATGAGTTTTTTAAAATCAATATTTAGTGTAAAAGAGCAATCTATAAACTCATACTCTGACTTTTGGAATTGGTTTGAACAGAACGAAAAAAAATTCCACAAAGTTCTAAAAGACCAAGGGAACATAAACAAAGTATTTTTTGACAGACTTGCGCCAAAGCTGAACGAATTAAAAGATGGATTTTGGTTTCTTGCTGGAATGTATGATGATAACACAGCGGAATTGATTTTAACAGCAGATGGAGTAATAAAAAACATCGCATTTGTTGAGGAATTGGTACAGTCAGCACCGAAAATGAATAATTGGAAAATTACAGCACTCAAACAACCATCTGACTTAAATCAATACGGAATTGAAATGGATGGTTATAAATTTGACGAAAGTCAAATGAGTTTCTATTCAACAGACCATAAACAAATGCCAGATGAGATTGACATTACAATTACTCATAAAGATTTTAGCGAAGAAAATAGAGCAGTAATGACAAATGGAATTTACCTTGCTTTGGACAATTCTCTTGGCGAATTGAATTCAGTCACCACGATTGACAATGTAAATATAATTAACCCGAAAGATGCGACATCAGAATTAATTCCATTAGAAAAACTAAAAGACTTTTTGACTTGGCGAGAAAAAGAGTTTGTAGAAAAATATAAAGGTTTCAGACATAACACCGAAAACGACAATTATTCTGGACTCGAAGCGACTTTAAAAAACGGACTTCCATTGGTTGCAGCTATTAATACAGACTTATTGAACTGGGATAGTAAAGCATCTCATCCTTGGATTGCAGTAATGGAAATCAAATATGACGGAAAAAACAATAATGGAATGCCTGACGATTCCACTTATCAACTTCTCAACGAAATTGAAGATAAAATAATGGCTGAATTAAAAGATTCTGATGGTTATTTAAACATTGGTAGACAAACAGCAGATTCTGTTCGAGAAATATATTTTGCCTGTGTTGAATTTAGAAAACCATCAAAAGTATTACACGAAATAAAAAAAGAATATATAAATAAAATCGAACAGGACTTTGACATTTATAAGGACAAATATTGGCAATCATTTAACCGATTTAATCCGAATTGAAAAAAGCCCAGCACATAACAATGGCTATAAGTAATTGCTGGTTCTCGCTTACTTCTGAAAATCCTTGCGGATTTTCAGTTTGGTGTGTACTTGCAAAGTTAAGTGCTAATCCACGCAACTACACATAGCCGAGACCGTTAGGCTTAATAATGAAATGACATTTTACGAATCATTAGAACATATTAAGAAAAGACCTAAAATGTATTTCCAAGAATCATTGACCTTGGCGCATTTAGATTCATTTATTTATGGGTATTTGACAGGCTCAAATGGTAATGGAATTATTGCACCTAATGGAATGAATTTTGAGTACTTTAATACTTGGTTGACAGGTGCAATCCAAAAAACTTTATCTGGAAATAGAGGATGGAGAAAAAGAATTGAACACATATCAAAAGATGAAAAGCACGCCGTTGAACTTTTCTTTGACTTGATATTTAAGTTCGGAACTGGAAAAGTAAAAGTGAATAAAGAAGATACAGAACCGATTCCTTTAAAATGGAGTCGCGGAAGTGGAACAACAAAATTGGAAGATTTTCAAAAAATAGAGGAAACAATTGTACGATTTGAATTTTTGGAACACGAATTTTCCAAAACAAGGTTTAAAATTGGATATAACGCAAATGATTTTAAAGTGTATGTCGAGCCACAATTGGACGGAAAACATTTAAGAACGTTTAGATATACTGAAATTGAAGAAAATTACTAAGCCTAACAATGTATAACCGCAATTACGGCGGATTCGACTACGTCCGAATCCACTCGGAATTGCTAACGCCAGTTCTAAACCGAAAATTAACGCATATTAACCCGTAACTGACGGTTATACGAGACCGTTATGTACAATTTTTTTAAAGTGTTCAATGTCAGGTCTGTTGCATGTCCGCATAGGTTTGTGTATACAATAAATCCTTTGAGTTGAAGTTGGTGTCAAGACAGGTTCAAGGCTCGCTTGAAAACCGTGTTGCGGTCACGGTTAAAACTTCATCTAATTTCGTAAAATTTTCTGACAAAGTCAAGTTATTTTTATACATTTGAGTGGTACTGCGGCATATTTGCTAGAGACTCTCCATACCCCAAGGTATAGAGAATATCTGCAAAGCATGCGTATAAGGACCTGTTTGCCAGAGCAACTTTAAAAAACCGTTAAAGCTACAGTACATAACACCATGCAATAGGCATTAAAACGCCTATTGCAATTAACGTTGTAGTACATTCCCAAAATGAAAATATTGTCTAAATAATGATTCAAAAATACATTTTATAACCCTCTTGTAAAAACATTAATTCGAGAATGAATAGACTTAAGTGGTATCAATATTTATCAAAAAGAATGATATTTATAATTGTTATGGTTATATTTTTTTTCATATCAGGCAAGTATGCTAGAAATAAACATCGCGAAATAAAATCGAGTCCTAAAAAGTATTGTTATAATTCTACTACAAAATATTATATTAAGGTTCTCGATGATTTAAGTGACGCTCAAGAATATATAGATTTATTTGAAAATAAGAGCCCCTATCCTAAAAGGATAAGATTTGATTTTGAAGTTATCCCTAACAATTCTCAAGTGTACTTACTAGGGTATGAAAAAGACTCTACTCTAGCTGAAATAGTTTGCTATTATATGAAAAATGGATTTGGTCAAATGGTTGAAGGTTATATACACTCACAACTATTATTCGACAAACCTGTAAATGATATAGCAAACCCTGATGGGGATAAAGCATTCCCTTATGACTAAAATAAAATTCTATAATAAGATGAATTATTTTAATTTACATAACAAGTATAGAGAAAAAACGTACCACAACAACGTATAAAATTAATGTGGGTTTTTATGGCTTAATCCAAAGGTTTGTGTCTATTTACTATGTCACTTCTACTTATTTAAGTATTTTTTGGTCGACAAAGATAAAAACACATAATAAGTATAAGCTTAGTATTAGGTCGAAAAGTCCACGGACGTTTTCTCCCACACTAATCTTATACAAAAATGTTAGGGCATATTGCTAAAAATGAAAAACAAAATAATTGAGTTTTTAAAAATTATAGCTGTTTCTGCGATTACATCCTTAATCTGGTTCATTCTCCCTACTAGAACAACAAAAGAAACAGATGGTGTAGATTGCGATACTTTAATTGAATTTTATAATATCGATTATATAAGCGATTTCTTTCAGATTTTGCTAATTCTTGTAGTGATTGTAGTAACCTGGATAGTAGGTGTTTTGATTTATTACTACTTGAGACGAAAAAGAAAAATAAACATATATTTATACTTCACAGTAGCAACGTTGATATCTCTATCTACTATGTACTTCAAACCTAAAGAAAAGAAGAATATAGTAAACATAAGTCCTGAAATGAAAAATGTAATCTGTAAAAAGGGAAGTGATGATGGGATGTTTTTACAACTAGATAATTTGACAAATAATGAATATGAATATTTAAGGAGTTTAAAAAAGTGGTGGCCAGAGATTCCTAATGAGGCTAACTCTATTAATGTAGAATATTATAGAGATGATTTTTTAGGTGATTTTAGTTTTGACATCAATTTAGATTTACCAAACATAATAGAAATTGATTCGATAAAATACCCAGAATGGACAAAAATTGATGGTAAATACCACTTCTCAAAATCTCAAAACTAAACATGCCCTAACACTGTATAAAAAACATAGGGCGGATTAAGTATGTTCTCAAGGCTAGGGCTTTTCTACAATGTCGCCAAATATAAAATTTGGTGTTTTAATATTGAAGATAAACACAAAACATTATATTTGGCTTAGTTATAAACCTAGAGTTAGTGATAACCCGCTGCCCTACGTTTCTTATACTCACCGTTAGGTGTTATTGTAGACATAAAAAACATGAGAAATAGAATTTATAAATATCTAATATTACTTAACACATTTTTCATATTAGCTAGTTGCCACTCTGGCTATGAAGAGAAAGAAGGAAAGATATATTTAAAATGGATACATGGCGGTGATTTCACAAAAGAATGGACTTTAATTAAAGATGCAGACGCTAAATCATTTGAAACTATAGATCATAATGTAAAACTAAAGTTAGGGAAAGATAAAAATCATGTTTTTTACAGAGCTAGGAAAATTAAAGATGCTGACCCTAAAACTTTTGTTCAAGTAGCATACTATTTCTGGAAGGATGAAAATAATGTCTATAATTTTAATCATGGTTTGCAAAATTATATTGTGAAGTTTGCTGACCCAGAAAACTTTGAAGTATTGGACATCAATGTATGGGGAAAAGATAAAAACTCTATTTTCCACAAATCATCAAAAAGTCAAGTCATAGATATAGAATCATTTACACCAATTAATGAAAATTGGGGAAAAGATAATCAATATTATTATTGGCAAACAAAAAAACTTGACTCATTAGATTACGAATCAGCAGAAATAGTCAAAACATATTTTCGTGATAAAAAAGGAAAATATTCATATTACATAAAAGATAAAAACAATGTCTATTTCAAAAATCAAATTGTAAATGGGGTAAATCCTAAAAGCTTTGTCGCTAATGGTGTTGGCTCGTTTGGAAATGATGGAGTAAATAGGTTTTCATGGGAAGAAAACAAAGGACCTATAACTGATAAGTTTAAACAAACATATTACATTAAGGAATAAAAACAACACCTAACACCGTATATAATTTATTGCTAGTTCTAGCCTACTTACGAAAATCCTCGCGGATTTTCTATTAGGTTTGTATTTGCTAAATTAGGTGCTTAAAACACGCAACAAACCATATACAAACCGTTGGCGTGCATTAAAACAGACTGGAGTGACAGAAAAAGAGAAAATAGGACATTTAGTTAGATTCGGACTCGCTCTGAAAAAAATTCCATTGACGGAAATAAGCAAATGGGCTGATTACCAAATTGAAAATGGAAAAAATGACAACCTGTATTTTGATTTATCTTTTGCAAAATCGACCAACGAAGTAATTGAATTTCTGACCAAAGACATTGAATGGAATTTTAAATCGGCAGAAATCCGAGAATTAATTCTTGGATATTACAATGAGTATCTGAAATCTGACAACTCAAATTGGAAAAAAATCCAAAAAGAACTAATAGATTTCTATAATTACATTGAATATGAAGATTCAAATGAGCGCGTAGAGGATTTTATTTATTACTTAATTGACGATTACCATTTGAGAAATGACGGATTTGGAGGCTCTTTAAAAATGCCTGATTTCTTAACCGAAAAACTATCTGAATTTGACACCTATCAGGAATTACAAAAATTGCTGAAACGGAATAAAATAAATGGATTTGAAATAAAAAAACGACACGCCAACAACGTGTAAGCGCAATAACGACTGAATTTCCTAATCGGAAATTCAACACGTTTTGCTAAATTAGGTGCGTCAGCGGAAAGTACTCGCGCACTTTCCCGTTACTGACGCTTACACAAAACCGTTATGTACAATTTTTTTAAAGTGTTCAATGTCAGGTCTGTTGCATGTCCGCATAGGTTTGTGTATACAATAAATCCTTTGAGTTGAAGTTTGTGTCAAGACAGGTTCAAGGCTCGCTTGAAAACCGTGTTGCGGTCACGGTTAAAACTTCATCTAATTTCGTAAAATTTTCTGACAAAGTCAAGTTATTTTTATACATTTGAGTGGTACTGCGGCATATTTGCTAGAGACTCTCCATACCCCAAGGTATAGAGAATATCTGCAAAGCATGCATATAAGGACCTGTTTGCCAGAGCAACTTTAAAAAACCGTTAAAGCTACAGTACATAACACCATGCAATAGGCATTAAAACGCCTATTGCAATTAACGTTATATGCAAGCTGAAGAAGCCAATGGATAAAATTAAAGCAGACGTTAATATAGGACAACAAATATTCGACAATGTGCCGAGTATTGTCCAACCTAATTGGGCTGGTTTGATTTTATCAAGATTTGATAGACATCTTGAGAAAGTTCCAATCGAAATAATTGAACTCTATGAAATCATTGATGATTCTGAAAAGTGGAAAGATGCTCACAAGCAATTTGGAGCAATTAGAAATCTGACATTAAAAAACAAAAATGCTGATTTTGAAATATACTTGCTGTTAGCAGAATGTGTAGCAAAAATCACTTATAATTCATCTGGACTTCCTGCACCATTTGACTTTGATAGCGGATTTTATATTCCGAGTCTTGCACTAAAATTTTCGGATACAATATCCGACGAATATTTAAGCGAAGAAGTAAAAGCAACAATTTTAATTTTCAACAGAAATAAAGGAGTGAAAAAAAGTGTACAATCCGCCAAGGATTTAATAACCTATAAGAAAATAGATGATATTCTTTGGAATGATTGGGACCCAATCGGAATTAATGATGTTGCGCCTAGAGATGAATATTCAGGATATGTTATTGGACTTTTTAAATTAAAAAAAGAAGGTGCTGACCGAATAAAAATAGGAGAAAGACTTTTGGAATTGGAGACAAATTCAATGGGTATGCCTAGCAATTTAGATGAGTGCCTAATTGTAGCGGACAAAATATTAGCTGTATAAAAGCCAGCATATAACAACGTGTATAATTAATTGCTAATAAGGGCATTTGTTGAAAGGTCTCAGCCACTTCAAAGTTCAGTAATTATTTATTAAGTTTATGGCTTAAACACGCAACATAATCATACACAAACACGTTGGCAAATATTTCAATATAATTACTATGAAGCGATTTTTAAATTTTGTCATATTATATTTTTCTTTTTTTACTACCTCTTACGCGAGTGTAGGTTTAGCAGATTGGCCTGTTAGAGAATATGGGTTAGGTATGCTAGGTTGGCTTTTATTATTTATAATACTTTCGATAGTTTGCTTAATTCAAATTCTGCGAATACTATATTTTCTGTTTTTAAAAAAATACAAGAAAATATATAGGATTTTAAAATTTACGATTATCGGAGTAGTCAGTACTCTATTTATCAATTATTTATCTCAAGTTACACATGAATTAATAGCAGGTGATTATATCATTTTCAATCAAAAGCAACTAGAGGAATTAGGAAATAAAAAAAAGATTACAATACGAGGCGATTTGTTAATAGGGGAAGTCAATGATTTATCATCACTCTCAACAATTGAAAAGATAAAAGGAGATTTAATATTCAGTTTTGAGGATAATGATTATAATCATAATCCTCAAGATTTACATTCATTAAAAGGATTAAACAATCTTAAATTTATTGGAGGAAATTTAATCATTAAAGAAACTTCATTACGTAATTTAAAAGGTTTAGATAACCTATCTAATATAGATGGTAATTTTATGGTAGAAAGAAATCAGAGATTAAAAAACTTGAATGGAATAGAGAAATTAAAAAAAGTAAATAGCCTTTATATCAGATATAATGAATCATTAAATAGTTTGAAAGGTCTTGATTATTTGACATTATCTGAAAATTTAATCATTTCATCAAATAAATTAATTAAAACCCTTGAACATCTTGGGAATTACACAACAATAAATCGTTTAAACATATCATCCAACCCTAAGTTGAACTCTCTTAAAGGTTTAGAAAATTTAAGGGAAATAAAAAATGATCTAAAATTGTCTGGAAATAAAAATCTACATTCTCTTTCTGCTTTGAGGAATATAACTAAAATAGGTGGTGATTTGAAATTAACTCAAAACACTAACATTACTAGTCTAAATGGATTGGAAAACTTAAAAACTATTAAGGGTAATTTAGAAATCGGTACTTACAAACCATTAACTAAAAGTAAAAGAGAAAGAGAGTTTGATTATGGAAATAAAAAATTATCAGATTTTTGTGCTCTTAAAAACACACAAATACTAGGAGAGGTTCATATAAAGAACAATTTATTCAATCCTAACACTGAAGAAATATATTCAAATTGTAGTGACAAACATTAGTCAACACCGTATAAAATTAATGTGGATTTTTATGGTTTGCCCAAAGTTTTGTGTCTGTTTACAATTACAATGTCGCTTATTCTTATTTGAGTATTTTTAGGCGGACAAGATAAAAACACAAAATAGGTACAAGCTTGGTTACTCGGCTGACAACTCGAAGATTGTCTCCCTCTCACACTAATCATATACAAAACTGATGTGTGTATTTTGAGAGAAAATATTCCATGTAACATTATAGACTTTACATCGTCTTACACTCAATCAATAACTAATCAATCAAAATATGAAATCAAATAAAAAAACAGGGAGATTCGTAGGACTGTTATTTCTGTTCATTTTTGCAACTGGTATTATAGTCTATCAATTTTTACAAGGCCCTATTCTATTTTCAGATAATTTTCTAATTACTGCTTCAGAAAATTCAAATGAAATTATTATTTCAACCTTACTTTTATTTTTAAGCGGTATAATTTCTATTACCATAGCTGTGATTTTATTACCGATTTTTAAAAAATATAGTATCACTTTAGCCTTTTTATATTTAGCTTTTAGCATATTAAGCTTTATAGCTATATCTATTGATAATATTAGTGTTCTATCAATTTTAGAATTAAGTCAAGAGTATATTAAAAATGGAACTGACAATTCAGAGGTATTAAATACATTAGGGAATGTGTTTTATAAAAAACATTGGTGGTCACATTACTTGAGTTTACTCATTTCTTGTTTACCTGTTTTTATTTTATACTATGCTTTGTACGTATCTGAATTAGTCCCAAAAGTCATTTCAATTGTTGGAATAATAGCCGTAATCCTAATGTTTATTGAAATATTGTTCTCGATTTTTGGTAATAGCATTAGTATGAATATGCTTCTTCCAATAGGACTAATTCAACTAATCTTTCCACTTTGGTTAATTTTCAAAGGATTTAAATCAACAACTTTAGAAATTGAAAGCAAATAAATGAAAACTACACACAATACCATATAAAATTAATTGCTAGTTCAAACTTACTCACGAAAACCCTCACGGATTTTCTATTCGGTTTGTATTTGCTAACTTAGTTCTTGCCAACGTAACAAACCATGTGTAAACATGTTGTAACACATTTGAAAACGCAACCAAACATGAAAAAAAAGTATATCTTATATTTTTTAATTTTTGTAATTAATTTATCATTTGGGCAACAAAATATTTCTGTAGCAAAAAAAACAATTGATAGTCTTAAATATAATTCAAAACGATATCACGGAGTTTCTATCAATAAATATTCCATAAAAGATATAAATAAAAATGGAATATCTGAAATTATAGAAAAAGTAAACGAAACAGAACAAGATGCTGTCGGTTTTTTGAATAATGAAATTTACCCTGCATTCGAATTTCATAAAATTTATAAATTTGAAAACGGAAAATTTACTGAGAGTTATATCGGTTTCGAGTCATATTTAACTGAACGAAAAAAACATTATGTGCGCTGGAAAAACCTGATTGAAAATCCTGAAAGTTTAAACTCTGACTCAAGAGGCTTGATTGCAGCAAATAAAGTTGATTTTTTAAAGGAAATCGATAGATTAATCAAATTGATAGACGGTAAAATGAAATAAAAATGTGTTACAACACGGGGTTTCCCTTTGGAAAATCCTCGCACACAAACCCACAACTTTCCATATACATATACGTTAGGGCACATACTGACAAAATCCTGCACATATAGATAATATTACTTTTGACTATTGGAGTTATAACAAATTTATCTACTTTTGAAAGTAGTTGTTATATGTTTAATATCTTCTAATAAACTTGAATGTTTTTTTAAAATTTTGATTTTGTCAAAAAAAATCGATCATTTTAAAGTGAGTTATTTAAAGGGAATAGATCAATTCTCAATGTTTAGAAAACCCCTTTTTCTAATAGGTGTATTATTTTTTTTTATTCCGAAAACTATTTTTTCTCAGAATGATTTATCAGTCGATGATTATGCCTTCATTTGTGCACAATCACCAGATTCTTTAGCCTATAACTTTAATAAAGGTATAAGGGCCTTTATACTACATATAGAAGAAAAAGAAGGAGTATACAAGCTTGAAAACAATACTGATTCAAAGGATTTAAGTGGAACACTAGACTTAATAGAATTATTTTTGGAAGAAAATAATCAGGCTTTTATTTCATTAATTTTTAAAGGGACATTTAATCAAGAAGCATTGAAGAGTATACTTAAAACAAAATTTTCAAACAGAATTTTGTTTCGTACTACTAATGATTGGCCTAAAGTAAATGATTTGCTGAGTGATGGCGTGAGGATTTTTGGCGTTTTTAAATCAGACTTAGTATCAACTACTATTGAACAGATTAGAAAAGTAAATGAGTATTCCGGTAGATTTTCTTCAAACCCTCAAGATAAATTAGTTCTGTTAACTTCACTGGCAGAAACAGATTCTATACTTTATACTAATATCTTTGAGCTATGGAAAAGTACAGGCAAAGCACCAAATTTTATTATTTCTCCAAATATTAAAAACAACAACGTAAAAGGTGTTTCTGATTCGTTAAATAGAATGCGTCGTTTTAGAGGCGTTATAGAATATAAAGGAAAACCTTTAAATGAAATATCTTGGACCAATTCGCCAAAAATAATCACACCTTCAAAATTTTCTTTTCCTTTAATCGAAAAAGAAATAGTTCTTTCACCTTATAAAAATGGTTATAGAATTACGCCAGCAGAGGTAATACATCATGCAGCTCAAAATGATGTTCCCAGATTCTTTAGTGCCTATGACGTGCCTATAGAAGATAAACTAGCTTATGATTTTTCTTTTGAAGAGCGTGTTGAGAATACAGTAGATGTTACTTGGGACCGATCTATATCTAAAGATGTTTCATATGTAAATGACCCAGAGAGAGGTCATGTTTTACATTTTGCCAATAATGATTCCTATATAGATTATTCTAAGGAGAATATATTAGATTTTAAATCACCAATAAGCGTTTCAGTTTGGGTTAAACCAGATAGTATTCCAGAATATGCTGGAATAGTTAGTTTTGGAATGGCTTTTTCTTTAAAGTTAAGAAGTGGAAGTCCGGACTTTACTATGGCAACAGTAAAGGATCATGTTATAGAGCAACCACTCAAAACTAATACCTGGCAACATTTAGTGGTAGTGCATAACCCTAAAACCATGGTTGAATTTTTTCTAAATGGTAATAAAATAGGAGAGGTTAATGCTGATGATATTATACCTTCTAAGCAGTCTTTAGTAATTGGTAATAACATTTGGGGAGAACAATTTTATGGTTCCATAGATGATTTAAAGATTTGGGACAGAGGACTATCCTTAAAAGAAGTTGAAGAATTGTTTAATAAAGATAAACCCATAAACAACAGTGCTTATTATATAATTTCCGGTCTGTTTGTACTGATTGTTTTAGGTTTAATATTTGTTTTTAAACGAAAAAAAGAGACTTTTGCAACATCTGAAATTTATGCCAAACCTGAGTTAGAAAATAAAACTGCTGAAGGATTTAAGGGAAATACACTTCATCTCTTTGGAAATTTTCAAATAGATTTAACTTCAGAGAAAAAATTACCGCCATCATTTTCGCCACTTAATAAAGAATTGTTGTCTTTTATTCTTTTATCTATTTTAGAAGATGAAGATGGTGTTAGTACAAACAAACTTACAGATACATTTTGGCCTGGTGTATCCAAACTAAAAGCCAAAGAGAATAGAAATGGGAATATTGGAAAGTTAAGAAAAGTCCTGTCTCATATTGATGGACTGGATGTGATTTTTGATGATAAGAAATGGCAGGTCAAAACTTCTGAAAATTTTGAAGTAGATATTTTTAAATACAAAAAAATAAAAAAGCGTATTAAAGACAGCCTTAATATGAGGCAGTTCTCTACAGATGAATTTAATAATTTTCTTGATTTATTAAAAAAGGGCAATATTTTGCAGAATACCCAAACCGAATGGGTAGATTATTTTAAGAATAAAATATCTAATGAAGTTGAAAGTGTGTTATCAAAAGTTTATAAAACTCAAAGCGAATTTTTACCGTCTCAATTGAACATAAAGTTGGCAGAAACTATTCTTTTATTTGATAATCTTAATGAAAATGCGCTCAAGATTTTGATTAATGAACTAGTTTCAACAGGTAAGCATGGGTTAGCTAAAAATACTTATAATGCTTTTTCTAAAAACTATAAAACCTTGTATGGAGAAGTATTTGGTGTTGACTATCAGGATTTTGTAAAAAAATAGTGAGGCCTTTTTATAGAGCCGCTATTTAATTTTTATTTAAATATCTTTAGTGTTCACCCAAATGTTCACCCCATTACCTAGACTTAATAACTATATTTAGGCTTTATTAAAGAAATTTAAATAGTGTAAACATATGAAATCTAACAGAAGAGATTTTTTAAAAAAGTCATCAATGGCTGGTGCAGGTTTAGCATTAATTCCTAATTTTTTAAGTGCTAATTCCAGTTCTCCATCCATAGCTTTCGGTCGTACATATATGGGAGGTTTTGCAGCTCCTAAAATAGAAACTTTACGTTGTGCATTTATTGGTGTTGGAGCTAGAGGGGCTGGACATGCCGGACAAATTGCAACAATTGAAGGAACAGAAGTTGTAGCAATAAGTGATTTGTATGAAGATTTGGCAAAAAAATCAGCTGATAAATGTAAAGAAATAGGAAAAGGACAGCGTCATACTAACATTGCTACGTATTATGGGGGAGTAGATGACTGGAAAAAAATGCTAAATACGGTTAAACCAGATGTTGTTTTTATAAGTACACCATGGAAATTACATGCTCCAATGGCTATAGGGGCAATGAAAGCCGGTGCTCATGCATGTGTAGAAGTTCCTATTGCTGTTACCATTAAAGAAATGTGGGATATAGTGAAAACATCTGAAAAAACCCTGAAACATTGTATGATGATGGAAAACGTTAATTACGGACGTGAAGAGTTATTATACTTAAATATGTGTAGGAAAGGTGTTATTGGAGAGCTTCTTCATGGTGAGGCTGCGTACATTCATGAATTAAGAGGGCAAATGCATCAAGTAAAACGAGGAACAGGGTCTTGGAGAACTTATGAGTATGTTAGAGATGGAAACCTTTATCCAACACATGGATTAGGACCAGTTGCTCAATACATGAATTTGGCTCGTGGTGAAGACAATTTTGAACGCTTATCTTCTTTTTCTTCACCAGGGAAAGGGCGTAATTTATATGCTAAAGAAAAGTTTGAAAGTAGCCATAAATGGAACCAAATAAACTTTAAAGGAGGTGATATAAATACCTCAATTATAAAGACCACTTTAGGCAGGACTATTATGGTACAATGGGATGAAACTAGTCCCAGGCCTTATTCAAGACACAACTTAATTCAAGGTACAAAAGGAACCTTAACAGGTTTCCCAACAAGAATAGCATTAGATGGAGGTGTTGAAGGTGCTACAAAAGATCATCATCAATGGGCACAAGGAGACCAGTTGCAAGAAATATTTGAAAAATATGAACATCCGCTTTACAAACGTTTAGGAGAAGTTTCCAAAAAAATGGGAGGGCATGGTGGCATGGATTTCATGATGCTGTACCGTATTGTTGAATGCTTACGTAATGGACTTCCGTTAGATCAGAATGTTTATGAAGGTTGTTTTTGGAGTGCCGTAGGACCATTAAGTGAAGACTCTATAAAAGAACACGGTAATTCACAAAAGTTTCCTGATTTCACTAGAGGACAATGGAAAACAACAGCACCACTTGATATTATTTCTTAAGAATAATTATTGAATAATAGTTAGCAAAGGTTCTGAGAATATTATATATAGACTCTAACCTGTTATTTTAAACCATCAAAGAAGTTGGTTATAAGTTTTCTATTTTATCAATTTTTTGCTGTGCTTCATTCACCAATTCTGCCACCTTTTTTTCTGTCTTGAAAAGTTCAATTACCATAGTATCTATTACTTCTGAAATACTATTCCAATTAATTTTTCGTGGTAAAGTACGGGCATTATTATGAAGCATCTCTAGTTTATGATAATAAGGAACAATCTGGTTTACTTCGTTATCCATCCAAGTCGATTTTCTACATCCAATACCACCTTCAAGAGTAAGAAGCTTGTCATTTTTTGCATTGACTGCATATTTTATAAATTCGTAAGCTAATGCTTTATTTTTACTTCCCCTGGCAATCGTATAAAGCCAATATACATTTAAAGAAACCCCTTCTTCGTTTTTTCCGGCTGGTACATGGGTAATATCAACACATCCTTTTACTTTAGAACCCGGATATACTTCACACATCGATGCAAAACCAAACCAATTAACCATCATAGCTATTTCGCCAATGGCAAATGCCATACCAGATTTTACAGAATCAAAATCATTACATTCCGGATGCAGAGCACTGCTATCTTTTATAATATTTCTATAATACTCTAATCCTTCAATGGCCTCTGGAGAATTTATTTTTATATGCCCATTTTCATCCAATAAATTACCGCCTCTGGTCCATAATTGTAAACAAAAGTCGAATACTGTGTTGTGCCCGTCAGGATATAAAGCAAATGCAGACCCATATAAATTTTTCTCCGGGCGATTAAAAAAACGGGCTACCTCATGAAACTCTTCCCAAGTTGTTGGTGGCTTAAGAGGTTTATTGTATTTTACTTCAAAAGCTTTTTGCTCATTAGGGTCATTGAATAAATCCTTTCTATAAATTAAACATTCCGGACCGTCATGAAAAGGAAAACCTAAAATGGTATCTCCAAAATTTTGCATGCTTAAAAGCGAGTCAGACCAATCTTCAGGAAAATTGTCCGGAGCATCTGATTTGATATATGGAGCCAGGTTTTCTAAAGCATTTTTATGGTGGGCTTCTGTAATCCAATCTGTATTAATATGTGCCACATCCCAATCGCCTTTTACTAATCCTTTTTCTTTGCCTATAGTAGCATCAAATAATGGATGTAACTCCATTGGGACAGCTTCAAGTTCTTTAGTACAACCTGTTTCTTCACAAAAAGATTTCCATATTTTTTCTATGGCTGTTTCAAACGGACCAAATTTACGAACAGCTATTCTAAATTTATCAGACATTTGCTTATAATTTTAATTCTGTTACTATTGCATTTGTATGTTCTCCCAGAATAGGAGTCCCTTTAGGTGATTTTAAAATTTCTCCATCAATTCTAATAGGGCAACGGGTTGTTTTAAAACGAAATCCATTACTCATCTGTACCTCTTGCTCCATTTCCAATACTTTATAGCCTTCACTTTTTAGCAATGTCTTCCAGTCCATAACATCAGCACACCAGATATCGGCAGGCTCCAAAACCGACAACCACTTCTCTGTTGTATTAGCTACCAAATGTGCTGCCAGTACCTCTTTTATTTCATCCCTTTGTTTGAACCATGAGCTTACCTGCTGATACTCCTTTAGTCTTTCACAACCCAACAATTCACCTAGTATAGGTATTTGTCCCATGGCCAAAGCTAAATGACCATTCTTTGTTTTATATATTCCATATGGTGCCCCAAGGTAGGCATGCGCATTGTTGCTCGCTGTTCTTTCTGTTGGTTGACCTCCGTCCATATAAAAAGTTGTGATGGTTTCAAATTGAAAATCGATAGCAGATTCCATCATACTTACTTCAACCTTAGCTCCTTTTTCACTCACTCCTTTACGCACTAAAGCTGCCAATAGCCCTTGTACCAGATGTGCTCCTGTTAGTATATCCACAATAGCTAATCCCATAGGTATAGGGCTATCATTTTTGTTTCCACTTAGCCAGGTTAATCCTGAAAGCGATTGTACTAATAAATCTTGCCCTGGTTTATCTTTCCAAGGGCCTTCTTTACCATAACCTGATATTTCCCCGTAAACAATTGAGGGATTTAACTTTGATATCGATTCATAATCAAGCCCCAACCGATCAATGACCCCAGGCCTAAAATTATGCATAACAATATCAGCAGACTCAATTAATTTCAAAACTCGGGCCTTATCATCCTCATTCTTTAAATCGGCCGCAAAACTTTCTTTATTGCGATTTATAGCGTGAAAAACGGTTGATTCTCCATTCATTTTTACATTTGACACATAAAGTGAACGGCAGATATCTCCAACAACAGGGCGCTCCACTTTAATGACTCGAGCTCCCAAGTCAGCCAGTTTTAAACTTGCTGAGGGGCCTGATAAAAATTGACTCAGGTCAACCACCAATATGCCTTCAAGTGGGTTCATGAATTATCTTTTTTGAAATAAACTCGGATCTCTATACTTTACAGTTTGCAAATGTTCACAGTAGAGCACCAATTCGCCGGGATGCTTATAAACTTCATAGCTTACTGTTATCAAGCCCATCTTATCATATTTAGGCGATTTGTTTAATTGTGTACGAACGGTATAAATGGTATCTCCAATAAATACAGGTTTTATAAATCGTAGTTTATTGTATCCGTAACTAAAGGTATGTATGTTATTGTGTGCCATCAACCCTAATCCTATGCTAAATACCATGGCACCGGCTACCAACCTTTTTCCAAACAAGCCTTCTTCTTTAGCAAAAATTTCATCAGCTACATAAGGGTGCATATCCATTACAAGGCCATTGAACATCATAGCTTCACCTTCAGAAATGGTTCTACTGATAGACCTGGCTTTAAGTCCTATTTCAAAATCTTCATACAACCAATCTTCTGTATTAAAAAGTTTGATTTTTTTATGTTCTTCTAGTGGTGTGTTTTCTGGCATAATTTCAACTTTTATTGATTAGATATTATGATGATATCTTCTTTTCGTGATGAAGGAGTAACTTGTAGCTTTTCAATTTTTCCATTTACCACTTTGGCTTCAATAATGGTATTATAAGGTGCATGTAACTTAAAATCAGCGTTCCATTCTTTCGGCCACGCGGGCAATAAATAGATCTTTTTGGAGTAAGGATCAATTTGCATCAACATAGATTGGAAGGCTTTCATCAAGATACCTCCATGATCCTGATCCGGCGTCCAGTCATAATTAGGCCCCCAGAAAGCAGGAAAACGAGAATTTTTATCATAATTACTGGAACGTTCCACTAGGTTTGCTTTTGCTTGTTCTGTTAACCCTAAATAGGTCATAAAAATGTCGTCTTGCCTCCAGCCAGAAGCTCCTTTATCCCAACGGTGTTGCAAGGCATTTTTTCCATATTCTATATTAGGGTTTCCAACTCCAAATAGCCTAAAAGGGAACACAGCATATAGTTCAGGGTTTTCAATGTTACGTTTTTGCTCAAAGCGTTCGGCTGGAGCTAATGCCATACCTGTAGGGGTTTCGCGAAGAGGGATTTCAGGTAATTTTGATTTGATTGCTTTCCAAAACTTTTTATCTGTAGCACTTGTTAAGTTTTCAGGTAATAGAGATAATCTTTCAGTAATACTATATAAAGCGGCAAGCTCTGGCATAGGGTTGGTAGTATCCCACCAGGTTTCGGCTGCTTGAGAAGGGTACATGACTAACTTTCTATTTTCATTGGTTTTATAATAGTTATCAAAAAACAGTATTATTTGATTGGCTAAAGGAATTATCTTCTGTTGGAGAAATTCTGTATCCAATGTATGATCATAATAATCAAGCATCATGAAAACCAGTTCCGGGCCCGATACCCATTCCCATTTATGATATCTGCTGTCCTGAAGTTTATCTTCTCTTTCTTCCCATGGTAATGGGCCATAATCAAATGCAAATTGTCCGCCCCAGAAGTACATACATTCTGGGAAATATGCCCCTTCAAAGCCAAAGTTCTTTTTTGTTTTTTGTTTCATAATCTTGAAGATGTCCTCCCCATACATTTTGAACAGTGGTTGTAAAAGTTCATAATCACCGGTTGTACACATACTCAAATATGGTAATCTTGTATTCTGCCACCAATAACCCGGCCCCCACCTTCGGTAGTCAGCATCTCCAGAAGGGATAGCATCTGGTGGTGGTACTGTAAATATTGAGCCATTAAACTTTATTGGAAATGCACCTCTTCCTCCACATGCATCTATAAACCGCTGTAATGTATAAGCTCTAGACACGATAAATGCATCATCATCATTATTATTATTATTAATACTATCAACTTGATTTGTTGATGCATTGATCCAGCTTCTATTCCAAAATTCTTTCCACCATTGTTCATGTAATTTTCTCCTTTTACTCAAAGGATTTTCTCCAATTTTCTTAGCTAAGGTTTCAATTTCTTTAATCCACTCATCTGGTTGCGAAGGGTGTTTGGTAAGGACTGTGACAGCTAGTTGGCCTTTATTGTTTTTACTGGTTTCAATTGAATTACCTTTCGTATTAACCAAATTAGCACCACTTAATAATGCGCCGAATGTTCTGTGCAATATTGGGTCAGAATTGTAAAACTCATTAATACCTTGTAGTTTATTTACTTCGTGAAAACCGTGTGATTTTTTATTATGATGATACCATACTAGAGTGTTATCAGGTCTTTTTTCAATTACATCGGGTTCAACAATTACCGTTTCTTTCATTTTAAAAATGTCGGTATGACTCTGCATAAGGTCACTAAAAGCTGCATCTTTTAATTCAAAAGCTTCAGTTCTCCATAGCTCAACATTAGCGTTCATTTTTACAGGAACGGAGCTATTGTAATTTAAATGAACTATTGGGTTATTGGCATCAACCCATAACTCAAGGTTGATGTCTATTATCTGTCCCTTAACAGTACCCTTTGAATTTATTAATAGGGTCCCGGTATCTAAATCAAGTTCTTGTTTGAATTCGGCATCCGAAAAAATAAGAGATGGTTCTGTCTTTACTCTAACCTTACCTACTTTCAATAATCGACCATTATCTCCCCAAGTATCTGTTTTGCCAATATAAAAACAGATATCACCGTTTTGTTCTACCCAAACATTAAGTCCAATATCTCCATTACCTATTGGCATGGAGCCATTATGGTCTTTACTGGGGGAGTCCCAAATAATATTGTATTTGTCAGTTACACTGGTGTTAGTTGCTAAATCATGCTTTTTAGCACAATTTATCAATATAAAGCAAAAAAGTAAATGTCTAATTATCATTGTTATTTATTTTAGTGTATTCTCAAAAAGTTATAAGTTAAATTCTCTGATAATACGTTCTGTATCTTCTCCCACTTTAGGCGCTGCTTTTTTACTGTAGTAACGCTCTTCATCAATTCTTATAGGGCATCGTGTGGTACAGATTTTTTCACCATCTCTGGTATATACATCCTGATCCATTTTCAGGGTTTTATAGCCTTCATGTTCTAAAATATCTTTATAAGAAAAAACATTAGCACACCATATATCTTCTGCCTCCAAAAGAAGCAACCATTCTTGAGTTGTTTTTGTTTCAAATTTTTCCTGAAGTATGGCCATTATATCATTACGCTTTTTAAACCCGTTTTCTTCAGATCTGTACTTTTCGGGTAATTCAATTCCTAAAAGTCCTGTTAGTTTTAGCAACGGAACCATGGCTATGGAAATGTAATGGTCTTTGGTTTTATAAACTCCGTACGGTGCGCTTAAATACGCATGTGCTGCGCCTTTTTCAGCACGCTCAGGTGCTTTTCTGCCATCGTTAAAATGGGTGGTCAGTACTTCAAATTGGAAATCCAGAGTAGACTCCAATAAACTTACTTCTACTAGTCCTCCTTTTTGCATTTTATTTTTGCGTACCAATACAGCTAAAATACCCTGTGCTAGATGGGTTCCTGTTAATATATCGGTTGCGGCTAATCCCATAGGAACCGGACCGTCATTATTATTCCCTGAAAGATATGTTAATCCCGACAGGGATTGAATAAGAAGATCTTGTCCGGGTTTTTTAACCCAAGGCCCCTGGTTACCATATCCTGTTACAACACCATAAACAATTTTTGGGTTTATTGTGCTCACCGTATCATAGTCCAGACCTATTTTTTCCATAACTCCAGGTCTGAAATTATGGGTCATCACATCAGCAATTGCCAATAAATCTTTGATCCTTTCCATGTCATCAGCATCTTTAAGATTGGCTGTATACGACTCTTTATTTCTATTAATAGTATGAAATACCAAACTATCTTTGTCTATAAATAGGTTTTTAATAGCTATTTGTCTGCATCCTTCTCCTGTAACCGGACGCTCGATCTTAATCACTCTTGCTCCCAAATCTGCTAATCGCAATCCAGCTGAGGGGCCAGCGAGATACTGACAAAACTCTAAAACTAAAATGCCTTCTAATGGTTTCATTTCTCGCCTTTAGATTCTAAATATATTTTATTAATTGAAGATAAAACATCGGAAGGATGTCCTCCGTTCATCAAATAATCACGAATAACATCACCAGCGTTATCTTGAAAATGCATATACCCATTATATCGGGGTCTTAAAAATGCATTATCCAAAGTTTTAAGCGTCGATTTAAAAAAGTTAGCGCTTTGAGCATTTACATTCTCATCTTCCCATGCCTTTTTATGTCCGGGCTGCCCACCATTTTCAAAAAACAAAGTGCTTTGACTACCGGGGTTTGCTACTAACATGGCATATTCTGATGCGATCTCTTTATATTTACTTTTTGTTGATATAGCTAAACCTGTGCCTCCTAAAGTACTGCGGTATATTTCATTCTTGTCATCATTTATAAGGTTATGATAATGTAATAGCTTTGAAGTATATCCTTTTCTGGAATAGTTGGAATATCCGTAAGCCCACGGACAATATGCCAGATCGTCTCTGGTGGTCATGGCTTCACATACCTGTATAGGGCTCCAATAAAAAAACTCAGGGTTTAATCGATCCGCTAATTCTTTTAACATATCCAATGCCCTTTTTCCCACATCCTCATTTACCACTTGATCTGGAGATTGGAAAGGAGTTTCTCCTGACACACCACAAAACATATAGAAATTCATTAGAGTGTCAATAGGAATACCCGGCATCGTTACCACTCCTTTTGAGGCTAAATGCAATAATTCGTTAAAAGTTTTTGGTAATGACAGGTTCATACGTTCCATTAAGTCGGGACGACTAGACGCTACTGGTGTTGCAGCATCAATGGGTAATGCAAATTGATCTCCTCCAAAATTATAACTTTCATAAGACCTCCCCACAGAATTATTTTTTTGGTCCTCTAAAAAAGATTCCGGTAAATAGTCATTTAACGGCAAAATAATTTTGGTATCAGCAGCATATCCAGCCCAGGGGTGATCTATAACTAATAAATCGTAATTAAGGGCCAATTGATCAATATGCTCATCCGCAAAGCCTTGAAGTGATCTTTTATCCCATTCTATCTCTACATTTGGGTGTATTTCTGAAAACCGTTGTGCAGTGGCTACCATAGGGCAATACCCCCTGCTGTGATCCCATGTTATTCCTTTTAATTTAATTACTTTATTAGCCATATATTTTCTAATTCTCTACCATGCCTCCATAGGTAATTACCACAAAGGAAATTACCAATATCAATAAACCCAACACTAAAGTAGTGTAGGTGGATTTACCTACTTCTTTCCATTCTTTCATCAGCACACCTACTAAATAGCTGAAAAATATTAGCATCGACATATGTACTGCCCAACTCACAAATTTGAATTTTCCCATATTTATATGTCCCAAGCCATAAAAGAAAAACTGAAAATACCATAAGCCTCCAGTTAGTATCGATAAAAACAAATTTCGAAACCAGATACTCACTCCTAAAGTTTTTATGGCTACCAATTCCCCAATTGTTTTTTGACGGATACTTGCAACTGTAAACCAAACAAAATTAGTAATGAATGCACCTAATGTAGATAGGAGTAAATTGGCATTGCCTTCAAAATGTCCGGCTCCATATTTTCCGGCTATTTCTGCCACCGGAGCTCCAAGTTCTAATGAAATACCAAAAATAGAAGAGAACACACCTGCAAAAACTGCAAGCATCAATCCCTTTTTTAGATTGAAGGAACCTAGGTTGCCTGCTTTAGCTAGCTTTAAGTCATTATCTTTTTTATATCCTGCACATCCGCATATTGCTACTCCAAATAAAGCGAGTAACAACCCAAACAGAACTACTAAACCTCCTGACTTTGTAAACTGCTCCATCAGTGTACCGTGAATTATTAACGGCACAATAGTACCCAACACTGCCGATAAGCCAATAGCAATAGTATACGTTAGTGAAAAACCAATATATTTAATAGCATAGCCAAAGGCCATACCTCCAAATCCATATACTGCACCCAATACTATAGTATTAATTATAACCGAATTTGAAGCTTCTTCATAAACACCCCACAGATTGGGAATGGTTAAATAGCCTACAATTAACGGAAATACTAACCAGGCAAATGACGCCTGAACTAGCCAATAACTGTTCCAAGACCATTTTTTTACTTTCTCAAAAGGTAAGTAGCATGTTGAGGCAGAAACCCCACCAATTGCATGTAATAGAGTTCCAAGTATCGGATTAGAAGCCATAAAACAAATATTGTTTTATTCAAATATAAATATATTATTTATATAAAAATAAAAATATTGTGTTTAGTTTAAAGTTTTTTATTGTTATTTTACTCTTTAAATATCAATTTATAAGATTTATTTATGCCTAAATATCAATCTCCTGCATTAGATAAAGGACTTGATATCCTTGAATATCTTTCTTTAAACGAAGCTCCCCAGTCTCAAACAGAGATAGCCACTGGTATCAATAAAATGCCTAATCAGATATATAGAATGCTTGTGTGTTTAGAAGATCGGGGGTATATAGATAAGGATGTAGTTTCAGGTAAGTTTAGTTTATCGTTAAAGTTATATTACCTTTCTCATTGTCATTCGCCTATTAATGCTATTCGTAAAGCTGCATTTTATCCTATGCAGGAACTATCGGAGTTTTCAGGGCAATCGTGTCATTTGTCCATTTTATACAAACATAGTGTTTTGGTTATTGCTCAAAGTTTAAGCTCTGGTCCAATATCACTTTCTGTAGAAGAAGGGGGCAGGTTTTCTCTATGTGGTACTACTTCGGGAAGATTAATCCTCTCTCAGTTTCCCCAGGATGAAAGACTGATATTATTGAACAAAACAGAAGATTTTGTTAAAATGCCTGAACCAAAGCAGCAAGAACTACTTTTGGATATAGTAAAAATTTCTGAAGATGGTTACAACATCCGTTCAAGTGAAACCACAAGAGGAGTGTATGATATAGCAATACCATTTAACATTCCGGAAATTAATATTACAGGTACATTAGCTATTAGTGTGCTTTCCGGAGAAAGTCAAAAAAGTATAAGTAATGAAAAGGTTCTAACTAAAATGAAGTCTACTGTTATTGATATCTATAAAAAAATAGGTGTAAATAAGTGATATAACTTTAAGAAAATGATTTTAAGACATTAACCAGCTAACTTTTAATACCTTAGTTTGGATATCTAATATAGAAACTTCATATAACATAATAAATATGGAATATGAAATAAAGATATTCTATTTCCCGTTTAATGTAACAAAGCCACCATCAATAGGGAAATTGGAGCCAGTAATAAAACCAGCCGCATCAGAACAAAGGAATAAAACCAGGTCTGCAATTTCCTGTGTTGTTCCCATTCTGCCAATAGGTTGTGTCTTTGATAACTTTTCAAACATTTCTTTTTCTCTGCCAGGGTAATTTTTATTGATGAACCCATCAACAAAAGGCGTATGCACCCTACCGGGAGCAATACAGTTACATCTGATGCCATCCGCTATATAATCTTTAGCAATAGAGTAGGTCATAGTAAGTACGGCACCTTTACTCATGGAATAAGCAAAACGATCGTTTATTCCAACAGAAGATGCAATTGACGCTAAGTTTAAAATAACGCCTCCTCCTTTTTTTAAAGAAGGGATAGAAGCTTTAATACAATTATAAACTCCTTTTATATTTACATTATATAAACGATCTAAATCAGCTTCTTCCACAGCTTCCACATTACCAACGTGTGCAATACCGGCATTGTTGATCAAAATATCAATGTCTTCAGTTTTAGTAATGTGGTGAATGATCTCATAAACATTTTTTTGATTGGAAACATCACATTTATGGGCAACGGCGTTTTCTCCTGCACTTTTTATTTCTGATACAGTTTCCTGGGCTGCATCAATGTTATAATCCATAATATGTACTTTAGCCCCTTGTTGAGCAAAGGTTAAAGAGATGGCTTTACCAATACCACTACCACCACCGGTAATAATGGCTACTTTATTTTTTAAACTGAATTTTGTCATTACTTATGTTTTTTTAACTAAAATACTATACATAAATACGTTACAACCGTAATATTAGATAGAACAATATTACGAGTAAATTCTTAGTATATCTTATCAATATTTAACATAATGCGATACTATTATTGCTTTATGAAGGTATTAATATATTATTTACTTATTTGTTACGTTTATTAACCTCAATAGAAATAAAATCCGGCAAATAATTTGGCGTACATCCTTTGGCAACAATATGATCTTTGTAAAGGCCAAATTTTTCACCTAGAGCGATACACCGGACCCGGTATCTTTCATCAAAAATACCAATCCAGGCAGCTGTAAAATTCATGGCCCACTGTACTTCCGGTTTTTCTTTAGTTAAGTTCTTTTCTATAGAAGAAAGTAAATTTTCCGTATTATCAGGGGGTGTTTGTCCGGTCCACCTCAATCTTGCCTGATAATACCAAAATATGCGTCTTTGAATGGTTGATGGACTGTGTTCCCAAGTTTTTATTAAAGCTATTGTTTTTTTATCCTTGGTAAGTTGGTTGGTCATTAGCCAATCGGTAAGTTGATTGCGTTCTTCTAATTGGTGTTGTTGTATGTCTCTGTCAAGTTGATCAATAAATTCCTGGGAAAGCAGTTTTTTATTCATAATCAGAATGGCAAACAGCCTAGGGAAGAATGCCTCTGTATTCCAAAGCTCTATAGCTAATTCATGGTTCATTTTAATGTCTTTAGCTTTTTTTCTTAAATCCCCAAGCTTAGTTTCTTTTGTACTAATCTGGGAGTAGATGTCTTGTGCTTTGGCTTTTAAATTCATATGCGAGAGGTTTTCTATTAAATACTGTATAATATCACCTGAATAAGGGGTAATAGATGCTATTTGTTAAAACAACTGATAGTCAGGGTTGTATAAAGATATAGAAATCTCCTTATTCTATAGTATAAGCGCATTTGTGATTTCCAGATATCCATATACTTTAGCAGGATAAGAGCCTCTATGTTATTAAACGAAAGCCTATTCTTAATCCAGGATTCATTAGATGTCCAAGGCAAATACGTTATACTTAGTATTTAACGAGAAACTTCCTTATGGTAATTTAGTTTAAATTCTTTAGGAGACATATTATGCTTCTTTTTAAATGCCCTATTAAAGTTTGACAACGAATTAAACCCGGCTGCATAAGATATTTCGTTTATAGACATGTTGGTCTCCGTTAAAAATTTAGTAACAACACCTAGCCTGTAGTCTAAAAGATATCCCGTAAAACTCAATCCTGTTCTTTTTTTGAAATAATGACTAAAAGCCGACTCAGACATGTTTACAAGATTGGCTATCTGACTTAATTTGATATTCTTTTGATAATTATTTTTAACATAATTTAGAACTAATGAGATACGCCTGCTTTCTCGTTTTTGACTGTAATTAGCACTAGGAGGGCTACTGAGTACTTTGGTGTCTTTTGATATAGATAAGATGTGGAGTATTTCCAGGAAAGTCAAAAAGGACTTAAAGTTATCATTATTATCAATGGACAATATTTTGTCAATAACCTCTGCTTTGGTAGGGTTTGAAAACGTAATGCCGCGTTTAGATAATTCCAAAAGTTTTTTAATGTCTTTGGAAACATTATAGCTCATTATTTTTGAGTGCAGGAAATGTTCTTGAAACTGAATGGTTATCACACCGGCATTACTAATAGCCTTATCAGATTTCCAGGCATGTTTTAATTCAGGACCCAAAAGCGTTAAATCGTTTCCTTCAAGTTTTTCAACCGAATCACCTACAGTTCTGCGACCTTTAAAATTTGTAACCAAATTCAATTCATATTCATTGTGAAAATGCAAAGGATAGTCAAACAACGCGTTTTCGTGTATTAAAATCACAAACGGGTCATCAGATTTTATGGGCGTAATCTCTTTAATTGATTTCATAGGGATAACCTTTCTTTAATCAAAACATATTGACTATTAAAAGGAGAGCAAATTTAATAATTAAAAATTATTTTACTTTATTTTAATAAAATGATAATATAATTGAACAGAAAATAGCAACAATCAACTGATAATTCAAAAAACGCATAGTATTAAACATAATTTTGTCATTTTGCACCCTGATACTTCTATAATTTTGAACCATAATTAACTCTTAAAACTAAACTAGATGAATAAAAAAAATCGAATATGGCTGTTCTCTGCTATATTGACCGTTTTATGTTTTGGCTTTGTAAATGCCCAAATAACTATAAACGGAGTTGTTACAGATCCAGGTGGCCAACCACTACCAGGAGCAACAATAGTAGAACAAGGGACCAATAATGGAGCAATTACAGATTTTGATGGTGCTTTTGAACTTTCTATTGCCAATAGAGAAACTATTATAGCGGTTTCATATATAGGATTTATAAAAAAGGAAATTCAAGTGAAGGGGCAAACCACATTTAATATTGTTTTAGAAGAAGATGTGGCTCAACTAAATGAAGTAGTTGTAGTGGGGTATGGAGCCGTTAAGAAGAGTGATCTTACCGGTTCGGTTTCTTCAGTTAAGATGGATAAACTCCCTGCCAGAGCTACAAATTCTATTGATGGTTTACTACAAGGTCAGGTAGCAGGGGTGCAAGTGGTTTCACCATCTGACGACCCCGGAGCAGGTTCAGTAGTCAGAATTAGAGGAGGGAGTTCACTTCGTGGAGGGAATGACCCTTTAGTTGTAGTAGATGGTTTTCCAATTGGAAATGCCGGTGATTTAAAACAAATTTCACCACAGGATATAGCATCTATGGAAGTTCTAAAAGATGCTTCAGCTTCAGCTATTTATGGTTCTCGAGGTGCAAATGGTGTTATTATGATAACTACTAAAAAGGGAGCAAAGAATACTACCGAAGTAACGGTTTCTCAACAAAATACCTTTTCCAGTTTTACTTCAGAATTAAATTTATGGAGAGATCCGGCTTTAATGGCAGAGTTAAACAATGAAGGACGAATCAATGGGGGCTTTGTTCCTATATATATAGGAGCAGAGGATGTAAATGGTGTGTATTATCCTTCAGTACAAGAGCTAAAAGACGGAACATGGCCTTATTTTACACAGTGGGATGACGTTGTATTTAGAAACCCAGTTTCTAACAATACCAATTTAGCTATTAGAAGTCAAACGGATAAAACCCAATTTAGTTTAAGTACTACATATTACACCAATGAAGGCATATATATTAATGATGATTACGAAAAACTAAATATTAATTTAAACGTAATCCACAAAATATTTAATGATAAAGCTAAAGTTGGTGGTAATGTTATTTATTCAAAAGGAAAAAGAAATAATAATGGAGGTTTAGCCTATTGGCGTAATCCAATCTTCCCGGTTTATGATGACAACAATGACTATTTTTTAATAGGCAATAACGATTTTTCACACCCTATAGCATTAACAAACCATAGAACTAGTAAAAATGAGTTTAAAGATTTTATAGGTTCAGCATTTATAGATGTACAGTTTTTGCCTTCGTTGAATCTAAGAACGCAATTAAACCATAAATTCGGACATTCTATTACAGATTATTATAACCCTAAAGTATACACCCTGGATGGAACATTTAACAATGGGGCTGGGGGTATTAGTAATTGGGAAAATAACGAAACTGTTGTAGAAACTTACCTGACATTTAATAAAACATTTAATGAAAAGCATCAACTCAGTGCTATGGGAGGTGTTTCATACCAATATTATACCAGTCGTACATCAGATCTAAAGGCTTTTGATTTCTTCAATGAATCTTTAGGAAATGAATATCTGGCTGCAGGAAATCCGGATCAGCAATCTGTAGCAAACAGTCTTACAGAAACTGTGATGTACTCATATTTAGGGCGTTTAAACTATACGTATAACGATAAGTATTTGGCAACATTTACAATGCGTTCTGATGGATCTTCAAAATTTGGATCTAATAACCGATGGGCAACATTCCCATCAGGAGCAGTAGGATGGAAAATGCATAAGGAAGATTTTATCAGTGACTTGAATATTTTTAATGAGCTAAAATTACGCGGATCTTATGGTATTTCAGGTAATCAGGGCATTGCTCCATATCTAATAAACAGTAGGTACGGGCAAGATCGGTATTATGTAAACGGTGGTTGGCAAACCACAATAGGGCCTGGATTTGTAGTAGATAGGGATGCTCAAACTGGTAAAAAAACATGGGCAGGAATTCCTAATCCGGATTTAAAATGGGAAACAACCTCACAACTAAATATAGGAGCAGATTTTGCCTTTTTTGATCGTCGTTTAAAAGTTACTGTTGACTATTATGATAAGTACACAACAGATTTATTACGTGAGCGTTTACTTTCGCCTTCATCTTCTTATGACGAAATGTGGGTAAATGATGGAGAAATTCAAAACAAAGGCGTTGAGTTAACTATAGATGGTATTATTCTAAATAAAGAAAATTGGGATTTTAGTGGTTCGTTGATTTTTTCAAAAAATAAAAACGAAGTAGTAAGCCTTGGAAACGAGATCTCTTCAGGTTTAAATACTGATGCGCTTACAGGAATGAAATATGAGTTTTCTGGTAGTGTGGTAGAAGCCTTTCGTGCCATACCTAATATTTTAGCAGTTGGGCAACCAATAAATGTGTTCTATGGGTATAGAGTAGATGGAATTATTCAATCTGAAGATGAAGGGTTAGCTGCAGGATTAACAGGAGCCTTGGCGCAACCGGGAGAGTTTAAATATTTAGATTTAAATGAAGACGGTGTTATAGATGAAAATGACCGTACAATAATTGGTGATCCCAATCCGGATTTTCTTGCCAGTTTAAATCTGCAAGCACGTTACAAACAATTTGATTTATCACTGTTTTTTAACGGAAGCTTTGGTCAGGATATTTTTGATACCAAAAGATTTAATGAGCCAAGTAATCAACCGTTGCGTTGGACACTGGATAACTTAACTAATAGCTATCCAAGTTTACGTGAAGGACGAAATTTGTTTATGTCTGATTGGTTTATACAGAAAGCAAGCTTTGTACGGTTACAAAACTTTTCATTAGGATATAGATTTGAAAACTTAAATAGCTCAAAAATCAAAAATGCTCGCGTTTTTGTAAATGGTACAAATCTATTTACAATAACAGACTTTGAGGGGTATGATCCTGAAGTAGGAAGTAATGGGATTTACTGGGGAGGTTATCCAAAGTTAAGAAACTGGACTTTGGGCCTGGAATTTACCTTTTAGGTTTAAAAAACATTGACAAAAACAAACGAATTGAACATGATGAAATTAAAAAAAATAATATTAGGACTAGCTTTTGCAATAGGGCTTATATCCTGTGAAAGTTTAGATGTAGAGCCTCAAAGCTTTTATTCTGACGAGAATTTCTATAAAACTATAGAAGATGTTGAAGCTGCCATACTTTACGCCTATGATGCGCTTACTCTGGTAAGCTATGCTCCGGTAACGTATTATTTAGCAGAATTGGCTACAGACAATTGTAGTGTAAAACCTGATGAAGGTGCTGATGCGCAGGCCTTTGTTAATTGGGAAGTGACTTCTCAAAACGAATTGTTAACCCAGTTTTACAGATCAGTATATATAGCCATTAACCGTGCAAATGCTGTGATAGAAAATGTAGAAGGTAAAGGCTTTAACCCTCAGGATGAAAGACGCCTTTTGGGAGAAGCCCTGTTTTTAAGAGCATACAATCATTTTAATGTTGTTAAAGCATTTGGTCTGGCACCACTACAAAAATCCCTTATAGACAAATTAGATGAAACTACAGCTCCTTTACCGGAAGATATGGATGAGGTCTATACTTTTTTAATAGATGATTTAACAAAGGCTATTGATTATCTGGAAGTAAACAGGGTTGCCGGGAGAGCGGATAAAATTGCAGCGCAAGCCCTTTTGGCAAAAGTATATTTGTTTGCAGCTTCAGCAAAAGCGAGTGGTGTTCCAAAATATGATGCTGTAACAGAAAGTGCAGACAATCTTTATGCAAAAGCAGCAGAATATAGTGGTTATGTTTTAAATGGCCAGGGGGAGTACAACCATGATTTAAACTTGCAAAATATTTATGATGTTGAAAAACCAACGGGACCGGAACATATTTTTATTTTATCAATGGATCGTTTAGGAACTGAAGAAGGCAATTATTCAAAGCTTTCAAAATATTTTATTCCCTGGTTGGGTGGCGCAACGGTTTATCTGGCTAATAATGATAACTCTTATATAGCCACTCACGATGGCTGGAGTGTATTTCAAACCAATAGCGACTTATACAATTCATATGAAGCGACAGACAAACGTCGTAATGAATTAATAGTCTCTGAAATTTTCGATGAAAACGGCGTTTCAATAGGTACGATTGGTGATGGAACTATTCCATATCCGTTCACCAGAAAATACGTAGACCCTTCATTTCAAGGAGATAAAACAAGTACCAAGCCTTATTTAATTCGTTATTCAGATATACAATTGGTCTATGCCGAAGCTACGGCCAATACAGATGGACTGATTCATTATAATCAAATACGCAAAAGAGCTGGAGTAAGTGAGTTACCTGATCTTAGTGGTATATCTGTAGATGAGTTTAGAGATTTGGTTATAGAAGAACGTCAACGCGAATTTGCATATGAAGGTGATCGCCTTTGGGATTTAAGACGAAACAATATAGTTCAACAAGAAGTTGTAGAAGCAGCAGGGTTATCACCGGAAGCTGTGGCTTTTTATCCCATTCCTCAACGTGAGATAGATTTGAATCCAAACATTTAATTAAACTCAAAAGAAATGAAAAAAATATATAATATAGGTCTTACCATATTGGCTGTTTTTGCTTTTGCATGTACAGATAATCCTCTTGAAGAGGTAGAAGGAAAGGCTTGGCAAAAGGAACGAAATATAGTTTCAATTTTAGTTGAAGGACAAATAGGAACAGCTATTATAGAACGTAATTTTGATGAAGCCAAAATTAAAATCTTTGCCAAGGTAGAAAATATTGCAGATCTCTCTAAGGTTGAGATCAAGGACATTCAATTGTCTTATGGGGCAAGTACAATAAATGAAGCAGGAACTACACTGGATTTAACGGACGGAACAAGTACAATTTATGTAAAATCCGGAGCAGGAGAAACATTAGAATGGGAACTATCATTAAACTCGTTCAAATCAGATCTTGAAGGCACCTGGTATGTTGGAGATATTCGTATGTATTGCGATATGTTTACCTGGGAAAGCTGGGGATGGGAAAAAAACGAAAGTATATTTGGTTACCTTCCGGAATTAGGACCGGAATGGGATAACGAAATTATATTTACCGTAGAAGGCGCAGATGTAAACGGAAATCCTTTTGGAAACTATGAACATGGCCCGGGAAATAATGGTGAATACGGAAGCTTTGGAGATACAGGAAAAGGATGGGACTTTAATGAAAGGTTTCGTAAAATTCCAAAGGGAACAGGTACCTGGTTGAGAGATTTCGAGCGTAACAAATTGATCATCACAGATGCTCTCAATGTGGTACATGAAATTGACCTTGAGGTTTTAACAGATACAAACGAAGTTGTACTTAAAGCAGCTATTCCTTATTTAGCAGAACTTTTTGATTGGAATAATATAGACTGGAGCTATGAAGAATTAGCGCATATGTCTAACCCTATGTGGTATACATTAACAAGAGAGCGTATTCTTCAAAAGGGTAACAGTATAACCAGCCTGACAGTTAAAGACCAGGTTGGAGACACAGAAATAAATAATGATACTAAAGAAGTTACCGTAACTATTCCTGATAACGGAGCAGACTTATCAATGGTTGAAATTGAAAGTTTAGGGTTGCCCCTGGCAGCTACAGCTAGTATTTCAGCCGGAGAAACATTAGATTTTTCTAATAATAATGAAGCTAGTATTACGGTTACATCAGAATCGGGAGAAGCGGCTATATGGACTATAAAGCTGGTTATTCAAGTAGATCCGGGAGATTCAGCAATTGCCGGAACCTGGACCATACAACAAATAGGAATGTATTGTGATTTGTTTACCTGGGAATCCTGGGGATGGGATAAATATGAATCTATCAACAATTATTTATCAGCTGTAAATCCGGAGCTTGATAATACAATAACCTTCGTCTTTACAGGCGTTAACGGAGACGGAAATCAATATGGGACCTATGAAAATAATTCCGGTACTGATGGTGAGTATGGAGATTTTGTAGATACAGCTAAAGGCTGGGACTTTAATAACAGGTTCCGTAAAGTACCAACAGAGAGTGGCACCTGGGTTTTGGTAGATGATGTATTGACCATAACAGTAAACGGAGGAGCTGAGTATGTGCTTACCGTTGAGATAAAACCATCCAATACTGAAATAGCCTTAACATCTGAAGTAGAGTTTTTACCGGATAATTTTGATTGGGATGTTCAGGATTATAATTACGAAGAACTGGCTCATATGTCTAAAAAAATGTGGTATAACTTAATAAAATAAGAGATAAACCCAAATGTCAAGCCTTTTAAAGCTGGATATTATAATACAGTTGAAATGAAAAAAATGAAAATAAATAATATGATAACTATTCTGTTTTCACTCCTGCTAACCATTGTTGGATGTGATGATAATGAATTGAATTTTGATGATACCATAAAAAAGAATAGAGAACTAACCGTTACTGGTGACCTTATATCCAGCAATTTTATTGGAAATGGAGTACAATGGGGAGGCTATGATATGGTTCGAGTATGGTTGGGAACAGAAACCTTGAGTGATGCAGATTGGAATACCTTATTTCAAAGAATTGATTATATGCGCCCCCCGTTCTTAAGAATAATGACAACTGCAGAATGGTCTTATGATGATAACGGCGACTACGACGAAAATGCTAAAACCCAATCTCTTTTTAAAATGTTAGACTATGCCAAAAGTAGAAATATTGAGATTACCTATGGGGAATGGGGACATCATTACATTGGTGATATTGCAAATATTAATACGGATTGGATTGCAAACTCGGTAAAGTTCCTGAATCACTTGGTTAATGAAAAGGGGTATACCAATATTAAAACCATTAATATCATTAATGAACCAAACGGATATTGGGCCAGTACACAGGGAGATTATAATATTTACAGGAATGTACAGCTATTATACCTTGACGAAATGGAAAAGTATACTTTGTCAGGGGTTCAATTAATGGGGCCGGATATAGCCGTCTTTAATTCAGCTAGTCAAACGGAATGGATTACAAATACAGAAAATGATTTGGGAGAGCATATGGGCTTATATGATATTCATGTATATCCAAAACAGCAACTTGTGCGCAATGGAGACTTTGGTGAAATGCTGAGAAGTTACCGAAAAGTTACCCCTTCAGATAAACCGCTTGTTTTAGGAGAAATTGGCTTTAAATACACTGAAGTGGATGCCGACCTAAAAAGAGAAAATGAAGAAGCTATTGCAAATGATCCGTATGCAGGAGAAGATTCTAACATGATGGTCTATAAGGCTTTTTATGGCATTGATATGGCAGATGCATTAATTCAGGCTATGAGAGAAGGCTACTCAGGGTCATTGGTTTGGAATATGGATGATGCTATGTATAACAGTCCGGATAATGGTGATTATCAAACAGACAAATTAAAGCGCTGGGGGTTTTGGAATATCTTAGGAGAAGAGCATACCAATGATGCTTCAGATGAGGAGATCCGCCCATATTTTTATCCGGTGTCCCTTTTAACCCGTTATTTCCCAGCGGGAAGTAATATATATAATGTTGAATTGCCAAACAAAAAAGGAGTGCGCGCTGTTGTTGGGGAGTACAATGGTCAATATACAGTTGCTTTGGTTAACTCGCATTATACCACATATCAAATCGTTTTGAAATCAAATGCAATGGACAGCCTAATAGCAGATAAATACAGTTATAAATCCAATTCAGATGGCTCATTTATAGGAGATGTAGATGAAAACGGTTTTGCTACACCATCAGAAAAAGGAATGACGTTAAATTTTGAACAGGGGGTAGATATGACCCTTGAAGGCGAGTCGTTTATTCTATTTACCAATATGAATTAATGGTTAACATTTAAAAAGAACTTACCCATAAAAAAATAAAACTTAGTTAAAAATTTAGAAAAAATAATAGAGAATGAGTACTATTGAAGAGAAGAGAACAGGATTATTACGTTTAAAAAAGTATGAAAAGAATCCTATTTTTAGCCCAAACCCAGATAATTATTGGGAGAATATTGTAGTGTGTAACCCAGGCGTTTGGTATGAAGACGGTAAGTTTTCAATGCTTTACAGAGCTGCAGGAGATGATGAAGAACACTATATTAGATTTGGATTAGCCGAAAGTACCGATGGAATTAACTTTACAAGAGTTTCTGATAAACCTGTGTTTTCACCTAGTATTGACGGACCGGATATGGGCGGGGTAGAAGATCCCAGAATTGCAAAGTTTGGCGACGAATTTTACATCACTTATGCTTACAGGCCGTTCCCTCCGGGACAATATTGGAAATTTGCTCACGATGAAGTTCAGGCACCTGAATCTGGTGAAGATGCGCCTTTGGTATACAAGAAAAACGTAGCTAATTCTGGTTTGGCTATTTCAAAAGATTTAAAGACATTCAAAAGATTAGGACGAATTACAACATCAAACCTTGATGATAGGGATGTTATCCTGTTTCCTGAAAAAATCAATGGAAAATTTGCTATGCTCCACAGACCTAAAGAGTGGATTGGTGAAGCATATGGCCCGGTAAGACCGGCAATCTGGATTCGTTTTTCAGACGATTTAATGGTTTGGGAAGAAGAGAGTACGTTACTTATTGAAGGAAGAGAAGGTACCTGGGAAGAAAAAGTAGGAGGTAGTACACCGCCACTCAAAACCAAGGATGGATGGTTAGTTATTTATCATGGCGTTGAAAAGGGTGGGATTGGTTACTACCGCGTAGGAGCGGCTTTGCTGGATTTGGAGGACCCAACAAAAGTGATTGGCAGATTAGAAGATTGGATTATGGAACCTGAGCATGACTATGAGATTGAAGGGTATTATAATGGTTGCGTATTTCCAACAGGAAACATTATTATAGATGATACTTTGTATGTATATTATGGCGCTGCAGATAAATATATAGGATTGGCAACCTGTAATGTAAGTGATTTATTAAAAGAATTAAAAAAATAAAATGAACAGACATTTTGAGTTAGTCTTTTTTACTGTTTTTTCCCTTTTAATAACCGGCTGTGTTAATATTAGCGAAAAAAAAGCTGACATTGACATAGCATTTACATCATCAAATGTAGTAAACCATCAATTTATGGGCCATGGGGTACAGTGGTCTGCCTACCCGCATGCTGATTCAGAAGATGCAGAATGGGGGTTTTTGATGACTGATGAAAAATGGAAAACCTTATATAAGCGGTTGGATTATGTAAACCCTAATATCATTAGGGTTATGGATATGGCCACATGGAGGTATTTTAAAGGAGTAGATGAAAACGGCGAACCTATATTGGATTTTTCAACTCAGGAAGTAAAAAGCCTTTTTAAGTTATTAGATTATTGTCAGTTGAATAAAATTCCGGTTTTGTTTGGTGAATGGGGCGCTCCTGGTTTTTGGGATGTTGATAAAACAAAGAAAAGTGTATTTAGAGCAGATGATGACCGATGGATTTCCATGATTACAAAGTATCTGGATTTTTTAATTGTTACAAAAGGCTATACCTGTATTAAATACTATAATCTGGTTAATGAACCCAATGGTTATTGGGCTTCAACAGATGGAGATTGGGAGCAATGGAGAGCAGGTTATATAAAACTTGGGGAAGCATTAAAAGCATCGGGTTTAGACAAGTATGTTTCGCTTTCCGGCCCGGATGCCGTAACACAGTGGAACCATCCAACACACCCTAAAAAAGCACATGATTGGGTATATTCAACAGTAACAGAACTTGATTCTATAACGGCATTATATGATTTTCACATTTATGCAGATCAGGATTTAATTAGAACAGGGAATTTTATCCCTTATTTAGAACCCTTTACAACCGCAATAGGAAAAACTAATAAACCACTGGTTCTTGGAGAGTTGGGGATGAAATATAACGGAGATTTAAAAGAAGAGAATAAAAGAAGAGGAGAAGCAGATCCCCATGCTGGTCCTGAGGATTCCTCTATGTTTGTTTATGATTATTTTTACGGAGTGGATATGGCAGATGCTGCTATCCAAAGCATGTTAGCAGGTGTTAGTGGAACTATAGCATGGGACTTGGATGATGCTATGCATACCGTTGGCGATTTAGGTGAAAAAGACCAGCTAAAAAAATGGGGTATGTGGAATATTTTAGCTGAAGAATTTGGGAACTTAGAAGCAGATAAAATGCCAAGGCCCTGGTCTTATTCTTGGACGTTGCTTTGCAACTTATTTCCACCAGAATCTGAAATTTACAAACCTGAATTTTCAATTGTAAATGATAGGATACGTGCTGTTGCATCAAGGTATAATGATACATTTTCAGTGGCTTTGGTAAATCAGTCAGACACTTCAAAAACGATTAATATCAAACCTGAGATATTTTCAAAGAATCAATCACTTTATCAATATGAATATTCAGAAACTAACAGGCCGATTAATTCAGAAGGGTTTCCTGTAGCAACAAAACGTATTGATTTTGATTCTAAAAACAAAGACATTATTGTTACTGTTAATGACAATAGTGTTGTCTTTCTAAGCACAATTTTAATTAAATAGCCCAAAGGGTTTATCAAGATATTATGGAATATAATTTAGGGATTGTAGATGTTACAGTACTGGTAATATACTTTATTTTTATAGTTTGGTTTGGTATTAAATCATCCAAAAAGGGTAGTAGCTCAACAAGTGATTATTTTTTGGCAGGTAGAAATATGACATGGCCAATTATTGGGTTTTCATTATTTGCCGCAAGTATATCAAGTACAACTTTAATAGGTAAGAGTGGCGACGCGTATTCTACCGGAATAGCAGTATTTAACTATGATTTAATTTCTGTATTGGTCATGGTATTTTTTGCCATGTTCTTTTTACCATTTTATATTAAATCCGGAATTTTTACCATTCCAGAATTTCTGGAGAGACGATTTGACAAACGATCACGATATTATTTCTCATTTATAACATTAATGGGGTCTACATTTTTAGACGCTGCAGGAGCTTTGTATGCAGCTTCACTATTGATGAAATTGGTTTTTCCAACATTGTCAATCATGGAATTGTCGGTGATTTTTGCACTAATAGTAGCAGCTTATACCATTCCGGGAGGTTTATCAGCAGCTATAAAAGTAGATCTTGTTCAGGGAATACTATTATTGGTTGGAACATTCATTCTAACCTTTTTAGCTATGAATAATGGTGGGTTGGATTATTTGAAAAACTTACTTTTAGAAGGCGATTATATGATGAAATTAATTCGCCCCATGAACGATTCCTCCGTACCTTGGTTAGGAATGATTGTTGGAATTCCAATTCTGGGATTCTATTTCTGGGGAAATAATCAAATGCTGGTACAACGTGTACTAACAGCCAGATCTATAGATCATGGAAGAAAAGGGGTTTTATTGGTAGGCTTTTTAACCGTATCTCTAATTTTCATTATTATTTTTCCGGCGGTAATAGGAAAGTACTTGTTTCCGGGTTTGCCAAAAAATGATATGGTTTACCCTAAATTGGTAATAGAGTTAATGCCTACAGGGCTATTAGGGTTAATGCTGGCAGCTATGGTTGCTGCTTTAACCTCATCACTAAGTGCATTGTTAAATTCTGTAGCTACACTTTTTACTATGGATTTCTATACCAAGTTTAAAAAAGAGGCCTCACAAAAAGAACAGGTTTATGTTGGTAAAATAGTTTCGGTGATTGTTTTAGTTCTCGCAGTACTTTGGGTGCCATTCATTTCAAAATTTGATTCATTGCTGAAATACTATCAGGAAATGCTAACCTATATAGCTCCTCCCGTTGTAGCTGTATTCTTTTTGGGTGTATTTTGGAAACGCATTAACAGACATGGCGCCTTTTGGGGGTTAATAGGAGGTGCTTTTGCAGCCGCAGCTACAATAATAGCCAAGGTGTCTTTTAATTATGACCTTTTAGGAGATATTCACTTCCTGCTCAAGGTACCGTTCTATTTTGTATTTAGTGTCATTATCATTATTGCGGTAAGCTTGCTTTCAAAGGCAGATGATGAATCAAAGATCAAAGATTTAATATGGACCAAAAAGATATATCATGAAGAATCAAAAGAACTTATTGGTGTACCGTTCTACAAAAACTTTAGGGTTTGGTCTGTAGTGCTGATAGTATTTTGCTTTGTGGTGCTTTACATTTATCAATAATAGATATATTTAACATCATATAATGAGAATTTTATTTAAAGAAGAAAGTGTTAGTGTTAACACTATTAAAAATACTAAGAGTTATGAAGATTAAAATTTTAGTCATAATAGTATTGGTTTTATTCACAAAGACTATGTTTTCACAAGATCCTAATTTTCATATTTATTTGTGTTTTGGACAGTCTAATATGGAAGGATCTGCAGCTATAGAAGCCCAGGACAAAACAACACACAGTCGTTTCTTGGCCTTACAGGCATTAGATTGCGAGAACCTTCTTAGAAAAAAGAATATATGGTATCCGGCAATCCCGCCTTTGAGTCAATGTTATACAGGCTTGTCTCCTGCAGATTATTTTGGAAAAACTATGATAAAGTATTTACCCGATAGCATTAAAGTAGGAGTTATAAATGTTGCTGTTGGTGGAAGTGATATTAGGCTTTTTGATAAGGCTATCTATAAGAATTATACGGCAATGTATCCGGCAGAATGGTTTGATAAAAAAATTAGGGACTATGGTGGTAATCCGTATAAGCATTTCATTAATTTGGCTAAACAGGCACAAAAGGATGGTGTGATAAAAGGCATTTTATTACATCAGGGAGAAGCAAATCAAGATGATGAAAAGTGGCCGGAATATGTTAAAACGGTTTACAATAATATACTGGAAGATTTGTCTTTAAAGGCAGAAGAAACACCACTATTGGCAGGAGAGTTAGTTCATAAAGAGCAAAACGGTGTATTTAGCAGTATGAATTCCATTATCAATATACTTCCGGAAGTAATTCCTACCGCATATGTTATATCATCAAAAGGCTGTGAAGTTAGTGATGATAATGTACATTTTAATACAGCAGGAGTAAGAGAGTTAGGAAAGCGTTATGCTGTGAAGATGTTATCACTGAAGGAGTAGGAGGTAAATTTTTATTCTGAAAAACTATATACTCAGGCACCATGATGTTTACTCTAAAGCATTGAGGGAAAAACATAGAGAATATATTGGGTGTTATCATGTTTTGCAACACCCATAAAGAAACTACCTATTTTATATTTAATTCATAGGAAGCATCAGTCCTGTGGGAGCTTCAGAAAGAATGAGTTCAAATTATAAAGTGTTTGAAATCAGTATTTTCAATAACTTCATAAAACAATAAGTTTTCAACATTATTTAGTCATAAAAGTACTTTTCCCGAAAGTACCTTTACTGTAGTTTATTAATCTTTAACATTGAAAATATGTATTATAAAATTACACGATTAAAGTGTCTTGAAACACTTACAAAGAAAATGGTCCTTATTATGGGAGGCTTGTTAATAACAGGAAGTATAGCCTTTGGGCAAGATACAGTTATTGATTTTGAAACACCTTCAGAATATCAACATTTAGCATGGGAAGGCATAGCAGAAGTTGTTACCAATCCAAATTCCGGAGGGATCAATACCTCCTCAAATGTTGCGAAATATACAGTACCGGCAGGGAAATCATGGGGAAATGCTTCGGTGGTTATAATTAATAATGCACTAAATTATAAAGACCTTGATAATATTCAATTTAGTGTGATAGCACCATCAGCTACTTTAATGTATGCAAAACTGGAGCTTGATGGAGTTGGTGGCGTAGCTGAAGCATATGTTACCCCGGGCTCCGATTCCGGTTGGCAATTGGTGACCTTAAACTTTACTGCCCTTGGAGGAGTGGATGTCAATACGGCTACATATGATAAGTTTACATTTTTCTTTAATGTTAATGATAATACTGGTGGTGAAGCATGGCATTTTGATAATATTTCAGTACAAAATAAGGTGCTAAGTGTTGAGGATGTTAGTTATGAGGCAGGACAATTTTATCCAAATCCAGTTAGAGATGTGTTGTTTTTTAAAGGACAAGATCGTTTTAAGGATAGTGTTGAGATGTCAATATATAGTATAACAGGCCAGCTTTTAAAATCATCAAAAAGTACTTCGGTTGATGTCTCAGATATCAGTAAAGGAGTATATCTGGCTGCAATAGAAAATAAGCTAGGGCAAAAAACAATAAGAAAGTTTATTAAAGAATAAGTTAATAGCAGTGATGTAAATAGCACTGATGCAATAATTTTTTGTATCGGTGCTTTTTTATATAATTCGTGAGAAAATAAAATGAAGACCATGAAAGGATATCCAATAAAATTTGAACCCATTTTAAAAGAACGCATTTGGGGTGGAGAGAAGTTAGTCAGTACCTTTAAGAAGTCATCCGCTAAGACCAATATAGGAGAGAGTTGGGAGATATCAGATGTAGAAGGTGATATATCAGTGGTTTCAAACGGGGCCTTAAAAGGACAATCACTAAGAGATCTGATCAGCACCTATAAAGGTGAATTTGTAGGGGATAAGGTTTACAAACAATTTGGAGACGCCTTTCCCATATTGATCAAGTTCATTGATGCCAAAACCCCTTTATCTATCCAGGTACATCCCAATAATGAGTTGGCAAAATCCAGGCATAACTCCTTTGGGAAGAATGAGATGTGGTATATCATGGATACAGATAAAGACGCAGAACTCATAGTAGGGTTTAATAAAGCCGTATCCCAAGAGGAATATGTAGAAGCATTGCATAAGGGCAAGCTCTTAGATATTTTAAATACAGAAAAGATAAAGACAGGAGATACTTTTTATATTCCTACAGGACGGGTACATGCCATAGGAGTAGGGACAGTATTGGCAGAGATCCAGCAAACCTCAGATATTACCTACCGGATCTATGATTATGAACGGGTAGACGCCTCAGGCAACCAAAGGGAGTTGCATACGGAACAGGCACTGGAGGCCATAGATTATCAATTATATGACAATTACAAAACAGATTATGCAGTAGAAGCAAACCAGTCCTCAAAATTGGTACATTCGCCTTATTTTAAGACAGATATTATTCAATTAAGGGGGGCGTTAGAGAAAGATTATAGGGCGTTGGATTCGTTTGTGATCTATATGTGTGTAGAAGGCGAATTTGAAATAGTCCACGATAATGAGGTCATGCCAGTCAATACAGGAGAAACTATTTTGTTACCGGCAACAGTTGAAGCCGTTAAATTACGATCAGAATCTGCCAGAATTCTGGAAGTGTATCTGTAGTATGTTTATGGACCAATGACGCCGAAAATAGAGCGGATAGTTGATTTGAACCAACGCTTGCCGTATTTTCCGAAAGATCCTGGGCCAGTCCTAGAGAAGCGTCTATAGATCATTTTAAACATAAGTATAATACTATTGGAAAGACTATTAACAGTAAATAAAGTTTATCAGAAGAAGTATCAATTAGCAACAGGTTAAGTAAACAAGTCTTTGGGCCTAAGAAAAATTCAGGCTTATATAAAACTAAGTTGAGCGTTTTGTTTTTAGAAAATCTGATTTGGAAAAGAAAAGTGTAAAAACACTTTCGTTCTTAAATCCTTTGCGAATTTTTTTAAAAGCGATCCGTATTTGGGACTCAACAGTTTTTATAGAAATATCCAATTGAGTAGCTATTTCCTTATATTTTAAACCTTCCACCTTATTAAGCCTAATGATTTCTTGGCATTTAGGAGGAAGGTTACTAATGATTAATTTAAGCTTTTCAATTCGCTTTTCTTGAACCTCATTATCTTCTGCTATACGATTACGCAAGGAAATCTCCCATAATTCTTCAAGTAGCTTACTCCGTTTCTTTTTGGTCTTTATACTATCAATATATTTGTTGTAAGCAATGGTGTATAAGTAGTTTTTTGGTGATTTATCAGATGCCAGTTTATCCCTGTTTTCCCAAAAACTAATAAAAGTTTGCTGTACTATATCCTCGGCTTGGAGCTTATTAAAGGTATGAGAAGTTATAAAGACTACCAAAAGATTATAATATCTATCAAAAAGACATTTAAAGCCAGATTTATCACCGCTTTTAAGTGCTTTTACAGCTTCAATATCATTCATGTTTGGTTGTTAGTTAGTCGGAGAATATGTTGTAATGGGAATGTAATATTAAAAAAAATTAATAATTTTTTAAGGGTTTTTTTGAGTTTTATAGTAAAATAAATATAAAACCTTAAACATTTCACAGTGAAAACCCTTATTCATAAGTTTATTGATGGTACCATATCGGCAGAGGAACTGTTAGTTCTCCATGAAAAACTAAAGGATGAACATCATCAAAATGAACTGAAATCTTTTGTTAGGGATAATTATGATCTTAACTTGGCTTTGATACAAAGTAATATTGATGATGCCTACAAGAAAGTAACACATGCCATAAAGGATCAACAGCCTTCAAGACCATTAAGAAAACTAGTTCCCAACTGGGTAAAATATGCAGCCGTAGCTGTAGTCTTTATTGCAGTTGGTTATATCTATCAACAAAATTCACAGTCCTTAAAATCCCAAGTGCCTGTTACAATTGTTCCAGGTGAAGAACCTATTACTTTAGAATTGGATAACGGCAAGATCATAACTCTTGACCTGTCACAAAATAAGGTGGTTGCAGACTCCAAAGGCAAAGTTATTGGAAAACAAAATGAAGATCAATTGAATTATTCTTCAAAAAGTGATGCTTCAGAGTTAGTTTACAACACCTTGAAAGTACCCTATGGTAAACAGTTTGAATTAGTTCTTTCTGATGGGACAAAGGTTTTTTTGAATGCCGGAACAGAACTTAGATACCCGGTTAGCTTTATCAAAGGACAAGATCGCTTGGTTTATTTAGAAAGTGGGGAAGTGTTTATGGATGTTACCCAGAATAAGGCACAGCCCTTTATAGTCAATACTGATGGTCTAAATATAGAAGTGCTGGGTACAGAATTTAATGTATCTTCTTATCCGGAAGATAAAGATATTGCCGTGGTACTTGTTGAAGGATTAGTGGGGCTGACCTCCAAAAAATCTGCAAAAAAAGATATGGTAAAGCTCATTCCCGGACAACTTGGAGCCGTAAACAGGGCATCGCAGGAGATTGAAGTTGAAAAGGTAAACATCAATATTTATACGGCCTGGATGAGTGGTCATTTGTTTTTTAGAAACGAAAGCTTTGACAATATACTAACCAAATTGGAGCGCCATTATAATGTGGAGATAGAAAATGAAAATGCCGAATTAGGAAAAATACATTTTGACGCTAGTTTCAACAAAATTGAAATTGATAGTGTATTGAGTTTTTTCAATGATTCCTATAAGATTGATTATACTATAGAGAACAATAAGGTATATATTAAATAACAATAACAAATTATTATTAACTAACTAAACAAACGTAAAATATGACTAAAACTTAAACTATCTGAATGCTTCCTTTTAATAAAAAACCGGAAAACGCTTCACCATTTTCCGGCTATTAAATAGGATTGACTAATGTATTATTAATCAACCATTAAAAAACAACTAAATGTATGAAAAAAATACGTGATATAAAGAAGGTTTCTTTACCTTCTTTTGAATTTGACTTAAAGATGAAACTAACGACTTTATTTTTATTTTCGATCTTGTTTGGAATGTATGCCAATGAGAGCTATTCGCAAAAAACAAAAATAAGTCTGGATTTTGAAAATGCAACCATTCGAGAGATCATAGATCAAATTGAGTTTTCTACCGATTTTAGATTTATATATGCCACAAGAGACATTGACCTAAATAGAGAAGTGTCTGTAATAGCATCACAGGAGAAAATCAAGGAAATTCTTTTAAAAATGTTTGATGGAACCAACACAAATTATAAGGTTAGAGGTGTCCATGTTATATTAAAGAAAGGAAAAAGACGAAAGAAACCCATTTCAACCCAAAGTGCTGAGGTCGAGCAGGATCCAATTACCATTACAGGAGTTATAACAGATACCAATGGTCAACCCTTGGCTGGTGCAAGCATCCTAGAGAAAAATACCTCTAACGGTGCGCAAACAGATTTTGATGGTAACTATACCATTACAGTTGCAAGTAGTAACTCAGTATTGCACATCTCATATCTTGGCTATAAAACCGCAGAGGTTACCGTAGGGAATAGAACCAATATCAACCAGTCTCTCCAGGAAGATTCTCTAAACCTAAATGAGATTGTGGTAACCGGATATGGATCAGAACTAAGCAGGGATAAGATTACCGGCGCTATAGCCCAAATTGGTAAGGAGGAGTTTGAAAGCCAGCCTCTGTTTAAGGTAGATCAAGCTTTACAGGGCAGAATAGCAGGTGTTGCAGTGACACAAAATAGTGGGTCTCCGGGACGTGGCATGCGTATCAGGGTAAGGGGGGCAAACTCTATTACCTCAGGAAACGATCCCTTATATGTTATAGATGGGCTTATGGGAGTAGATATCAACACGGTAAACGCTGCCGATATTGAAACCATTACCGTATTAAAGGATGCCAGCTCCCTGGCCATATACGGAAGCAGGGGGTCTAATGGAGTGGTGATAATAACGACCAAAAGATCTAGAAGTGATAACCCAGTGGTCACTCTGGAGAGTTTCCTGAGTGTAGAATCGGTTATTAATACTATAGACGTGGTTAGTGGTGATCAATTCAACCAAATAATACTGGATAGTGGAGGAACGCCAAATGGTTCTTCAAACACGGATTGGCAAGATGCCGTTTACAGAACCGGAATTGTTCAAAATTATAATCTTTCTGTAGGAGGTAACTTTAGTAAAGTAAATTATTATGTATCAGGTAATTTGGTAGATCATGAAGGTATGGTGAAAAACAGTAGCTATAAAAGATATGCCATAAGAACCAATTTAGATGGAGATATATCAGATAAGTTGAGGTTTAATTTAAATCTTTACGCAAGTAGAGAAAAAGGCCATAACAATAACCTTGAGGGAGGTGCCGGAGATGGTTTTTTCCGTGTATTGGTTAATGTAGACCCAAACCAACCGGTAGATTTTACGGGAGTGACTCCCAATAATACAAGAGCTAATCCGCTGGAGATTTTAAATACCAAAGAAGAGAATAGGTTTACCAATAATTTTCAGGGTAATTTAGGATTTGACTGGGAAATAACAGAACCGTTGACCTTGTCTGTATCAGGTGGTACCACGGTAGTTGACCGTCAAATGAAACTATGGCTTCCAGCTACAGGTGTAGCTGACGTTTCTACCGCAAGTTCAGGAAGAGGGTTTCAGGAAAATCTTAGTACTCAATTTGTTACCAAATTAGCTTATGATAAGGATTTTGGAGACCATAGTCTTCTGGCCGAAGGACTTTTTGAAGAACTTAATTTAAATTCAGAGTTTTTCGTAATAAATTCCTCAGATTTTTTCACCACGGCAGGAGGTATAGACAATTTGGCCATTCCGGCTACTAACTTACCCCGATCTGGAGTAACTCTTGACCGGTTGATAAGGTCATTCATGTTTAGGGTTAACTATAATTACAAGGAAAAGTATTTTCTAACCGCTACCTTAAGAAGGGATGCATCTAACGTGTTTCCGGTTCACAATGCGGCAACCTTCCCTTCTATTGGAGCAGCCTGGAATATTACAAGCGAAGATTTTATGCAAGACCAACAGTTGTTCAATAGTATTAAGCTAAGAGCAGGATGGGGAGAGACCGGTAATCAAAACATTCCTTCATTCTCTTCATTATCTTCGTTGAATACAGACCTACAAGGTTGGTTAACGGCAGGAACAAATAATGATATTGAAGGTCTTTCAGTAGCTGCAGGACCTCCAATAAGATTAGATAACCCGGAATTGAGATGGGAAACTACAACTCAAACCAATGTGGGATTAGATATGGCCTTATTGAATAATAGATTAGGATTTACCTTTGATTATTATAAAAAGGAAACCACAGACTTGTTGTTGGACAACAACGTACCAAACGTACTGGTAGGACCATCTATCCAGCAACAGAATGTTGGAAAAGTGGAAAATAAAGGATTTGAAATAGGTATAACGGCAAACCCTATTTCCAGTGAGGATGGGTTGAATTGGGATTTGGCATTTAACCTATCTAGAAATAAAAATGAGGTTACCGAGTTATTTGGAGATACAGATTTCATACTTTTTGGAGAAGGGTTTAGACATACGCTTACCTCCAGAGTAGAAATAGGGGAACCTCTGGGAACTTTTAACGGGGCTACTTTCTTGGGAGTTGATGAGTCAAACGGAGATCCTATTTATGAAGAAGATGGAAGTGGAAATGTCGTATTAAGAGCAATAGGTGATCCAAACCCAGACTATACCTTTGGTTTCAATAACACCTTTACGTATAAGAATTTTGATTTAAACATATTTATTAACGGAAGTCAAGGTAATGAGATTTTGAATTTACAAAAAGCGTTTTCATCAAGAGGTGATGCTTGGTTACCGTATGGAACACATCCCGATTTGGTAAATGCATGGACGTCCTCTAATACCAGCAGTAATATTCCGGCTAATAGTTCGGGATCTATCAGAGCCTATGCTTCAAATTTTGTAGAGGATGGATCCTTTATAAGAATTAAAAACATAACCTTGGGTTACAATTTAGGAGAATCAATGTTGGAGAGTATTGGACTGGTAAGCGCAAAATTTTATGTGAGTATGCAGAACGTAGCAACCTTTACAGATTATTCTGGATTAGATCCTGAATTGAGTGGGTTTAGAAGAGGCGGTAATGACTTTGAACCGGCCACCCAGGCTGATAATGCAAAGGGTGTGGATTGGGGATCATTCCCATTACCAAGAACATTTACAGTAGGCGTTAATTTATCATTTTAACTAAAAAACAAAGAGATGTTAAAAAAAATAGAAAATACTTATTTACGACTCGCAAATATTTCCATCTTAGTTGTTATTTTGATAGCAGTATCTTGCGATAAAATAGAAGAAGACCCTAGGGGGTTAGTTAGTTCAGAAACCTTCTTTAAAACTACCGCAGATATGGAAGCGGCAGTAAATGGGCTGTACGGAGAAGTTACAGTTTATTTTAGTACAGTGAATGCAAGGCGACCAGTGTTTGGAGGTGATGATATTACCGCAGGTTTTAGTCCATATACAGATTTTGATGTGTTAAGACCCGTATCAACAGATGGTCAGTTGAACAGCTTTAATTGGGAGCCATTATTTAGTACCATATACAAATGCAACTGGCTAATAGAAGGTTATGAGAATAATATAGCTAATGTAGAAGCCGGTGATAAGGCGTTTTGGGATCAAGCTGTGGCACAGGCGTATTTCTGGAGAGGCTTTAGTTATTTCTTTTTGGTAAGAACTTTTGGAACTGTGCCTTTAATTACAGATAATGAAATTACCGGAGAGCCCGTAGTATTGAGTACCTTTAAGGAAATTTATGATCAGATTGTTGAAGATTTATCCAAGGCCTCAAATGATTTACCCCACTCATGGTCAGGTGAAGATGGTGGTAGGATTGATGCATACGGAGCTAAAGGGCTTTTAGCTTTAGCCTATTTAACAGGGGCAGGCTTTCCGCTTGGAGATACCTCGTATCCGGCTTTGGCCCTGGCAACGGCAAAAGATGTAATTGACAATAGTGGTCATAACTTGCTGGCAAATTATGCTGACCTCTGGCTAGGGGCTGCCTCCGATAATGGGCTAGAAGGTGTTTTAGAACTACAATTTAGCGATACCAATGGTGATTGGGTAGGAGACCCTTGGACGGGTAACTTTGTAATGGGCTTTGCCAGTACACCATCTCAAATGGATGTTTCCGGAGGAAGCTGGGTTGAACAATACTCAGAACTTTCTTTCTTTAATGAATTCCCAGCCGGTCCGCGTAAAGATGCAACCTTTCTTTTGGAAGCTCCAATAGGAGGCGTTTTAACCCCTTGGACAGATTGGGTAGAAGAGCATCCGCATTATAAAAAGTATGCAAATCCCGATTTAAGGGACGGTGGAAATGACTTTGATGCCAATTTATACATCATTCGGTTTGCAGAAGTGCTGTTGATTTCTGCAGAAGCACAGGCCATGATTGAAGGTGGAACCACGTCTGATGCATTTGCACTAAACGCATTCAATATGGTAAGAAGGAGAGCAGCAGGATTGCCTTTTGATACTCCAGATGCAGGAGATGCGGTTTCTATAAATGTAGATGATATAATTGCAGAACGGGCCTGGGAGCTGGCATCAGAATATTCAAGATGGTTTGATATGGTTAGAACACAAACCATAGATGAAACCATTGCCAAAAGAGACCCGGCAGATAACCCAATTACAGGGCCAACCTTAACTGAATCTAATCCATGGATACCAATTCCGGATGTTGTTGTTCAGTTACATCCCGGTTTGAAGAAGTAGTAGTTTTGATTTTAGATATTAGAGCCTCGTTGTTTATTCAATGGGGCTTTAAAAACAAATTGGCCCTTGAAAAATAGTAACTACCAATAATACCTATGATAAAATGATCTCAAAAGAACTTATTCTGGTTTGTATCTTTTTTATAGCCATATCCTTTGGATGCAAAAACTTTAATAAGGAGCTTAACCAGCCACAAAAATTTAGTCAGGTACCTACTAGCATAAGCAAGGTTGAATTTACAAACCAAATCACCGAAACAGATAGTTTGAACTACTTCAACTACGGATATATGTATATGGGCGGAGGGGTTTCCCTTGGAGATATTAATAATGACGGTCTTACCGATATTTTTTTTACCGGAAACATGGTAGATAACAAACTGTATCTCAATAAGGGTAATTTCCAGTTTGAAGATATTACAAACAAAGCAGGTATTCAAGGGAGCGGTAAATGGTATACAGGTAGTACCATGGTTGATATTAATAATGATGGTTTATTAGATATTTATGTGAATGTCTCAGGTAAAAAAAATTATGATAAAGCAAATGAACTTTATGTAAATCAAGGTAATTTAGAATTTAAGGAACAAGCCTCAGAGTATGGAATTGCTGATGCCGGTCATAGCACCCAGAGTACTTTTTTTGATTATGATAAGGATGGTGATTTAGACCTATATGTTGCAAATTACCCTATAACCCCATTTGATGCGCCTAACATGTATTATCAAATGCAGGTCAAGTTTAAGGATATGGAAAAGTCTGATAACCTGTACCGAAATGAAGGAAATGGCTTTTTTAGTAAGGTGACCAAGGAAGCAGGAATACTAAATTTTGGATTATCCTTAAGTGCAACGGTTAGTGATTTAAACAATGATTCCTGGCCAGACATTTATGTGTCAAACGATTTTGCGGCCCCAGATTATTTATATATTAATAATCAGGACGGAACTTTTAAAGAAACCTTAAAAACATCAACAAGGCATACAGCTTTTTATGGAATGGGTGTAGATATAGCAGATTTTAATAACGATGGAGCAACAGATATACTACAAGTAGATATGACTCCGGAGGACAACAGAAGGTCTAAAGCCAATATGGCAAGTATGAACCCACAAAAATTTTGGGAAATAGTTAACGGGGGAATGCACTACCAATACATGCAAAATGTGCTACAGCTTAACCAGGGGGTTGACCAGAATGGCATTCCAATCATGGGAGATGTGTCAAGGATAGCTGGAGTAGCAACTACAGATTGGAGCTGGGCAGCTTTGTGGATGGATATTGATAATGATGGCTGGAAAGATATTTATATTACCAATGGATCAAGGCGAGATATTAATAACAAGGATTTTTTTATTAAGCTTAAACAAAAGAACCAGTTTGCCACAAGTGTAGATAAATTCAAGGTCAATAATTTTAATTTATTACCCTCTGAAAAAATACCTAATTATGCTTTTATAAACAACGGTGATCTTACCTTTACCAATAAATCTGAAGCATTAGGGCTTGATTTTAAAGGATTCTCCAATGGGGTGAGCTATGCCGATTTGGATAACGATGGAGACCTTGATTTGGTGGTTAACAATTTAGATGATGTAGCTCACATCTATGAAAATAACACCAAAAATACTAAAAATCATTATTTGAGATTAAAATTTAATGGATCAGAATCAAACCGCTTTGGATTAGGTGCCTCGGTTACTCTTAAAACAAAAAGAGGGATACAATACCAGGAACTACAGCTTACACGGGGTTTTCAATCTTCAGTGGAACCCGTATTGCATTTTGGGCTGGGAAAGCAGGAAAAAATTGAGGAAATTAATATAACCTGGTCAGATGGAAAGAAACATGTACTGGATAATATATACGCAGACCAAGAGCTAGTAGTAGATTATTATAATTCCAAGTTGCCCACAAAAGTTGCCAACCAGCCTTCAGTAAAGCTCTTTGAAAATAGTACAGACCAAATTCCGCTCTTACATGAACATCATGAAAATCAGTATAACGACTACCTTTTTGAAGTTTTATTACCCCATAAATATTCCACAATGGGGGCAGGTATGGCAATTTCTGACATAAACAATGATGGCCTGGACGATGTGTTTTTTGGGAATGCCAACGGTGCTTCCGGAAGCTTACTGGTTCAGGAAAAAAATAATGAACTGACAAAAATTCAAGGCCCATGGGAATTTGATGCGGACTATGAAGATACCGGAGTCTTGTTTTTTGATGCCAATGGAGATGGATTACAAGATTTATACGTGGTCAGTGGAGGAAACGAACGTTTAAACGGAGATGAATTTCTTGCAGACAGACTATATATCAATAAAGGCAATCAAAAATTTGTTAAAGAAACAGCCGCCCTTCCTAATATATACATGAGTGGCTCGGTAGTAAAAGCAATGGATTATGATCGTGACGGGGATCTGGACTTGTTTATAGGTGGAAGATCGGTTCCTAAAGCATATCCTAAGCCAGCAAGCAGTTATATTCTTGAGAATATAAGTTCAGAAAACAATGTGAAGTTTAGGGATGTAACCCATAAAATTGCCCCTGATCTAAAAGAGATAGGTTTGGTTACTGATGCCATTTGGACAGATTATAACAATGATGGCTTGACTGATCTGATATTGGTAGGAGAATGGATGCCCATAACCTTAATGGAAAATCAGGGAAAAACCTTTACAAAAAAATCAAGTCCGGAAATGAAAAAGACTATAGGTTGGTGGTATACCATCAATCAGGGTGATTTTGATGGTGACGGAGATATGGATTACGTTGCCGGGAATTTAGGCCTGAACTATAAATATAAGGCTACAAAAGAAGAACCATTTGAAGTGTTTGCCAGCGATTTTGATAATAATGGTAAGTTGGATATTGTTTTAGGCTATTATCAAAATGGAATACAATTCCCTGTAAGGGGAAGACAGTGCTCATCAGAACAGGTTCCGGATATAAAGAAAAAGTTCAAGGATTACGAATCCTTTTCAACAGCATCGCTTGTTGATATTTATTCAGAAAATTTGTTGAGTAATGCCCTGCATTATAAGGCAATAACCTTTGCCAGTAGTTATATTGAAAATTTAGGACATGGAGAATTTAAAATAAGCCCATTGCCCAATGAAGCTCAAATATCTTCAGTAAATACCATAACCGTTCAAGATTATGATGGCGATGGAAATTTGGATATGGTCATAGCCGGGAATCTATATAATGCAGAGGTAGAAACAACAAGAAATGACGCCAGTATTGGTCTTTGGCTAAAAGGGAATGGCAAAGGAGGTTTTAGTGCTGTAGATTACCAGAAAAGTGGTCTTAGAATTAACGGAGAGGTAAAACAATTGGGGCAACTTTTGCTTGGCCATAACAGGAAATACCTTATAGCATCAATGAATAATGCAAAACCGGAACTAATCAAAATAAATAACTAATTGCACAGCCATGCCCAACTCAAATGTACATGTTATTAGAATACTTTGGCTAATGTTGGTCTTGGTGTCCTGTAATACGGCCCCGGAGAATAATCAAAGCTTGAACTCTGAGGCTTTAGGAATAAATCTATTTACTGTACTTACCGAAGAGCAGACCGGAATAACATCAAAAAATGTTCTACGTGAAAACACTTATATGAATGGGTTTTTATATGAGTATTATTATAATGGAGGGGGAGTGGCCGTTGCAGATTTTAACAATGACAGTTTAATAGACATATATTTTATAAACAACCTTCAACCCAACCAGCTTTACCTTAATCAGGGAAATATGAGGTTTAAGGAGGTTTCTAAAATATCTGGAACTCAAGGAAGTAGAGGGTTCCCAACTGGCGTGACCATTGTGGATATAAATAATGATGGGTATAAGGATATCTACATCTGCTATTCAGGAAGCCCCAGCAACAAGGACCTGTTAAAAAACCAATTACTTGTAAATCAGGGAATCAATGACAAAGGAGTCCCTCATTTTGTAGATAAGGCTGCAACCTATAACCTAGATCTTGCCCACCATGCTATTCAAGCGGCATTTTTTGATTATGACCGGGACGGTGATTTGGATATGTTTGCCATTAATCACGGTCTGCAGTACTCATATTTAGATCATGAAATAGATTCGTTAAGCAGGCTTATAAACTCAGAAGCCGGGGAGAAGTTATATAGAAATGACCATAACAAATTTATAGAAGTAACCCACGATGCCGGAATTGTAAGTAATGCACTTGGGTATACACTGGGCGTTTCTATTGGAGATCTAAATAATGATGGTTGGCCAGATGTTTATACGGCCAATGATTATGCTCAAAAAGACCATATATATATCAATAATAAGAATGGAACCTTTGAGGAAACGTCGCATAATTCATTTAGGCATATATCTAACTTTTCTATGGGAACGGATATTGCGGATATTAATAATGATGGATGGCTTGATATAATGTCCCTGGATATGATGGCCAAGGATAATTATTCACAAAAGACCAGTATGAGCGGTATGAACCCAGAACGTTTTTTTAATTATGTCAATTGGGGATTGCACCACCAGTATATGTATAACGCCATGCATTTAAATAGAGGCATTGATTATAATACCAATGCCCCGGTGTTTTCAGATATAGCTAAATTGGCAGGTGTCTCCAGTACAGATTGGAGTTGGTCTCCGTTGTTATTTGACTTTAATAATGATGGCTATAATGATTTGTTTGTATCCAATGGAATTAAACGTGATTTTAGAAGTAACGATTTTAAAATCTATAAGGAGAAAAAACGTGAAGAAGCTAGAAAAGCTGGCGTGCTAAATAAAGATAAGTACATAGCCGATCTTTTAGAAAAATCACCTACAAGACGAAAAAATAATTATTTCTTTTTAAACCAAGGTGATTTGACCTTTTCTCCGTTAGACCTAGAACAACCTATGACCTTTTCAAACGGGGCGGCCTATGCTGATTTTGATAATGATGGTGATCTGGATGTGGTGGTGAATAATTCAGATGATCCTTCATTTATCTATAGGAATAACTCCAATGCTCATCATGGATATCTTAAGGTTAAGCTTATAGGTCAATCAGAAAATAAAGATGCGCTGGGAGCCAAAGTAGAGCTGATAACAGCCACATCAAAACAGACCAGAGAAAACTATTTTACTCGGGGCTTTCAATCTTCAATGGCAAATAATTTACATTTTGGGTTGGGGCAAAAGAACATTGTAGATACCCTTCGTATTCACTGGCCGGATGGAAAGATTGAAGAAAAATATAAAGTTTCCTCAAACCAGGTTTTAACCGTTAGATATGGCCAGGGTTTAGGAATTGAAAAAGTGTCACAAAAAGAAAACTATATTTTCAAGGATCGTAGCGCTCAGCTAAGGATACCATTCACACATCAGGAAAATGACTATGATGACTTTAAAGAAGAAGCCCTAATGCCTCATAAAATGTCAGAATCCGGTCCGGCATTGGCAAAAGCAGATGTCAATAATGATGGGCTGGAAGATTTCTATGTTGGAGGAGCCCAAGGACAGTCAGGAGTTCTGTATGTTCAATCTGAAACAGGCATTTTTTATGAGCAAAATATTGAGGCATTCCTTAGAGATAGGAAACATGAGGATACCGGAGCATTATTTTTGGATGCAGATAAGGATGGAGATATGGACTTATATGTAGTGAGTGGAGGAAATGAGATGGATCCAAATTCAGATTATTATACCGATAGGTTTTATGAAAACAATGGCATTGGGAATTTCACCAGAAATTTAAAGGCCATTCCAACAATTACCCAAAGCGGTCAAAGTATAGCCTCGGGTGACTTTGATAATGACGGTGATTTAGACCTATTTGTTGGTACCAGAGTGATGCCTAAAAACTATGGGAAACCCGTTAAGAGTTTTTTACTGGAAAACAAAAGTGATAAAGGCAAAATTCAATTTATAGATGTCACAGATACTGCCATACCGGATTTAAACAGCTTTTCAATGATTACCAATGTGTATTGGCAAGATATGGATGGTGATAACAAACAGGATCTATTGATTACCAGCGAATGGGGGGCAATAAGTCTGTTTAAAAATATGGGACATGAATTTAGGAATATTTCCTCTTCAGTTGGCTTAACCGACTATGTAGGTTGGTGGTATTGCTTAAAAGTAATGGATGTTGATGGTGATGGAGACCAAGACTTGATTGCCGGTAATTTAGGCCTGAATTACAAGTATAAAGCAAGCCCCAAGGAACCATTTTATATGTTCATCAATGATTTTGATGATAATCATAGTACAGATATTGTTTTGGGGTATCACGAAGGCGAGACCGTTTACCCGCTTCGTGGCAGGGAATGTTCATCTAACCAAATGCCTTTTATCAAGGAAAAATTTGAATCTTACCATGCTTTTGGAAAGGCAAACCTTCACCAGGTTTACGGCAACAAGCTGAAAAGTTCCTTAAAATATACAGCAACCACATTTGCCTCAGGGGTATTTGAGAATAGAGGGAGTAAAGGGTTTCATTTCAAACCTTTTCCAAATGAGGCGCAAATATCTTCAATTAACAAAATTTTGAGCAATGATTTTGATAAGGACGGTTCTATGGATTTACTCCTGTTGGGAAATCTATATGGTTCAGAGGTAGAAACACCAAGAAATGATGCCAGCTATGGCCATGTATTAAAAAAAGATGCATATGGCAATTTTTTTGAGATACCATCAACCCGTTCAGGATTATATATAAAAGGAGAAGTGAAAAATGCTGTGGAGATAGCCACATTAAATGGCAATTTAATAATTATTGCAAAAAACAATGAACCCTTGACTGTTTTAGAGTACTAAGAAAGTGATTATGTCCAATCAAAAACTAAAATAATCTATAGTGAACACGCTATGAGCTCAAAAGTCAAAGTATCAGATATAAAGTAACCCAACAATAAATGAGTTATTATGCAGACATTTAAAAAAAAAAATAACTATTGTGCATATGTTGTTTAGTTTACTATGCTTCAAATTAAATGCGATTGCAGGTAATTGTTTTCAAAACATAATACTTGGGATTGGGTTTCTAATGGTGGCTTCCTGTTCCAACAATAAAACGCATAGCTCTATTCCCCTTAAGATTTGGTTTGATACGCCAACAACAGAATGGAATGAGGGCTTACCATTAGGGAATGGTAGAATTGGCGCTATGGTTCTGGGACATCCAAATAAGGAAAGAATAGCCCTTAATGAAGAAACACTTTGGAGTGGTTTTCCCAAGGATGGTAATAATCCCAAAGCTAAAGATTTAATTCCTGAAATAAGAGAAGCATTGGCTAAAGGAGATTTTGGTCTGGCCAATACGTTAACCATCCAAACCCAAGGGCCATATACCCAATCCTATGCTCCTATGGGTGATCTTTATTTGGATTTTGAGGACAAGAGTGACGTTACCAACTATTATCGAGACCTTGATCTATCCAATGCCATTACAACCTCAACCTATAAACGAAATGGAGTGAACTTTCGCCATGAATTGTTTGTTAGTGCACCCGATCAGGTCATGGTAATGCGGATCTCATCAAACAAGAAGGCAAAAGTGTCCTTTACAGCATCACTAAGTAGTAAACTCCAATTTAATACTGTTTTAGAGGATAACAATACATTGGTTATGAAAGGTAAGGCTCCAATGCATGCAGATCCAAATTATTTGGGCGATCTGGGCAAAGTGAGATATACAAACGATGAGGGCATGACTTTTGAATGTAGGCTGCTCCTTAAAAACCAAGGAGGAGAAGTGATTGCTGAAGATAATAAACTTAAAGTTGTTGATGCAGATAAAGTTCTATTATTAGTATCTCCTTCAACAAGTTTTAATGGGTATAACAAGTCGCCGGGAAACGCCGGTAAAAACCCGGAACTGGAATCTAAACACAATTTGGTTGAAGCGTATAAAAAAAGTTATATGGAGTTAAAGGAAAATCATGTTCGTGATTATACTTCGTTTTTTAATAGGGTGCAATTTGCTGTTTCTAATATTGAGAAAGATACTATCCCAACATACAGACGCTTAAAAGCATATGACAAGACAAATCCTGATTTGCATTTGGATGAATTAATATTCCATTATGGACGGTACTTACTTATATCAAGTTCAAGACCGGGAGGTATTCCCGCAAACTTGCAAGGCATTTGGAATCAAGATGTGAGGCCGCCATGGAGTTCAAATTTTACAGCCAATATAAATGTACAGATGAACTATTGGATTGCTGAGCCCCTCAACTTGCCAGAAATGCATAAACCATTATTGGATTTTGTATCAAATCTATCTGTTAATGGGGCAAAAACAGCTAAGATAAATTACGGGATGCGGGGCTGGTGTTCCCATCATAATACTGATATTTGGGCATCCACCAATCCAGTAGGAAATATATCTACATCAGATAAAAGAAGCCCTAGTTGGGCCAATTTCCCTATGTCTGGTGCCTGGTTCAGTAAACATGTATATGAACATTATACTTATAATAGAGATACCACCTATTTAAGAAATCATGCCTATCCCATAATGAAGGGCGCAGCAAGGTTTGTCTTAGATTGGCTTTGGGAAGGTCCTGATGGGTATTTAGTAACAGGGCCATCGGTTTCACCGGAAAATTTCTTTATGACCAACATGGATGTGTACGGATGTGTAGATATTGCCTCAACATCAGATATTGGACTGATAAGGGACTTGTTTACCAATACCATAGCAGCAACAAATATTTTGAAAACGGATGTATATTTTAAAAAAGAGATTGAAATGGCATTGAAACAATTGCCGCCATTCAAAATTGGACAGTATGGACAATTGCAGGAATGGTACAACGATTGGGATAATCCCGAGGATACGCATCGCCATATTGCTCATCTTTTTGCGCTACATCCGGGGAATCAAATATCTCCACATACAACTCCTGAACTTGCCGAAGCTTGTAAAAGAACACTTAATATGCGGGGAGATGCCGGTACAGGATGGAGTTTGGCATGGAAAATTAATTTTTGGGCTAGACTATTTGATGGGGATAAAGCTCATAATTTGTTAACCCAATTGTACAACCCGGTAGCACCTACCAATTATACTATGGGAAACCTTGGTGGCGGTTGTTATCCTAATTTATTAGATGCTTGTCCACCCTTTCAGATAGACGGAAATTTTGGGGCACCTGCCGGTATATTGGAAATGTTAATGCAAAGTCACTTAGGAGAAATACACCTCTTGCCAGCACTTCCGTCAGTTTGGAAATCTGGTTATATTAAGGGAATAAAGGCAAATGGCGCATACCAATTGGATATTGAATGGAATGAAGGCAAATTGAAAAGTTTACATATAAGATCAAAAGCTACAGATACCCTTAGGTTGAGGTATTTAGATTTAACCAGAGAAATTGTAATAAAGGCCGGTGAGGAGCTTCAATTTGATAAGTATTTAAATAAGATAAAAAGCAGTAAAAGCTCGGTTTAATATAAAGTGTATTTTTTAATAATCAGAAGGATAGGGGATGGTGTTAAGTGAAGCATACAATAGGAGTTAAAAGTTAAATAAGATACAAGTAAAGTAATATGGATAAAGGTGTGAAAAGTATATTGAAAAGTGTAAAAAGCTTGGCATATCTATGTTTATTGAGTATTACCCTGTCAGGGTGCAAAAATGATATAGTACCTCCAGAACCATTTGGTCCATTGCCTAATACACAACAAATGCAGTGGCATGATACCGAATTCTATGCATTCATTCACTTTACGATCAATACTTTTACTGATAAAGAATGGGGATTTGGAGATGAGTCGCCCAAGTGGTTTGATCCTACTGCATTTAATGCTGAGCAGATCGTATTGGCATGCAAAAATGCAGGGATGAAGGGATTGGTGTTGACTACCAAGCATCATGACGGATTCTGCCTATGGCCAACAAAAACCACAGAGCATAATATTTCTAAATCACCATATAAAAATGGTAATGGGGATATTGTTGGAGAAATTGTAAAGGCTTGCCGAAAGCATGGATTGAAAGTTGGGATGTATCTGTCGCCTTGGGACCGTAACCATAAAGGTTATGGAAGCCCTGAGTACATAAAGGTTTTTAGAGAGCAATTAAAAGAATTGCTAAGCAACTACGGAGAGATTTTTGAGGTATGGTTTGATGGTGCAAATGGAGGAACGGGCTATTACGGAGGTGCTAATGAGAACCGTACGATAGACCGGGCTACATATTATGATTGGGACGGCACCTTTAAAATGATTAGGGCATTGCAACCTACGGCAGCCATATTCTCTGATATTGGCTTAGATGTTAGGTGGATTGGAACCGAGGAGGGGTTTTCCGGTGATCCGTGTTGGCACAGGTACACCCCAAAGGGAAGGGAAGAAGGTCAACCACCGGCAAACGGACAAACAAGATATTGGGAGGCAATTAACGGTCACAGGGAAGGAAAGTTTTGGATGCCGGCAGAAACCAATACCTCAATTAGGCCGGGCTGGTTCTATCATGAAAGCGAAGACAGTCGCGTCAAATCTCCGGAGACATTGGTGAAATTGTATTATGAAAGTTTAGGACATGGAACAACATTAATTTTAAACCTACCTCCTGACAGAAGAGGACTTATTCATGAAAATGACATGGCATCCCTAACCAAGTTCAAAGAAATTATTGATGCAACATTTGCCAAAGACCTGTCTAAAGAAGCCATTTTTAAAGCTTCTAATACCAGAGGGAATAGTAAAGTCTATGGTGTGTCTAATTTGCGTGATGACAATCAGCAAACCTATTGGGCTTCGGATGACAAAGAATTAACACCAGAAATTGTAGTGGAGTTCCCGGTTCAGACGGAGTTTAACGTGGTGAATATTAGAGAGTTCATTCCATTAGGGCAACGTATTTGGGGGTGGGCACTTGATAAATGGACCGGTAATGAGTGGGAAGAGTTTGCAAAAGCCGAATCTATAGGACACAGACGCTTATGGAAGGGTAGTCTTCAAACAACAAATAAGATTAGGTTGAGGATAACTAAGGCTGTTGCTTGCCCTGTTATTACCCAACTTTCGGTGCATTTACAACCCATTAGCTTGGAGTCTCCACTAATTTCAAGAGACAAATCCGGGTATGTTACAATTGCAGGTTCAGGTGAAATCCATTATACCATTGATGGGACTGAGCCAAATCCAAAATCACCTATTTATAGAAAGCCTTTAGAACTAAAACAGGGAGGCATTGTAAAATCTAAAATTTTCTATCATCATGAGAGTAGTCCTACTACAACTGTGATTTATAATCAAACAAAAAAGAAATGGGAAGTGCTTTATGCCAGTTCCCAAGAAGGACACAATGTTTCATGGAAAGTAATAGACGAAAATAATACCACAGATTGGCATACCTTAGAAGACGATAGGGATAGAGAAATTATTGTTAATCTGGGTGAAGAACTTGACGTAGAAGGCTTTGTAATGACTCCCCGCCAGGATGGAATTAAAGATGGCATTGTAACGCATTACGAGTTTTATACAAGTCTTGATGGAAAGGTCTGGGATTTAAAGGGGAATGGGGAATTCTCAAATATTTATAACAACCCTATTGAGCAACAGGTATCTATAGAGCCAACAAAGGCCAAATACATCATGTTTAAAGCAGTAGAGGTTGTAGGAAAGAAATATGCGGCGCTGACAGAACTAGGTGTAATAACCAAATAAAGAAAAGGAACTCATGATTAAATGCTCACTTTTTAGCATAACAGAAGTTGGTTTTTGCATTTTGATGTGCTTAATCTCTACCTGTACTTCCCATGTTGTAATGTCAGGTTATTTTAATCAACTCGGGCACTATAGCGGATTTTACACTAAGGATGAGATTTAATTGATTATGATAGGCGTGAAAGAGGAAGCAATAATTTTAAAAGAGATGCTAACATTGACATGGGAGAACAGCATCCAATGCTCAACCCATTGACTATAAAAGAATTATTAAAATAGATACAAATGAAATTTACGAAACAAATTTTTAGAATCAAGAAAATAAAACACATGCTTTTAGGGGGTATCATCATGTTTTGCGCACCTATGGCTCTTTCAGCTAAGATTATGCTACCATCTGTAATTTCTGATAATATGGTACTTCAACAGGAATCTGAAGTAGAAATTTGGGGGTGGAGCACGAAGTCAGCTGAACAGATTTTAGTTTGGGGCAGTTGGGGTTCAGACACTTTATCAACTAAGGTTTATCAGGGAAGATGGTCGTTAAAGTTACCAACTCCCAAATCAGGAGGACCATATACCTTACATATTATGGGCCATGAAACTATAAAAATCAAAAATGTATTGGTTGGTGAGGTGTGGATGTGTTCAGGTCAGTCCAATATGGAAATGCCTATGGATTCACTTTCTCCTGGTTTTGCCGGTGTCATTGACTATAAAAGGAAAATTAAGGAAGCTCATTATCCATCCGTTCGTTTTTTTCAGGTTTCCCGCAGAACATCAAATCATCCTCAAGACAGTTGTGAGGGGAGATGGATTGTATGTACTCCAGAAGAGGCCAAAGGTTTTTCAGCAGTAGCCTACAATTTTGGAAAAACAATACATGAAGACCTAAAAGTACCCGTTGGACTTTTGCATGCCAGTTGGGGTGGGACAAATATAGAGCCATGGATTCCCGAAGAACTGATAAATGAAAATCCGATATATAAAGAAGAGTTAGACAGCTTGGAAGCTTATGCATGGTGGCCAAAGGATGCCGGTTTAACCTATAATGCGATGATAAATCCGATAACACGATTTACTATTGCCGGTGTTATTTGGTATCAAGGGGAAAGCAATAGGTTTTTCCCTAAAACATACGCCAGTCTTATGCCACTAATGATTGATGCCTGGAGAAAAAAATGGGATATTGATTTCCCTTTTTACTATGTGCAGATTGCGCCTTTTGATTATAATAATGAACATATGGCTCCATTGGTTAGGGAATCCCAGTCGCGTTCTGTTACGCACCATAAAACAGGTATGATAGTTATTCATGATCTGGTTGACGATATAAAGAACATCCATCCAAGACAAAAGACAGAAGTGGGAAAAAGATTAGCGGCAATGGCACTTGTAAAGACTTATAATAAAACCGGATACAATATAGATTATCCCTCTTTTTCTTCTATGACATTAGTGGGGAATAAGGCTGAAATCAGGTTTAATCATGCATATAATGGGCTAATGTCGAAAGGAGAAATAACAGAATTTCAAATTGCCGGAGCAGACCGGATATTTTACCCTGCTAAGGCCAAAATAAATAAAGACGGTGTGGTTGTTTGGTCTAAAAAAGTTAAGCGGCCAATTGCCGTAAGATATGGGTTTTCTAATACTTCCATACCTAAACTTTACGGAAAAAACGGGTTGCCAGTAGATATTTTTAGAACAGACGATTGGGAAGTCCCTATGCATAAGATTAAACGAGTAGAGTGATCATAGAAGCAGGGTTGATCAAAATTCTGTAAGCCATGTCTTTTAATATTTTAAACACTTTTAACTATATGGGGTCACCTGATTGTATACCAAATCCATAAAGAACTATTTATAGTTACACGCTTTTGTTATATCCCTGTTTATTGGCTATACAAAAAACGAATTTTTATAAAACAGCAATTTTAATTTGTAAGGTTTGATTGATATTCCGTTGGAGAAATTCCTTTTATCAATTTAAAATTTTTATAAAAATAAGAAGGACTGCTATAGCCGCTTCCGTAGAGTGCTTCAACAATGGTTAAATTGTCTTCTCTAATTAATTTACAGGCATACCCAATTCTTATTTCATTTAAAAAATTAGAAAAAGTCTTTTTTGTTTTGTTTTTAAAAAATCTACAAAAAGCTGTTTTATTCATCCCCGCATTAGCTGCTACATCAGATAACTTTAGCTCTTCTTTAAAATGCTCCATAATATATTCAAAAGCTTTGTTTATTTTTAAATCGTTGCTATATATGGTATTTATAAAATGTGGACTTGCCAACAAATCGTATTTTTCAAACAATGCTAAAGTGTAAAGCATTTCAAGAAACTTAATCAGCCGTTCCATGCCCTTATACGTTAACAAAGCCGTTATTTGTTTGGTCAATATTTTTTTTCCATTTCCTTTAAAAGCAATACCTCTTTCTGCTCGTTTTATCAGTTGTTTTATCTCGATAGATTCTGACAACTCCGAAAAATGATTTCCGAAAAAATCTATGGGAAATTGAATGACTATTGCTACGGCTCGTTTTTTGGGGTGATTAGCTTTATTCTTAGCTATGTTACTTCTCCAAACATGAGGTAATTTACTACCGACTAAAATAATATCCCCTTTTTTAAAAGCCTCTATGGAGTCTCCTATATATCGTTCTCCCTTACCTTGCTCTATATAAACTAGCTCGAGCATATCATGATAGTGCCATGCATCATCAAAAACTTCTCTGGTATCTTTTCTAATATGAAAAGCATCTTCAATAGGTCTTTTTAGTTTTCTGAAATTTGCTTTCATTGGAATAATTATAGAGTAAAAGCAAATATAGAGATTGTCATTTTAAAAAATATCCCTTGACGCCTTTTTCCTTTAGCTTGATATAAAAAAGACTTCCACTTAAAGGATATGCTTCTAAATCTTTTTCGGAAAGCCCTTCCCTTGCTGTAGTTATGAAAAGTGTATCCATATCTTTCCCTCCAAAAACGCATGAGGTTACATGAGGCGCCTCCACTTCAATTTTATAGAGTATTTGTCCTGATTTAGGATTCCAACAAATAACAGCTGAACCTCCCCACATCGCAACCCATAAATTGCCTTTATTATCAATAGTCATTCCATCCGGTGCGCCTATATTTTTTGGAACATTAATGGCAATCCGTTGGTTTGAAATCTCACTTTTATCATTGAAATCAAAAGCATAAACTACATTTTCAAATGTATCTATGTAATACATGGTTTTTCCATCTAATGCCCATGCTAATCCATTTGATATGCTAACACCTTGTAATACTTCTGAGACATTCTTTTTTGAATCGATTCGATATAGGCTTCCCTTATTTGGAGTTGCATCCATATCCATAGTGCCAATCCAAATAGTTCCATTCGGATCTATTTTTCCATCATTGAAACGAACATTGGAGTCTTTAAAATCAATTTCCAAATAAAGGCTATATGCGCTGGTCTTCTTATTATACTTTATAAGTTTATTAGTATCAGCTATTAAATACACATTTTTAGAAAGGGGTAAAACACAAGCTGTTTTATCTCCATGATAAACTATGGCATCTTGATTGCTTTTTAATTTAAGGTTGTGTACTTTTCCCTTGTTAATATCAACCCACATTAATTCATTTGCATAAGGCAACCATAATGGCCCTTCTCCTAAACTAGCGTTGGATTTTAATAGTACCTCTGCTTTCATGTTTTTAAAACCCCATTGACTTTAATATTAATCTTGCATCAATGCCGAACGGCCACCGTCTATTAGATACGTGGTTCCTGAGATAAACGCTGCTGCATCAGAGGCTAAAAAAGCACATAAAGCGCCTATCTCTTCTGAGGTTCCTATCCGTTTAACGGGATGTGCATCTATAGTGCGTTGACGTTCTTTTGCTGCATCGGGAAAACTATCAAACCATTTTTGATTGCCTTTGGTATCTATAAACCCAGGGGCAATACCTATTGCTCTAATTTTGGGTCCCCATTCTATGGCCAATGATTGCACCAAACCTTTTATAGCTGTTTTAGCTACATTGTACGGAAAACAGCCTGGTATTGTATAATTTGAGTGGTTTGAAGTCATTATTAATATAACGCCTTTTCCACTTTTTTCTAAGTAGGGCTTGCAAAGTTTGCTCAATTGCCAGTGTGATTTTAAATTCAATTCCATGTTAAATTGCCACTGTTCTTCGGAACACTTTTCTGCGCCTTCAAATACGTTAACTCCGGCATTGGATACCAAAATATCAATACTGCCGAATGTTGCTATGGTTTTTTGGATGAGTTTTTCTTGGGCTTTTATGGATGTTATATCATGAGCTGTATATATTGCCTGAGTGCCTTCTTTTTCTATATTATCGATAAAAGCTTTTGCTCCTTCAGAATTTTCAGCAGAACGCCCGCAACCAGATATATTACAACCTGCCTTTGCCAGTATTTTGGCAACGCCTTGTCCTACGCCATTACTAACTCCTGTTACCAGGGCGGTTTTTCCTTTTAAATCAATAGTTAACATGTACTTGTTTTAATTGTTAGATATAAAATCCGTCTCTGTGTTCTCTAATTCCTGGATACTTTTCCATTTCTTCTTCAACTAAATCTACCCCCAAACCAGGTCTTTTACTGAGTATCAATTGTCCATTTTGAATATCTAAAGGATAATTGATTACAGTGTCCCTCCAAGGTACGTCTTTAAAAATAAATTCTTGTCTAAAAAAGTTTGGAATGGATGCACAAACATGTGCTGATGCTAAGGTTGATAGGGGGCCATTAGGGTTGTGCGGTGCTACCATAACATTATAAGCTTCTGCCATGGTTGCCATACGTTTCATTTCGGAGGGACCTCCACAACGGGTAATATCAGGCATAATGACATCGCAAATGTGTTTTTCTAATATGGGACGGATGCCGTGTCTTGTATAATGCCGTTCTCCTACACAAATAGAAACTTCAGGGGCTATACGCTCTCTAAAAGCTCTTAACGTATCTGCGCTTTCTGGGCCTGCTGGTTCTTCATACCAAGTAATATCTAGGGCTGCCAAACGTTTTGCCATGGCAATTGCTACTTTAAAATTAAGCATGGCATGGGTTTCTATCATAATATCCATGTCCTCTCCAACAGCTTCTCTTACAGCTTTACTCACTTCAAAAGCTCTATTTTGTTGCGATTTAGACAGGGATAAATTGGTATCTAAATCCTCTCCATAAAAATAATTGGTATGGGCAAAAGGGTCAAACTTCAAACCTGTAAAACCTGCTGCTTTTACTTCTTTGGCTTGTTTTGCATAATCGACTTCGTTATGTTCGCCTCCTGTAAACCAATAATTGGCATATAACTGTATTTTGGTTCTAAACGAGCCTCCTAACAAATCATATACTGGTACTCCCAATGTTTTTCCTTTGAGGTCTAACAATGCCATATCTATTCCTGAAATGGCACACATACTGGCTCCATAGGGGCCTACCCAATTTAAATCTCTGTACAATTTGGTCCAGATAAAATCTATTTGCATAGGGTCCAGACCAATTATTCTTTTTCCTAATTCTTTGGCTGCTGCTTCTACTATCTGGCTCCCTGGCCAGTTGGTAGCTTCACCAATACCTGTTACACCTTTATTGGTGTAAATTTTTAAAAATGTCCAGTTATACTTAACGCCTTCAACTAACCATACTTTTACATCTGTTATTTTCATTTATGGTATTGTTTTTCATTCAATGCTTAAAATTAATGTTCCTTTTAGGACCTTATCTTTTGTTGTAATTCTTCCATTACTATGGGGCGTGTCATAAAATGGTTCTGACCCATTATTTGAATAGTCAGAAATAAGCCAATTGATGTGTTCTTCTTGTAACCAAGTTCTGGAACCTTGTTTTGTGTTTGAAAGAACTGTTATTTTTGTTCCATTATCAGCAGTTAACGAAGCTTGATAAATATTTCTTTTGGTCGATTTAAAGTCATTACTTCCCAACTCATTGGCATCATCCTTCCAAGCATGATTGGGTTGTTCTCTCCACGGTTCAACTCCAGTTGTTACTTTTGCATTTAATTTAGCCGTTCCTTGATTTCTACCAATATGGTCTTGAGGATAACTACTGAAATCTCCCTTTCTTTTCCATGAAAGATTCTCAAATGTTTTAGGTAGTTGTAACATTAAGCCGTATTGATAGGGAGAATCTTCTCCTGTGGTCTGTTCAATTTCATATTTGGTTACAAATTGCCCGTTAGGTTTAAAAATGTACCACAGTTTTCCTTTGCCTTTTTTAAAGGTTAGTTCTATAGTCATTTGGATATCATCTGCTGTTTTTTCTATAGTTATATTTGATGCATATTTCACAGGCCAGGGAAAACTTTGAATGGGTTCTATGTGTCTTTGGTAAGTTTCTCCAGCAATACTGCCTTTACCTCCATCTTCACTGTTCATAGCTACTACCGTGAATCTTGGCCCTTGGGTTAATACAGATTTGTTCTCCTTTTTAACGGAAACTATGGTACCATTAATTTTACTAACTCGGTAAGTAACATTCCCTTGTTTGATAAGATAAGATGCTTTGTTCTCTGAATAGGACAATTGTTTATTGTTTTCCAATCCCGGAACAACTTTTTCGGTAAAATCAAAACATTCTTGTTCTACAATTAAACCATTTGCATTATAAAAAGTTAGTTTTAAATGATCTACTTTCTTCTTACTGGGTATTGTAATGTACCCTTCTTGTCTCGGTAGAATCTTACTGTGTATTTTTCGTATTTCCCCATTTATTTCAGCTTTAATTTTTATAGCTGATAAAGCTGTGAAATCATAACGGTTTTCTACTTTTATTCTTAATTTTCCTTTAAGTTGCTTAGCTTCTTTTATTTTTATAGGGGAGAATGCTTTTTTCATACCAAAATATTCTGGTTTTGGTCTTCTCCAGCCATCAATAGGCCCCCAAGGTCCATAGCCAGCTATTTTACCATTGGGTAAATGAAAGGTATCATCAATACCACTCCAAATAGCCCCGCCTAAATTGTTGGGGTGTTTATAAATAGAATCGTAAAAGGCTACTAATGGTGCATTATAGGCATCTCGAATACCTGGGTCTGTGAGCAATTCTCTTCTGTTATAAGTTGATAAATGTGCAAATTCTCCAAACAGAACAGGCTTATTTATAGTATCTGTTCTAGCAGGTCCATTTATATCTGGATAATGAAAATTGGCTATATCTGAGGTGCTACCGTTATTATTAAACTCACCCCAAATTTGGTCGTGAAATGCTAAAGGTCTTGTTGTATCAATATGTTTCACTACAGACTTTACTTTATTCCAAAGTGGACTCCATAAAGATTCGTTACCTAAAGACCAAATAATTACCGATGGATGGTTTTTATTGGCTTCTATATTTTCAATATTGGCTTTGAGCATATAGGGTAATAAACGTTCGTTTTTATAATCCCATTTTCCCCAAATGGCTGCTGCTGGATGTCCAATCCATGCCAAAGCTGCTTCACTTTCTATAAATAGCCCTAAGGAATCGGCTGCTTTTAAAAATTCTTCGGATGGCGGATAGTGTGAGGTTCTTATGAAATTACAGTTGGCTTTTTTAAATAATTCGGCATCCAATCGTTCTAATGTCGGACTTAAAGAACGCCCGGTTAATGGGTGAATACTATGGCGATTTACTCCACGCAGCTTAATTGCTTTTCCGTTTACATACACTTGGCTACCTTTTATTGCGACCTGCCTAAAGCCTATTTTTTGCTTATTTGTTTGGATGGCCTTGCCGTTTTTTATCAATTCGGTACTCAACTCATACAAATAAGGGCTTTCTGGATTCCACTGATAAGGTTTTTTAACTGCAATGGATACTTTTGATAAACTGGAGTTTACAGAAACTGTTTTTTGTTGTAGTTGTTTTTTTCCTGAAAACAATGAATATCTCAATTGTATTCCTTGAGAATCATTGTTAGAAGATTCAATTTTTGTTTCTATATTTAAATTTGCATTCCTGAACTTTTTATCAAATACGGTGTTAATGGTAATATCAGAAATATTTGTTTTAGGTAAAACAAAAAGTGTGACTTTACGTAAAATTCCTGCTACTGTATGGGCTGCATATTGTGAAGTAGAGGCAAGGATATCACTTATTGTATTTGCTTGCACGTCAACTTGGAGTTGATTGTCATTTTGTTTCAAAGCTTCTGTGATTTCGGTTTCAAAAGGAACGAAACTACCTTCATGTTCCACAACTGTACTATTATTTACTTTTACCAAAGCATGAGAACTCACCGCATCAAATCGAATAAATATGCGTTTATTTGTCCAATCTTTTGGAATCTCAACTTTTGTTTTATAATGGGCCGTTTCTCCTATGTTTAAATCAAACCCTTGCATAACCAGTTCTCCTGGTACTTGAATCGACTTTTCTACGCCTTGGCCAATAGCAACTTTCCAAGTTCCATTAAGAGATATTACGGGATTTTTTATACCCTCTACTTCTTGTGGAATTGGTGAAATCCTAGGTGTTTCGACCTTAGTCTCAGTTAGAACCGTATTTAAACTCAGTTGAGCTTGTATACAATTACATCCTAAAAATAATAGGTAAAAAGGGATGAGATTTTTAACAAGTGTCTTCATTTTATCTTGATTCATTTCTATATTTTTTACATGATTTGGTATTTGTTCCATGCATCTACGGCACTCATGCCATTTTGAATGGCTTTTAATACGGTTTTTTCGCCTCTGGCTTTTTCAAATGCTCTTAAAAACACTTCTTCTTCATGTTCTTGTGGTACAATACAAACACCGTCTATATCACCTACAACAATATCACCTGGATTAATTCGTACACCATCCATTTCAATGGGTACCCTAAAATCGATTACTTTTCCACGAGGGCCTTGGTCTTGTGCATAATTTCCATATGAAAAAACTGGAAGCCCCAATTCCAACATACCAAAGGTATCTCTTGAATATCCGTTTACTACGGCTCCCGCAGCTCCTAAAATTTTTGCTCTTGTCATCATTAACTCGCCCACCAACGCATAGCTTGGAGAGGCTCCTGAACAGATATAAACTTCGTTCTTTTTTAAATCGTCCAAAGCTTCCAGCATTAAACCAAAGGGCTTTGCCATTAATGGGTTTTGGCTTCCAACACTTAGTTCTTCGAAAGTATCAGCTTCCAATACAGGCATGGCCCTGCCTATTAAAAACATATCGCTTTTTAAGGGGTGTATTTTTTGTGGCAAAAACTGATGTAGTAAGTTCATTTTGTCCATGGCATCGCCTACTACTGCAGTAAACAATTCTTTTTTTGCTGCTACAAATAGTGCTTCGTCATTTTTCCAAAACTTGTGCATTTTATTGTGTGTTTTACTTCTTTGTAATTTTATATGTTTGCTATTTTCACCAAAATATATAGTATAACACACCTAAAAAGGTACTTATCAATATATTTGCTACATTGAACAGCGTACTTGTTTTATACTTGCCTTCCTCTATTTTAATGAGGTTACTTTCTTTTTCTCCTTTTTAAAAATTGAAATCAGTACCAAAACAGCAGAGCGTGTTAAAAGGCAATTCCCATTCTATCTAAAAAAAGGCTCCAAACCCAACTATTAATATAAAACAAAATAGGATATAAAAACAATGGTATCGGCTGTAGATAATGTCATGTTATTAAAATGAGTTTATATAACACAAAATTAGTCTTGAACAGAGGTGTCAATATATTCTTGATTTGCAAACTTATCCTTTATGTTTGCTGAAAAATACAATTAAATTGATTTAGCGTTAATATTAAGAACTTAATTAAATGTTTTTTAATAAGCATTGAGTTTTTCCAGTAGAAAATCACTAATTACAAGTACTTATTATTACAAAAAGCCTCTATGTAAATGACATTGCACATCTAAGGGAAAAGCAAGAGTAATACGCTGTGAGATGTTAGATTTCTTATTTGAAGAAGTAGATAAAGAAGAACCTGTATGCATTGAAAGAACTCTTGAGTAACATATTAATTGAAAGGTATCAGAGTATAAATATTGAAGATTTTCATGTATTGATTATTTCTTATATATTTAACACTTATTTTAAATTAAAATCATTTGTTATGTTTATTCATTGATATGTAATAAATATTGAATCATTAAATATTAGATTTGTACAAACCTGCAAAACATACACTAAACATACCAAGATTTATAGCGCAATACTTTTATGAAATTAACTTTGGCCGTAGCATCAGTTATAACACTAATCCTGTTTGGATTAATTCTTATACCTATAAATATTGATGAAGGCAATGAAGTAGTCTTATATTTTGGAAATTTTCACCCGTTATTACTTCATATTCCAATAGGGGCTTTATTAGGTGTTTTGGTTATGGAGGTTGTAAACCTGATTAAGCCAAAGCTTAAACTTGAAAACTCCGGTAAAGTTCTATTATGGTTTACTGTACTAAGTATAATTCCCACAGTTTTATTCGGCTTTTTTCTGGCTTCCAGCGGTGGTTATAAAGAGGAGGTGTTATCATTTCATAAATGGTTGGGGTGGGCAACAGCTTTATTAAGTGTTTGGCTATTGGTATATCGTACATGGGCATATACTACATCAAAACGCTATGTTAGGATATATCAATTACTATTATTGATAAATGTGGGACTGCTAACATTTGCAGGGCATTACGGAGGTTCCTTAACCCACGGATCAAATTATCTAACCAAGGATATGCCAGATAGTTTAAAAGAGCTTTTTGGTGTAGAAAAAACAAAAGCAGAATCTATATTATCTTCCATTAAGGAATTGGCAGAAGATAAAGACTCAAACCAAGACGTAAACAGGGCATTTACTTTTGCAGATACTATTCACCCTATTTTAGATAATAATTGTTTCAAGTGTCATAATGAGAATAAACAAAAAGGGGATTTGCGACTTGATACTGTAGGTTGGGAAATGCTAAATGCAGAAGACGTTTTAACATGGAAAACAGTCTATAAAGAGATAAGTGAGGGCAATATGCCTCCAGAAGAAGAAGAGCCACTAACTGAAGTTGAACGTAATAATCTTTTAAGTTGGATTACACAATCATTAGAAGATGTGTCGCCTGAAATGAAACAGGAAGTAGCACTTGAAGAAAAGATTAAAGAAGAGGCAAAAGCTAAGAAGGAGCAGGAAGAATTGTCACTTTTCCTAAGTCAGGAACAGAATAACTTATCAAAAGAAGGACTGGAATATACTAACGCAGTTAAGCCGGTTTTTGCAAAGTATTGTTATAGCTGTCATGGAGCAGATAAGCAAAAGGGAGGTGTACGATTGGATCGATTGAATTGGGATATGGTTAATGGGCCGGATGCCGAAAGTTGGCATTCAGCTTTAGATATGATTAATTCTGGGGAAATGCCTCCAAAGAAAAAACCTCAATTAAAGCCTGACGAATTACAGTTGGTTGTAGATTGGATGACCTCATCATTGGCCAAAGCAGCAATTTCCAAGCAAAATGCCAGTAAAGGGGTGATGCGCAGATTAACTAAAGAGCAATATACTAACACGCTTAAGGAGCTGTTAGATATACCATTAAACTTTGGGGCTGTTTTACCTGATGATGGAAAATCAAAAATGGGCTTTAGCAATAATGGTGAGGTCTTGCAGATTTCACCATTGCATATAGATTATTACCAAAAAATAGCCCGAGAAGCGCTAGACGAAGCTATTGTATTTGGAGATAAGCCTGAAACTATAAAGTATAAGGTAGACATATCAAGAGGTATAACAAAGGATAAGCACGGTGCTGAATTTAGAGGTTTTCAGACAATTGCTATTAGCTCCAATAATTTTTCAATTGATGTCTATAAAAAAGATGCTAGTCCGGACTTACTAAATAAGATCAAGGGTAGTATAGGTTTGGGGATGCGTGGTTCAGCAAATGACCGTTTTAGCGTGGTTAAAGAAGGTATGCTACTTAATTCTGCGCTACCACATCAGGAATTACCACCACGGTCTTGGCAAGGGCCTTCTCCCAATTTAAAAATGATTATTAAGGATTATTTCCCACGAAAGGGAGATTTTGTTCTTAGGGTCGAAGCATCAAAAGGGTATGTTTATAAAGGAGGTGAGCGCCTTATCGGGTTACGGGAAAAGGTACCAGCTCCTAAATCATCAGAAGCCATACTAATCAAGCCTGAAGATTTTAAGGATCTTAAGAACCTCAAAATAATAGACAATAAGTGGTTGGTATCAACTAACGTCACAGATGATGTTAATGCCAGCTTTAAATATAACGTACCAAAAGAAGGATATTATCAGATAGATTTGGTACATCCTTACGTTGCAGATGACGCTATGCCTTCAATCAGATTAGGCCTATTAAAAAAGGGAGTGATCCAGGAAAGGTTTCATATGGAAAAGGAACAAGAAGGGCTTGATAGTATTGTAACACCTTTAAGACTTATTTACTTAAATAAAGGCATACACACAGGAACATTGGATAGGAAATTTTTTGTTGGGCTCAGTTCTATAATAATGACACCAGTTTCAGAAGATAGTCCTTACTTAAATGAACTAGAGGAAGAGGTTACTAGAAATGAAGCTAAGTATCAATTTGATAAACCATCTGTTAGGGTTTTTGCAGGATCAAGAACAGATGACGGGATGGATTATAAGAATTTTGATCATACAAAACAAGTCACGGCTAGTTTTGGAGATTCCCAAATATTAGAGTTTAAAGGACGTTTAGAGAATTTACCAGTTCCTGCTGCCGGTTCAAATGTAAGTGGAGATCTTGCTAATATGATGGTTTTGGGGCTATGGAACGATTTTTTAGTTAAAAATGTTGAGGATACCGGTCCACCGCTTTTAGTTAAGTCCATTGAATTTGAAGCACCATATTATCCAACCTGGCCACCAAAAAGTCATCATAATATTTTATTTGATTCACCCAATAAATCAAATAAGGATTTATATACCGAAGAGGTTATTACCCGATTTATGGAACGTGCCTTTAGAAGACCTGTTACAGAATCAGAGGTTAATAGGTATATGAATTTCTGGCAAAGTATAAAAGAAGATTATACGCGTTATGAAGACGGTGTTAAAGAGGTTTTAATTGCGATTTTATGTTCGCCAAGCTTCTTATATATCTTTGAACCCGAAAACCCGGAAATTAAAGTTAAAGAGCAGGAATTTTACCTGGCTTCTAACTTGTCATATTTTTTATGGAATTCTCCTCCGGATACAGAGTTGATGAATTTGGCTTCAGACCATAAATTAAGAAATGAGCTTCAGGGGCAAATTAAGCGTATGGTTGACGATTCTAAAATATGGAGAATGATTCGCTCCTTTACTTATGAGTGGTTACGTATTGACAGGCATAAGAGTATGAATACTAATATGAAGATGTACAAGGATTATAGCCGTTTTGTTAAGGAAGATATGAGTGAAGAGACCTACCAGTTTATGCACCATGTATTGAAAGAAAACATGAGTATAATGAATTTGATAGATTCCGATTTTGCTATGTTAAACCAAAATTTAGCTGAATTTTATGGCATTAATGGTATTTCCGGAAATGAATTTAGACCGGTAGAGCTTGATAAAAGCTTTAATAGAGGCGGATTATTATCTCAAGGCGCATTTTTAAATGGTCACTCAGACGGAGAACAGGCACATCCTATAAAACGTGCGGTTTGGTTAAAAGAAAAAATATTAGGAGATCCAGCACCACCACCGCCACCTAATGTTCCCGAAATTGATCCTGACACGCCCGGTTTTGAAAAATTAACGCTTAAAGAGCAGTTAGAGTTACATAGAAATAAGGCATCTTGCATTAGTTGCCATTTAAAAATAGATCCATATGGTGTTGTTTTTGAGAATTATGATGCTGTTGGCAGGTTTAAGAGAATGGCTAAAGGAAAGCCTATTGATGTGACTTCAGTATTACCGGATGGTACAGAAGTAGAAGGTATTAAGGGTATAAAAGAATATATTTTATATCAAAAAACTGAAGAATTCACAAAATCACTGGTAGAGCATTTGTTTACTTATGCATTAGGGAGAACAATTACGTTTGCAGATGAAGCAGAGATAAGTGATATTGTAAAAAAGGTAAAAACAAAAAATTTTAAGTTTCAATCTGTAATTGAGGAAATTGTATTGAGTCCTTCATTTTCAAAAGGGTAGAGAATAAATACGTATTATTATGGCAAAAAAATCTTGGCATTTAGACAGACGAACATTTATAAAAGGGCTGGGAGTAGCCTGTATGATTCCGTATATGGAAAGTATGGGGATGAACTCCTTATCTTCATTTGCAGAGAAAAGAGACATTCCAAAACGCTTATGTTATTTGTATTTTCCTAATGGAGTGGCCATGCCGCCAAAGGAGAGCCCGGAGCATAGCAAGTGGAATTGGTTTCCCTTAAAGGATGGAACCGATTATGAATTAACTCAGTCCCTGTCATCACTAGCGCCGTTTAGAAAGGACATGTCAATTTTAGGAGGGTTAAGCCATCCGTTTAGCAGGAGTGTTTTAGGACATATAGCAGGAGATACCTGGTTGACCGCAGGCGATTTGAGAGGAGAATATAAAAACAGTATCTCGGTAGATCAGGTGGCAGCAAAATATACGGCAGAGAAAACACGGTTCCCTTCGCTATCGCTATCTACTGATGGAGGAGTAGGTTATAAATCCAGAGCTTCTACATTATCCTTTGACTCTGTAGGAAGAGCAATTCCTTCAGAACACAGGCAACGTGAAATCTTTGAACGCTATTTTTCACCTAACGGAGGAGCTTCAAGTATGCAAAGACGAAAATCCTTAAATCAGGGAAAGAAAATAGTGGATCTGGTTTTAGAGGATAGCAAAAATTTACAGCGTAAACTAGGTAAGAATGATAAGGTTAAAATGGACGAATATTTGGCCTCATTAAACCGTGTAGAAGAACAGGTGAAACGTAATGAAAAATGGCTGGATATTCCCTTAAAAGATTTTGATGCAAGCTTGTTAAACCTGGATGTAAGCCCCAGTGACCCTGAAGCCTATCTGCGTTCAACGTTAGATTTAATGATCTTAGGTTTTGAAACTGATGCTACCAGGGTAATTACATATATGATGGCAAGAGAGGACGGTATGGGATTTGGTGATAGCTTTCCTAAAATAGCTTTAGGAACCAAAGGACATCATAGTATATCACATGATAAGACCAAAGGGCATTGGGTAGAATGGGGGGAGTATGACCAGTGGTTAGCCAAGCAATTTGCTTACTTTTTGGACAGAATGAAGAATACCAGCGATGAACATGGCTCCCTATTGGATAACACAATAATCTTATATGGAAGTGCTTGTAGCTCTACACATAACGCGAATAATTGTCCTCTGGTTCTGGCAGGTGGTTCTAAATTAGGTCTTAAGCACGGCAGTTATACTAAATTTGATGCAAAACATGTGCACCTTTCTAACCTTTTTGTAAGTATGTTGAATGCCATAGGTATACCTACTGAGACATTTGCAGATAGTACAGGGCCATTACCGGCTATTTTTTCATAACCAAACTTAAAATTTACAAACCAAATAAACACTAATGAATAGAAAACAAAGAGTACCCGTAGTAAATAAAGAATTATTAATCCCATTTATTGTAATAACTTCATTATTTGCGCTTTGGGGCTTTGCTAATGATGTCACTAATCCTATGGTTACGGCCTTTAAAAAAGTCATGCCGGAGTTAAGTTATTTTCAGGCCTATTTAGTACAATTTGCTTTTTATTTTGGCTATGGTTTTATGGCTATACCGGCAGCGTTATTTATCAGAAAGTATAGTTATAAATCAGGTATTTTATTCGGTCTGGTGTTGTTTGCTATAGGGGCATTTTTATTTTATCCGGCCTCGGCATTAGAAAATTATACTTTTTTCCTGTTCTCGTTGTATGTTATAACATGTGGCCTATCATTATTGGAAACCACTGCCAATCCGTTAATATTATCTTTAGGACATAAAGAAACTGCCACGCAAAGATTGAATTTAGCTCAGGCATTTAATCCCATAGGCTCTTTAACCGGAATGTTGGTTGCTCAGTTTGTAGTTTTAAGCCAAATTCAATCAAAAAACTATGATGAAGAAACTTATGCTGCTTTAGATAAGGCTACTCAAAGTGCTATTAGAACATCCGATTTAGAAACCATCTCATTGCCTTATTTGGGAATAGGAGTAGTGGTTTTAATTGTTCTGGTTATTGTAAGTCTTACAAAAATACCTAAAGTACAGGAAGAAATAGCTATGACCTTTAGAGAAGCTCTGTCTAAAGTTTTTGCCAAAAAAGCCTTTCTGCCGGGAGTTCTTACCCAAATGACTTATGTAGGGGCACAAATAATGTGCTGGACTGCCATTTTTCAATATGTAGAGTTTTTAAATCAATCCAGACCGGTAGATGATCAATTGAATGCGACCTATTGGAATATGTTTGCAATGTCAATTTTCTTAGCTGGCCGATTTATAGCCACAGGTCTGATGAGTAAGTTCAAACCAGCAAAACTATTGTTCATATACGGTTTTATGTCCGTTTTATGCTGTATGGGAGCTATATTGATTCCTGGGGTGCCTGGGTTGATTTGTCTGGTTTTTATCTCACTGTTTATGTCTATTAATTTCCCAACTATTTACGGTATTGCCCTAAAAGATATGGGAGCCGAAGCAAAAGTAGGATCAGCTTTTCTGGTAATGGCTATTGTAGGAGGTGCCATTTTTCCTCCAATTCAAGGCCTTATTATTGATATAGGTGGATCTGGTTTAGCCGATACTTCTATTATGGGAATTCCAGAAGTAAAGTTTTCTTTTATTATGCCAATGATTTGTTTAATACCTGTTATATACTATGGGTATAGAAATTCCAGATCGGTTTAATATACACGTTGTGAATTTTTTTAAAACAATTTGGGTAATCTTTATTTTATTAGGTCAATCATTACAAGTGTTTAGCCAATCTAATTTAAAAGAAGATACCCATAAGTTAAGGGAAATTCTGAAACCCTATTTTGTGCCTATAGAAAAGGATGATGAGTTTTTAAGTATAGAAAAGGAGAAGATAGATTTGGGAAGACGTTTGTTCTATGATAAAACCCTTTCAGCACAAGCAAATATATCTTGTAACAGTTGCCATGATTTAAAAAAATATGGAACCAATGGGCAATATTATCAGGAATTGAAGAAGAAAACATTCTATCGAGATGTACCGTCAATCTATAATGTAGCAACGCTCCCAATGTATAATGCAGATGGAGGAATGACTACCTTGAAAGAAAAACTTGGTCATTCAGTTTTAAGCCCATATGAAATGGGAATGCCAGGCAAATCTGAAATGGTTGACAGGCTTAAGAAAAAAATAGATTACCAAATATTATTTGAAAAAGCCTTCCCCAATGAATCTGATCCTATCTCGTTTAATAATATGATTAATGCGTTATACTTTTTTATTCAAGGACTTGTTACACCAGCACCGGTAGATAAATTCATTAAGGGAGACGACAATGCATTTACTAAAGAACAAATTGAGGGTGGATTAGTATTTAATTCCAAAAGCTGTTATACATGCCATACAGGTTCTAATATTGGAGGGCAAATGCTTCAAAAGCTTGGAATCACGGAAGAATGGCATAATCAAAAAGATTTGGGGTACTATGATGTAGCAAAACAATCTGTATATAAAATGTTTTTTAGGGTGGCACCATTAAGAAATGTAGAATATACGGCTCCATATTTTCATGATGCCTCATCAGGGAAGCTGAATACAGCCATAAAAACTATGGGGAGATATGAATTAGGTACAACACTTAGTGAACAGGAAACTTTAAAGATCGAACAATTTCTGATTGCCTTATCTGGCGACATACCATATGATTATATTAAAAATTAGTTTTTATGAAAATTCAATTTAAAATAGTGTTCCATAGTTTATTGGTTTTAATGATGTTAGTGTCATGTAATACGATACAGGAAACCAGGACATTTATACCGGGAAGTAAAAACCAATGGCCTATGTCTGGTGGCCCGGACGGGAGTTGGAAAGTGAAAACGGATTTACAGGTTCCAACAGAATGGTCAGTCAGAACAGGAAAAAATATTAAATGGAAAAAAACCTTACCGGAAGGCGGACAAAGTGGTATTGCTATTTGGAAAGATAAACTGTTTATAACCATAAACCCGCCTAATGATAACCCAAAGCATGCTGAAATCTTAAATCGATTTAAAATTACCAAAGCGAAGTATGATACACTTTTTGATATTGAGGTTAAAAGGTTACAAAATGATAACAAGTTAAGAAAACTTAAAAAAGCTCTAGAGGCTCCAGAACAGGAATGGAACAATTTTTTGGCTAAGCATAAACATTATCAGAGTGCTACTAGCCTGGAGAGAGTTGGGATAGAGGAAAACCTTATGAGAAGGAATGATATTGGTAAGGCTTATGAAAAAGTATTAAAAGATTATAAAGCTTATGTTCATGGGAAATCTGATGCATTAAATAATGCCTATGATGAGTTGAACAGGCTAAAAAAGGCCAGAAAGGGAGGGGCAAAAAGTAAGAATATAGTGTTGCTATGTATAAATTCAGAAACCGGAGAAACACTTTGGGAGAGAACGGTAAAAGGTACAATTGAGAGTCAGTACAATTATGGTTTTAGTGATGCTACTACACCTTGCCCAATTACCGATGGTAAAAATGTATGGGCTATAAATGCCAGTGGAGGCATGGCATGCTATACTTTAGAAGGGCAACTGATCTGGGAGCGTACTTGGGTTCCAAGTACAGGAGGAAAACCATTCAATAAACAATTTGATTCCATTTTGTTTGAAGATTTGATATTAAATGCAGAACCCCCTGAAGATAATGATGCCACCAGAAATAAGAGCTGGAATTATTTACACGCATTTAATAAGGATACAGGAGAACGTGTTTGGGTCACAGAAGAGGCTTTAACCCATTATAATACTCCGGTTTTAGGAGAAACCAGTGATGGAAATGTAGCAGTGCTAATAGGTCGTGGAGGCCCCCATGAAGTACCGGAGCGACCGGTAGGTCTAAGTTTAATAAGCTTAGATAAGAGTAGTCAGGGGCAAGCTTTATGGCATTGGGAGCCTGAAGAAGAAAATGCGGTTTCCGGTTGGGGCGCACTAAGCACCCAACATTGGGATACCGATAAGGCTTCCTGGTTCTTTAAAGGCGATAGTCACTTAACCATAGACACAAAAACAGGTAAACTAATTGCTAAAAAAAGATTGAATGTCGTAGATCAGTACCATTTTGATATTAAAAAAGGGAATTACATCATTAAAAAAGATGTTGCGTTGGAACATCATCAAAACCAACGCCACTGTAATATGTCTTCTGATGATTATTTGTTTTATATGGTTAGGTATCAACCTTATATTGCTAGGCATAATGTTAAAAGCGGAAAGAATGAGCATTTGGAAGTTCCAACGGAAGTTGATGAAAACGGAGACTTACTTTGGGGGTCTAAAGAAAAAAATGACGGCTTGAATTCCAAAGGTCAATTAAATGCATTCGATGCCAGAACCAGAGGAGATGGTTTTCAGAAGTGCTTTCTAGGATCGCCCACTATGATAAATAACTTCATCTATTTTACCAATGCATTAGGAGTGGTTTATGTTATTGATGCCAATGCCGAAACGTTTGATCAATCTGCTTTGGTAGCTGTTAATGACTTAGGCCCTCGAGGCAAAACCTGGTCAGTAAATTCATTAAGTTTTGCAAATGGGAAAATTTATCACAGAACTATGAAAGAACTAATTTGCATTGGTAAATAGCTTAGTACTGTAAAGGGTAGTATGGAGAATTAGATTCCTAATTATAAGACATAAGCAATGGGGAAAAATTCCTTTTTAAAACAGTATTTATTCGTGTGAAAAAAACATATGAAATAAAATTCAAAATCGACAAAATGCAAAAAAAGACATGTGAAATGCTTTTATTGTTGATGTTTAGTCGATTTTTTGAACAACAGTTTCATAAGTTGTTGTTTTAAATGTTAATTTGCTTAACCCCAAAAATCTATAAAGATGAAACTTAAAAGCGTATTAGCACTTTCTTTAATCTCTCTATTTTTTTTAATTACGAATTGTAGCAACGAGGAGTCCCTTGAAGATTTAAATGATAAAGAAACTATTGATGATAACGATAATAACAATGATGATTCAGATATAGAACCGTTTACCATAACAATGCATGAGAGTAAAAATAGCATTCATATGGTTTTACCGGATAATTTGAGTGTTGATGATCCCAATGAATTTGATGATGATGCAAGGTTTGATATTACCGAAAAACTCTATGAAACCTTTAAAGATGAATTTGATTGGGTAATTCTGGTTACTAATACAGAAGAGAATCCGGGTTTTAGTTACTCAGGAATAAGTACTAATGGGTATTTTGGCTTTGCATCTAAATTGAACGGAATCATACATTTAACGCACAAAAGATCGGTTAAGCATGGACCAACAATGCATGAATTAGGACATAGATGGACGCCGCATAAAGGGCTTTATTTATACTCTAGTGCCGCTAATGCTCCCGGATTACATCCCGATTCGGATGGACGAGACCCTTTAGGTGGGGGTAATGGAGAAAAATTAAAAGAAGTTACCGTAGAGGCCTATGATTCTGAAACATCTACAACAGTGGCTACAACCTTAGGGGATGGCGGAATTTTTGAAACAGATAAATTTGGCAGAGTAGCCAACGGCGGAAATACCATTCCTTATAATGGGCAATCCATGTTTGAAATGGGGTTTATTTCATGGGACCAGGCTGGTTATGTGTGGATGCCAACTAATGCGGAGCATTTGTATTCTGAATATACGCCATCAACAGGGGAAGGGTTTACTCGTTTTTCAGCCGATAAAATTGAAAAAATGTCTATTAAAGATTTTGAAATAAATGTTAGAGGTATTACCGAAGATAACCCGGTTAATAATACACAATCATTTAAAATTTTAGTGGTATTATTGGATAATAAAAAACCGGTTAAAGCTGATTTTGATTTGTTTAATGAGCATGTAGAGTGGCTTACATTGGCTGGAGATGATGGAGATGATGAATTTTTTAATTTCTGGGAAGCTACTAATCAACTGGGAACTTTAATTAGTGGACCTTTAGATGCTGCTTTAAAATAAGAAGGAAAGATATATAGAATATTAAAAGCACTATTTATAAGAATTTAAATAGAGCTTTTTTATACCCCTGGAATTATACTTTATACTTTAGTTGTACATATAACAACTCTATTATTTTCCATATCGGTTGTGAAGAATAAATAATCTTCGCCACCATCCTTAATTTTATGCTTCTTTCTGATTTGCTGCACCGTTTCAGGGAAATTTCTTGTAGTAATGTTAGCTTTTGTAATAGCCAATTTCTTTAAGTCTTTTTTATTGTAAGGACATATACCTTCAATTTTAAAGCGTCTGCCCGGGAATTCAACTAAAGCCTTATGTGTGTATAAGTGAGAGTGTTTATGAAGTTTATAAACGTTTAGTTTTTTTGAAATTGAGTTAAAAGCTCCGGCTTTTAACACCGCTGAGTTTGGCTCATACAGATAAGAGAGTGGTTTGTGATATTCAGAATCAGAGGCTTTTTCGTAGCTTATAGACGTGGTAAAGTGCTCTGCTTTTTCATTTTTAATATTAACCGTTTTAATAGTGATGTCATCTTCAAATTTGTTTTCTAGAATCCAAAGTAGCTCTTTTACTTCATTATTAATGGCCACTACATAAATAGTTTTTACATGGGTTAGTTCCTTAACTCCATTAGATATATCCAGTAATGGCGAAGTTTTAACCATGATGTTTTTTGACCGTTTAAATAGCAGGTCAAGATGCTTGGGTATATTAGGCTGACAATCGTTTAGTAAAAAAACCTTTCCTTTAGTGTCATGCCGCCTGGAAGGATCTATATAAATCCAATCATAATGTTTATTCGAAGTTTTAAGGTTCTCAATACCATTCAATGAAGTGGTTTCTACATGGTTAATTTTAAATTGTTTAAAATTATGTTTTGCAATGTCTGAAAGCTTTTTATTTATCTCACAATGTTCAACTATTTTAAATCGTCTTGAAAAATAATAGCAATCTACCCCAAATCCTCCTGTTAAATCTATTATTGAATCGCCGGTTATTAATTCGGATTTAAATTTTGCGGTGAGTTCAGAAGAAGTTTGCTCAATGTTTAATTTGTTTGGATAATAGATGTTTTTACAATTAAACCATGAAGGTAATTTCTTCTCACTACGCTTTTTAGCTTCTATTTGCTCTATAATTTCTTTTGTTTCTACTCCAGAAAATGAAATGCCCTTTAATAATAAAGATGAAATATCTGACTTTAAATGTTCATTTATAAATTCCTGAATTTTAGTATTTAAAATAACTGAATTCAAAATAAAATCAGAGGTCTTTAGTCAGTTTTTTGACGATCTTATTTTCAGATAAAAAGGCTTTTAGAATGACCTTAATAGATGTATAAGCGGGCACAGCAATAATCAATCCTATGACACCAAATAGAATTCCGGTGATTAATATGACCAAAAATATTTCTAAAGGATGTGATTTTACACTTTTAGAAAATATAATAGGCTGACTCCCAAAATTATCAACCAACTGACCAATTATAAACACAATAAGTACCCAAAATGTTTTTGGTAAAATAACCTGGCTAAATGAAGTGCCTAAATTACTGGTCATGGTAAGTGTGAGCATTAAAAAAGCACCAATTAAAGGGCCTACGTATGGAATTAGGTTAAGTAATGCACATAAAAAGGCTATTACTATTGGGTTTTCAACACCAATAATTAACAGGCCTATCGTATAAATTATGAATAGTATGAGAATTTGAAAAATTAATCCGACAAAATATCTTGATAGCAAATCTTTGATCTTTTCAAAAGAACTCTTCCATCGGGATTCTTTGTTATCAGGAATAAATGTTAAAAGTCCGTTTTCAAATAATCTACTGTCCTTTAAAAAGAAAAAAGATATAAAAAGAACAGAAAATAGTCCAATACTAAAACTCCCTAAGCCACTAATTATTGAATTTAAAAAATTTGGAATAAGAGAAAAATCGATTTTTGAAAACCAATTAGAGGTATTTAAAGATTCCTCAACATTAATATGGCGCAAATCAAAATAGTTTATAATTTCCCTATATAAATTTTCAATGTTTACCTGTAATTCATTGATGTTTAACAATGATAAGTTTTTTCCCTGCTTTATAATCAATGGAATAAATAAACCAACCAATCCAATAAAAATTCCCAATAAGAGAAGCATGGTTACAATAACTGCCAAGGTATTTTTAAATTTTAACTTATGTTCTAAGAATAATACTATTGGTCTTCCTATCAGGGAAATAACTGCAGCAATGGCAATATAGCCAATAACAGACTGAATCTGATTTAAAAAATATAATAGTAAAGCTATACCTAATATAATAGCTACAGCTCTTAAAATACCGTTAGAAATGGTGTTGGAATTCAATTTTTTAACTTTTATGAAGTAAATCTAGTCATTTAGATTTAAAGAGCGAAATAAGAAAAAAAGAATATAGGTTTACAATTAGTCAGAGCAATTGTTTAGTCATTTCATAAAGTGCAATATTAGTAGCTTGAACCACATTCATACTACTGTTTTGACCAAACATATCAACATGAATTACATCATCCGAAAGTGATAATATATGCTCTGAAACACCAAAATTCTCATCACCAATAACTAATGCAATCGGTCTTTTATTTAAAAATTTAAAGTTGTGAATGGGTTTACTATTACTGGTAATCTCAAGTGAAATGATTTGATAATTGAGTTTTTTTAGATCCTCTGCCACTGCTGCTGCAGACTCACTAATCTGATAATCCACAACTTTTTCGGTTGCACGTGATGTTTTTGCCATTTTTCTACCTAGGCAAATATCGCTTCCGCAAAGTATGAGTTTTTCAACTCCAAACGCATCAGAAACCCTAAATAAGCTTCCAATATTAGGTGCGTTGGTTACGTTATCGCAAACCAAAATGATTGGAAAAGTTCTTTTTTTAAAGCTAGTATTATAGTGATTGAGCTGCATTTATTTGGTTTAAAATAAAAATGAAATAGTTAATAGCAACCTGTTATACTACACTTTACGGCTAAATGTGAAGGGTAACTTCCAAAACAACCATATTTATAATGATAACTGTCAATACCAACTTTATAAGTATGTGAATTGATGGATTCCATTTTTATAAAGAGAAATGCCATGGTTAATACTAGCGCAGTAATTTTAAAGCTAAGTGGGAATTTTTTCATGATGCTTATAAAGCTTGATTTTTTGTTTCTATTTCTTAACTCTCAAAGGCATATTTAATAATATTGGCACCCATTCTTAGAGCTTTTTCTCTAATATCTTCAGGGTCATTATGTACTTCCGGATCTTCCCAACCATCTCCCAGGTCACTTTCATAGGTTAACAACAGGATTAATCGGTCTTCATAAAAAATACCCAGTGCTTGTGGGCGTTTACCATCATGTTCATGAATTTTTGGCAAGCCATTAGGAAACTTATAAACACTATTAAAAATCTGATGTTGACTTGAGATTTCAACTAAGTCTATATTTGGAAATACTTTTTTAAGTTCTTTTGTAATATATGGATACATCCCATAGTTATCATCAATATGTAAAAACCCGCCGGATATCAGGTAATTACGTAAATTTTCAGCATCATGATCACTAAAAAAAACATTTCCGTGACCTGTCATATGCAGTAGCGGAAATTGAAAAATATCAGGACTGCCAACTTCAACGGTTTGAGGCTTAGTATTTATTTTAGTATCTATATGATCATTACAAAACTTAATAAGGTTAGGTAAGGCCGTAGGGTTGCTATACCAGTCACCTCCGCCTTTGTATTTTAGAACAGCTAATTCTTGTGCAGATAAAGCTAAAAGTAGAAAGTTAAAAGTTAAAAGCAGGATTACTTTTTTCATAATTCTTTAAGATTCATTTATAAAAACTACTGAGTGACAGGCCACAATAGCTGCTGTTTCTGTTCTTAATCTGGTTTCTCCCAAAGTTACAGGAATAAATTTTTTTTGAAGTGCTAAATCAATTTCTTTTGTGCTAAAGTCGCCTTCGGGGCCAATCAGGATGGTGATGTCTGTGTTGGGGTTTAATAACTCTTTTAAAGATTTTCTGTTTGTATCTTCACAATGTGCAATAAACAGGTCACCAGAAAAATCCTTAGCTATAAAATCCTTAAAACTAATTGCCGAATTAAGTTTAGGAAGGTAGCAACTTAATGATTGTTTCATAGCAGACTGCAATATGCGTTCAAAACGTTCTGGTTTGATCACTTTACGTTCGCTATGGTCACAAATAATAGGAGTGATGCTATCAACTCCAATTTCCGTAGCCTTTTCTATAAACCATTCGTAACGATCATTCATTTTAGTAGGAGCAACAGCCAGATGTAAATAATTTTTAGGCTTAGGTTTTAGTTGTTTAGAAACCACAACCGCTATACATTTATTTATAGCAGGTATGGTAATTTCTGCGGTAAATAACCAGCCTTTTCCATTTGTGATATGAAGTTGGTCACCGGATGTTTTACGCAGAACTTTTACAATATGCCTGCTTTCATCTTTTTGAAAGGAAAACTGAGTACTGGTTTCGGTTAGGTCCGGGTTATAAAAAAGTTGCATAGGGCTAAAATAGGAACATTTTTTAAATCTTTAATCGTGCGGAAGCTATAACATCTTGTTTGGCAAAATCACTTTCTAGATATTTTAAATATCCCACAATAGCAATCATGGCTGCGTTATCTGTTGTGAATTCAAATTTTGGAATGTAAGTAGTCCATCCAAATTTTTGTTCCCCATCCTTTAAAGCCTGACGTATACCAGAGTTTGCCGAAACTCCGCCACCAATAGCAATATGCTTTATACCTGTTTCTTTAGATGCTATTTTTAATTTGTCTATTAAAATCCCAATTATGGTATGTTGAATGGAAGCACAAATATCATTTAAGTTGTCTTCAATAAATTTAGGATTAGCTTTTACTTCTCTTTGTATAAAGTATAGAATGGCCGTTTTTAAACCGGAAAAACTAAAATTCAAACCGTCTACTTTGGGCTTGGTAAATTTAAATGCCTTAGGATTTCCCAGTTTAGCACGTTTATCAATTTCCGGACCTGCAGGATAACCTAAGCCCAGTATTTTTCCACTTTTATCAAAAGCTTCACCAACGGCATCATCTATGGTTTCACCAATAACGGTCATCTTAAAATAGTGGTCAACCCTTACAATTTGGGTATGCCCTCCGGAAATGGTCATCGCTAAAAACGGAAAAGGCGGCTTATCAAACCCATCTTCATCAATAAAATGAGCTAAAATATGCCCTTGCATATGATTGACATCTATTAAAGGGATATTCAACCCAAAAGCCAATGATTTTGCAAATGAGGTTCCTACCAATAAACTCCCCATTAGGCCTGGTCCCCTGGTAAATGCTATGGCATGAAGTTGGTCTTTAGTAATGTTTGCTTTTTTCAGTGCTTGAGATACCACAGGAACAATGTTTTGCTGGTGTGCTCTTGAAGCTAATTCCGGCACCACACCACCATATTCTTCGTGTATTTTTTGGTTGGCTACAACATTACTTAAAATCCGTCCGTTATGTATTACAGATGCGGCGGTATCATCACAAGATGATTCAATTCCTAGGATATAAATATTTTCTGAAAACATTAATAAAAATTAGGCATAATAATTGTTAATTTTGAAAACGAATAAACCCTTCAAATATTGGTTTTAAACGTCAATGCAAAACTACTCATTTATTTTTTTAATGAGAATTATAGAGGCTAGGATAATAAGGATTACTAAGACTCTGACCTGCAATTGATATTAACTAAAGAAGTGTAGTTTATTCTTATTTAAAATTATAATTTTAACAACTATCAAGAAATTTCTAAAAATACTATCAAAAGTAGCAGGTATTCTTCTACTGTTATTCATCATATTAGTGTTGGTGTTGTCTATTCCTTTTGTGCAAACAAGATTGGGTAATTATGTTACTAAAAGGTTGAATGACGATTTTAAAACAAATATCAACATCAATAGAGTTAGTTTACAGTTTAATGGAGATATTGAGTTAAAGGAAATTTTTATTGAGGATTATAGAAAAGACACGCTAATAGCCATAGAAGAGCTTAACACCTCAATATTAAACTTTAAAAATCTATCAAGCGGTGATTTAGTTTTTGGAGATATTGATATTGAAGGTCTGGTTTTTAATATAAAGACGTATAAGGGTGAAAATGATACTAACCTTGATGTTTTTGTAAATAGGTTTGAGACTGATAATCCTAAACAAGAAAAAAGCGACTTTTTATTATCGTCAAGTGATGTATCCATTTATAATGGGGTTTTTAGTTTGTCCAATGAAAATAGAGAAACTGTAAAACAGCTTCATTTTAAAAATTTAAATATAAATGCCACTAATTTTTTAATACATGGCAGTGATGTTAGTGCAAGAATAAACACATTGAATTTTGAAGAATGGAGGGGCCTGCAAATGAAAAATCTTATGACGGACTTTGCATATACTTTAAAGGACATGACATTTGCAAATCTCCAAATAAAAACACCAAATTCAGTTTTAAAAGGCGATTTGAAGTTCTCCTATAACAGGGAAGATCTACAGTATTTCACTGATAAGGTTTTAGTGTCAGCAAGTTTCAAGGAGTCTGATGTTTTATTGGATGAACTCAATACGTTTTATAATGAGTTTGGAACTAATCAAAAAGTTAGATTTAGTGTTGATCTTTCAGGGACTTTAAACGATTTGAAGGCTACCGATTTCAGGCTAAATACGAGTACTAACACCAGAGGCTATGGTAACGTAAGTTTCAAGAATTTATTCAACTCAGAACCTAATAATTTTTATATGAAAGGAGACTTTAAAAGCTTATCTTCAACATATAGGGATTTAAAAGGGCTGTTACCAAATGTTTTAGGGAAATCTATTCCCACATCCTTTGAAACTCTCGGGAAATTTACTATTACTGGAAACACACAAATTACCGCATCAAAAGTAATTGCCAATATAAAAATAAAAACCGAGTTGGGGTTAGTTGACTCAAATCTAGAAGTAGATAAGATCAATGATATTGATAATAGCGCCTATAAAGGAAATGTGATTTTTGAGGAATTTGATTTTGGTACATTTTTAAATGCACCTAAAGTAGGATTTGGGTCATTGAATTTTGATGTTAATGGTCAAGGATTTACTGCAGAAAATATAGATACCAAAGTTAAGGGTGATATTTTTCAAATGGAATATAATGATTACAGTTATTCAGGAATAAAGGTTGCCGGAAATGTTATGAATAAAATATTTGATGGTAATCTTATAGTAAATGACAGAAATTTGAAAATGATATTTAACGGATTAGTAGATTTTTCTGAATATACCAAAAAGTATGATTTTGAAGCTGTTGTAGATTATGCAAATTTAAATACCCTGAACTTTGTTAAAAAGGATAGTATATCGGTCTTTTCAAGTAGGGTCCAAATGAACATGAATGCCGGTAGTTTTGATGATGCTTATGGAAGAATATCTTTTAAAAACACAGTTTATAGAAATGTGAACGATACGTATAGGTTTGATAAGTTTGATATAACCTCAAGATTTGAAGATAAAATACGTTACGTCTCGTTTAATTCTCCGGATATCATTCAGGGTGACTTGAGAGGACGGTTCTTTTTAAAGGATTTGAAAAAGTTATTTGAGAATTCAATTGGCTATGTATATTCAAACTATATTCCTCATGAAGTAGAAATAGACCAGGGCATAGATTTTAATTTTAAGGTTTATAACAAAATAGTTGAAGTTATTTATCCGGAAGTAGAACTTGGAAAAAATACCTTTATTAGAGGTAGAGTAGAAAGTGATGAAAGACAGTTTAAATTAACATTTAAATCGCCAAAGATTAAACTATTTGATTATTTAGCCAACAATATAGAATTACAGGTAGATAATAGTAACCCGGTATTTGACACTTATGTAGAGATTGATAGGTTAAATACCAAGTACTATAACGTGTCAGATTTTAATCTGATAAATATTACGGTAAATGACACTTTATTTATGCGTTCAGAGTTTAAGGGAGGGAAACGCAATAATGACAGGTTTAATTTAAGTTTTTACCATACAATAAATGAAGACAGTGAGTCTGTTGTAGGATTTAAAAAATCAGATTTTACCATAAAAAACAATAAATGGTTAATAAATGAAAATGATGATGAACACCATAAGGTTTCATTTGATAAAAAACTAAGTAAGTTTGATATTGATAAGTTTAAGGTAAATCATAACAACGAAGAAATACATCTTTCGGGCTTTATTAAAGATTCCACGCAAAAAGATATCAATCTGGATTTTACAAATGTAGATCTGGCCAAAATTACTCCTGATATTGATAGTTTGAGTTTAGCCGGTAATGTAAATGGTAAATTGGATATACTTCAGCAAAATGGGAGCTATCTTCCTAATTCAAGCATAGTTATTGATGGCTTTAAGGTTAATGATTTTTTGTTAGGCTCATTTGACGCTAATATTTCAGGAAATGAAACATTGTCTAATTATGGAGTAAATGCCACTATAAAAGATGATACCTCAAAGTCCTTTAGTGCAAAAGGAAAGATTAATGTGTTAGAAAACCGCTCTGAAATTGATGTAGATCTTGATTTTAATGCGTTTAAATTGTACCCGCTAAATCCACTTTTGGCCGGTATTTTATCAAATATCAGAGGAGAGGTTACAGGCAAGGTTAAAGTTGATGGTAATTTAAAACGTCCGGATTTTAATGGCGATTTAGTATTAACCAATGCAGGTTTAGCAATTCCTTATTTAAATGTAGACTATGACTTTAACAATAAGGCGTCGCTTACTCTAAAGAATCAAACCTTCGAGTTTAATAATATAGGCCTTACCGATGTGAAATATAAGTCAAAAGGGAGACTTAACGGTACTATAAGCCATGTTAATTTTTCAAAATGGGGCTTAGGTTTAGATATCAGCACATCTCGGTTACTTATTTTAGATACTCAGGAAACCGAGGAAGCATTGTATTATGGAACCGGGTTTATAGGCGGAAGAGCAAGCATTTATGGGCCTACAGAACAATTAGTGATTGATGTTACAGGAACAACAGAAGCAGGAACAGTATTTAAAATACCGTTAAGTGATGCGGCATCCTTTGGAGATAACACCTATATCCATTTTATAACTAAAGAAGAAAAAAGAGCTCAAAAAGAAGGTATGGATCTGGTTTTTAATGAGATAGATGGGCTGGAGTTAGATTTTGATTTAGATGTCACTGAAGATGCTGAGGTAGAGTTAATCATAGATAAAAGCACAGGACATTCATTAAAAGGCCGGGGAAGAGGTGGGCTTTTAGTATCTATAAATACGAATGGTAAATTTGATATGTGGGGAGATTTTGCAGTATTTGAAGGGGTATACAATTTTGCTTATGGCGGTTTGGTTCAAAAACAATTTGAAGTACAACCCGGAGGAACCATTGCATGGAATGGAAACCCTTTGAGGAATACAACTATAGATATGTTAGCCGTTTATAAAACCCGAGCAAACCCTTCGCCACTATTAGATACACCTATTAACAGAACCATACCGGTTGAACTTCAAATAACACTGGTTGGTGAACTGGAACAGCCTGAGCCGGAATTTGATTTTGACTTTCCAAATGTAAATTCTACGGTAAAGTCAGAGTTGAATTACAGATTACAGTCCAAAGAAGATAAGCAAAATCAGGCTTTGTATTTATTATCTACAGCGTCTTTTTCCAGTGGATTAAACGATCTTAGCTTTTCAGGAACCATTGCAGAGAGGCTCAACGGTATAGTAAATGGTATTTTCTCAGGAGGTGATAGTAAGTTTAATATAGGCTTAAATTATGAAGCAGGGCAAAACAGGCCGGATTATCAGACGGATGATAGAGTTGGGGTTACACTACAAACACAAATAAGCGATCGTGTTTCAATTAATGGCAAGGTTGGAGTACCGGTTGGAGGGGGAGGAGCGTCTCAAACTGTAGTAGCCGGAGATGTGGAAATTTCGTTTTTATTGAATGATGAAGGCTCATTAACTGCCAACGTATTTAATAGAGAGAACAGTATTAGAAATTTTGGTGAAGATATTGGTTATACTCAAGGCGTTGGAATTGCTTATAATGTAGATTTTGATACCTTTAAAGAACTCCTTCAAAAGCTTTTTAAAAAATCTGAAAAAGAGGAAGAAATTGTTAATGAGAATTCTGAAAATGAAGAAGAGAATGTGCTTCCAAATTATATTTCAGTTAAGCCATCTTCAGAGAAATAGAGCCTGTTTTCGCGGTCATTTTTAGTTAATTATGTTTTTTTTATCAACTAAAACGTTGTAGTTTTTAAACTCTTCTTAAAATATGATATATGTTATAGAAAAGTGGTTTTTGTTTAGTAGTTTTACACAACAAAAATTAAAAATTAATGCCAGAAACAATAAAAAAATTAGCAGTTTTAACATCGGGAGGTGACTCTCCGGGTATGAATGCTGCTGTTCGTTCAGTTGTTAGAACTTGTGCTTATCATGGAGTTGAATGTTATGGTGTTTATAAAGGATATGAAGGCTTAATAGAAGGTGATTTTAACCTGTTGGGAGCACGAAGTGTAAAAGGAATTATAAATAAAGGTGGAACCATACTTAAATCAGCACGTTCAAAAGAATTTAGAACTAAGGAAGGAAGGCAAAAGGCTTTTCAAAACCTAAAAAGTGAAGGAGTTGATGGTTTGGTAGTCATAGGAGGTGACGGATCATTTACCGGAGCACTTATTTTTAACCAGGAATTTGGTTTTCCGGTAATGGGTATTCCGGGAACAATTGACAATGATATTTTTGGTACCACACATACCTTAGGCTTTGATACAGCACTTAACACCGTAGTTGATGCTATAGATAAGATAAGAGATACTGCAAGTTCACATAACAGGTTATTCTTTATAGAAGTTATGGGGCGCGACGTTGGTCATATTGCTTTAAATGCGGGGATTGCCGGAGGAGCTGAAGAGATTTTAATTCCCGAAGAAGACTTAGGTCTAGACAGACTGGTAGAATCCCTAAACAAGAGTAGAAAATCTGGAAAAACCTCAAGTATTGTTATTGTAGCTGAGGGGGATAAAATAGGAAAAAATATTTTTGAACTTAAAGACTATGTAGATGAGAATATGGAAGGTTATGATGTAAGGGTATCAGTACTAGGTCATATGCAACGTGGTGGAGCTCCATCATGCTTTGATAGGGTTTTAGCCAGTAGAATGGGGGTAAAAGCGGTTGAATCTATTTTAGATGGGGAAAGTAATTACATGGTAGGTTTGCAAAACGGTAAAATGGAATTAACCCCTTTAGATAATGCCATTAAAGGAAAAACAAAAATAAATTTAGAATTATTGCGTGTCTCAGATATCATGAGCACTTAACATTTATAAACACGATTATGTCAAAATTAAAAATTGGAATTAACGGATTTGGTAGAATAGGTAGAATTGCATTTAGAGTTGCAGTTTCAAGACCTGATATTGAAGTAGTAGGAATCAACGATTTATTAGATGTTGATCACTTAGCTTATTTATTAAAATACGATTCTGTACACGGAAGATTTAACGGTACAGTTGATATAAACAATGGTAACTTAGTAGTAAACGGTAACGAAATCAGAATTACAGCTGAGCGTAACCCGGAAGATTTAAAATGGGATGCAGTAGGAGCAGAGGTTGTTTTAGACTGTACAGGTATCTTTACAACTTTAGATAAGGCCCAAGCACACATTACAGCTGGAGCTAAAAAAGTTGCAATTTCAGCACCATCTGCAGATGCCCCAATGTTTGTTATGGGAGTAAATCATGACAAAATTACTGCTAATGATACTATTGTATCTAATGCATCATGTACAACTAACTGTTTAGCACCGTTAGCTAAAGTTATTGATGATAACTTTGGAATTGTAGAAGGGTTAATGACTACTGTTCATGCTACAACAGCTACTCAAATGACTGTTGATGGTCCTTCTAGAAAAGATTGGAGAGGAGGAAGAAGTGCTTTAGCTAATATCATTCCTTCATCAACCGGTGCTGCAAAAGCGGTAGGGAAAGTTATTCCAGAATTAAACGGAAAGTTAACAGGTATGGCATTTAGAGTACCAACTCAAGATGTATCTGTTGTTGATTTAACAGTAAGAACTGAGAAATCTGCCTCATGGGATGAAGTAAAAGCGGCTTTAAAATCAGCTTCAGAAGGTGCGCTAGATGGTGTTTTAGGATATACTGAAGAGTTAGTAGTATCTCAGGATTTTGTATCAGAAGCTCAAACTAGTGTATTTGATGCCGGTGCAAGTATTGCTTTAAACGATAATTTCTTTAAATTAGTATCTTGGTATGACAATGAGTTTGGTTACTCAACTAAATTAGTTGATTTAGCTCAACATATTGCATCTGTATAGTATATTAATTAATAAATAATAATAACTCCATAGAGTTATTGTGTTAATAACACAGTATTCTGTGGAGTTTTTTTATATCTAAATATTATGATTTTAATTGTTGATAGTGGTTCTACCAAATCAGACTGGATTGCAGTAGATAATAAAGGAAACAAGTTGATGGAAAAGGTTCGGACTAAAGGACTTAATCCTGCTATTTTACCTGAAAAAAAGCTGAAAAAAATAATTAAGAAAAGCAATGAGCTAAAGAGTAACAGACAAAAAGTTACTCATGTGTTTTTTTATGGAGCTGGTTGTGGTACTGAAAAGCCAAGTGAGTTATTAAAAGGCGTGTTAGAAGGTATTTTTGTAAATGCACATGTTGAGGTGAATGAAGATACTTTGGCTGCAGTTTATTCAACTATAAACCATCCCAAAGAAGCTGCTGTTGTTTGTATAATGGGTACAGGGTCTAATTGTAGCTATTATGATGGAGAGGTATTACACCAACGTGTAAAATCATTAGGTTATACACTTATGGATGATGCTGCTGGTAACTACTATGGCAAGCAGTTAATTAGAGATTATTATTATAATCATATGCCTGAAAATGTGAAAGTAGCGTTTGGGGCGAAGTTTAATTTAGATTCTGATTATATTAAATACAATTTGTATAAACAGCCAAACCCCAATGCATATTTGGCTAATTTCGCAGAGTTTATGTTTTTACACAAAGATTCAGAATACACAATTAATCTTATTAAAGATGGTATTAGGCTATTTGCAAAAAATATGATTATGCAATATAAGGAGGAATTAAAAACTGCTCCTGTGCACTTTGCAGGTTCTATTGCATATTTTTCTCAAAAGGAAATAAAAGAAGTTGCAGAAGAAATGGGCTTTAAAGTTGGTAATTTTGAAAGACGCCCCATTGACGGGTTGATTCCATTTCATACAAAAGATTTATAAATTATTTCAAAGAGCGATACATCCATATTAATTAAACATATAGCGCTTTATATTTCAAACAAAGAAGATAAAAAAGCACTTATTAAGCGTATTATATCTGGAGATGTTCTTGAAGGTTTTTCCAACTTAAAAGGCGCACTTTTTTCTGAAATAACTTTAAATAAATTAATTCGGGAAGAAATTCTGCACGATGATTTTAGTATTCAGACCAGCGTAAAAAATAGCTTATTGCATTCTTCCCAAGGTGAAAGAAAGCGAGCACTCATAAATCATATAATTTTACAAAACCCGGAATATATTATAGTTGATAATGTATTTGATAGTTTAGACATTGACTTTCAGGAAGAGGTAAAAAAGATATTAACCGATCTGGGTAAACGTATACCCATAATTCAAATAGCAACCAGAAGAAAGGATATTTTAACCTTTGTGAAGGAGATATACCAATTTAGCGACGAACAACTTATAGAAGTAGATCAAAATGTTGATAACCTTCCAGGTAAAAAATTTATTGAAGCATTACCAAAGCCTGAAAAAATAAATGATAGCTTAAAAAACCCCTTAGTAAAGTTCGCAAATGTCACAGTCTCATATGGAGAAAGAGCCATTCTAAAGAACATAAACTGGGAGATTAAAACAGGTGATTTTTGGCAATTGATAGGACCTAATGGATCAGGAAAAAGTACTATATTATCTTTAATTACCGGCGATAACCCTAAAGCTTATGGACAGGATATAGAACTGTTCGGAATGAAAAAAGGAACAGGGGAGAGCGTATGGGATATTAAAAATAATATTGGCTATTATACCTCCGAAGTTTTAAGGGGATTTAGACGATTGGATTCTATTGAAAAAATGATGCTGTCCGGATTTTATGATTCTATCGGGCTTTACAAGTATCCAACAGAACGCCAAATATTTATTGTGCATGATTGGCTGCGTTTGTTAGGGCTTTATAAATTGAAAGATAAAGACTTTTTATCGTTATCTATTGGACATCAACGTTTGGTTTTGATTGCCAGAGCTATGGTTAAACATCCGCCTTTGCTTATTCTGGATGAGCCTACCAACGGACTTGATGATTCTGATGCGATAATATTTTCAGAATTGGTTAATAAGATTGCTTTGGAAAGTAATACAGCTATATTATACGTATCCCATAGGAAAGAACCGGGATTAAATCCGGTAAGTGTTTATGAGTTAGTACCCCAAAAGGAAGGCTCTATTGGTAAAATAATCTTATAAATAATTTACCTATTCATCGTAAACTCTATTTTCCTGCTCATTAACTCTAATGAAAGTAGTTCGTTTAGTCAATTCTTTTAATCGGGCGGCACCAACATAAGTGCAGGTGCTTCTCAATCCACCTAAAATATCCTGAACTGTAGTTTCAACCTGGCCTTTATACGGAACTTCAACAGACTTACCTTCACTAGCCCTGTATTCAGCTACACCACCTATATGCTTTTCCATAGCTATTGATGAACTCATTCCGTAAAATCTCCTATATGGTAAACCATTCTTTTCTATAATATCTCCGCCGCTTTCATCATGACCGGCAAATATACCGCCAAGCATTACAAAATCTGCACCAGCACCAAAGGCTTTAGCTATATCACCGGGAGTAGCACAACCACCATCGCTAACTATTTGTCCGCCAAGCCCATGAGCAGCATCTGCACATTCAATAATAGCAGAAAGCTGCGGGTAACCTACGCCGGTTTTAACCCTTGTTGTACAAACGGAACCAGGGCCAATACCAACTTTAACAATGTCAGCTCCGGAAAGTAACAGTTCTTCAACCATTTCTCCGGTAACTACATTTCCGGCAATAATTACTTTATCAGGATATTGTTCTCTGGTACGTTTAACAAAATCTGCAAAATACTCTGAGTAACCATTGGCCACGTCAATACAAATAAATTTTAAGTTGGGGTTGCTCCTGAAAATATGCAAAAGTTTTTCAGAATCACTCTCACTGATTCCTGTGCTAACAGCAATATTATTTTCAAAGCCTTTGGGTGAATTGGAAGAAAATGTATTCCAATCGTTGATGGAGTAATGTTTATGAATTGCTGTAAATAACCCCTTTTCAGATAAGGCTTTAGCCATCTCAAATGTGCCTACGGTATCCATATTTGCTGCCATAATTGGAATCCCGGTCCAGATATAAGAGCTATGCATGAATTTAAAACTACGCTCTAAACTTACTTCAGACCTACTTCTTAAGGTTGAACGTTTAGGACGTATCATTACATCTTTAAACCCTAACTTGATATCGTATTCAATTCTCATATGATAATCAATGAAATTTTTATTTTTAAAATTAGTAAAAATTAAAACATGTTTCAGGCTTATTGGTTATAATAGTTTTGTTTATTAGTTTATTATAAATAAGTTTGTTGAAAGCAGTTAAAATACATGAATTTAATTCCAAAATTTATTAAATCCATAAAAATGAAAAAGAAGCTGTCCTTTTTTATTTTTACTTCTATTGCTGCTATTCTGATTATAGGATATTCTTTTCTTGAAAAAGAGATATATACCGAAACAGCTGCAGTTTTTCTTTTTATACTGGCGGTAATTCAGGTCTTTGGATTACAATATTTTTTAAAAAATCAACTAAAGAATGAAGTCATAATAACCAACTCAAAGTTAAGAATAAAAGAGTTGTTGCAAAGTTTGAATGAAGTAGAGCAACTGACTGATCAAAAGTCCATTTACTTAACAAACATGAGTTATGAGATTAGAACGCCCTTAAGCACCGTTTTGGGGATGTTAAATATGTTAAAGCAAACAGACCTGGATATTGACCAAAAGGCACAGTTAGAAATAGCTGAATATTCTTCAAGGCATTTATTGCAATTGGTGAAAATGATAACTGATAATGCAGAAGTTGAAAATGACAATTTAGAGCTAAATCTAGTAACCACAGATTTAAAATCTGATTTATCAAAACTTTTTAAAGTATTTGAGTATCAGGCTTTTGAAAAAGGACTAAAATTTGAATATACATTTTTATCGGAGGAGAAAGATAAATTTTTGGTTTTAGCTGACTCAACTAGGATTCAACAGGTCTTAATTAATTTGATTAATAATGCTATTAAATTTACAAACTCCGGGAAGATTTCAATCATAGTCGATCAGTCTATAGGTATTGATAATGAGCAGATAGTAACGTTTTATATTAAAGATACAGGTGTAGGTATGCGCCCGGATGAAGTGAAACGGGTTTTTAGTAATTCTATATATAGTACTGATATATTGAGAGATTATAGAGGAAGTGGTATGGGAGTATATATATCATATAAATTAATAGAGTTAATGGGAGGCGAATTGAAATTAGAAAGTAAAGAAAATGAAGGTTCAACATTTTATTTCAGTTTGCAATTAAAGAAAACACTTAATTTAAGAGTAAATGAAATAGAAAATAAACCTATTTTGCCGGATAAGTTTAATGTGTTGATTGCAGAGGATAATAGGATGAATCAAAAAGTAATTAAATTTTTGCTTGAGCGCCAGGGAGCAGATTGCACATTTGTAAAAAATGGATTGGAAGCCTTGGAGCTGTATAAAATATTAGATTTTGATATGATTTTTATGGATATATATATGCCGGACATGGATGGCTATGAAGCTACAAAATTTATTAAAGAAACCAAGAAATATAAAACTAAGCATACCCCTATAGTTGCGGTATCTGCCAGTGCTTTTGAAGATGATATTCACAATGCAAAACTTGCCGGAATAGACGACTTTTTAGCAAAACCCATTGAAGTTACTAAATTGAAAGCACTTATTAAAAAGTATTCTAAAACTAATAACACAGCATAGAGCAGTGAAATTATTTCACAGCAATTATACTAATCTCTACATTAACATCTTTAGGTAACCTTGCTACTTGTACCGTTTCTCGGGCTGGAGCGTTTTCATTATCAAAAAAGCTACCATAAACCTCATTGATTATGGCAAAATCATCCATATTACTTATAAAAATCGATGACTTTATCACATTTTCAAAAGTCATATTAGCAGCTTCCAAAACAGCAGCAATATTTTGCATAACTTGTAATGTTTCAGCCTTTATATCATCCAAAACAAGCTCACCTGTTTTTGGGTTAATGGCAATTTGACCGGAAGAATAAAGAGTATTTCCCGTTAATACAGCCTGACTATATGGGCCAATAGGTGCCGGGGCATGCTTAGTAGTTATAATTGTTTTCATATGTTTTGGATTTAGAGGTATAAAATAATAAAGAAATTTTAAGCTTGCTTATAGCTGAATATCTTGTTGCCTACGTTTTTCGTATTTAAGATCTTGTAAGATACTGGATCTAATTCCTATAAAGAAATTCCAGGATTTATAAGGGCCAAATGGTGTCCAGCTAAAATTCATGCGCCAACTTAAAAGATCACGCTCAAAACGAAGTTGTGTAGATGTAAAACCTAAATTTTTAAAATCATATCCAGAAGACGCTCCAATTGACCATTTATCTGTTAATTCTATATCGCCGGAAAACATAAGTGAATGTGAAGATATTTCATTTTGCCTTCGGGCATTTGAATAATTTACAGCATAAGCTAATCTTAAGCTCCATGGAATTTTATGTTTATAAAATTCACTGGGTTCTTTTTCTTCCTCATCTTCTTCTTCACCTCTTCTTTGCTGCATTGCAAAATCTTCAGATACACCAAATAGGTCATCTGCACGTCCACCACCACGAAGGTTTTCCTCAACATTCTTATCCTTATTATCGTCTTTTTTATTTTTGTTGGAAAGTGACCAACCGGCATTAATATTTGCTGCAGTTAGCCTAAAAAGACTACCTCCATTATCAATATTAAATTTGTCAATTTTTCTGTTATTATTATCTAAGGCATAAGGGTCTAAAGTAGCACTAAAATTGATACTTAAATTATTATCAAAAAGCTGTGTGCCTCCTGTCATTCTTAAAGGACTCCACTGCAAAGAATCTCCAGCAATGTTATAAGCTGTTGAAAAGTTAAGGTTGTTTAATAGAATAATCTTCTTAGCTTCAGTTGCCGTACTATCTTTATCCCTAACTTTTGCCTCAAAATTATTAGAAAGTGATAAACCTACTGAACTTGAAAACGTTTTATTGGGTTGACCAAAAATACTTTCTTCAAATCTGGTATATTCAACCAGTTCTCGTGTAGTGGTTCCATCAGCATCAACAATATCATCGCCTTCATAAGTGTCATAATACTTACTAAAGGACGGGTTTATATTATAACTTATAGAGGGCCTCATAACGTGCCTTATAGCTTTAAATTTGACATCCTTGCCTTCCTTTTCAAAATTGAACATACCATATAGCGTAGTTCCTAAGCTGGTACTAAAATTATACGTTCTAAATGAATCAAAACCATTTACTGTTTCTGTAACTTCTTTCTCTTCATCACGATCAAAATATTTATTTACCGTTTTAAAGGTCCAAACCTCATTAAAATTCGAGCTGGCACTTAAACTAAAATGTTTAAAGACTTTAAAATTTGTAGTTAAGGGAATGGTGTGTTGAAAACCAGCTTTGGCATCATCAAACATTTCTTTTTTAAAGAATAAAGAATCAGTAGTTTGAATTCTATTCTCTCCCCTTATATTATATTGTAAATTTACATTTTGAATAATTCCTTTTTTAGAACCAGATTTAGATGCAAAAGGATACATTCTACTTATGCTTCCTTGAAATGTTGGAAGCGTCATGTTTATGATTTGTGTTTGTGTGTTTTGAGAATGTGTTGCTGTGATACTGTAATTTACCTGAGGTTCTCCGGAAAAAGTTTTAGAGTATGATATAGATGAAGATAGTGTGTTATTCAACCTGTTTCCCACATTTATCTGATTGTTAGAGAGCTGGTAATATCTACTACTACCTAAATTTACAGAGGCAGAAAACCTTGAGCTAGGGTTTGCTTTAGAATCTTGACTGTGTGACCACCGTAAATTATAAACCGTACTATTAGCGTAATCAGGAAACCCCCGCTCGCTCACTATCAAATTTTCATATCTAAAACTAAAATTCCCTCTAAATTTATAGCGTTTAGTATAAGTACTTTCTAAACGTAAACCATAGCTTCCATTGGTATAATAATCACCCAATGCCGTTAAATCAATATAATCACTAATCGCAAAATAATACCCTCCGTTTTGCAAGGAGTAACCCCGATCATTTTGCTCGGCAAAAGTAGGTAGAATAACTCCGGATGTTTGTTTTTCACTTTGAGGAAAAAAACCAAAAGGAAGCCCTACCGGAGTGGGGACATCATAAATAAAAATATTAGCTAAACCAGTTACAATTTTTTTACCGGGTACAACTTTAGCTTTTCGTAATTTTATATAATAATCAGGATCCTCTAAGTCTTTAGCCGTAGTGTATTTAGCATTTTTTATAAAGTATACAGAATCATTTTCCTTTTTGGTTATCGTAGCTATTACGGTACCTTCACCTTGTTCTGTTTTAGAATTGAAAATAAGCGCTTTTTTTGTATCAGTATTAAAAACTATAGAGTCAGGTTCAACAACATTACTGCCCTGTGTAAAAACAGGTTTTTGGGTGTAGCCTTCAGTAGAATCGATAATTCCTTTGGCATATACCGTATTTTTATTATAATCTATAGTAATACTACCAGCAGTAATATTCATATCACCATAGTCAATCTTTGCCATATTGTATAAATACAACTTATGCTGCTTATGATTAAATTTGCTATAGTCTTGGGCTTGATAAGTCACTATATGTTCCAGAAAATCCTTATTGGGTTTAATAGAGTCGGTAAGTGTAGAGTCCTGAACTATTTCGGAAGTTTCATCTTTAGCAATACTATCCATGATAACTGTTGCAGCATCTTGTTCAGTACGATCGATTACGGCACGATCAATTTTTTTTTCCTTTTTAGGAATGTCCTGAGCAAAGCTTAACGTGTTAATAAACACTGTAAAACTTAGAGCAAAAAGTATTTTAAAGTTGTTTGTATGCAACGCTTTTAAATGTATTTTTGTAAAAGTATGGCTCGGTTTTTGAAAAGCCAAAATTACATATATTTTTCTGGGATTGATTTAATATTCAATTAAAAATTTAAAAATATAATTAAGCTCAATTAGATTGAGCAATTAACCGAGTTGTTGTTAAATTCATATAGTGTTGTTTTTAAAGGTAATTTGGGTTTAACAATTGAAATAATAGTATTTACCACATGAAAACGTATAAAACATCCTTTTTCGTATTAATAATAGTATTAACTTTTTCTTTTAAGAGCCTTGTTTATGGGCAATCACCTTCAAAGGAGTTTGTTGTTATGATTGACCCTGGTCATGGAGGAAAAGATTCCGGAACACCTGGAACCGGAAGATATAAGGCTACAGAGAAGGATATTGCTTTAGATGTATCGTTGGCTTTAGGCAAAATGATAGAGCAAAAATTGTCTAATGTTAAGGTGGTTTATACCAGAAAAAATGATATCTATCCAACTTTAAACGGAAGAACGGTAACAGCTAATAAAAAAGATGTGGATCTGTTTATTTCTATTCATTGTAATGCACAACCGGGTAAGAAGGGAACAGCATATGGGTCAGAAACTTACGTGTTGGGGACTACAAGAAATAAACAGAATTTAGAGGTTGCAAAACGAGAGAATAGTGTGATTGCCTTGGAAGATGATATTGAAGTTTATAAAGATTTTAACCCGGGTTCTCCCGAAGCTATTTTAGGCCTTATGATGGCACAGGAAGAATATTTAGATCATAGTATTAAGCTTGCCAGATATATAGAAGACGAATTTCAAACTACCGCAAAACGTAAAAGTAGGGGAGTAAAGCAAAACATTTTTTACGTTTTGGCATACACGTATATGCCCAGTGTTTTGGTAGAACTTGGTTTTTTAACTCATAAAAAAGAGGAAGATTTTTTAAACTCTAAACGCGGAAAGGGTTTAATGACTAAATCTTTGTTTAATGCCGTCAATAAATATCTTGATTACTTAAGTGTTAATGCAGACAGTCCAACCTTTGTGGAAGAGGTGAAAACTAAACAATCAGCAGAAAATATCACGTTTAAAGTACAAATTGAAGCAAGTAAGAAATCCCTGGAAACTAAACCCTATAATTTTAAAGGCTTAAAAGGGATCTCTAAATTAAAGCAAGGTGATTTATATAAGTATTTCTACGGAAATACCTCGAATTACAATACGATTAAAGATTTAGAGCATGATGCTAAACAAAAGGGCTATACATCTTGTTTTATTGTTGCTTTTAAAGAAGGAAAAAAAATAGCTTTAACAGATGCGCTAAAATCAATTGCTAATTAAACAGTGTTCTTTTTAAATTTATATTAAATTTGTTTTCAAATTGATTTACTTTGAAAATATCTAGAGAAGTTAAAACAGGCGTACTCGCCATATTAGGAATTACCCTTTTTATTTTTGGATTTAATTATTTAAAGGGTAAAAATTTACTCGATTCCTCACGTACTTTTTATACGGAATTTGAAAATGTTGAAGGTTTAGTGCCATCTACACCGGTGACCATTAGTGGTTTATCGGTAGGGAAAGTGGTTGATATTAGTTTTAAACCTGACGGTTCAAGTAAACTGGTGGTAAAACTTTTAGTAGACAGTAGCTTTGATTTTTCAAAAAACAGTAAAGCAGAGTTGTATGAAACCGGACTTATAGGAGGCAAGGCCATAGCTATAGTTCCGGCTTTTGATGGTGCTGAAAAAGCCCAAAGCGGTTCTTACCTGGAAAGCGGTAAAAAGGCAGGGTTAACAGATTTGGTTAACCAAAGATTAACGCCCTTACAGGAAAAGATTGAAAAAATGATGGTAAGCGCAGATGTTTTATTGAATAACCTCAATGACGTTTTTGATGAAAAAACAAAAGCAAATCTTAAAAAAAGTATGTCTGAGTTAAGTACTACTATAGCATCTTTTAAGAGTACTTCTGTGTCTTTAAATCAGGTAATAAAAAACAACCAAAGTCATATTGATAGTGTCTTAACAAATGCTAATAAATTGTCCGGGAATTTAGCAAATATAACTAAGAAGATTTCTGATTCTAATTTAGGTGATGCCATAAATAAATTAGAATCTACACTTAAGAATTTCGACAGTATTTTAGCGGGAATGGAGAAAGGGGAAGGTTCAATGGGAAAATTGCTAAAGGATGATTCGCTTTATAATAACCTAAAAGGCGCAACAGGAGAGTTGGAAGACCTTTTAAGAGATATTAAACTTCACCCCAAGCGCTATTTCAGAATATTATCAAAAAAAGAAATTCCTTATCAGGAAGAAGAAACTAAATAACCATGCAATATTTGCCTAACATTCTATTTGCTATACTATTTTCTTTAGGGATTGGCTATTTTATTAAAAATATAAAAAAGCTAAAACGTAATATAAAACTTGGTAAAGCTGTTGGTGTTAGTGATAATAAATCACAACGATTAAGAAACATGGTAATGATTGCCTTTGGGCAAAGTAAAATGGTACGCCGCCCAATTGCCGGGGTATTACATGCTATTGTTTATGTTGGATTTATAGTTATTAATATTGAAGTTTTAGAAATTATTATTGATGGACTGTTTGGTACACATAGAGTGTTTGCCTTTTTAGGTCCATTTTACGACATTTTAATAGGTGCTTTTGAGGTTTCAGCACTTTTGGTGTTAATAACAGTTATTGTATTTTGGATTCGTAGAAATATTACTAAACTGAAACGTTTTTGGAAAAAGGAAATGACTAGCTGGCCTAAAAATGATGCCAACTATATTTTGTATTTCGAAATGATTTTAATGTGTTTGTTCTTAATAATGAATGCGGTCGATCAAACGATTCAAATGATGCCCGGAGCCCCGGATAATCATTATGTAGAAGCTGGAAGTTATCCTGTTAGTCAGTTTTTAGTTCCCTTATTTCAAGGTTTTAATTATGGAAGTGCAGTCATTGTAGAACGTAGTGCATGGTGGTTACATATCATAGGGATTTTAATCTTTCTAAATTACCTCTATTATTCAAAGCATTTACATATTTTATTGGCGTTCCCAAACACCTATTACGGAAATTTAAAGCCCAAAGGACAAATGAATAACCTGGCTGCCGTAACCAATGAGGTAAAAATGATGATGGATCCTAATGTGGATCCGTTTGCGGCACCGGAAGAAGGTACAGAAGAAGAAGTTCCTGAAAAATTTGGAGCCAGTGATGTACTGGATTTAAATTGGGTGCAATTGCTTAATGCCTATACTTGTACAGAATGTGGACGTTGTACCAGTGAATGCCCTGCTAATCAAACGGGCAAAGAACTATCCCCCCGTAAAATTATGATGGATACCAGAGATCGTTTGGAAGAAGTCGGTAAAAATATCGATGCCAATCAGGGTACATTTAAAGAAGATGGGAAACAGCTTCTTGATGATTATATTTCAAGAGAAGAGCTTTGGGCGTGTACATCATGCAATGCCTGTACGGAAGCATGCCCGGTGAGTATAGATCCATTGTCCATTATATTGGAAATGCGTCGTTATTTAGTTATGGAACAATCTGCCGCACCAACGGAACTAAATACTATGATGACCAATATTGAAAACAACGGCGCACCCTGGCCATACAACCAGATGGATAGATTAAACTGGAAAAACGAATAAACGCAATATCATGAGTGAATTACTCAAAGTACCAACAATGGCAGAAATGATGGCACAAGGAAAACAACCGGAAGTCTTGTTTTGGGTAGGTTGTGCAGGAAGTTTTGATGACAGAGCCAAAAAAATTACAAAAGCTTTTGTAAAGCTTTTGAATAAGGCCAATGTTGAATTTGCTGTTTTAGGTACTGAAGAAAGTTGTACCGGTGATCCGGCCAAACGTGCAGGAAATGAGTTTTTATTTCAAATGCAGGCAGTAACAAATATAGAAGTGCTTAATGCCTACGAGATAAAAAAGATAGTAACTGCATGTCCACATTGTTTTAATACTATAAAAAATGAATATCCGGAGTTAGGAGGTGCTTATGAGGTGATGCACCACACCCAGTTTTTAAAAACTTTATTGGATGAAGGACGACTAACTATTGAAGGTGGTAAGTTTAAAGGTAAACGCATTACGTTTCATGACCCTTGTTATTTAGGACGAGCCAATAGTATTTATGAAGCACCACGGGATTTAATTCAAAAGCTGGAAGCAGAGTTGGTTGAAATGAAAAACTGCAGACGTAACGGATTATGCTGTGGAGCAGGAGGAGCACAAATGTTTAAGGACGCAGAAAAAGGTGATAAAGAAGTTAATGTGGAAAGAACAGAACAGGCATTAGATGCTAAACCAGAAATTATTGCAGCAGGATGTCCGTTTTGTAATACCATGATGACCGATGGCGTGAAAGCTAAAGAAAAAGAAAATGATGTAGATGTTATGGATGTGGCAGAGTTAATTGCAAATGCCGAAGAATTGTAATGGGTGATAAAATTTGTCCTGCATGTAAAAATGAAAGTAACTCTATTACAAATACTTGTGAGAAATGCAAATTTCCATTTGAAGGTTCTGAGAAAGATAAATCAATTCATATAGGAAGGTTTATTAGCGATAAAGGAATAATTGCAGATTCCGAAGATTATATAAACAAGAGCCAAAAGTTTGTTGGTTTTGCAGCAGCAATATATTTATTAAGAGCCATTATTGGTTTTTCTACTTTACTTAGTAGCCCAATAGATTTTTTTATTAATATTTTTGTAATTACAATACTAATTATAAGTGCCGTATTTATAAAAAAGTTACCATTTGTCTTTTTATTAATCCCAACGCTGACTTTAACCACTATTTATGTGATAGAGTATTTAGTTGATTTTGATATTTTCATAAATGGAATAATTTTTAAACTATTAATTTTTGGGTGTTTAATTTATAGTATTTACATCAATTTAGAATCTAATAAGTTTAAGAAAAAGTTTAATATTAAATAAAAATGCTAGTAGATTTCAATATATTACCGGAAGAATCAAGGGTTTGGATATACCAGGCTAACCGCTCATTTACCGAACAGGAACTCAAAGACATTCAATCAAAACTAGAAACGTTTATTGAAAACTGGACTGCTCATGGCAGTGATTTACAAGCAGGGTATACTATTAAATATAAGCGATTCATTATCATTGGATTAAATCAGAATTCGAATGCCGCAACGGGATGCTCAATTGATGCCTCAGTACACTTTATTCAACAGTTGGAAAAAGACTATAGTGTGGATTTAATGGATAAAATGAATGTGTCATATAAACAGGGAGAATATGTGGCCTATAAGGCACTTTCAGACTTCAGAAAAATGGCTAAAGATAAGGCTGTTTCAAAAAACACCATTGTTTTTAACAACTTGGTGGCTAATATAGGTGAGTTTAAAGAGAACTGGGAAGTTCCAGCCAGTGAGAGTTGGCATAGTAGGTTTTTAAAGTAATTATTTGGTTAACTTTTTCTTTATAAATCTATCTTAAAGTCTTTTTAACTTCTTTCTAAAAGTATTATTTTGGCATGGTTATTAGTATTCTAATACTATTTCTATCCCAATAATTAAATACTTTCTATGCTACGAGTCTATATATTAAGTTTCTTTTTTACTATATCACTGTTGGGTTTTAGCCAAAACACATCAAGTCCATTATTGTCTAAAGACAAAGTATCTCAGCAAAAATGGGTGGATAGTGTATACAATACTATGACTTTGGCAGAAAAGGTGGGGCAATTATACATGATTCAAATTATGTCTAATCAGGATGAAGCGACAAAAAACAAAGTAATTAAAATTATAAAAGACCATCATGTTGGAGGTGTAATATATTCTAAAGGAGGGCCATACAGACAAGCCAGATTAAATAATGAATTACAGACACTGGCAAAGGTGCCGTTGTTAATTGGAATGGATGCAGAATGGGGCCTAAACATGCGTTTGGATTCAACTTATGCATTTCCGTGGAATATGACTTTGGGAGCTATTAAGGATAATAAATTAGTTGAGCAAACTGGGAAGCAAATAGGAGAACACTGTAAACGATTAGGTGTGCATTTTAATTTTGCACCTGTGGCTGATATAAACACTAACCCTCAAAACCCCATTATAGGCAATCGTTCATTTGGGGAAGACAGAGATAAGGTAACAGCAAAAGCATTAGCATTTATGAAGGGAATGCAAAGTGCTGGTGTTTTGGCAAATGCAAAACATTTCCCCGGACATGGCGATACGGACCAGGATTCTCATGAAACCTTACCAACAATACGGTTTAGTGAAAAGCGAATTGATACCGTGGAGATGTATCCATATAAAAAACTCATTAAAGAAGGGCTTTCCAGTGTTATGGTAGCCCATTTAAATGTACCTGGTTTAGAATCTAGAGAAGGTTACCCTTCATCCTTATCAAAACATATAATTACTGATATTTTAAAAGATTCGTTAGGTTTTAAAGGTCTTATTTTTACAGATGCCTTAACCATGAAAGGAGCAGCTGACTTTAGTGAAACGGGAGCTATTGACCTGGCGGCCTTTAAAGCTGGAAATGATGTGATGTTAATGTCTGAAGATGTGGGAGTTGGAGTTTCAAAAATTATAGAAGCTTATAATAACGGCGATATAAGTGAATCGCGTTTAGAACATTCTGTCAAAAAAATTCTGCAGGCAAAATATAAAGTAGGTTTACATGATTACAGACCCGTAGCACTATCTCATTTAAATAAAGACCTAAATAGGTTGGAAGATGATATACTCTATGAAGAACTTTTTGAAAATGCCATTACCGTTTTAAAAAATAATGATGATTTATTACCGCTTAGAGACCTTGAAACTAAAAGTATAGCTTATGTAACATTGGGAGACGATTCCGGATCTGTCTTCTTCAGAGAATTAAAAAAATATGCTAAAGTTCATGCTATAACAGCTACTAAACTAAGTGACTTAGAAGGGAAGTTACAACCCTATAATACCGTAATTATTGGGTTTCACCGTTCAAATGACAGCCCATGGAAAGCCTATGAATTTTCAGAAGAGGAGATAGAATGGTTAGAACAAATATCAGCTAAATATACTGTTATTCTTGGTGCTTTTGTAAAACCTTATGCATTATCTGCTTTGAAGAGCATTGAAAATATTGAAAGCATCGTATTAAGTTATCAAAACAGTAAAATAGCACAACAAAAATCTGCCCAGGTAATTTTTGGTGCTATACCATCCAAAGGGAGTTTACCGGTTTCAATAGGTAACTATTTTAAAGTAGATACAGGCATTCAAAATAATGCTATAAAAAGATTGGGGTATACCATTCCTGAGCGGGTAGGTATGAGCTCAGAGAAGCTTAAAAAATTAGATTCCGTAGCAAAATATGCGATAAAGCATAAAATGACTCCAGGCATCCAAATATTGGTAGCCAGAAAAGGTAAGGTGATTTATAATAAGAATTTTGGAAAGCATACCTATAAAGGGAAAGAAAAAGTTCAGTTTGATAATATGTACGATGTGGCATCACTCACAAAGATATTATCTACCTTACCATTGCTTATGGAGCTGGAAGAACAGGGTATTGTAGCATTAGATACTAAATTATCAGAAATATTACCGGAATATAAAGGGTCAAATAAAGAAAATATTACTTTAAAAAAGATGCTGTCTCATTATGCCCGGTTAAGACCTTGGGAGCCTTTTTATTACCACACTTTAGATTCCATAACAAAGCGTCCAAGTAAAAAATATTATAGATCCGAGCGTAGTGACGCATTTAATGTTGAAGTCTCTAAAAACTTATTTTTACGTTCTGATTATCAGGATTCTATTCCGGAGATTATAAAGAACTCTGAATTGTTGGATCGACTAAAATACCGTTATAGCGACTTCCCTTTTTATATATTAAAGAAATTTATTGAATATCATTACGACAGAACATTAGATCAGTTGACACAGTCGCATTTTTATGAGCCATTAGGTGCTAATTATACTATGTATAACCCATATTATAAAATAAGCAGTAAGAAAATTGTACCTACCGAAATTGACGATTATTACAGGTATCAAAAAGTGCATGGTTATGTTCATGATATGGGAGCAGCAATGCAGAACGGAATTGGAGGACACGCAGGACTTTTTAGTAATGCCAATGATGTAGCTAAAATTATGCAGATGTATTTGCAAAAAGGATATTATGGAGGGAAACGTTATTTAAAACCAGAAACTATAGACAAATTTAATACCTGTTATTATTGTGATAATGATAATAGAAGGGGGGTAGGCTTTGATAAACCGCAATTGGGAGAAGAAGGCCCTACCTGTGGTTGTTTGTCAATGACAAGTTTTGGGCATTCTGGTTTTACAGGAACTTACACATGGGCAGATCCGGAAGAAGACATTGTTTATGTGTTTATGGGGAACAGGACATACCCGAATGCCGGTAATAATTTATTATTAAAAGAAAGTATTAGAACAGAGATTCAACGCTTAATTTACGAAGCGATAGAAGATAAATAGATATGAGAATTGGAATTGTATGCTACCCAACGTTTGGAGGTAGCGGTGTTGTTGCAACAGAACTGGGTTTGGAGTTATCTAAACGAGGTCATGAAATACATTTTATTACCTATAATCAACCAGTACGTTTAGAACTGATAAGTCATAATGTGCATTATCATGAAGTAAATGTACCTGAATACCCCTTGTTTCACTATCAACCCTATGAACTGGCTTTGTCCAGTAAATTGGTTGATATGGTAAAATTGCATAAGATAGAAATCTTACATGTACATTACGCCATACCACATGCATATGCGGCATATATGGCCAAAAAGATGTTGCAGGAGGAAGGTGTTTATGTGCCTATTGTAACCACTTTACATGGTACAGATATAACTTTAGTAGGTAGCCATCCATTCTATAAACCAGCAGTAACCTTTAGTATCAATAAGTCAGATGCTGTAACTGCAGTGTCTCAAAGCTTAAAGGATGACACTCTACGTTTATTTAATATTAAGAATGATATTCATGTAGTACCCAATTTTATAGATCTAGAAAAGCATAACCTTCAAGGCTTTACGGATTGCCAAAGAGGTATGATGGCTAAAGATGATGAAAAAATAATTACCCATATCAGTAATTTACGCCCGGTAAAACGAGTTCAGGATGTTATTAGTGTTTTTTATAACATACAAAAAGAAATGCCGGCCAGGTTGATGTTTATAGGTGAAGGCCCTGAAAAAGAAAAAGTAGAGTTACGCTGCCAAGAATTAGGGATTTTAGACCAGGTGGTATTTTTTGGAAGAAGCAATGAAATTGATAAGATTTTATGTTTCAGTGACCTGTTTTTATTGCCTTCAAAAACCGAAAGTTTCGGTTTGGCGGCCTTAGAAGCCATGGCATCGGGAGTACCAGTTATTTCAAGCAATACAGGAGGAATTCCGGAAGTAAATGTTCACGGTAAATCAGGTTTTTTAAGTAATGTGGGAGATGTTGAGGATATGACAAGAAACGCATTGTATATCTTAAGCGATGAAGCACGTTTAAAAACGTTTAAGGATAATGCCAGAGAGCAATCTTTACAATTTGACCTACACGCTATTGTTCCACAGTACGAAGCTATTTATGAAGATACTTTAACTAAATGCTTGGTGCTGTAAAATAAAATACTTTTTTAAAAATAGCTATTTGAGAGTAACGCCTTTATGATATTTGGGGATTTTGACCTTTATTTCAAAATCAAAATATTGTATCTTAGATACCCGATAAACATGGGTGTATCAAAGTGTACGATGTATTATTGGCGGTAACAATAGAATTAAAATATTATAAATCAATCAAAATATGAAAACAGCTAAAATTTTCAACAGGTTAGGAATATGTGTAATGATAACATTATTGTTTGCATGCAATACACAAAATAAAGCCGAACCAACAAGTACCCTCTATCATAATGGGGATATAATTACCATGAATGGTGACCAACCATCATACGTAGAAGCCGTGGTAGAAGAAGCTGGTGAGATTATTTTTGCTGGAGCTCTGGATGAAGCCAAAACAAAATTCAAGAATAGTAAAACTAAGGACCTTAACGGAAAAACCATGCTTCCCGGGTTTATTGATTCACATAGCCATTTTAGTATTGCTTTGGGATTGGTCAATCAGGTGAACCTTACCAGTCCCCCTATGGGCAACATTAGAAATTTTAATGATATCCTTGATGCATTATTGGATTTTAAAAATAAAAACAATATTGCCGAAGGTGAATGGGTAATTGGATGGGGGTATGACCCAAACCAGTTGGAAGAGAAAAAAGATATAACTAAGGTAGAACTGGATTCTATACTGTCAGAGCATAAGGTCATGTTGGTACATATTTCCAATCATGGAGCTGTTCTTAATTCTAAGGCTTTGGAATGGGCAGGGATAACGGCCGAAACCGAACAGCCCGCTGGAGGAATCATAGCCAGAATGGAAGGGAGCAAAGAGCCAGCCGGAATGATATTCGAGACAGCATGGCTCCCAGTCAAGTCTAATAAACCTACGGCAACTGAAGAAGAAATGATGAAGAACATTGAAAAGGTAGTGGAACTCTATGCAGCAAACGGTTATACCCATGCACAAGATGGAGCATCCTTTACCAAAGAAGCCTTGTTTTTGAAAAAGGCCGCTTCACAGGGAAAACTTAAAATTGATGTGGCAGCATTAATGATTTTTGCTGAAATTGATCAATGGATGGATCATCCCGAGATTTCTTTTGACGGAAAATATACTGATGGCTTAAAGATTCAGGGAGTGAAAATTATACAAGATGGATCCCCTCAAGGTAAAACGTCCTATATGAGCAAAGAATACCTTACGGGTGGTCCGGCAGGGGAAACCAATTGGTTTGGAGAACCTACACTTACGCGGGAACAATTTACCCAGTTATTTCAAAAAACCTGGAATGCGGGGCTTCAACCATTTACCCATGTTAATGGAGATGCCGCAATTGATGATCTGATCTATGCTCTGGAATCTGTGGGAGCTACTGCTGATCAGGATCGTAGAACAGTAACCATTCATACCCAATTTCAAAGACCGGATCAGATAGAAAAGTTTGTCCAGTACGGGATAAGCCCCAGTTACTTTACAAACCATTGTTTTTACTGGGGAGATGAGCACTTAGCTAACCAGGGACAAGAGCGAGGAGGCTTTATTAGTCCTATGAAATCTGCAGTAAATGCCGGACTGGTTGTATCCAATCACTCAGATTATAATGTAAACCCTTTAGATCCTTTTTTCATTCTTTGGACTTCAATGACCAGGGTAACCAGGGGAGGAGTTAAATTAGACCAAAATGAGGTTTTAACGGCCTATGAAGGACTTCAATCACTGACTGTAGGAGGAGCGTACCAGATGTTTGAAGAGAATCGAAAAGGAATGATAAAAGAAGGGTTGTTGGCTGATTTTGTCATTTTAGACAAAAACCCGTTAAAGGTCAACACTGATGCTATCAAGAATATCAATGTCATGGAAACTATTAAAGAAGGCGTAACAGTTTATAAGAAGGACTAAGCCCTGCAATTAGAAAAAATAAAAAGCATTCCCTAAAGTTTGGGGAATGCTTTTTATTTAAACATGCTGGTCAATTAAAATAGTGTTCCCGTCTGGGTCTAGAACCACCATACTAGCCGGACCGGAAGTATCAGTGTCAGCTTCACTTTCCAGTTTTATACCTTTACTTTTCAAATGATTTTGAATGCTTCTAACATCGTCAAAATCCTCAAGAGTATTGGCGCTTTCATCCCAACCGGGATTAAAGGTTAAGATATTATTTTCAAACATGCCCTGAAATAGACCAATAAGCGCATTGCCATTTTTCATAATAAGATAATTTTTTTCCAAGTCACCGGCAAACACCGAAAACCCTAAGCTTTCATAAAATGATTTGGAAACCTTAATATCTTTTACACTAAGACTAATTGAAAATGCACCTAATTTCATAATGATACTGTTTAGATTATAATATAAATATAGCTATAATATAGTAAGCTTGGTTTACACCATAAAAAAAGCGCCTATTTAGGCGCTTTAAGTTTATGATTTTAAATGAATTAAAACTGATAGCGAATACCAAGAGCAATATCAAAGTCTAAATCATTATTATCGTAAGTACTGTTTCCAAAACCAATTTCAGGTCTAAAGTCTAATGATATTAATAAAGGAATTTCAAAATTATATTCTATACCAATATCACCAGCAGCAAAAAGAAAGGTATCAGAAATATCATTACCGTTAGGATTCTCAAAATTAAAGGATCCTAAGCCTCCACCTGCACCGGCATACCAGTTAAAGTTTCCATCCAGTTTCCATACCCATTGGTATAATCCGGCAAGTTTAAACCCGTTGTAGTCTTTGCCGTCTCTCCAACCTAAATCAACTTCAAGTCTGTTATTACTACCCAGCGCATGCTGATATGAGATTTCAGCACCTAAACCATCACTGTCTCCCAATCGAAGACCAATGGCATTTTCAGATATTTCTTGGGCAACAGATGCCAATGAGAAACCAAATAGGGCTAATGATAAAATAAATAATTTCTTCATGTTTTTAACGTTTTTATTAGTTTAACCATATACGATCTTAGTAAAGAAAAAGACCATGAATGCTTAGCAAAAGTAACATCTTAATTCTATTTTTATTTTATTAATTCTAATTTTTATTTAGACTAGCAAATAAAAACAGCAAACAAAAATTTATACCGGTTGATTGTCAAATTGTTGGGTCGAAATAATTGTATAAATAAAAAAACACCTGAAGAAGGTGCTTTTTTCATAATATATAAAACGCATTAGTTTTTAAAACCTAAACCTGACATTTAGCCCAAAACCACCCCATTCAAAATCTGTATCCTCAATGATCCAAAATGTTGGACGATAGTCAATACCTATAACAATAGGAACATCATTAAACACATATTCTGCTCCAATTTCACCACTACCGCCAAGAAGAAATTTATCATCAATATGAGCCGAAGGCCCTACACCGGCATACCAATGAAATCCATCATCACCAATAGGCTCATAAACAAAATCCCAAAGTGCATCCAGTCCAACGCTGTCTCCAAAAGATACATTGGCGTGAATTCTACTGCCATTAAGGTCAAAAACACCATCAACAGCAACATCATTACCAGAGACCTGGCCAAAGCGTATACCAATTTCTTGAGCATTCAAAGCTACAGATAACATTGTAAAAATGCCTAGAAGTAAATTTTTCATAAGATAAATGATTTTAGTGTTAGTTATTAAATATACATTTTTTTTAAAGTATATTTCGGGATTAATTATCGCTATTAAAAATAATATAAATTTCACATATACATTAACACAGTTTATATAATCTTTAGGAAATGTCATTAAATGTTTTAAAGTCTGAGCTCTCCGGAGAATTTTTTTATGATGATTTAATAAAATCCATATATGCTACTGATGCATCCGTGTATAGAAAATTACCGTTGGCCGTGGCTTATCCAAAAGATGCCCAAGATATTAAACGCCTGATCCGTTATGCAAAAGATAATAATACATCACTAATACCAAGGACAGCAGGGACCTCACTGGCTGGTCAATGTGTTGGCGACGGGATTATTGTTGATGTCTCAAAATATTTTACCAAAATCATTGAGCTTAATGAAAAAGAGCAAACGGTAACCTTACAGCCAGGGGTAGTACGCGATGCTTTAAATAATTATTTAAAGCCTTATGGATTGTTTTTTGGACCCAATACCTCTACATCAAATAGGTGTATGTTAGGCGGTATGGTGGGGAATAATTCTTCAGGAACCACCTCTATACAATACGGTGTAACCCGGGATAAGGTTTTAGAAATGCATACTGTTTTAAGTGATGAGAGTGAAGTGGTTTTTAAAGCCTTATCTTCAAAAGAATTTAAAACAAAAACAACTTTAAAAACACAGGAAGGCACCATTTATAAAACGGTTTATGAAGCTTTAAAACCTGAAACTGTTCAGAAACAAATTATTAAAGACTTTCCAAAGCCTGAGATTCACAGGAGAAATACAGGTTATGCTATTGATGAGCTTATAAAGTCAGAAGTGTTTTCTGATTCAGAGCGTCCTTTTAATATGTGTAAGTTATTATCGGGTAGTGAAGGCACTCTGGCGTTTACCACTCAAATGACTTTGAAGTTGGATAAGTTACCGCCACAGGAAAGTATTATGGTAGCAGCGCATTTTGATAGTATAGAGAAGTGTTTACAAGCCGTTGAGCCTGCTATGAAGTATAATTTGTACACCTGTGAAATGATGGATAAAACCATTTTAGATTGCACAAAACATAACAAAACACAGCAGGCTAATCGATATTTTATTGAAGGGGATCCTATGGCTATTTTAATGTGTGAAGTAAAAGCAGATACTTTAAGCGAAGCTGAAGCCTTGGCAGAGAGACTTTTAGAAGAGATAAAAGCATCAGGACTAAGTTATGCTTATCCGGTTCTGAAAGGAAAAGATATAAATAAGGCTTTGGATTTGCGCAGTGCAGGTTTAGGACTTTTGGGGAATATAGTTGGTGATAAAAAGGGAGTTGCCTGCATTGAAGATACTGCAGTAGCATTACCGGATTTAGCGCCATTTATAGCTGAATTTACAGCATTGATGGCAAAATATAAGCAAGATGCTGTTTACTATGCACATGCCGGAGCAGGAGAGATACACTTAAGGCCAATTCTAGATTTAAAGCAGAGTACAGATGTAGGTTTATTCAGGAAGATAACTACTGATGTAGCGCATTTAGTTAAGAAGTATAAGGGTTCTATGAGTGGAGAACACGGAGATGGTATAGTGCGGGCTGAATTTATTCCATTGATGATTGGAGAAGCTAACTACAGTATTTTAAAGGAAATTAAACAGGCGTTTGATGCTAATAATATTTTCAATCCGGGAAAGATAGTAGATGCCTGGCCTATGGATAAATCTTTGCGCTATATACCAGATAGAGTAGAGCCGCAAATAGAAACGGTATTGGATTTTTCGAAATCCCAGGGCATACTACGGGAAGCAGAAAAGTGCAATGGCTCTGGTGATTGTAGAAAATTAACGGAGTTTGGAGGCACTATGTGTCCTAGTTATAGGGCCACCAGAAATGAAAAAGATACGACCAGAGCCAGAGCAAATGCGCTCCGTGAGTTTTTAACACATTCAGATCAGTCAAATAGATTCAACCATAAAGCATTAAAAGATGTTTTTGATTTATGCTTAAGTTGCAAAGCATGTTCAAGTGAATGCCCCAGTAGTGTAAATGTAGCAGCATTAAAAGCAGAATTCCAATACCAATATCAGAAGGCAAATGGCGTGTCTTTAAGAACCAAACTTTTTGCCTATAATAACAAATTGAACCGTTTAGGAAGCATAGTACCAAGTTTATCTAATTTTATTTTTTCTAATGATTTAACAGCATCATTACTAAAAAAAACCTTTGGAGTAGCTAAAAAGCGATCATTGCCATTATTGTCAATGAAAAGTTTAAATAAATCGTTTAAATTAATTGATAACCAACATATTGAAAAAAAATCAATTAAATCTGTTTATTTATTTAATGATGAATTTACCAACTATTTGGATACTCCAACAGGCATAGACGCCATTCATCTTTTACAAGGATTAAATTATGAGGTCAAGCTTATAAAACATGAAGAATCGGGCAGGGCCTTTTTATCAAAAGGCTTATTGGAACAAGCCAAACGCTGTGCTAATAAAAATGTCTCAGTTTTTAAAGATAAGATTTCTACAGAGGCTCCTTTAATTGGTATAGAGCCCTCAGCGATTTTAACCTTTAAAGATGAATATTTAAAATTGGCAGATGATAAAATTTCGGCGGAAGCCATATCCCGAAATACCTTTTTAATAGAAGAGTTTATACAACAGGAAATAGAATTAGGACACATAACATCGAAACAGTTCACTTTAAAACCTAAAACCATTAAATTTCACGGACATTGTCACCAAAAAGCTATGTGTGATCAACTATCAAGTTTTGCAATATTGAATTTACCCAAGAACTACAAAGTTACTATCATTCCAAGTGGTTGTTGTGGTATGGCAGGTAGCTTTGGCTATGAAAAAGAACATTATGAGGTAAGTATGCAAATAGGGGAACAAACCTTATTTCCAGCCGTTAGAAAAGCATCAAAAGAGGTTATAATATCAGCAAACGGAACCAGTTGCAGGCACCAAATAAAGGATGGTACGCAGCGTAAAGCAAAACACCCGGTTACCATACTAAGAGAAGCTTTGCTTTAGCTTTTTTTCTCCACTTCTTTTTTTTCCGGTTCAACTATAGTTATTGCGGCAATTAGGTCTTTAGCTTCAACAATGTCAATATCATCAACGTCTTCGTCAATAACAAAAGGCGTTAGTTTGTCTTTATTAAAATTGTAAATTTTCCAACGTTTAAATTGATATTCCAAGGCTGTAAAGTTTTCCACCCAATCGCCGGAATTAAGATATACTGTTTTCCCGTGCTTATTTTTAAAATACTCTTTTTTAGGTTGATGTATGTGTCCACAGACAACAAAATCATAACCTTTTTCAATCGCAATTTCAGAAATTACTCTTTCAAAGTCGTTTATATACTTTATAGCGCCTTTAACACCGTTCTTAACTTTTTTAGATAAAGAATAACGCTCTTTACCACGCTTTTCCAGATACCAGTTTACCAACCTATTCAATAGGGTTAATAAATCATATCCATAACCGCCCAGTTTGGCTAGCCATTTTGCATTCTGTATAGAAATATCAAAAACATCACCGTGAAAAAACCATGCTTTTTTACCATCTAGTTCTAAAACAGCCTTATCAACTATAGAGATATTGCCAATAATGGTACCACTAAACCGTCTCAATACCTCATCATGGTTTCCTGTAATATAGATTATTTCGACACCATTGGAAGCCATGGTCATTATTTTCTTAATAACTTTTAAATGCGATTTTGGAAAGTAACGTTTGTTAAATTGCCAAATATCAATAATATCACCGTTTAGTATCAATTTTTTAGGTTCAATACTATTTAAATAGGTGAGCAAATGTTTTGCATGGCAACCGTAAGTCCCTAAATGAACATCACTTATTACGGCTATCTCTAGTTTTCTTTTAATTTTCAATTTAGACAGGCTTTAATAATACAAATTACATGGTTTAGTATTAATTAATTATTATGACATAATTATATATATATCAGGGCATTGTTAATAAAATGTTATGCGATCTTACAGGTAGAATTGAGGAGCAAGGTGTAATTTCATTTCCTATTTTCTCGGAATAGCGCTATTTTAGCCGAAAATTCAGATTATGGCCGGAAATTCCTTTGGAAAACAATTTAGCTTAACAACATATGGAGAATCTCATGGACCTGCTTTAGGAGGCATTATAGATGGGTGCCCTTCAGGAATTACATTGGATTTGGAAGCCATTCAGAATGAACTTAACCGACGTAAACCTGGGCAATCAGCTATTGTTACACAACGTAAAGAACCGGACACCGTTAAGTTTCATTCCGGAATTTTTGAAGGCGTTACCACAGGAACCTCTATAGGGTTTGTTATTGAGAACACCAATCAAAAGTCACATGACTATTCACATATAAAAGATAGTTACAGGCCAAGTCACGCTGATTATACTTATGATAAAAAGTATGGTATTAGGGATTACCGCGGAGGCGGACGCAGCTCGGCACGTGAAACAGCATGTAGGGTTGTAGCAGGAGCTGTAGCAAAACAAATATTAAAAGGCATTGAAATTCAGGCTTATGTTTCTGGAGTAGGAACTATGAAGCTGGATAAACCGTATACGGATCTGGACCTTAGTAAAATAGAATCCAATATAGTGCGTTGCCCGGATCAGGAGATGGCAGCAAACATGGAAGCATACATCAAAGAAGTACGTAGTAAAGGGGATACCGTAGGTGGGGTTGTAAGTTGTGTGATCAAGAATGTACCTGTTGGATTGGGGGAACCGGTATTTGATAAATTACATGCCGAATTGGGTAAAGCCATGCTGTCCATAAATGCAGTAAAGGGCTTTGAGTATGGTAGCGGGTTTCATGGTAGCACCATGTATGGTTCAGATCATAATGATGCCTTCAATAATGATGGCACTACAAAAACTAATTACTCCGGTGGTATTCAGGGAGGGATAAGCAATGGTATGGACATTTATTTTAATGTGGCCTTCAAGCCGGTAGCAACCCTTATTCAGAAATATGAAACTATAGATAAGCACGGTAATACTGTTGAGATGCAGGGTAAAGGACGTCATGATCCATGTGTGGTGCCGCGCGCCGTACCTATCGTAGAAGCTATGGCAGCTTTAGTTTTAGCTGATTTTTATTTAATAAATAAGCTCTATAGTTAATTTTATTAGGAGCTGTTTCCCGCTTTCCGCTATATCTTTTTTATAATATAAAAAAGGATGCCGCATCAATCGGGGCTACCATATACAAATAGGTTAGATCATTTTATTTTTTTATCTTGGTTAAATCCAAGTAATATGTTATACACCAGTGATTTACTATTGGCTACATCTCATTTATATTTTTATTGGTTCCAGATTTTTTTGGAAACGGGTGCCCTTGGAAGCCAATTTAACAAGAACACGGAGAGTCAGTATTTTAGACTGTGAGGCTTTTAGGTTTATGGCCAACTCAAAGTATTTTTATTATATGGATCTTATTCGGTTTGAAATTCTGTTTCGGTCAGATTTATATAAAAATTCCATAAAAAAGGGCATGTTTCCGGTTTTGGGGTCTCAAAAGATCATTTATAAAAAACCATTAAAGCGCTGGACAAAGTTTAGTGTGACTCTTATATTGGAAGGTTGGGAAGATAATTGGGTGTACCACAAACAGGTGTTTAGACAAAATAACCAGATATATGCCATAGGGATCACTAAAGTAGGTTTTTGGAAAAATCGTAAAACACAAAGTATAAGACAAATACTTGCCAATAGTGGCGTTACAACTAAAGAAAAGCCTGTGCCTAAAGAAACTCTGGAGCTTTTTAAAGCAGATTATGATATTATAAAATCTTCAGAATAGTTGTGTCGTTAATTTTATTGCTAATAATTTAAACATATTCTTTCATTAATCATCTTACAGATAATCGAGTAATTTCAATATTATATTGAAGATTTTATTGAAATAAATTCGGTTTGCTAGTTTATACTTAAAATAGCTATCTTGTGCGGAGTAAAAAACGTTCCTAAAAAGGTTTAAAAGAATCGGAAATTTAGGGTACCAAAAGGCATATAAATAGCATATGAAAAAACTTGCATTACATTGGAAGATTATAATAGGAATGATTCTTGGAATCATTTTTGGTTTTATTATGAATACCGTTGATGGTGGTAAAGGGTTTGTGTCAGATTGGATAGCCCCTTTTGGGGCCATTTTTATCAACCTGCTTAAACTTATAGCCGTACCTTTAATTTTAGCATCGCTAATAAAAGGAATTTCAGATTTAAAAGATATTTCAAAAATAAAGTCTATGGGATTACGTACTATAGGCATTTATATCAGCACCACTTTAGTCGCTATAGTTATTGGTTTAAGTATTGTAAATACTTTAAATCCGGGAAAAGGCATGCCTCAGGAGACTATAGAAAAGATCAAGTTAAAGTATGAAAATGATGCCGGTGTTGTTGATAAGTTAGAAAAGGCCTCAGCTCAAAAAGATGCCGGCCCGTTACAGGCCCTGGTTGATATTTTTCCTAGTAATATTTTTAAATCGTTTGTAGAGGCATCCATGCTTCAGGTTATTTTCTTTGCTTTATTTGTGGGTATTTGTTTATTGTTGATAGGAGAGAAGAAGGCTAAACCTCTTATAGATTTCTTTGACTCACTAAATGAGGTGGTCATGAAAATGGTTGATCTCATCATGCTTTTTGCTCCATACGCCGTGTTTGCTTTATTGGCAAACGTTATAATAGCCTTTGATGATACGGAAATCTTAGTTAAATTACTGTGGTATGCATTATGTGTTGTAGGAGGTCTTATATTAATGATAGGATTCTATTTGTTATTGGTAAGTATATATACCAAAAAATCACCTATGTGGTTCTTACAACAAATTAGCCCGGCGCAGTTACTGGCCTTTTCAACCAGTAGTAGTGCAGCAACCTTACCGGTTACAATGGAGCGTGTGGAAGAGCATTTGGGGGTAGATAAAGAAGTTTCCGGTTTTGTATTACCAGTTGGAGCAACGGTTAATATGGATGGTACGAGTTTATATCAGGGCATAGCTGCTGTGTTTATCATGCAGGTTATATGGCCGGAAGGTCTGACCTTTACCAACCAGCTGGTCATTGTGCTTACGGCCTTATTAGCGTCTATAGGTAGTGCAGCCGTTCCAAGTGCAGGTATGGTAATGCTGGTTATTGTATTAGAATCCATAGGTTTTCCCGCAGAATTGTTACCCATTGGCTTAGCCCTTATTTTTGCTGTAGACCGGCCCTTAGATATGTGCAGAACCGTTGTTAATGTTACCGGTGATGCAACCGTATCTATGATGGTGGCTAAATCATTAGATAAATTACATGAGCCACAACCTAAAGAATGGGACGATCATTATGATGAAGTGAAATAAAATTTATAAATTTAAATTCATAAAACTATCTAATAAAACCAGTAAACATGAATGTTTGTTTTATTATGTATCCCTGGGATGAAATTGACCCGGATAATGATACTTCTTTAGCCTTAATTAAAGAATGTGTTAAAAGAAAGCACGGTGTAGCTATGTGTACACCTGCCAATTTAACTATAAGAAATAGTGTGACTACCGCTAATTGTATAGTAATAGGTAGGATGGATAAGACACCAAGTTCATTAAAATCGTTTTATAAAAAAGCAGTGTTGCGTGAAGAAATGCTGCCTCTGGCGGGATTTGATGTTATTTTCTTTAGAGCTAATCCACCTTTAGACCCTATTATGCTTAACTTTTTGGATTCTGTGAAAGACGATGTGTTTATAATGAATTCCCTGGAAGGAATGCGAGAAGCCAATAATAAACTCTATACTGCAGCATTTGGCGATGCGCATAGTAACATTATTCCGGCTACTCATGTGTCTAAAAGTAAAAACTATTTAATCAGGCAGATCAAAGAGTCTTCAGCAGATAAAATGATATTAAAACCCTTGAATGGATTTGGAGGATCGGGGGTAATTTTAATTGAAAAATCAGCGATGAGTAATATTAATTCATTGCTTGATTTTTATATCACTAACCGCGATGGGTCTTTAAATTATGTGATCCTTCAGGATTATATTGAAGGAGCAGATAAAGGGGATGTCCGTATTCTAATTTTAAACGGTGAACCTGTTGGTGCTATGAAACGAGTTCCGGGAAATGAAGACCATCGGTCTAATGTGTCGGCAGGAGGGAGTGTGCAACGACATAGCCTGACAAAAGAGGAAAAAGCACTTTGCAAACAAATAGGGCCTAAATTGGTAAATGATGGCCTTTATTTTGTAGGGATTGACGTTATTGGGGGTAAGTTGGTTGAAGTGAATGTCATGTCTCCGGGGGGGATTACTTATATCAATAAAGTGTATAAACTAAAAACTAAAATAGAAGAAAAAGTAATAGACTTTTTAGAGATGAAGGTTTTAGATAAACTTCAGGCATTTGACAGACGAACCCGGTTGAGAAAGACCGTACAAGACGCGTGATTATAACAGAAGTGTTATTATTCGGTTGAATCAAGACTTTTAATTAATTTTATTGTGAATATTTCAATAGCAACTCCAGTCGTATCAATAGCATGGCTTTATGAGCATTTAAATGCTGAAAATTTGGTTGTTCTGGATGGTACCATTAATAAAGTATTTGATGTATCACAAAACCAAATACTCCATACCAGGTTTTTTGATATTAAAAAGAAATTTAGTGATGCGTCCAATCCATTTCCAAATGCGTTTCCATCTAAAGAACAGTTTGAAAAAGAAGCCAGGGCTTTAGGTATTAGCGGTAGTCATGCTATAGTGGTTTATGATGATAAGGGTATGTATTCCAGTGCACGTGTTTGGTGGCTTTTTAAAGCTTTTGGATATGATAATATAGCTGTATTGAATGGCGGATTCCCAGCCTGGGAAGAAGCATCTTACCCCATAGAGTCCATGCGTGAATACCAAGGGCCGGAAGGAGATTTTAGGGCAAGTCTTCAGTCAGAACACATGATGTTCTTTGAAGATGTTAAATCGGCTTCAAAAAGCAACACCCATACCATTATTGACGCGCGCTCAGCAGATCGGTTCAATTGTGAAACTCCGGAGCCCAGGGCAGGATTGCGGATGGGAACCATTCCCGGTTCTTTAAATTTGCCTTTTACAGATTTGTTGGAAGGGGGACTGCTCAAACCAAAAACAGAATTAGAGAAAGCTTTTCAGGAATTATCTACAAAAGAAGATGCTGTTATATTTTCATGCGGATCAGGTATTACAGCTTGTATTTTGGCATTGGGAGCTGAGATTTCAGGATATAAAAACATTTCGGTGTATGATGGCTCCTGGACAGAATATGGCTCATTGACAACAGGCGATATGGAAAATCCCAAAACCTGGACCAAGGATGAATTATTGGCTTACATTTTAATATATGTTTCAAACTTAGACCTAAACGAATCCGGAAAAGAGACTGCATATATTTTAAGTCGTGTAGATAAGGAGGTTTATGAACGGGTAAGACGTCAATTTAAAAAAGACAGTGATTATCAAAATATTCAAAAGATTATTCAGGCAGTAAAGGCTCATAACTATTATAGAAATGATTTAGCCGATCTATTTGCTGATATAAAATTGATAGCTTTTGCGGACGGTGATTATGATCTGATGGAGCGGATGCTTTATAGGCATCTAAAAAAGATCCTTAAAGATGGATAAGCTAAGTGTTTCTCAAATTGTATCTAAGATAGAGGCTGGAGAAACGTTTGAAGCAGTATCTCCAGATTATGCTTTTACTATAAAGATTGAGGAGTATGTGCCTTATGCCTGTGCAGCTATACATGACGGGCATCAATTCAGGAAAGAACTTTGGGATAATTGTATTCATACCGAATACGAGCGTTGGTATGAGGAAGACCCGGAAACCAAAACCATGATAAAAACACATCCTATAGTTATTGCCGGTTGTGATTCGCGTTTTGAATATGATTTAAACAGAGCTCCTGAGGAGGCTGTTTTTGAAACCGCATGGGGAAAACAATTATGGTACAAGCCTCTTTCTGAAACCATGAAAACAAAAAGCCTGCAAAAGCATACCAATTTTTATAGAGTGATGCATGCCTTAATTGAGGTATTAGAAACTAAGTTTGGTTTTTGTACGGTCTATGATATGCATAGTTATAACTGGAAACGTTGGGACAGGGAAGTGCCTACCTGGAATTTAGGGACTGTAAATGTTGATAATAAACGTTTTGGAGGTGCTATTGAAGCCTGGAGACAAAGTCTATCAGAGATAGAGCTTCCTAATGCTATTGCATCTACTTCAAAAATCAATGATACCTTTCAGGGTAATGGTTATTTTTTAAAATATATTACCAGGAACTTTAAAAATACCTTAGTTTTGGCTACCGAAATAGCTAAAGTATACTGTGATGAATATGAGCAGATTATATTCCCTGAAGTAGTTGCTACAGTAGAGAAGGCATTAATTGAACGTATTCCGAAGCATGCGCTAAAAGTTTATAATGCGTTTAAAAGTCAGGTATTATGAAGATTGAAAACAATGTTGCTACCAAAGCACTTTTAGATATAGATAAAAATATAGACGAACTGGTTAAACAAATTGAATTGCTTAGCTATGTAAATCCGGTCAATATTGAAGAACAAAAAGAGCGTTTCTTTTCATCAAAATATTTAAAAGCTCCCGTTTTTAGATATCCCGATATCAATTTTGATAAGTTCAAACTTCACAGAAAGTTGTTTACTCAGTCCATTGAGCTTATTGAAGATAGGGAGATAAAGAATTTATATGAAGATATTATTTATGCCTATTCTGGTTTAATACAATGTATAGAGACTATAGGGGACGGAAAAAAATTCTATTACAATTGTTTGCATTGCTTTGGTACACCTACGGAAAAAGATGTTGAAAATGCTAAATTCATTTTACATTTTGAAGACGAAAATAAAGATATACCGGCATTCCAACCCAAATACTCAGCTACAGCATCTGAAGCTCTTTTTAAAGCGTTTTCTAAAAAGTATGATTTTAGTTATAGTATAAAACAATCTGATAAAATATCGGCTATAGCTATGGTATTGAATAATATTAAAACCCTGGTTTTAAATTCAAATCATACATTTTCTGAAAATGAAATTGCGGTTTTAACCAACCATGAAATAGGGGTGCATATGGTCACTACTATGAATGGGATGTTACATCCTTTAAAAATATTTTCCCATGGTTTTCCTAATAATGAAGAAACTCAGGAAGGACTGGCGGTATTTTCAGAATATATGAGTAATAATTTAACCGTTACCCGTTTAAAAGAATTGGCATACCGTGTAATGGCGGTAGATAGTTTAGCTAAAGGCTATTCTTTTTCAAGAACATTCAGGATGCTGAATAATCAGTATGAACTGGATAGGGAAGCGGCGTTTTATATTACGGTAAGAGCTCATAGGGGTGGTGGGTTTACTAAAGATTACCTGTATTTAACCGGGCTTAAAAAAGTGTATGATTATTACCATGCCGGTAAAGATTTAAGCTTATTGTTAACGGGCAAAGTAACCCTGGAGTATGCTAATGAAATTGAGTCGCTTATCAATAAAGGCCTGGCGGTTCCTGCAAAGCATATTACCGATGCCTATATTGAAAATAATAACACCAATACAACCGTAGATTTTATTTTAAGGAGTTTAAAATAGGAGGTACAGAAAATGGATTGTGCGCTTATCGGTTACGTATATGAAATGTTGCTTATTTGTGTGCGAGGATTTTCCGAAGGAAAATCAGAAGCTAGCAAACAAAGCAACTCCCATTGGTTAAGCATAAAATAGCAATTTTTTATATACAATGTTGTAAGTAGTTTTTTAATCATAATCTTTATTAGATTCAGTCGTAAGAATATAAATCAAAACATAATTTAAATAGTTTTTATATTCATCTTTAATTGAAAGGTCATAGTTCAATTCAGAGCTTATTTTTTTATTATTCAATATTCCAATTTCTATATCATTATGAAATATTCTAAGATAAGGATTAGTAATTAAAGAAGTTCTACTTTTTTTAAATTCAAAAACTTCACCATTGGTTAATTCAATCGTTCTTTTTTTAAGAGTCTGAATAATATTTTTAATGTCAGATGTTTGGTCAATTATTTTGAATTCAGTTTTGAAAATCTGACTAATGTGTTTAATTGAAATTATTAAATATTTTTGTCCGTCATAAATATTAATCAAGTCAGGTTTAAACCATTTTTTATTTACATCCGAAAATAATATTATGTTGTTTTCAGAATAGACTTTTAGTCCATCGTTAAATCCACCATTAATTTTTAATTGTATCAAATTCTGTGTTGGTTTTAAATTACTTACAACGTTTAGGATATAAATCCGTTTCAATGATTTATATCTACTGATAAGCGAAGTTAAATTTTAAAAATTTAAAAGTCAATAATTACAACTTGATCTGAAAGGAAAGTTGTTAACAAAAAGAGTTATTCCAAAAACTTGCTCTTTAATTCTGGTGTAGGAATCATGCAAGCTTCTTTTTTACCATACCATTTGTAACGATTTTTGGCAATAAAATCATAGACCCAATTGCGAATAACTGCAGGTACAATTAAAAAGACAGACAGCAGGTTGGTTGGAAACCCTAGTTTTGAAGCTATTTTTAATGCGGCAGTCGATTTATAATAAATACCCTTTTCAGGGTTGTAAAGTATAATAGAATCGATTTGATTCGTGTCTATACCAAATTTTCTAATGATTTGCTTTCCAGTATCACTTTGCAGTGGTGCAAACAAATATACGTTCGCTTTATCGCGTTTTATAACGTATAAAACCGAATGGTTACACAGATTACAAACCCCGTCAAAAAGAATGAGGTTTTTCCCTTTTCCAATAGCAATAGACATAGGACAAAGATACTACTTTAAAAGCTGTTAAGGAACTGGTTTAAATCAATCTCTTTATTCAAATTTAATTTCTTTTTAAGCTTGTATTTGGCGTATCAGTCCAAATCAGGGTTTCAAATAAATAAACCGACATCCCTAAATAGTTTTTATAATGCAGTCGGCTCCAAAAGTTGTAGATTCAACAACTTGGTGTTGGCTGTTTTGTAGTGATATAGATAGAAATTTAGGTTAGAGATACATTTTAATGCTTAACCGCTTCTACCAATTCTAATTGTTCCAGGCTAACATTGGTTGTAAATATACCGTAATTTACAACCGCTTTATTTTTTTCAATTTTATCAATACTACCAATGGCCCGGCCATCTTCCATTCTAACACGATCACCTACCTTTAGAGCAGGTTTTGGTTTAGAAGGCGCTTCGGCAGCCTTTTTCTTTTCGGCTTTTTTCTTTTTTCGTATAAGGTCTACTTTCTTTTCAGCGTCTTGCTTTACCTTGTTTTCTTTTGCTTTTATGGCTTTCTTTTGTTTGGCCGATACCTTTTTTCGTTTAGAATTTTCTATTTGAACAAGCTTAAAGAGGTCTGCCATCAATTGACGTTTTTGCTTGTTTTCAAAATATTTCTCCGAAATATCATTGACTTTTTGCCCCAGATAAATCAACCGTTGATTGCTGTCATATAACTCCTGGTAATCCTCAAGCTTCTTTTGGATTTTCACGTTTATTTCTTCAAGTTTATCGGCTTCTTCTATCTTCTTTTTTTCATTGAGCTTTAATGATTGTCCGGTTTTTTCTAAGCGAGAGCGTTCTTTTTGAAGTTTGGCAATAGTAGCATCAAACCGTACTTTACTACGTTCAATTTTCTTTTTAGCTCGATTTATTAAGCTATAGGGGATTCCATTTTTTTGAGCAACTTCAAACGTAAAACTGCTTCCGGCCTGACCCACTACCAATTTAAACAGGGGCTCCAAAGTACGTTCGTTAAACAACATATTGGCATTAAGCATATGTGGTAACTCATTGGCTAAAATCTTTAAATTGGAGTAGTGTGTAGTTATAATACCAAATGCTTCACGATGATAGAACTCCTCTAAAAACGTTTCTGCCAGTGCACCACCTAATTCGGGATCTGAACCTGTACCAAATTCATCAATTAAAAAGAGTGTGTTTTTATTGCACTTCTTTAAGAAATAATTCATTTGTTTTAATCTGTAGCTATATGTGCTTAAATGGTTTTCAATAGATTGGTTGTCGCCAATATCGCTTAAAATCCTATCAAATAAACAGGCCTTACTGCGCTCATGTACCGGAATCAACATACCACTTTGTAACATAACCTGAAGTAAGCCAATGGTTTTTAACATAATACTTTTTCCGCCGGCATTGGGACCTGAAATAACAATAATTCTACTGTTTTGTTTAAGTTCAATAGTCTGTGGAAAGGTTTTTTTGTTTATTTCCAGGTTGGTTAAATATAATAAAGGGTGATAGGCATCACGTAAAAACATGCTTTTGTCCTCTGAAAATTCAGGAAGAATAGCATTCATGGATTTGGCATATTTCGCTTTGGCAGAAATAACATCCATATTAATTAAAAACGTTTGATAGTTTGTCAGTAAGGGGGAAAACGGGCGAATATAATCAGTAACCTCTTTTAAAATACGAATAATTTCTTCATGTTCTTCATATTCTAAATTATTGAGTTCTCTGGTGTGTTGTAATGTGGTTTCCGGTTCAATATAAACAATACTACCGGTTTTGCTACCTCCCATTATTGCGCCCTTAACTTTTCGCCTATACATAGCTTTTACAGCCAGTACACGCTTATTATCCACCACAGATTCCCTGATGTCATCTAGGTAATCCAGATTGTGGTACATGTTAAGTGCAGTACTAAAACTGGCATTGATTTTGCCTTTTATCTTGTTAATGGACTGTCTTAAGTCGAAAAGGAGAGGAGAAGCATTGTCTTTAATATCTCCAAACCGGTCAACTATAGCATCAACTTTTTCAATTAAAACTTTTGTAACCTCAATATGTGATGCAAACTGGTTTAAGTTGGGATAGTATTCCTCAAACTTTTTTAAAAAAACAACTATAGTATTAACGGTAAGAGACATGGCAACTATTTTTTTTAGCCCATGAACTTCTAAAAAAGTGTTTTCTATATTTAAAAGCTTGATTTCCTTAGTAATAGTGTCAAAACTATGGTTTGGAATTCTATTATCATTATCAAAGGAAGAGCTATATTCATTAGTGAGGTCTAATGAAAAAAGTAGTTCCTCTTTAACTTTAAAAGGAACTATCTTTAGTGTCTCAGCATGACCTAATGGGGTAATGCAAAGCTCACTTACCTGCTGCAACACGGTTTGAAATTCTAAATCTTGTAATGTTTTTTTATGAATATTAATCATGCTCTACTATCACTGCTTGGATTCAAGAAGCGCAAAGTTAATCAATAAGATTGAGATGATTTGCTATGTTAAAATCTTCTTAAGAATTAGTTAATTAACAGTTTATGGGATTTGTTTAACAAAATCATAACACCAGCGGGATTGATTTCTCTATAACTTGAAAACATAATCAACAAACCACTATTAATATGAAAACTAACGTGATCTCCTTTTTTATGTGTTTAATGCTTTTACTTAGTTTAAACACAAATGCACAATTAAAAACCCCTCAAGGCAGTCAGAAAGCAAAAGTATCTCAAGTAGTAGGTATTTCGCATGTTACCATTAAGTATTCCAGACCTAGTGTTAATGACCGGGAAATCTGGGGTAAATTAGTGCCTTATGGTATGAATAACCTGGGGTTTGGTACAGCTAAAGAATCGCCCTGGAGGGCAGGAGCAAATGAAAACACAACTATTGAGTTTTCAGACAATGCCAAAGTTGAAGGGCAGCCTATAAAAGCCGGTAAGTATGGATTTCATATAGTTGTTAATGAAGATGACTCGGCTACTTTAATTTTTTCAAAGAATAATTCAGCCTGGGGGAGCTATTTTTATGATCCGGCTGAAGATGCTTTGCGTGTTGATATTAAAACCAGGCAAATTGCCCATACAGAGTTGTTAACTTTTGATTTTATTAAGGTGGATGCAAACTCGGCAGTTGCTGCTTTGAATTGGGAAAAAAAACAGTTTCCTTTTAAAGTAGAATTTGCGGTTTCTGATATTGTGTTGGCAAGTTTTAGAGAACAGTTTACAGGACAAGCTGGTTTTACAAGGCAAAATTGGGAACAGGCGGCCAATTACTCACTTAATAATGGTGGGGATTTAAAAGAAGCTCTTGGTTGGATAGACGGAGCTATAGCCGGTCAGTTTTTCAGTCAGAAAACATTTAATAACCTTCAGGTAAAATCGCAAATATTAGAAAAACTAAATAAAAGTGCTGAAGCCGAAAAAATCATGGAAGAGGCTTTAGGGTATGCTACTATTTTTCAAGTTCATCAATATGGGAGAGCTTTGATTAATAAAGGGAAAAAAGATAAAGCTTTAGGTGTTTTTAAAATGAATGCCAAAAACAACAAAAACACCTGGCCTGTTCACTATGGTTTAGCTAGAGGATATTCTGCTTTAGGCGATTATAAAAAGGCGTTATCTCATCTAAAATTAGCCTTAAACAATGCCCCAAATGATGCTTCCAAAGGACGGGTACAAACCAATATTGAAAAACTGGAAAATAATCAGGATATAAATTAAAAATCACATCAATCAATCTACAATCAGTTTTTAAAGCTCAGCCTCAGTATCAGGCTGAGCTTTTTAACTTATATAATTCCAGATATTTCTGTATTTGCTAAGTTGTTTGTACGTGTTTAAGATGATCTTATGCTCTGAAAGGCTGAGAGTAGGGTCTATCTTTAAAATATTTTTGGCATGATACCTGGCGTGTTGTAGGATGTCATTATCCTTGATAATATCTGCAATCTTCAAATTTAATACCCCGCTTTGTTGAGTCCCCATAATATCTCCCGGTCCACGTAAGCGAAGGTCAACTTCAGCAATCTCAAAGCCATCATTGGTTTTTACCATGGTTTCTAGACGTGTTTTACTGTCGTTGCTAAGTTTATGTCCGGTCATTAAAATACAATAGCTCTGTTCTGCTCCTCTGCCCACACGTCCGCGTAACTGATGTAATTGTGATAAACCAAAACGCTCTGCACTTTCAATAATCATTACAGAGGCATTTGGAACATTTACGCCAACTTCAATGACTGTGGTGGCGACCATAATTTGTGTTTCTCCTTTTATAAATCGCTGCATTTCATAATCCTTGTCCTCCGGTTTCATTTTACCGTGAACAATAGAAATTTGATAATCAGGCATGGGGAAATCTCTGGAAATACTTTCATAACCATCCATCAAATCTTTATAATCCATTTTTTCGCTTTCCTGGATTAATGGGTAAACCACATAAATTTGTCTGCCCTTTGAAATTTCATCTCTTATAAAACGAAATACATTTAACCTGTTTTTATCGTAACGATGTACTGTTTTTATAGACTTCCTTCCCGGAGGTAACTCGTCAATAATAGAAATATCAAGATCGCCATAAACAGACATCGCTAAGGTTCTTGGAATAGGAGTGGCGGTCATTACTAATATATGAGGTGGAGATGTATTTTTATGCCACAATTTACTTCTTTGTGCTACTCCAAATCGGTGCTGTTCATCAATAATGGCTAACCCTAAATTTTTAAATTTTACTTTATCTTCCAGTAATGCATGAGTACCAATTAACACCTGTAGCTCGCCATTTTCTAAAGATTCGTGGATTTTTTTTCTATTTGAAGTTTTAGTTGATCCAGTGAGTATTTTAATACTGATATTCAATGTTTTACACCATTCTGTTAAACCGTTATAATGTTGAACTGACAAAATTTCAGTCGGAGCCATTAAACAGGCTTGAAAACCGTTGTCAAGTGCCATGAGTATTGACATGAAGGCTACTATGGTCTTTCCGGAACCTACATCACCTTGCAATAACCGATTCATTTGAGCATGGCTTCCTAAATCTGCCCTGATTTCTTTTAAAACCCGTTTTTGAGCATGGGTTAAATTAAAGGGTAAATGGTCTTTGAAAAAGGTGTTAAAATACATGCCAACATGTTCAAAAGGAAAACCTTTAATTTTAGATTTATGCATCAAATTTTTGATAACCAGTTGAAGTTGTATATAAAATAATTCTTCAAACTTTAACCTGAACTGTGCTCTGGAAAGTAATTCAGGGCTTTTAGGAAAATGTATATTAAACAGAGCCGATTGTTTACTTATTAACTTTAACTCTGAACGTAAATTATCGGATAGGGTTTCTGTAAATTTTCCACCAGACTCCATAAACAGCTGTTGCATGATCTTGCTTATGGTACGATTGGTAATTCCTTTATTTGTCAATTTCTCTGTAGAAGGATATACAGGTTGCATGGCAGATCGTAAATTCTTTTCATGCTCTTCAAGTAATTCCAGTTCAGGGTGGGCTATATTATATTTACCGTTAAACCAATTGGCTTTACCAAAGGCTACGTAGGTTTTATTCAATTTAAGACTGTCGCGAATCCATTTTTGACCTCTAAACCAAACTAGCTCCATAGTTCCGGTTTCATCCTGAAAAGTACCAACCAGGCGTTTGCCCCGTTTTTGAGCAACTTCTTTAAAACCGATTATTTTGCCAATAACCTGTACATCAGCATTATTCCGCTGTAACTGGGTGATTTTATAATAGCGTGTTCTGTCAATATATCGGTTTGGAAATAAATTAATCAAATCTTGATAGGTGTGAATACCCAGTTCCTTACGAAGTAAATCCGCTCTATTAGGTCCAACGCCTTTTAAATAATCTATTGGTGTTTGTAGGTTAACAGACATAAAAGCGAATTTAAACAAATCTGTTAAAAGTCTAAGGGCTTATTTTATTCTTAATATTTAGTACGATTACAAATATTATTATTGGTTTTTTAGTTTTCTTTTTAGAAAATATTTAAATCCATTAAAAATTAGCAAATAATTCTATTTCAATAGTTAAATTTGACATTCTTAAAAGATCATAAAGCAAATTTATTGATGAGAAAACTTAACGAATTTATTTGGGAAACACATGGTATTCATGCAGGAACAGAACAAGATCATGTTAAGCATGGTATTGACAAGTTGGAAGATATTATAGATAAAGCCATTGAAGCCGGTAACCCAAGTATTACGTTTATTATTCATTCGCCACGTTTAACAAACTTTAGGTATACTGCTGAAAGGGAGACCAATGTGAAGTTTATTCGCGGAAACAAGTCTTATCTTAACTACCCTAAGCGTATTGCCAATCTTCGCAAAAAGTATACAGGCCAGATAAATATAAAATATGGTGTGGAATTGGAATGGATGGGCCCCGGTTTAGGGTTACAGTGGAGTAGATCTAAGATTTTTCAGGCTGAAGATGCTGATTATGTTATTGGGTCTGTGCATTTTGCTCCTGAAGGATTACCTTATGATGGATCAAAAGAAGAAGCCGAAGCCTTATTGAAATTAAGAGGAAGTCTAGAGGCTTATTGGGATGGGTACTTCAATGAAATGATCCAGATGATTGAATGTTTTGGAGATATGATTCAAATTATTGGTCATATTGATCTACCAAAACTTAATGTTGATATGCCTGAAGCCTTGACAAACTTTGAGACAAGTTCCCATCCTTTGGCCAATAAATTCAGAACCCTTCTGGAATTGATTGCTGATCGTAATCTGTCTCTGGATGTTAATATGGCCGGAAAATTTAAAGGTGTAGGCGTGTATCCTGTGCAAAGTATTTTAAGACGAGCTAATGAACTTCAAATACCGGTATGTGTGGGTACAGATACCCATCATGTGCGTTATTACGGATTAAATTACAGAGAAAGCTTAGAATATATTCAGGAGGCTGGTTATGAGAGTTATGTAAGCTATTCTAAGCTGATTCCTGAGAACCGTACCATTTATGATGATCATGAACTAAAAGTAAAATATACCGTATTAAATAAAGGTATAGAGTTGTTGAATCAACGATTGAATGAATCAGAAAGACGAATTATACCGGATTTTTCGTTTGGAGGATCATTCTTAGAGTTTGTTGATTTGTATAAGAACTCAACAGGAATGGGAGATTATGACGCCATAAGAATCCGTAAATGGGGTAAATCTATAACCGTAACCAATGAAGTTCCAAAGATATCTAAGAATATTGTTAACGGACTATTTTCAGAGCATTTGGATAAACCCGGAGTGATATCTTCACTTTTCAACACTTTGGCATCAGAAGGCATTAATGTAGAAACAGCGCGTTTAAAATCTAATAAAGATGGGACGGCAACTGCGTTTTTGTCAATTGATAGGGATAATGGGAATGTTAAAAATGCCATCGATTTTATTAATGGAACAGATGCCGGTCTTTTTACTAATTTGATCTATAAAGAAAATGCCGTTTTGCCTAACTATAATAGGGAAGGCGTTTATTTATTGGAAATGGACGGTGTGCGTTTAAACTTGGCATTAAGCGAAAAAGTAATTTTGACCAAACATCATAATGCGCCTGGGGTGCTCTTGATCTTGTTATCTGCGTTGGCATCTAAAAATATCAATATTATTGACCTGAGATTAGGGAAACTCAATGATATAGGGTATTCTGCAATTGCAATACATGGAGATTCCAATATTATTAAAAACCTGTTAACTAAGTTAGGAGATCAGTATTATGAAGCTAACCTGATAGAGTTTCACAGTTTTTAATTACTCCAATTCCTAAAAAATATAACGCGCTTTTTTATTTATAAGACGGTATTTTTTCTTTTGTGATAAAGAATTTCTTTATTTTGGATTGATCTTTGAAGCTAACAAGGCATGAACTATTTATTTTTTTCTATTTTCCTTCTTTTTATACAATATGCTTCATCACAACAGCTTGAATATGTCGATTTTATATCTGCTAAAGCAAAGGTTGCTTTTGGAAATGAAAAACATAAAGAAGTGTCTGGAGAGGTGATTTATAACCTTGAAATTTTAAAAGATACAGATTCAATATTTATTGACGCTAAGAATTTTAATAACATTCAATCTGTCCTGAATAAAGGAAGCATTGATGAAATTTATAATGGCAAACAGCTTATTATTAAATATCCTTTTAAAGCAAATACATCACATGTTTTAGAAATTTCCTGGGAAACCAACCCCTCAAAAGCCATGTATTTCATTGACTGGGAATTTGAAGAAGGGAATAAACAAATATGGACACAAGGTCAGGGAAAATATACCAGTAATTGGTTGCCTAGTATTGATGATATGAATGAAAAAATTGAGTTTGATTTGTCTGTAACCTTCAATAAGGACTATAAAGTTATTGCCAACGGAAAATTAGTTGATAAACAGCTCAATCAATCTACAGTAACCTGGCATTACAACATGGAAAAACCCATGTCCAGTTATTTAGTTGCTTTGGCTATAGGCAAATATCATAAAAAAGTAGCGTATTCAAAAAGAGGAATCCCTCTTGAAATGTACTATTACCCTGAAGATTCACTAAAAGTTGAGCCTACATACCGTTATACCAAACACATGTTTGATTTTTTAGAAGAAGAAATTGGGGTTCCTTATCCATGGCAGAATTATAAACAAGCCCCGGTTAAGGACTTTTTATATGCCGGTATGGAAAATACTAGCCTTACTATTTTTTCGGATGCTTTTGTAGTGGATTCTATCGATTTTACTGATAAAAACTATGTGAATGTCAATGCACATGAATTGGCGCATCAATGGTTTGGTAATTTAGTGACCGAAACATCAGGAGTACACCATTGGTTACAAGAAGGTTTTGCTACCTACTATGCCTTATTGGCCGAACGAGATATTTTTGGTGAAGATTATTACTACTGGAGATTATATGAATATGCTCAGGAATTAATAGATCAGGATAAAGCTGGAGGAAGCACATCATTACTAGATCCAAAATCCAGTAGTGTAACGTTTTACAAAAAAGGGGCTTGGGCATTGCATATGCTTAGAGAAAAGGTAGGAGGAGAGGCTTTTAAAGAAGCTGTGAAGAATTACTTAAAAGCACATCGGTTTAAAAATGTGGAAACCCAATATTTTATAAAAGAAGTAGAGAAAATAAGTAAGCAAAGTTTAAGTGATTTTGTGAAGGTTTGGTTGGAAGATGATAAATTTAACTATGATATAGCCTTAAGGTCCTTAAAAAAGTCAGTGTTTATTCAAGAGTATCTTATGGTGGATTGTGAGGTCTATACCTCAAAATGTTCGGGATTTTTAGAATCATCAATTTCTGATGAGGCAAAATCAAAGGTCATTTCTCAAATACCTGATCAAATAAAAAAAGAGAACTTTAAAAGTAGCATAAAAATACGCCAGGCCATAGCAAAGGCCCTGGCCAAAATACCACCAAAACTAAAGCCTGAATATGAAACCCTTTTAAAAGACGCTTCATATCTAACAATTGAGGCTGCTTTGTTTAACTTATGGAGAAACTTCCCTGAAGACCGGTATCAATACCTAGATCAAACTAAAACAGTTCAAGGGTTTAATGATAAAAATGTTCGTATGCTTTGGTTAACCCTTGCCCTTATAACTGAAGATTATGATCTCGAAAATAAAAGGCAATACTTTAGAGAGTTAGTAGATTATACAAATCCCAAATACGGATTTGAAATACGGCAAAACGCATTTCAATATTTAAATCAAATACAGGCCTGTAATGATGAATGCAAAGCGAATTTAAAACAGGCAGCAGAGCATCATAATTGGCGATTTAAAAAGTTTTCAGAAGAGCTATTGGAGCTTATGAAATAGAACTTTTGTTATTCTAAGCACAGTAAACTGAAGCATGAGATCTTTGAACTTACCGTATTAAGTTACTTTCTGCGTTCTAATTTTGCGGGGTCTCTACAAATTAAACAGCCTGTTAAGTATGTAATGGATAACTCGTAAACACCATCTGTTCTTCCTATTTTTGAAGTGTTAAAGTCATAAGATAAACCAAACCTTAATTTTTCTAATTCTAACCCAATAAAGCTATTTATAGAGGTTAATAAGTGATTATTTATACCGTTTTTAGCAGGATTGGTTACAGCTGTAAGGCCTAAGAGTAATTTATTTATTTGTACTGTAGAACTTAGATCTAATCTGTTGTATTCACCTTGTTGCATATAATTGGCAGACAGAAGCATTTTGTAATAATCAAAATAAGGAAATCTATAACCGGCATGTACAGAATAAAAAATATCTAATGGAAGATTATTGCCCTCAAATAATGAAATATTTGGTCTGTTAAGATGTTTTATAACCGTACCTATCCACATATCTGTATCATTTCTAGTATTTCTTTTGTCAAAAACGAAACCAGCAGAGAAATCTAAAAAGTTCATACCTCTGTTTCCATTTATTGCAAATGGATCTCCAGAAAATGGATTTATGCTTTCAGAATTAATATTTATCTGATCTGCTAAAACCAGGTTTTTAAAGTTAAAGGATTTTCTGCCAAAACCAGCTTCAATGGCAGGTCTAAAAAACCAATCATTTGAAAGCCTTACTACATATGCAAAATTTCCATTGAACTGAAAATGATTATAGTTGGTAATATTTTCACGTTGATTAATAAAACTAAAACCAATACCGCTATTCATGGTCTCAATCCATGTATTAACATAAGCGTATTCTGTATCAACTTTTAAATTTAAATTGGGCCATTGGGTTCTATGCATAATACCCATATAGGTAGCTTCTTCAAATCCGGAAAACCCAGGGTTGATAGTTTCTGGCACTAAAAAATACTGAGAAAATATAGGGTCTTGAGCCTTAACTTTTGAGTAAAAACAAATAATAATAAGTACAGTTGCTATTTTAAGTTTCATCAATGGTGTTTATTTTATTAATACTAAGGCGCCTTCTGCTGTAACTGTATCTCCGTAAAATGTTTGCGCAGAAAATTTATAATAGTAATTGCCATTTTCTGCCTCAGAGCCATTTATTTTTCCATTCCAACCTTCAATATCATCTCCTAATTCGGTATAAATAACATTTCCCCAAGTGTTGTAAATATTAAGCTCCATATTGCTTAGTCCTATAAATTCTGGCGCAAAGAAACTATTCCAGGTATCTTGATTTGGGGTAAATGCATTGGGCATTATTAAGCTATAGCCTTTTTCTATTACTAGCGTGATAGTTTTTGTATAAACACAGCCTAACTCATAGGTTACTGTTTGTGTAATTGTATAGGGGCCAGGTGTTATGTAACTATGTGACGGATTTTCTTCCCCAGAGAAATTACCATCTCCAAAGTCCCACATAACACTTTCAATACTTCCAGTAGCTTCATTAGTAAATAGAATAGGATCTTTTATGGAGTAAATACCATATGTTGTATTGCCAAATGAGCTTGTTGAAAAACGGGCATCATCTAAAACAGGCTTATCAACTTGAATGGAGAATTCTTTTTCACAGCCTAGCCCATCAACAACGGTTAAAATAACCAAACCATCTTCATTTGTTCTCATAATTTCATCATTCACACCACTAATGGTTACAAAAGGCGATGCTGCATTAGACCATGATAGACTATAAGGAGGTACTCCTCCTTCAACTTTAGATATGAAAGTTTGATCTACTTCTCTGGTATCACAATTAAAATTAGTAATAACTTCAAAAGGGGCTTCTAATGGCTCAAAGCGCTTAACTTCAAAAGCTTCTTCTATAGTACAGCCATTGGCATCTGTAATGGTTGCTACATAGAGATCTGGAGGAATATTATTTAAATCTTCTGAACGTGAACCGTTATTCCAATTAATTGAAATAGGAGGTGTACCTCCTTGAATTTCTAAGTCTATAGCTCCACTATTTATATTATCACAATCTAGGGCATCTGTTACAATACCAACTAAATTTAATTCAAGAGGCTCTCTAATTGTAAATGAATCTTGGATGATACACCCTTTATTGTCTGTAATAGTTACGCCATAAGTACCTGGCCCAATATTGTTTCTTTCGTCTCCGGCAGAGGCGCCATCATCCCATGCAATAGTAACCGGAGATTCACCACCATTTAAATTAAGTTTGATATAACCATCACTATCACCATAGCAGGATACATCGTTTACATCTGGATTAACCTCGAAAACAGGGGCATTATTAACTGTAATTGGAATTATACGAGAACACCCAATGGCATCTGTAACCGTAATATAATAGGTTCTTGCAGATAGATTATCTTGAAACATACCAGTGCCTAGATTGCTCCATACTAATGGTTCATAAGGAGGGATACCGCCAGTTATATTGTTTATAGTAATGGCCCCGCTATCATCATTGTAGCAGATTAGGTGCTTTACGCTATAATCAAGATTGAGCTGGGGATTCTGGTCAACAAAAACACTTAAGCTAGCAGCACAGCCAGAATTATCGGTAACGGTTAAATTATAGGTTCCTGATTCTATTCCCGTTAAATTTTGTTGAAAACTTCTAAAACCATTAGGGCCATTCCATGACCACCTATAATCTGTTCCTCCAATTGGTCTACCTCCCTGAGCCATTACTTCTATTTCGCCAGTAAAATCACCATAACATAATATAATATCTGGAGTTCTTACTAAATCCACTTCTAGTAGTGTCGGTTCTTCAATAGTAAATGAATCTGTTAAGGGATTTGGATCACAATTATTGGCATCGGTAACAGTTACTGCATAATCTCCAGGTTCAAGATTTCTGGGATCTTCTCCTGTAAATGCAAAAGGGGTTCCATCTTTTGTCCATGTATATGTATAGGGCTGATTTCCTCCTGAAATATTAAGATTTATTAGTCCATCATTTGCACCAAAACATGTGATGTCTCTAGAGGTGTTTCCGGTAAACCTAAACGCTCCAGGTTCCCTAACAAAATAGTTGTTTGTGTATGGGCAAAAACCATTGTCGTCACCTATTATTTTTAAAGAGTAAGTTCCAGGCTCTAAATTGGATATATCTTCGTTTGAACTTGTAAACCCGTTTGGTCCTGTCCATGTTATGGAATAGGGGACTCCGGAAGGAAAAGGAATACCTCCTGAAATTGTAATATCTATAGAGCCGTCATCTGTTTCAAAACAGGTACTATTATTAATGGTTGAAGTTACATTTATTGTAGGATATACAGTAATAGTTACTGTGAAATCTGGTCCGGGGCATGAACCAGCTATAGGAGTCACGGTGTAGGTGGCTGTTGCAGCTGCTCCTGTAGTGTTGGTTAACCTTTGACTAATATTAGTTCTTGGTGAAGACTGAGCTGTTGCGCCTCCAATGGCTCCGGCAGGGGAAATTACAGGAGTGCTCCAAGTGTATGTTGTGCCTCTAGGTACATTATCGGTTGCATTTGTAAATGGTCTTATATTAAATGTGTCTCCACTGCAAATCTCTTGTGTTTTTGGTTCAATAATAGGAGATAGTACTAAATCTACTGTAAAGTTTCTTGTGACCGTGGTGGTACCGCAACTATTTGTGACACTAAAGGTTGCGGAATAATTCCCGCTAGTAGAATAATCAATAGAGCCTGGATTTAATGACGTTGAAGATGATGGTGTTCCGCCAGGAAAGCTCCATTCATATGTGATTTCTGAAGCAGGGGAACAAGTTTCTAAAACCCTTCCTACAGGGTTAATAGTGGCAGACTCACAAAAGTCAGAGATGGCATCTAATTCTATTCTTGGTTTTTCCTTTACATCAATTCTCTTGGTAATATTTCTGTAAATACCACAGGAATTTCTAGTGGTTAACCTTAAATAATAAATGCCAGGAGTGCTAAAATTTATAACAGGGTCTTTGGAATAGCTTCTGGTACCATTGGTGAAATTCCATCTTTCCGGCTCTTCACCACAATATGCTTCTGAGTAGGAAATCATTTCCCATGAATAGGTTTCGGTGCCACAGCTTTGGCTAACATTAGTTGTGTTGGTTATCTGTAGCGGCGTGTTAATACAGGCATTGTCAAAGGTGAAGTTTGGTTGTAAAACGGGTTCTACACAAATTGTTTTTGTAAAAGTACTACCAATACCGCAGGGTGTTTCAGCGTCTAAAGTTATAGTATAAGTTCCTGGAGCTGAATAAGAATGCCTGGGGCTTACTTGCCTTGAAACTGGTGAGCCATCACCAAAATCCCAGGTATACACATTAAAGGTACTACAATCATTGGTGTATCCGGCAATAGTGGTATTACTAAATGAAACTGATGAATTAACACAGGCAATACTGGGCGCATTAAAACTTATGGTAGGAGCATCTAAAATAATGATGGGACCTGCCGTTAAAAGGGTGCTTCCGCAAGATGTTGTAATGGTCAAGCTTACAGTATTTCCTCCAGGGCAATTAAACCTGGAAAACGTGTGAGGAATTGGAAAATCTTCAGATGCAGGAGGGTTAGTGGTATTGTAGTATATAGAATTCTCTAATTGAGTTTGTGAGTAGGTCAAAACGGTACCATCGCCATAATTAACTTTGTAATTAGTGTCTGAAGGGTTCAGAGCCCAGTCTCCAATTGCAAAATACATAGGATCTACGGGAACACATAAGTTGGTCGTATTTCCAGGAGCAATTAAGGAGCCTATAGGGTTGTTTGAATTTTTAACTACATAGGTTATGTTATTGTTACAACCGTTAGCGCCTATACCAGTTATGGTCATATTAAAAGACCCTAGTTGTGTGTAAGTATGTGTTAAAGGGAATGTTACATTGGTTTCTGTATGGCTATCTCCCCAATCAATATTGTATGATGTAATACAAGCTGTAGATGTTGAATTGTTGCCTACATTAATAGTGTATTCAGTATCAGTGTTATTATCACCACATTTTTCAAAAGGATCAACCGAGTTATTTAAATCTATAAATGAGAGGGCTGGTTTTTCCTGTACGGAAACAGATTTTGTTATGCTGTTTGAAATATTTCCATTATCAGTAACGGTAAGTTTTGCATTAAAGGTTTTAAAGCCGCATCCAAGGGCTGTATATATATGTGTTGGATTGGGATTGTTTGAGGTGTTTCCGTCTCCAAAATCCCAGGCATAGGTAAAAGGGCCATTTCCAGATACTATAGGAGAAAAAGTAATTGTTGTACCAGAGCATGTAGCATCATTATTAAAAGTAAAGTTGACAGTAGGAGTTGTAACCTGTATTTTGTGATTATCTTTGGTGTAACTTGTTTTTTTTATGGTATTTAGCCCAAAAATTGAAAGACTAACTATTATACTAAATAGAAGTACAAGAAATGGATTCTTTGTCATAAATAGGGTTTAAGTAATAAGGTTGGGTTTTGAGCAGCTAAAAATAATTTTTTTTACAAAACAGCAGTGTTAAAATAAAGGGTTTATTCTTTTTTTTCGTTCACGTGCATAATATTTGGTTTAAAAAACGTATAATTTGTTGTAATTATACATTTAAAGTATTTATTTACATTTTTTTAAGGTACTGTATTAATAATAAGGTCTTTTAATGAGAGCATTAGTCATTTCTGGTGGAGGTAGTAAAGGTGCATATGCAGGAGGTGTGGCACAATATTTAATTGAAGAAGAAGAGCGGAATTATGATATGTATTTGGGTACCTCAACCGGTAGTTTGTTAATTCCACATTTGGCAGCAGGTAAAATTGATAAGATTCATAAAGTGTTTACTAATGTTAATCAAGGTAATATATTTAGTGTGAATCCCTTTGTTGCCCGCAAAAAAGGTAATAGAGAATTTGTATCAATTGACTTTTTAAATTCCCTTTGGCAATTTATTAAAATGAAACGGACTTTTGGCGAAAGCAAGGCTTTAAGGCGGTACTTAAAGAAACATTTCACTTATGAAGAATATAAATTGATAAAGGAGACCAAAGAAGATGTTGTTGTTACTGTTTCCAATTTATCTAAAAATATGGTAGAGTATAAATCTATTAAAGATTTTAGCTATGATGAATTTTGTGATTGGATCTGGATTTCTTGTAATTACATACCATTTATGTCTTTAGTTAAGAAGAATGGTTTTGAGTATGCCGACGGGGCTTTTGGTTGTGTGGTTCCCATAAGAGAAGCTATATTAAGAGGAGCCACAGAAGTTGATGCTATAATATTAGAATCAGAAAACATGCAGTACAACAAAATATTGGGGAAAAACCCTTTTTCTTTGATGATAAACTTATTTGGGCATTTATTGGATCAGGTTGAAAGAAGTGATGTTACTATTGGTAAACTGGCAGCAAAAAATAATGATGTACAACTCAATTTATATTATACGCCTTCCAAGCTTACTGAAAACTCGTTAATATTCAGTAAAAAACTAATGACCTCATGGTGGCAGCAAGGTTATTTTTATGCTAAGGAAAAGTGCCAGGAGGCCCGTTCTAATGAGTTGCGTATAGATGATTTACCACAATTCTGAAACTTCCTCTTTTATAAAAGATAAAGCCGCGTCACTGGGAGAACGACGTTCCATCATTTCGGTTAAAACCACCTCTCTTAATTTATCGGCAGTATCAGTTTTTTCCAACATATTTGCTTTTCTAATCAGTTGAATTGTTGCATTTTTAGCAGTAGTCACTATGCTCCAACATTTATCACTGATATAAATTTGTTGGGATAAATTATGCTCAAATTCCTGTTCTATATTTTGTATAAGTAAGGATTCGTAATCGTTTTTATCTGAGGTGTTAGGTGTAATTCTAATTAATAATTTAGAAGGCGAGATACGCTCTAAAAAAAGAGCCATACGCTCATAAGCTTGAAGACGCAAGGGCATAGCATTAACCTGCATATCTTTTTTAAGTAAAAAACGCCGCCTGCCATCTTCGTTTTTAGTATGCTCCTTGAAAAAGTAATAGGCTACAAATCCGGTTATAAGTGAAGGAATAGTAAATAAAAAGATGTCAATAATTCTTGAGATTTCCATACGGGGCTAGTTGTTAAGTTTGGTTTTGGCCGGCTGGCCGCCCAAATATAAACAATCTTTTAAATCTTGCATACTATTAAAAGGTACAACCGTTTTATTATACATATAAGTTCTGTTCAGTTCTTTTGATAAATTATGATCATCTACATTCATTTCTATATCGTTCATAGTAAACTGGCAGGGGTGCTCATATCCTGCTGCATGTGTAATCTCAATCAGTTCTTTTTTAAAGGTTTTAAAGTATTGTGCTAACCGTTCAGATTTTAATGTGGGATCTATACCATTTTGGAGCCACTTACTTTGTGTTGCTACTCCACTTGGACACCGGTTTGTATGACATACTTGAGCTTGGATACAACCTATGCTCATCATAGCTTCTCTGGCCACGTTTATACAATCAACACCCATGGCAAAGGCCATAGCTGCTTTTGCAGGAAAGCCTAGTTTACCACTTCCTATAAAAACAATACGTTCGGTAAGCTCTTTTTCTTTAAAGAGTTTGTATAAGTCACTAAAACCGTAAACCCATGGTAATGATACGTGATCAGCAAAACTTGGCGGAGCTGCACCAGTACCACCTTCACCGCCATCTACGGTAATGAAATCAGGGCCTTTCCCTGTTCTAAGCATTATATCTGCAAGTTCTTCCCACTGTTCCAATTTCCCAATAGCCGCTTTAATACCGACCGGTAATCCGGTGGCGTTGGCAATCTCTTCTATAAAATCCACCATTTCAGGAACATTTGAAAAAGCTTTGTGATTAGGAGGGGAAAGCACGTCTTTTCCTATTTCAACACCTCTTATCTTGGCAATTTCTTTGGTGATTTTAGCACCGGGGAGAACTCCACCTTTTCCGGGTTTAGCGCCTTGTGATAGTTTAACCTCAATAGCTTTAATAAAAGGGTTGCTTTCAACAAGCTCGATCATCTTTTCCATTGAAAATCCACCATCTTCAGATCTTACTCCAAAATAACCGGTTCCAAAATGAAAAATAACATCACCACCATAGCTGTGATATGGAGATAAGCCACCTTCTCCGGTATTGTGATAAGCATCGGCAATTTTAACACCTTTATTTAATGATTCCACAGCTTTTGCAGAAAGGGAACCATAACTCATTGCAGATACGTTTATAACAGAAGCGGGCCTGTAAGGTCTTTTTCTTTTGTGAAATTCACCAATAACCTTAGCACAAGGTAAAAAGGTTTTATCAGTTTTATTAGGGTGACTTTCTGATAGTTTATAAGGCATCATGGCATTATTGATAAAAATGTGCTGGTGCTCATAAATATTTCTATCGGTTCCAAAACCTTCGTAATTGTTCTCTTTTTTTGCCGAAGCATAAATCCAGCCCCGTTCAATTCTGTTAAATGGTAATTCTTCTCTGTTATTAGCTACAAAATATTGACGCATTTCAGGGCCAATGCTTTCCAGCCAATACCTCAAATGCCCTACTATAGGGTAGTTATGACTTATAGTATGTGCTTTTTGAAAAAAAACATCACGAATAGCAACCAGGGCTAGGCCAATTAAAACCCATAACCACCATGGTATGTTAGATAAAAAATCAAGTATAGAATTCATTTTAATTATTTAAAAAATCAAAAGTTATTTGAGTTAATGCTTTTATGCCAAGAAGTAATCCACTTTCATCAATCATAAAATCAGGGGTATGGTGTAAAGGCGACTTTAGTGCATTTTTAGGTTTTCCCCCTAAATAAAAATAAAAGCCAGGTACTTTTTCCTGATAGTATGAAAAATCTTCACCAATGGTTTCTGCTTTAATTTGGGTAACGTTTTGCGCACCAGCCACAAGTTTTAATGAAGGCAACATTTTAGAAACCAATTCATGATCGTTATAGGTTACAGCTGTAAAATTCTCGAATTTTATACTGGCCTCACCACCATAGGCCTTAGCTATAGTTTGGGTCATAGCTTTCATACGCTCAATGATATGAATTTTCATATCAGGATCCAAAGTTCTTACCGTACCAATTAATTCGGCACTTTCAGGAATAATATTAAACCTAACGCCACTGGTTATTTTTCCAACGCTAATTACCGCAGCTTCATTAATAAGTTCAGATTCACGACTAATAATAGTTTGTAACCCATCAATAATTTTTGCCGAAATAAGAATAGGGTCTATGCCTAACCAAGGTTCAGAGCCGTGCGTTTGTTTTCCTTTTACATTGATGGTAAAACGTTCTACAGCGGCCATGGCACCTCCCGGTTTATAATGAATATGACCTATATCCACTCCCGATCTAATATGCAGGCCAAAAATAGCATCAACTTTTGGGTGTTCTAAAACCCCTTCTTTGATCATCAATTTTGAACCACCCTCTTCACCTGGAGGAGGACCTTCTTCAGCGGGTTGAAAAATGAATTTTACAGTACCATTAACTTTATCTCTGTTTTTTGATAAGATTTCCGCAACCCCCATTAATATTGCTGTATGAGCATCATGTCCACAAGCATGGGCAACACCGGTTTTTGTACCTAAAAATTCGGTTTGAACGGTTGATTTATATGGGAGTTCATTACGTTCGGTAACCGGAAGCGCATCAATATCTGCACGTAGTGCAATAACTTTGCCTTTAGAATGTCCATTTAAAATAGCAACAACTCCTGTGTGAGCTACATTTGTTTTAACCTCTAACCCCAGTGATTTTAAATGTTTGGCTATTTTTTCTGCAGTTTTAAATTCCCGGTTTGATAATTCAGGGTTTTTGTGAAAATGCCGTCGCCATTCAATAACTTTTGGTTCTATATTGATAAATTGGGCTTTTAAATCGGTTTGCCCGTAGAAATTAAAGGTAATCATTAAAACGAGTAAAACTATAAGTTGCTTCATGCAGTAAATATGATAATTATAAGCTTAAAGATATCTAAAATTTACTAAATAAGTTTAGGAGTTAGATTGTTTATAATTATTAATAATTACATTCAAATATAAGTCAGACAATAGTTAATTTCACGTCATTAAATTGATGATGATTTGGAAAAGTATTTAAGCCAGTTAAATGAGGCCCAATTAGAACCTACCATACAAATTGAGGGGCCAATGATTGTAATAGCAGGTGCTGGTTCAGGAAAAACAAGAGTACTCACTTATCGTATTGCTTATATGATGAGCAAGGGGATTGACCCTTTTAATATTTTATCACTGACATTTACTAATAAGGCGGCGCGCGAAATGAAAGAGCGTATTGCTACTATAGTAGGGGCTAGTGAAGCAAAGAACTTGTGGATGGGAACTTTCCATTCCGTATTTGCAAAAATTTTACGTATTGAAGCTGACAAATTAGGGTACCCCAGCAATTTTACCATATATGATACTCAAGATTCGGATAGATTGATTGCCTCTATTATAAAGGAAATGCAGCTTGATAAAGATATTTATAAGTATAAACAGGTGCGCTCCAGAATTTCATCATATAAAAATAGTTTGATTACGGTTAGAGCGTATTTTCAAAACCCTGAGCTTAAAGAAGCTGATGCTATGGCAAGGCGGCCACGAATGGGGGATATCTATAAAGAATATGTAGACCGTTGTTTTAAGGCAGGCGCAATGGATTTTGATGATTTATTGTTAAAAACCAATGAGTTGTTAACGCGTTTTCCGGAAGTGCTGGCTAAATACCAAAATAGATTTAAATACATTTTGGTTGATGAGTATCAGGATACTAACCATTCTCAATATTTGATTGTAAGGGCATTGTCTGATAAATTTCAAAATATTTGCGTAGTTGGAGATGACGCGCAAAGTATATATGCGTTTCGCGGCGCCAATATCAATAACATTTTGAATTTCCAGAAAGATTATGATGATGTGAAAGTGTTTAGGCTGGAACAAAATTACCGTTCTACGAAGAATATTGTAAATGCAGCAAACTCTGTAATTGATAAAAACCAAACCAAGTTGGATAAGGTGGTTTGGACTGCTAATGATGAAGGTGGTAAGATCAAGGTGCATCGTTCTTTAACTGATGGAGATGAAGGACGCTATGTGTCAAGTTCAATTTTTGAAAATAAAATGAACCACCAGTTAAACAATAGTGATTTTGCTATTTTATATAGAACAAACTCACAGTCCAGAGCTATGGAACAAGCTTTGCGCGATAAAGATATACCTTATCGTATTTATGGTGGATTGTCATTTTATCAGAGGAAAGAGATCAAAGATGTATTGTCTTATTTACGATTAATTATAAACCCTGCCGATGAAGAGGCCTTAAAACGAGTTATTAATTTCCCTCCTCGTGGTATAGGTCAAACTACAATGGATAAGTTGATTGTCTCAGCTAATGGTTATAAACGCACCATTTTTGAGGTAATGAAGAATATTGATAAAGCAGATGGTAAAATTAATTCTGGTACCAAAACGAAACTTCAAAATTTTGTCACATTAATTGAAAGTTATCAGGTGATGAATCAAACGGCAGATGCTTTTGAATTGGCAGAATACGTTACCAGAACCAGTGGATTGATAAAAGAATTTAATAAAGATGGAACTCCTGAAGGTGTTACCAGAATGGAGAATATAGAAGAGCTCTTGAATGGTATAAAGGACTTTGTGGAAAATCAAAAAGAAATTGCTGATACTACAGGTTCTCTTGCAGAATTTTTAGAGGATGCCGCTTTAGATACAGACTTGGATGCTGATAAAGGAGATCCTAATCATGTGGCATTAATGACCATACACTTGGCTAAAGGCTTAGAGTTTCCTTATGTATACATTGTAGGTCTGGAAGAGGATTTGTTTCCTAGTGCTATGAGTATGAATACACGAAGTGAGCTGGAGGAGGAGCGTCGTTTGTTTTATGTGGCTTTGACCCGTGCTGAAAAGCAAGCGTATTTGACCTATGCACTGTCACGTTATCGTTGGGGAAAATTAGTGGATTCTGAACCCAGCCGTTTTATTGAAGAAATTGATGAGCAGTATCTGGAGGTGTTAACCCCAATGGAAGAGCGACGAATTAACCCTATGCTGTCTGCTGATATTTTTGGAGATGTAGAACCCAATAAAATAAGATATAAACCGGCAAAACAACCAAGCTTCAAAAAAGGTAAGACAGTTAAAAAAGAACCGGAAAAATATCAGGCTCCTACACCTAAAAACTTAAAACCGGTATCAAAAACTAACGGAAATACTAATTTATTTGATAATAAGTTAGTTGTAGGTAATACTGTTAAGCATATAAGGTTTGGGACTGGAGAGGTACTGAAAATAGAAGGGGCAGGGGCTGATGTAAAGGCTGAAATTAAGTTTCAACACGGCGGTATAAAAAAATTATTGCTTCGTTTTGCAAAGTTGGAAATTATAGGGTAGCGCATTATTTGATCATACGGACTGAATTGATATATCCGTTGTTATCATATTCTTTTACACTATTACCAGGGTCGACAATCCATTTGCCATCAACAATAAACTTATAGTGATGCTTACCTCCAGATAATGGAATAACATATTTCCAGCCATAATCCATTTTTCGCATGACCAGTTCATGTTCATTCCAATCATTGAATGAACCGGCAAGAATTACTTTTTTAGCATTCATGTGACCTTTTAGTTTGAAAGCTGTATAGACCTTGATATCAATAACCGAATTATATTCTCCAAATTCGTTTTCAGTTTTATGGATATTATCAGGGTCTTCCATCCAATGGCCATCAACAATAAATCTATACTGGTAAACATCGGGTTTCATTTTTAGATTTAACTCCCAGCCATACGAGGTTCTATTCATTTTAAACAGATTTTCATCCCATTTATTAAAAGAACCGGCAAGAATTACTTTTTTGGCATTTTTGTATCCCTTTAATTTAAAACTTACATTTCCGTTTTCATCAGGATAGGCTGTATACATTTTTAAATTGTATATACCACGTAATTTATATCCGTTTTTGATAGCTTTAGAAATGTTAGGTGTCTTTTTTGAGGGTTCAGCCCAATATGAATTATTTACGATAAATTTGAATTCCCATGAAAATTCATCAGTGAAATCAGAGAGACTCTTTTTTAGCTCATAAGTATATTCATCTACCCGGTTCATTTTCCAATGGTCTCTGGACCAAAGGTTAAATTCACCTGAAACCACAACATTCTCTATATCAAAATCATCAAAATCTAAGGTTTGTCCCGTATGTTCTTTGGTGTATTTAGAATAGTCTCTTGCATCAAAAGTAAATACTACGGAGTCGTTTTCAATTTTATAGCCTTTATTTTTTTGCTTTTGTGCAAATATATTCGGACTCGTAAAAGTGAAGATAATAAGTGTAATATGTAGAATTATGTCTTTCAAAATTGTTTTAAAGGATAATCTATAAAATACAATTTTTCCTTTTGATAATTAATTATTGTTCTTTTTTGAGCAAAAAATTCATAGCCTAATATACCATCTAAATCTGTTCCAAAGGCCTCATTCATTTTATTCAAATTGGTTAAAACGGTTAGCATTGGTCCAAAGTATGTAGACGCACTCAATTTTACGCGATGCAATTTCCCTGCCAAAACTTCTATTTTTTTATTGCTAACTCCAGTTAAGCGCAACCGTTTCTTAGGAATAAAATATTTTAATGCTTTTTTATTTATACGTTTATTTATTTGATTAAATTCTGCTGCAGAATCAATTCCTAATTTTACTTCCTGATTGTTTATGGTGCCATTTACTACTATGGTGTGCCTTTTTAATTTAAAACGGATACTATCAACTATTTTTTCTAAATATACATGTTTATCTAACTTATTGCCATGATTGTCAACCTTTGTTAATGTAATTTGATTTAAATGCATATCAATAAAAAGCTCATAATCCTTTAAAATACTATAGCCAATAACGCCAAGAAGCTTTATTTTTTTACTCTTTTCTATATGAGATAAATCTATAACATCTGAATGTGTATTCTCTAATTTAAAATTTTGAAGCTTAAATTGTTTAATATGTTTTTCATATGAATTTTCTATATTCTGTAATATTCCGGAAGACCTATTAGAAGATCTTTGATGTGAATAGTTATTAGGGAAATGCACTTTATTGAGTATCATGGTTTCTGAACCGGTGTCAATTATAAAATTGCCTTCAATATTTAAAATTTGCGCTTTTACAACAATAAGATGGTCAATTAATTTAAAGGGAATTCTAGTAGTATATTGATTTAAAATTTCGGCCTGAGAAAATTGAATAGACGGATTAATAATATCTTTTGCCAGGGCAAAAGGGATATTAATTAAAAAAATGAATATAAAAAAAAGAGGTCTTAGCATATACTAGATAAGACTTCTGTTTTTTTATAATGTTACAGCTAAATATGTTAAAGCTGATTACTGATAAACGTTTTAAGCTTGTTCCAGGCGTCAATAATTTCTAAGACACCTAAACTATGTCCTACATTAGGGTATAATGTGAATTCATGAATAATGTCTAAATCTGATAATTTGTCTCTCATATCAGTGCCTTGGGTGGTTGGAATCAATTCGTCCTGACCGGCATAAAATAATATGGTTGGAGGCGAAGAAGTTGTAACCTGATGGTACGGACTTATTTCCTCAAGAAAATCAAGGTTAGGGTTAAGACCATACAGATTTAGTAAGTTTTGTAATTCTGGATTTGCATTCTCTAAATATGCGGGATCAGTAAAATTAGTTGGTCCTACTATACTGCATACCATATTGACATTATTGTTTGTGTCAAATGCATAACTCCATAGTAAAGACAAGTGGGCTCCTGCACTGGTACCAATAAATCCCAGTTTTTCAGAAACATTATAATTTGTTTTGTTAGCCTTTAAAAAATCAACAACCGAGGTAATATCATTTATTTGCATGGGGTATGGAGAGTTATTGCTATCGGCTAACCTGTAGTTAATATTGGCAATAGCCACATCAGGAAAATCTTGACGGATCAAATCCCTTATGGCATTCATGCTACTTTTATCACCAGAGGTCCAGCCACCTCCATGTACTAAGATTAAGATTTTTGTATTAGCATTTCTATTGGCTGGTAGGAATAAATCAAATACTTGATTATTGTCATTACCATAAGAAATATTTAATTCCTCATAATATTTTGAAGGTTCCAAAGGGCTGCCGGTTTCAGTATCGGCAGTTTCATTAGAGCACCCAAAAACTACAAAAGCTATAATTATTTTTAAGAAAAAAAAATTAACAGACTGCATAATAAAAATAATATTTACTTTGGTAACTGAAATGCAATATAATTATTATGGCTGAATTTATTAGAATCTATAAAGAGAATCCTAATCCTAGAGAAGTTGATAAGGTTGTAGAGGTTTTAAAACGGGGTGGTCTAATTATTTACCCAACAGATACTGTTTATGGTTTAGGCTGTGATATTAATAATATAAAAGCGTTAGAACGTGTTGCCAGGATTAAAGGCGTTAAGCTTGAAAAATCCAACTTTTCATTTGTGTGTCATGATCTCAGTAATTTGAGTGATTATGTTAAACAAATTGAAACTTCGGTTTTTAAGATTTTAAAGCGTGCTCTTCCTGGTCCTTATACATTTATTCTTTCAGGCTCTAAGTCGTTACCAAATCCATTTAAAAAGCGAAAAACAGTCGGTATTAGGGTTCCAGATAATACTATTGCGCTAGATATTGTAAGGCAACTAGGAAACCCTATTATTTCAACATCTATACGTGATGATGATGAGGTTTTGGAATATACTACTGACCCGGAACTTATTTTTGAAAAGTGGAATAATTTGGTTGATTTGGTTATTGATGGAGGCTATGGTAGTAACGAAGCCTCAACGGTCATTGATTTGTCTGGTGATGAACCGGTTATTGTTAGAGAAGGCAAGGGGAGTTTGGAAATTTTTTAGCTTGTTAGTTTTACGTTACGGATTGAATGACTTTCTTGAGCGTTCCCAATTATTGGAAAGCGAATGGTGAAAACTATGTCTTGGGACAGCCATAATTAAAAAAGCCCAACCGGAAAGGTTGTGCTTTTTTAATATATTTCAAAATCTATCTATTAGTTTCCTTCAGCTAGATTTTTCATTTCTTTTTCAATCATATCATAAAACTGATCAATTTTTGGAAGTACTACAATACGTGTACGTCTGTTTTTTGCTCTGTTTTCAGCGGTGTCATTATCTACAAGTGGCACATGTGAACTACGTCCTGCAGCAATTAACTGACTTGAGTTAACATCTAAACTTTCTAATACTCTAATGATAGATGTTGAACGCTTAACACTTAAATCCCAGTTGTCTAATAAAGGTTCTTTTCTGTAAGGTACATTATCTGTATGTCCTTCAACCATACACTCAAAATCAGGCTTGCTGTTAACCACTTTAGCAACTTTGGCCAATACTTCTTTAGCTCTTGAGGTTACGTTGTAGCTACCACTTTTAAATAATAACTTATCAGCAATTGAAATAAATACAACTCCTTTTTCAACATTTACTTCAATGTCCGGGTCATTTATTCCAACTTCACGCTTTAAGCTTGTTACTAAGGCTAATGTTACACTGTCCTTTTGAGTAAGGGCATCTTGTAAGCGTGTAATTTTAAGTTCTTTCTCTTTAATGCTTTCCAATGTTTTTTCAACATTACTGGCTCCTTTTGCTGAAAGAATTGTTAAATTTTCATTACTCTTACGCAAACTTTCTACCTGATCTTCTAAAGTATTAGCTCTTGCCGTTGCAGAAGCTTTGTCCTCTAAACACGAGTTTAATTTCACGGTTGCAGAGTTAAGCAAATCTTGAGTTTCTTTTTGTTTTGCTTGGAGATCTGTAAATTGTTTTTTTGATACACATGAACTTAATAATACCATGACAGATACACTAAGTAATAAAATTTTCTTCATAATTATTTAAGGATTTATTTTTTGAAAAAACGTTTCACAAAAATAGATAAAAATCAATGGTTTTTAACATTTTAACAAAACTTTTACTAACTGCTCATAAACTTTTGTAATTCTTTTTTTTATTTACGAAATATTCAAGTACTATGGACGTTTTTTCATAATACTTTATTTTATTTTTTGTTGATTTTCTTTGTTTTAATAATCTGCCTATGTGATAGTAATAATTAAAATGTGCTTTTAAGACCGCTAAAGTATGCATTGGTTTAAATTCAAAAAGAAATTTTAAGCCGGCAAGCCCATCAAGAAGTAAACGAAGAAATAAGGTAACCAATAAAAAGCCATTAGCATTTTTGGTTAAGGTAAATAAGCTGTTTCTAAAGTTTAAAAAGGTTTTTTTGGGGTTTATATTGCTTAATGTAGCACCACCAACATGGTAGACTTTAGAGTGCCCAACATATTTTATAGTATATCCCAGATTTTTTGCACGCCAACATAAGTCTATTTCCTCCATATGGGCAAAGAAGTGTTCATCAAACCCATTTAGCTTATTAAATACAAGGCTTCTGATGAATAAGCATGCTCCGGATGCCCAGAAAATTTCCGAAATATCATCATATTGTCCCTCATCCTTTTCAAGCGTATCAAATATACGGCCTCTACAGTATGGATAACCGTATTTATCAATAAAGCCGCCTGCGGCACCAGCATACTCAAAGTAGTCTCGTTTTTTGAAATCCAATAATTTTGGTTGAATAATAGCGGTATTTGGTTCAGACTCAAAGGTTGTAATGATTGGTGTTAACCAATTTTTTGTGACCTCTACATCGCTGTTTAAAAGGCAGAATAGGTCTGCATCCAGATTACTTAAAGCATCATTGTATCCTTTCGCGTATCCATCATTTTCTTTATTTTGAATAATTTCAACAGAAGGAAAATGTTGTTTTATAAATGAAATAGAATGATCTGTAGAAGCATTATCTGCAACGTAAACTTTAGCTTCTTTAGAATATTTTATTACTGATGGTAAAAACTGTTCTAAAAGTTTTTGTCCATTCCAATTGAGTATGACGATAGCAAATTTCATGGATTGTAATGAGGAATATCTTTTAAAAAATTGTAACGTTCATTTTTAAAATCCATTTGACAGTAATAATGGTTGACCCCATTAGTGACCATTAAATAGGTGGCTTTTAACTCTAAATTGTAACGCGCAATCTGATCGAATGTGTTTTGATTTATAGTAATTTTTGGAGCCTTGCATTCTACAATTAAATGAATACTTCTGTCAGAATTAAAAATCACAATATCATAGCGTTTTCTTAATGAATTTATAATCAGCTCTTTTTCAATGTTTATTAAGGATTTTGGATAGCCTTTTTCTTCTATTAAGAATTTAATACAATGTTGACGCACCCATTCTTCTGGTTGTAAGATCACAAATTTTTTGCGAATAGGATCAAAAATAGAAACTTTATTTTCGCTATTTTTGAATCGAAAAGTATATTTTGGAAAATGGAGAACCTGCAAGTGTACTGTATTTATTTTTCAAAGTTAAACTACAATTATCAATTAGCAAATATCCAATGTAAAATGTTGGATATTAGTTTTTAATTTCTAAATATTTTTGAGTTGGAAGACGTCAAGCAGTTGGTTACAGATATAAAAAATGGCAAGTTAAAACCTATATATTTTTTAATGGGAGAAGAGCCGTACTATATTGATAAGATTTCTGACTTTATTGAATCTACTGTTTTAACCGAAGCAGAAAAAGGTTTTAATCAGATGCTGCTTTATGGACGTGATATTACCGTTGAAGATATTGTAAGTAATGCAAAGCGTTATCCTATGATGGCAGAACACCAAGTGGTTATTGTTAAGGAGGCTCAAGACTTATCACGTACCATTGAAAAACTTGCAAAATATGCAGAAAACCCTCAGCCTACTACAGTTTTGGTAATAAATTATAAGTATAAAAAGATTGATAAAAGAAAGGCTTTATATAAAACCATTAAAAAAAATGGTGTGGTCTATGAAAGTAAAAAACTTTATGAAAACCAGGTTGCAGATTGGATTCGTAGAGTGCTTTCACCAAAACAATATAGTATAACTCCAAAGGCCGCTCAAATGCTTGTTGAGTTTTTAGGTACCGACTTAAGTAAAATTAATAACGAATTAGAAAAGTTACAAATTATCTTACCTCAGGGCACTCAAATATCTCCGGAGCATATAGAGGAAAACATTGGTATAAGTAAGGATTATAATAATTTTGAGCTTAGGAAAGCCATAGGAGAACGCAATACTGTAAAAGCACATAAAATAGTTAACTATTTTGCAGAGAACCCTAAAGATAATCCTATGGTGGTTACAGTATCTTTATTGTTTAATTTTTTTTCACAATTGCTGCATTTTCATGGTTTAAAAGATAAATCGCCCAGAAGTGTTGCGTCAGCACTAAAAGTAAACCCTTATTTTGTTAATGAATATATTGTTGCAGCAAAAAACTTTCCAATGCGAAAAGTAAGCCTAATCGTTTCAGCATTAAGAGAGTTTGATGTTAAGAGTAAAGGGGTAGGAGCAAATGCTGTGCCTCAAGGTGATTTATTGAAAGAATTACTTATTAGAATTTTAAACTGATTAAAGGATGGATGTTGATATTCATGAAAGCTGGAAAACGCATTTAAAGATAGAATTTGAAAAGCCTTATTTTAAAGATTTGGTTGATTTTGTGAAAACAGAATATAGTAATCATAGCTGTTTTCCTCCAGGTAAACAAGTTTTTAACGCATTCAATTGCTGTCCTTTTGAGGATGTAAAGGTGGTAATAATTGGCCAGGATCCTTATCATGGCTATGGACAGGCCAATGGTTTATGTTTTTCTGTTAATGATGGAATTAACCACCCGCCTTCATTGATAAATATCTTTAAAGAGATTGAAATGGAATTGGGGGTACCGTATCCTAAAAGTGGAAACTTAATGCGTTGGGCAAATCAAGGGGTGTTACTTTTAAATGCGACACTTACAGTGAGAGCACATCAAGCCGGAAGTCACCAAAATAAAGGTTGGGAGCAGTTTACAGACGCTGTAATACAAATTTTGAGCCAACAAAAAAAGAATATAGTATTTCTACTTTGGGGTGGTTATGCTAAAAAGAAGGTAAAATTGATAGATGGCCAAAAGCATAAAATACTTATGTCCGGACACCCATCGCCTTTAAGTGCTAATAGGGGATACTGGTTTGGAAACGATAATTTTAAGAACACCAATCTTTGGTTGAATAATAATAATAAAACACCAATTAATTGGTAAACAACTAACGGTGAGCATCTCCTAAACAATGAATATTATCATATAAATATTCATTAATCAAAGCTATGATTTAATTAACTTCCTGTAGCAGCTAGTACCTTTGGTAAAGTCTTAACAGGAATTTCCGGTTTTAAAACTACAGGTTTTTCATTTTGCTTTTCAGTTCTATTAATTTTGTTAGAACTGAACTTCAAAAGCAATAAGTTAATAATAACCAGCGATGAAATAATTAAAGTAATTGTTAATAGCATAATTTGGGTATTTTCGACAAAATACGTATTTATTCGTTAAAATACAAATTTAAAGTAGGAATTATAACGTGTAAACACTTATTCAGTAAGACAAAATTAATAAATAAAATACTACATGCAATATATAACTTCGTCTATTTTGCTAATTTTTATGTATACATAACTTTTTATGTGAATCATTAATTAATACTCAAAAAATTAACTAATTTTTTAGGGATTGCATCTTTGTGAATAGTAATAGAAATAGCTTTTAATTTAAAATATGCTTCGCTCATGTAAATATACCCTCCGTATTTAACTCTGTTGGAATCAGAGCCCCACGAATTTTTCATCTTAAAATAGGGCGCTTTATTTTGATCTTGAACAATTCCGATGATATGCATTAAATGATCATCAGTGGTGTTTTGATTTTCAAACTCTTTTTGCCTGAACTCTTGTGATATCGATTTTTCCGGAACAATAGATTTTAGTGATTCTTGATATTCCTCTGTTTTTTCAGGAACTACAGCAATACCGTGTTTTGAAGAAAATGTTTTTTCACTCACATCACAATCTAGTTCAACTGTAAATCCTTTTTTTAATGCATGATTTACAATAGCAAACAGTTCATCAACAGGAAGATTATAGAAACTGCCATTAGAAAAATTATCAGGGATGTTTAAAATGAAATTAGAATAGAACGGCTGATGATTAAAGGAAGTGAAACTTATATAGTTTTCAGGAATGATTTTGGTATATTCCAGAAAAGACTTAGGTGTATAGCTCGTACCTTCGTATACAAAAGAATCTATTTTTTCCCCTAAATAAATATCTAGTATATGCGCTGTTACCTGTTTCCATTTTGGTGATACTATTTTATCAGGTTTACTTATATAAGTATCTAAAGTGCTTTTTAAGATTGAAATTAGCTCTGCATGGTTATGGCCAACAGCTTGATTATTCAATCCGGTATACGCTTCATTAGGTACTAGACCATATTTTTTAACACTGTTTAAAACGTCATGGGCTAAGCCCCCTTCACTAAATTGTGTTTTACCTTGCCTCATAATGTAATTCCATGCTTTGTCATAATAAGTATTTCTTACGGTATACATCTCAGATAGATCAATACGCTTACCTGTTAATCTAATAATCTCACTTTCCAGGAAAGATGTGGTTGAAAAGCTCCAACATGTTCCGGTACGACCTTGACTTTTCACATTGTTGGCCTCAATGTCAATAGTCGTAGTAAATTGATACGATTGAGAAATGACAATATTTGAGGTGATAAACAGAATACATAAGAAAATGATTTTTTTCATAACTGAATGAAGTGATTTAATGAAATAAAATTTATTTTTGGCTAAAATTAATAAAATGGAAGAACCTAATTGGGTTATAGCCAAAGAATATCAGGATATCACTTATAAAAAGTGTAATGGTGTGGCTAGAATAGCATTTAACAGACCAAATGTTAGAAATGCATTTAGACCTAAAACAACCAGTGAATTATATGATGCTTTTTATGATGCCAATGAAGATGTAAATATTGGGGTTGTTTTATTGTCAGCAGAAGGACCATCTACTAAAGATGGGGTATATTCTTTTTGTAGTGGAGGGGACCAGAAGGCCAGAGGACACCAGGGATATGTAGGAGAAGATGGTTATCACAGACTTAATATTTTAGAAGTTCAGCGTTTAATACGTTTTATGCCAAAAGCAGTAATAGCAGTTGTTCCCGGTTGGGCCGTTGGTGGAGGTCATAGCTTACATGTGGTTTGTGATTTAACATTAGCAAGTAAGGAACATGCTATTTTTAAACAAACTGATGCGGATGTAACCAGTTTTGACGGTGGCTATGGCTCTGCATATTTGGCTAAAATGGTTGGGCAGAAAAAAGCACGTGAAATTTTCTTTTTGGGAAGAGACTATTCTGCTCAGGAAGCTTATGAGATGGGAATGGTAAATGCTGTTATACCTCATGATGAACTTGAAACAACAGCATACGAATGGGCTCAGGAAATTTTGGCTAAGTCTCCAACCTCAATAAAGATGTTGAAATTTGCTATGAATTTAACAGACGACGGTATGGTGGGGCAGCAAGTATTTGCTGGTGAAGCTACACGTTTGGCTTACATGACCGATGAAGCAAAAGAAGGGCGTAACGCATTTTTAGAAAAGCGTAAGCCTAATTTTGATAAAAAATGGATCCCGTAATGCAAAACATTTCTATCTGGATTTCAGCAATGCGCCTGAGAACATTGCCATTATCTATTTCCGGAATAATTTTAGCCTCTTGTTTAGCACATTACAATGGTGTTTTTCAATGGGATATTTTTGTTTTAGCCATATTTACAACCTTAAGTTTTCAAATACTATCCAATTTGGCAAATGATTATGGAGATGGGGTAAAAGGAACTGATAATGATGAGAGAGTTGGCCCTGAACGCGCTATCCAGTCTGGTAAGATCTCTCCTGAAGAGTTATTTAATGCTATAAAAATTAATGTTTTAATTTCAATAGGGTTAGCATGTTTGTTAATTTTTAAAGCCTTTGGAGTTAAATATTTCTTTTTGACATTAATTTTTTTCGGTTTGGGTATCATATCCATAGTTGCCGCAATTAGATATACAGTAGGAGGAAAAGCATATGGCTATAAAGGCTTGGGAGATATATTTGTTTTTATATTTTTTGGTTTAGTTAGTGTTATAGGTTGTTATGTCCTCTATGCAAAAACAATTGATCATGTTACGCTTCTACCGGCTATTACCATTGGCTTATTGAGTACGGCAGTGTTGAATTTAAACAATATGCGCGACCGGATACCTGATGAAAAATCAAATAAAATAACATTGGCCGTAAAGCTGGGAGAAAAAAAAGGGATTATCTATCATAATGCATTAGTTATAATAGCTATAGTTTTATCTGGTCTGTTTGGCATTTTATACTATACATCACCCTTTAATTTAATTTTTGTTCTGGCTTATATTCCTTTAATAATTCATTTAAGAAAAGTGAATACTGTTAAAGACCCTAAGTTATTGGACCCGGAATTAAAAAAGTTGGCCTTAACAACAGTACTATTAGCTGTTTTAATGGGAGTAGGACATTTGTTATAGTTTTTTTGTATTTTAATCTTTTAAATGTTTTAGGATGAAAATTACGTTTTACGGCCATGCCAGCTTAGGCATTCAAATTAATAACATTAACCTTCTTGTAGATCCGTTTATTTCGGCAAATCCAAAAGCAGAAGCTGTTAATGTCAATGAATTAAAGGCTGACTACATTTTGGTAACACATGCACATCAAGATCATATTGTTGATGTAGAAACTATTGCAAAACGAACAGGAGCAGTCGTGATTTCAAACTTTGAAATTGTATCTCATTATGAAAAATTGGGAGTAGAAGGACACCCTATGAACCTTGGAGGTAAATGGGGTTTTGAATTTGGCACAGTAAAATATGTGAATGCCATTCATACATCGTCATTTCCAGATGGCAGCTATGGAGGGCAGCCAGGAGGGTTCATTATTGAAGGAGAACATAAAAATATATATATAGCCGGAGATACCGCTTTAACTTATGATATGAAGCTCATTCCACTCCAAACAAAATTAGATCTGGCTATTTTGCCTATAGGAGACAATTTTACCATGGGTATTGATGATGCTATAATTGCCAGTGATTTTGTAGAGTGTGATAAGGTCTTAGGATATCATTATGATACTTTTGGCTATATTGAAATTGATCATGAATTGGCAAAACGAAAATTTTTTGAAAAGGATAAAGACTTAATGCTACTTGAAATAGGAGCTTTTATTGAATTATAGATGCTAAAAGCTTATTATAAAAAGTACATCTTAAATTTCAAACAGGCCAGTGGTACATCACGAGGCATATTAAAAACTAAAGAAACTTGGTTTTTAATTTTAAACTCCAATAATAAGCAGGGAATAGGTGAGTGTGGATTGTTTAAAGGACTATCTGCAGATGACAGAAATGACTATGAAGAAAAGCTTAATTGGGTTTGTAATAACATTGATCAGGGGGTAGATATTTTATTACCTCAGTTAATAGATTTTCCCAGTATTCAATTTGGCTTAGAAACAGCTTTCAAGTCTTTAGAGAGTTCGGATCCATTTGAATTATTTCCTTCAAAATTCACTAGAAATGAAGCGTCTATTTCAATAAATGGTTTGGTATGGATGGGGAATGAAAATTTTATGAAACAACAGGTTAAAGATAAAATTGAGGCTGGTTTCACCTGTATCAAGATGAAAATTGGAGCCTTGGATTTTGAAACAGAAATTAATCTTATAAAGTCCATACGAAAAGAGTTCTCGTCAAAAGACATAGAATTACGAGTTGATGCTAATGGAGCATTTCAACCATCAAATGCTTTAGAAAAATTGAAAGTGTTATCAGATTTTGATTTACATTCCATTGAACAACCAATAAAACAAGGCCAATTAACGGAAATGGCTGAATTATGTAAACAAACTCCATTAGCAATTGCATTAGATGAAGAATTAATAGGCGTGTTTTCTGTAACAAAAAAGCAGGAGTTAATACAAACTATAAATCCACAATATATTATTTTAAAACCCAGTCTAGTAGGAGGGTTTAATGGTTGTGATGAATGGATTGCTATAGCAGAACATGAAAAAATAGGTTGGTGGATTACCAGTGCTTTAGAAAGTAATATAGGATTAAATGCCATAGCACAGTATACCTATGTTAAGGATAACAATATGCCTCAAGGGCTTGGAACAGGTGGTTTATTTAGTAACAATTTTGATAGTCCGTTAAGTGTAAAAAGCGGACATTTGTTTTATGATAAAAATGAATACTGGAATTTTAATTTGTAATTATGTATATAGCACAAGCTTTTAAAGGATTATATGATTCATGGCGCTACCTGGTGGGGACAGTAATTATATTTTTGGCATGGCAGCTTATAGGAGCCATACCTTTAGGAATAGCCATTATTGCTAAAATAGCTATTGGAGGGGTAGAAAATATGCCAACAGATATTCCTCAAATGATAGAACTATTAGGAAGTAACTTATTTTTGTTTTTAATGTTATTATCTTTTGTGTTTGGTTTGCTGGGGGTTTTATTGACATCCAAAGTTCTACACAAACAATCTTTTATCAGTTTAACTACAGTGAGAAAGAAAATAGACTGGAAGCGCTTTTGGTTTATATTTATTTTATGGGGTATAATATCCAGTAGTTTTGTTCTTATTGATTATTTCTTTTTTACCCCTGAAGATTATGTGATTAATTTTAATTTGAAACCATTTTTGATACTTTGTGTCATAGCCATTCTACTTATTCCGTTGCAAACCAGTTTTGAGGAATATTTTTTTAGAGGGTATTTAATGCAAGGGCTTGGTGTGCTATTTAAGAATAAATGGGCGCCGCTTTTAATCACTTCTATTGGTTTTGGGCTGATGCATATTTTTAACCCTGAAGTTGATAAATTGGGCTATATGATTATGGTGTACTATATTGGTACGGGGCTATTCTTAGGGATACTGACTTTAATGGATGATGGATTGGAATTAGCCTTGGGGTTTCATGCAGCAAATAACCTGTTTACAGCGCTTTTAGTAACTGCAGATTGGACGGCTTTTCAAACACATTCCATTTTAAAGGACCTATCAGATCCTTCAGAAATAGGAATAATGGAAATATTTGTACCCGTATTTGTGATATTTCCAATATTACTTTTTATTCTTGCCAAAAAGTATAGATGGACCAATTGGAAAGATCGGCTTTTTGGACAGGTAGTTGAACCTATAAAAACAGATAATAAAATATCAGAGTAGCATATGACACCAAATTATACCAACGTACACTTAAAATTTAAATTGGACAGTATAAATTATAAGCATCAGGATCTTATGGAGGTTGCTTATAGTTATGTAAAAGAAGGGTTGCCATATCAGCAAGAATTGGGTAACTTTTTATTGGATTGGCTGGACGAGAAGGATTATGTAATAGTTAAAACATCTGGTTCAACAGGTAAACCCAAAAAAATAAGAATAAAAAAACAAGCTATGGTTAATTCAGCCATAACTACCGGAGATTTTTTTAATCTAGAACCTGGAGATAAAGTATTACACTGTTTACCATCTAATTTCATTGCAGGTAAAATGATGATAGTGAGAGCTATTGTTTTAGGTTTAGAAGTAGATATGGTGGAGCCCTCAGCCATACCATTTATTGATTATGAAAAGGATTATAGCTTTTGTGCGTTTACACCAATGCAGCTTAAAAACTTTGCCAAGTACCTAAAGAATATTAAAACCGTTATAGTAGGAGGCGGACGTGTTTCTAAAACTATTGTAGAGTCCATTAAAGATAAGAAACCACACGTATATGAAACGTATGGTATGACTGAAACCGTATCTCATGTTGCGGTGAAAAAGCTAAATAATTTTAATGAGGCCAATACTAATAGGCACTTTAAGACATTACCGGGCATTACAATTTCAAAAGATGACAGAGGTTGTTTGATAATTGATGCCCCTCATCTAACCGAAAATAAAGTGGTAACCAATGATTTGGTGGAAGTATATTCAGATACCAGTTTTGAATGGTTGGGTAGAATAGATAATGTTATAAACTCAGGTGGAATAAAATTATATCCTGAAGACATAGAAATGAAGCTTCAGGATAAAATAGAAAGCAGGTTTTTTGTAACAGCAGTACCGGATGATACTTTAGGAGAAAAACTGGTTTTAGTTGTTGAAGGCAATAATGATACCATTGATAAATCTGTTTTTGATGGCTTGGATAAATATGAAAAGCCAAAATCAGTGTTCTCACTTGGTACTTTTATTGAAACTACTTCGGGAAAAATTCACAGGAAAAAAACATTAGAAAAGATAAAGTTTTAATTGTAACATTACGAGCTTTTTTACTATCAAATAGAAAATTAAAATTATGAGTTTTTTTAAACGTGTATTGTCAACTGTTACAGGGATTATTGTATTCTGTGTACTTAGTTTTTTTGGATTAGTTTTTTTAATAGCTGTATTGGGTTCCGGTTCAGAAGACATGGCACAGGTAAAACCTAATTCAGTATTGGAATTGAAATTAGATTTCCCAATTAAAGACTATGCCGGAAAAACAGTGTTTAAGCAATATGCGTTTTTGAATGAGGATAAAAAAAACGGACTTTTCAATATTATAGACGCTATAAATTATGCAGCTATTGATGATAAAATTAAAGGAATTTCAATAGACAATAATTTTATTAGAGCAGGAATTTCTCAAATTAAAGAATTAAGAAGAGCGCTTTCAAAATTTAAAGAATCAGGGAAGTTTGTTGTGGCTTATGCCGATATATTTACTCAAAAAGACTATTATTTAAGCTCTGTTGCAGATACTATTTACCTGAACCCTGCCGGTATGATGGAATTTAAAGGGTTGTATTCTGAGCGTTTATATTTCAAAGATTTTCAGGAAAAAACCGGACTTAAAATGGAAGTCGTCAGGTTGGGAAAATATAAAAGTGCTGTAGAGCCATTTTTAACCAATGAAATGAGTGATAATAATCGTGAGCAAATTTCAGTGTATTTAAATGCTTTATGGACAGAAATGAAAAAAGATATTTCTGATAGCAGGAATATTTCTTCTGAAAGATTGAATATGATTGCAGATAGTCTGTTGGGCAGAACCCCTGATTTAGCCAAAGGATCAAAACTTATTGATAGGGTAGCGTACCATGATGAATATATTGATGCTTTAAAACAAGCTGTTGGAGTTGATACAAATAAAGATTTAAAATCTATTACCATTGAAGAGTATTCAAAATATGCAGCAAGTAGAGTTGCTAATTATACCAGTAAGGATAAAATAGCAGTAATATATGCCGAAGGCGAAATAATTTATGGTGAAGGTGATCAAAATAAAGTGGGGCAGGGGGCAATGAATAAATCATTGCGAAAAGTCAGAAAAGATAAGAATGTTAAGGCGGTTGTACTGCGAATTAATTCACCTGGGGGAAGTGCTCTGGCCAGCGAACTGATTTGGAGAGAAATAGAACTGACTAAAAAAGAGAAACCAGTAATAGTTTCTATGGGTAATTTAGCAGCTTCAGGAGGGTATTATATTGCAAGTAATGCTGACAAAATAATAGCAGAACCAACCACAATAACCGGAAGTATAGGGGTCTTTGGAATGTTACCAAATGGAAAAGGCCTGTCTGAGCGTATGGGAATAAATGCAGAGCAGGTTGTTACCAATAAAAATGCAGTCACTTATAGTTTTTTTGAACCATTGAGTGATGAACAACGTGCGTTTATAAAAGAGGGGATTTTAGACATCTATGATTTGTTTACTTCTAGGGTTGCTCAAGGAAGAAACCTAACAAGGGAACAGGTTGAAGACATTGCTCAAGGCAGGGTGTGGACAGGTACTGATGCTTTAAAAAATGGTTTGGTAGATGAACTGGGAGGCTTAGACTTAGCATTAGAGCGTGCCGCTGAGGTGGCTGAAATTAAAGATTATAAAATTAGAGAATTCCCTGTTTTTGAAAAGGATCTGGATAAAATGCTGCGCGAATTTGGTTTGATAAAAGCTAAAGAAACCATTTTAAAAGAAGAACTAGGAGAGGAAAGCTATAATATGCTTAAAGAAATAAAGTCGCTTTCAGAGAAAAAAGGCACACAATTATTGTTTCCGTTTAGTACAGAGATTAAATAGGATTATAAACAGAGTGTTTAGAAAGTGTCATTCTGAATGAAATGAAGAATCTCTTTTAAAATCACTATATATTAGTCTTTATCTGTCTAAGATTCCTCGATTTGCTCTGAATGACAAAACAAATAACTTTTTTAAACACCCTGTTTTTTTAGGTTATTGCTGCATTTTAAAGTAATAATCAGCCGAATGTTTTCCAGAACCATAAAGCAGAAAGAAAGCACAAACAAAAAGAGTGATTAGTGCTAAGATCAGGTTGTTTGAGTTCATTTCGCCTGCAAAATTAATGGCAATTGCCCCTATAAGTATTGGAAATTGAGCTATAATTGCCCAACGCGTCAATAAACCAAAGGCTATTAATAGACCTCCGATAAAATGAGCAGGAGCCACATAATGCACCACTATCATTCCTCCGGCCATGTTTTGTATGGGTTCAAAAAGTTGCATGAGCATTTCTGTATTGGCCATAAAATTTATACCCTTAATAAACAGAAAAACACCTAACGCTACCCGTAACAAATCAAGAGGTATGTACGTATGTGCATTGGCCCATTTGTTCAATGTTTTTATAGTATCCATGATTAAAGTTGTTGGTTTTCAACTAATAAGATACAAAAAACTGGTAAACTATAAAAATTAAACCTGCAGTACGCCTAAGTTAAATGGTTTTTCTACAGGAGCATGATTGGCAGCTTCAATACCCATAGAGATCCAGGTTCTGGTGTCAAGTGGATTGATAATGGCATCTGTCCAAATTCTTGCTGCAGCGTAGTATGGAGACACCTGGTTATCGTAACGCGCCTTTATTTTATCATAAAGTTCGGCTTCCTTTTCTTTGGTTATTTTTTCTCCTTGCTTTTCAAGAGAGGCTTTTTCTATTTGCAATAAAACTTTAGCTGCTGAGTTACCACTCATTACTGCAAGCTCTGCGCTTGGCCAGGCTACAATTAACCTTGGGTCATAGGCTTTTCCACACATAGCATAATTTCCGGCACCATAGCTGTTTCCAATAACTACAGTGAATTTTGGCACAACGGAATTACTAACGGCATTTACCATTTTTGCACCGTCTTTTATAATGCCACTGTGTTCGCTTTTACTTCCAACCATAAACCCGGTAACATCTTGCAAAAAGACCAAAGGTATTTTCTTTTGGTTACAATTGGCAATAAAACGAGTGGCTTTATCAGCACTGTCGTTATAAATAACCCCACCAAATTGCATTTCACCTTTTTTAGTCTTGACAAGTTTTCGTTGGTTAGCAACAATACCTACAGCCCAACCGTCAATTCTGGCATAACAGGTTATTAAGGTTTGACCATAACCTGCTTTGTATTCATCAAACTCAGAGTGGTCTACTAAGCGTTTAATAATCTCATACATATCGTATTGATCAGCTCTTGATTTTGGTATAATGCCATAAATATCTTTAGGATTTTCTTTGGGTTTTTTAGAATCGATTCTATTAAACCCAGCTTTGTCATAATCTCCAATCTTATCAACAATATTCTTAATGGTATCTAAAGCATCTTTGTCGTCTTTAGCTTTATAATCAGTAACCCCCGAAATTTCGCAGTGCGTAGTAGCACCGCCTAGAGTCTCATTATCAATAGTCTCACCAATAGCAGCTTTAACAAGATAGCTGCCGGCTAAAAAAATACTTCCGGTTTTGTCAACAATAAGGGCTTCATCGCTCATAATAGGTAGATAGGCACCACCGGCAACACAACTTCCCATAACTGCAGCTATTTGTGTAATTCCCATACTACTCATTATGGCATTGTTTCTAAAAATACGCCCAAAATGTTCTTTATCAGGGAAAATTTCATCTTGCATTGGTAAATAAACACCAGCTGAATCTACCAGATAAATGATGGGTAATTTATTTTCAATGGCAATTTCCTGTGCTCTAAGGTTCTTTTTGCCCGTTATAGGGAACCAGGCTCCGGCTTTTACAGTGGCATCATTAGCAACAACAATACATTGTTTCTTTTGGATATACCCGATTTTAATAACTACACCTCCAGAAGGGCAACCTCCATGCTCTTTATACATATCCTCACCAGCAAACGCTGCAACCTCAATAGATTTTGAGTTTTTGTCCAGCAAATAATCAATGCGTTCTCTGGCAGTCATTTTGCCTTTAGAATGTAATTTTTCAATTCGGTTTTTGCCACCTCCTAAACTAACTTTTGCGAGTCGTTTGTTAAGGTCTGAAAGTAAGAGTTTATTATGATCTTCGTTTTTGTTGAAGTTGATATCCATCAAATGTTTAGTTTTATGCTAAAGTACAAAAGTTTAAAAATTTTTAATTTAATTTTTTAATGAAACTATAAAATAAATTACATGGAAATATATTCCTTGGAAAATAAATATTTTAGTTATATATTTGCATCATATTTTAAAAAAACAATTTACATGAAAACACAAAAAATAGTTTATTATATCGCTACCGGTATACTAACGGTTATGGTCTTATTCTCAGCAAGCATGTACTTTTTTAAGCATGATGATATAGCTGGTGCATTTACTGGTTTTGGATATCCAACCTATATAATATATCCTTATGCTATTGCAAAACTATTAGGTTTGGTAGGTGTATGGAACCCAAAATTTAAAATCATTAAGGAATGGGCATATGCGGGATATTTTTATGCTTTTATATTGGCCTTTTTTGCACACTATATGATTGGTGATGGGCAACAGGGAGGAGCTGTACTGGCGTTGGTAGCATTAATAGTTTCTTATATTTTTAATAAAAAAATTAATAACTAATGAAGAACATTATAGTTTTTGCAGGCAGTAATAGCAAAGCATCAATTAACAAGCAATTGGCTGTTTATGCATCAGGTTTAATTGAAAACGTTAGTATTGAAGTTTTAGATTTGAACGATTTTGAACTTCCCGTTTATGGTATTGATTTTGAAACCCAGTATGGTATACCTGACAATGCCCATAAATTTTTAGATCGTATAAAGGAAACAGATGGTATTGTATTGTCTTTAGCTGAACATAATGGTGCCTATGCAACGGTATTTAAAAATATTTTTGATTGGATGTCCCGGATAGATGGAAAATTATGGAGCAATAAACCCATGTTGCTTATGGCAACGTCTCCGGGAGGTAGAGGAGGCGCATCAGTTCTTGAAATAGCTAAAAACAGGTTCCCTTATATGGGAGGTAATATAGTTTCAGAGTTTAGCTTACCTGCGTTTGGTACTAACTTTTCAGAAGAGAAAATAATAGATGAGGCGCTAAATTCAGAATTAATTAAAAGTGTAAAGACATTTCAAATGGCACTTTAATAAATAGACAAAAGGCATGGGAGATATTTCAAAAGATATAAATTCAAAATTTGACAATAATAAAGTAAAAGCCATAATCAATATTATTTATACGGCTAACTGGATTAATAGTATTCAAAACGAATTTTTTAAACCCTATGGAATATCTCCTCAACAGTTTAATATTTTAAGAATTCTTAGAGGCGCCGGAAAAGCCATTAAAGTTCAAACTATTAAAGAACGTATGATTGAACGGGCGCCAAATGCTACAAGGCTTATGGATAAGCTTTGTGATAAGACTTTAATAAACAGATTGTCTTGCCCGGATGATAGGCGTGTTGTACATATAGAGATTACTCAAAAAGGACTGGATTTATTAAATGAAATTGATAAAGAATTTAAAGATGATTTATTGGAAAATTTAACGGATGCTGAAGCCAGCCAATTAAGTAATCTCTTAGATAAAATCAGATAAAAAATTTATTAAATTATTTTCCATGGAAAATAAATAAAACGGATTTGTATTATGAAATTAAATTCAATAAAAACATTAGGAAGAAGTGATTATGTTAATATGGGGCCAATTAGATTACGTCAACCCATACCAACACAATCAATAGATAGAGTAGACCCATTTATATTATTGCATCACTATGGGCCTTATGAGGTTTCAGAACAAAATAACCCGTTTGACCTAGGTCCACATCCACATCGGGGGTTTGAACCAGTAACATTTTTAATACAGGGCGAGCAATTGCATAGGGATTCATTAGGCAATGAAAGTATTATTAAAGCTGGAGATGTTCAATGGACTACTGCAGGACGTGGCATTATTCATGCAGAAGCACCCACAAAGGAATTTGTAAAAAAAGGTGGGGTTTTAGAAGGCATTCAATTGTGGCTAAATTTACCGGCAGAGAAAAAAATGATTCCGGCAAATTATCAACACGGAAAAAATGAAGATTTCAGATTGGTTTCTTCTGATGATAACAAAGTAAACATTCAAATTATTGCAGGAGAACTAAATGGAGTTTACGGAAGAATTAAAACCCAAACTTCAGTAAACGCGTTTATGATTGATATTGAAGCTTCGGGGAACTATAACATCCCGATTCCTAAAAATCATCAATCCATGATTTATTTATTAAAAGGAGAGGTTACTGTTAATGCGTCTAAAAACTTAAGGCTTGACGACAACCAAATAATTGAGTTTAATCAGGATGGAGAAGGAATTTCTATAAGCGGCAATCAGCAACCTGCCAAACTACTTTTTCTTTCGGGAAAACCATTTAATGAAAGTGTAGTTACTTACGGGCCGTACGTAATGAATACACAAACTGAAATCATGGAAGCCATGCGGGATTATCAAATGGGTAAAATGGGGTTTCTTCCTGCAAACTAAAAACTTATAAGAATGAAAACAATAGTTCATAAAGCAGATTCCAGAGGTTATGCTGATCATGGCTGGCTAAAGTCTTATCATACTTTTAGTTTTGCTGGTTACCAAAACCCGGAACGGATGAATTTTGGGGTGCTTCGGGTACTTAATGATGATATTGTACAACCTAAAATGGGATTTGGAACACACCCTCATCAAAATATGGAGATCATCTCAATTCCACTAAAAGGCGCGCTCTCCCATAAAGATAGTATGGGGAATAAGCAGGCTATAGAGGTAGGCGAGGTACAGGTTATGAGTGCCGGAACAGGTTTAACGCATTCTGAATTTAACGATAGTAAGACCGATGAGGTTAATTTTTTACAATTGTGGATTTTTCCTGAAAGAGCTGGAGTGATTCCAAACTATGAGCAAAGAAAATTTGATTCAAAGTATCAAAAAAATAAATTGCTAACTATAGTAGCTCCAAAAGATAAACAAGTAAATGATGCATTACCAATAAATCAACAGGCTTACATACATCGATCTGATATAGATTCTGGAAAATCTGTATTTCAACAGGTCAAAAATGCCGGTAATGGCTTCTATATTTTTGTCATTGACGGTTGTATTGAAGTAGATGGTAATATTTTAGATAATAGAGATGCTGTAGGAGTTTGGGAAACTGAAAACCTTAAAATACATGCAATCAAAGATTCAAAGGTGATAGTTATTGAAGTTCCTATGGATTAAATACCTTAGATTTGATTAATAGTGAAAAGCATCCAAAGATGGATGCTTTTTTGTTTAAAAATGCGATATTTGCGTTTAGACTAACCATCAAAAATAAGATAAAGATTATGGCAATGAATAAGAATACGGTATTAGCGTGGGCTACTACCATAATGATAATTGTAGGACTTGCACTTATAGCGCTAGGCGCATTTAGATATGACGACGTTGCAGGCTGGGGCTTTGCAGCTGTGGGAATAGGCTTTTTTGCAAATGCTTGGGTGTTTAATGCACTTAAAGGACGTGTGTAATTAATTAACAAATACAAAAAGAACATTAATGAGTGACGATAAGAAAATAATATTTTCAATGTCTGGTGTAACCAAGACATTTCAAAGTGCAAATACGCCGGTTTTAAAAAATATTTATTTAAGTTTTTTTTATGGTGCTAAAATTGGAATATTAGGGCTTAACGGTTCAGGAAAATCAACATTGTTAAAAATTATTGCAGGAGTTGACAAAAACTATCAGGGTGATGTGGTATTTTCTCAGGACTATTCTGTTGGATATTTGGAGCAGGAGCCAAAGCTGGATGATGAAAAGACAGTAATGGAGGTGGTCAGAGAGGGAGCAGCCGAAACTGTTGCTATTCTTGACGAATACAATAAGATCAATGACATGTTTGGTTTGGAAGAAGTGTATTCTGATCCGGATAAGATGGAAAAATTGATGAATCGCCAGGCAGAGCTACAAGATCAAATTGATGCGGCTAATGCCTGGGAATTGGATACGAAACTAGAAATAGCAATGGATGCTTTACGAACGCCTGATGGTGATAAGAAAATTGGTGTTCTATCGGGTGGAGAGCGTCGTCGGGTTGCACTTTGCAGGTTACTTTTGCAAGAACCGGATGTCCTGTTATTGGATGAGCCTACCAACCATTTAGATGCAGAATCTGTACATTGGTTGGAGCATCATTTAGCACAGTATAAGGGAACAGTAATAGCAGTGACCCATGATAGATATTTTCTTGATAATGTTGCAGGTTGGATTTTAGAACTGGATAGAGGAGAAGGTATCCCTTGGAAAGGAAACTATTCTTCCTGGTTAGATCAAAAATCCAAACGTATGGCTCAGGAAGGGAAAGCGGCTTCAAAACGTCAAAAAACTTTAGAACGAGAGTTAGAATGGGTACGCCAGGGTGCTAAAGGGCGTCAAACCAAGCAAAAAGCACGTTTGAAAAATTATGACAAGTTAATGAGTCAGGATCAAAAACAACTTGATGAAAAGCTTGAGATATATATTCCCAATGGCCCTAGACTGGGGACAAATGTTATTGAGGCTAAAAGTGTTGCTAAAGGTTATGATGATAAATTATTATATGATGATTTAAATTTTAATTTACCGCAAGCTGGAATAGTAGGTATTATTGGTCCCAACGGAGCCGGTAAAACTACTATTTTTAGAATGATCATGGGGGATGAAACTCCTGATAAAGGCGCATTTTCAGTAGGTGATACAGCTAAAATTGCTTATGTAGACCAAAGCCATTCTAATATAGATCCGGAAAAAACCATTTGGCAAAACTTTAGTGATGAACAGGAGTTAGTGCTAATGGGAGGTAAACAGGTAAATTCAAGAGCTTATTTGAGCCGTTTTAATTTTTCGGGAAGTGAGCAAAATAAAAAAGTAAAATTACTATCCGGTGGTGAGCGCAACCGCTTACATTTGGCTATGACATTGAAAGAGGAAGGGAATGTATTATTATTGGACGAGCCAACAAACGACTTGGATGTTAACACTTTAAGAGCTTTAGAAGAAGGTTTGGAAAACTTTGCTGGGTGTGCCGTAGTCATATCTCATGATAGATGGTTTTTAGATAGAATATGTACACATATTTTAGCCTTTGAAGGAGATTCTCAAGTTTATTTCTTTGAAGGAGGTTTTTCCGACTACGAAGATAACAAGAAGAAACGATTGGGAGGAGATTTAATGCCTAAACGAATCAAATACAAGAAGTTAATCAGATAAAGAATAAAAAAATATAAAAGGAACGCTCTCTTTAATTAAGTGAGCGTTTTTAGTTATCACCATACATGTGGCCTTCAGTAAAATCCTTGTACTCTTCCTCATCAGGCATTTTGGTATTCATACTGTTCAAACGCTCATTTTCCTTCTTTAATTTGTAAGATTTTCTTATCCCCAAAATCAATAGGATAGCAAAGAAAACAACAACTATAATCAGTACATTAACAATGACAGATTGGTTTATTAAAGGTACAGTCAAAAATTGAGAAAGTAGTTGGTCTTGGAACATGTAACATGCACATTTGGGTTAATAGCTAATCAAATATAGTATATTTATTCATTAGATGGTGAAATACAGAGATATAGTTGTTAACATTACATGCCATAATTGTATAAATTATCTGATAAAATTACATGAAAATATCGATGAAAGAAGTAGTTTTAGCTTTTAAAGCAATGTTTAAAACTTATATGCTTAATAATAACAAGAAACGTTCTTTGTATTGTTCTAATAAGAGCATAAATGATTAAAAATGAAAAATAACAGGATAAAAAACATAAAAAGCACCTTACTTTCTGATAATTATTATACCCTCAGAAAGTTAAATTTTGATTATCTAATGAAGCGCGGTAATTGGGTTAATCAAATGAGAGAGGTTTATGATAGAGGAGATGGTGCAGGGATATTATTATACAACAAAAAAAAGAAGACTGTTGTTTTAACAAAGCAATTCAGGATGCCAACTTATATGAATGATAATGAAGATGGGTTTTTGGTTGAAATCTGTGCAGGAATGTTAGATAAAGATAATCCAGAAGCTTGTATTATTAGAGAAACAGAAGAAGAAGTAGGCTATAGACTCAAAGAGGTTAAAAAGGTTTATGAGGCGTATTCATCACCGGGAGTTATGACTGAAAAAATGTATTTTTTTGTTGGTGAATATACTGATGATATGAAAGTTAATGATGGTGGGGGATTAGATAGTGAACATGAGGATATTGAAGTTTTAGAACTCCCTTTTATCCAAGCAATTAAGATGCTGGAGAATGGAGAAATTCATGATACCAGAACTATTGTACTTCTTCAATATGCACAGATTCATAACCTGTTAGAAAACTAATTCCATTTTAATATCACTTCTTGCATAAGGACTGTTTTGCTCATTAGAGATTTCAATAAAACCATATTTTCTATAAATATATATGGCATTTTCTAGTTTTGTATTGGAGTAAAGTATCAATTTGGGGAACCTCATGTCTTTAGCAAAATTTATACAATATTGTAAAAGATACTGACCTATTTTGCGCCCTCTTTTATTAGGAGAGACTGCCATTTTAGTGAGCTCAAAAACACCTTCATTTCCTAATGGCATTAGCGCTACGGTACCAACCACTTCCTGATTAATAAGAGCAAAAAAAATGTATCCCCCTTTGTTAATTATGTATTGCTCTGGATTGCTTAAAACGTCTTCATCAAAAGGCTCAACATAAAAATGTGTTTTTAACCATTCTACATTTAGATCGTAAAAATGTTTAGCATATTCATTTTTATATGTAGCAATCTCTACATTATGAGTTGCTTCAATTTTAATATCATCAATTATAGTTTGACTGAAGCTTTTTGCGTTTAGTTTATTTTCCAAAATATTTAAGTGTTCTATTAATGACGATGAGCTTTCAAGCGTAAACTCTTTAATGATTTTTTCAATGCTTGTCCAGATCGGTTTTAAAGTTTCCAAAGTTTTTTTCCCTTTTTCGGAAAGCTTTACTATTTTTTTTCGTTTATCTAATTCGTCAGGAACTATAGCAATTAGCTCCTTTTTTAAAAGTTTGTTAAGGGCTTGAGTAATGGCAGGTTGTGTAAATTTAAGTGCATATTGAATTTCAGAATTAGTGACTCCGTTTTTATTAACTATGATCTTAAATATAGGAAAAAGATAAGGGTCAAAATCTACATTATAATAGTCATAAACAGCTTGTGTTTCTTTCATTACATATTCGCTAATGCGTTTTAATCTGGATCCCAGTCCTAATTCACCATAACCTCTTAAAGCATCCATAACATTTATATTTATATAAGCACTTATGTAAATATATAAAATTATTCTTTAAATTGAAAAATAACTAGGCTTTTATAAAATCAGTAATCAAATAGGAGATAAGCTTTCCTACTTGTTGAGGGCTTTTTTTAGAAGGAATGGCTTCACAAATATGTAAATACAGCGTATTATTATGCTTTGCAAAAAAACTCAAAAAACTTCTGGCTTTGGTTGCACTAAAGCCACTTGGAGACATAGCACTACTGGATACTCCTTCTATAGCATCACAATCAATCTCAATGCCAAATTTGCTTTTCGATACAAATTCTAAAGCTAAGTTTAATTCTTTTTTAAATTTCAATTCATTGCGAATCTCCAATGCTTCAAAAGTGTTGTATTTGATACATTCCAGTTTGTCTAAGGCTTTAAAGATTTTATCAGACGTATAATTTTCATGTAAACCAAAAATGAAATAATCTTGTAAAAAGCCTTCAGTTAAAGCATAACTAAATCCATTGCCACTATGACGTCCTTCTTCAGTCCTAAAATCAGAATGTGCATCCAGATTTATAACATTAATAGGGGTGCCTGTAGCCAGACTTGACCCTTTTATGTTTCCGTAGCTGTTATTGTGTCCACCACCAATTATAATTGGTTTTTTACCAGCTAAAACTATTTGATAAATAATGTGTGTAACATATTTATCAATGCTATCAACTATAGTTCTGGATTTAACGATATCCTTTTTTCTTTCTGGATTTAATTTTTTTATCGCTATTAATTCATCAGAAAAATCAAGATGCCCTAATATTAAAACACTTTCTGCCTTTGTAAATTTGTTACTTTGTATATTTAACAAAACTTTGAGTGTTGCCTCCCAGGCCTTTGATGTTCCTGTTTTTCCATAATTGGCAAAAACGCCAATGTCTTCTGGCAAACCTAAAATAACATAGGTGACATCCAAATTTTTGAGTTGTTCGTATATATTGGAAATGCTGGTTAATATTTTAACGTGTTGACCAAATTTGGACTCGCCAGAGCGCTTATTTAATAGTTTATTTCGAGTAGCATTGTTAAATAATACTAGTTTGTCCATAAGAATAAACGAATTTTGGAATCTAAAAATACATCATTATTTGTTTATAGCATTAAAAAACTAAACAATTAAAATTGGTACACATTTAAATTACCTTTAACAAAATTTAAAATCAAATTAATTATGGAAAACAGTAAAAGTAATACAGGTCTTAAAGTTGCACTAGGAATTGCTATAGTTCTTTTTTTAGGAACAGGTTTTTATACTATGAATTTATACAGTAATAGTAAGAAAACAGAAAATGATTTAACAGAACAAAAGCAATTAGTCATGAATGATTTAAATGCTATGGCTAAACAATATGATGAGGCCATCAGCGAAAATGAGGTTGCAAATAACGACTTAATTGAAGCCAGAGGCCGCATTCAAGGGTTAATTGATTCATTAAAAATGTCTGAAACAAATGTGAAAAGCTTGTGGAGGTATAAGCAAAAATATGCATCCTTACAAAAAGAAATGGATGCTTTATTAGCACAAAATGACTCATTGAGAGTTGAGAATTCTTACTTGGCAACATCGTTGGATAGCACGCGTGTTCGTTTAGAAGAGCGAACTATTTTTACTGATTCATTGTTGGTACAAAATAGTGCATTAGCAGAGGTCGTGGAAAATGCTTCAATTTTAAATACTGTTGACTTAAAAGGTTCTGGTGTAATTGAAAGAACTTCAGGTAAAGTTATACCAACAGAAAGAGCCAGAAGAGCAGATAAAATAAGAGTTTGTTTTACAGTTTCCAAAAATGCTTTAGTACAGGCCGGAGATCAGGAGTTGTACGTTCAGGTTATAGATCCGAAAAATAATACATTGGGGTTAAACGAACAAGTATCCTTTGAAGATAAAACACTGAACTATAGTATAATTAGTAAATTTAACTATGAAAATGCAAATTTGAACGTATGCGAATTTATTGCTCAAAATGGAGATAATGATTTTGAAAAAGGACGCTACATTGTAAATGTTTTTAATGAAAAAGATTTAGTTTCTACCTCAGAGTTTACTTTAAAGTAAAATAAAAAATAACACTTAAGTAAAAGCCTCAAGCATACATGTTTGAGGTTTTTTTTATTAAAAAAATTAATTTTACACTTAAACAAGTTTATATGTAAATTATAGATTTGTTACTACCTGATAAGTTAGAAACAGTAACTTTGAATGTGTAGGAGGTAGGAGGCTTTAACCAAACATAATAATTATGAATCCTAATCTAAATTTCTTAAATTCATTTTTTGATGTTTCTGAAGAAACCTTTTCAAAACTATCCCGGATAGCAATTTTTAAAAAATTTGACACCGGTACACAAATAGCCAAAACCGGTGAAGTGCCAAGTAAAATATATATGTTGATATCTGGTATGATGCGGGCTTATTTGGAAGATGAAAGTGGTAGAGAATTTAATAAAAGTTTTTTTATGCCGTTTAGTTTTGTGGGGTCTTTTACGGGGTTAATTAAAAAGCAACCTTCAAAACTTGTTTATGAATCATTAACAGCGTGTAAAGTTTATGAAATAAACTTTGAGGAATTTATGAAGCTATGTAAAGAAGATATAAATGTTAGCAATTTATATAATAAGGTTTTAGAGCATATATTCATTAAATACGAGGAAAGGCAGTTAGAGTTGATTTCAATGGATGCTACTCAGAGATATCTAGAATTATGTAAAAAAATGCCAGATATAGAACATTTGGTTCCCCAATACCATATAGCCTCTTATTTAAGCATAACACCTGTTCAGCTAAGTAGAATAAGGAAGAAATTAAAAGAAGAAGATTAAAGTGTTAATAGTCATTGAGTTATAAGTCGTAAAGCCTGTGAGTTTAAATTTTTTAGTTTAGGTATTAACATTTGTTAATATTTAAAAGATTTCTTAGTTATATATTTGGGTATATCCTGGGTATTGTAAAATTAAAGGATTAATAGCTAACCAACCAAAAAAAAACAGGTAAACTCATTACCTGTTTTTTTAATTTATTATGTGTTTTAAAAGATGTTATTTTAAACTTCCCACCATATCTTCCGGTTTAACCCAAGCATCGTAATCTTCTTCTGAAACATAGCCCAATCTAATGGCCTCTTCTTTTAAAGTAGTACCATTTTCATGAGCTGTATTAGCAATTTCGGCAGCTTTGTAATACCCTATTTTAGTGTTTAAAGCTGTAACGAGCATTAGCGAATTGTTCAATAACTTGGTAATAACCTCATGATTTGGTTTAATACCCATAGCACAATTAATATCAAAACTAACACAGGCATCACCAATTAATTCGGCAGACTGAAGTACATTAGCGGCCATAATAGGTTTAAATACATTTAATTCATAGTGCCCTTGTAATCCCCCAACGGAAACTGCAACGTCATTGCCAATTACTTGAGCGCAAACCATGGTTAAAGCTTCACATTGTGTAGGGTTTACTTTTCCAGGCATAATAGAACTACCTGGCTCATTTGCAGGAATAATAATTTCACCAATGCCTGAGCGTGGCCCTGAAGCCATCATTCTAATATCATTAGCAATTTTATTCAAAGAAACAGCCAGTTGTTTTAGTGCTCCATGAGTTTCAACCAGTGCGTCATGAGCCGCTAAGGCTTCAAATTTGTTTGGAGCTGTGATAAATGGTAAGCCTGTAAATTCAGCAATATATTCAGCTACTTTATTGCTATAACCCTTAGGCGTATTTAAGCCCGTTCCTACAGCTGTACCACCCAAAGCTAATTCACTTAAATGGGATAAAGTATACTCTAATGCTTTTAAGCCATGATCTAATTGTGCTACATATCCTGAAAGTTCCTGACCTAAAGTTAACGGTGTGGCGTCCATTAGGTGTGTGCGTCCAATTTTTACAACATCATTAAAAGCTTTTGCTTTTTTATCTAAAGTATTTCTAAGCTGTGTTACGCCAGGAATAGTAGTTTCTACTATTTTCTTATAAGCAGCAATATGCATACCCGTAGGAAAGGTGTCATTTGAAGACTGAGACTTATTAACATCATCATTGGGCTGAATGGTTTTATCACCTTCACCAATAACTTTTCCGGCCAGCTGATGTGCTCTGTTGGCTATGACTTCATTAACATTCATATTACTTTGAGTACCTGAACCGGTTTGCCAAATCACTAAAGGAAACTGGTTGTCATGCTTTCCTTCCAAGATCTCATCACATACTTTAGAAATTAAATCACGTTTTTCTTTCGGTAAAACCCCTAATTCACAATTTGTATATGCAGCTGCTTTTTTTAAGTAAGCAAAACCATAAACAATTTCCAAGGGCATGGATGCTGAAGGACCAATTTTAAAGTTGTTTCTGGACCGTTCGGTTTGGGCTCCCCAAAGTTTATCAGCAGGAACCTTAACCTCTCCCATAGTATCTTTTTCTATTCTGTAACTCATCTTTATAAAGATTAAATTTTAAGTCGCTAAGTTAAGGTTTTTGATAGGTTTTTAATCATGATTTTTGTTAGTTTTAAGAACTTCTTTTTAACATTTATATAACTATTATTATACCCCGATAACTTTAAAATCTATTAATTTAGTAGAATTAGTTTTTATTCCATTTAATAATTAAAAAATATAAGATATGGCAGCTATTAGATTAGGAGATGAAGCCCCAAACTTTACAGCAGATTCTACTGAAGGAAAAATAAATTTTCACGATTGGTTAGGGGGTAGTTGGGGAGTTTTGTTCTCACACCCGGCAGATTATACTCCGGTATGTACTACCGAGTTAGGTACTGTTGCAAAATATAAAGCAGAGTTTGATAAGCGTAATGTTAAAGTTGTAGCATTGAGTGTTGATGGCTTAGAGTCCCACAACGGATGGATTAATGATATTAATGAAACACAAAATACAACAGTAAATTTTCCAATTATTGCAGATGAAGACCGAAAAGTGTCTGAACTTTATGATATGATTCACCCTAATGCAGATAGCAACCTAACGGTGCGTTCTGTATTTGTGATTGGCTCAGATAAAAAGGTTAAATTAATGATTACTTATCCGGCATCAACCGGTAGGAATTTTGATGAATTATTACGTGTTATAGATTCGTTGCAATTAACAGCTTATCATAAAGTGGCCACACCGGCCAACTGGAACAACGGAGAAGATTGCGTGGTTGTTCCGGCTGTGGCAACAGAAGATATTCCGGCTATATTTCCAAAAGGCTATAAGGAGATAAAACCGTATCTAAGAATGACACCACAACCTAATTTGAACTAGTTTATAACTCTGTTGATAATTTTCAATTTGATATTGTATAAGCCACTCCTTTGCATTATCTTTGCGAAAGATTTTTAAAAGACACTTATAAATTATGTTTGATTTTGATCAGTATTTAGGATTTTTAGCATTCTTAACCATTTTAACAATTGGGTTTTGGTTAATGATTTTTTTATTAACCTTTGTAATTCCTTACTGGATAGGAGGTTCTTTAATTGAAAGGTTAAAAGAGATCAGAGAAGAAAAGAAAGCTAAGCGTCAAGCTTAAATATAATTACATAATATAAAAAAGGGAGTCTAAAAGACTCCCTTTTTGTTTGCTATAAAGTTTGGGATTGGAATGATGATAGACCTGAGCCTATAGTATTTCTGAAATAGCTTCAGGAGGTCTGCCAATAACGGCTTTATCTCCATGAATTATAATAGGGCGTTCTATAAGTTTAGGGTTTTCAACCATAGCCTTAATAATCTGAGAGTCTGTTAAATCCTTATTTTTAAATTCACTTTTCCAGACCGCCTCATTTTTTCTCACCAAATCAATGGGTTTAATACCTAATAAACCAATGATCTCCTTTAATTCCTGGTGAGAAGGTACATTTTCAAGGTATTTAATGATTTGAAATTCTTTTCCCGATTCTTCTAAAATTTGTAATCCGCAACGAGACTTACTACATCTATTATTGTGATATATTTTAATCATTATAATTGAATATTAAATGTTTTTAATACTTCTGCCAACTGTTCAGGGGATTTAAAATGAATACCATGAATTCCCAAATTATTAGCCGCTTCAATATTTCTTAGGTTGTCATCAATAAAAATAGCATTTTCGGCTTTAATATTAAACCGGTTTAAAGTTAGGTTGTATATCTCATCAAAAGGTTTCCTGGTATGTTCTTCTCCTGAAACTATAATACCTTCAAACCAATGTAAAAAATCAAACTTCTCTAAGGCTATAGGAAATGTTTCGGCACTCCAATTGGTAAGGGCAACTACCTTATAGTCTTTAGAATGTATCAGTTTTTTGAGAATAGCAACGGTACCGTTAATAGCATCACCCAGCATCTCAACCCATCTGCCATAAAACATTCTTATCTCTTTTTCATATTCAGGAAAGAGTGCAATGCGCTCTTCTGTGGCTTTTGCCATAGGATAACCGGCATCCTGATTTTCATTCCAGTCTTGTGTGCATATATTATCAAAAAACCATTGCATCTTTTCACGGTCTCCATTGAAAACCTCTAAAAAGACATATTCCGGGTTCCAGTCTATTAAAACCCCTCCAAGGTCAAATATTACACTATCTATTTTGTTCATAATTGATTATTATCTTCCGTTTGCTGTCCCATCATCATTAAATATGATTTAAGAAACTCATTAATATTACCATCCATAACAGCATCAACATTCCCTGTTTCATGAGCCGTTCTAACATCTTTAACTAATTTATAGGGATGCATGACATAGTTACGGATTTGACTTCCCCATTCTATTTTCATTTTTCCGGCTTCAATATCATCACGTTGTGCTAATTGTTTTTGAAGTTCAATTTCATACAATTGAGATTTTAACATTTGCATAGCCCTGGCTCTATTATCATGCTGAGAGCGTGTTTCTGAACATGAAATTTGAATACCAGTAGGTTTATGTGTTAGCTGGACTTTGGTTTCAACTTTATTCACATTTTGTCCTCCGGCACCACTGGAACGTGCTGTAGTAATTTCAATATCTGCCGGATTAATTTCAATTTCTATGGTATCATCTACTAAGGGATATACATATACAGAAGCAAAACTGGTATGTCGCTTGGCATTGCTATCAAAAGGAGAAATTCTTACCAAGCGGTGTACGCCGTTTTCTCCTTTTAACCAACCAAAAGCAAAATCGCCTTCAATTTCTAAGGTTACTGTTTTAATACCAGCCACATCGCCTTCCTGAAAGTTGAGTTCTTTAACTTTAAAACCACTTTTCTCAGCATACATTAAATACATACGCATAAGCATACTGGCCCAATCACAACTCTCTGTACCTCCGGCACCTGCTGTAATTTGGAGCACAGCGCTTAAGTTATCACCTTCATCTGAAAGCATGTTTTTAAATTCAATATCTTCTAACAAATTAGAAGATTTATCAAATTGTTCCTGGACTTCTTCAGCCGAATATTCACCTTCTTTATGGAACTCATATAGAATATCAAGTTCTTCAATAAATGTCTTTGCTGTCCTGTAATCTTCAACCCATTTTTTTTTCGCACGTAACGATTTCATAATTGATTCTGCAGATTTTGGGTCATTCCAGAAATTGGGATCAAAGGTTTGCTCTTCTTCGTTTTGAATTTCTATAAGTTTGACGTCTATGTCAAAGATAGTGCCTAAGTTTATCTAGGCGGGTATTAAGATCTTTTATTTGATCAGAGGTTATCATGGTATAATTATTTTAAACAAAAATATACTTTCTAGTCTAAGTTTAAAATATTTGTATGGATAATTTAATCATATAATGAACAAAATATTCATGATAGTTCATTAGGTTTTTACCTTTATAAGGTTTGTGCTTTTTGTTTGTGTCAACATTATTTTTAAAACATCTTTAGAAAAATACAGTTTACTTTAAGTTTTCATTTTATTACCGTTTTGATGTATGTAAGCCTAATAATGAAGGATTTTATCGAAATTTTACATTTTGTATAAACTTACTCTCAAAATTTGAATAAATTACGCGTTAATCATTTCGTTGAGTTCAGATATTTTAAGGATTGTTTTATTTAGAGAACATATAGATTCTCTCATTTTATAGTAGTAATCAATGGGTATATATCATTTTTTTAAAAAAAAATTATTGCATTCTATAATTAAGCTGAAGAAAAAGCTTATGAGGTTTAATCTTGTTATGAATTACAGGAGGAAAATTTTAATAAAAACTAAAAGATTTAAGCCTCCAAGGCTTAGTAAAAATGAAAAAAAAGCGATAAAGGAATATTATAGAAAAAAAGGATACAAAAATATAAAAACGCAGTGGCATCAATATTTTAGTGGATTTAATAAGCACTTCTCTGTCAAATACATTCCTGAGGATATATTTCATCCTATAATAGCTCCAATACTTAATAATCACCTACAATGGCCTGCTTTACTAGATAAAAACTTATTATATAGGTTATTCAATGATGTTAAGCAACCCTCTTGTATAATATCTAACATAAATGGGTTCTATTATAATCAGAAAGAATTGATAAGTTTATCAGAGGCGGTTGAGTTATGTTCAACTAACAATTTTCTTGTAATTAAACCCTCTATTGAATCTGGGGGTGGTAATGGAGTAATTGGGTTTTCGGTTAACAAAGGAAGAACCAGTTATAAATCTTTAAGTATTAAAGAGTTATTTTTAACGTATTCTAAAGATTTTATTGTTCAGGAAGTAGTAAAGCAACACCCAGATATGAAGAAGCTTAACCCTTCATCTTTAAACACAATAAGGGTTTTAAGTTATTTAAAAAATGACAGTGTGTATTTATTGTCTTCAATTGTAAGAATAGGCAAGCTTAATTCATTTACGGATAATAGTTCTTCTGGTGGAATTTCATGTGGTATAAATCCTGATGGAAGTTTGAAACAATATGGTTTTAATCAGGCCGGAGAGCAACGTTTTGAGTCTGACTCAGGAATAAGGCTTGCAACTTTTAAAGTACCTGAATACAAAAAGGTTAAAGAATTAGTGAAAAAAGTGCATATACAAGTTCCATATTTTAAATTAATAGCATGGGATATTGCTATAGATTATGAAGAGGCCCCAGTTTTAATTGAATATAATACTTATAAAATGGGTATAAGCAGTTTACAATTGGCTAATGGGCCTTTATTTGGAGAGTTTACTGATGAACTTTTGGAAATAGGTGAAAATTATAAACCTTTAACTTAAGATATTTATAAAATTATGAAAACAACAGGGTATTATTGGGAGTTGCCTTTTTGGTTATTCAGGTTATATCTATTATTTATTCCTTGTTTATTCGTGAGCGTTTTTTTGTTGGACTCCTTATGATCAACATACTTATATTAAAGTAAATGTGGAAACAAATAACAAACAACTAACCAAAAGAGAGGTAGAATAAAGATACCGTTATAAATCAAAAGGTTGGGGAATCCAGAAGTATAGATAATGTTTTTAATATCATTACACAGTATGAGAATACTTATGGAAAAAGGATCATACTTCTGTTCAGGAAAAGTTCTTAACTAATGGAAATAAAGAACGCATATGGAGCTTAAAACAATAAAGGATAAAACTCCAGAACTTATTAAAAAAACAGCTTTCTTACGTTTTTTAAGTTTGAATAAAACAATACCTGAAAACAAACATATTGCAGATGTTGTACACCATGCCAATACTCCAATATTTGATATTATACCGGTAAACGGGTGTACATTTGAGGTTAATACCGGGTCTCCAACAATTTGTATGAAAGGTATATCAAATTTAATACCTGTTAAGTAAGCTATAGTTAGCAGGAATATACAAATAGCAAATGAGATAGTAGCAAAAGGGTATCTTTTTAGCATAAGTTAAGTGTTGTTGTAGTTATTGACAACTTTCTTTCGCTTCCCTGAAGATAAAAGCGGAATTTCGTCCACAAATGAAATGGTAACTTTAGCGTCATTACCAAAATCTTTTTTAATACTATCAATTAGAGCTTGTTCGTGTGGGAAGGTATCAATAATATTAAGTACAATTTCATATTCCTTCTCTCCTTGTTGAATAAATTGGTATTGTTTTAATAAGTTGTAATAGTTATAGAATTTAGTATATACTACAAAAGAAGATACGATATTACCTTTTGTGTCATAAATTAAATCCATTTTCCGGCCTTCAATTTTTTCAAATTTTGTTTGACCATTTTCTAATTGAAGGAGTTTAGCAATGTCACCCGTATCATATCTAATTAGCGGCATGCTATAATTAAATAAGTCGGTAACAACAATTCTACCAAATTCTCCTGGTTTTACAGGTTTATCATCATTCAAATCTAATAATTCAACATAATAGCTGGCATGATTAATAATAAAATGCTCTGTAGAATGATTTGTCTGTTGTGCTATAACTCCAACTTCTTCGCTAGAATATCTTGATAAGACCGGCGTATTAAAATGTTTGCCTAATGTAGTTTTTGTGTAATAGTTCAGGTATTCAGAGTTAGCAATCACAGAATTTAAATTCAAATCCTTTAAATCCACATAGTTCCTGTCTAAATATTGACTTATTTGCTCTAGTGAGGATGCGAAACCAAGAATATTTTTCTCTCCTTTGTAGTTTCTAAGGATGCTTATAAATTCTGAAATTCTTGAATCGGTTAGTCTCGAAACATCAAATTGTGTAATATTTTGCATCCAAGAGGCTAGTCTACCTTTTTTATTATGAGATCTCCAAACTTCTAATTCGAATAGTCTGTTCCCAAGCTTGAAATTAGATTGACCTGAAAAATATAAGACGTCGGCCCTGTTTCTGTTTCTTTTGTTTGTGTCCTGAAAAAGGAAAAAAGGAATACCTGTGGATCCGCTAGTGGATACTTTATAGTTTTGTTTTTTAATATAAGGCGCTGATTGAAAACTTTTAAAATCTCCCTGAACGACCGTTTTTCTAATAACGGGAAATTCATTTATGTTTTTAGTTCCTTTATAATCAAAATAAAACGGTGTTGTTTCCGAAGCATGTTTTAATAAGTTTTCTAAGTGCTGCTGTCTTATTTTTAGGGATTCAGTGCTTTGAGGGTTATTGAGAACAAAGGAAATTTCATCTAAGTGGGTTTTAACATTTCCTCCTTTCAGGGTATCTATTAGCCAAAAGGATGTATTTCTCATATAATTTAATAAATTCATAAAGTAATCTTAGGAATATTGTCTGGTTTTTGAGTGGGTCAAATATAATATTCCGAATTTTTAATTATAAATTTATAGGTTATAAAACCAATTTTGTATGATATTATGACAATAGACCTTAGAAGTGACACCGTTACAAAACCAACTCAAGCCATGTTGGATGCCATGATGCAGGCACAAGTTGGAGATGATGTTTTTAGAGAAGATGATACTGTAAACAGGTTAGAAACACGTATTGCGGAAATGTTTGGCAAAGAGAATGCTTTGTTTTTCCCAAGTGGTACTATGGCTAATCAAACAGCTATTAAGCTTCATACACAACCCGGAGAACAGGTGATTTGTGATAAATATGCTCATATTTATAATTATGAATCGGGCGGGGCTTCATTCAATAGTGGTGTGTCATGCAGATTGATAGATGGAGATAGAGGTATGTTTAATGCTAAACAAGTTTTGCATGCTATTAATCCCAATGATTATTATTACAGTAGAACAAGTTTAGTAGCCATTGAGAATACTACAAATAAAGGAGGAGGGGCGTGTTGGGATTTTAATGAGATATTAGAGATCAGAAAAGTATGTAATGCTAATAAGCTGGGTTTTCATCTTGATGGTGCCCGTTTGTGGCATGCTTTGGTTGCCAAAAGCGAAACTACACGGCAATATGGGGAGGTTTTTGATACCATATCAATTTGTTTGAGTAAGGGTTTGGGATGCCCAGTTGGTTCAGTTTTGGTTGGAGATTCTAAAATTATGCAAGATGCTATTAGAATCAGAAAATTGTTTGGAGGTAATATGAGACAAGCTGGATACCTGGCAGCAGCAGGGCTATATGCTTTAGATAATCATATTGATAGATTAAGTGATGACCATAAAAAAGCAAAAGACATTGGAGCGACACTTTCTGGTTTATCTATGGTTAAAACGGTTGAACCCGTTGAGACAAATATTGTTATTTTTGAAATGAATGATGATATAAACACAGTGGCTTTTATTGAAAAGCTTTATCAAAACGATATCAAAATTATTTCAATGGGAGGAGGCAAACTAAGAATAGTCACTCATTTAGACTATACAAATGACATGCATAAATTTGTTTTACAACAACTAAAAAAACTTAATATTACTAACAGCTAACAGCTAACAGCTAACAGCTAACAGCTAACAGCTAACAGCTAACAGCTAACAGCTATTTAAACATATCCATCCCCGGAATATTGGGCATGCCTTCTTTGGCTACTGCAGCTAATTCCGTTTCATTAACCTGTGTTGCTTTTTCTATAGCTTTGTTTAATGTAAGGATTAAATAATCCTCTAGCTGTTCTTTGTCTTGTAATAGCTCGTTATCAATTTCAATAGATTTTATAGTTCTATTGGCGGTTAAAGTAACTTTGAGCTTATTGTCATTACTGGTTTCATCAATCAATACTGTATCTAAACGCTTTTTAGTATCCTCAACTTTTTGTTGGGTTTCTTTAAGTTTACCCATCATGTTCATCATATCTCCAAACATAATCTATTAAATTTTATTGGTGCAAAAATATCAATTATTAAAATAAAAATAGTTCCGGTGGTTTATTAAAAATTCAAAAACACTGAATTATTATTTCTTTAAACATTATTTTTGCGCACCCCTTTCTAAGAAAAAAAGAATGCAAAAACAATCGATTACATATCCTGCTGTAAAAGCAAAGAAAATTCCTGAAAAACTTGCTATACATAATGATACCAGAATAGATAATTATTATTGGCTTAATGACAGGGACAACCCTGAAGTTCTTGATTATTTAAATTCTGAAAATGCATTTACCAAACAAATAATGAAACATACAGAAAAGTTTCAAGATCATTTGTTTGAAGAAATGAAAGGAAGGATCAAGGAAGATGATACCACCGTTCCTTACAAGTTGAACGGCTATTGGTATATAACTAAATATGTAACCGGCATGGATTACCCAATTTATGTTAGAAAGAAAGAGACACTTGATGCACAGGAAGAGATTTTGTTTGATTGCAATGAAATGGCAAAAGGGCATGCGTATTTCAATCTTGGCGGGATATCAATAAGTCCAGATAATAAACTGGCAGCATTTTCAATAGATATTGTAAGTAGAAGACAGTATACCATACAAATTAAAAACTTAGAAACAGGAAAAGTTTACCCCGATAAAATAATAAATACTACAGGGAGTATTACCTGGGCTAATGATAACATGACCCTATTTTATGCTATGAAAGATGAGATTACTTTGAGATCTCATAAAATATTTAAGCATAAACTGCATACAAAAAGTGATACAGATATTGAGGTTTTTCATGAGGAAGACGAGACGTTCAATGCATTTGTTTACAAAACAAAATCAAAAAAGTATATTGTAATAGGTTCTTCAAGCACATTGTCTTCAGAATATCGTATACTGAATGCGGATACACCAGATAATGTATTTAGAATTTTTCAGGAACGGACTAAAGATTTAGAGTATAATATTGCACACTACAATGATAGTTTTTATATCATATCTAACATTGGTAGTGCTACAAATTTTAAAGTTTCAAAGACTAACGAAAATACTACAGAGAAAGAACATTGGCAAGATATTATTCCTCATAGAAAATCAGTTTTAATTGAAGATATAGAAATCTTTAAAGAGTATTTGGTGGTTAATGAACGGGAAAATGGTCTTAATAATTTACGAATTATAAGCTGGAATGGTAAAGAAGATTATTATTTACCATTTAATTCAGAAACGTACACCGTATATATTGGCAATAATCCTGATTTTAACAGTGACAATTTAAGATATGGGTTTAATGCCTTAACGTCTCCAAGTTCAGTAAGAGATTATAATTTTAAGACAAAAAAGAACGAAATAAAAAAGGAACAGGAAGTTCTGGGAGGGCAGTTCAAAAAAGAAAATTACGAATCAAAGCGGATATGGGCAACTGCAAGAGATGGCGTAAAAGTTCCCATTTCATTAGTATATAAAAAAGGAATTAAAATGAATGGGGCTAATCCATTATTGCAATATGCTTATGGATCTTACGGCTCTACTATTGATCCTTCATTTTCTATCATTCGATTGAGTTTATTGGATAGAGGGTTTGTTTATGCTATTACTCATGTACGAGGTGGTGAGTATTTAGGTAGGAATTGGTACGAAAAAGGAAAATTATTAAGCAAAAGAAATACGTTTACAGATTTTATTGATTGTTCCAAATATTTAATAGAGCAAAAGTATACCTCAAGCAATCATTTGTATGCTTATGGCGGGTCAGCAGGAGGCTTATTAATGGGAGTGGTAATCAACATGAACCCTGAATTGTACAATGGAGTACTTGCAGCTGTTCCCTTTGTTGATGTAGTAACTACAATGTTGGATGATACCATTCCATTAACAACAGGCGAATATGATGAATGGGGAAATCCAAATGATAAGGCGTATTATGATTATATGAAATCATATTCACCGTATGATAATGTAGAAGCGAAAGCATACCCTAACATGCTTGTAACTACAGGGTTGCATGATTCTCAGGTGCAATATTGGGAGCCTGCTAAATGGGTGGCAAAATTAAGGGAATTAAAAACAGATACTAACAAATTGTTATTACATATCGATATGGATTCTGGTCATGGTGGTGCATCCGGGCGTTTTGAGAGCTTAAAAGAAGTAGCTTTAGAATATGCCTTTTTATTAGATTTAGAGGGAATTCATGGTTAATAAAAAAAAATGTTCTATTTTTGTCAGGTTTTAAACTATCATTATGTTTTATATGTAAATAATGGTTTTTAAAAAGCTTATATGACACACAGAAATCAAGTATTTGATAATGTATTAGATTTGATAGGCAAGACTCCGCTTGTTAAACTTAATAAAATAGCATCTAAGTTCAAAGGTAACTTTTACGCTAAAGTCGAATCCTTCAACCCAGGACACTCGTCAAAAGACAGAATAGCATTATACATTATAGAAGAAGCTGAGAAAAAAGGTATACTTACTCCCGGTGATACTATTATAGAAACAACATCAGGAAATACTGGTTTTAGTTTAGCAATGGTAAGTATTGTTAAAGGCTATGATTGTGTGCTGGCAGTTAGCTCAAAATCATCCCCCGATAAGATAGATATGCTTAAAACTATGGGGGCAAAGGTTTATGTTTGCCCTGCACATGTTAGTGCAGATGATCCAAGGTCTTATTATGAAGTAGCAAAGCGTTTACATAGTGAAATTAAGGGCTCTGTTTATATCAATCAATATTTCAACCAATTAAATATTGATGCACATTATAAATCTACAGGTCCTGAAATATGGGAGCAAACAGAAGGTAAAATTACACACCTTGTTGCATGCAGTGGAACAGGAGGGACTATCTCGGGTACAGCTAAGTATTTAAAAGAACAAAATCCTGATATTAATATTATTGGTGTTGACGCTTTTGGTTCTGTAATTAAGAAATATCATGAAACCAGAGAGTTTGATGAAAAGGAAATTTATCCATATAGAATTGAAGGTTTAGGAAAAAACCTAATTCCATCAGCAACTGATTTTGACACTATAGATGAATTTATAAAAGTAACAGACGAAGATAGCGCACATACAGCAAGAGAAATTGCTAAGACTGAAGGGATGTTTGTAGGATACACTTCGGGAGCTGTAACTCAAGCGTTATTACAATTAGGTAAGGAAGGGCGCTTTAAAGAGGGTGACTATGTTGTGGTTATATATCCGGATCACGGAGCACGATATATGAGTAAAGTATATAGTGATACCTGGATGGAAGAGCAAGGTTTCTTTGATAGTATCAATGAAGCTGCTGCTGAAAGTATTCAGTATATAAAGTAATTTATAAACGAACTATAAATAAAGAACTATACTTTTTGCTTTAAAGGCAGAATATTAGTTCTTTTTTTATGTAATTGATAATTGAGCATTAAAAATTATGCTCAATTCAGATAAATATTTAATTTTGCACGAGCTAACTAAAAGCGAATGCTTCTTGAAAACCCTAATTAATTTGTGTTTCTTAAAAAGCACTTGTACAGTTTAGTTTGTCTAAACTTTAAATAGCAATAAGATATTATATAAATGAAGGATTTATTTGATAAAATTTATAAGGACAAAGGGCCGTTAGGAAAATGGGCGTCTCAGGCAGAAGGGTACTTTGTGTTTCCTAAATTAGAAGGAGAAATTTCAAATAGGATGAAATTTCAGGGAAAAGATGTAATTACCTGGAGTATTAATGACTATTTAGGGCTGGCAAATCACCCGGAGGTGCGTAAGGTAGATGCTGAAGCAGCAGCTCAATACGGATCTGCTTACCCAATGGGAGCAAGAATGATGTCTGGTCATACTGATCTTCATGAAAAACTTCAAGATGAATTGGCATCATTTGTTAAAAAGGAAGCAGCTTATCTTTTAAATTTTGGTTATCAGGGTATGGTGTCAACCATTGACGCACTGGTGGCTAAAGATGATATTATAGTTTATGATGTAGATGCTCATGCCTGTATAATTGATGGTGTGCGCTTACACATGGGTAAACGTTTTACATATAAACATAATGATGTTGAAAGTTTAGAGAAAAACTTAGAGCGTGCTACAAAAATGGCAGAACAAACCGGAGGTGGCATTTTAGTTATATCTGAAGGAGTGTTTGGAATGCGCGGAGAGCAAGGACGTTTAAAGGAAATAGTTGAACTTAAAAAGAAATTTAAATTTAGGCTATTTGTTGATGATGCTCACGGTTTTGGTACTTTGGGTGCTACCGGAGCTGGTGCAGGAGAGGAGCAAGGTGTTCAGGGTGATATAGATGTGTATTTTGCAACATTTGCTAAATCTTTAGCAAGTACGGGAGCATTTATTGCAGGTGATCAGGAAATTATTGATTACTTAAAGTATAATTTACGTTCTCAAATGTTTGCAAAATCATTGCAAATGCAATTGGTTGTTGGTGCACTTAAGCGTTTGGAAATGCTTAAAACTATGCCTGAATTAAAGAACAAATTATGGGAGAATGTTAATGCTTTACAGTCAGGCCTAAAAGATCGTGGGTTTGATATTGGGACTACACAAAGTTGTGTGACACCAGTATACTTGAAAGGTAGTATTCCAGAAGCTATGGCACTGGTAAAGGATTTACGGGAAAATTATGGAATCTTCTGTTCTATAGTTGTTTATCCGGTTATACCTAAAGGATTAATTTTATTAAGATTAATACCTACGGCAACACATACTTTAGAAGATGTTAAAGCTACATTAGATGCATTTGATGCCATTAGAGATAGATTACGAAACGGAACTTACAAACGTCTGTCTGCAGCTGTTATGGCAGCCATGGGTGAGTAGTGATTGTTGAAAAATATATACTATAAAAAAATCCGATTCAAAATGAATCGGATTTTTTTATACAATACTTTTCCTAAATGTTTTCCTCCGTTTGTATACTACAGGATTAAAATGTCTCCATATTTTATGAATGGCTTCATTGTCTTCTAATTCAGGTGTCCTATAACAATACTCTATATCTTTTTCATTAAATACTTTATAATATTCATTGAAAATAACAGCGTTTACACCTTTATTTTGGTATTCAGGGTGAATACCAATTAAATAGAAAACTACATCTTTACTATGTTTTTTGGCATGCAAAATATGTTTAAATCCTAAAGGAAATAATTTACCTTTTGCTTTGTGAAGTGCTTTTGCAAAAGCAGGCATAACAATAGCAAAGGCAACTAAGGCGTCATTTTCATCAACAACAAATTTTATATACTCAGGGTTTATAAAACTGATAAATTTCTTTTTAAAATAAGCTTTTTGTATATCATTTATAGCCACAAATGAAGAAAGCGAAGCATAACTGTCATTAAACAAATCAAACATTTTATCAGCATAGGGCATAACTTCTTCTGTTTTTGTAAAACACAATGCCTTTAACTTATAACGTTTTTTAATGAGTTCATTTGCTTTTGTAAAGAGTTCTGGTTTAACATTACTGAACGGAAACTTACTCTCAGAATATGATTTTTCAATATTATAATTGGCTGCTTCATAATGCTTAGCATAGTACGAATGATTATACCAGGTAACCATTGGAGCAATAGAGTCAAACCCTTCTGTCATTACTCCAACTTTATCTAAATTTGAAAACCCAACAGGTCCTTCTGTATATTCTAAATTATACTCTTTTCCTATTTCTTCAACCTTGTCTAAAAGAGTTTTAGATACTTTTTGATCATCAACAAAGTCAAACCATCCAAACCGCATCTTCTTTTGATTTTGCTCTTTTATTTCTAGCCAGTTTACTATGGCTGCAACACGACCAACAATTTCATTGTTTTTATAAGCTAAAAACAATCTGGCCTCTGCATCATTAAAAACGGGATTTTCCTTTTTGTTAAAAGTTTTGATTTCCTGACTAATTATTGGTGGTGTCCAATATTTTGAATCTTTGTAAAGTTTAAAAGGGAATTTTACAAATGATTTTAGGTCTTTTTTAGTTTTTACTTCTTTTAATGTTACCATATGTTATGATATCTTTTTGATAAGCTAATTGTCATCAAAATCTATATTGTCTTTTTTTCTTTTCTTAATTATGCTTTCAGGATCTTCACCTTTTTTCCGTTTCTTTTTTCTGTTTCTACCCTTTCGGTTGGATTGTCTTTCAGCTTCATCTAAGGCAGATGTACCATTATCAACTTCTTTATCTTTATGAAAATCTAATCGATATGAAGCTCCAAAATTTACACTAAACACTGAAGGTGTATCTTTTGTGTTAAAGGTAATAGCTGTATCTAGCTGAAAATCTTTACCCCATAAATAAGCACCTCCAAATCTAAAAAGATTATCAGCATAAAAATCGCTCTTTATACCCTGAGTTTCGCCAAAAATAACCCATTTTGGACTGAAAGCATGTGTAAGTGTTAAAATATATTGAAAATCTGATTGATCAGTACCAACTCTATCTTTAATCAAATTCATAACAAAAACCCATCCGCCTGAAAAATTGTTTTGCGTAGCAATCATAACTTTGGGGCTAAAACCTTCAATACCCGGTGCTGTATATGGGTTGGTTTTAGTGTCGTAATTAGCTCCTAAATATATTGAAATAGCTGGTATTAGACTTTTCCATTTAAACTGCCTGTTTGCTTTCCAGCTATATAGATTTGGTTTATCCTCTTCAGCATTTTTGTAAGGGTCAAAAACAAGATATTTGGCGCCAACAGCTAAAAACTTAAAATTAGCCCTGTCTTCTTCAGCAGAAATATTAGACGTAAATGTTTTTGTGTCATTTTGATAGCTACCTTCTATGTTTAACTCTAATTCTTCCCATAATAAACCATAGCGCACAGCAAAATCAATTCCGAAACCTGAAACCTCATAAGAGGCAGCTGGTGTTCGTTCTTCTTTTAATAGATAAGGACCTATTTCAAGCTGGGCAACATTGGTTCCAACGGAAAAGGCACTTCTTGAAACTCCAGGGCGGTTAGAATTGATCACATCGGTATATTGACAAAATCCTTGAATACCTATTAAGCAAAATAAGAAACATAAGGCAGATTTGTATGGGGTCATAGTAATATCATTTAATTATTTCTGTAATAGTATTTTTATTATAGGCTCTTCAAATATAGATATTTTATAGTTTTTTTATCATTCTTGAACGTTTTTTAAGGATATAGAATTGTATTTTTGTTCTAAAATCACAGTTATGTTACAATATGCATCTGCAACAGGTCTTGTTAAGATGATACTTATTATTCTTTTGGTTTATTTTGGAATCAAAATTCTGGCACGTTTATTCACACCTTTTCTTGTAAAATACATTACAAAAAAAACAGAGCAAAAATTCGGGCAACAGTTTAAAGGGTTTCAAGGTAGAACCAGACAAGACCCTATTAGAAAAGAAGGAGAAGTGACTATTGATAAAATTCCCAAAACCAAAACTTCAAATAAAAATGTAGGAGATTATGTGGATTACGAAGAAATTGATTAATTTCCGAATTCATTTTTAAAACCAATTCATGCAATTTTCTATAAAAAAACTATTACCTCATATACTAGTTTTACTAGGTTTTATAATAATTTCTCTAGCCTATTTTAGTCCCGTTTTAAAAGGAAAGGTCATATATCAAAACGATATTGTACAATATATAGGTATGAGCAAGCAGCAAAAAGATTTTAAGGCTGATACCGGGGAGGAGACCTATTGGACCAATAGTGCTTTTGGAGGTATGCCTACGTATCAGTTAGGAGCAAGATATCCACATAATTATATTAAGAAATTAGATTTAACACTTAGGTTTTTGCCTCGGCCGGCAGATTATTTGTTTTTGTATTTATTAAGCTTTTATGTATTGTTGCTGGTATTAAAGGTTGACTTTAAATTGGCGGCTCTTGGTGCTTTGGCTTTTGGGTTTTCAACCTATTTGATTATTATTCTTGGTGTTGGCCATAATAGTAAAGCACATGCTATTGCATATATGCCCTTGGTTTTAAGTGGAATTATTCTTGTATTCAGGAAAAAATATATAGCAGGTTTTTTGCTTACAGTCATAGCAATGGGGCTGGAGTTGGTAGCTAATCATTTTCAAATGACCTATTATTTAATGCTATTGGTTATTGTTTTAGGGGTTGCTTATTTAATAGATGCTTACAAAAAACAAAAGCTTTCTCATTATTTTAAATCAATTGGAGTTTTAGTAGCAGCCGTAATACTATCAATTGCATTGAATGCCACTAATATCTTAGCTACTAATGAGTATGTAAAAGAAAGTAAAAGGGGAAAGAGCGAACTTACCATAAACCCTGACGGAACTCCAAAGAAAGTTACTTCTGGTTTAGATAGGGATTATATTACGCAATTTAGTTATGGTATTGTAGAAACATTCAACTTATTTATTCCTCGTTTTATGGGAGGCGGTAATAGTGAAAATGTAGGTAAGGACTCAGCAGTATATATGGCATACAGGAATTTAGGAGCTACTCCGGCACAGGCGCTCGAAGCTTCAAAGCAAGCGCCAATGTACTGGGGGAAGCAACCTATTGTAGAAGCTCCGGCTTATGTAGGGGCGGTTATATTGTTTTTGTTTGTATTTGCTTTGTTTTTAGTTAAAGGGAGACTTAAATGGTGGCTTATTGGCGGAACTTTATTGTCTTTATTGCTGTCTTATGGGAAAAATCTAGGCTTTTTGACTAATTTTTTTATTGATTATGTACCGCTATATAACAAATTTAGAGCGGTTAGTTCAATTCAAGTTATTTTAGAATTATGTATCCCGGTATTAGGAATATTTGGATTAACCCGACTTTTTAACGATTTTGAAAGTAGAGAAGAAAAATTAAAGGCTCTTAAATACAGTACTATCATTACTGGAGGTATAGCACTCCTTTTTTTAGTATTCAAGTCAAGTTTATTTGATTTTGTTGGTAATAATGATGGTATTTATAGACAGAATTACGGTCCTGATTTTGTTGGAGCATTAAAAACCGACAGAAAGGACCTTTTTACCCAGGATACTTTTAGAACACTGGTTTTAGTAATATTATCGGCAGTAACTATCTTGATGTTTTTGAAAGAGAAGCTAAAAGAAAAATGGGTAATTGTTCTGTTTGGAGCACTGATACTTTTTGATTTGGTTGGGGTTGGCAAGCGCTATGTGAACACTGATGATTTTGTTTCTGGTATTAAAATGAGTAAGCCTTATCAAGCCAATGAAGCAGATAAATTTATATTAAACGACACAACACACTATAGAGTTTATGATCTGGTTTCAGGGCCTTCAAAACCTTCGTATTTTCATAATTCATTAAACGGATATAATGCAGCTGAACTAAGACGTTATAGAGATGTTTTTGACTTTCATATTGCAAAGAATAATATTAATGTGCTTAGTATGTTAAATACCAAATACATAGTAGGCCAAAATGAAGAAGGCGGTGTTTTTCCTTATGTAAATGATAAAGCTAACGGGAATGCTTGGTTTATAAAATCTTTAAAACAAGTTAATTCAGCTAATGAAGAAATAATGCTATTAGATAGCTTAGATGTTAAGAATATAGCAATTTATTCGCCACATAAGGCTTTAAAAGGTGTGAGTAATCTTGAATCGAGTTATGAGACGGATTCTTTAGCTGTAATAAGTTTGGATAAGGTGGAGCCAAATTATTTAAAGTATATATCAAAAAATTCAAATAATGGTTTTGCCGTTTTTTCTGAAATATACTACGGTAACGGTTGGAAAACATTTATAGATGGAGAGGAAGTAAATCACATACGTGTGAACTATATTTTACGAGGTATGTCAATTCCATCTGGAAACCATACTATTGAGTTTAAATTTGATCCGAATGTAGTAAAAACAGGAAGCAAGATTACTTTAGCAAGTTCAATACTGTTTTTATTCTTATTAATATCAGGTCTTTTTCAAGAGTTTAAAAGGAATAAAAAAACTAAAATATAATCTTTAAGTAGCAGTTAGGTCTTGGTATTTCCTATTTATAAGGAATGATAAAATGAAAAAAAAAGTACTGATCATCACTTATTATTGGCCACCGGCGGGAGGCCCGGGTGTTCAGCGTTGGTTAAAATTTGTAAAGTATTTGCCAGAGTTTAATATTGAGCCAGTAGTATATATTCCGGAAAACCCTAACTACCCTTTAGTTGACCAAAGTTTAGCCTCTGACATACCAAGCAATATTACTATTTTAAAGCAATCAATAAGTGAGCCTTATAAATGGGCTGGGGTATTGTCAAAATCTTCATCAAAGACTATTAGTAAAGGAATTATTCCGGAAGCTAAAAAACAATCCATTGCTGAAAAACTAATGCTTTTTGTACGTGGAAATTTTTTCATTCCTGACGCCAGAGTAGCCTGGGTTAAACCATCAGTAAAATATCTTTTAAATATTTTAGAGGAAGAAGATATACATACTATTATAACTACCGGGCCTCCACATAGTTTGCATCTTATTGGTTTAAGGTTAAAAGAATGTTTAGGAGTAAGGTGGTTAGCAGACTTTAGAGACCCATGGACAACTATAGGTTATCATAAACAATTAAAACTTACTAGAGCATCAAAAGCAAAGCATAAGGCTTTAGAAGCACAAATTTTAAACTCAACAGACCAAATTATTGTAACAAGTTTTAAAACCAAAGAAGAATTTCAACTCATTACTCAGAAACCAATTGAGGTTATTACAAACGGTTATGATAAACAACAAGATGTGGATGTTGAACTAGATAAAAAGTTTACATTATCTCATATAGGATCTTTATTATCAGAACGTAACCCGGAAGTGTTATGGCGTGTTTTAAATGATTTGGTGAATGAAAATGACAGTTTTAAAAATGATTTTCAACTCTGTTTTGTTGGTGCAGTTAGCGAAAACGTATTGGGATCTTTAAGAAAAAACGATTTAATTGATTACATTAATAATGTTGGGTATGTTTCACATAAAGAGGCTATTAAACATCAAAAAAGCACGCAGGTTTTATTGTTGATTGAAATAGACTCTGATGATACTAAGTGTATTATTCCGGGGAAACTTTTTGAATATATGGTTTCCGGTAGGCCCATTATTTCGATAGGACCAGAGGGGTCTGATGTTGAGAAAATCATTAAAGAAACTAATACCGGTAACTATTTTAATTATGATAGTTACGACTCATTAAAAAGCATTATTTTAAAACATTATAATGCATTTCAAAATAACACATTGCAATCCCATCCTATTGGTTTACAAAAATACCACAGAAGGGCATTGACACAATCTTTATCTAAAATATTGTAAATGGGAATAGTTGCTACTCAATCATTTAAAAATATAATCTCAACTTATTTGGGGTTTTTAGTAGGGGCTATTAACACGTTGTTTTTGTATACTGAATTTCTTAGCGATGAGTATTATGGAATGGTTGGCTTTATGTTGTCTGCAGCTTATGTAATGATGCCGTTAATGGCATTTGGAGTGCACAATACGCTAGTGAAGTTTTATTCATCATTTAAAACAAGGGTATCAATAAACAGTTTTTTAACCTTGATGTTGCTTTTGCCTTTAGCTATAATTATTCCATTGAGTATTATTGGATACATTGGTTATGAAACTATAGGAGGCTTTCTATCTTCAAAAAATGCCATTATAAAAGATTATTTATGGCATACTATAATTATAGCTATTGCTTTGGCTTATTTTGAAGTATTCTTTGCCTGGGCAAAAGTGCAAATGAAAACCGTTTTTGGGAACTTTATGAAAGAGGTCTTTCATAGGGTAGCGACTATGATTTTATTGTTTTTACTTTATTTTGATACAATTGATGTAGAGCAATTTATGGTTGGATTAGTGGTGATTTATCTGTTGAGAATGTTGGTTATGAAATTATACGCCCTTAGCGTAAAACTTCCGGTAATAACTTTTAAACGCGTGAGCGGTTTAACGTCTATTTTGAAATACAGTTCTTTGATTGTTATTGCAGGCCTTGTTGCTACTAATTTATTAGATATAGACAAGGTAATGTTGGGTAAATTGCTCCAAAACACAAATAATATAGCCTATTATAACGTAGCTATTTTTATTACTGCTGTAATAGCGGTTCCGCAAAGATCTATGCATCAAATTTTACTGCCACTATCTGCTAAATATTTAAATGAAAGCGATTTTGATGCTTTAGGGGATTTATACAAAAAAAGTTCTCTTAACTTGTTTATTGTTGGCGGTTTAATCTTTTTATTAATCATTTTGAACATTAATCAGATGTATCGCCTAATTGATGGAGCTTATAGTGTTGGTCTGTATGTAGTGCTGTTAATTAGTGTTGCCAAATTGTATGATTCCATATTAGGGAGTAATAATGCTATTTTGTTTAATAGCGATTATTATAGGTTTGTACTAATTTCAGGAATAGTAATAGTGGTTTTAATGATAATTTTAAATATTATTTTCATACCCATTTATGGAATAAACGGAGCTGCATTAGCTACTTTTATTGCTATTTTTTTCTATAATACTGTTAAGTTATATTTTGTTTACAAGTATTTTAAGATGCTTCCTTTTACCATAAATAGCTTAAAAACGGGTATCTTAATTTTTTTAGGGGGACTAGTATTCTATTTTTGGGATTTTTCGTTTCACCCTATAGTAAATGTAGTACTTAAATCGATTCTCATTAGCATTAGCTATGTCTTTATTGTTTATAAATTTAATCTCTCAAATGATATTACTGACATTATAAATAAAACTGTTAAAAAGATACTATAATTAAAGGAGAAACCCCCGTGGTATTGCACTTAGGCAAATACTAGGGGCTTTCCATCCAATCAATCAAATTTTTATGACACTTTATATTTGATTTGGCTGAACATTTAATAATCTATAACCGTAAACATAAATTCAAAATCTCTTGGCCTTCTATTACTAACACCGTTATCATTATCACCAACTTTAACCATAAAACTATTTACAGTTTGAGAATGGTAGCTAATGTCATAATCATCATTCCCCGCTCCATTTGTGTCCCTTAGGGTTAGTTGAATTACGTAATTTGCATCAGGCCTTGGTGTGCTAAAAGTTATAAGGTATTGACCACGCGAAGCTCTCGTACTAGTAGCATTAAAAAGTGTTTTTGCTGCAGTTCCATCTGCATTTATTTTTCCTGCTGCTACAATGATAGTAGTTGCTGTATTTATTTCAAACCATGTTGTTCCATCATATATTTTGCTAACAATAGGAGCTCCGCTATTATCCCTCCATACATCTCCCTCAACTGCATTAGAAGGCGCTGTTGGAGAGGTAGTAACCATATTTCTTGTAACATTATTCTTTGTTCCTTTTTGGTCTATAACTGTAACTTCCTGAGCGTTTGCCAATGAGATGTAAAACAGCAATAATAACAAATAATATTTTTTTTTCTTTTCCAATTCATTAAATAATAACGTACTGATGCTATTGTATACTACAATTATTACCTTTTAAAATGATGGTGAATGAACTCAATTCAAAAACTCTAAAGAAAATTGTTAATTTGTTTAGTCAAGAATTAAATTATATTCCCCTGTTTTATTTCACCCAATGAACTTCATATACATCACCAGTAAATGACACCCAGTTTGCGTTGCCACTACCAGGGTTTACATTAATTGTAACGGTATCTGCTGCTGCTGTGTAATCTGTTCCTGAAATAAGTTTTGCACCATTTCTATATACCCAAACTCTGGATGCATCTGCTGGCATACCTGCTGTTGTAATTGTAAAGCTTCCTGTTAGTGTATCAGAAGCAGCAGTATCAGTTGTATGACCACTTTGCAATAAATCAGTAGCTAGCATTTTTCTTGTTTTTCCTGTGGCTTCATCTCTTACCAAAAGAGTCCAACCTGTAGCACCCGAGCCAGCAGCTGTTTGATCAGCCGCATCTGTAGAAGCCACTCCCGTTTCTAACTCTATACCATCAATAACAAATGCATTGCCATCAACATCTATAATAGTGTCATCTGTAAGAGTTCCACCTAATTGCCAGGTAGTAGTAGTAATATCGTTTGTTGTATTTGTGAGTAATGTTAACCCGTTTTTAACCTGTAGAAACTTAATTGTTCCCTTATTGTCTATTACACGAATAGAACCATCAAGCGAAGTAACACCAGGTTCAATATTTGCTTTCTTAGCAACATCTCCTGTTGTTTGCTGAGCACTTAAAATCCCAGCTGTTAGCATAATAGATATGCCTAATACAAATTTAATTTTTGTTGTTAATAATTTAGTTTTCATAAATATTTGATTTAATAATATTGAACAATTCTTATTTCATCATCTTTAAAGCAAACCACTCCCGTTTCTAACTCTATAGTATTAGCACTAAGTGGCACAAAACTTATTTTTATCCCATTCCTATAAATGTCTATTTTTTTAGAGTCCGAAATTGGTAGTGGCGTTATAAATTGTGTTTGCATGTTATTTGCCACAATTAGTATATCTTCCCTTTTAAGAAGTGATGAGACATTTGTTTTTTTTAAAACCCCCGTATTTTTGTCAATAGCCATTATATTCAGAGGGTTATTATCTTCTTCAAGACCAGTGATTGCCAGTGTATTGCTATTGTTTGTTTGTATTACAGTAGGCGAGACTAAAGTGCCTCCTAATTGAGCACCATTGGTATTAGTATAAGTAAGCCCATTACTTGCCTTTGTAATATTTACCCATAGGGAGCCGTTAAATATGAAAATATTTCCTGTGTCTTTGTCAATATATATATTCCCTGTATTTGAATTTATCAGGCCGTTTTCAATAGGGGTCCCAGTGTTGGTGATAACGTTTGATTGAGATTGAGTTAAAGAGTCGTCATCTTCGGTTAATAGTTTTGTCCATTTACTACCATTCCAATAATAATATCCAGGAGTTACATCATTTATATTAGTTGTATTGTATATAAGTAAGCTTACTACATTCCCATTGATAATAGTGGTTGCATCTGTACTACTTTGTAAATTTATACGGGGTATTAAAAGGCCTTTGTCATTTGCAACTATATCTAGTTGAGCTGAATTATCAGGCAATGGTGTTCCAATCCCTACCTGTGCATATAGCCCTCCGTATATACATGTAAATAATATGTAAAATATTGGTTTTATCAAGACACTGATTGAGATTTCATAGCGCTGCAAATTTATGCTTCATAATAAAATTATAATTTACCATATGGTAAGTAATGATGAAACACTATGAATATTCAATAAAAGGTTTTTAAAGGCTACGTGTTTATAGATATAAAGTAATTATGAATAAGATATAGAATAATGATTAGATTAAATAAACTATAAGAATCATGGATAGCTGAAAATAAACATAAAATAGGAAAACCCCACGATGTTGCTTTGAGGCAAACATATCGCAGGGCTTTCCAGCTAACCAACTAAAATTTTTATGATCGTCTTCTATTTGTTGATCTTATATTTTTGCCAGATGTACTTCGACTTTGTCTAACTTTTGACTTGTTATTTTCGTTAGACCTTGAAACATTACGCTGTGGAGTGGTTCTTTGAGAGCTCACTGTCCGTTTCGGTATCTGAGTACTTCGGGTTGTATTATTCTTTTTATTATATGTACGTGGTTTTGATGTGTTTGGTTTTTGAGTGCTTTTAGTATTTGCATTGTTATTTCTTCTTGTAATATCTTGTGCTTTTTTGGTACTATAAGATTGAGAACTACTCCTGGAAGGTGTTTTTCTGTAGTTACTTTCTCGTTTTATCACAGTTCTATTTCTAGTAGGAGAGGTGGATCTTGAATTTCTGTGGATAGAAGAACCAGTTTCCCTTTTGTTTATAGCTGATGTACCGGATCGTGAACTTCTATTTATATTGGCAGGAGTTCTTGCTATTTGATTTTTTGATTTTGAAGTTCTACCAATAGTATTGTAACCCCGTCTATAATCATTATTTTGGGCAATACTTCTTCTGGAGGTTACATTTCTATTAACGGAAGTTATATTTCGTTTACTTCTATTAACAGTAGCGTAGCTTTTATTTCTATATACATTATATCCACGTCTGTTGGCAACCGAGGTTCTGGGCCTATAGTTATTATAAAAAGGCCTTCTATAAGTATATCGAACCGGGTAATAATGCGCTCTGTATGGTCTGTTATAAACGACACAATATTGGTAAGCTGGCAGACAGTATGAACGATGCCATGGTCTGTAAATATAACTACGATTGTATATATTTATATATCCAGTATAGTGAGAAAAACGATTATAGCTATTATAATGAACATACAGGCTTCCAACTCGAGAAACATAACCGAAATTATTATAATAAACATTTACATTTCCTGCCTGAATGATTCTACCGAAATTATCATAATAGATAGGAATATTCTCAATTTGAATAATAGCACCAAACTCATCATATTGTACATAGTTATTGTAGTTATAACCAGAATTAAAGCTAATGCTTACTCCAGGGGAATATACAGATACATTAAAATTTGAATTATTTCTTAAAACATTAAAATCAAATTGACCATCAGGAAATACTGAAAACTCAATACCATTCTCAACGAAAATAAAAGAGTTTCCATAACCTTTATAATAGTTTAAAGTTTTATTTGCAGCAGCTGATCTACTACTAAATCCTATTAAAATAAGACTTGCCAGGAAGAATGCTAATTTTTTCATAATTGTAGATGTTTTGGTGACGTTTTGATAATTACAAACAACGTGCCAAAACTGTAAGTGTTTGTGTTTTAGTGATTTAACTGTTTGTCTATGAAAAGGGAAGTGAAGAGATAATGATGTTAAGATGATTATTTAAATGCCCAAAGTGTCATTTTAGGAACTTTACAGCTGGTTACTTGTAAATATATTTATTTGAATCTCATAAAAATATTTATTTTTATATAAACCAATTTGATGAAAACTAAAAAGTCGACTTGCAAAAACTGCGAAAAACAGTTTAAAGAAAGTTTCAAATTTTGCCCGTATTGCGGACAACAGGCCAAAGATGAACTGACGGTCAAGGTATTATTTTATAATACAATAAGTAATTATTTTTCGTTTGATGCACGTTTTTTTAAAAGCTTTTTTCCTTTAGTGTTAAAACCTGGGTATTTAGCAAGTAAATTTATTCAGGGGAAACGATTATTATATTTGCACCCGGCACAGATGTACCTGTTTATAGCTGTGGTTTTTTTCTTTATGTTTTCATTTATTCAAAGAGACCAGGTGCAGACTTTAGATAATCAATTAGCAAAAACCTTAGGACCACAAGAAGTTTCAGATATTATTTATGACAAGAAGAGGAATGATTCTATTGCTTCTGTAAAATCAAACAAACAAAAAGTAGAGGATTCAATTGAACGTGCTAACTTGAAAAAAGCTTTAAAAACATACCAGGTTATAGAAGGGGTTTCTGAAAAAGAAATAGATTCATTGTTAGGGCCTGAAAATATAAAAAATAAAAGTATTTGGGGCATTGGTAAAGGAACAAAAGCTTTAGACTCTTTAATTAAAGCGGAAGCTCCACCTGAAATTATTTACAAGCATATGGGAATGAGTAAGGATGCAGGGGCTCTAGAAAGACGCTTATACAGACAAGCTTTTAAGTTTTACAAATCCAGAAAAGGCGGAAGTATGCTTCAAACATTTTATGATGCAATTCCTATTGCAATGTTTTTCTTATTACCAATTTTTGCCTTGATATTAAAGATATTATACTTTAACAGAGGTTTGTATGCACACCATTTGGTATTTAGCTTTTATTATTTTTCGTTTCTCTTTACTGTTTTTAGTATTATACTTGGAATTAATTTTATTTGGGATATGCCGGATTGGATAGATTTGTTGGTTGTGTTGTCTACCTTTTTCTATTTGCTTATGGCAATGAAGCGTTTTTACCAGCAAGGTTGGTTCAGAAGTTTTATAAAAACTTCTGTAACCGCATTTTTGTTTTTGTTATTTGTAGCGCCTTTAACCGTTACAATTCTAGGGATATTTGCATTTTTGTTTTATTGAATCACTAAGAAATATAAGGGTGTTAAGCTTAAATAAAAATATATTGAGAAGTGTTTTTTTTGTTTATAACAGTTTGATATTTAGTGTATTAGATATTTATTAATCCAGAAACATTCAATTATGAAGACTTTTACCAATCTAATTACTTTCTGTTTGATTGTAATCCTTTTAGGGTCATGTGCAGCCAGAGCTGCTTACATTTCTCGATCAGAAAGGTTCTCTGTATCATCGTCTCCTTTTGGAGAATCGTTAACACCTAGCACTTCTAAGCTCTTAAACTCTAGTAAAGAGTCTGCGGTTAATTCAATTTCTAATACAACAACAAAATCGGGCTTTTTGCTTGGTATATATTTTACAGATATTGAGTTAGGCGATAAGTTTGAAATTCAACCGGAAGTTGATTTTCTATTAGTTAAAGATTTAAATGAAATTCAGGCTCCTATCTTGGTAAAATATGATATAGTCGAAAAACTTAGTGTTTTGGCAGGACCAAACTTGGGTTACCTTTTAGACGCTCCTGATGGTTTTAAATCATTTAATTTTGGCATTGATCTTGGAGCTGCTTATGATATTACAGACAAAATCAATGTTAATACCAGGTACGGTTTTGGTTTAACAAACTTACTGGAAAATACAAGTGGTGATGCCTCATCAAAGCTAAGTGGGTTTCAAATAGGCCTGGGGTATAAATTCTAAGAAAAAGATAGAAAACTAACCTAGAAAATATCATACTATATTTTAGGTTAGTTTTTTGATGTTTAAAGGAGTTTATCCTTTAAAAACTTTCCGATTTCTGAAGTTTTTTCATTTAATATCTCTTCAGGAGTTCCGGTAGCAACAAGATTACCTCCGGTTTCTCCACCATAAGGCCCTAAATCAATAATATAATCAGCACACTTAATTAGTTCTAAATTGTGTTCAACAACAATTATAGAGTGCCCTTTGCCTATTAATGCGTTAAAGGATTTTAAAAGTTTTTGAATATCATGAAAATGAAGACCGGTAGTGGGTTCATCAAATATAAATAAAGCCTTTTCTTTAGTATTCCCTTTACCAAGAAATGAAGCCAGTTTTATACGCTGAGCTTCACCACCGGAAAGGGTAGAGGAACTTTGCCCTAATGTTACATAGCCTAAACCAACATCTTGTAAGGGCTGGAGTTTGTTTTTTATTTTGGTTTGATTGTTCGCCTCAAAAAAAGCAACAGCATCATCAATAGTTAAATTTAATATATCATCAATATTCTTATTCTCAAAAGTAACCTCTAAAATCTCTTTTTTAAAGCGTTTTCCTTTACAGGTTTCACATTCTAAATGGACATCTGCCATAAATTGCATTTCAATGGTTACTTGGCCTTCTCCTTTACAGGTTTCACAGCGTCCGCCATCAACATTAAATGAAAAATGTTTGGCTTGATAATTTCTGATGTTACTTATTTTTTGTTTGGAGTATAACGCACGAATATCATCATATGCCTTAATATAGGTTACAGGGTTAGAACGTGAGGATCTGCCTATTGGGTTTTGATCAACAAATTCAATGTGGTTAATATTGCTAAAATTACCATCCAGAGCTGTAAACTGCCCGGGTTTGTCCCCAAAATCCGTGAGCTTTTTTTGGAGTGCAGGGTATAAAATCTTTTTAACCAAAGTACTTTTTCCGCTGCCTGAAACTCCGGTGACCACTGTTAGCATTCCTAAAGGAAAACTAACATTTATATTTTTTAAATTGTTTTCTCGGGCACCAATAACATCTACATGGTATTTTGATGTTCTTCTGGTTTTCGGAACCTCAATTTTTAAGTCTTCATTTAAATATTTTGCCGTTAACGATTCTGATAGTAAAATATCATTATAAGTACCGTTAGCAACCACATGACCTCCAAAAGTCCCTGCCTCAGGGCCTATATCAATAATACAATCTGCAGCTTTCATAATATCTTCATCATGTTCAACAACAATAACGGTATTACCCAGATCTCTTAATGATTTTAAGACAGAGATCAAGCGCTCGGTATCCTTAGGGTGTAGACCAATACTGGGTTCATCCAAAATATACATAGATCCAACCAGGCTACTGCCTAATGATGTTGCTAAATTAATGCGCTGGCTTTCACCGCCTGATAGTGTGTTTGATTTTCTGTTTAGCGTTAAGTAATCTAGCCCTACATTAGAAAGAAATGATAACCTATTGTTAATTTCTTTTAAAAGCCTGTTTGCAATTTGAGTGTCGTAATCATTCAATTCTAATTGTTTGAAAAAGTTAGAAAGCTTATCTAAGGGCATTTCAACTAAATCTGTGATGGTAGCTCCATTAATTTTAACATAACCAGCTTCACTTCTTAAGCGCTTACCTTTACAGGTCTTGCATTTAGTTTTTCCGCGGTAACGGGATAGCATAACACGGTTTTGAATTTTATAGGCTTTAGACTCAAGCTCTTCAAAAAAAGAAGTTATGCCTTCAAAATATTCATTTCCAGTCCAGACAAGTTGTTTTTGGGCTTTGGTGAGTTCAAAGTATGGTTTATGGATAGGAAAATCAAACTTATGTGAATTATTAACCAGTTGATTTTTATACCAGCTCATGCTTTCTCCACGCCAGGGGAAGATAGCGCTTTCATAAATGGATAATCCTGTATTTGGAATGACTAAATCTTCATCTATTCCAATAACATCACCATAACCTTCACATTCAGGACATGCTCCATAAGGATTATTAAAACTAAACAGGTGTACATTAGGCTCAAGAAAACTAATGCCATCCAACTCAAATTTATTACTAAAGTTTTGTTGTTTATCAGTACTTAAAGTTTCAATGATACATTCACCTTTCCCTTCAAAAAAAGCAGTTTGAATGGCATCTGCTAATCTATTATAGAAATCCTCTTCGTTTTTGGTTATAATTCTATCTACAACTAATGATATCGTTTCTTTTTCGGAAATATTTTCTATTTCATCTATCCTTAAAACATTGTTGTTTACTTTAATTCTTGCATACCCTTGCTGATGCAATGCTTTAAGTTTATCTTTCATAGAGCGTCCTTCTTCCAGATAAATTGGAGCTAGAAGTAATAGTTTTTCTCCTTGAGTAAACTCTTTTATATGGTTTATAACATCTGTAACGGTGTCTTTTTTAACCTCTAATCCGGAAACCGGCGAATATGTTTTACCAATTCTTGCATATAGCAATTTTAGGTAATCATAAATTTCGGTTGTGGTACCTACAGTTGAACGCGGATTGGTTGAGTTTACTTTTTGCTCAATGGCAATTGCCGGAGCTATGCCTTTTATATAATCTACTTTTGGTTTATTTAATCTGCCTAAAAATTGACGTGCATAGCTTGATAAGCTTTCAACATAGCGCCTTTGCCCTTCAGCATAAAGCGTATCAAATGCTAAACTGGATTTACCGGATCCTGATAACCCGGTGATAACCACTAACTTGTTTCTTGGTATAATAACATCAATATTTTTAAGGTTGTGTAATTTAGCTCCCTTAATAATGATGTTTTCTTTTGGATTTACTTTGGAAATAGTAGTATTCATAAGCGTTTAAAAGGCATAATTTTGCAAAGATACTATAAGTATTTGAGCCTGAAAAACACAATGTAATTGAATGAAATAATAAAAAAAACGTCAACTTTTTTTCTTTTTAGGAATGATTGTTACTATATTTGAAATAATAATTAGCAATTAAATCAACTATACGCCTATAGCATAACATTACTTTTAAACATGTAACCCCAAGCAAAGAAGCCCTCTCTTCTTGCGCTAAAAGTAATTATTATGCAACACGAAACTATTTCAGACGCTATTTTAGTTAGCAACTACATTAAAGGAGATGAAGACGCCTTAGAAACACTTATTATTAGGCACAAACAAAAAATTTATAGTTTTATTTATTCTAAAGTATATGATAGAGATGTTGCGGAAGACATTTTTCAAGATGCTTTTATAAAAGTAATCAGAACGTTGAAACGAGGAGCGTATAATGAGGAAGGTAAGTTTTTACCCTGGGTGATGCGTATTTCACATAATTTGGTTATTGATTACTTTAGAAAGAATAGTAGAATGCCAAAGTTTGACAACACAGGAGAGTTTAGCATCTTTTCGGTTTTAAGCGATACAAATTTAAATGCAGAAAAAGCTATAATAAAAGAACAGGTTGAAAATGATGTTAGGCGTTTGGTAGATGAGCTTCCTGAAGACCAGAAAGAAGTTTTGTTAATGCGTATTTATAATGATATGAGTTTTAAAGAAATATCAGATAGAACAGGTGTAAGTATTAATACTGCATTAGGCAGAATGCGGTATGCGTTAATTAATCTACGTAAGATTATTGATAAACATAATATAGTTTTAACAAATTGATGCAATAATTTAAATTTTGCTACGTTATTCTATTTAAGTAACCCTTAAATAAAAACAATGGCAAAAATTTACTCTGAAGATTCTGTTGAAAAAATAGATGATCTTGTACCGAAAGAAGAAACGGTTAAATTTCTTCTCAATTACTCTAAGGCTTTAAGTGTTATAAATTGTAATAAATTGAAGTTTGAAGCACTTCTTAACTAGATTTAAAAGTCCTGATATAGATGTATCAGGACTTTTTTAATTTTTTATATGCATTAATTACAGACTGCCTTCCCACGGTTTTTGTAATAATATCTTTATCTAAATCCCAGCCTCTGGCAGGAGAATACTCTCTTCCGTACCATATAATCTGTAAATGTAAATCATTCCAGAGTTCTTTTGGGAACAACCTTTTAGCGTCTTTTTCAGTTTGAACTACATTTTTACCATTACTCAGATTCCATCTATACATTAGACGATGAATATGAGTATCTACGGGAAATGCAGGAACGCCAAAAGCCTGAGACATAACTACACTGGCCGTTTTATGACCAACAGCAGGTAGCGCTTCTAAATCTTCAAAATTTTGGGGTACCTGCCCATTATGCTTTTTAATTAAGATTTCTGATAACCCATGAATGCCTTTACTTTTCATTGGAGATAACCCAACCGGTTTTATGATTTCTCTTATTTCTTCTATGGTAAGTTTCACCATATCATACGGGTTATCTGCTTCTTCAAACAATAAAGGAGTAATTTGATTAACCCTAACATCCGTACTTTGAGCAGACATTAATACAGCAATTAATAATGTATAAGAATCTTTGTGGTCTAAAGGAATTGGTATTTCAGGGTATAGTTTATTTAAAGTATTAATAATAAACTCAATCTTCTCTTTTTTTGTCATAAGTTGTACTTTTGTCGGGAAATCAAAGTTAAGATTATGATATGAACATATCTAATATTCTTTGGATATAAATTTTTTATGAGTATTGTATTTTAAACTTAAAAGAATAAATAATATATATATGAAAACATTAAAAAAAGGAGACATTGTACCTGAGTTTACATCAAAAGATGAAAAAGGCAATATAGTTTCTTTAAGTGATTATAAAGGAAAAAAACTAGTCGTATTTTTTTATCCTAAAGCCAATACTCCAGGATGTACTGTTGAAGCGTGTAATTTAAGAGATAATTATAAAGAACTTCAGTCTAAAAGTTATGAATTGTTAGGAGTTAGTGCAGATTCACAAAGACGGCAGTCAAATTTTAAAAATAAATTTAAATTCCCATTTCCTTTATTAGCAGATGAGGATAAAGTTGTCATTAACACTTTTGGAGTTTGGGGACCTAAGAAGTTTATGGGTAGAGAATATGATGGTATTCATCGTATGACTTTTTTAATTGATGAAAATGGTATTGTTGAACGGGTCATAGAAAAAGTTAAAACAAAAGATCACGCTGCTCAAATATTAGCATAAAAAAAGGCGGTTATTATATAGTAACCGCCTTTTAAGTTATATAACTTCTTGCTATTTGTTTTTTCTTCCTAATAAGGTGAGTGGTTTTCTGGAATAACCAAATAGCCTGTAATCCTTTATTAATTCTGCTGTACCATCAGGAATCATATCTTCCCAGCCACTTTCTCCGTCAGCAATCATTTTTAATATTTGTCGTGAGAAAATATTCATGATCTTTTCGTCATAATCTTGAATATCAACTACTTTGCCGTTGTATTTAAAGAATTTATACAACTCTTTCATTCTAGGGTATACTTTTAAATTTTCACTGGTGATCAATTCCCCGGTTTCCAGATCAAGCATTGGGTAGAGGTATACCTTTAGATCTTTAAAGAACAATTTACCAAAGGCTTCAAGAATACCACCACTAATATGCCTGTAATACTTTTCGTCAAAAATATCAACAAGGTTACTAACTCCCATAGCTAATCCCATTCTGGCTTTGGTGTAGTTAGAAAAATATTCAACAACTCTAAAATATTCCTGGAAATTAGAGATCATTACAGATTGACCCAAAGAGCACAATAAATCTGCTCTGTCAATAAAGTCTTGCTCATCTATTTCTCCTTCAGCTCTTAAGTTAGATAAAGTAATTTCAAATACCACTACGGTTTTGTTTACATCAACTTTATTTTCTTTTATGAACATGTCATACGATTTCTCATACATAGCCATGTTTACCTTGGTTACAGGTCTAAAACTACCACGTAAAGCTAGAATATTTTTTTTATAGAATACTTTAGCCGGCAGTACATTGGTGCCGTCCGGGCCAAACATTACAGCATCGGTCATTCCGTTTTTAACTAGCTGTAAACTCATCAAACGGTTGTCAACATTTTTAAATACAGGTCCTGAAAAATTGATAGTATCTATTTCTAATCTGTCTTTGTCCAAATGGTCATATAAATACCGCAATAACTTTTTAGGTTCATTATACTTGTAAAAGGCACCGTAGATTAAATTTGTACCTAAAACACCTAAGGTTTCCTGTTGCAGACGAGCATCAGTTTCTTTAAAACGCAAGTGTAAGATAATTTCATTATAATCACCGTCAGCTTCAACCTGGTATTTAATACCAACCCATCCATGTCCTTTAAATTGTTTTGCAAAATCAATAGTGGCGACAGTATTGGCGTATGTAAAGAAAATTTTGTTAGGGTTTTTTTCACGTGTTAACCTATTTTCCATAAGACTCATCTCATGTGCTAACATTTTTCTTAACCTAGCCTCAGTAACATAACGCCCATCATCTTCAGCTCCATAAATGGCGTCACTAAAATCTTTATCATAAGCAGACATAGCTTTGGCAATAGTTCCTGATGCTCCACCTGCTCTAAAGAAGTGACGGCAAGTTTCTTGCCCCGCACCAATTTCCGCAAATGACCCATAAATATTTTCGTTTAGGTTTATACGTAGTGCTTTTGACTTTAATGAAGGAATATCGTCAAACTCTTTATCGCCTTTAATGGTAATTTCCATATAAATAATTAGGTTATATCTTGTGTATACAAAGGTATCAAATATGTATAGCATACAAAAAAATAAACCTATTTTTGTGTAAAACTTAACGTCTTTGAAAATTACATTTTTAGGAACAGGTACATCACAGGGAATCCCAATAATTGGGAGTGATCACCCTGTTTGTAAGAGTAAAAATCCTAAAGATAAACGTTTACGTGTATCTGTTTTGGTTGAGTGGGACGGTAACACCTATGTTGTAGATTGCGGCCCCGATTTTAGATACCAAATGCTAAGAGCTGGTTGTACTAATATTGATGGTATTATATATACTCATGAACACGCAGACCATGTTATGGGGTTAGATGATATTCGTCCATTTTACTTTAAACAAGGGAATATTTCTATTTATGCACATAAAAGAGTATTAAAATCGCTAAAAAAGCGTTTTGATTATATCCTTAAAGTTAAAAATAAATATCCGGGAGCACCATCAGTAAATATTAATAGAATTAAAAACAAACCTTTTAAATTAAGTGATTTAGAGGTCATTCCAATTAATGGATTACATGATAAACTTCAGGTGTTCGGGTTTAGGTTTAAGAATTTTGCTTACCTAACCGATATGAAAACCATCAAAGAAGAAGAGATTGATAAAATAAAAAACGTAGAGGTTTTGGTTGTAAATGCCTTAAGAATTGAGCCTCATCGATCTCATTTTAATTTAAAGGAAGCGTTACAATTTATTGATAAGGTTAAACCCAAAAAAGCCTATTTGACTCATATAAGTCATTTGTTAGGATTTCATGATGATGTTGAAAAAATGTTACCTGAACAAGTTTTCTTAGCTTATGATGAGTTACAAATAACCATTTAAAAGAATAAATAATGAAGCAAAGAATTTTTATGTACCTGTTTGTCTTTTCAATACTGCTTGTTTTATTTCAGTATGTAAACTCCAAACGCGTTTTTGAAGATATGGATAACAAGTTAACCGGGTATAAATCTCAATTAAAAAAGTATAAAGATTCTGTTTCTGTGTTGCAAAATGATATTTTAGAAGTATCACATTTCAATTTAGATAGAAATGAAGATGCTATTAGTTATTTTGAAGATGCCGGATATAACATAGAGGAGCTTATTCCTTTTATTAAAGATGAGCTTTATAAATTAAATGAAGTAAAAGGAGAACATCCAATTGTACCATATGCAGCTAGCGAAGGAAGGAAAATGTTAATAAACACTGTGAAAATGCTAAATCATAAATGGATAATAGCTGATTTTTCAGATGGCGAATATTGGGGTGAAATATTTTTAACTTATGAAATTACAGAAAACAAAGCATTGAAGTTTAATTTAGTTGAATACTTTCTGTATCCGTTTGATTAAGTTAATCCATCTTATAAGCAATACCCTTTTGTTTTTTGGTTTCTCCAACATAAGAGTATTCATAGGTATATGAAGAATCTGTTGTTGTTAGAATTTTTAAGTGAATATCTTTTTGCTCTGCCATATTTTTAGGGTTTATAGTCTTAAATATAACTTCACAATTGTTTATCCACCTTAATTGAGATGAATCAACTTTGTTATTATAATTCTCAATTTGTAAATGGCTGCTTCTTATAAATGTAGATTTAAATAGTTTGTCGCCAATAACAACTTCACTATAAAATTGTCCGGTTTTGTAATCGTTACAGTTCCTGCTTGGTTCATAGCAGCTGCTAAGACATAGTAAAAGTAAAATAAGAAAACATCTCATATTTAGATATTAGACTGCAAACATACTAAAGAATACTATTAATTCTGAAAGTTTTTGAATGTTCCATCTGAATAAAATATAACAATACGTTCAATGGTCTTGTCTTGATTTGATTTTTCTGATATAACGCTTTCTAATTGTTGAGTTGAAGAAGGAGGTAGGTCTTGGCTTGTTTGAGTATTTTCATTTTTAAGTTTAGAAGGGAATTCTCCTTTACCATTAAATAACCAATACAAATCAACTTCAGGAAAGGAGGAAAGTAATTTTAAAATAAAATCTAAGCTGGGTTTATTTCTACCCGATAAAATGTGTGAGATGCTCGAGCGCTGAACACCTATTTTTTCAGCAAATGAAGAGGCAGATTCACCATAATAATCAATTACTTTTTGAAGCCTTTTAATAAAATCTTCGGTGTTTACCATTGTAAATGTTTTGCTGACTTAAATAATGTTACAAATGTAACATTTTAATTTTAAATCAACTATTCTTCTTTGATATTGCACGATTTTATTTAACTTAAAACTTTATATTATTGATTGTAATTTATTGAATTACAAATATATAATAATGAAATATATTTCAAAAGACCTCTTCTCTTAAATTAAAGCTTCTGACAAGGCTAGAAGTGTATACAAATGTATACATTCTTTTGAATTTACTTGTTTACATTTGTGAAATGATAATTGTTTACATTTGTGACATAATTAAATACTATGCAATTAAAGGATATTAAAGACTTATTTTTAAAGTACAAGGAAGATGGTTTATTTAACCGCTACATTACCAATTTACATATAGAACCTATTTTAGGAAATTTTGATGACCAAGTAGTTGTAGAGATTATTGGAAACTCAGTTTTAAACAACCCGATTTATGGACTTAAAATTGGTAATGGAGGAAAAAAAATACTGATGTGGTCACAGATGCACGGTAATGAATCAACAACAACCAAGGCTTTATTTGACCTTTTAAATACTTTTATAGGTAATGAATCTACAACAAATGAGATTTTAGAAGCCTGTTCATTATATATTATTCCTATTTTAAATCCTGATGGAGCTTTAGCTTATACCCGGGTTAATGCAAACAAAGTTGATCTGAATAGGGATGCTCAAAATCTAACCCAGCCTGAGAGTAGGGTTTTAAGACAGGTTTTTGAATCGTTTAAACCCGATTTTTGTTATAATTTGCATGGACAGCGTACCATTTTTAGTGCAGGGAATATTTCCAGATCAGCAACGGTATCTTTTTTAGCTCCGGCTCAGGATGAAGCTTGTACAATTACACCAAATAGAAAGGTGGCTATGGAGGTTATCGGGATTATGAATAAGGCTTTACAAGAGGCTATTCCTAATCAGGTTGGGGTGTATGATGATGCGTTTAATCTAAATTGTGTAGGGGATACGTTTCAAAGTGAAGATGTTCCTACTATATTATTTGAAGCCGGACATTTCCACAATGACTATGAGCGCGAAAAAACACGAGAACTTATATACATAGCTTATATAAAATCATTAGAGTATATATCTAAAGTTGAAGTTTCAGGTGATAACTATGAGCCCTATTTAAGTATCCCGGAGAATGAGAAGTGTTTTTTAGATATTATTATTAGAAACACCAAAACAGAGAAAGGCATTGTTGATATTGGAATCCAATATGTGGAAAAGCTAAGCGACAATATTATTGAGTTTATACCAGAAGTTGTGAAAATTGAAAAGCTTGATAATTTTTTTGGACATAGAGAGATTGAGGCTCAAGGGTATGAGGTGTATAATGGAGAAGGAGGGGTGTTGGTAGAAGGCAGCGAAAACGTTTTCGTAATGTTGAATAATGAAAAAATCTTATTATAATCGAAATAAAACATATCAATTATAAGTTATTTTTAATAAAAATGTATTAAATTCGCGTTTTATTTAAGAATAGTTAATTATGGGGAAAATTAAATTAGACGAAATCGATCATCAAATTCTTGATATGTTAATTGATAACACAAGGATTCCTTTTACTGATATAGCGAAGAAATTATTGATATCTGCGGGAACGGTACATGTACGTGTAAAAAAAATGGAAGAGTCAGGAATTATAAAAGGATCTTCCTTGATGTTGGATTATAAGAAGTTGGGGTATTCATTTATTGCGTATGTTGGTGTATATTTAAATAATACATCTCAAACTAAATTTGTTTTAGAGCGTATAAATGAGATTGCTTATGTAACAGTAGCGCATATAACTACCGGTAAGTTTAATATTTTCTGCAAGATTAGAGCAAGAAGCACAGAGCATGCAAAAGAAGTCATCTTTTTATTAGACGATATAGAAGGTGTTTACAGAACTGAAACCATGATTTCATTAGAGGAGAGTATTAACGATAAAAAACGTTTGATGCACTCTATATTTAACGATATGTAAATTTTAAACTGATTCAGATCGGATTAGTATATAGTATAAAAAAAGCCTTTTTAAAGGCTTTTTTTATACTAATGTTTTTCGCAACAGAAACAGTTTTTGGCTTTATAATACCCTCTTTTATGTAGAGATTGAATGATTCTTTCTTTTAATTTTAAACTATAAACTTCAAATTTAGTATAACCAAAATTACTAATGCTTATTGAAGGATCAAGAGACTGTACATAATGCCACCAATTTTGAGGAACAAATAATACATCTCCAGGTTCCAGAATAACACTCACAAAGGTGTTATTCATAAATTCTGGAAATTTTTCTTTATCTAAATTATTGATATTCACTTTACTGGCTACAGCACCATAGATATGTTTGCTACTTGGATACATGGTTTTATTAAATTTGGTTGAGCAAAGTATAAACATTTTTCGTCCCTTTATTTGTGCATATACATTATTGGCTGTGTCTGCATGAAAGCCTGATATAGTATTTGCAGGCCCTATCCAGGCTGTTATATCATTAACTTTTGTGTGTGCTTCAAAAAAAGAAAAATCAATATCATTTTTAAGTTCAGGGTAGTATTCAAAAATATCCAGTGTTGTCAAATAATCCTTAAAGGCTTTATTGTTATCTTCAGAGTCTTTTAATTGTTTTATATAATTTTTAAAAGAGGCTTTTTTGTACCTGTTATCATTCTGAATAAAATTATCAGATAGCAGGTAAATATCTTTATCTTCTTTTAGATTTAGAAAAAAATCTAAGTTCCATCGTTTCGCCGCTTCCCATTCTTTTGCCAAGCCCTTAATGATGACAGGACGTTTCTTGTTAAAATATTTTCGCTTAAAAGATATGGCGTCTATAGATAATATTTCTTCTATCGGCTGGCTTTGATCTAGGATTTTAGATACTATATTCATTGTTATAGAATTTTATGATTCAAGAATAGCACATTTTTGTGCCAGATAAAAGTATCAATCATATTTGATGTTATACGGTTTACTTGGATATTATTAGATTAATGGATTGATTATTTCGATATATCTGCCTTAATGATATCATATTTATTGGTAAAGTGTATGTTAACTTTTGCTATTAGCATAGTAATCGTGTAATTCAAAGAATAATTTTGACATTCCAGTTGGGTTATAAGATATTTACCTAATATTTAAACAGTAGATATATTATAATTGACTAGCCATGGTATTTAATTCCTTAGAGTTTTTTCTTTTTCTTTTTATAGTTTTTATACTCTATTGGTTTCCTTTTAGAAAGAACGTAAAAATTCAGAACATATTTTTGCTTATTGCCAGCTATATGTTTTATGGTTGGTGGGATTATAGGTTTCTATCGCTTATATTAGTAAGCACTACGGTTGATTATTTTGTTGGAATTAAAATTGATACTAGAACCAATGCGTTACAGAGAAAGTTATGGCTATGGGTCAGTGTTATATTTAATGTAGGACTTTTAGGTTTTTTTAAGTACTATAACTTCTTTGTTGATTCTTGGGTAGATATGGTTTCTTTGTTAGGTTATGATATTAAGAGCACCTGGACTTTAAAGGTTATTCTCCCGGTTGGAATTTCGTTTTATACCTTTCAAACCATGTCATATTCTTTTGACATTTACTATAAAAAACTTAAACCCACCAAGGACTACCTATCATTTGCGGCTTTTGTGAGCTTCTTTCCTCAACTAGTTGCAGGGCCAATTGAACGGGCTTCCAATTTGCTTTCACAAATAATTAATAAAAGAGAGTTTAGCTATAAACAATCTGTTGGTGGTTTGAAGCTTATATTATGGGGGTTGTTTAAAAAAGTAGTGATAGCAGATGCTCTGGCTCCAATTGTTGATGATATTTTTGCTAATTATACCACATACCCGGCTTCAACTCTTGTTTTAGGGGTTACCTTATTTAGTTTTCAGGTATATGGTGATTTTAGTGGTTATTCTGATATTGCCATTGGTACCGCCAAATTATTTGGGATTGAACTAAAGTCTAATTTTAAATTCCCTAGCTTTTCCAGAAATGTTGCTGAATACTGGCAGCGTTGGCATGTTTCGTTATCTACTTGGTTTAGGCACTATGTTTATATACCGCTTGGAGGCTCTAGGGTAAGCAAGCTTAAATCTGTTAGGAACATCATTATAATTTTTTTGATAAGTGGCTTTTGGCACGGGGCCAATTGGACTTTTATATTTTGGGGTGCTTTTCATGCTTTGGCTTATATTCCGGTTTTTTTGATGGGACGAAATACTATCTATAAAAACAGTGTGGTAGGGGAGAACTCATTGTTCCCTTCTCTCATTGAAATTGGGCAGGTGTTACTCACTTTCTCTATTATTACTTTTTCCAGAATATTTTTTAGATCAGAGTCCATTACAGATGCATTTGCGTTTATAAAACGAATATGTTTTCATTTTACCTATGAAACATACAATCACCCTATGGGGTACAGGATGATTGATTATTATATACTTATTACTCTGTTTGTTTTGTATGAGTATCGGATCAGAAAAGATGAGCGTTCACCGTTTAAATTTAAATCTAAAATAATCAGATTTATTGCTTATACTATAGTTGTTTTGGGAATGCTATTGTTTTATGATAGCAATGTTGACAGATCATTTATTTACTTTCAATTTTAGCCGGTATGAAAAGATTATTTTTAAAAACCTCTTTATACGTTATTTTAATCTTAATCTCATTAGAGGTTATTGTTCGTATTTTACATTTGGCCAAAGATAGTCCAACTCGGTATATAGATGAACATAAGGTGGAAAAATGGGTTCCTAATCAGGAAGGGTATTCAGTGACCGGAAATCGGCGCCAAAACTTCTCTAAGTTTTACATAAATAACTCAGGATATAATTCATACAGAGAGTTTACGCCTTTAAAAGAAAAGGTAGAAATTGCGTTGGTTGGTGATTCTTTTATAGAAGGGTTTCATCAAAATTATTATAACTCTATTGGTAAAAAGATAGAAAACAGATTAGAAGGGGTCGAAGTTTACGAGTACGGCTACGCAGGGTATGATTTGGCAGATCAGCTACATTTAATATATGCTTATAAAAATCAATTTGACTTGATAGACCATGTGATTCTAGGATTTAAATTTGAAAATGACTTGACTAGAGGGGAATATCATGTCATGCAAGATAGAATGCATCTGGAATCACCTTTATATAGGAACGCCCGCAAGATTAAGTTATTAGTTTATATACAAAATATTGGGGTTTTAGATCCGGTTAGGCAGTTAGTATCACAATTAATGTCTTTTGGTAAACCCAAAACAATAATCTCTGAAGAAATTGTTATCAAAGAAAGTATTAAAGCAAAACATCTTAGCTATATTGAAAACTTTAAAAGCTTGATAGAAATTTATGGGTTTGACAAAAAGCGGTTTGTATTTTTATTGGATACAAATACCACTCCTCAGATTTTCTTGAACTATTTAGAGAATAACGATTTTAAGTATATAGATACTTTTAGGGTGTTAAGTAAGTCAAGCAAACCAACCACATTGATTTATGACAGGCATTGGAATAATCATGGGAGGAGTATTATAGCCACACTCATAGTAGATTATTTAACATCACTGTAAAAGCGTTAAATTTATTCTTGATATCTGTAAAGGGGAAAGAAATCCACTTCCTCTTGCTTAACATTGATGGATAACTCATTGTAAACATCATAATTAGTAATGTATTTCCACACTTTAAATGATTTAAAATCTTTAGAAAAAGAAGATTTGAACCTAAAAAGTTCATCTTCTTCATTGCCTAAACCACCACCTAAGTTAAAGAATGTATATTCTTCTTTTGTAGCTCTGATGCGCATTTCATCTATTAATAAGCGTATTGGAGAAATTGCTAAAAAATCATTTCTTGTGCCTGATATATGATATTGTATTATATTATTGGTTTTAACCATCATGGCTGCAGAAACAATAGCGTTTGTTTCTAAATTAATTGCAAAAAGCACATCCACTTTAAAGTCATTACTGTTAATGAATTTTTTAAAATATTCTTCAGAGAAATAGTAATTGCTTTTTGCATTTACCCGATCCATGTTCTCATAATATAATTTAATAAATGCTTTAATGTCACGTTCTTTATGAGAGCAAATAACTTTTAAGGACCTTCTTCCTTTGTTTAAATAACGCTTTGTTGTTTTAGAGAATATAGTGCGCTGCTCATCAAGGGGTAGTGTGAGGTCTATATTAACCACGTTACCTAACTCTACAACATGCCCCATGTTTTTAAGGATTTCTGACTGCCTTTTAATAAAAGGGTTTAATCTTGAAAAAACAGAAATAATATTCTCATCTTTAAAATATTGATTTAGAGCTTTAACTAATCCGCTATTATCAAATGATTGAGGCACATTCTTTTGAAGCGGTCCAGAATACCCATAAACCGATGTGGCATCAAAATAACCCGTACCACCAATTTTTCTTATGATCAACGGAAGCCCTATTAAGATATCTCCTTCAGTGTATTTAATTAGAACCGCTTTTTCGTCTTTTTCTTTTGATAACTCATGGTAATCAAAGGTGTGATAAAAATCATAATTATTGACCTGATTAAGTATATTTTGCCATGCGCTTTTGGAGGTTATAACATTTAGACCATTTTCTTTAACTTTTTGGTTACTTATTTGCTTGTAAATTGGAAAATAGGTATTTGAATTACTTACTAATGCATGGGCGTCTGTATAGCTTACTTTTATTTCTTTGATTAACCTGTTATATATTTTTTCATTAATTACTTTTCTTCCTGTATAAAAAACAACATCGTTATCTTTTGGAAAAAATGATTTTTTATATTGGTACAATCCATCAAAATCTTTTCTACCTCCACCGAGAATGTAATATTTTTTATCATTTTCTATGGCCCATTTTGTAACTTCAATTTTTAAGAAATCGTTAGGCCTGGTGTCAAAATATTCTGCAAGCGTCCCTCCTAAATATGAGTATAAGGTGTCTCCATCAATGATAATTAATTCTGTAGAAATTGGTGTGCTTTCTTTGTGTACAACAGCTATTAAAATTTTGCCTTGATTGTTCTCTATTAGATCCTTAAAATAACTTAGAGGATAAAAATAGTTTTTAGCAGCAGCATTTCTTTGCATGGTTTTAATGTAAATAGAGTAAAATGTATTTATAACTTCTGTTGTAATATCTTCTGAATAGATTTTTGTTTTTAAATTGTTTTTTTCTGCTCTTCTATAGTTATTTCTTACTTTTTGTTTGAAATTATTCCAAATACTTTCAAAGGAATGGATTTTCCCTTTTACATTGTTTAAGCTCGGAATTAGGTGACCAGAATAATATATATGGTTGTTATTTAAATTAAACCGGATAAATTCTGTAACAACATTATTCTTTTTGTACCATTTATCAACTTTTTTCCAAAACGCTTTTATATCATCATTACTAGCCCCATTAAGCAGAGGTCCACTATACCCATAGGGTGATGTGGAGTCAAAAAATTGGATATCAGTTACTCCTTCATTTTTTAACACATTTAAATATACCGGCATTAAAACCTTTGCTCTACTAGTTTTTCTTAAGACAAAATAACTTAATTTGCTGTCACCCCTATAGTTACAATATTGTAAAGAGTAAAATGTGCTAAAAGTTTCAAATTCCTTTAAAACAGTATAATACTCTTTTATATCAGCTTCCTTAGAAATGGTATGAAATTCAAGTTTATAAGTGGATGCTTTTGTGGTACTAAGCACTCCTAAATATTTATCATCTTTCTTTCGGTCTTTAATATTTTTGACAGGAACTCCATATGCTGTTTTAAAGTCTTCAATATTTTTATTGACTAAAGCACCTGCTCCAATAACCGTGTGCTTTCCAATTTTAATACACTCTATAATGTTAGACCCCAGTGAAATAGCTGTGCATTTGTTTATTTTTACTTCACCACCAATCGTAACGCCAGGTGCGATACTACAAAAATCTTTTAGTATTACATCGTGTCCAATTGAACTTTTGGTGTTGATAATACACTGTTTTCCTATTGTTACACTGCTATTAATAACTACCCCGGCCATTATAGCTGTACCATGACCAATTACTATATTTTCTGCAATAACCGCATCAGGATGAATTACTGTAATAAATCTGAAGTTTTCAGATGAGGAAACTATCTCTTTATATAATTTTTTTCTTGTCCAATTATCGCCTATAGCAATAATACCCCCATAAATATCGTTAGTTGCAATAATTTCCGGTAATTCCTTTTCAGTTCCTAAAACCTCATAATCGCTAATTCTGGTACCTTTAGATTTGTAAGAATCTATTAAGCCAAAGATTTCATATTTAGCTTGTTTTCTTATTATATCAATTATGACCTTGGCATGCCCTGAAGAGCCAATAATTAAAACTTTATTCATTTTTTGTTCCTGTAAATTCCGGCATATTCATTCTTTCGCTACTGTTTATGCCTTCCGGTTTAATTATGCGTTTAATTGTTAAGAGTATTATTTTTAGGTCTAAGAGAAAGGATTGATGCTCAACATACCAGACATCTAAATCAAATTTCTTTTCCCATGATATGGAATTCCTTCCTTTTACTTGTGCCCAACCGGTAATTCCAGGCCTAACATAATGCCTTTGCTTTTGAAAATCGTTATATAAAGGTAAATAGTGCACAAGCAGAGGCCTGGGGCCTACAATAGCCATATCGCCTTTAATAACATTGATCAACTGCGGAATTTCGTCTAAAGAATATTTTCTAATAAAATGTCCTATTTTGGTAACTCTGTTAAGATTATGCACATCTTTTTTTGCATAAGCATCCAAATCTCTCATGGTCTTAAACTTGACTATTTTGAATAATTCCCCATATCTACCTGGTCGTTCTTGAAAAAAGAAAGGTTTTCCTTTATTAACAAAAAGTAAGCATAGCAAAATAATAAAGAAAATAGGAGATAGAATTAAAAGTGCAATTATTGCAGATATTAAATCAAAAAGTCTTTTATACATTTTGTTGTTTTATATTTCTATAAATATCTAAATCAATTATATTCTCACTTAAATTTGCGTCAGACCCATTAATGACTTTTAATACAGTCTTAAGAATAATCTTAATATCAAGATATAAGCTCATTTTTTTTACATATATAACATCAAGGGCTAGTTTATCATCCCAGTTTAAAGAGTTTCTACCAGAAATTTGGGCTAATCCGGTAATTCCTGGCTTAACCAAATGTCTTGTTCTTTCTGTCTCGGTGTAAAATGATAAATATCTCACTCTTAAAGGCCTTGGACCAACTAAACTCATATCGCCAATTAATACATTAATGAGTTGTGGTATTTCATCTAAAGAGTATTTTCTAATAAAGTTGCCAAACAAAGTGATTCTTTGATCGTCTGGAAGTAACTTATTATTGATGTCCCTTTCGTCAGACATAGACTTAAACTTTATTATCTTAAATATTTTTTCATTTTTACCAGGGCGATTTTGAAAAAAAAACGGGCTGCTGCCTTTATTGGTAAATAAGAGGATTAAAGCAACTAAAAAAAATAGGGGAGACAATATTAATAAACCTACAAAGGCTAAAAGTACATCAATTATTCTTTTAAACAGATTTTTGTACATGTTTCTTAATTAATTTCAAAAGTATAATATTTATTGTACATCAATAAAGAAAATACGTTGATAACACTATTTTATCGATAATTCGTTTTTTGAAAAATTGAAGTTGAAATAAAACCTGTTTTATTATAAATTTATATAGCTATTGATTATACTGGATATATACTGAATGTCTTCGCTTATGTATCTATAATCTATGTGAATATTGATAAAATAACCATAATTTGATTTATTTCCGGGCCATAATAAAGAAGGATATACATCCTTTGAAATTAAATAACTTTTAAAATGATTTAATTTATCTATATTTTTAAAATGTAATGTTAATCCAAAAGGGATTGAATCAGAACCAACTAATGCAAAATCATCAGTATCCTCTAGTAAATTTATTATAGTTTTATAGTTGATTTCTTTAAAATGGAGGTAATTATTCTTTAAATATAATTTTATTAGCGCTTCATGATTTGTGTTTATTTTAACTAAATCATAATTATAGTGCATCATATTTTCAGCATTATACACCAGCTCTAAAAAAGCGTTTTTTCCATTTTCGTCAATTGAAACATTTTCTTCAAACTCTAATTTTTTTTCCATTCCCAGGAGAATATTATCCCAAATTTCATTAAAAGAAATAGCTTCTTCAAGCTTTATGTCTGCTAATTTTTCACCATTTGGTTTCCAGGCAATTCCGGCAAGAGGCACTGGTACAGATTTTCTTAATGATGCAAAACAAAAATCTGCATTACTTTCTATGCAAGGCTTACTGAGCCAGCCATGAGAATGATCTTCAATAATAAAAATGTTCTTTTTACTAGTCTCTAAAGAACAGTGCGAAATACCCCAAAAATTATTAACTAAAACAATAACCTTGCCCTCTTCAGTAACAAAACTATCAGCTTTTACTATGTGTAATTTATCTAAGGGGTTTACTTGATAGGTTTTTATATTTTTATAATTTTCTTTTAACCAAGATGTGACATGTTGACAATAATATTCCGGAACCCAAATCGTATTTATTGTGTTGTTTGATTTAATGGTTTCTATAATGTATTTAATTGCATGTCTTCCCGAATAAAATATTTTTCCATTAATGGGATTAAAACTATTCTTAGAATTTCTAAAAATATTTGAATTATAACTTATATGAGAAAAAAAGGAACCATACCCTTTCTTCTTTAACAATTTATTATGCATGACACTTAGTTTATTCAAAAATCAATATAATTGAATAGCTTTGCAAGTATTAATATTTAAATTTTTGTTTAACAAATGATAAATAATAAGAAGATTGTATTTTTAGGCTCCAGAATTCATGTCATTGATGAGTTATTAAAAGATACTATAAGTGATAATATTACTATTTACGCGCTTGAAAATAGTTTTTTAGTTAATTATTTGAATGAGCGAAAAATAGTTTATAACACTTTTTCGATGGAAAATAAAGAAAAGTGCTTAGATGAATTACTGACAATAAGTTTTGATATTTTAATCTCTAACGGATGCCCCATTATTTTCCCTGTTAAAAAATTTAAAACCCACCAAATATTAATAAATATCCACCCTACTTATTTACCTCATTTACAAGGCAAAACTCCAATGAATGGTGTGTTTTATCTTAAGTATAGTTTTTATGGAGCTACAATGCATTATATTGATAAAGGTATAGATACCGGAGATATTATTCATCAAAAGAAGGTAAAACTAACTAACGATGTTGATTTGGGGTTGTTGTATCATTTAGCAATGAAATTAGAAGGTTCTGTATTTAAAAAAGGATGGAGAAAATTAAAAAAGGCAAATTTTAAACATATTGGGGTTAAGCAGTGCATAGAATCGACTTATTTTAATAGAAACTATGAAATGCAACATTTAAGCTTTAAGGATAACACAAATACTTTATTATTAAAAATTAAAAGTTTTGGAATAAAAAGTCAAGGGTGCATAGCCATAATAAATGACACAAAATATATAATATTTGAGGCTGAAAGTATTATCCATAAACCTTTACTCAAAAGCTATAAAAAATCTAAGCCAGGTGAAATTGTTTTATCGTATGACGAAAAGTTTTTAATTAAAACAATTGATGGCATAATAAAAGTAAAGAAGTATGAAATATTATAAGTTTCATAGTGCTTTATGAATAGATTCTATCAAGTCGCCTACATTATTCATATTCATTAAATCCATTAACTTAAATTTAATATTAAATATCTGTTCAATATCTGTTATAATCATCATATGTGTTACAGATTCCCAACCGTCTACATCATTAGCTGTAGTTTCATTATTTAGTTGAAAGTTGTTGTGTCCGAGTATTTTAATGAATGATTCTTTTGCTTTTTCAAGAATAGCTTCTTTAGTCATATATCTAATTTTTTGTAATTAATTTTCTTAGCTGGTTTCTATCTAGTTTTCCATTATTATTATATGGGAGTTGATCTAAAAAATGAGTTTGTGTAGGTACCATATAATTTGGCAGTTTAGTCTGTAAATAATTAAAGAGAGTCGAAGTAGTAGAGGCGTCAAGTTTATTTCCTTCAATAACTAAGGCTATCTCATTATTCCCACTAGTATTATTAATATCTATGACTACTAAGTTGTTTTTAGTAATCATAGATTTTATGTGATATTCAATTTCTCCTAGTTCTACTCTATAGCCCCTTACTTTAACTTGAAAATCTTTTCTTTCAACGTACATTAAATATCCATCGTTGTCCATAAAGCAGATGTCTCCGGTTTTATAAAAACGTTTAACTTCACCATTATCTAACTGTACATTAAAAAATAGCGTGCTATTGAGTTTTTCATTTTTCCAATAGCCTTTTGTCAATTGTTTACCGGAAAGGCATAACTCTCCTTCTTCTTTGTTTTTTAGTATTTGTTTATCATTGTTAATAATGATATAATCAATACCTGCTAAAGGCTTTCCTATAGATAAAATTCCGTTATGAGATTTATCCCTGTGGCTAGGACTATAGCTATAATAAGAACTACAAACTGTACATTCTGTAGGGCCGTAATGATTATAAATCTTACTATTGGGAACACAGGTGGCCCATTCATCTACAACATCCTTAAATAATTTTCCTCCCCCAAATATGCAATACCGTACATTTGGCCTGTTTATTTCTGAAAAATATGGCCTTAGATAATATATTATTGAAGGTACCATTTTAAGTACTGTAAGATCATACTTTTGCATTAGCTTAAAAATGTAAAAATACTTTATGCTATCGGACGGTACCGTATAGCTACAAGCCCCTGCTAAAAACGTCGGCATGAATGCGGTAAGAGAAGCGTCAAAAGTAAGATCATACATTTGCAGGCACTTGTCTGTACTATTCAGTGTATATTCAGAATCATTGTCAAATGTTGATAGCAATGCATTCAGGTTCTCAAAACTTATTGGAATACCTTTTGGTTTGCCTGTGCTTCCACTGGTAAATAAAATATAAGCCATATTATATTTTACATAGGGTGTATGGCTTAAAATATGGTCTTTAGATGTTTTATAATGCGAGGGGGTGCTAAATACTTTAAAATCACCAGAATACAAAGAATTCATTGTAGAATCAAAAACACAGGTACTTTCTGTGAGCTTAAAAATTTCAGAATTTCTTTCTTTAGGGGCTAAGGGGTTAATAGGAACGTACGCTTTACCTTCTAGCCAAAGTGCAAAAATAGTGGCATAGGTTTCTAAATCATTGTTTGCAACCAAACCGATAAGCTTTTCATAGGAGTTTATATGAGTTTGAATTATTTTCCTAATTTTTAAAACGCAGTTTGACAGGTCTTTGTAAGTAAAAAAGGTATCATTAATGCATAATGCATTTTTTGTTGCATTGATACTAAATGACTCCTGAAGTGTGTTTAAAAAATTCATAACTCTGTTTTTAAGCAAAATGTCCGTCTTGTTGATATACTTTCTTATTGCTAAAGTCAATGTCTATATCATGATGAGCCAAAGAAACCAGTTTCCGTTTATTTTTATAAATACTGAAAAACGTTTTGTCAATGTGACTTCCTAACACTTCGTCTTCGGTTAAAAGAAATGTGCATTTGCTTGTTGTAAAATGCTCCATAAGAGCATCTAAGCAGTATTTATAATATTCATTATCACATAAAAAATATCTGGTAACAAACTCATTTTCTCTAATCAGTACAGAAATAAAACCTACTGTTTCTCCATCTAGTTTTATAAAAAAACTAGTATTGTATATTGCATTAGAAATACTGCTTATCAGACACTTATGCTTTATGTTATTTGTTTTTAAAGTGTATTGACTGTTATCTATTTGCCAATTAATATAGTCTTTAGACTTAAGAACCAGATCATTTGCCACGTGCTTTTCAATAAAGAGCCATGTAGTTTCATTTATACTGGATACATAATCATAACTAAGGCTTGCTGTTTGAAACTTAATTTTGTTTAGAAGAGCAATTAAATAATGAGAAAAGTTTGAAACGCCTTTTATTAAAGGGGAGGCAACTTTAAAGAAAGGGAATTTATTAATAAATAAGTGATGGTCTAAATTAAATACAAATATATACCTGTTTCTTTTGGAAAACGCTGTATAAGGCTGTTTTTTATAATAATCAAGTGTATCTGTTCCTAGGTGTTTTATAATTACCTGATTTTTTGTTTCTTCTAAAGAGACTCTTTTTGTATATACTGAGAGGATACTCTCTTTATATTTTTCAGCAACCCACCACCGACTGCTCCAATAAATTTTTAATGGCCCCTTTTCTGTTTCTATCAAATCTGGAATTAAATAAATAAAAGAAACCAGAGCATTGTTTTCCATACCCAAAATGGCGCAAATATCATCATCTGCAATGCGATTATTTTTTAACAACCATAGAGCCTTGCTTTTACTAAACGGGACAAATTCAGTTCCGTTTTGCCAATACAAATCTTGCTCTAGGGCATTTTTAAGCTTGCTGCGGGTTAATGATACTATTTGAAGGTCTTTCATTTACTCTTAATGATTTATTTACGGTAGCTTTTTCTTTTTCCAGAGGATAATAAGGGAATCTCATCAACATAGCTTATCTTAATCGGGCATCGAAAACTAAAAAGCCTCTAAACTGTTCTATAATTTCACCTTCTTCATTAAATTCATGGGTTGTATTTAACTTTAAAACATATACCTTTTCCTTCTCCTGAATGAGTTGCCCTTGAGAACCCCTTTATATTCCACTACGTTGGTAATAATAAACGAAGAGCCTTTAACAGACCAATTACCAATGTACCTTAAGCTTTGCAATAAAATTAAAAGAGGTCTCATAATTAATTCTTTATTTATTCAACCGTACGTACCTTAAAGTAAATCAGTTTTATTGATATTTGAGTGATTTACAAAATGTTATAATTGCTTATTTCTCTGGATAATTTTTTGAATATGTTTTTTCCCTTCGATTAAATATGATTGTTTTTCATTATTTATTTTATAGATATTTATGGAATCAAGTGATTCGGAATGTTTAAACAAAAAATCAAGAACATTTCTTTTTAAAAATGAATATTGCTCATCATAAAACTCAATTTTAGTTAAATCGTATTCATTTCCCATACTTTTTATATAAGGAGTTTCAAAACCATCATTTGTTTTAAGGTTTTTTTGTTTAAAAAAGAACAAAAATTTATGAAAGAGAATATTGTATTCTTTTTCTCTGAAATACTGTTTTATATAAAAATAAAGAATGATTAATTTAGCTAATATTACAGATCTAAGAGATTTTGAATCGTAAAGGACGTGATACTCAAATTTATATTCTTTGTTTGCAAGTCTCTTTTTATATTTGTAATCCCCTTTTGAAAAATCGAAAATATCTTTATTATTTTCAAAGCACCATTCTACATGTTTTAAGTTATCTACATACCCTACATTAAATTTAGAGTAATCATTATCAAAAACAGGGAAGGCTGAAAATAAGACGTTATCTGAAATGTAATTTAAATAAATAGAGATGGGGATATTATCATTGTAAATAACAAATAATGCTGCTTTTTTTTCCAATATTAGAGGATAAACAAGGTCATATAAGTAATTCCATTTTTTAGTAGATAAATTATGATTATTTACTTTTTTTTCGGCTTCTCTTTTTTTTAAAAGCTTATTAAAATAATCAAAGACCATATCATATTGTTGTTTAGAAGTATCCGGTCCATATAAAACATCATATTTGATATTTAGACAAGATTCCAACCTTTTCTTAGCTCTTTTAATTTTCCATCTGCTCTTTGAACTAAATTTTTTTTTAAAATAATCTTCGGTATCTAGGTATTCCTTGATGTTTAATAAATAGCCATTATATTGTTTAATGCTCTTTATTTTCAGAAAAGAGCTAGGTTGTTTTTGTATTTTAAAATACTCAGGAATATCATACAGAAAAAAAACCTTCTTTTTATAATCAGTTTCATCATTTTCTAGTTTGTAAAAAATGCCATTTGTTAAATTTTTTCCAACATTAACATAAAGTGGTAAATATTTGCTTTTTATAAAACTAACATTGTTTATAAAACGGAATTTTATAGGAAGTTTAGAATTATTAAAATGGGCTGACCAAGTTTCAATAAATTTTGGATTAGAAAAAGGACTGTTTATCATATTTTTAAATGTTATATAGAGCCTAAAAGTTAAATTTTATTATAATTTGTTATATTCTTCCAATAAACAATTCCATACATGAGATTGCTGATACCTGGAAGTAATGAGACATCTACACTTGTCATTACTATATTTTGACTTATTTGTTAAAAACTCAACCATTTTTTTATATAGAACTATATCATTTTTAACAGGTATAATAGTTCCGTTTTCTCCTTCAATTATGATTTCATTACATCCATTTATATCAGTTACAATAGCAGGTAATCCCATGGCTCCAGCCTGCATAACTATATTTGGGAACCCCTCACGGTAACTAGGGAATACTAAAGCATTTGAAATTTTAAGATAAGGACGTATATCGTTAACCCAACCTGTATGTATAATATTTGAATTCGTATTAATCTCTTCGACTGTTTTAGGAAGTAAAGGGTCTAATTCATTTTCATAAAACCCAAGCATTAGTAATTTAGTATTTGGAAATTTGTCATTTATTTTTTTGAATGCACTGACCAATTCATTAATACCTTTATCTTTTACTAATCGGCCTGCGAAAACAAAAACAAAGTCTGTGTTTGTAATATTTAGCTCTTTTTTGAGTATTTCTATCTTGTATTTGTCCTCAAAAAGAGCAGGATCAAAATAGCTGATATCAATGCCGTTTGAACTTCCATTAGCTATAACCTTTATCTTTCTTTGAGAAGTAAATTTGCTTTCCAAGATGAAATCAGCTAAGCTATAAGAATTAGGGTAAATTTTTGTAGCACACCAATATGTTATTTTTTCAACTAGATTCAATACCATCCGTTTAAAACCTTTGGCTTCGACCAGGGGTAAGCCGGCAATGGTATGTAGCCGATTAGGAACTTTAGCTAATTTAGCAGCCAACATAGATAAAGTGCCTGCTTTAGGCGTATGAGAATGCACAATAAACGGTTTTTCTTTTTTGAACAATTTATATAATTTCCATACAGCAATGATATCTTTTATTGGAGTAATTTTCCTAGTCATTTCTATGGGAAAAACTGAAATACCTTCATCTTTTGATAAATTTTCAATTTCATTATTTTCCCCTCTCGATCCCACACCTAAAATATCGTAATAATTAGACATAAAACGTAATTGACCACGTAACAAACCACGCATTGATACTGAAAGGGTGGTTACTCTAATTATTTTCTTTTTCATAATAATGTAATGGTAAAAACTCAATAAAAATGATCGACGACAAATATATAAAAGTAATTCATTGGGAATTTATTTACTCTTTCTAATACTCAGTTTTGCGGTGAACTGTCATTTTTAAATTAAACGTTATGAATCATTATTAAAATGTGATTCTTATTAATACAACACGATGCTTTGATATTTCTCTTTACCTTTAATCACATATTCTTTATCACTAATTTTATAGACTTTTATGGTCTTATTATGGTATACGGTAGCATATAAAAAATTGAATACATGCTTTCTTAGAAACCTGTTGGGTTTATCATTAAAATCAATTACCTTGGCATTAGACATTTTAGAATTTAAGTTTGTATCTGTATTTGTTGTCTCTTTATGTGTAATTAACACCTCTGGTATCTTTCTATGTCTTTTTTTGATATTGCTTAGTTTTTGGCTAATTTTTTCAGGTGTTTTGGATTTTAGATACTCCTTTAAAGAATATTTTAGTGTGTTGTAAGTACCACTCAGTATAGCTTTGTTGGAATACACAATATAGTGGTAATATCTATAGATATGATTACTCCATCTGCGCTTGTAATCTGTTCCGCCAACTCCCATCTCAAATAGTATGTAATCATTTTTCAAGCACCATTCTATTTGCTTAAAAATTTCAACATGACCCAAACCAAACTTTGAATAATCTATATTGTAGGATGATACATAACTGAAAAGAATTTTATGGTAATGATAGTTTAAAGAAATCTCAATAGGTTCTTCTCTATTATAAATAACAAATAATGATGCTGTTTTATTTATAATTTTATCATAAGTACTACTTAGTAAGAAATCCCACTCTCTTAAATTTTTATGTGTGTCATTTAGCTCTTTAAATCGAACAGCAATCATATTTTTAAGTGACTCCATAATAGAGTGGTAGTCTGCTTTGGATAGATCACCATAATACAGTTTATAATGTATGTCAAAGCAGGATTCAAGACGGTTTATATAGCGTTTTACGATACTTCTTTTCTTACTGTTGAATTGTAATTGTAAATAATGATCCACAGACCGGGCTTTATTTAAAAGGATGGCATACCCCCAATTATGTTGCGGAATTTTTTTTGTTTTATACTCTGAGTTTCTTTGGTTTAATTTGAAGTATTCCGGAATCAATTTAAACGAATAGAAGTCTTCATACGCTGTGTTTAAGCCTTCATTAATTATTTCTTCATTAAAATATTCAAATGAGCTATATAGTTTTTTTACTCTTTCTTCCAGAAAAAGTTTAGGAAATACCGTTATATTTTTGTGTAATGCCATATTTATGAAAACTATATACTTAAGTCTAATTTTATCATTTTCCTTTTACCAACAAGATATAAGGTTTTGTCATATGAATTATCTTGATAGACTTTTATATTGTTCACAGGTTCTTTATGGTTATAAAGGAAGTCATTTAAAGGTTGTATTAAAGCTGGGGCAATTTCATCTATATCTACAGCTTTTAAATGTATTGAATCGGGTAGATTGCTTATAACGGTTTCAACCACAATATCCTTTTGCGTTTTTTTGGTGTTTTTGTAATTTCTGATTTGATATTTGACTTTAGCATATCTGCTGTATAATACCTGAGCATTTATTTTTTTTAGAATCTTAATAAGTGTAAACCTTAATTTAAGAACAAGAACTCTATAGTGTGCAAATAATGTAATTACAGTGCTTTTTGAATGGTAAGTAATATGTTCCTGATAGATATAACTATCTGTAATATATTTTCTTTTATGCAAAAAGTCGCCTCTTCCCATATCAAAAATTTTAATACCATGGTCAAAGCACCATTGAAGATGGTTGACCATATTAATATGTCCCAGATTAAACATGTAATAGTCTATATCAAAACAGCTGTTCCAATGCAATAATAGCTGACCTTCAATAAAGTTTAAGCTTATGTTTACTGGTTTTTGCTTATCATAAATAACAAAAATACAGGCCTTCTTTTGATGAATTAACGGAAACATCATTTCGTGGTATTTATCCAGGTATGATAATTCGAAGTTTGTTTCTTCTTTTTGCTCGAATCTTCTAATTGTAATATTTTTAAGGCTATCGAATATATAATCATATTCGTTTTTCTGGATACCTCCAAAATAGACTTTATAAATGGGGGTCAGGCATAGATCAAGCCGTTTTCGGTACCGCTTAAGTTGCGATTTTCTTGCTCTCCCTAACTTATTGTTCATATAATCATTTAAATCACAATACTTTCCTAAATCTATGTAGAACCCATTATAGAGGGGGGCTCTAAGGGTTCTCAATTTGCTAAGTTCTTCAGAGGTTTCTAATGAGAAATAATCCGGTATATCAGAAATAGAATATACCTTTTTGGAAGTGTTTTTTTTGAACACAGTTTCATTATTGAGTAAAACACCATCTGAAATTTTACTGAAAACTTTATTGTAAAAGCCAGGAAATGACTTCTCTTTAAATAAGAAATCTATAAAAAAACTTAGTTTTATATGTCTTATTCCAAACATTATCCTGGTGTGGTATCTATAATTAATAGCTGATTATTGAGCTTTCCCTGTATTACAAAATGACTGGGTTGACTTACAATACTATATACACTTATACTATCAAGGTTTTCCTTGTTTAAAAAAAGAAAATTGTATACATGTCTTTTTAGAAATTGATAGTTGTTGTCTTTTTGAAAGTTTATTTCAGTACCTCTGTTTTCTATAGGTACATTGTTTTTTATAGCAACCTTAGCTTCTGTAATTGGTTCAATTGTATTTGTATACCTGTAAATAAACTTTTTTAACTTTTTATAAGTATTCTGAAAGTTTTTGGGCACTATCTTTTCTAGAAAACGATATTTTGCACTTTCTTTTAATATCAAAGTGACTGCTTTAAAATGGTTATAAATTGAACTGGAATCATAAACTATATGTAAGTAGTTAAGATACGTGTCTGTAGTCCATTTTTTTTTATAATAATCATAGCCCTTTAAAAGATCATATATTTTAAAGCTGTTATTGAAACACCACTCAATATTCTTATACATATCAATCGCACCTATATGAAACTTACTGTAATCAATGTCATAACCGCTTATTATATAATAGGCCAGATGGTTTGTAAACATATTTATGCGTATACTTATGGGGGTGTCATTGTTATATATTACAAATAGATTTGCTTTTTTATGCATGATCATGTTGTAACACAAAGTATGAAATTCCGGTAAATATTGTAATTCGTAGTTCTTTTCTTTTTTTTCGTGAAATCTCCGTTCTAAAAATTTCCTTAAAAAAGAAAATAGGCGGTCATATTCACTTTTATCCATTTCCCCATAATAAGAAACATATTTAATATTAAAGCAGGTCTCTAACCTGTTTTTATATCGATTAAGATTTGATCTCCGTTTCGTACTCACTTTTCTAGTTAAGTATTCTGTGAAATTTTTAAATGATTCTAGATTGATCATATGCCCATTTAAATTTTTCACAGTGTTTAACTTGACGGTTTTAATGTTGTTTGAGGGAGAGATACTTAATTTAAAATAATCAGGTATGTCCTTTATGGTTAATAGTTTGACAGAACAATCTCCATACTCTGATGTTGTGTTTTTATATAACTCAATATTATTATAGGTAATAGTTTTGTAAATGGGAGGGAAGGCTCTATCTGTTAAAAGTGCTTTTAAAAATGTTATGTTATGTGCTGTTCCCATATACTATTTATGAAATTGAAAACTTATTTTTTGTATATGCTCAATGCCTTTTATATAGAAAGTGTCTATTTCAGTTGTTGATTTGAATATTTCAACCTTGTCTATTGGTTTTGAGTGTTTATATAAAAGATTATAAATAGGTCTTTTCAGGAAAGCATATTGTTCATCGTTTAACCTCACCTTAACACCTATAGATTCAAAATTATGAATATTAGCTATAGTCAATGTATGATTTATTGGGGAGGGTTTAGAATTATCTCGATATCTGTAATTTAAAAAGGCATGATATAATTTATCAACATGATATTTTTTTAGGACATTGACTAATTTATAGAATACTTTTATTCTTAAACTCATTAGTTGTCCACAAACTATGGACATAAAATTACCTGTATTATATATAACATGTTTTTGAAAATAATAGGATCCATCTGCTAACTGTGCTTTATAGGGATAGTTTCCTTTTAATAGATCAAAAACATATATATTGTTTTTATAACACCAGTGTAATTGTTTGATAAAATCAATAAATCCCAGGTGAAATTTTGAGTAATCTATATCGTAGGCTCTTATATAACCATAAATAACCTGGCCTCTTATTAGGTTAAGACAAACACTTATAGGCTGATTATTATGGTAAATCACAAATAAGGCTGCTTCTTTTTTTTGTATTAAAGGGTAGGCTATTTTGTAGTAAACATCCCAGCGTGTCAGATCATAATTTTTAACCCCCTTTTCAGCAAAGCGGCTTTCAATTAGAGAGCGAAAGACCTTAAAAAGTGATTTGTATTCTTCAAGTTCAATATGCCCATAATAGGTTTTATATGTTATATTAAAGACTGATTCCAATCTTTTTTGATAGGTTCTAAATTTTGATCTTCTTTTAGAGCTAAAATTGCATTTCAAATAATCCTCAACTCCGCTGTAGTTTTTTAAAAGGATCATAGAGCCTTTAAAGCTATTAATCGTATTTACCTTCCACTTGGGGTCTTTAACGGCTCCTTGCAAATAATCTGGAAAATCATATACACAGGCCACTTCTAAATTACTATTGTTTAATTGTCTATCTTCATTTTTATAAATCGCTTTGTCTGATATAGTATTAAATAGTGTATTATAGAACGGTAAGGCATTTCTGTTTTCCAAAAAAATGCTCAGCATATCCAGTTTCTTTGTCTTTAGATGTTTTAGCATTTTTTGATTTTATAAAGTAATTTGTCGAAATTAACCATATTCCCCACAATATTCTTCTCTCTTAGAAACTTTAATATTTTAAATTCAAAATAAATGGTTTTAGCTATAAATTTTGAAACCAGTGATTTATTGTTGTAATGAATCTGATAAGAGAAGTCATACTCATAATTGCACCACTTATCTTTATAATCTGATTTCCCTATAGCTAAATCAAAAATGAGAATATTATTGGCAAAGCACCACTTTAAGTGATTTAACATACTAATATCTCCCATATTGTAAACCGAGTAATCTGTGTCGTATGCCTGAATATGACTTAAAACACTATTGGGCTGATGAAAATTAAGGGTGATGGTAATGGGCTTATGATCATCATAAATTACATGCAAAGAAGCTTTTTGTTCTAGGATCTTTTTATAAGAAAGGGACTTTATAGCTTCCCAGTCAGCTAGGTGCCTGTTATATATTCTCTTCTCTTGAAATCGCTTTTGCAGCAAACTATAGAATGTGTCAAATATGGAATCAAAAAGCAGTTTGTCAATACTTCCAAAATATACTTTATTGCTTATTTTATGGTTCTGCTCCAATTTCCTTTGTTTTGAAAACAGGTTTTTACGGTTTCTTTTGCTGAGCTTTTCTTTAATATAATCTTCGGTAGAATTATAATTAATTAAATTAATTAAATACCCTTTGTATTGGTTAATTGTTGTTGTTTGCAACAATGAAGTGTTCATATTTAGCTGAATATTTAAATAAGAAGGAATGTCTTTTACAATATATACGTACTTTAATGGTAAAACTTTAAAATGATTAATATTGTTTACAATAGTGCCAGTTAAAGTATTGGTAATATTTGAGGTGTATAATTGCACAGTTTTGCTCTCCAAAAATAAATTGAACACAAATTGACTAGACCTAAAAAACTTATTTATAAACATGCACCAATATCTTTAGAACACTTTTCAGGGTATTATATCTTCTTCTTATTTTTTATGAATGACAGCTTGTGAGCAAAATTTATTAAATCATGCCGTCTTAAAAAAAGCTTGAGGTCGTAAAATTTACTATAAATCAAGGCCAGAGTACAAGAAAGAAAGGATTTTTTATCATAATAAATATGGTACTCAAGCCAATAAATTTGATTTGCCCATCTTTTTTTATATTCAAAATACCCCTTGGCAAAATCCAAAGCCCTTAATTTGTGTTCTATGCACCATTCCAACTGTTTCATGATCCCGATGGTTCCAGGCCTGTACCTAGCGTAATCAATGTCAAATACCCTTATAACATCATACATAATGTTTTCAGAGAAATTTGTTAAAGTAATAGCAATAGGCTTTCCTTTGTCATACATAACAAAAAGAGCCGCTTCTTTCTTTCTGATCATCGGCAAGGTAACCTCCTTATAAAACTCCCATTCTTTAAAAGTTAGATTGTTATTTACAGTCTTTTTTTTAAAAAAACGCTTTTTTAGAAGGGTTTTAAAATAAGAAAAAATAAACTTGTAATCTTCATTGCTAATTTCACCAAAATAAACTTTATAACGTGCCCCGAAAGCATTTTCTATTTTTTTTCTGTATGATCTGAATTTATATCTGCTTTTTCTACTAAGGGCGTCAGACATATATGCGTCAAGGGAATTATATTTGTTAAGCATACAGCGGAATCCGGGATACTGTACAATTTTACGAGACTTGAGATTAGCTTGATTGGATATTGTATTCATTTTGGTGTGATTAGCAACATCATAAATGATAAATACTCTTCCTTTACAATCCTTGTCATCCACAGCTTCTGACAGATCATAGCTTATGCCTTTGGTATTGGTTTTGCCTATATTATAAAAAACAGGTAAGTATTTATTTTTTACAAACTCCAGTTTAGGAATTATGCCAAAAATAAAATACGCCTTATTACAATTGAAATGATTCAACCAAATTGTTTTAAAAGTTTCTGATAAGAATGGATTTCCTTTCATTTTATTTAGAGTGACTTCCTTTTAAATATACCTTAATATCTTTTGATAATTGCTTTGTAAATCTTTTAGCGCTTTTCGATTCTAAATGTGATCCATCGTATGTTTTATAAGAATTAAATTGTTTTGAGTAATTAAAATATGGGATATGGTATCTGTTTGCGATACTATCTATCTCAAAATCAAAATTTCCCCAATACGTGTTTTCAAAATTCAGAAAGTCTTTGTCTGAGGGCATCCTGGTCAATATCACTTCTCCTTTGGTTTTTAGGTACTTAATAGTTTTAACAAAATAATTATATCTGTAGGTAGATAGTTGCTCTGTTTTAATCTTAAGATTATAGAATTTGAAAGTCAATGATTTCCAATATTCTATATCCTTATCTGTTATTATGTTACGTCCGTTTTTTAACCTAACTTCATTCCAGCCATTCTGATGAGAAATTCGATGTTGCCATTGATCTAAATCATGTAAACTGTTATATAATGGTGCTCCATATGTATTAATAATATAGTTATAATTAGGAGAACTGGTAAAATCATCTATTTTACCCAAGGTTAAACTTTCATCATATTTCAGTATTTTTTCGTCATCCAGCCCTAAAGGAGCAGTAAAATTTCCGGGGCTAACGGATAGAATAAAAAGACCAGGCTTTCCAATAATCTTTTCTTTAATGGCATCATAATACACCTTTCCAAAGTGCGCTTCATTTAGAGCAAAGTTTACCAGTGGTTTACCAAAAAAGTCATAGTCTTTTAGTTCTTCTTCAATAACATATGGAGAGATTCCCTCATTTGCCCGAGATAATCCTAAAACCAAACTTCCGGCTTCTTGGGTGAATTTATTATAATTAGTATCTACAAAGCCTTTTGCAAGCTTATCTACAAAGAACAGATAACTCAAAATAAAAAGTATTGTTATGGTACATAATTTTATTACAAAACGTTTTAGCATGGTTTTAAAACTGAAAATAGATAAAAGAATTTTGTCTATTAATGGCAAATAAGACTATGGTTAATATATAGACCAGACACATACTGTATTTAACCAATTTAGGGCGCTCTGTAAACAGCTCATAAACATGGCTATTGCCCTTATAATAGTATATGGTTTGTACTATTAAAATGAGAATAAAACTCAAGAACAGTTCAAAATAATTATCCAAAATATTGATGTGCAAGCTATTTTTAAAAGTAAACATATTTTTTAAGTATAGTGTGGCATGTGACAGGTTTGGAGATCTAAAAAAAACAAGCGTCATTGTTATTAGACTTAGGCCGGTACACCATCCTAATAATTCTCTAACCCGTTTAGGAAGTCTTAATATGTTAAAAATTGAATAACGAACAGATTTTGTTGAGATTTCAAGAACTAACAAAAAGGCGTTCAATAAACTCCATACCACAAAAGTCCAATTAGCACCATGCCATAAGCCATTAATAAAGAATACAATAAATACGGCAAAAAGCCTAGAGATTCTCCCGTTTTTAACCAATGGCTTGTATATAAAATCTTTAAGCCACTGTGTAAAGGAAATATGCCATCGTTTCCAAAACTCAGTAAAAGAGGTAGCAAAAATAGGCTGATTAAAGTTTTGAATTAATTCATACCCCATGGTTTTAGCAGCGCCAATAGCAATAGATGTATATGCCGAAAAATCATAATAGATTTGAAAGCAAAAGAAAAAGCTTCCTAAAATCAAGGATAAATTATGTGGTGAATCTGGGGTTCTAAAGGCTTCGTCAACATAAATACCCAGCCGATCTGCTACTACAAGTTTCAAGAAAAACCCCCAGGCCATCATAATAATGCCTTGTTTTAGATTATTGACTTCAATTTTAATGTCGGATTTTAGTTGGGGAAGGAGTCTAGAGGCTCTTTCTACAGGACCCGCCACCAATTGAGGGAAAAATGACACGTATAGTGCAAACTTTCCAATATGCCGTTCCGGTTTAATTAAGCCTCTATAAATTTCTATAGAATAGCTCATGGTCTGGAATGTGTAAAAACTGATACCAATAGGTAATAGGATATTATTAAAATTATATGAATTAACATCCTGTTCTTTAATTAATTCAACTCCAAAGAAGTCAAAAAACCATTGAATATTTGTTGAGAAGAAAAACAAATATTTGAATACAATTAAAAGCCCCACATTGGTTACTATGCTTAAAATTAAGTATCCTTTTTTTGCAGATTTCCTTTTTGCTTCATACATCCTGATACCACAATAATAGTCAACCAAGGTGGATATTATTAAAAGTATTATTAATTCAGGTTCATGAGCCATATAGAAGTAATAACTTCCAAGTAAGAGCCATAGCCATCGGTATTTGTAGTTTAGAATATAAAACCCAATAACCATAATTGGGAAAAAAAGAAGAAATTCAAATGAATTGAACAGCATAAATAGGGTTTTATATCGTAAGCAATACTTTATTGTAATAAGGTCAGTAGGTGTCTTATGAAAAAATCTTTAAATGTTTTAAAACATAAGCTATTCCATTACTTAAAAGATAAATGAATTATTCTACAAAGCATTAATATAAATAGTGAAAAGCATAAAGCTAACTTAAGATAATATAAATTTAAAATGATCTTTATTCTACCAAGTAATTAAAATTTTCGTTCAAAATTCGCCGTTTTATTATGTTGTTTACATTTTTTTATATAATTAAGTTTTTTTTTATAAGAAAAATAAGTTACTAATAATACAGAAATCACTTGTTAATCTGCTTAAAATGAAATTATTACAAGTTATCAACATTGTGTTGGTAGTTTAGACAAGGATATTACATTTGCATTTCTGAAATTAATACGTGATCTAAATTGTAAAGTTGATCGTATATGTTTTCAATTAATAAAATAGTGAAATAACATTTTGTCGTTTAAATATGTTTTTTATCGATAATAATTTATTTACATAGACTTTTCATCGAAAAAATTAAATGTTTTGACGATTTATTTTTACTATTGATAGAATTATTTTAATAGCACCCCAAATTTTAAAGTATTATGAAGAAGATTTTTAAGACTATGATGTTAAGCCTATTGTTTATGATATCAATGATATCTTGTAATAATGAAGAACTTTTTGTAGAACCTGTAGAAGAGGTTGTAGACGAGGTACCTACAGACCCGGAAGATGAAAATAATGAAGGAGGTGAAGTTGATGCCACTTTGCCATGTGACTTTACATTAGATAATGTGGAACCAAATTCAACAATTATTATAAATTGTATCTTGGATTTAGGAGGAGGTACAGTTAGTTTACCTGAAAATGTTACTATTGTATATGAAGGTGGTGACATTATTAATGGTACACTTAATTTTGAAAAAGGAAGTGTGATAGCAGGAGAGCTTTTGAACACTACATTAACTATTAATGGGGCTATTCCGCAATTAAAAGACCCAACGTTTCATTTTGATGCAAAGAGGTGGGGGATTGTTGAAGGTGTTGTTTCTGATGAAATAGCCGCCGCAAACAGAGATATTATTAATGAAATCATTAATTTAGTAATAGATTTAGGAGGCTCAACTGTTAATCTTGATAATATAGACGCTTATTTTAATGTAAGCGGTGAAGATATTGATGATGTTTCAATTATTATCCCATCAAATTTTCATTTTAAAATGGGAGATAATTGTAACTTAAGAGTGCAACCAAATGGTTATAATGGATCAGCTTTAATACGAAGCAGGTCAACTGATAATGTGATGATTTCTGGCGGTAAGTTATGGGGTGATCGTTATACTCATGATTATAACGCAACTTCTGGTACTCATGAATGGGGGCATGTAATGTCGTTAAAAGGTGTTCAGAATAGTGTAGTTGATGGTGTAGAAATGCATGAAGGAGCTGGTGATGGGCTTAAAATTGCGGGAGATCAGCACAGATATAATGATGGATCCATAAAACCAAATGGAAGAGAGTCTAGAAATCTTACTATTAAAAATTGTTTAATAAACGATAATCGCAGAAATAATATAAGTCTAACTGATGGTACAGAAATTTATATTGAATATAATACCATTACAAACTCTGGCAGCGGAGATGATAGCCCTGGAACAAGTTCTAATGGTACATCCCCAAGAGCTGGTATAGATGTTGAGGCGTTCAAAAATAATGCTCCAGATGATAATTCGGTTTATGACTGGGAGAAAACGGAAGATATACATATTAGAAATAATATTTTTGAAGACAATTATGCAGTTGATATAGCACTATATAATGGTGAAAAAACCTATGTTTATGAAAATACATTTAGAAGCCAAAGAGGTGTGGGTACTTCATACGGTTTCAATAATAAAATTTATAATAATACTTTTGAAAGACCAGAAGGATTAATGTCTGGCTCCAGTGCGATAACCTTAGAACCAAAATATTGGGCAAATGGGAATCATAGAATTATTGATTTTCAGATATATGACAATTATTTTAAGGGATATCAATTTGCTATTGTCGCAGGAGGACAAGGACATACATTTAAAAATAATACAATGACGAATTGTCAAAGAGGAATCATATTAATAACTTCTGAAGACCTTGAGTTTGATAATAATATAATTTCAAGTAGCATTGAAGATTCATATGGTTATTACACCTTTTCCGGAGAAAATTCAGTTAAAAACTGCTTGATCAAAAATGGAGAAATCAGCGTGCAAAAAAGAGATCTGTTTTTTGCCAATGTTAACAATGATAGCGCCGGAGGCATTACAATTGACAACATAGACTTTAATGCTGGAGGGGTATTTTTAAATTCTGCACAATATATAACAATTAGTAACAGTACATTTACCGATTTAAAGATTGTAGACTGTAACCCAACACTTGTTAACAATAACAATTAAAGCTTATTATTTTTGTGATATCTTAGCAAAATTAATAAATTTAAGGTTTAAGGTAGTGATTTTAGTTAGGTTGCTACCTTTTTTCTTTTTAGTTTATTTTATTTTATGCATGCGATTAATTGTTAGCAATATAATTGAAAAATACTGTCTAAAATTATTGTAAGCTTCAATAGCACTTTTAACTATTTTTTCTTTACAGTATTTTATATACCATTCTATACAATTTCCTTAAAGTTATTAACAGTTTTCGGCAGTTATTAACAATTGTATTAGCCTGTTAATCAGATATATTACTTTTGCATTTCAAAAAAATATTCGTTAAACGTATAAAAAATACTTTTCATCGTATATAAAATTTGGATTAAAATTTTAGACAGTAAAAATAAAAAATTGTATAAAATGGAGAAAGCAATTAATTGCTGCCTTATGGTAGCACTCTTATTATATCTGTTTCAATCTTGTAGAAATGAAGAATTATTTATTAATGAACAAGAAACTTTAACTCAGCATTTTAATGAAGATAAAGATGAAACCTCTGTTGATCTTACTCAACCTTGTGATTTTACTTTAAGTAATTTAAAGCCTAATACCACAGTGGTTATTAATTGTGTTTTAGACTTACAAAGAGAAGTAGTTAATTTGCCTCCTGATGTTTCATTAGTTTATGAAGGTGGAAAAATTGTTAATGGAATTTTAAATTTCTCAGGTAGAGGAGTGATTGATGGCGACTTATTAAATTCTACACTGATACTTACAGGAAGTACTCCCCAACTAAAAGACCCTATATTTAATTTTAATCCTAAACGATGGGGAATTATTGAAGGTAAGGTTTCTGACAAAGTAGCTAAAAATAATACGATGATTCTAAATACGATGATTCTAAAAATTAAGGAATTAGGGATTACTATGTTCGAAATTAATGAAATGGATGCCTATTTTGATGTGAGTGATGGAGATATAGATGAAGTTTCAATAATTATTCCGTCAAATTTTCATTTTAAAATGGGAGATAATTGTAATATAAGAGTTCAACCAAATAGTGATAACGGATTTGCATTAATACGCAGTAGATCAACTGTTAATGTTGTTATTTCTGGGGGTAAGTTATGGGGTGATCGCTATTCCCATGATTATAATACAATGAGTAGTTCTCATGAATGGGGGCATGTCATGTCGTTAAAAGGTGTTCATAATTGTATCATAGATGGTGTTGAAATGTATAACGGAACAGGTGATGGGATTAACATAGATGCTGACCAACATAGATACAATGATGGTACTATAAAACCAAACGGGAGAGAACCAAAAAATGTCATCATAAAGAATTGTTTAATAAATGATAACCGTAGAAACAATATAAGTGTCACCGATGGTACCGATATATATATCGAATATAATATCATAAAAAATGCAGGAAGTGGAGATCACAGCTCAGGAATAAGTGCAAATGGTACATCACCACGCGTTGGAGTTCAGATTGAATCACATAAGCAAAATGCTCCGGACAACAATTCTGTCTACGATTGGGAAAAAACGGAGAATGTACATATTAGGAATAATGTTTTTGAAGATAATTTTGCAGTAGATGTCGGGTTGTATAATGGAGAAGCCGCTTTTGTCTATGAAAATACCTTTAGAAGTCAAAGAGCCGTTGGTGCCGCTTACAGTTACAATAGTAAAATTTACAATAATATTTTTGAAAGGCCAGAAGGATTTATGTCTGGTTCTTCTGGTATTACATTAGAACCTCGATATTGGGCAAATGGAAATCATCGTATTACAGATTATGAAATATATGATAATAAGTTTATTGGATACCAATTCGCTATTGTAGCAGGAGGTCAAGGACATAAATTCAGAAACAATACGATTACTGATTGTCAAAGAGGTATTATCTTATTAGATTCAAAAAATCTTATATTTGAGAATAACAACATAACGAGTAACGCGAGCAGGTCATATGGTTTTTATACATTTTCAGGAGAAACTTCTGTGAAAAATTGTCTAATTAGAAATGGAGAAATCGATGTGCAAACTCGGGATTTGTTTTTTTCCGATGTCAACAATGTTGAAGTCGGAGACATCATAGTTGATAATTTAAATTTTAATGGAGGAGGTGTTTTTCTTAATACTGCTCAAAATATCACTATAAAGAACAGTACTTTTGAGAATATCAAACTTATAGATTCCAGTCCAATACTAATTAATAATAATTAATCCTAATTATGTATCAGGACCTTATTCAGGTTTTATTTTGATATTAATATGCTAAAAATTGCTGAATTATCGCTTTTCAACTTTGTAAAGGAAATAAGAGTTGTTGTTAAATTCTAGCTTTAAAAACTCTGTTTTAAATGACCTCTTGCTTAAAACATAATCTATTTTGTAGTCATCCAGAGCATCAGTCAATAAATTGATATTTTTGGCTATGTCGTTACGTATTTTTACTCTTTTATACCATTCATGAATTTTGTTTAAATCAGCTGGAACAAATTTGTAAACAACGAACATGTCGCGTTCCATTTTTCGTGTTAGTGATAACTTCAAATCATTATCAAAACCGGCGGCAGGATTTGCTAAACCTAGAATATTTGATTCTTTATCGGTTTTTGACTTAATGAATTCACAAACCTCATTAAGTGAAGTGTCAGAATAAGTGATATTTTTATATTGACGAAATGAAACAGTAGCTAATTGTATTAAACCAAGCATTGCTACTCCTGCATAAACTATAGTCTTATATTCTTCTTTTGTGATTTTATAAAGCCAGTTTGTAAGAGTTAGTGTGAAAATAAAAGTTGAAAAAGCATTAATCCGAAATAGATAAAACTTTAAAAATGTTCCATTTTTGTCTATAAATATAAGAGGGACTAACAAAAGAGTACCTGCATATGTAACAATTCCAATTAGGTATAAAACTTTCATTTTACTATCATTGTTTTCTTTTCTATACATATATATCAGAAATAACATAGCCATAACAGAATAAAGAATACCCTTCAATTGAGTACTAAATTCGGCATTAATAAGCGTCGTATGGTGTGGATTCCTAAAGTAGGTATAAATCCAGTCTGAACTTGGCTTCAAATTCGCTGTTACATTTGTATTTATATTGCTATATAATACAAAAACAAATGGCAGAATAGCTAAAACATAAACAAATAATTTTAAGATTAATTTATAATTACTTCGAAAATCCCATTTTTCAATAATTAATATTGATATTGCCATGTAGCCAAAAGCATAAAAACCTACTAGTATATGGAAATATGTTGCTACAATAAGAAACAAAACTGTTAAATTATACTTTTTTTGAATAATGAAATTTAAAGCTAAGAAGACGAATAAATATGCAAATGTTTTTGCCTCTACACTAATGAAAATCCTTGAACCAGCAAAGTAAGATTGATTGTCTAGGTAAATCAAAAATAGGTGCGCAAAAACTATTATATTATTTATTTTCAAAGATTTATAAATTTTATGGAGGACTAATGAAAAAGCGATAATGAACAGCCCTCTGAAAATAAAAACAACTAGCTCAAATGAAAACAGATTTAGAAAAAAACCAATTATGTATTGATATAGTAAACGTGTCCCCGCTGATTCTGTAAGAACAAAAGAATTCACAATCCAATCAGGCTCATAAAATGCCTTTGCTAGTTGTAAATAATTTTCTTCATTATCGTTGAGGGTAAAATGAAGGTAATACATTGACAATATTAATAATAACATTAACAACGTATTAAAATTTTCGAAGCTTCTAACAATGTTGAATTGTATTCGTTTTATCATTTTTAACACTTTTAGTAATTTTAATTATCTCTAGTTTCCTCAATTATGTATCTAGGTCTTTTTTTTGTTTCTTTATATAATTTACCAATGTATTCACCTAATATCCCCATGCACAATAATTGAACTCCACTAATAAAATATATTGGGAGTGTAATCGAAGTCCAACCAGGTACAGTTTCTAAAAACAAATAAGAATATAAAGAATATAGCGCAAGAATTATGCTAATTATAAAAGTCAGTAATCCCAGTTGAGTGACAACTCTAAGAGGCTTAATACTAAATGACGTTATGCCTTCAAGAGCAAAGGCTATCATTTTATTTAAAGGGTATTTCGTTTCTCCAGCAGTTCTTTCTAATCTATTATAATAAACACTTTTTTGCTTAAACCCTATTAAAGGGAAAATACCTCTTAAAAAAAGATTCACTTCCTCAAATCGAAACAAATGTTTTATAACCTCACTACTAGCTAGTCTATAATCAGCATGATTATAGATTATTTCAACGCCTAACATTTTCATTACTTTGTAAAAGTATTGGGCTGTCTGTTTTTTAAAGAATTTATCTGTTTTTCTTTCTTTGCGCACTCCATATACAATATGGTTTCCTTGGTTAAAAGCATTAACCATATCCTCAATTACATGAATATCATCCTGTAAATCGGCATCTATGGTAATCGAACAATCACTTTTAGTAGAGGAATATTTTAAACCTGCCAATAAGGCATTTTGGTGTCCAAAATTTCTTGAAAGTTTAATACCAATGATATGTTTATTTATTTCGCTTAACTTACTTATTATATCCCAGGTTTTATCTTTGCTTCCATCATTTACCAAAACAATAAAGCTAGAGAGACAAATTACACCTCTATCCTTTAAATCTTGCATTAGTATCGATAGTTGTTTTGAGGTTGTTTCGAGAATCTCCTGTTCATTGTAACATGGTAGGATAATACCGAGAATAGGTTTTTTTATGCTCATGGTTTTAATTATTTAGATTTAACTTATCTATTTATTCATATTCATATCGAATCATATTTAACTTAAGACTTCACACCATTTGTCATAAAAAGTACTTCTGTTGAATCTTACCGAATTTTGCTTAGCTCTTAGAGACAATTCTTCATACAGAGACTTGGATTCTATTAACTTTTTCAAAGCAGCCGAATAATTGCTAATATTTTCATATTCAATAACTAGACCAGAATCATCTATTAATTCCAATGGTCCCTCGCAATTATCAAAAACTATGGCAGGTAATCCAATATACTGACTTTCAATTAAAACTAAAGGTGTAGCTTCCATTCTTGAACATAAGCAATATATAGAAGAATTTAAATATTTTTCTTTGATGTTAGAAATTCGACCTTTAACAATAATGTCATTTTCAATATCGTATTGATCTATAATTTTATTAAGCTTTATTTGTTCCTTTTCTGATAACCCAACAATTTCCAAGGTCCAACCATTTTTATCTAGCAAACTCCAAGCTTTAACCAAATAATCAAATCCTTTTACATGAACATTATTTCCTATGGCTAAAACCTTTTTATTATTGTATAAGTGAACATCCAAATCATTCAATTCCTCCTTAATTGTAATTGGATTATATGTTAAGGATATCTTCTTTAAAGGAATATTATATAAATTACTCCAATCTGTTACTTCTTGCTTCGATAACAAAACAAACTTATGAGCTCTCTTGGAGGCATAATATCTGGAGAATCTGTACAAAACGTTATTGAAGTTTTTTGAAAGTGAAAAATGTTCCCAAACGATTAATTTGGTCTTTCTTGGCATAAAAAGACTCTGCATTAAAACAGAATTAGAATCTAAACTAATGTAATAATCGCATGAATTGTTCTTTAGCTCATTATATATCTGCTTATTTAAGTCAAATAACCTAAAAGATTTTAGAGCTCCATTAGCCACTATTTGTTTAATTTTAATCTCTGGTTTTATGCTGAAAAAAGGCTTTTTATCATCTAATACAATGATAGCAATGCTATACTTTTCTATAAGAAGATTAACTAAGGTGGTTAATACTCTTTGAGTTCCGCCTGCGGCGGACAATGTATTTATAAAGAAAGTGATATTTTTCATAGATATAACTATCTATTTTTTAATATTTAATATGCTTAAAACTTTTAATACTAGTGAGTTAATCAATCCTTTTTCGTACTTATTCATCGCTACAAAATAAATAAAACTTGTTGACACGACAATAAAACAAGAGACTTTAAAAGCCAAATTAAACCAACTTCCCGAATCAAAAGTAATTAAGTTTAGTAGATAAGCCGTGATTACTATTAGAGGAATAGAAATAATGTTTCCTTTCAACATAGATAAAGCATATGTTTTTAAGTTCAACCCAAGCTTCTTTTTAAAATAATAATTATTATAGACTACTTGTCCTGTTACGACTGAAGCAGCAATAGCGATGGCAATTCCAATACTATCATAAACATCAACCAGAAAAACAGCAACAATAACACTGACAATAGCTAAAGCTGTATTCACCTGAATTTTACGTGCATGTAGATTGTAGGCTTCCAAGATAGAATTTCCAACGTTTTGTAATGAAGGTATAGTTAGTACAAACATTATAATAATGGCTATAATCCAGGAATCTCCATAACCATCACCAATCCATAATTGAATAAATTGTTGACCGAAAAACATAAACCCAAACAACATGTTGGATATTACAAACCATTGAATTCGACCTACCCGAATCATCAAAGCGGTTAATTCAACGTTAGTGGCCTTATTTACATACATTTTAGTTGCCTTAGGTAAAAACAACCCTGATATGGCAGAAGACATTGTCATATAATAGCTTATAAACAGCATGCCTATAGCAAATACAGCAACTTCTTCGGTTGTAGATTTAATTCCTAATATTGTTTGACCAGATCTCCAGTATAGTTGATCCATTAAAAGACCTAAGAAAATCCAAATTGAATATGAAAAAATCTTATTAATAAACTTTTTGTTGAACTTAGAAAATTTAAACTTTATTGAAAGTTTAAAGCGTATATACCCATAATATATAAGTAAGATTAATAAATTATAAACAGTATCAATTATAACTATTCCTAATGCTTTTCCTCCAGATTTAAGCACTATTATAATAGTGATCGCTCTTAATATAATTCTAAGATAATTTAAAATTTTGGGAAAATTAAATTGCTCATATGCTATTATAATACCCACTAAGGCGCCTCTAGTAATTCCCCAAAATAAATTTAGAAGCATCAGTAAGTACATTATTTTAAATAAATGCAATTCATCTACTGATAGATTATCGAAATAGTAGTCAATTGTAGAATAAATAATAAGACCAACTATAACAATTGTGACGGCTAGGGCGGCATATATTCCTAGATTCGTCGCAATAAAAGATTCCTCTTTTTCCTTATTATTCTCATGTCTATACTTTGAAACGAATCTTACCGTAGTTGGTGTTAAACCAAAGTCTAATAAGGCTAAATATCCAATTAATGACCCGACCAGCATGTACAATCCATATTCAGACTTTCCTAAACTTTCAAGTATAAATGGTGTTAAACCAATACCAACAATAATATTCGTGATAATTGTTAAATAGGATACGGCAGATGCTGTTTTGATTTGACTCATACTTGTTTACTTATAAATATAACTTTATTCTGTATTACCTTGTTTTTTAATAGGTTATTAGTGAAAATCAAGACAAAAACATATAAAGGATAACATGATTGATAACAAAAAGGCCTATTAGAACAATTGTTGAAATAAATATTTTCTTAGCTGGAAATCTTTCATTAATTGTATTAAATAACAGTATTGGAATTATAATCCAGCTATAAACTCCAAATCGATCAGAAAAGGGTATATAAAAGTTTAAAAAGAAAACTGTTGAACTTAAAATATAATATTTAATTAGGAACGAATCCCAGGGATTCCAGTTAGTAAATTTTAAAAATAAGGCAAGGAAAAAGGTATTATATAAGACGAAATCATATCTAAATCCAATTCTATATGTTGTTTCACCTGAATAACTTAAGTTTTTCAAATCTTGGACCCCTAACTCTGATAAAAATGGAATTATATGAAAACCAAATCCAGCCAACGAAAGTAGTATGGTAAGTAAATAAAACCCTATATAAAATTTTATTTTAACTTTATTTGTAAGAGCAACTACTGTTATAAGAACTATTGGAATAATTGCTGTTCTATGAAATAGATATGCTATAACTATGTAAATAATAAAGTTTCTAACACTCCTTTCCAGAATTGAGTAAAGACCTAATAAAATAAAACAAATAGAAAGCCCATTTCTTATAATGTTTATTTCAAGTGATAGAAAAGAAAAACTACTTGCAATGCTTAAAAATAAAATCAAACTACTCCCTTTTTTACTGTAGTTTGTGAATCTTCGAACAAAGACATACAACGCAACATTCGTTACAATTGCTACCATTAATAGAAATACTGTGAAGTTACGATGCCAAAATGAAAGAGATACTAAAAACTCAAATAAAAGATCTGATTTTAATCGGGCAAAAACATCAAAATAATTACTCACTTGTGTAGTCGTGGGAATAAAGTAAAAATTAAAATAATTTCCTGTATCCGTGCCTATATCGGCTTTACGCGTGCCAACTAATAAAATTAAAAGACATACAAAAATTATTAACAACCATTTATCATTCCTGACAAAACGATCTTTTCGAGACATCAATAATTTTAAGACAAACGTGCCAAATAATATATAAAATGCTAAAACATTTTTATACAAACTTATAAATTCTTCAACACTGTAATCCCCAAAAATTCCCATATCTCAATACGAATTGAAAATTAATTTATGAAAGAGCTTGATTTAAAATATCAATATAATTGTTTTTTTCGTTTCCTGTTATCTTGACAGACCTTTTTTCAATGAGAGTATTCGTGGATCCAATTAGAAAATAAAACGAGTATATTAATAGCTTGCTTAGCTTTTTTAAAATATTAAAGACCATAAATAGAACACCTGTTTTATTTTTGTTCTTCCAAAAAGTTCTTATTGAATATTTAGTCGATTTGATATATTTTTTAATTGAAGACGTACTTGCTTCTCTATAATATAATAAAGGTTCTGCTATCCTTACAAAATTACTTTTCTCAACGGTTCTAATCCATAATTCAAAATCTTGTGACCTTCTTAAGGTTTCATCATAGTGATTATTTTTAAACCAATCTGCTTGACCGGTAATTGATGGATGTGCAGTCCAGGATCCTTGTAGTGCCATTTTAAGTGTTATTTGGCTTGAAGCGCTACCCCTTCTTAGACCAATAATCTCATTATTATTATCGATTGCCACTAGACCGGTACCCAATAAATCAACTTTAGAATTATTTATCAAATATTCCACTTGAGTTTTAATTCTATCCGGGAACATGATATCGTCTGCATCCATCCGAGCATAATATTTTCCTTGAGCAAGATTAGAAAGTTGATTTAATCTTTTGGGAAGTCCAGCATTTTTTCCGTCACTAATTACTCTTATGCGATTATCGTTTTTTTCAAACTCAAAAGCAATATTTAATGATGAATCGGTACTCCCATCATCCATCAAAATAATTTCAAGATTGGTATATGTTTGATTTAATGTTGATTTAACAGCATCAGATAGGTATTTTTCAGAGTTATAAAATGGAATACCAACAGTAACTAAAGGCGTATTTAAATTATCCATATATACTTTCTAGTTTTCTTACACTCTTGTTTATATTGAACCCCTTGTCTGATAAAACGTCTAACCTTTTAACAGAACTAATATCTTTTCGCTTCAATATATCCACTAATTTTATTTCCCATTTAGAAAAATCTTCATCTAACCCAGCAAAATCAACTAATTGTAACCCCATATCCACTTCTAGAGATATATTATCTGAAATTAACGATGGCACACCTGTAGCTTGAGATTCTACCAATACCACGGGGAAACCTTCATGAAATGAGGGCATTATCATTAAATCTGTGCCTGCCAAAATATTTGGTATGTCTGAACGAATTCCTAAAAATTCAATAAAATTGTTAAGCTTTCTTTCTTTAACCATTTCCAATAATTCATTTTTCAACGGTCCGCTACCAACAATGGCAATAATAAATTTATGCCCTTTTTTCATCAAATATTCTGCGAAATCTATTGAGAATTTATGATTCTTTACCGGGGAAATTCTGCCAATTTGAGTAATTACAAAGGTCTCATCATCAAGATTAAATTCATCTCTTAAAAATCTTCGGTTTACAATTCTGTTGTTGGAAAAATTTTCTACATCAATGGCATTAAGCAAATATTCAACCTTATTGCTATTTGGAAATAAAAAATCACCTGCTGCTTCTCCGCATGCAATGAAATGCGTTGAAAACATTCGTATTATTCTTCTTGAAGCATTCTGGTAAAACCTACCATAAAATGTTTTACTGTTCACATCGCTTGTATTATGCGAATGAGAAATTCTCATTTCTATTCCAGCGAAATACCCCGCTAAAACATGAAAGGCATTACTAAAAAGCATGTGACAGTGCAAAGCGTGAAAAGGCTTTTCTTGTTTTATCAGTTTTGATAACTTTAAAGTTCGTGTTATGGGATTTGGATTACTAATTCTAAATATTCTACCTCCAAGTTCCAATATTTCATCGTCATAATCGCATTTAGAATCTCTAAAATATACAAAATCGAACTGATATTTAGACTTATCCAATTTTCTGTATAAATTCATCAACATGGTCTCAGCTCCAGCTCTATCCATTCCTCCAACAATATGTAAAACCCTTTTCATTATATTATTTTAACTTAAAAAATTTAAACTCACTTTTTGACTAAATACTAAAGAATTTATTTTGATGGTTTTACAGAAATCCTTTAAATATTTTTATCGACTATTAAATAAAATTTCTACGAGCTTTAATTAAGCTACATTTGTTTCAATTTTCTTATTAGAAAAATAGTTTTTTGTGCTTAGCATTTTTAAAATTGCATAAAAAATATCAAAAGGAAATACCTTAAATAAAAATGCTACAAATTTTATTTTAAATTTTCTATTATCTTTTTTAAGTTCAAAGTCCTTCCAAGGGGTTTTTCTAAGATACATTAAATACTTGTCCGTTAATGGATGCTCAGACCCTTTCACCCATGGACGTGTAATAAATGAAGGAGTAAGATGTACAAAAATAGGGTTAACTATTGCTTCCTGTAACTCTTCATTACTATAATATGTTTTTAATCCATATAATTTTTTTAACTGTTCGCTTTTCATTAAATAAAAAGGGGTGATACAATTGTAACTGGGCGGCAAAGTATAAAAATCATCATAAAATAATGCATTTATAACTGCTTGGTCATTGCCATACTTTACTTTGCGTTTAACATAAGTCTTCATAAACTCCTCTACAATTACTATACTGTTATTATCTCTGAACTTCTTTAAATTCATAAGTAACATTCCCGAATTAAAATATTTACAATCTAATGGAATATTGATTGATAATTTATGATTAACCGTTATGACATCAACAACACCGGCAAAAGAGTATTTTTCGATATCGATCTCCCACAACCCCTTAAAAGACCCTAAAACTAGAGCATCACAATCTAAATAAATAACCTTCTCAATAGTTTTAGGTAACAATTTTGAAAGATAGAGTCTGGCATATTTATTGATTTTAGCAACTTCAAAAACAAAATCTCCAACTATTTCTTTTGATCTTTCGAAATCATAAATAGTACACTTTGCATTATTCGCTACTATCATTTCTTTAATTTTATCCTGACTGCTTGGAGAAATTCCAACAGAAATAATGTGAAATCTAAGCTTTAATTCATTTGCATTATTTTCAATTGCAGAAATAATTGCAGTCGCTAAAAATGGAACATAGTTTTCATCACTTGATAACGCAATATGTATCTCCATAACTATTCTTCTTTATAAACTTTAAAAACGTCTCTTAATTCCTAAAAATGATATGTTTACAGCCTACCATTGGCACTTTCTTTTAATATTCCTTTTACGTCATATAAAATCCCATTAGAATTTAAAAATGATTTAAAGTCTTCTTTTATAAATTCGTTGTGAGCAACAGTTAAAACAATACCATCGTATTTCTTATCAGGCAAATTAGTTATTGTTTGCAAGTTGTATTCATGTTCCACTTCTTCGGGGTTTGCCCAGGGATCATATATAGTAACATCAGTTCCATAACTTTTTAGTTGATTGATAACATCTACAACTTTTGTATTTCTTACATCGGGACAATTCTCTTTGAAGGTAATTCCAAGCACTAGAATATTAGCATCCTTTATTTGTATATCGTTTTGAATCATCAATTTTATAACTTCAGAGGCAATATATTCTCCCATACCGTCATTAACCCGCCTTCCTGCTAGAATTATTTCCGGATGATATCCAACTTCCTGCGCTTTTTGAGCCAAATAATAAGGGTCTACTCCAATGCAGTGGCCACCAACCAAACCAGGTTTAAAAGGTAAAAAATTCCATTTAGTTCCGGCCGCTTCTAGAACATCAAGTGTATCGATATCCATTCGGTTAAAAATTTTAGCTAGCTCGTTAACAAAAGCAATGTTTATATCCCTTTGAGAGTTTTCTATGACTTTAGCCGCTTCCGCGACTTTAATTGTTGGTGCCAAATGTGTTCCTGCAGTAATAACTGATGCATAAAGATTGTCCACCATTTTACCAACTTCTGGAGTGGAACCAGCTGTAACTTTTAATATTTTCTCTACAGTATGCTCTTTATCTCCTGGATTAATACGTTCAGGAGAATATCCGGCAAAGAAATCTTTATTAAACTTTAATCCACTTATTTTTTCTAATACAGGTACACATTCATCTTCAGTTACACCGGGATAAACAGTAGATTCATATATAACTATATTTCCCTTCTTTAATACCTTTGCAACTGTTTCACTAGATTTATATAAGGGCTTTAAATTTGGTCTATTATTTTTATCGATAGGTGTTGGAACCGTAATTATATAATAGTTACAATCTTTTATATCTTCAACATTTGAAGAGCAAAACAGGCCTGTTTTATCATTATTAGAAGCTTTTAAAACTTTTTTTAAAACGGTTGATTCAACTTCTAGGGTAGAATCAATGCCTTCCGATAATTCTTTGATACGATTTTCGTTAATATCAAAACCAACAACATAGTATTTTGTAGCAAATAACCTAGCCAATGGAAGCCCCACATAGCCTAAACCTATGATTGCAATTTTATCCTTATTCATAAATTAATCATTTTCCTATTGAATAATATTCAAACCCGATCTTATTCATTTCAGATTTGTCTAATAAGTTTCTGCCATCAAAAATAAAGGCGGGTTTTTTCATGTTCTTATAAATTTTCTTCCAATCATATGATTTAAACTCATCCCATTCCGTCATGATGGCAACAGCATGGGCATCATTTAGGGCCTCATATGGAGAATCGACACAAGTAGTAAGGCCTTTATGATTTTCTTCTTCTGTCCTGTTGCCTAAATAATTTAAATCTGACTGCATTTTGGAACAAGACACCTTTGGATCATAAACTGAAATCATTGCTTGTTCGTTTAATAAATGGTCTGCAACATAGATTGCCGCGGACTCTCTGGTGTCATTTGTATCTTTTTTAAATGCCCAGCCTAACATGCCTATTTTTTTTCCTGAAACGGTATTATAGAGCGTTTTTATTAAACGATCTGAAAAGCGACGTTTCTGGTGATTGTTCATAATTATTACTTGCTCCCAATAGTCTGCAACCTCATTTAAGTTATAACTTCTTGCGATATATACGAGATTTAAAATATCTTTTTGAAAACAAGAGCCTCCAAATCCCACAGAAGATTTTAAAAACTTAGCACCAATTCTAGAATCCATTCCTATAGCTTTAGAAACTTCTTCAATATTAGCCCCGGTAAGTTCACACAATTCCGACATAGCATTAATTGAAGATATTCGTTGTGCTAAAAACGCATTTGCTGTTAATTTTGATAGTTCTGAAGACCAAACATTTGTTTTTAAAATTTTATTTTGAGGTACCCAACTAGAATATATACCAGCCAAACAATTTATAGCTTTTTCTGAATCACCACCAATAAGCACCCTGTCTGGGTTTAATAAATCTTCAATAGCGGTACCCTCAGCTAAAAACTCAGGGTTTGATAAAATATCAAAATTAACATCATTCCCTGTGTTGTGCAAAATACTTTTAATAGCTCCAGCTGTTCTAACCGGTAAGGTAGATTTTTCTACAACAATTTTATTGGTTGTGGCTATTTCAGCTATATTTCTTGCGCAAAGCTCTACATATTTAAGATCTGCAGCCATGCCTTTCCCTTTTCCATAGGTCTTAGTTGGCGTGTTTACCGATATAAAAATCATTTCAGATTCCTGTATAGCTTTATTTATTTCTGTAGAAAAAAACAGATTTTTATTCCTGGTATCTTTCACTATTTCTGCAAGCCCGGGTTCATAAATTGGTAACTTTGATAAATCATTATCATTCCATGCTGCTATACGTAATTCGTTAATATCGACAATAGTGACCTTTATATTAGGGTTCTTTTTGGCAATAACTGCCATTGTAGGCCCTCCAACATAGCCAGCACCAATGCAGCATATATTATTGATTTTCATTTGCTTATATATTTTTATAATACCAGCTAACAGCTTCTTTTAGCCCACTACTGATATCAAATTGAGGTTGATAGTTTAATAATTTTTTTGCTTTGTTAATAGATGCAAGAGAGTGAGGAATATCTCCAATTCTGTTATCTCGGTGTTTTATCTCTAGATTTTTTATTGCAGAGTCAAATTCAGATAGATAGGTCTTTAATAAAACCGCTAACTCTAACAATGTAGTTCGCTCACCATAGGCCACATTATAGATTGTGTTTAAAGCCAACTCATTTTTGGTTGTTAAAGCTCTAATATTCATTTGTACTACATTGTCAATGTAAGTGAAATCTCTTGAATAACTTCCATCTCCATTAATAATTGGAGATTCATGGTTCATTAATTGTTGAACAAATTTAGGGATTACTGCTGCATAGGCGCCATTAGGATCTTGCCTTTTTCCAAATACATTGAAATACCTAAGCCCAATAGTATCAAGTCCGTAAGTTTTATTAAAAATATCGGCGTATAATTCGTTTACATATTTTGTAATCGCATATGGGGATAATGGTTTCCCAATGGTACCTTCAACTTTGGGTAAGGCTTCATGATCTCCGTATGTCGACGAGCTAGCAGCATAAACAAATCTTTTGACTTTGGCGTCTCTAGCTGCAACTAACATGTTTAAAAAACCGGATACATTTACATCGTTAGTAGTAATAGGATCATTAATAGAACGAGGAACCGATCCTAAAGCAGCTTGATGCAGGATGTAATCTATGCCGTCACAAGCATTTTGACAATCATTTAAGTTTCTTATATCTCCCTCTATTAATTTAAAGTTCTTGTCCTCTGTAAAAGGAATTATGTTTTTTCGCTTTCCAGTTGCAAAATTATCTAAACATATGGTTTTAATGTTATTACTTAAGAGGGTTTCACAGAGATTTGAGCCAATAAATCCGGCTCCACCAGTAACTAGAACAGTTTTATTTTTTAGTAGTTCTATATTCATCAAATTTGGGTTTTAATTTAGGTGCGCTAATATGTGAAAAATAATTTAAAGACTTATTATTATTATATTAACTAAATGTTTTTGACGACAAACGTCCAGTATTTAAATAAAAATGCAAAAAAAACCGATAAAATTAATTGTATTGACTATTTATAATAATCAACAAACCAATCTATAAAAGATTTCACCCCTTTTTTTATACTCGTATTAGGACTATAATTGTAGTCATTAATTAACGCATCAACATTGGCCCACGTGCGTTCTACATCACCAGGTTGAATTGGGAGCATCTCTTTTTTAGATTTCTTTTTTAAATTTAATTCTATCTCTTTTATGAAATCAAGCAGTTTTACCGAACTATTATTACCTATATTATATAGTTTATACAAATCACCATTTAGAACTCTATTATCTATTGATTTATCAATAATAAGGACAATGCCTTCTACTATATCATCTATATATGTAAAATCGCGTTCCATTTTACCATAGTTAAAAACTTTTATTGGCTTATTTTTTATGATAGCATTTGTAAATAAAAACATAGCCATATCTGGGCGACCCCATGGGCCATATACAGTGAAGAAACGTAATCCAGTTGTTGGGATTTTGAATAAATGACCATACGTATGTGCCATTAACTCATTACTTTTCTTTGTTGCAGCGTAAAGGCTTATAGGGTGGTCCACGTTGTCTTCTGTAGAGAAAGGAATTTTCTTATTAAGACCATATACGCTTGAGCTACTTGCATAAACCAAGTGCTTAATGTTATTACTTCTACAACATTCAAGTATATTAAGAAAGCCAACCATATTAGAATCTACATAAGATTCTGGGTTTTCCAAGCTGTATCTAACTCCTGCTTGAGCAGCCAGGTTACAGACTATATCAAATTTTTCTTTTTGGAATACCTCTGGAAGTCTGTCACGGTCTTCAATATTCATTCTAACAAATGAAAAATTTTGGTCTTTTTTACTAGAGCAAGTTTTGTTAAAAGTAACAGCTTCGTTTTTGTTTATTCCTAGTTGTTCTAGCCTGGAAAGTTTTAAGTTAATGTCATAATAATCATTTATATTATCCAATCCAAAAACTTTGTGCCCTTTATTTAATAACGTTTTGGAGACATGGTAACCTATAAAGCCGGCAGCCCCCGTAACTAGTATTTTCATTTAGTATATTTTAAATATTATATCAAAGATTAAAAAAATGAATTAATTAACGGTAATTTTTCTTATTAATTTGCCATTAAATTAATTGTCAATTTTGACCTATTGTCGACAACATGCATACTTTTACTTTTAATTATATCAATAGATGTATTTAACCGATTTTAATAACGCTTTTAGCGAAATAACTAAAATCTAATCTTATTGCTTTAAAACAATTACTAAATTTACATCGTAAAATGCAAAATTGAATTGATTAATAGCATATTAATTTAATTGTGTTAAGTGATAATAAAGGTGTGTAAAGCTCTCATAACAAACTAATTTAGATTACTTTTTATAATCATTAAATACAAGCTTGAAAATTATATTGACTAATTATTGAAATTAATTTTGTTTATGTATGAGAGGGGATTTTCAGAGAATTTTTTATAAATGATATGTAACATAGTAAGAAACTGTGGCTGGAAATCTATACTTAAAATTTAACTAAATCAAACTGATGCTGACAAAGACAAAGATATATTTATCATCACCTCATATGGGAGGAGCAGAGTTGGATTTTGTCAATGATGCCTTCTCAACTAATTGGATAGCGCCATTAGGACCCAATGTAGATGGATTTGAGGAAGATTTAAAGTATTATTTAGGTGATGAAAGACATGTTGCAGCGTTAAGTTCTGGTACAGCATCCATACATTTGGCTTTACAATTGCTGGACGTATCAGCAGGAGATGAAGTATTATGCCAAAGTTTTACGTTTTCGGCTTCGGCAAATCCTATTATATATCAAGGCGCTACACCAATTTTTATAGATAGTGAGGCCGAGACCTGGAATATGTGTCCGGAATTGCTTGAAATAGCGATTAAAGATAGAATTGAAAAGAATAAAAAGCCTAAGGCTATTATTGCTGTTCATTTATATGGTATGCCATACAAGGCTAATGAGATTAACGAGGTAGCAAAAAGATATGAAATCCCCGTTATTGAAGATAGTGCAGAAGCCTTAGGGAGTACTTACTTTGGAAAAGCATGCGGAACATTGGCTGATATAGGCATTTTATCATTTAACGGAAACAAAATAATAACAACATCCGGAGGAGGAGCTTTGATAGTCAAAACCAAAGCCATGAAAGATAAGGCTGTTTTTTTGTCAACCCAAGCCAGAGATCATGCACCACATTATGAGCATTCTTTTGTAGGTTTTAACTATAGAATGAGTAATGTTCTGGCTGGCATAGGTAGAGGACAAATGCAGGTTATTGATGACAGGGTTCAGGCCAGAAGGAAGAATTTTAATTTTTATAAATCAAACTTAGATAAGTTTGATTCCATTGAACTATTACAGGAACCCAAAGGATTTTGTTCAAATAGATGGATTACCTGTATCAAAACAGATTCTTATGCAAAAAGAGAAGCAATAAGATTGGCGCTTCAAAATGATGATATTGAATCAAGGCCATTGTGGAAGCCAATGCATATGCAACCTGTTTTTAAGGAATGTTTACATTTTACAAATGGTATTTCAGAAGATTTATTTGAAAAAGGACTTTGTTTGCCTAGCGGTTCTAATTTAAGTGAGGATGACTTAAATAGAATTGTTGAAATAATTATAGAAACTCCAAACTTATGATAAAAAAATACTTTACTTATCTCTCACAAAAGTATGCGTCAAAATGGCTGGTATTTAGTATAGACTTAACTATTGTTTTGCTAACGTTTTTTGCTGCATATTTAATCAGGTTTAATTTTACTTTAAATTTTGATATTAAGCAGTTTATAGTTCAATTACCGTTCTTGATAATAGTATCGGCTTTCAGTTTCCTTTTAATGGGGTCTTTTAAAAGTGTTATCCGGCATACGGGGTTTACAGATGTTGTTAACTTATTCAAATCTATCAGTTTAATGTCTGGGATATGTGTTGGCGTTGTGCTATTAAATAGACTATTTGGACTTGTACCCGGTTTTACAATACCACTCTCTATAATAATATTGCATGCGTTGTTAAGTTTTGTGATTTTGGCAGCAAGTAGGTTGGTTTTTAAAATGGGATACAGGTACTTAAAATGCAAACTGGAATCATCAAAGCGTGTTTTAATTTATGGAGCGGCAGATTCAGGTATTGTTACCTATAATGCCTTGGTGAGTAACTCCAGTACCACATTTCAGGTTCTTGCCTTTATTGATGATAACCCAAAAAAGCGTGGAAAAAAAATTAACGGTATTTCAATTTTGAATAATGAACAGGTTACGAATAACTATGTAAGGGTTAATAATATAAATGAAATAATTGTTGCTTCTCAGTCTATTAAATCTGAGAAGTTAATAAGCTTATTGGATGCGTTGGTTGATTCTGATGTAAAAGTCACAAAAGTTCCGCCAATTGAGCAATGGATAAATGGAGAATTAAGTGCCAAGCAAATTAAGCAGGTACAAATAGAAGACTTATTGGGACGACCACCAATAGAAATAGATAATCCTAATCTTTTAAATGAGTTTAGAGGAGAAACTGTAGTTATTACAGGTGCAGCCGGATCTATAGGGAGTGAATTGGTTAAACAGCTTTCAAATTTTAATGTAAAAGAATTAATTTTAATTGATCAGGCTGAATCGCCGCTATATGATGTTCAGCAAGATTTAAAGCGTGATGGGAAACATAACTTTACAGCTATTGTAGCCGATATTAGAGATGGGTTAAGAATAGATGCTATTTTCCAAAAACATAAACCTACTATGGTATTTCATGCTGCAGCATACAAGCATGTGCCATTAATGGAACAAACCCCTTATGAAGCTATTAAAATTAACGTTAACGGGACTAAGTTGTTAGCTGATACTGCCTCAAGATATAATGTTAAAAAGTTTGTCTTTGTGTCTACAGATAAGGCAGTAAATCCAACCAGTGTCATGGGGGCAACCAAAAGAATGGCAGAAATGTATATTAGCTGTCTTCAAAAAGAAAGTAAAACTAAGTTTATCACTACCAGGTTTGGTAATGTTCTGGGGTCAAATGGATCTGTAATTCCATTATTCAAGAAGCAAATAGAACGAGGAGGACCATTAACACTTACCCATCAGGAAATCACCAGATATTTTATGACTATACCTGAAGCTTCTCGGTTGGTTTTAGAGGCTGGAACAATGGGTAAAGGAGGAGAGATATTTATTTTTGATATGGGAGAATCTGTGAAGATATTTGACCTTGCCAAAAATATGATCAAGCTTTCTGGACTGAGGTATCCTGAAGATATAGATATAAAGATTACCGGTTTGCGTCCGGGGGAAAAGCTTTATGAGGAATTATTGGCAAACGGAGAAAACACCTTATCAACATACCATAAGAAAATATTAATAAGTAAGACCAGAGAATTAGATCATAATAAAGTGAAGTCACAGATAGAAGAACTTTGTATTACTAACCGTTTCCAAAATAACAACATTGTTATGAAAATGAAGCAATTAATACCGGAGTATAAATCTAATAATTCAGACTACGAAAGGTTTGACAAAAGAGTTCAAATTTATAAAAAGGCCAAAGGTGTATCAGAAAGCAGAACTGATAAAAATTACGGTAACCTATAATTAATCACTTTAATTTTATTATTCCCCCCCCCAATTATTATGTTAAAAATGAACATAGCTCTTATAAAAACTAAGCAGGTATTTACCGGTTTGGTAATTAGTTTGTTTTTGTCTTCATGTGCCACAAGGGAAGATGTAGTTTACTTTCAAAATGCCAAAAATTTTGAAACTGTGGTAGATACCGATACTTTTAAGGCTAAGTTAAAAGTAGGGGATATAGTGAGTATTTATGTTTCTACACTGGACCAAACGGTTACACAACCTTATAATTTAATTAGAACTACTGGAGCTCAGGGAGAGTTAGTTGATTATTTAATTGATGTAGAAGGAAATATAGATTACCCTGTTTTAGGCAAAATAAAACTACTAGGACTTACGGTTGAAGAAGCAAAAGCACTTTTCAAGAAAAAATTTGCTGAGGGTAAGTTATTAAAAGACCCTGTGATTATTTTTCGAGTACTTAATTTTAGAGTAACTATAGCAGGGGAAGTACGTAGCCCTGGTGTTTACCCTGTTTCAGGAGAAAGAATCTCTGTTTTAGAAGCACTAGGTATGGCTGGAGACTTAACAATAAAGGGGAGAAGGGATAATGTTTTGATAGTTAGAGATTTTAATGGCACAAAAACATACACCAGAATTGACTTAACCAATAAAGAAGTTTTCAACTCTCCTGTTTATTATTTGACGCAAAATGACTATGTTTATGTTGAGCCAAATAGATCTGCTATAAGTAGTGCTTCTGGAAATTCAAGCCTTGGAACTTTAATTTCAATTACAACATTTCTTATAACCACAACACTCTTATTAATTACTAGAAATTAGAAATATAATTATGGATTTAGGTGATAATAAAAACTTATCTAATAATAACATTTCTGAGGATTTTAATCTAAAGAAAACACTTCTCATGTATTTTAAGCAATGGAGGTGGTTTGTTTTGAGTTGTATTTTATGTGTTGGAATTGCTTTCTTAAGTTTAAGATATACAACACCTCAATATTTGGCTGTTGCTAAGATTATGCTCTTAGATAACAAAGATGCGTCTTCAGCAAGTGCATTGAAAGATTTGTCACTTTTCTCTGAAAAGGAAGATGCTATGGTCGAAGATGAAGTACAGGTTATTAAATCCAGAAGTTTTTTTAGAAATGTTGTTAAAAAATTAAATTTAAATGTTGCATATTTTGTTAAGGGGCGTATTCATGAATCCGAACTTTATAAAAATTCTCCGATAGTTATAAATTTTATTGAATCAGATTCAGTTATTAATAAAACAGATTTTAATTTTCACACAGAGATTCTTTCTACCACTAATTTTAATTTTCGAATCAACGAAGATGATATTCCTAAAAAATATACTTTTGGAGAAACAATTCCTACGTTTTTTGGAGGTATTATAATTACTCCAAAAAATAAAAATTTAGAAAGTTTTATTGGGGATGACATTAGAGTAAAAATAACCCCAATGAAGTTTTTAGCAGAATCTCTAAAAGGTAGAATTAATATATCTCCTACAGGTAAATCATCAAAAGTTGTTGAAGTTAGTATAACCGACCCTGTTATACAAAAAGCTAAAGATATCATAAACACTCTAATTGATGAGTATAATATTTCTACTATTCAAAAGAAAAATGAAATATCAAGAAATACAGCAGAGTTTATAGATCAACGTGTTGAATTAATTGCTTCTGACCTGATAAATGTAGATGATAGTATAGTAAAATTTAAAACAGGAAATAAGATTACAGATGTGACCTCCGAGGCCGGTCAGTTTTTAAATTCAAGTGTTTTAAATCAGCAACAGGTAGATGCCACCAGAACGCAGTTGAGTTTGATGAACTCCATGAAGGAGTCATTGGGTGATGAAACTACTAGGTATACGTCCATACCCTCTAATTTAGGAATGGGAGACGCAACAATCAGTGGGCTTTCTTTAAGATATAACGAGTTACTAGAACGACGAAAAATACTTTTAAAAAGCGCAGGAGAGCAAAACCCAGTAGTTATAGAATTAGACCAAACCTTAAATGGAATAAGGCAAAACTTACAAAACAGTATAAATAATGCAAGTAAGTCCCTTAGGATTCAGTTGGGGAGTTTAGAGAATCAATCTAATAGAATAAATTCAAAAATATTCTCTGTACCAAGCCAAGAGCGAAAGCTAAGATCTATTGAGCGAAAACAGGGTATTAAAGAATCATTATACCTGTATTTATTAGAAAAAAGGGAGGAAGCCACCATCTCTTTAACGGCAACTTCTCCAAGCGCTAAAATCATTGATGAAGCTTATAATAGCAAGGGAGGACCTGTGTCTCCTAATAAACGGTTAATATATATAAGTGCAGTATTTATTGGATTATTGATACCTTTTATGGTTTTTTATGTAAAAGATATATTAGATACAAAAATTCATAATAAGGAAGACCTACAAAAAGCTATTAAAAATGTTACCATATTGGGAGAAATTCCTAGAGTGAAAAGAGGTGATAAAAATTTGGTTGAACGCAATGATCGATCAATTTTGTCAGAATCGTTTAGGATAATAAGAACGAATTTTGATTTTGTTCAAAAAGGAAGGTCTGATAAAAATTATAAAAATATAATTTTTGTAACCTCAACCATAAATGGAGAAGGAAAATCGTTTGTTAGTTTAAATATGGCTCTTACTTTTGCTAATACTAATAAAAGGGTTTTGTTGCTAGGAGCTGACATTAGAAATCCACAAATCTATTCTGCAATTAAGGGCAAAAGGGATAAGCAACCTTCAAAAATTGGATTGACCGAATACCTATCTGATGATTCAATACTCTCCGGAGAAGTAATTGAATCCTATTCCATCAATGATGTTAACATAGATATTTTATTATCAGGAAAGATTCCACCCAACCCGGCGGAGTTATTAATGACAGGCAGGGTAAAGGAATTGTTTGATTCTGTATCTAATCAATATGATTATGTAATTGTTGATACAGCACCTGCTATGTTGGTCACAGATACACTTTTAATTAGTGAATATGCCGGGCACACTATTTATTTAACAAGAGCAGGATATACAGAAAAAAACATGCTTAATTTTGTTGAAGAATTGCATGTTGAAAATAAATTAAATGGGATGATGTTGGTTGTAAATGATGTTATGCAATCCAATTTTGGCTATGGTGCCAGATATGGTTATTACGGTGCGCCTGAAAAGAAAAGTTTTTTTAAAAGGAAGAAAAACGCTTAAATAACTGAGAATGTCTGATTGGTGTTGTTAATTATTTCAATCAAATGCATTTTTGATTTTTTATTAAGCTTCAAATTCGACAGCTTTTCTATATGCTTTTCATGATGAATATCGGTACCAACAAAATCAATTAATTTGTTTTCCATGAGATAATTCCCGGTCTTATTAACACTTACTCCATAATGATTACTTAAAGACAGTAAATTAAGTTGGAAGTAACAGCCTAATTGTTTGAGTTTTTCATAATATCCCAAATTATTATGATAGTATGAATATCTCTCCGGGTGTGCTAAAATAGGGATGTATCCTTTAGTCTTAATCTTAAAAATGATCTCTTCAAGGTTTATTGATGGCTGAAAATAGGAGAGCTCAACCAAAATATGTTTGGCTTTTAGTGTAAAAAGATAATTAGTTTTAAGAAATTTTTCAAAATGAATATCCAGCATATATTCGGCAGCCGGATTTATAGTTATTTTACTTTGCGTTTTAGAATCTAAGGCTTCTAATAAATTCTGATAAGCATTTCCAATGGTTTCATCAGTGTTTGGATAAAAATCATGCATGACGTGTGGCGTAGGTATAAATTGTTTGATACCCAGCTCTTGCATTTTTCGTATCAAGTTTAAAGAATCCTCAATATTTTTTGCACCATCATCTATCCCCGGAAGTATGTGATTATGAATATCAACAAAATCTTCGAGTAAATCTTTTAAAAAGAACTTTTTAGAAAAAAAAGAAAACATTGTATTAGGTACAATATTTTGGGTTAATTACTATTAGGTTGCATAAAAATTAAATGCATCTATTATTATCTCATCATCAACCAAACAATCAATTACTGGTTTTCCTATAGATTCAAGCAATACAAAATTAATATTTCCATGATTATTTTTCTTGTCATACTTTAATAATTCTATAATAGCACTGTGTTCAGATTTATCAATATCAACCTTCCCGTAGTAGCTTATAAATAATTGTTTAATATCTAATGTTGTTTGTTTAGGAAAACCTGTTAATTCAGTAGAAATATAACTGGCCAAAATCATACCTACAATAATGGCTTCTCCATGTAACAAGGTGGTTTTGTTTGGGTTGCTAAGGAAATAAGATTCTATGGCATGTCCAAGTGTATGACCAAAGTTTAAGGTTTTTCGTAGGCCATCTTCAAAAGGATCTTCTTCAACAACCTCTTTTTTAATGATAACAGATTCGTGAATTAACGTATCCAAATCATGTAAAGACAGTTTAGATAAGTCTAGAAATTTATTCCAGTAATGCTCACCTGTAATAAGCCCGTGTTTAAGCATTTCGGCAAGCCCGGAACGCATTTGGTTTTGAGCTAAAGTATTTAAAAAATGCGTATCAATAAGCACCAGATCCGGGTTACTGATTACGCCAATTTGATTTTTTAAATGCCCTAAGTCAACACCAGTTTTACCACCTACAGAAGCATCAACCATTGAAAGTAGGGTAGTGGGGACATTTATATAGGCAATACCGCGCTTAAACGTGCAGGCTACAAAGCCTCCTAAATCTGTTATTACGCCACCCCCAATATTTATCATTAAACTTTTTCTATCAGCATTCAGTTCAGAAAGAGTATTCCAGACACCAACGCAGGTGTCAATGTTTTTGTTTTCTTCGCCTGATTCTATTTCAATAATTTCAATAGCAGTATCGGTACTTAATTTTTCTAAAAAAATAGGTAAGCAATACTGATGAGTGTTTTCATCCACTAAAATAAAGATCTTCGAGAAATTGTTTTCTTTAAGATGTTTGTTTACAGAAACATAACAAGTATCATTAAAATGAATTGTACAGTCTTTATAGGTAATAGAATCCATGAAATAAATCTCATTTTTTAAAGCTGTGAAATTAAGGAGATTTTATATAAAATGATAACTTATGGTTAATTATATTTGCAGTAAATTTTATGAATAATGCAAAAAAAGAAACGAATTTTTGATAATACCGAAATCGCTTTTTCGCTTAAAAACGATTCAGAATTAGAGCGCGCGTACTTTTTATTTAAAATGATTTCTATAGAACCTTTGGTTCGTATTGGTACAGCAGCTACAAACTTTGCTATAAAAGCACATTTGCCAATTGAAGGGCTGATACGTTCAACTGTATTTGACCATTTTTGCGGCGGTGTAAATGAAGAAGATTGTCTTTCAGTAATTGATAAAATGTATCATAAGGGTGTTAGTTCTGTTTTGGATTACTCGGTAGAAGGGAAGGAAAACGAAAAAGAGTTTGATGCTGCAAGAGACAAGATTTTAAAGATCATTGAGTTTGCAGAAGGTAAGAAAGCTATGCCAATAGCCGTCTTTAAACCTACAGGGTTTGGACGCTTTGAACTGTATGAAAAAATGGGTAGAGGAGATAACCTGTCAAAAGCTGAAACCGAAGAATGGCATAGAGTCGTTAATCGATTTGATGTAATATGTAAACAAGCTAAAGCCAGTGATGTGGCTATTTTAATTGATGCAGAAGAAAGCTGGATGCAAGACGCTGCTGATGACTTGGTAACTCAAATGATGGAAAAATATAATACAGAAAAACCAATTGTATTTAACACCTTGCAAATGTACAGGCATGATAGGTTTGATTATTTGGTAGAAGCGCATAAAAAAGCCAGATCGGGCAACTATTTTTTAGGGTTCAAACTAGTTAGAGGGGCTTATATGGAGAAAGAAAATGAAAGGGCTAAAGAAAATGGATATAGGTCGCCTATTTGTGTAAGTAAAGCCGCTACAGATGAAAACTTTAATAGGGGCTTAGCCTATATGATTGAAAATATAGATAGTATGTCCATATTTGCAGGGACACATAATGAGGATAGTTCTTATTTATTAATGCAATTGATGGCAGAAAAAGGAATACTTAATAACGACCCACGTATTTGGTTTGGTCAATTGTATGGTATGAGTGACCATATTAGCTTTAACTTGGCTAGTCAGGGGTACAACGTAGCCAAATATATTCCGTTTGGCCCTGTGAAAGATGTGATGCCTTATTTAATTAGAAGAGCAGAAGAGAATACTTCAGTTGCTGGACAAACCGGGAGAGAACTGGCTTTATTGACTAAAGAGAAAGCACGTAGAAAAACACTTTAATCTTAAAAGTAATTTGCTAAAATTGATTGTATCTTAGAATGAGATGTAAAAGGTGTAATTGTATTTAACTGGGCAAAATCAATAGTTTTTTGAATTTTTGGTTCAACTTGGTGTTTGATTAAAAAGATATCATTATCTAATGGAACTAAAGTTTCGTCGCCAGCAACTATATCTTCATGTGATTTTTCCCCTGAGCGTAAACTTGTAAACTTAATATCAGGCTTTTTTATTAAACCGTCATATAATAGAATCAAGCGTTTTGCAATATCTGCTATTTTGATAGGTGCTCCCATATTAAATGTATAAAAGTTGTCTTTGGCTCTGCTGTTCTTCGCTATTTTTAAAATCAATAGACAAGCTTTTTGTTTATTGATAAAATATCTTGAGGCAGATGGATCGGTAATCGTTATTGGGTTTCCAGATTCTATCTGTGATTTGAATAATGGCACAACAGATCCGTTAGACCCTAAAATATTACCAAATCGGGTGATTAAAAATTGAGTGTTTGATTTGACATTTAATTGGTTTAAATACCTTTCTCCAATTAATTTAGATGTTCCCATTATATTAATTGGATTAACAGCCTTATCTGTAGAAATAAATACAAACGTTTTAACGTGGTACTTAATAGACAGATCAGCAAGTAGTTTAGTTCCAAAAACATTTGTTTTTACAGCTTCATAAGGATTTTGCTCCATCATGGGCACATGTTTATAAGCTGCGGTATGAAACACTATAGTGGGACGATAGGTCTCAAAAAGGAATGTCATGGATGCCTCATTCCGAAGGTTTAGAAGTTTAAAATCAACATGCTCAGTGTCTTCAAATTCTAAATCTTTAATGAGACTATATAAGGGAGATTCAGCCATATCTAAAAGAATAAGTCTTTTAAACCTGGAAGAAACCAATTGTTTAGAAATTTCACTACCAACAGTTCCTGCGGCACCGGTGACTAAAATGGTTTCATTAGAAAAATCAAAGGATTCAGGTTTAGTTTTGACTTGCGTTTTAAATGGAAATAAGCCGGAGTTCAATAATAACTCGTCAATACGATTTGCTGTTGATCTGTCCATTGAGGCAATAATTTGTTACAGTATATTTTGGAGGGAATACGGCACAAAGTATAAATAAATATAGATAGCTCCAAAAAGGAGGAGAATTACTTTGTTATGACTTTAATTATGGTCAGGCCGATAAGTTTTAGATCAAAAAAGAAATTTCTACGTTTTATATAGTCTTTATTGAATTTTAATTTATCAGGAATAATGGTTTTAATAAAGAATTCTTCAGGGTTTTTCGCTGCTTTTAGCAGCTCAACTTCATTTCTGTATTTTAGGGAAGCAAGCCCAGTAATACCAGGTCTTACCTTAAATATTCCCATATCATCTTCACTGTAATAATTGACATAATGGCGAAGCTCAGGTCTCGGACCTACAAAACTCATATCACCTTTAATAATATTTAATAATTGCGGAAATTCATCAATCTTATAGCGCCTTAAAAAATAGCCTACTTTAGTTACCCTGGAATCATTGTTGCCTAAAGTTAATAACCCTTGTTTGTCAGATTGAACGCGCATGGTTCTAAATTTATAGATATTGAAATCTATATTGCTTTTGCCAACACGTCCTTGGATAAAAAAAACCGGGCCTTTAGAATCCAATTTTATGAGTACGGCTATGGCTATTAAAAAAGGAAGTAAAACAATTAATCCTATGGCAGAAAAAACCAGGTCAAAACTGCGTTTAAGCATGGCCTAATTCAGTTTAAGGTTAGTTATGGTAGCAATACTATCGCAATTTTCAACATATATTGAAACCTCAGTATCATTAATGCTTCCCTCTACCAGGTACACCCCACATGGTTCTTGTCTGGGAGAGCTCTTTGAAAAATCAATAGCGCCACTTTTTAAGACATTATGAATTTGAACGGAATCCAGATTTTCCTTTTTTATGGTTTCTTTAACCTTATGACTAAAAGCTGTTTTTTTGGTGTTTATATTTTTTAAAACACGGGCTTCGGGACCATAACTACAAGACGTTTTTTTACCATTTAAAAAGAATGCTAAAATGATTAAGCCTATAGAAAATCCACCAAGATAATAGCCAATACGTTGTATAAGTTTCATGTAACAAAATTAAGGGAGCAATCCAGAGATTTCTGTTTTAAAATATAAGCAAATTGATATCACTATAGTTTAAATCGAACCATTCTCCAACGGATTTGCTAGTTAAAATTCCGTGGTAAAAGTACAATCCATTTTTTAAACCCCTATCAAATCTTAAAGAATTTTCAATACCACCGTCTTCGGCTATTTTTAATAAGTAAGGCGTAAAGATATTGCTTATTGAAACGGAGGCGGTACGTGGATATCGGGCAGGAATATTTGGAACACAATAATGTACAACGTTATGTTTTGTAAACGTAGGTTGTTTATGAGTAGTAACTTCACTGGTGTCAAAACAACCTCCCATATCTATACTCACATCAATAATTATAGCCCCCTTTTTCATATGTTGTACCATAGCTTCTGTTACAACAATAGGCGACCTGTTAGTGCCTCTTACCGCTCCAATAACAACATCGCAACGCTTTAAAGCTTTTAATAAATTTTTAGGCTGAATGGTTGATGTAAACAAGTGTCTCCCTAAATGCGTTTGGATTTGCCGTAGTTTAGTAATTGAATTATCAAATACCTTAATACCTGCTCCTAAACCAATAGCACTTCTTGCCGCATATTCACCTACGGTTCCAGCGCCAAGAATAACCACTTCTATTGGAGGAACCCCACTTATATTTCCAAACATGAGCCCGTTTCCATTTTGAGTTTCCGATAATAACTCGGCAGCTATTAAAATGGAAGCCGTTCCGGCAATTTCACTTAAGGATTTCACGGCAGGATAACTGCCATCAGTATCTCTAATAAATTCAAAGGCCAATGCCGTAATACGTTTGGATGCTAAAGCTTCAAAATATTTTTTTGACTGCGTTTTTATCTGAAGTGCAGATATTAAAATGGTTTGTGGGTTAAGCAACTTGATCTGGTCAAGGGTAGGGGGCTCTACTTTCAAAACCATGGGGCATGAAAACACCTTGGCTGTATCCTTTGTGATTTCAGCTCCGGCTTCACTATAATCTTTATCACTAAAATTAGCTCCGGTCCCGGCTCCGGATTCCATAAGTACCCTATGCCCGTTATTAACCAAAGCATATACAGCATCCGGTGTCAAGCAAATCCGCTTTTCCTGGAAAGCCGTTTCTTTGGGTAAGCCAATAAACAATTCACCCTTTTTTTTGAGTATTTCCAGGGTCTCTTCCTGAGGTAAAAGCTGTTGTTTGGTGAACGGTGATAGTTTTTTAGACATGATAGTTAGATTATTAAAAACAAATTACAAATAAATTTTTTATTGCCCCTAAAAAATACATGTTTACTGTATTTTTCTTATAACAAAAAACACCTTCTTAATTGTAAGAAAAACATAAAAAAGTATTATGGGTTTACCTCAGAATAGATTCAATTAATTGTACTACATTTGCTTTACAGACTACTATATGAGCAAAAAAATCATTACTTATTTTATTTGTTTATTGCCGTTAATAGGCTTCTCTCAAGAATTCAGTATAAGTGGTATGGTTAAAGATAATACTAATACCCCAATAGCCTATGCTAACATAACGTTAACCAGTCTTGGTGCTTCAGAAGCTATGAAAGGAACTACTACGGATGATAACGGTAATTTTTTAATAGAAAATCTTAAAACGGGAGACTATATTTTAAGCATCAGGTTTTTGGGGTTTAAAAGCTATAACACTAGGGTTGAATTGGAACGGGATATTCATTTTGAAAACATCGTTCTTGAGGAAAACCTGGAAGAACTAGACGGGGTGACAGTTGTGGCCCAAAGACCTACGGTAAAACGCCTTGTGGACCGGTTGGTGTTTAATGTAGAAAACTCAACGCTGTCAAATAATAATGTTTTAGATGTTTTAAAACATACCCCGGGCGTGATGGTTCATGACGGCTCCATTTCTGTTAAACAATCCACACCAATAGTTTATATTAATGACCGACGAGTTCATTTATCTGAAAGCGAGGTGTTGCAGTTATTGGAAGGGACTTCGGCTAATGATATTAAATCCATAGAAGTGATCACCAACCCGCCGGCAAAATATGATGCCGAAGGCGGCGCGGTACTGAATATTGTTTCCGGTAAAAATATTATTGCCGGGTATCATGGCAGTGTGTTTGGTAACTACAAACAGGGGTCTCAGTTTCCTAAGTATGCTTTGGGAACCAGTCATTTTTTTAAGGCTAAAAAGCTCAATACCTATGTGAATTATAGTATCAGCCCGAGAAAAGATTACAGCTATAAAGATGAATTTATCAATTTTATGACTGACAATCAAATCACATCTAGCTGGGAAACTGATTTTAAAAGAACCCGTAGAACGGCTAATCAAAACATTAATGCTAATATTGATTATGATTTTGATGATCGTAACAGCTTAGGGCTTTCCTCCAGTATGCTTATAGCACCCCGGGACAACACAAAAACCAGGGCTAATTCTGTTACTGATGTATTTGGATATAATAAAGTACTGGATTCTGTATTTAAAACAGAAAGCCTTAAGGTGGACGAAACCTTTAATTTAGCTTTTACGCTTGATTATAACCATAACTTTAAAAAAGAAGGAGAGAAACTATCGATTAGCACCCACCATACTAATTATGATTTCTCAAGTTTTCAAAATGTAGATACCGATTATTTTTTTCCGGATGAGACCATGATTAGGAATAACCGGTTTCAAACCTTTTCCAGCCAGGAAATCAAACTGTATACCGGGCAAATAGATTATGAGTTACCTTTAAAGGGTTCCGGGCAGTTTGAAGCCGGAGCAAAGGTGTCTCATATTAATTCCAAAAATATATTAGATCAGTTTAGTTTTGAAAATGACCTTAAACAAGAAGACCTGGAAAACTCAGACATCTTTTTATATGATGAAACCAATTATGCGGCTTATGCTAGTTACGCTAAGGATTGGGAATTCTGGAGTTTAAAATTAGGATTAAGAACAGAGTATACAGATCTAAAAGGAAACTCCTTGTCCACGAATCAAGTTAATGATACCGATTACATAAAGTTCTTTCCAACATTTTATTTATCAAACAGTGTTAATGATAATAACGAGATCTATTTTAATTATAGTAGGCGTATCCATCGCCCTCGTTATAGTGAATTAAACCCTTTTAAATATTTTTTAAATGATAACACCTATAGTACAGGGGATCCTAATTTAAAGCCTCAAATTGATGATCAATTTATTTTAGGCTATATTTTAAATAAAGATTATACTTTTGAAGTATACTATAGAAATGAAAAAAATCCAACATTAGAGTTTATATTCCAAGATAATGACAACAATCAATTAGTGTATAAAAATACTAATACAAAGTTATCTTTTTCTTATGGATTAGATTTTACAACATATAAACAAATATTGCCACGTTGGAATTTGTACATTTTAACTTCTACTTTCTACTATAGAAATAAGTTTTTTGAACCAGGTGGAGTTGATAATAATTTGTTCTTTACGGACAAGTGGTCCATTTATGCAGAAATCATTAATTATTTTACATTTTTGGAAAACAAAAGTTTAATAGCTGATGTGTCATATACGCATATGTCTCCAACAGCAGAAGGGCCTACGTATGCCAGTACGATAGCTGGGTTAAATATAAATTTAAGAAAAACACTTTGGAATAATAAAGCTTCTTTCAATATTGGGGTAACTGATATTTTTAATACACAAAACTTTACAGTTAAAACAAAATACGCCAGTCAGGATAGTTTTGTAATTTCTAAAAGAGAAAATAGAATGTTTGTTTTTGGATTTAATTATAAATTTGGAAACATAAAGTTACAAAATAATCAAAATAAAATTGATTTAGAAGAACGGAATAGGTTAGGTAATAATTAATAATTTAAAAATACTGTTTCATCTTGCCCCAAAAGTTTTTTGGCGATATTTTAAACTCGTCCTCCAATTCTTGCATACTTTTTGTTGCCACATTCAGTCTATTAAACATTCTAGCTCTTATTAAATAAATTGTAGGGATTACAAGCGCCATTATTGGTAATAGATATATTAGTTGAAACTCATCTATAAACTTGGAATCTGCATTAAACACTGTTAAGATTTGAAAAATATACATAATTATTGGTACTAATAAGGCATGATACCACCAATGACGACAGGTAAAGAACCATAAAAATAATAGATATAACGGTATTAATTTGCCAGTTATTACCCACATAGCGTAATTAGCATCCCCCCATAAAGCGCTGTCATATGTAAATAAAAAAGTGTCCCAAATTTGTGTTTTAGGGACACTCTCATATAAGGTAAATAAATAAGGTGTAATAGCTATAATTGTAGCTATTACACTACCTACAACCAACTTTCTACTCACATGCTTATCTTTAAGCAGCGATTGGTCTAGATTTTTTTTCGATTCTTGCTTCGGCAACAATTGGTCTAGATTTTTTTTCGATTTTTGAGTCTGCGACGATAGGTCTAGATTTTTTTTCGATTCTTGTTGATTGCTGTTCATCTTGGCTTAACGTTTCAGTTGAATTAGCCGTAAACAACAAACCTCCAAAAATTGCGATTGCAATTACAAATGTTTTAGTTTTCATTTTTTAAGGGATTTAATTAATTAATTACCCAAATGTAACTAAAGGCTATTCTGGAGTTTGAGCTTAAATGTTAAAAAAATGTTAAAAACAATAATTCTTAAAATTTCTGCTGTGGGTTTCCCGTAAAACCCCAAAATAGGTGGTGGAATTTGTTGTTTATGCTTATATGTACTACAGTTTATTGGTTATTATATATTTAATTTAGAGCTAAAATTCTGGTACTGTTTGTATCTAATTCTAGCTCGATTTTATCAAAATCATGAAATAAAATGTCTTCTATTTTTTCTGGCCACTCAACCAATTTCCAATGATCTGAATCTAAATAATCTTCAATGCCGAAATTGTAAGCCTCTTCCAGATCCTTAATTCTATACAAATCAAAATGATAAATTTTATCATTATCTAATTGATACTCATTAACTATTGAAAAGGTGGGGCTACTTACCTCATCCTGGCTACCCAATAGTTTTACAATGGTGCTAATAAGTGTGGTCTTGCCAACCCCCATATCACCATAAAATAACAAGGTCTTACTTGTTGCCTGCGTAATGAGTTGTTTTGCAACCTGCTCAACCTCATTTAGTTTGTAACTGATTTTCAATTTTAGCCAGTTTTAGTAGCAATATTAATAATAAATTCTGATAAAACCTAAATAAAAACGTATTTCATCGGATATTTGTGTATTTCATAGATTTATTTTGGTGTAAAAACCACATAGGGAATGATCATTTCTTCTAAAGATACACCACCATGCTGATACGTATTTCTGTAATAGCTTACATAATGATTGTAGTTATTAGGATAGGCAAAGAACAGGTCGCTTTTAGCAAAAATATATGAGCTACTCATGTTTATAGAGGGTAAATGCAAATCTTTAGGTTTCTTAGCAACCAATACATCTTTTTGGTCATAAGTCAAACTACGGCCGGTTTTATAACGCAAGTTAAGGCTAGTATCTCTATCTCCAATAACCTTAGACGGGTTTTTAACATTTATAGTACCATGATCAGTAGTCAAGATGAGCTTAAATCCTAATTGCTGAGCCTGTTGTATCATTTCTAAAAGCGGTGAATTTTTAAACCAACTTAAAGTTAGTGATCTATAGGCCTTATCGTTAGAAGCCAGCTCTTTAACCACTTCCATTTCCGTTTTAGAATGTGAAAGCATATCCACAAAATTATATACCACTACCGTGAGATCATTATTTTTTAAAGTCTTGAAATTCCCAGCTAATTTTTTACCGGTCCTCAAATTGGTTATCTTATGATACTCATAGCTAATATGATTTAACCCTAATCGTTTCATTTGGGTCTCTAAAAAATCGGCCTCGTGCATATTTTTGCCACCTTCATCTGTGTCATTTTTCCAATACTGAGGGAATAGTTTTTCCATGTCACCGGGCATTAACCCAGAAAATATAGCGTTACGGGCATATTGTGTTGCTGTAGGTAAAATGCTAAAAAAAGCGTCTTCTTTATCCTTTTTGTAATAATTATTGATAACAGGTTCAAAAACTTTCCATTGGTCATACCTCAAATTATCAATGACTACTAAAAGCGTAGGTTGCTCATTGCTGATTTCCGGAACAATTTTTTCCTTAAATAAAGTATGAGACATAATTGGAGAATCTGTGTTGGGTTTGAACCATTTCGCATAATTCTTATCTATAAACTTTCCAAATTGAATATTAGCTTCATTTTTTTGCGATTCCAGAATCTCAAACATACCAACATCTTCTATGTCTTCCAATTGAATTTCCCAATAAATCAATTTTTGGTATAAATGTACCCATTCTTCATAACTGTTTACCATAGCCAGATCCATAGCTATTTTCCTGAATTCCTGTTGGTAATTAGAAGTTGTTTTCTCTGAAATTAACCTGGAATGGTCTAGGTTCTTTTTTAAACTTAAAAGGATTTGATTGGGGTTTACCGGTTTAATTAAATAGTCAGCTATTTTATTGCCAATAGCTTCCTCCATAATATATTCTTCCTCACTTTTAGTAATCATAACCACAGGAAGGTTATCTTCCTTTTCTTTTATTTCATTCAAGGTTTCTAGACCTGTAAGCCCAGGCATATTTTCATCAAGAAACACAATGTCAAAATTTTCATCATCCAATATATCTACTGCTTCAGTACCACTTTTACACGTAGTGACCTTATAATGCTTCTTTTCCAAAAATAAAATGTGAGGTTTTAACAAATCAATTTCGTCATCAACCCAAAGTATTTTTATTATGCTCATATAGTTATATTTGTAATGTTAAATGCTAAAAGTTAAAGTTTGAACAAACTTAAAATATTAAACGACCCAATTTACGGATTTATTACTATTCCAAATTCCCTGATATTTGATTTAATACAACACAAATACTTTCAAAGATTAAGACGGATTACCCAAATGGGAATGACCTATCTGGTATATCCAGGCGCACATCACACCAGATTTCACCATGCCATAGGTTGTGTGCATTTAATGCAACAAGCAGTTAATGTCCTTCGTTTTAAGGGAGTTACAATTTCTGAAGAAGAGGAGACAGGACTTTATGTTGCTATTTTGCTACACGATATTGGTCATGGGCCATTTTCTCATGCTATGGAACATAGTATTGTAAATAATGTGTCTCATGAGGAAATTTCCTTGCTTTTTATGGAGCAATTGAATGAAGAATTTAACGGAAGTTTAACGCTAGCTATTCAAATATTCAAAGGCGAATACCCAAGAAAATTTATGTATCAACTCATTTCTGGGCAAATGGACATGGATAGAGCTGATTATTTAAAGCGTGACAGCTTTTATACCGGGGTAGCTGAAGGCAATATAAATAGTGAACGTTTAATAACTATGCTTAATGTGGTAGATGATGCTTTAGTTATTGAAGAAAAGGGGATTTATAGTGTTGAAAAATTTATTATTGCCAGGCGTTTGATGTATTGGCAGGTTTATCTTCATAAAACCGGATTAGCTGCCGAACAGTTGCTGATCAGAGTTTTAAAACGTGCTAAAGAATTACATGATTTGGGACATCAATTACAAGCCAGTAAAGCGTTGATGTATTTTTTAAATAATAAAATATCTACAGATAATTTTAATGGAGAGACACTGAATGTTTTTTCACAATTAGATGATTATGATATTGTAACGGCCATGAAACAATGGCAGTATTATGACGATTTTGTCTTGAGTAAATTGTGTGAAATGATAATTAACAGAAATTTGCTTAAGATCAAACTAAAGGACAAAAGTATAAAGGCCAAAACTTTAGATAAGCACATAGCATCTTTAATCCGGGATTATAATATTACCAAACATGAAGCAGAATACTTTGTGTTTTCAGGGAGTATTTCAAATCAGGCCTATCAATTAAAAACCACACGTATTAATATATTACATAAATCGGGGAAAATTGAAGATATTATAAGGGCTTCAGATCAGTTAAATCTAAAAGCCTTATCAAAACCCGTTACTAAATATTATATCTGTCATCCTAAGGGCAAACTTTAGTACATTTTTCCTATTTTTGCGTCAATCAAAAAACAAAAATATCTTACAGTGTGAAATTTACAGCACAACAAATTGCAGGAATACTGGAAGGTGATGTAGTTGGGAATCCTGAAGTTGAAGTTTCCAGACTTTCTAAAATAGAAGAAGGTTTTGAAGGGTCTTTAACATTTTTAGCAAATCCTAAATACACCCCCCATATTTATACAACCAAGGCTACAATAACTATTGTAAACAAGACTTTTGAGCCTGAAAACGCATTGGAAACCACTTTGATCAAGGTTGATGATGCCTATAAATCCTTTTCTAAACTATTGGAGTATTATAATCAGGTAAAAAACAATAAAGAAGGCGTTGAATCTCCTGTTTTTGTTGCTGATTCGGCAAATTACGGTGAGCAGGTCTATATAGGTGCGTTCTCGTATTTAGGCGACAATGCAGTTATAGGAAATAATGTTAAGATTTACCCTAATGTATATATAGGAGATAATGTAGAGATAGGAGATAATTCCATAGTTTTTTCCGGAGCTAAAATTTATTCTGAATCTGTAATCGGACAAAATTGTGTTATTAATTCCGGAGTGATTATTGGTGCTGACGGATTTGGGTTCGCGCCCAATGAAAACGGTGAGTACAAAAAGGTTCCACAAATAGGAAATGTCATTTTAGAAGATTGTGTAGATGTTGGAGCTGGAACTACTATAGATAGAGCTACTTTGGGATCTACCGTTATAAGGCAAGGGGTTAAATTGGATAATCAAATCCAAATAGCCCATAATGTTGAAATTGGAAAAAACACAGTAATTGCAGCCCAAACAGGAATAGCAGGATCTACAAAGATTGGCGAAAATTGCCAAATAGGAGGGCAGGTTGGTATTGTTGGACATATATCTATAGGTAATAATGTTAAAATACAGGCGCAGTCTGGTATAGGTAGAAATGTAAAAGATAATGAGGTGCTTCAGGGATCTCCTGCGTTGCCGTATTCGGACTATAACAAATCCTATGTGCATTTTAAAAATTTACCAAGCATAGTTAAAAATATTAATGATTTAGAAAAAAATAAATGGGAATAGTCAATACTGAAATCAAACAAAAAACTATTAAAGACGAGGTTTCTTTAAAAGGTGTTGGTTTACATACAGGTAAAAATGTTTGCTTGACATTTAAGCCGGCTCCTGCAAATTCAGGATTAGCATTTAAGCGAACCGATTTGGAAGGTGCACCAGTAATTGAAGCAGATGCTAACTATGTAACAAATACGCAACGTGGTACCTGCTTAGAGAAAAATGGCGTTACTATTCAAACATCCGAACATGTTTTAGCAGCTTTAGTAGGACTTGATATAGACAATGTTATTATTGAACTTGATGCCTCAGAACCACCAATTATGGATGGGTCTTCAAAGTTTTTTGTAGAGGCTATTGAAAAAGCAGGTATTGTTGAGCTGGAGGCTTTTAGAGAAGAATATGTGATCACAGATATTGTGTCTTATATGGACGAAGAGTCTGGTAGTGAAATATTAGTAATGCCTTCTAAAGAATATCAAATTACTACCATGGTAGATTTTGGCACAAAAGTTTTAGGAACTCAAAACGCCACATTAAACCGCATCTCTGATTTCAAAAAAGATATTTCAAACTCGCGAACGTTTAGTTTTTTACATGAAATTGAAATGCTGTTAGAGCATGGATTAATTAAAGGGGGGGATTTAAATAATGCGATTGTATATGTAGACAAAGAACTTTCACCGGAAACCATGGAAAAGCTTAGAGTAGCTTTTAAGAAAGATAATATAGCTGTAAAGCCAAACGGGATTTTAGATAACCTGACATTGCATCACCCAAATGAAGCGGCGAGGCATAAGTTACTGGATGTTTTAGGTGATTTAGCCTTAATTGGTACCAGAATTCGCGGAAAAGTTATTGCTAACAAACCGGGACATTTTATTAACACACAATTTGCAAAGAAGCTTTCTAAGATTATTAAAAACGAGCGCAGGAATAATGTGCCTAATATAGATTTGAATCAACCGCCTTTAATGGATGTTAATCAAATTATGGCTATGTTGCCGCACAGGCAGCCTTTTTTATTGTTAGATAAAGTTTTTGAGTTATCAGAAAATCATGTGGTTGGAATGAAAAATGTAACCATGAATGAAGAATTCTTCAAAGGTCATTTTCCGGGTGCTCCAGTAATGCCAGGCGTTTTAATTTGTGAAGCTATGGCGCAAACAGGCGGTATTTTAGTTTTAAATACTGTTCCTGACCCTGAAAATTATCTGACATTTTTCATGAAAATGGATAATGTAAAGTTTAAGCAAAAAGTTGTTCCCGGAGATACGCTAATATTTAAATGTACACTAATAACACCTATACGTCGTGGTATTTGTCATATGCAGGGTTATGCCTATTCTAATGGAAAATTATGTGCAGAAGCCGAACTAATGGCTCAAATTACTAAAGTAAAATAATATGAACCAACCGTTAGCTTATGTGCACCCCGGTGCAAAAATTGCAAAAAATGTTGTTATTGAGCCTTTTGCAACTATTCATAACAATGTTAAAATAGGAGAGGGCACTTGGATAGGTAGCAATGTTACCATTATGGAAGGTGCCAGAATTGGTAAAAATTGCAATATTTTTCCTGGTTCGGTGATTTCTGCTGTACCCCAGGATTTAAAATATAATGATGAGGAAACTACCGTTGAAATTGGAGATAATGTAACCATCAGAGAATGTGTAACCATAAATAGAGGTACTGCCGACAGAATGAAAACTGTTATAGGTAACAACTGTTTAATTATGGCCTACTGTCATATTGCTCATGACTGTATTGTTGGGAATAATTGCATTTTTTCTAATAACAGTACTCTGGCAGGACATATTACTATAGGAGATTATGTTGTATTGGCAGGAATGACAGCTGTTCATCAATTTGTTTCGGTAGGAAATCATGCTTTTGTAACCGGAGGGTCTTTAGTTAGAAAAGATGTGCCTCCATATGTTAAAGCAGCCAGAGAGCCTTTATCTTATGTAGGTATTAACTCAGTAGGATTAAGAAGACGAGGGTATACTACAGAAAAGATCAGAGAAATTCAGGATATATTCAGAATTCTTTATCAAAAAAATTATAACAATACACAAGCGGCTGGAATTATTGAAGCTGAAATGCAAGCAACTTCAGAGCGTGATGAAATTCTTCAGTTTATAAGAAATTCACACCGAGGCATCATGAAAGGATATTTTAAATCAAATTAAATAAATGGCAACAACATCAGATATTAGAAACGGATTATGTATTAAATACAATCATGATATTTATAAAATTATAGAGTTTTTACATGTAAAACCCGGAAAAGGGCCGGCATTTGTAAGAACAAAATTAAAAAGTGTTACAACAGGCAAAGTTGTAGATAATACTTTTTCTGCGGGACATAAGCTTGATGACGTACGTGTGGAAACCCATAAATTTCAGTATTTATATAATGAAGGAGATACGTATCATTTTATGAATACCGAAGATTATTCTCAAATTGAATTACAGAAAAGTACTTTAGATAATCCGGGATTGATGAAAGAAGGCGAAGTAGTAACCGTAATTATCAATTCTGAAGATAGCATGCCGCTTTCTGTTGAAATGCCTGCAAGTGTTATCTTAGAGGTCACACATACAGAACCGGGAGTTAAAGGTAATACGGCTACAAACGCTACCAAACCGGCAACAGTTGAGACCGGTGCAACCGTAAATGTGCCTTTATTCATTAATGAAGGTGATAAAATTAAGGTTGAAACAGAAAAAGGAACGTATAAAGAACGTATAAAAGAATAGCTTCTTTTGAAATTTCCTAAACCATATAGCTTAAAACAAATTGCAGACTTAATTGATTGTCAATTTGTTGGAGATGATAATTATCCGGTTTTAGGCATGAATGAAATTCATGTTGTTGAACCGGGAGATATAGTTTTTGTTGATCATCCCAAGTATTATGATAAGGCACTACATTCAGCTGCAACTATTGTTTTAATTAATAAAGAAGTTGAATGTCCAAAGGGAAAAGCGCTTTTGGTAAGCGATGATCCTTTTAGGGATTTTAATAAGCTAACAGATTATTTCAAACCCTTTGTGGCTTCTGAGGCTTCAATTGCTTCATCTGCTAAAATTGGAAGACACACCATTATCCAGCCTAATTGTTTTATAGGAAACAATGTGGTTATTGGTGATAATTGTGTAATTCACGCTAATGTTAGTATTTATGATGACACGGTTATAGGTGATAATGTAACTATTCATTCCGGGTGTATATTAGGTGCTAATGCGTTTTATTATAAGAAAAGAACGGAAGGTTATGATAGACTAAAATCTGGTGGTCGTGTGGTGCTTGAGGATAATGTAGACTTAGGCGCTTCTTGTACCATAGATAGAGGTGTTACGGCAGATACCAGAATTAAGGCAGGGAGTAAAATTGATAATCAGGTTCAGATTGGCCACGATACTATTATAGGAGAAAAGTGTTTAATAGCATCACAAGTTGGAATTGCAGGCTGTGTAATCATTGAAGATGAAGTTACTATTTGGGGACAAGTAGGTGTTACAAGTGGAATTACTATTGGGGCTAAGGCGGTGATTTCTGCAAAAGCAGGAGTTAGTAAATCTTTAGAAGGTGGAAAAAGTTATTTTGGTATTCCGGCAGATGATTTTCGTTCAAAGTATAAAGAAATAGCCTCTATCAGAAAAATTCCTGAAATACTTGAAAAACTAAATAATCAGGATAAAACATAATATCAATCACGCTTAAAAATAAAAGTAGTGTTTTGTTTTAAAATTTTAATTCAAAAAATTACTTTTGCTCTAGGAAATTAATAACGAAAAATAATCACTTATGAGTGTTTTAGTAAATAAAGATTCAAAAATAATTGTTCAAGGTTTTACAGGCAGTGAAGGTACTTTTCATGCCAGTCAAATGATTGAATACGGAACCAATGTAGTTGGAGGTGTAACTCCGGGTAAAGGCGGTCAGACTCACTTAGACAAACCTGTTTTTAACACGGTATTGGAAGCTGTTGAGAAAGTTGATGCAGATACCACCATTATTTTTGTTCCTCCTGCATTTGCTGCTGATGCCATTATGGAAGCTGCTGATGCCGGAATAAAAGTGATTATTACAATTACAGAAGGTATTCCTGTAGCTGATATGATTACGGCTTCAAATTATATAAAAGGAAAAGAGTGCCGTTTAATTGGTCCAAATTGCCCAGGCGTTATTACACCGGGGGAAGCTAAAGTAGGGATTATGCCAGGTTTTGTTTTTAAACAAGGAAAAGTTGGAATTGTTTCTAAATCAGGAACACTAACCTATGAAGCGGCAGATCAGGTTGTAAAGCAAGGCCTAGGGATTACTACAGCTATAGGTATTGGGGGAGATCCCATCATTGGAACTACAACAAAAGAAGCTGTGGAGCTGTTAATAAATGACCCGGAAACTGAAGCGGTAGTTATGATTGGAGAAATTGGAGGGCAATTAGAAGCCGATGCAGCTAACTGGTATAAAGAAAGTGGTAGTAAAAAACCTATTGTAGGGTTTATTGCAGGAGAAACAGCACCTGCCGGACGTACTATGGGACACGCCGGTGCTATTGTTGGTGGTAGTGATGATACAGCTCAGGCTAAAAAGAAAATTATGAGAGCCAGTGGAATTCACGTAGTGGATTCTCCTGCTGAAATTGGAAAGAAAGTAGCTGAAGTTTTAGCATAAAGTTTCAGATCATAGAATTATAAAAACCGTTAACTTATAAGTTAGCGGTTTTTTTTTGTGAAAAAATTTAAAATTTTGAGGTAACAATTTTAGAGGGTAGTTGATATACTAGTGTAATCCATAAAAACTAGAAATCATGAAAATTCAAAAGTTAATATTTGCTCTGATAATTTTAAGTGTCTTAAGTTGTTCTAAAGATGATGACACAGTCATTGTAGAGGCCGCTCCTGAATATCCAATGAAATCATTAATGGAAGCAGGTGTTATGGAGCTAAAGTCTACAAAAGTTAACGGTATAAACACACATGAAATCGGATATAGATTCAAGGCTTTTAAAAATGGAAAAATCACAGCTTTAGGTATTAGAGTCCCTGAAAATGATACTTATAGGGTTACACTTTGGAATGCAGATACCCAAGAAATCCTAAAAACAGCTTACATTGATTCAACTTCTGGATTGTTGTCTTTTGAAGATATAGAGCCAATTAATATTTCATCAGGCACAGAATATTATGTTGCAGTAAACACTAATGATTATTATGTGTTTAATGATAATGGAAACCCTATGTTTCCAGTTGAAAGCCATAATATATTGATTGTTGGTTACAGTGCGCAATTTGGTGCTAATCAGGCCTTGCCAGTAAATGTAATAAAAACCGCTTATTTGGGAATGGTAGATGTTAAATTTGTTCCCAACAACTAATTTTATAAAGCTAAATAAAGTATTGACCTCACATGATTTTGTGAGGTTTTTTTATATGATACAAGTTTGTAATTACTATATTTGAATATCAAGTATTTTAAGAAATTAGATATAAATAACACATGAAATTATTAGAAGGAAAAACCGCAATAGTAACAGGCGCTAGCCGTGGAATTGGGAAAGGAATAGCTCAAGTTTTTGCACAACAGGGGGCTAATGTTGCTTTTACTTATAGTTCTTCTGTAGATGCAGCAAATGCGTTAGAGGAAGAACTTAACACTTTGGGAGTTAAAGCTAAAGGGTATAAAAGTAATGCCGCAAGTTTTGATGAAGCACAAAAATTAGCCAATGAAGTTGTTGCTGAGTTTGGGAGTATTGATATTTTAGTTAATAATGCCGGAATCACTAAAGATAATTTATTAATGCGGATATCTGAGGAAGATTTTGATACTGTAATTGAAGTTAACCTGAAATCAGTATTTAACATGACTAAAGCGGTTCAAAGAACAATGCTAAAGCAACGCAAAGGATCTATTATCAATATGAGTTCGGTTGTTGGAGTTAAAGGTAATGCAGGACAGACTAACTATGCGGCTTCAAAAGCCGGTATTATTGGGTTTTCAAAATCAGTAGCACTAGAATTAGGATCAAGGAATATTAGGAGCAATGTCGTGGCGCCTGGCTTTATTGAAACGGAAATGACTGCAAAATTAGATGAAGAAGTTGTAAAAGGCTGGAGAGCAGGTATTCCGTTAAAAAGAGGAGGGACTCCGGAAGATATAGCTAATGTTTGTGTTTTTCTTGGAAGTGACATGAGTGCTTATGTTACGGGGCAAACCTTGAACGTTGATGGAGGCATGTTAACTTAGTATAAATTTACGAGTTACGGTTTTAGAGTTTTAAAATCGTTAATAAAAAATCGTCAATCGTAAATGCAAACAGACACTTTACTATACATTATAATCGCTGGAATTGTAGCGCTATTTTTAGCGTTATTTCAGTATTTAGTTAAAAAGAAAAGCATGTCAAAACTAAACATGCTTTTTTCTTTTTTACGCTTTTTGAGTTACTTCGCAATATTATTATTGCTGATTAATCCTAGCTTTGATCAAATCAAATTAACTGTAGAGAAACCAAATCTGGTAATAGCTATTGATAATTCCAGTTCTATAAAGCACTTAAAACAAGACCAGAAAACCAATGTGTTGATCAATACACTTAAAAGCAATAAAGATCTTCAGGAAAAATTTAATGTAGAATGGTATACTTTTGGAGAAACTTTTAAACCGTCAGACTCCGTTTCCTTTTCTGAGAAACAAACTAATATTTCCAATGCGTTCAATCAATTGTCGCAAATTTACAAGCAATCAACATCTCCAACACTTTTAATAACGGATGGAAATCAAACTTATGGACAGGATTATGAGTTTGTAACTAATACATATCCGCAAGCTATCTATCCCATAATTTTAGGAGATACCATTAGTCATATGGATTTAAAAATTCAGCAGCTAAATGTAAATAAATATGCATATTTAAAGAATAACTTCCCTGTAGAGGTTATTTTGGTTTATAGTGGAAATGATCAAGTTGAATCTAAATTTGAAGTAACTGACGGTGATCGTACTGTATATTCAAAACCAATACGTTTTTCTAAAGCTAACAATTCTGAACTTATCAATTTTACTTTGTCGGCCAATAGCGTTGGGGTAATGAATTATAAGGCATCAATTACACCTCTGGAAAATGAAAAAAATAAAGTAAATAATACTAAAAACTTTGCAGTAGAAGTTATCAATCAGAAAACCAAAATAGCCATAGTTAGTGATTTTTCACACCCGGATATAGGTGCATTAAAGAAAAGTATTGAAAGTAATGAACAACGTTTTGTTTCTATAGTTAATCCAAAAGACATTTTGAATCAAATTGATGATTTTCAATTGGTTATTATCTACCAACCCAACAACAGCTTTAAGGATTTGTATGCTAAAATGGCAATAGAAAATAAGAATACCTTTGTGATTGTTGGTGCTAAAACAGACTTAGGCTTTGTAAACAGGTCTGCGAAAGCGTATTCAATGAATATTACAAATCAATACGAAAGTTATCAAGCAAAACTAAATGATGGTTATATGCCATTTTTAATAGACGATATAGATTTTGAATCATTTCCTCCTTTATATTCAAATTATGGAGCAGTAAAGTTTAGTGCGCCCTTTGAAACTATTCTTTATAAAAAAGTAAACGAAGTAACTGTTAATGAGCCACTGTTGGCTACTATTGAAACTGGAACACAACGAAGTGCCATTTTATTTGGAGAAAATGTATGGCAATGGCGAGCCCAAAGTTATTTGAACAATAATTCTTTTATCGAATTTGATAATTTTATTGGCAAATTAATCCAGTATTTGGCATCAGACAAGAAAAAAAGTAGGTTAAATCTTGATTATCAATCGTTTTATAATGGAAATACCAGTGTTGTTATTAAAGCAGAAATTTTTGATAATAACTATGTGTTTGATACACGCGAAACACTTAATATAACAGTTGTTGACAAGGTTACAAATGAAAACAAAACCTTTCCGCTTATTTTAAAGAACAATTATTATCAGGTAGATTTGAGTAGTTTGGAAGCTTCTAAATATAGTTTTACAATTAGAGCAACTAATGAAAATATTGCAAAATCCGGAAGCTTTCAGATTGTAGAATATGATGTAGAGCAGCAATTTTTGAATGCTGATGTAACAAAGCTGGAACAGTTAGCTACTAATAGTTCAGGTGTTAGTTATTTTGTAGATGATGCGTCTGGGTTGATCTCCGACTTATTGAATGATGAGCGTTATGTGTCTGTGCAAAAAAGCAATAAAAATACCATACCTTTGATAGATTGGAAATACCTGTTGGCTATTATTGCTATTAGCCTTGGATTAGAATGGTTTTTAAGAAAATATAACGGATTAATTTAAATAAATAAAATATGGAAAAATTACCTAAAGTCGCATTCCCAGTAATCGTTGCAATAATCATTTTAGTTATTGTATTAGCAAAATCAGCAGTAACCATAGGTTCAGGTGAAGCAGGAGTGCTTTACAGAACATTTGGAGGTGGTGTAGTAACGGAAAAGGCTCCAATGGGAGAGGGTTTTCATATAGTAGCTCCCTGGAATAAAGTGTTTATCTATGAGGTACGTCAGCAAGAACTAACAGAACGGATGAAAGTATTGTCATCTAATGGTTTGGATATTCAACTGGAAGCAACGGCATGGTATTTACCGGAAATCCAGAATTTAGGAAAATTACACCAGGAAAAAGGTGCAAATTATTTAGAAAGAGTTCTTAAACCAGCCATAAGGTCAGCAACAAGAAGTGTGGTAGGAAGGTATACTCCAGAGCAGATCTATTCCTCAAAAAGAGATGCTATACAACAGGAAATATACGATGAAACAAAAAAAATTGTTGACGATCAATTCATAGATCTGGTTGAAGTATTAGTTCGTGATGTGACCTTACCTACAGCAATTAAAGATGCTATTGAACGTAAGCTAGGTCAGGAACAACAATCTTTAGAGTATGAATTTAGATTAATTACAGCCCAGAAAGAAGCTGAAAAACAACGTATAGAAGCTCAAGGAAAAGCAGACGCCAATAAAATTTTAAGTGCGTCGTTGACTGATAAGATATTACAGGATAAAGGTATTGAGGCTACAATTAAATTATCGGAATCACCAAACAGCAAAGTTATAGTGATTGGTTCTGGTGATAGTGGTATGCCTATCATCTTAGGAAATCAATAGAGTTATAACATAAAGGGTAAGTGTGCAATATGAAGTTAACTTCATTCTTTTTACAACCATTTACTTTAATAAACAGCCCAAAGCAAAAACTTATACTTATAGGGATATGCTTTGGGTTTGGTATTATATTTACCAATATATTCATTCCGTTCAATGTTGATGAATGGGAGAGTGATACCGGGCTGGAGCAATTTTTACGTTTAACAAATTACTCATTAATTGCGGCTTTATCACTGCTGTTTATGCAATTTGTAATTCGCAAAGTATTTAAAGTACTTACGTTTACAGCTGTGTGGCGTTATATGCTATGGTTTCTGGGGGAAGTATGCTTGATTTCAATAATTTATCTATTGGTATATAATGATAATCTCACTTCCGTTTGGGAGCAGTTTAAGTTTACATTTAAACACACCTTACTAGGTATTTCAATACCTTACTTTATAGCTTTAGTGATTTTAGCACTTATTCAGTCCAGAAATGAAAAAACTGTTACTAAGGAAAAGGTTGATTTAATTGGAATCCCTGATGAAAATGGGGTTATTAAGATATCACTTCAATTGCCTAGTATTTTATATTTGGAATCTGCTGATAATTACGTGGTCATTTTTTATTTAGATCAAGAGGAAGTAAAACGTATATTGATACGTAATTCGCTAAAAAAATTAGAAGCTTTATTTGCCAGTTCAATTTTAAAAAGATGTCATCGGTCTTATATTGTTAATGTGAAAAACATAAAATTGATTGAAAAAGCATCCAGAAAATATTTGGTTCATATTAAAAATACAGATACAATAATTCCAATTTCTAAAAATTACATCCCGGAATTTAGTCAAATGATATTTTAATATTCCTATTCATACCACTATAGCTATATTCACCCCATATTTTTTATAAGAGGTTGATTCTGATATACATTTGCTTGAGAACAATTGTGTATTAATAAATTTAAAAAACAATCTTATGAAAAAAAATCTTATCGTGTTAACTGTTTTAATTTCAGTATTTAGTTTTACTGCCCAGGCTCAAGGCGCTGCTTCAAAGTATTATGGTACGTGGGAGTATGAATGTAAAGAAGCTCCTTACGGCTTTACTACAGGAGAAATTGTGATTGCTAAAAAAGAAAATAAATCTACAGCAACCATTATTTTTGAAGATGGAAACACAAATGAGGCTAGCTCAGTTAAAATAAAAAATGACAGCTTGGTAATCAAAACATATATTGAGGGTAGTTATGTGGAAATTGAGTTAAAAGAAAAAGATTCCAAACTGGTGGGCTTTTCTCATTCAGACAATGGCACCTTAAATATAACTGCTAAAAAAAAGAAGGAGTGATTCAAGCCGAATTTTAGATTATAATATCCGTAATTATATCTAGAACCTATTACGGCATAATTATTTAAAGAAGTGTAATTTTGAATTTTTTTCAATTATTTAAATATATTTGTGTAATAAGAAAATAAATTATAAAATTGCATAGATAAAATAAGACATGACTTTTATTCAATTACATCATCATTTTCATATTTGCACTCAAGCGAAGTGAAAATGTATTGAATAAAATCAACATATATTTTAAACCCGTTTGAGACAATCAAGCGGGTTTTTTAATTCTAAAATCAACTAGATTGTTTCAAACTCATAACAAAAACAAAATGAGTAAACTAAGAATTGCAGTACAAAAATCGGGTCGATTGAATGAAGACTCTATGAAAATTTTAAAAGATATTGGGATTTCCATTGATAATGGAAAAGATCAATTAAAGGCTTCAGCAAGAAATTTTCCGGTAGAAGTTTTTTATTTGAGAAATGGAGATATCCCGCAATATTTAAAAGACGGTGTTGTAGATGCCGCTATTATTGGAGAAAATGTTTTAGTAGAAAAAGGACAGGACATCAAGGTTATTGAGAAGCTTGGGTTTTCAACCTGTCGTGTCTGCATAGCTGTTCCTAAAGCAAATGATTATAGTAGTGTTAAAGATCTAGAAGGGAAACGTATTGCAACATCGTATCCAAATACAGTACAAATGTATTTAGATAAACATGGCGTTAGTGCTAACCTTCATATCATTAATGGTTCAGTAGAAATAGCACCTAATATAGGTTTAGCTGATGCTATTTGCGATATTGTTTCCAGTGGAAGCACCTTATTTAAGAATAATTTAAAGGAAGTAGATACCATCCTTAAATCTGAAGCTGTATTGGCTGTTTCGCCTAAATTAAGTGATGACAAACAAGCCATTTTAGATAAGATTCAGTTTAGAATTCAGGCTGCCCTAAAAGGCAGAAAATCTAAGTATGTATTACTTAATGCGCCTAACGATAAGATACAGGATATAATTAATGTATTACCAGGTATGAAGAGCCCAACAGTTTTACCCTTAGCCCAGGAAGGTTGGAGTTCTGTTCATTCCGTAATAAGCAAAAATCAGTTTTGGGATGTTATTGATGAACTTAAAGCTAAAGGGGCCCAGGGTATTTTAGTATGTCCAATTGAAAAAATGGTGCTTTAGTCAAACGGAACTTGTTTCAGTACCCGTAAATTGAAAAGATATGCAAATTATAAGTAATCCAAATAGAGAAAACTGGCCAGAGGTATTAAGGCGCCCTACACAAACTGTCGGGGATATTGAAGATACCGTAAATCAAATATTTAATGAGGTAGCAGAAAAAGGTGATCCGGCTATAAAGAAATTTACAGCTAAATTTGACGGTGTAGATATAGTAACAAATGTGGTTAGTGCCGAAGAAATAAACAAGGCTGTATCACAGGTGCCTGAAGCACTCAAAAGCGCTATTACATTAGCTAAACAGAATATAGAAGCTTTTCATAAAGCTCAAAAAACCAAAAAAATAGAACTTGAAACAGTTGAAGGCGTTAGATGCTGGCAGGAAAAGCGGCCTATTCAAAAGGTAGGTTTATACATTCCGGGAGGAACAGCACCCTTATTTTCTACGGTATTAATGTTGGCTGTTCCAGCGCAAATAGCAGGTTGTAAAGACATTGTGTTGTGTTCCCCACCAAATAAGCAAGGGGAATTAGCACCAGAGATTCTATTTGCAGCTCAACTTTGTGGCGTTACTAAAATTATAAAAGTAGGAGGGATCCAGGCCATTGCCGGACTAACTTTTGGAACAGAGACAATACCACAGGTCTATAAGATTTTTGGCCCCGGAAATCAATTTGTTACTGTCGCCAAACAATTGGCAACTAAACATGGTGTGGCAATAGATATGCCGGCCGGCCCAAGCGAACTGTTGATTGTTGCTGATGCATCTGCCAATGCCGCATATATAGCTTCTGATTTACTCAGTCAGGCTGAACATGGTGCAGATAGCCAGGTTATTTTGGTGTCCACTTCAAATGCGCTTATTAAAGTCGTTTCTGATGAAATAGAGCGTCAATTGAGCGTTTTACCCAGAAAAGCTATTGCGGAAAAAGCCATAACAAACTCTAAATTGATCTATATGGAGAATGATCAATTAGCTTTAGAGCTCATCAATGAATATGGCCCTGAACACTTTATAATTTGTTCAAAAAATGAAGATCTCTATGTAGACGGTATAAGTAATGCCGGCTCGGTATTTATAGGAGATTTTACACCTGAAAGTGCTGGAGATTATGCTTCCGGAACTAATCATACTTTACCAACTAATGGATTTTCAAAAGCCTATTCTGGTGTTAATTTGGATAGTTTTACCAAGAGTATGACGTTTCAGAAAATATCTAAAACTGGACTTATGAATATAGGGGAAAGTATAGAGCTAATGGCTGAAGCTGAAGGGTTACAGGCACACAAAAATGCAGTAACCTTGAGATTAAAAGATTTAAGATAATAATCGTATTACCTGAAAAGGGTATGGAAATAAGACCTGTCAGGTCTAAGTTAAAAAACAAATGAATATTTTAGATTTAGTAAGACCAACCATAAAAACATTAAAACCCTATTCATCTGCAAGAGATGAATTTCAGGGAAATAGTGATGATATGGTGTTTCTTGATGCCAATGAAAATCCATTTGAAAATGGAGTGAATCGTTATCCGGACCCACAACAACGAACAGTTAAGTCGTTGCTTTCGGAAATCAAAGGGATACGAGAAAAAAATATCCTTTTAGGAAATGGAAGTGATGAAGTTTTAGATCTGATTTTCAGAGCATTTTGTGAACCTAATCAGGATAACATTATTACATTACCGCCAACATATGGTATGTATAGTGTTTTGGCAAATATTAATGCCATAGCTATTAAACGTGTTCAGCTTGATGACAATTTCCAGCCCAGAGTTAATGCTATTTTAGAGGCTCAGGATGAGAATTCTAAATTACTCTTTTTATGCTCTCCTAATAATCCAACAGGAAATAGTTTTGAAGCTAAAGCAATTGAAAGCCTGATACGAACGTTTCAAGGCATTGTTGTTATTGATGAAGCTTATATTGATTTTGCAAATGAAGAAAGCTGGATAAGCCGATTAGAAGAATTTCCTAATTTAATTGTGACACAGACCCTTTCAAAAGCCTATGGAATGGCAGGTATCCGATTGGGGATATGTTATGCTTCAGAAGCTATCATTGCAATTTTAAATCGTATAAAGCCACCGTATAACGTTAATGAATTAACACAGCAAAAAGCCATAGCCCAATTAAGGCAAAATGAGCTAACTCAGCAACAAGTTGATGTTATTCTGAAAGAACGCAAAGCTTTAGTTGATCAATTGGAAGGGATATCATATGTTTCAAAAATATATCCTTCAGACGCTAATTTTGTTTTGGCCAGGGTTGATGATGCCACAAAACGTTATAATCAATTGATCCAAAAGGGTATTGTAATAAGAAACAGAACTACACAGCCGGGTTGCGAAAATTGTTTACGGTTTACAGTAGGAACTAAAGAAGAGAATGAGAAGTTGATAAAAATAATGACACAAATATAGTTATGAGCTTCAAGCCTTTAGCTTTTGCTAATTGCTAAAAGTTTATAGTTTAAAGTTATAAAAATGAAAAAAGTACTATTCATAGATAGAGACGGCACTTTGGTTTTAGAGCCACCGGTTGATTATCAATTAGATAGTTTAAAAAAACTGGAGTTTTACCCAAAGGTATTTCAGTATATGGCCAAAATAGCCAATGAACTGGATTATGAATTGGTTATGGTAACCAATCAGGATGGACTGGGTACTGATAGTTTCCCGGAAAACACATTTTGGCCGGCACAGCATAAGATTATTGAGGCCTTTGAAAAAGAAGGTGTTGTATTTTCGGCAATTCATATAGATAAAACATTTCCACATGAGAATGCCTCAACACGAAAGCCTAGGACGGGATTGTTGACTCAGTATTTTTCAGAGGAATATGATTTAGAGAACTCATTTGTATTGGGTGATAGAATCACCGATATGGAGCTGGCTAAAAATTTAGGCGCTAAAGGTATTTTCTTATCAGAAAACCAGGAATTAGGAGCAGATGAAATTGAAACGTCTAAGCAGGAGATTTTAGACTGCATAGCTTTAACAAGTACTGATTGGGCGACAATTTATGAGTTTTTAAAACTTAAAGACCGTGTTGCGGAAATTACACGTAACACCAATGAAACTCAAATATATATCAAGCTAAATTTAGATGGTTCCGGTAAAAATAACATTGATACAGGACTGTCATTTTTTGATCATATGTTAGATCAAATAGGACGTCATGGGGCTATGGATTTGACCATAAAAGTTGAAGGAGATCTGGAGGTTGATGAGCACCACACCATAGAAGATACCATGATTGCTTTAGGAGAATTATTCAATAAGGCTTTAGGAAATAAGTTAGGTATAGAACGTTATGGATTCTGTTTACCTATGGATGATTGTCTGGCACAGGTTGCTGTAGATTTTGGAGGGCGTAATTGGTTAGAATGGGATGCGGAGTTTAAACGGGAGAAAATAGGAGATATGCCTACGGAAATGTTCTATCATTTGTTTAAATCATTTACTGACGGTGCAAAATGTAACTTGAATGTAAAGGCAGAAGGTGTCAATGAGCATCATAAAATTGAAGGGATATTTAAAGCCTTTGCAAAAGCTATGAAAATGGCGGTAAAGCGGGACGCTAACAAGATGTTTTTACCTTCAACAAAAGGAATGTTATAAAATAGTCTATGATATCATAGACTAAAAGCTTTTTTAATGAAATTAGTTATAATAAATTACGGAGCAGGAAATATTAAAAGTATTCAATTTGCTTTTAAGCGTTTAGGACATGAAGCCATCTTATCCAATAATCCGGAAGAAATAAAATCAGCAGATAAAATTATATTTCCAGGCGTAGGAGAAGCCAGTAGTGCTATGAGTATGTTAAGAGAAAGTGGCTTAGATACATTAATACCAAAACTTAAACAACCGGTTTTAGGCATTTGTTTAGGTATGCAACTATTGTGTAAATCTACTCAAGAAGGTAATACAAAAGGCCTGGGCATTTTTCAAACCGAGGTGAAGCGCTTTTCTAACGCTATGAAGGTGCCACAAATGGGGTGGAATGTGATTAAAGACTTAAAGTCTGATTTGTTTAAAGGTATCAGTGACAATGAGTATATGTACCTGGTACATAGTTATTACGCTGAGCACTGTAATGAAACTATTGCCAAAACAGATTACGGCATAAACTATGCTTCAGCATTACAGCATGAAAATTTTTATGGGGTACAGTTTCACCCGGAAAAGAGTGGTCAGGAAGGTGCTAAAATATTAGAGAATTTTTTGAATTTATAAATTAAAGTATTAGGTCTGATGAGGCTGGGGTATTAGTCATTTGGTTAATAGCCCCTAAAACAAATAGCTAAAAAAATGAGAATAATACCCGCAATAGATATTATAGAAGGTAAGTGTGTACGGCTTTCAAAAGGAGATTATAGTACAAAGAAAGTCTATAATGAAAATCCTTTGGAAATGGCTAAACAGTATGAAGACCATGGTATTGAATATTTACATTTAGTGGATTTAGATGGAGCCAAAGCAAGTCATATTGTAAATCACAAAGTATTAGAGACCATAGCAACAAAAACAAACCTAAAGATTGATTTTGGTGGTGGTTTAAAAACAGATGAGGATTTACGTATAGCGTTTGAGTCAGGAGCGGGCCAGATCACCGGAGGCAGTATTGCTGTTAAAAAACCTGATGTTTTTAAAAGCTGGCTGTCTAAATTTGGAGCCGATAAAATTATCTTAGGAGCTGATGCTAACAATGAAAAGATAGCCATTAGCGGTTGGATGGAAGAGTCTGATGAAGAACTGATTCCCTTTGTTCAAAATTATATGAAAGAAGGTGTGTCCTATGTGATTTGTACAGACATTGCCAAAGATGGTATGCTGGAAGGCCCATCTTTTGATTTATATGCAAAAATGTTGAATCAACTTCCAAATGTAAAGCTGATAGCCAGTGGTGGGATATCAAAATTTGATGAGCTTCCTAAATTAGCAGAACTGGGTTGTGAAGGTACTATTATAGGCAAAGCTATTTATGAGCATAAAATAAGTTTGAAACAACTAGAAACATATATAATTAATAATAACTAACATTATTACAAGATGTGAAGCAACGAAGTAAGCTTTTAAATGACACAGATTGCTTCATTACATTCGCCATGACAAATTAGATTATGCTAACAAAAAGAATCATACCTTGCCTGGATATTAAGAACGGACGTACCGTAAAGGGCGTAAACTTTGTAGACTTACGCGATGCAGGAGATCCTGTTGAATTGGCCAAGCAATATGCGGATTATGGTGCCGATGAATTGGTGTTTTTAGACATATCGGCTACTTTGGAGGGGAGAGCTACCGTTTTAGATATGGTATTACATGTGGCTGAGCAGGTAAATATTCCATTTACCGTTGGAGGAGGTATTTCAAGTGTGGAGCATGTAGATGCCTTGTTGCAGTGTGGCGCAGATAAAGTATCCATTAATTCTTCGGCAGTTAAAAGGCCAGAACTGATCAATGAATTGGCCAATAAATTTGGAAGCCAATGTGTTGTGGTGGCTATAGATGCCAAACAGATTGACGGGCAGTGGAAAGTACATTTGGCAGGAGGGAGTATACCAACAGAAATAGATCTGTTTGAATGGGCTAAAGAAGTAGAAGAAAGAGGTGCCGGAGAGATTTTATTTACGTCTATGGACCATGACGGCACTAAAAATGGCTTTGCTAATAAGGCTTTGGCAAAATTATCGTCCATATTGAATATCCCAATAATAGCCTCTGGAGGAGCCGGTAACGTCCAGCATTTTATAGATACCTTTAAAGAAGGAAAATCAGATGCCGCATTAGCAGCAAGTGTTTTTCATTTTGGAGAGATCCCCATTCCAGAATTAAAAAAAGAATTAAAAACAAATCATATAGAAGTGCGTTTGTAAAACATGCGTCATGCTGAATGCATTACAGCACCGCATTAAAATAGAAGTTATGACTATAAAATACGATTCAAACGGATTAGTTCCGGCTATCATTCAAGATGCTACCACAAAAAATGTTTTGATGTTAGGGTATATGAATGAAGAAGCTTATCAAAAAACCACAGAGACAAAAAAAGTAACATTTTTTAGCAGAAGCAAACAGCGTTTATGGACTAAAGGCGAGGAAAGCGGTAATTTTTTAAACCTTGTTAATATTAAAAATGATTGTGATAATGATTCTCTTTTAATACAGGTCAATCCAGTTGGCCCAACCTGTCACACCGGAACGGACACGTGTTGGAAAGAAGAAAACAAAGCTTCTTATGGGTTCTTTTCAACGTTAGAAGATGTCATTCAAGAACGTGTGGCTAATAAAGACACTAAGAAATCGTATGTAGCCAGTTTGTTTTCTAAAGGCATCAATAAAGTAGCTCAAAAAGTAGGAGAGGAGGCTGTAGAGACTGTTATTGAAGCTATGGACAATAACGATGAACTCTTCTTATATGAATCTGCAGATTTATTATTTCACTATTTAATGCTGTTGCAAGCCAAAGGGTTCACTTTGAAGGATATTGAAAAAGAATTAAAAGACAGACATAAATAAAAGGCATTAAGAATAAAACCTAATGCCTTTTGATATATATAATTGGTGGTTGTATATTATTTAAGCCATCCTTTTGAGGCTGATAACCTTGAAAACCAAACAAAAACAAATGCAAAAACAATAATTAGTATGGTCATGGTCATGTCAGACTGATATCCATTTATAAGCACATAGGCCGTCTGTGCAATAACTGCAATTAATGATAATATCCATAATGTAGTTGCCCATTTTTTTCTAAGCAATAGTCCAATAGAAGCCAAAGCTCCTGCAAAAACAGCAATAGCAAATGCAGCGGTTACCCATGCCGGAAAATTAGCCGCAATTTCTTGTTGTTCAGCAGTGTACATTTCCTGATACCCTTCTGTATTAAAAGCTTGCTGTAAATAAGCATTGACTCCCATGCCATTCCAAATAAGCGCTATTGCACTCGCAATCCAAAACCAAACCGGTGGCTTGTTTATTGATGATTCTGTCATAATCTATAGTTTTTAGTTAGTAATTCTGACATACAATTTATAAAATTTTTGTTACAATATATAAATAGACTAATTTCCACCCTGATAATAGTACATAATGAAAAAATATTTCTACGTTTTAGATATCCAGTATTTAGGATATCGTTTTCACGGTTGGCAAAAGCAACCTGATGTCAAAACTTTACATTTAATGGTTGACAGAACATTGAATTATATTCTGGAAGGCAAACCTTTTAAAAGTTTAAGTTCAGGTAGAACAGATGCCATGGTATCTGCAGAACATGCTGCATTTGAATTATTTTTACAGGAGCCTATACAAGATGAAACTGTGTTTTTAGAACTATTCAATTACAATTTACCACAGGACATACGGGCATTGAGTATTAGAGCTGTTGATGCAAAATTTAATATTATTAATCATTCTAAAATAAAAGAATACCTCTATCTATTCACTTTTGGTGAAAAATGCCATCCGTTTTGCGCGCCTATTATGACTACTATACTTGACGAACTGGATATAGAACTTATGAAACAGGGGGCTAAATTATTTGAAGGCGAGCATTATGTGCGCTCCTATTGTTATAAACCAACAGACAATGGAATTTATACAAGAACCATTTTAACCTGTGAATTAATTGAAAACACTATATACACAGCGAGTTATTTCCCCAAAAAGAGCTATTTATTGAGAGTTAGGGGGAAAGGCTTTATGAGAAACCAAATTAGACTGATGATGGGGACACTTATTGATTTTGGAAAAGGAAAATTAAGCCTGGACCATATTAAAGAAAGCTTAAAAGATGGCAGTACTATTAAAATGGATTATATAGCACCGGCTTCAGGATTAATTCTAAATAAAATAGAATTTGAATAATCATCTATCTTTTGTAATTTACATCTTAAAATAAAGACATAGTTTTAATAGTCTATCAATCAAATATATTATGAGCAATACCGTATCAAAAGACATTTTTTCATTTTTTAAAAAACTGGAGAAGAATAACAACCGCGACTGGTTTAATGAGCATAAACCCGAATTTAAGGCTATTGAAAAAGATGTAAAGGCGTTTTATAATACTATTTTAGAAAACCTGAACACACATGACGAGATAGATAAATTAAAGATTTTTAGAATTTATCGTGACGTGAGGTTTTCTAAGAACAAACTACCATATAAAACACATTTTGGAGGATCTTTCCATAGAACAAAGCCAAAACTTAGAGGCGGATACTACCTTCATATCCAACCAAATAATGAGAGTTTTATAGCTACAGGGTTTTGGGAACCGGCACCGGCTGATCTTTTACGAATAAGAAAAGAATTTGAAATGGATGATAGCGAGATCAGAGCCATATTAGCTGATGAAGCTTTTAACCGTATTTGGGGAGATAGCTTTATAGGTGATGAAGTAAAAACAGCGCCAAAAGGGTTTAGCAAAGAACATAAAGCCATAGACTTAATTAAAAAGAAACAGTATATTTTTACAAAAAAATATACGGATAAAGAAGTGCTGGATACCAACTTTATAAACGATATAAATCAAGCGTTTAAGGCCATACGACCTTATTTTGATTATATGAGTGATGTATTAACAACCGATTTGAACGGAGTTTCTTTGATTGATTAAGAAACGTTTACAAAAGGTTCTTCGCTATGCTCTGAATGACATTCACACCCAAAAAACAGAGGCGTAAATTAATCTTGTAACTATTAAACAGCCGTTAATAGTTCCGGTCTTTCAAATAATTGAACATTACTAAGTAAACGTTCTTTTACAATAGACATCATACGTTTGTTTAGCGCTGATGAGTTTTTTACATAAGTTTTATATTCTTCAATAGTAAATAGGCCTATAACCATACCTTTTAAAGAATTTCTAAACTTCATATCCTTATGTATGGCATTTTCAATGTAGTCCATGCGCTTTTCCAGTGATAAGTCGTAAAATACAGATTTGTGTTTGGCTATATAGTTTTTAAAAACTTCGATTAACAAATCGTTTTGTAATTGTATAATAGGCCTCAAAACTAAGTTTTGAAACCTTTCATCACTACTCATATGATCGTTAATTGTTGTTGAAGAAACTTCCGGACGGATACGTTTTAGGTTAATTTGTCTTTTGTTCATGACTTAAGGTTTGACTAAAAGTATAGATTATTAAAACTTAATTTTTGTCATGAAGCTTATAGTTGTTAACTGGTTTATTAACAAAAAGGCCGAAAAATGATGTTTTTTCAGCCTTTTTAACATTCAAATTTAGATTTGACTTAAACCACCATCAACTTCCAATTCAATACCATTAATGTATGAAGCATCTTCAGACGCTAAAAATAATGCGGTATTTGCTACTTCTTCAGAAGTTCCAAATCGGCCTAAAGGGACAGCTGAAGCAAAACCTTTGCCCATTTCTTCTACGACGTCATTTGGTAAATCCATTTTACCATAAATAGGAGTGGCAATTGGTCCGGGAGCAATAGAGTTCACTCTTATACCTCTGGATTTCACTTCATTTGTTAATACCCTGGCATAAGCCCTTAAAGCGCCTTTGCTAGCAGAATAAATGCTTAAACCTTCAAAACCTTTTTGGTGAACAATAGAATTAGTAAATAATATGCTACCGCCATCGTTTATCTTGGATAAAGCGGCTTTTATAGCTAAAATAGGCCCTTTAACATTGGTATTAATAGTTTCTTCAAAATGTTCTACCGAGATATCAGTAGTAGGTAAGGGTTTTGCTATTCCGGCATTTAGAAATAAGATGTCAATATTCCCGTAAGTACTCACGGCTTTTTCAATTAAATTACTGTTATCCTCAGGTTTTGAGACATCAGCTAAAACGGTTATATAGTCACCATTCAATTCGTTTGAAATTGAATCTAAGGCTTCCTGACGTCTTCCCGAAAGCACCACTTTAGCCCCTTCTTTTAAAAATAACTTTGCTGTTGCCAAGCCAATTCCACTATTTGCTCCTGTAATTACTGCGACTTTGTTTTCTAGTTTTTTCATGATTAAAATATTTTATTTGAAACAATCGTTTCAAAATGAATTAAAAAAAATTTATGTTAATGTTTGGATAATTGTTTTTATAATACTCTGTAATTGGGCTTTATCTGAAATCAATATTCCTGTCATTCTAAAACCTTGTATGCTAGAGTATAGGTACAAAGCATATTCTTTATAAGTCTTAATGTTATTGATTAAATTTTCTTTTTGCCCCTTTTTGACCAAGTCTTCCAATAAGTATACCGTTTGATCCTGATTTTTATTTAAAAAATTAGTGATAGCCTTGTCATGATTCGCCATTTCAGACTTACAGTTAACAAGCATACAACCTCTTTTGTCCTTATCAATAGCAATCTCATTGAGATATAAATCAAATATGAAATGTATAGCTTCCAAAGGATTATTAGCTTTTAATAATGTATTGGAAATTTTTACCTGATATCTGTTTTGATAGGCCGCCATACATTCTAAAAATAAATTATGCTTACTTTCAAAAGAATTATATATACTGGACCGGTTTAATCCGGTTGCATCAACCAAATCCTGCATAGATGTGGCATTGTACCCTTTGTCATGAAATACATTAGTGGCTTGTTGAATGACTAATGACTTATCAAATGTTTCTACTTTTGGCATTTCTATATGGAATGATCGTTCCAAAATTAATAATTTAATTAAAAGAACAATGTTAAAATTTAGTTATTTTTGGAAAAAAGAAAATTTCATGAAGTTCGGAAGTGTAGAAAACCCTCAGAATATAGATTTTACGTTACCTCTGGATCACCCTAAAACAAAAATAGTTTTAAATAAGGTGAAAGATGATAATGTACCCGAAATTTATGTTGGTTGTGCGAAATGGAATAGAGCAGACCTTAAAGGGTTTTACCCAAGAGGAACAAAAGATGAACTGGTTTACTATGCCTCTCAATTCAATGCCATAGAATTAAATGCTACTTTTTACCGTATTTTTCCGGCAGAACAGTTTTCAACATGGTATGATAAAACACCAAACGGTTTTAAGTTCTTTCCAAAACTTAATCAGGAAATAAGTCATTGGAAACGTTTAAATGACACTAAAGAAGTTGTTGAACATTATTTATACAATGCGGCAAACTTAAAAGAGAAGCTGGGTACAATATTTTTACAAATGCACTCTAATTTTGCGCCTAAAAATTTTGATAAGGTAGTTAGCTTTGTAGAAGCATGGCCGGGAGAAATCCCTTTAGCTATGGAATTTAGGCATACCAATTGGTATAATGACACAAACGTTGCCCAAGACTTGTATCAATTATTAGAATCTAATAATATATCTAATGTTATTGTAGATACTGCAGGAAGAAGAGATTTAATGCACATGCGTTTAACTAATGCTACAGCTTTTGTGCGTTATGTTGGAGCTAACCATGCTTCAGATTATACCCGGTTAGATGACTGGGTAAAGCGATTAAAATTATGGAAAGATCAGGGGGTTAAGGAAATAGATTTTTTTATACACCAAAATATAGAAAAGGAGTCCCCGCTATTGTCTGCTTATTTTACAAAAAAGTTGAATTCAGAATTAGGTTATTCGCTCAAAATCCCCAATGATAACAATCAACAAAGTCTTTTTTAAAGCCGCAATTCGGGCTTTTGAAAATTATAATCAATTTTGTTATTCTGTTGAATATAATTCAATTTATAACCTATCTATTGGCAATTTTATAAAAATTCAATAACAAACAGTTTGAAAGTTTTAAATAACTGTAATATAATATAAATTTGTGCTTCTTTATAACTTCCTATGTGTAGTTTAACATAATAATTAAAGATATTTTATGAGTAAATCATTGTTTGATAAAGTATGGGATTCGCATGTTGTGCGAAACATTGAAGATGGGCCAGATGTATTATATATAGACCGCCACTTAATTCATGAAGTTACAAGTCCTGTAGCTTTTGTAGGATTAGAAAGTAGAGGCTTAAATGTACTGTATCCGAAGCGTACATTTGCTGTGGCAGATCATAATACACCAACAATTAATCAGCATTTACCGGTTAAAGATCCGTTATCTGCTAATCAATTAAAAACTTTAGAAAATAACGCTAATAAATATGGTATTAGTCACTGGGGATTAGGACATCAAAATAATGGTATTGTCCATGTTGTAGGGCCGGAAAATGGTATTACACTTCCCGGAGCTACTATTGTTTGTGGTGACTCCCATACATCAACTCATGGTGCTTTTGGAGCCATTGCATTTGGTATTGGAACCTCAGAGGTTGAAATGGTATTAACATCACAATGTATCATGCAACCTAAGCCTAAAAAAATGCGTATTAGTGTTAATGGGACTTTAAATAAAGGGGTTACACCTAAAGATGTAGGTTTATATATTATAGCACAGTTAACAACTTCTGGTGCTACAGGGTATTTTGTAGAATATGCCGGTGATGTTTTTGAAAATATGACCATGGAAGGCCGTATGACGGTGTGTAACCTATCTATTGAAATGGGAGCCCGTGGAGGCATGGTTGCTCCTGATGAGAAGACTTTTGATTATATTAAAGGCAGAGCAAAAACACCTAAAGGCGCTGATTGGGATAAAGCCATGGCGTATTGGAAAACATTAAAGACCGATGACGATGCTGTTTTTGACAAAGAATTATCTTTTGATGCCGGCAATATTGAACCTATGATCACTTATGGAACAAATCCGGGAATGGGAATAGGGATCTCTAATACCATTCCTTCTGCCGATGTTGTTGAAGGTGGAAAAGCAACTTATGATAAGTCTTTAGCTTATATGGGATATGCTGAGAATGACCAAATGATAGGAAAGAAAATTGATTATGTGTTTATTGGTAGTTGTACTAACGGACGTATTGAAGATTTTCGTGCCTTTGCATCCATAGTTAAAGGTAGGCAAAAAGCTGACAATGTTACAGCCTGGTTAGTTCCGGGATCACATGTTGTTGAAGCAAAAATAAAAGAAGAAGGATTACTGGATATTTTTGAAGAAGCCGGATTTGTATTAAGAGAACCGGGATGTTCAGCTTGTCTGGCCATGAATGATGATAAAGTACCGGCAGGAAAATATGCGGTAAGCACATCAAACAGAAACTTTGAAGGTCGTCAGGGCCCAGGGTCAAGAACATTATTAGCAAGTCCTTTGGTAGCTGCAGCAGCGGCAGTAACCGGAGAGGTAACAGACCCAAGAGATTTACTATAAAATAGCTGTTAGCTAAAAATTTAAATAATAAAAAAATACGCCAATAGTTAAAACTAAAGGCTAAAAGGAAAATAAAATGGCTTACGATAAATTCACAAAATTAACAAGTACAGTAGTTCCGTTACCCATTGAGAATGTAGATACAGATCAGATTATACCGGCTCGTTTTTTAAAAGCGACTAAACGCGAAGGTTTTGGAGATAATTTATTCCGTGACTGGAGATATAATGGTGATGATACCCCTAAGGAGGATTTTGTTTTAAACAACCCTATATACTCAGGGAAGATATTGGTAGGAGGAAAGAATTTTGGTTCCGGATCTTCAAGGGAGCATGCGGCATGGGCTGTATATGACTATGGTTTTAGATGTGTTGTATCAAGTTTTTTTGCTGATATATTTAAGAACAACTGTTTAAATATAGGCGTTTTACCGGTACAGATCAGCCCTGAATTTTTAAACGAAATTTTTGAAGCTGTTTATGCTGATCCTAAAACAGAGTTGGTTATTGATTTAGAAGCACAAACTATAACATTGCCATCATCAGGTGCTCAGGAATCTTTTGATATTAACGGGTACAAAAAAGGAAATATGTTGAATGGTTTTGATGATATAGACTATTTACAAAATATGAAAGGAGAGATTGAAGTATTTACAGAATCTCGTCCTTTCTAATTAGGATTTATTATAAAAGAATTGAAAGGTTAAAAAAGCGTTTTATTAATGAATATAAAACGCTTTTTTGCTTAATAAAAATTTATCATTTCTATTTGTTTTCCTTTGTAATCACTTACATCTGTAGATTTAAAGAAAAAAGAAAAATTAGTGGTTTTATCGTTATTAAAACCTATGTAATCATATGATATGGTTGAGTTTTTGGGATTAAACATTCTTTTTATGTTTGGTTCGCCTAATGAATTTATTACATTATTCATGTTGAATATCTCATTTTCAGAAGAAAAATCACCAATATTATAAATTTGATATGGGTAAGCCTTACCATTTGAGTCTTTAACATTATCGATATTCCATGAAGTGCAATATGCTCTAATTGCTCCTATAGTTTTTGAATCGTTTTCTGTATATATAGCCAGTCCTTTAGAATAATAAAACCAACTTTCTTTTTTTGTTTTTTTATTTTTATAAATCCACTCAGGTGAGCCTAAAAGAGTCAAAGCCTTTTCAGTAGTGTCATAATCGATTTTAAGTCCTTCAACTGTTGCAAAATCTTTAGTGCCATGTTCATAAAAATTAACAACAGATGTTTTTGATATGCTATTGTTCTTTTTTCTATTGAATGTGATAGAAATTTCCCCTGTGGATTCTTTTAAAGATGAGACATAATAATAGCAGTTTGATTTTTTTAACACTCTTATATCTGGATTATCAGATGTAATACTAATTTTTGAGCACCTGCCTTTTTTAGTTTTTATCACTATTCCATCATCAACAAAGACATGTTCCTTGTCAATATTTAATTCCTCAAAAGTTTTCATACTTCCACAAGAATTAAACAAAAGAAGTAAAAAGAATGGTTTTAATAAATATTTTATAATTTTCATATAAGGCTTGTGTTTATTGCATAAATATAGGTATTTATAAGTAGTATTTCCCTGTTAATTTAATCTCTTTTTTTATATTTGTTTACTTATATTTTTAGAGTTTAAAAGCAATAAAAGATGCTTTATAGATCGGTTTAAAATATGAAAAAAAAGAACATAGAAATAATGGATACGACATTACGCGATGGTGAACAAACCTCGAGTGTGTCGTTTTCTGCTTCTGAAAAGTTAACCATTGCTAAACTCTTACTTGAAGAATTAAAAGTAGACCGAATAGAAATTGCATCAGCAAGAGTATCAGAAGGGGAGTTTCAGGCGGTTAAAGATATTACAGAATGGGCTTCTGAACATGGTTATTTAGATCAGGTTGAAGTTTTAAGCTTTGTAGATAAAGGTGTGTCTATTGAATGGATGATTGAGGCCGGCGCCAAAGTTCAAAACTTACTAACTAAAGGCTCATTAAACCATTTAACTCATCAGCTTAAAAAAACTGCTAACCAGCACTTTAAAGAAATTTCAGAAGTTGTTGAGCTGGCCACTGAAAAAGGTATTGACACCAATGTGTATTTGGAAGATTGGAGTAATGGTATGCGAAACTCTAAGGACTATGTCCATGAATTTTTAGAGTTTCTTTCTACACAGCCAATTAAGCGTATTATGTTACCGGATACTTTGGGGGTTTTAACGCCTAAAGAATCTTTTGATTTTGTAAAAGAGATTAAGGATACGTATCCGGATTTGCATTTTGATTTTCATGCACATAATGATTATGATCTGGGCGTAGCTAATGTGATGGAAGGGCTAAAAGCCGGAGCTGATGGTTTACACCTTACTGTTAACGGTATGGGAGAACGTGCCGGAAATGCACCCATGTCCAGTACTATTGCTGTTATAAATGATTTTATGCCAGGTATTCAAATGGGTGTTAATGAAAAGGTATTGTACACGGTCAGTAAATTGGTAGAGAATTTCTCCGGTGTTATGATACCGGCAAACAAGCCTATTATTGGCGCCAATGTATTTACACAAACGGCCGGAATTCATGCTGATGGTGATAATAAAAAGAATCTTTATTTTAGTGATTTAATGCCTGAAAGGTTTGGGAGAACCAGACAGTATGCATTAGGAAAAGCTTCAGGAAAGGCAAATATACAAAAGAATTTACAGCAATTAGGGCTTCAATTAAATGATGAAGACCTAAAAAAAGTGACACAACGTATCATTGAGTTAGGTGATAAAAAGCAGGTGGTAACCAAAGAAGATCTACCATATATCATTTCGGATGTTTTAGACTATAACTACGAAGAAAAAATCAAGGTTAATTCCTATGTGCTGACACATTCTAAAGGCTTAAAACCATCCACTACGGTTTCAATTACCATAGAAGATGAAGTTTTTGAAGAACATGCACAGGGAGACGGACAGTTTGATGCGTTTATGAATGCCATAAGACATGTTTTCAAAAGAAAGAAGATGGTGTTGCCGGATTTAATTGATTATGCGGTTAGGATTCCTCCGGGCAGTCATTCTGACGCTTTATGTGAAACCATTATTACCTGGAAAAATTCAGAAAAAGAATTTAAAACCCGTGGTTTGGATTCTGATCAAACCGTATCTGCAATCAAGGCTACAGAGAAAATGCTAAACATTATTATTAATTAGTAAAGAGATTAGTAAGTCCCGTTGTCCTAAGTTTGTGAAAAGGATAGGGAACACCCAAATAATTTAAAATAGAATTAAAAATTAAAATATAAAACAATGAAATTTAATATAGCGCTTTTAGCCGGAGACGGAATAGGACCGGAAGTTATAGATCAGGCCGTAAAGGTTAGTGATGCCGTTGCTAAAAAATTCGGACATGAAATTACATGGAAACCAGCCTTAACAGGTGCTGCAGCCATTGATGCTGTTGGAGAGCCTTATCCGGATGAAACCCATGAGATCTGTGCTAGTTCTGATGCTGTTCTTTTTGGAGCTATAGGGCACCCACGTTTTGATAATGACCCATCTGCAAAGGTGCGTCCGGAGCAGGGGCTTTTAAAAATGCGTAAAAAATTAGGTTTATTTGCCAATGTACGTCCAACGTTTACATTTCCTTCTCTTATAGATAAATCGCCATTAAAGCAAGAACGTATTGAAGGTACTGATTTAGTGTTTTTACGTGAGCTGACCGGTGGTATTTATTTTGGTGAAAAGGGAAGAAGAGATGAAGGCGAAACGGCTTATGATAACTGTGTTTATACCAGAAAAGAAGTACAACGCTTAGCTAAAAAGGGATTTGAATTGGCTATGGCACGCTCTAAGAAATTATGTTGTGTGGATAAAGCTAACGTATTGGAAACATCACGTTTATGGAGAGAAACGGTTCAGGCTATGGAAAAAGATTATCCTGAGGTTGAAGTGAGTTATGAATTTGTTGATGCCGTGGCTATGCGTTTGGTACAATGGCCAAATAGTTATGATGTATTGATCACTGAAAACTTATTTGGTGATATTTTAACCGATGAGGCTTCAGTAATTTCAGGATCTATGGGATTAATGCCGTCGGCTTCAATGGGGGCAGAAGTGTCATTATTTGAACCGATACACGGATCTTACCCGCAAGCTACAGGATTGAATATAGCAAATCCTATGGCTACTATTTTATCTGCTGCCATGATGTTTGAAACCGCTTTCAATTTACAGGAAGAAGGAAAAGCTATCAGAGATGCCGTTAATAAGGCTTTAGCTGAAGGTATTGTCACAGAAGATTTAGCTGATGGTGGAAAAGCCTACGGAACCAGTGAAGTAGGGGATTGGCTAGCTGCTAATATCTAAAACATGAATAGATAAGGAATTAACCTTATAATAATACCAACTTTAAAATGGATTTAGTAACTTTATGCTAAATCCATTTTTTTTGGTTCTTTCCCTAAGTCAGTGTAAATTTAAAAATTGTACAGGACACAGTACAGTGAAGCGAAGAATCTTAGGAATCTAATTTATCAAACAGCTCCGTTATTTATTGTAATACTGTCGGCAGTTCAAAAATCTCCAGGTCAAAATAGGGAACTGCTGCAATAACATGATCAAAAATATCGGCCATAATATACTCGTAGTTCTCCCAGCGTTTATCACTACTAAACGCATAGATCTCTAACGGAATACCTTGGGTTGTTGGAGCCAGTTGGCGTGCCATGATCATCATATCTTTATTGACGGCGGAATGACTGTTTAGGTAAGCATCTATATATTTTCTAAACACTCCTAAATTAGTAAGATTCCTACCGTTCAACAATAGCGTCTTATTGACATCATTTGCGGTATTATAAGCCGTGATATCCTTTTGCCTAGTTTCCAAATACCCGGTTAAAAGTTCAATATCTTTAAGCTTTTCAATGGTTTCAGGCGTTAAGTATTTTACAGTATTTTGTTTGATAAATAAAGCTCGCTTTATACGCCTGCCATCAGAATTGGCCATACCACGCCAGTTCTTAAAAGAATCAGATATTAATGCATAAGTAGGAATGGTAGTAATGGTTTTATCAAAGTTCTGAACTTTTACGGTAGCTAAATTGATCTCAATAACATCACCATCAGCACCATATTTTTCAAAGGTTATCCAATCGCCTATATGAACCATGTCATTTATAGCTACCTGAATACTGGCCACAAAGCCTAAAATAGTATCCTTAAAGACTAAAAGTACCACTGCAGAAATAGCACCCATTCCGGTAATAAACTTGACGTACGAGATGCCGGTCACAATGGCTATGGCAGATAAAAACCCAACAATCCAGGCAAATATCATAAAGACCTGTATATAGCTGTCTATAGGTTTGTCTTTAAACCTAGGCAAGGTTTTTAAATAGTCTTTTATGGTATTGAGAATGCTTCTGACCACCCATAGGGTCAATAAAATAGCAAAGACCTGTAAGCCTTTTTCAACAATGATCTCAAAATCATAAAAATCTTCGAAAATATCGGGAATAAATTCCAAGGCGACTAAAAAAGGTACGATATGCGCAATATTTCTGGGGACTTTATTGGAGACCAGTAAATTATCAAAATCGGTTTTTGTACGCTGAGAGAACTGTGTAAATGCCTGTATCAGCAGCTTCCTGATTACAAAATCAATGATAAAAATGAGCAGTAACAAGGCAATGAGCAACAGCAATACATTTAAGTATTTGGCTGTGGTTTCTGGAATGCCCGCTGAAACCAAAAACTCATAAATTAAATGTTTTAATCTATTCATTTGGCTTTAAGTTTTTAAGATAAACCCTATCAACATAAAACGTTCCAAATGGGATTATAGAGGCTACCAGTACGATCAGAAACTGTTTTTGAGTCCAGGCAAATTCTTTTTTTAACAGAAAAGCCAATGCTACATAGGCTACAAATAATAGGCCATGAGGCATCCCCAGTAACTTTACATATTGTGGGTCATCGGCTAAGTATTTTAGAGGCGTTGCTATAAACAGTAATAAGATATATGATACTCCTTCTAAAAGTGCGACTAGCCTAAAAATATTAATGAATGAAAACATATGATTTATTTTTTGTGCAAAAGTAAATCACATCGAGCTAATAAGCGTTGTTTTTAAGACTTTTTTATATGGCGTTGAAAATGATGAGTCCATAAATAGCAAAGCGCAATAAACGCAAAGACCCGTATATCACAACATTTTTAAAAGGAAATTTAATAATACCGGCCGCTATACAGGAAATGGAAAAGGGTAGTGGTAACAGGGCACCAACCACAATGAGAAAACCACCCCATTTTTTGGAGTTTTTAAGCTGTTTTTCCATTTTAACCTCTAAATAATTATGTACCGAAGGAAGCTTAGTTATATAACGTCCCATCCAGTAGGCTAACAAGCCACCGCCATAAGACAGTATAGCTAGAACACCTAAGAACAACCAGGAATGGACCATTTTATCTGCCCAGGCAATAAAAATCTCCGGTGGCACCAGTCCTAAAAACGTTTCAGAAACAAAAAAGAAGCCTAAAACACCGTAAACCGGAAGGATTTCAGTTAACTGAACCAGCGCCTGATTTATATTAAAAAAATAATTAACCGTATAAAGCGCTATAATAATAGCAATAATATAGGGCAATGCTTTTTTAACGGCCTGCCAAACAAAAGTATAAAAACCGGTATAACAATAATACTGATGCAGTAAATGTATACGTGATTTTGATGATTTTGTTTTTACTCTAGGTTTCATGATAGTTGTTAAACGGGCCTGCAAATATAGGTGTAATCGATGTAATACAGTAATTTATTTATGTTTTTTGAATAGTTTTAACATTATAAAAGGAGGGTGTTAGTTTAGTTTTAAAATATTCTATTTTACATAATATAAATTATAGTACATTTTACAACAATTAGCGAAATAGCGCTTTTTAGCGATATTTGACATAATTACAGATATAACGGCTTTAGACTTATATCGATAGTAATTATGACAAGCTAATTGTGGCTTCGTAGTTATATTTATTAATGTGTAACGTACTATAATTTGTCGTTATGTAAAATTGCCGCGCCCAACCGCTTTATTGTTTTTAAAAAATTAAATGCTTTATGGCATTTAATTTTAAACTCAATTTGCCAACGCTTGGCCACACCAAAAAAAGCTATAACTTTTACTATTAATTATAATTCTCGTATTCGATAATAATCCTGCAATATTTTTTTCTACGGCATTCTCGTAAAGCGTTCCGCAAGAGTACAAAATTACTCTGCGAGATAATTTCTGTACACTTGCTCAAATTCTACAATTATTCAACATTTTTAAAAGATTGCTTAGAACTAACTTGAAACCTTTTAATTATTAAGAATATGTATTGCTAGTCCTCTAAAATACGTACGCTCATTCACCTATTGTTTTGACCAAAGTTTTCTGAGGCCGTTTTGCCAACGCTTCATCTGGGTAAAAACGCATTAGTTCTATTTTACATAATGTTGAGTACTATTTAACTTGAAGTTATAACCATTACCTCTATGTTTTTCCTTGGTCATAGAATATCCCAATTCAAATGCATAAAGTTTAGATTCTGACTCTATTGATGCGCTCTTAAATATTCTATTTTTATATCCAGTATCGGGAATCTTAATTGAAGAAACACAAGCTAATTCTTTATCTACATACCCAAAAGCAAGTAATTTAGCACTTTTGACCCTGTTCATTAAAGTCTTTAAATTTACTTGTCCTCCATCTTCTACTAGCTTAAAAAAACTAGTTAATTCCTCTTCAGTGCAATCATTTGGGGCTAATACTCTTATTTCCATTTATAAAATTTTATCCAAATCAATCATATTCGATGAACCAAATAATTTTTCAGCATACTTAACAGATGCATCAGAAGGTTTATGAAATAAAACTATAAGATTTTTCTTTGCTCTTGTACAACAAACATAAAATATTTTCCTAGTTCTCTCTAAAACAGATTCTCTATCGGTTCTGTTTTCAAATAAGTATTCAAAATTATATTGAGACCAATTCCCATTATCTAGAACTAAAAAAACATTATCAAATTCAGCTCCCTTAATATTGTGTTGAGTTGAAAATAAAGTATATCCCTCAACATATTCAAATAAGTTTATTATCTCTTGATATTTAAGTTTCTTAACCCTATTGTAGATATAAGCTTTGTTTGTAATAAAATCAATATAATCATCATCATTGCTTTTAATAATATTATTATCGTTAGAAAATTTGATTACATCTTCAATAGAAGAATTATTCATACTACTTAAATTCTCAATAGCTTCCTTTAATATTCTTTTGTGGCTTGCTTTAGTAATCCTATAATCAGTTTTTTTTATGAAAGTATTAAATTCTTTTGTTTGATATAGCTTAATACATTCCTGAATTTTCATTAGGTGAGAAATTAATGGGTCAATTTTGTAACCCTTCTTTTTGGCATCTTCACTATTTATCTTTTTACTACTAATTAGCTGTTCTTTGTCTAAATATATTTTTCGTACTTGCTCATATGGATAATCAAGTGCTTCCTTAAATAAGTCTGGGTTCTCTAAAATGAAATTAAATTGACCTTGAGTAGGTATCAATTTCTTCAAAACATTTCCATAAGGTTTAACAATTAAATTTAAAATCTTCGTATAAGTTTTATCTGGGTCAGAAATATCGACATCATTTTCTAACTTTTCTAAAATCTTAGTAAAGGTTAATTTTGCTTTGGTTATTGTATTAATTAATTCATTAATCACTTCCTCAAAGCTTAATTCCGTGAAATCAGTAGTAATGTCATTATCCTTAATATATTTAGTTATACGGCGTTTAAATTCATCACCTGAAAATATTTTATCCTTATTATATATTTTCATAAGTTCTGGAAACCCAGCTTTAGGTGCAATAAGTGGATTTGTTAAATAGAGTTCTTTATTTTCTTTAGGTTCATTGAAATCAAATTCTTTAAAGTATTTAAGTGCCATTATTTTATCAAAATCCAATTCATCTTTTAATGAGTACAAAAATTTAATATTTCCTTCAATAACATCTCCATTAGCATTGCGATTCGGAGGTTTCTCCTCTTTGTCAGCAGGTATTTGTATTAAACCGTCATTTCTAATTTCATTTGCTAAATCAATTACTAACTGAGGATTTCTCCTATTTGCAGTTTTTTCAACTTCCTTAACAGCTTTATCATCTCCGACGTATTCATCTATATCTCCAACTGCTCCCAAGCTTTCATAAATTGATTGAATTTTATCGCCAAAAAAACCTAAAATGTTTTTTTTCTTTGATTTGGGTAAATATTCTAAAAGAATATTTATTACACTTTTATTGGTATCCTGATATTCATCAATCAACAAGTATTCATATTTGTCTTTTAATATGTCTTGTAGCAATGAATATTTTGAAAACATATATTCAGCAATAATTATTACTTCATCGTGAGAAATAACTCCTTTCTCAAGTTTTTTGATTTCACGATATTGAATTCTATCTATTTTTTCAAAATAGTCAAAATCCAATTTCAAACTTCCACTATATCTAATTCCAGTTTTCTCTTCTGCTTGTTCTTTTTCTATTAATTCTATAAGGCACTTTTTTAGATCTTCTTGGTAAGTTTTAATAATATCCCAAAGAAAGTCATGAATTGTAGAAACTCTTAAGTTTTCATATGGTGCACGTTCCTTGATTTCTGCGACAGCAACATTTGTATAGGTTATACAAGCTATTTTTGCCATTGGTTCTTTTTCATAAATGGATTTTATAACTTCAATTAATGAATACGTTTTTCCACTTCCTGCACCACCACTTAAAAGAAAATTATTACCCTCTTTAATATGATTAAGAATTTGCTCTAGTTCTGTAGCCATAATAATCCTTCTTTAATATATTCTGGAATAAACCAATCTTCAAATTTGTCATCACTATAATAAAGAATGTCTAGTGCAAAAAGCGTTTTACCTTTTAAGCATTTTTCAGCTATTTTATAAAAATCATTTCCATTAAGTTTTTTCTTATTCTGCAAACTTTTAAAAACCTTCTTATTATTTTTAAGGAAATATAAATTCAAATTAATAAACGCATCTTCAAAGCTTCTGGCATTATAACCATACTCATCAATTTGATAAATTACTAAAAGATTACCTTCTTTATCTTCGACCCATTCTTTATCATCACCTTTTTTAAGAATGGTTTTCTTGAAGGTTTTATTTGTGATTAGTTTTTTTTGTAAATCTGATATTGAAGGTTTTTTATAAAACAGATTCAAAGTAGGATTTTTTGTTTCTGTACCATCAACGACAGGACATTTTTGTAATTGCTCTTTATCTTTACCTTTTTTGGTTTGTTGAACTTTACCTTCTTTTACAACTTTTATTTTTTCACAAGAGTCTATGTCTGTTATGATTAAGCTTTTAATACCAAGAAAATCAATGAATTTTTCAAAAATGTTTGCATAGGCTCCTCCAACTTCAATAACAGAAATGTTTTGAGATAATAAAGGAACAATACCATTTGTTTTATTCAAACTCTCTCTTTCTATATCAAGCTTTTTCATCATAGCAGGAAGTAACAATCTTTCCGTATCTCCTTCGATAAAAACAGCTTTTTCAGAAAAAAATAGTTCTGCTCTATTAAGTGTAAGATACTTTTTTAGAAAATTAAAATTCTCAATTTCTCCATTGTTTTTATATTCCTTTTCAAGCTCCTTTAAACTTCTAATTTTAGCTTCATAAGGATTATGTTTAAATAGATATTTAATATCATTAAAATCACTTTCAGCAACAATGTGTGAAGAATGTGTACTGATAACTGTTTGTAAATTAATTTTAGCTTCACCTTTTAGTATTGCTCCTTCTTTTAGGACATCTTTTATATTCTTAATAAATATATACTGCATTTGAGGGTGCGTATGAGCTTCAGGCTCCTCGATAAATAACAAATTAATGTCAGCTGGAATTTCTTGTATTTTATTAGTTTGCTTTTCCTTTTTAAAATCGTATAAAATAACTTCTATTTCGAAAATCATTGCAATAAGGTTCATATACCCTAGACCATTATAATCTTCTGGTAAAAGCTGTATACCATTGTGCCTATACATAACAGATGTGTTCTCTTTTAGAATATTTTTTTCTTCTAAAGTAGATTTAACTTCTATTATAGAATCTCCTTTAACTAGTCCTCCAAATCTGCCAACTTTATCTACTATTCTTTTAAAAACTTTTTCATAAACAATATTTAATCTTTCGTCAGTTTCATTAAGCTTTTTCTTTAATTCTTTGGTGTTGTCTTCGTCATCTTCTGAATTTGAAATTTTATCATAATACCTAGATGACATCTTCGAAAGTGTTCTATCTGATTTACTGGTTTCCCCTCCTTCATTTTTAACATCTCTTTTCGCACCTATACGTTGAAAGTTAATGATTCTCCTAATTAAGTTTTTGTCAGTTATTAATTCCGTATTATCCTTATTATCAAAATCAACAGCTTTCTTCTGTATTTGAAAGTAACCGTTTTTGTGATTCTTCATTAAGAAATATGTTATGTCATCTCTTCCTCCTTCTTTTACAAAAAAATTAAAGTCTTTTTTAAGTCTTACAAATCCTTCATATTCCATTGCATAATGAAAAGCTAAAAGAACAATATTGGTATCGGGCTCAAGGTTAAGCATTATAGAAGAAATGTTGGTAAGGTCATCTATCTCATCATAGTGTATTTCAAGAGTCATACTTAAACCAAAATAAAAATCTTCAGATGTATCGGGTTCTTTTACTAAAGTCTTTAATTCTTGTTGATATTCTATATTAAAATCATCAAATGAAAAACTATTTTCATCCTTAATTAAAAATCTTTCCAATATTGAAAGAAATGATGTTTTACCGCAATTATTTTTACCAATTACCAAAGAAAGTTCATCTTCCAAATCGATTGTAAAATCCTTTAGTAATCTGTAATTCTTAATTTCTATTTGTTTAATTTTCATACATAAATAATTTAGCCTTATAGTATACACACCTATAAAACAATATTAGTTTGAGATAGCACTTAGGGAAAATTATAACTCAAAAGATAGTCTCTCAAATATAGAAAATTTTAACAAGTAACTTTCTACGGAATCCCGTAATTAATTGAAAATTAGTAGAGAATATTCCCATTCCATACACATTCCCACTTCACTCCTATCGTCGCTTCGGGCAAAGCGTATTCCATTACATTTTTAAAGAAACATTTGAGAAGAAAAAAATTAAAGAAACATTTGTCTTTGGGAAAGCTTTTAACCAAAGCTCAAGTTACATAACGCGGTACATTATAGTACACTTTTAATATTGGATTATCCAGCGGATGATTCAATATTAAAACAACATTTAGTTACAGGCTTGAATGTTAGTTACTATGTAGCTATAATTAGCCATTATGTAAAATTGCCGCTGCCAAACGCTTGATTGTTTTATAAAATCAAATTGTTATCACAATTACGATATGTCTAGTGCCATGGCAAAATTATATGCCTCAAAAGTGGCTATGGAACACACCGTTGAAGCAGTGCAAATTCATGATGGTAATGGTTTTGTTAAAGAATACCATGTGGAGCGTTTAATACGTGATGCAAAAATTACACAGATTTATGAAGGAACTTCTGAAATCCAGAAAATTGTGATTTATAGGAGTATTATTAAGGATTAAGTAAAGCTTTTCTGTTAAAAATAATTTTAAAACCAGCATGTATGCTGGTTTTTTTGTAATTTGTATTGTGTTATAATTATATTATTTAGTACAATAAACTTCATGCGCAATTTGTTTATAGTTTTTACTATGCTATTTAATGGCTTTCTTCTTTTAGTACAAAACCAGCAAGATATCTCTTTAGCAGCGCAAACATCAATATCCCAAAAACAAGTCTCATCCAAAAAACTTCTTGATCTTTCTCTCAAATATGCTAACAATGAACCCGAAAAAGCGAAGAAATATGTTTCACAGGCTATTACAGTTGCAAGAGAAGAAGGTGACAAAGAAACAGAAACCAAGAGTCTTTATCAATTAGGGGCAATCTATATACGGCAGGGTAATTATGATAAAGCGATGGTTTTTTTTGAAAAAGGCATAGAAAAATCCAAAGAAATTATTAACCAATTCCTTACCGCTCAAGGCTTTTACAACTTGAGTCGTTTTTATGAGTCGAAAAATGATTTTGCAAAAGCACTAACATATCTTGAGCAAGCTAGAGAGATATATGAAAAATTAGGAAAGAAAAAAAACATAGCATACTGCCATATCTCATTCGGAAGGATTAGACAAGAACAAGGAAACTATGAGGCCGCATTAAGCAGCTTTTTTATATCGCTACGGATTAATGAAGAATTGGATAATCAAAGTGGGATATCCGTTATTAAATCTAACATTGGCCATACGTATATGTTAATATCCAAATTTGATGATGCTATTAGGTATTTTAAAGAAGCCTTGATTATAGATTATGCAAATAATGATCAAGAGGGTATTCTCATCAATATGATAAACTTGGGAGCAACCTACCAAAAAATTGATTCCTATAAGGAAGCCTTGAACAACTATAAAGAGGCATTAATTATTGCAAGACAACTAAACTATAAGGAAGATGAGGGAATTCTGTTAGGCAATATTGGATCAACCTTAAAAAGCCTAGGCCATTTTGAAGAGAGCTTGACTAGTTTATTTTCTGCCTTAAAGCTTGAAGAAGAAAACAACTACAATAAAGCCCATACCCTAAACGATATAGCTGAGACCTATCTTGCCTTTAAAAAACCTAAAGAAGCATCAAAATATGCACAACTAGCTATTGATACTTCCTTAAAAATAAATGATCCAAGCCAATTGAGATATGCATATCACAACCTCGCCAAATCTTTTAAAGAGCAAGGAAATTATAAAAAAGCTTATCCCTTGTTAGTCAAATCTTATGCAATTAAGGACAGTTTGTTCAGTCTCAGCAAAGAAAAGCAAATGGGGCAATTGCAATTAGCTTATGAAACAGAAAAAAAAGAGCAAGAAATAGCAGCCTTACAACAACAAAAGCAAACCGCTGATTTTAGACGAAACACCTATTTAGTTTCTGGATTATTAATAACGGCTATATTATTCCTTTTATACAACCAACAACGCCAAAAAAGTAAAAAGAACCGTCTTTTATTTGAAAAGGAGCATCAACTTGCCAAAATGAAAACCAATTTTTTTTCTAACATTTCTCATGAATTCAGAACACCACTTACTCTTATACTAGGACCTATTAAAATTTTAAAATCTGGGGTTAAAAATGCTAAAATGAGTTATCATTTAGATGCAATGGAAAGAAATGCTAGTAGGCTATTGTCATTGATAAACCAATTGCTTGACCTGTCTAAGATAGAATCAGGAAGTTCTATATTAGAGCTGACTGAAAGCGATATTGTTTCTGTAATAAAAGGAGTTTCTATGTCATTTCAATCCAAAGTTGAAGCAAAAAAAATCGAATTAATGGTTACATCAGATGTTGAGCATTTACAGGTCTATTTTGACCGTGAAAAAGTAGAAACAATTCTAATAAACCTAATAACAAACTCTTTTAATTTTACACCTAATAAGGGTAAAATTAGCGTAAGTCTCGAAGTCATTGAAGACACACAACATAAACAGCATTGTAAAATTGCTGTTAAAGACAATGGCAAAGGAATACCTAATGAGGATATCGATACCATTTTTAATCGATTTTACCAAAGTAGTAATCAACAAGATAGTCAATATGATGGTAGCGGTATTGGCTTAGCGCTCACTAAAGAATTAGTAGAATTACACAAAGGGTCTATAAGCGCTTATAGTAAAGAAGGAGAAGGAACCGAAATTAACGTAATGCTTCCGCTTGGAAAAGCCCATTTTAGCGAACAAGAATTTACACAGGTGCTTAAAAAAGAAACACCCAAAACAAGCAATGTTTTAATCAAATCGATTGAACAACCAGATTTTGCTTCAACCAATAGATCAGAAGCTTCTTCTCCAATTTTATTGTTGATAGAAGATAATGCCGATGTGATGCAATATATAAAAGAAATTCTTGGCGACACTTATCAAATTTTAGAAGCCAAAAATGGTGAAGCAGGTATTGAAATTGCCAAAGAACATATTCCTGATTTAATTATTAGTGACGTAATGATGCCTAAAAAAAATGGGTATGAAGTTTGCAAAACTTTAAAACAGGATGAAAAAACCAGTCATATTCCAATAATTTTACTAACAGCTAAAGCATCGTTAGATGATAAAATGCAAGGATTATTGAGTAAAGCAGATACATACCTAACCAAACCCTTTGTACCAAAAGAATTGTTAGTACGGATACAAAATTTAATAGAGTCTAGAGAAAAATTAAGAATAAAATATAAAAAAGAAGGGGTTTTAAAACCAAAAGACATTACCGTAAATTCTATAGATGAAAAGTTTTTAAATAGGCTTATTGAATTAGTAGAATTTAATATGTCAAACGAAAATTTTGGAGTAACACAATTAAGTATAGAAATTGGCATGAGCCGATCTCAATTACATCGAAAATTAATAGGATTGCTAGATCAAGGCCCAAGCAAATTTATGCAATCATTTAGATTGCAACGAGCACATGACCTATTAAAACAAAAAGCAGCTACTACTTCCGAAATTGCTTATCAAGTTGGTTTTGGTAGCCCATCTTATTTTACAAAATGCTTTCGTAAACATTTTGGATACACCCCAACAGAAATTCAAAATCAAACAAGTAAAAGCTAAACTTCTTCCGTTCATATAGCACAACCCTTTATTTGCGACAAAAATTACAGCATTTGCTACAATTCTCATAGGTGTGGCGCTAACGCAGACACTTACTTTGTGCTATTAACTAAAACGAGAAGAAATCATGAAAAAAGAAAATAGCAATTTTAATGAATTTTCACTATTACTATTTGTGGTATTAAGTATTACTTTAGGTAGTTGTACTTACGTTGAAATAATAACTCCAGAAAATGAAATATTAGCAGCCATTGAAGAAGAAATAGATACTACAAACACTAAAATTCATGTAGATCAAGGAAGTGTTGGTTTAGTTATAGACACACGAAAAATATTCAAAAAAGGGTATGTTGCTACCAAAGCTAAAATTTCCTTTCAAGATTATGGAAAATTCAATACAGAACTAGATATTGATGAATATACAAACCTTGCTATATTTTCCGTTTTGAATGATTCACTTAGTGCTGAGGAAAAAACAAGTTTCGCAAACGGAACACCATTAGAAATTATAATAACAGATACAGATGGTACATTAACAACATATAATAGCAATAATCAAGTATTAGATAGCTCAAATCTTCCATTAAAACTTCAAACAGATAAAGAATATATAAAAACACCTTTAACCTTAAATGAAGAAATACCCTATCTTATTATGGTTGAAAACATTTCAGGAGTTCTATCTACTGATGATTTTATTCAAGGCAATAAAGTTGTACATTTCAAAGTTAGTGCCTATGATTTGTATAACAGTAGTACAACATTATATCAACAATTTTATTTCCAGCCTGTTTACGATAATAATAATCAAATAATCGACAATAAATTTAAAATTCGCCTAAAAACGTTAGGTCTGGATGATGGATTTGGTTGGATGGGGTTATACAATGAATGTGGCGAAACTGTTGATGATATTGATTTTAATTGTACAAGCTTTGAAGTAACAGACACTAATGAAGAAAATGCAGCAATTTTTGAGCTTGTAACCTACCCTGATGGATGGAGTAAAATACGTTTAGCAGGCTCTGAGACTGCTACAGAAATGTATGGTCGTTTATTTGATAACACTTCTGGTTTCATACAATTTAATTCTACAAATACGCCTGATAGATTTAGATTAATTGCTGATAATATTGAATGGCATATAGAAGACTTGGGAACAACATACAACCAACCAATTATTAAACCTGCAAAATTAGATTTTGCGTATAAGGCAACATTAAAAAATTGCTCATCTGCAGAATTAACTGAAGAAATAGGAAGGACAGAATCTAAAAGCAGAACAACAACTTTTAGTACTACAGAAAGCTTACAACTGTTTTCAAGTGAATCATACAGTTATGGGTTAACATTAGGTGTTGAAGTAGCTGCTAAAGTTGGTGGTGAGGTTTGGGGAGGTACCCTTGAAGTAACAACTAGCGCAGAACAATCACAAGAATTCACCTATACATCATCAGAAACAACAACTAGTGAAAACACCGTAGAAACATCTACTACAACTACTACTGAAGTCTCTCGCGTTAGAACATTAAATATACCAGCATATACATGGATAGAAGCCTATGATGCTGTTAAATCTGTTGATAATGTAATTACGCCATTTGTACAAAAGGCAAAAATTTCTGGCAAATACAAAATAGGTAGTAATGCCGTATTAACAGGTCCTGAAATACTTACTCAAATACAATTCAATTTTTTTGAAGGAGTAATCCACAAAGTTGAAGACGACAATATAGAAATTACAATAAAAGGGAAAGCTATAATGGATGAATTGTTCTCTTCATCAACTGGAGTAAATGATGTTCCTGGAGGTTGTAGTAATTAAGAAAATAACATTCTTGATTATTACCCCGCTTCCAAATTACATCAGTATACGCTGAGGAATTGAGTAACTAAAATGATAACTGATTTTTAAAAAAGCATCATGTAAACTTTTAATGCGTGATGCGAAAATTACTCAGATTTACGAAGGTACTTCTGAAATCCAAAAAATTGTGATTTCTAGGAGTTTGATAAAAGAATAAAACTCCTAATTATATTTGTTTTTTGAGGATTACTTTTCTTTATTTAACATAATAACTACTTAACTAATCTAAAAAATAATATTTATAATCATTCCACACACATTCCACTACGCTCCTATCATCGCTTCGTAAAAAGAGTGTTCCATTAACAAAGTCGTATAGAAGCATTTGCCAAAAAAAATAAAGAATAATATGTAATGTACTTTCGCTTTTATCCAAAGCTCAAGTTACATAACGCAGAACATTATAGTACACTTTAATATTGGATTATCCTGTGGATGATTCCATATTAAAACAACATTTAGTTACAGAACAGATTAGATATGTGCGACTGTGTATCCATAAATGTACAAGCTAATTCTGGCTTCTTCAGATCATACATTATTGTTCCGTCTTAAAATAAGCCGTTTTTAACTTATTGATAATTTCTGTACTCACCCAATAAAAGTTTGATAATCCCCCTTCTTCGTTATATCTACCAAAAAATAAATATTTACCATCTGGAGTAATACTCGGGCATGTTTCAGCAAAATTAGTATTTACTTCATTTCCAAGGTTAATTGGTTTTGACCATGTGCTGTCCTTTTTCTTAAAATAAACATAAATATCGCTTTTTCTTTGATCATCTTCTTTGTTTCGAGCATTTACTACTAAATAATCTTGAGATGGAGAGATAAAGCCGTGAAAACCATATTCAAGACCAACTTCGTGTACTTCGGGAAATTTGCCATTTTTGTTAGGGGCATAATACATTTTTCGTTTTGACACATTAGTATAATAAAGATCGCCGTTTTTCGCTTCATTAGAATAAAAAACAAAATCATCATTTATAGGTGAATCAAGCTGTATTGCATTGCTCCATGAATTCTCTAAACGTTTTACATACCAAGATTTAACGGATTCTTTATGGTGGGGTGATGTAAATGAATCATGGGCTGTAAAATGAATTGTTTTACCATTTGGACTTACAAACGGATGCATTTCTCCAACTTTTTTGCCTTTAGTGAAATTTGTTTTTTTAGGACTGGCCCATTTTTCACCCTCGAGTTTTGAGAAATAGATATCCGGATCTTCTCCTTTTATATTAGCCGAAAAATAGACTTCATCTAAATCTGGAGAAAACGAAATACCATGCTCGTACCTTCCATTTATCGAAATAATTCCGGGAGCGAAAATTTCAGGAATTAAACCTGGTGGCTTTTGTCCTAAATAGGAGCTTTCTATAGTTGGGGACTCACGATTTTTTGAGTTCTGTTTTTTAGTATTGCAGGCATTTAAGAATAGTACCAATACAAGTATCAAAATAGCATACGTTTTTTTCATTGTTTTTATTTTTTTTCTGTCCATAAGTGAGCATGGTAAGATGTAAATAGACAATAAATATCTCAATTTACGAGATGGCTCTTAATAATTTAGGAAGATTTTAACTAGCGGTTTTTATCCATTTCACATAGATTCCCACTTCGCTCCTATCGTCGCTTCAGGCAAAGCGTATTTGCTCGCCACGCCTTATTTGATAAATAAGTACTCAAGAACCTTCCAGGTTTCATTACTGTTGTCAAAGAAACTTTTGGAAAGAAAAAAATAAAAAAGATTAGTAGCTGTAAAAGCTTTTTGTTCCATAATCAACCACTTATGTAAAATGGTTTTATAACTATTATTAATCGTGTTTTATGGTACTGAATTATATATTGTTTTCAAAATCCATACTTTGATGTAATACACGAATTATTAGAATATCAATATCTGTAGTCAGATAAAAAATGGTATGCTATTTATATGAAAACCTTTTTAATAATAACACAAATTCTGATGCATCGCGTCCAAGACTAGTATTATCAGCTAGAATTTGAAAATGTGTGTGTATTCCTAATAAGTACGTCTGGGCTTGTTTTAACCCAAATGTTTCAATACCATACTCATACATTTTGGCAAGATCAGTTTCGGCTTTACCAGATACTCTATAAACGCCCATCAGCTCGCATGCCTTCTTCAACTTCCTTCATAATATCAAGAACAGATTTAGTACTAACACCACTATCCATACCGTCTGTTATAGCGGCTTTAAGTGCTGAGAATTTAGCGTTTTTTGCCTGATCACGTCTTACTAAATCACGAATGTATTCACTGTCATTAGTAAATTCTCCCATTGTAATTCGTGACTTTATCCATTTATCTTGCTTTTCCGTAAGCGTTATTGTTTTTCTAATTGTTGACATAATACACGTGCTTAAATAATCATACTATTGGTGTAATATAGCGCATTTCATTGAATATTACAAAAATTGGAGCCTGTAAATTTATGCATTGATAATCATTACCATTTCATACCCATTTTGTCTCACTCCTCTGCCCTTTCAACAAAAAGAGTATTTACTCACACTCGTTATTCTAATAAATTGGTACTCGTGAACCCATCGGGTTTCATTACATTTTAAAGAAACTTTTAGAAAGAAAAAAATCAAAGAAAGTAGTAGCATATGCCTCGCTTTTACCAAAGTTCAAGTTACATAATGCGGTACATTAAAATTCATTTTCAATATTATAATCTGACATTATATAAAATTGCTTTATAAAACTTTTCAACTTGGAATTTTATTGTAATCGATCTTATGAAAAATATATATTTTCATAATTAAATCATTTTGCAATATTATTATTTATTTTTTTTAAATATCTAGTTATGGGCACAATTGATATAAGAATAATAAATCCTAATACGATCAATAATATTCCAAACCCTAATAGTGAAGATTCAAGAACTTCGGTATGCGGTTTAAGTACTAAATTCAATTTAGAATGTAAGCTATCAATAGCTACACTTAGCTCTTTTGCTTTTTTTAAACTTAAAAGAAAGCCCCCACCCATGCCCAAACATAAAATTGATGGAACGAATAAACCGTAAGCCGATAAATGGGTCTTTGCTTCTTTTAATAAATATGCTATAACAGCACCCGCAACTCCTAAAACAAAGGTTACAGATTTTAAAACTATATCTAAATAGAATTTATAGAGTTCTGTTAAAACACCAAACTCTTGAAATAAACTTGAATTTTCCATTGATCTTATTTAATAAAATGTAAGTTATAATTCTATATTATGCCAAATACCCAAAAAAACGTAGCAATTCCTTTTAATACTCAGTACTAACGCCATCGAATCAAAGAAAACCCAAGGCCAAAAGTAGTTTGTTTATGGTTATAGTCTATGAGATTTTCGCCATACCCATGAAAAACTTGTAAATGCAGATGCAAATTGTCCACAATCTGGAATCCATAATGGAGACGTAGGCTCCCTCTATTGTTATTGCCAGTATTTAAAGAATGTCTAAATGCAAGGCTAACATTATGTTTGTTTTTAGAAAAAGCGGTCAATAATTCGGCACGGCCTATATAATTCTCAATATCCGGATTATTATCTTCAATAGAATCTTCCTGAATACGTATCCATGGATTCAAAACTATACTCCAATTTTTGGCTTGCCAACCGGCTTGGAACATAATACGGTTCCAACTTCGTGAATACGGATTGGACCGACCATTGCTTTGATGATTATATCCACCTGCAAGATAAACTCCTTCCAATCCAAAAATTTTGTAGTCTACGGGAAAGACAATAAGAGCTTCAGGTTCATAATTTGTTTCCCTAAATGGTCTTGAAATTAAACCATTATAAAGCTGCCATTTGGATAATTGAGTATAGGCAACCCACAGATCTATTTTTTGTTTCTTGTTTTTATTAATACGAAGCACCCTGGTTTTAAAACTTAATTGAAAAGTAAACTCTGCATTGTTAAACTCTGTGGGCGTAGTGACCGTATTTAAAGGATTACCGCTTTGTGGGCTATTGTTAATATCATCAATATAGTTCAGAACCAAAAGATAGACGGGTTTATACGGTAATATTTTAAAGGTTTTAGCGGTATCATTTTTAATCAACCACCGCTCACTTAAACTTGAATTATTAAGGTTTACTAATTGTTGTTTCCCTTGGCCATTCACAGGTGCAATCCATAACAGCCCCAATAACACTGTTACAATTTTGTATTTCTGATATTGATTCATCAACCCTAATGTTTTAAAAAATTGTATTGCCAATGCGTTTCAATTGAAGCCTCTAAATTGGATATTCTAGTAAGTCGTCAAAAACGCATACAATATTTTACGAATTCTATTAATAAATTTTAAAGGGAGAATGAGATATAATCACGTTAAAATAAAGCGATTAACTCAAATATATTAAAAAATACCTAAATAGGTTCACTACATACACATTACTTTATGGCCTAAATGATTGGATACACATTCCCAACCTCTGGTTCATTTTATTCCATAGGTTCCCTCTATTTTCTTCATAAGAGTGTTTTAAGCCCATTATGTTTTACGCTCCTTGGCGAGCTGTGCTTCAATCTGGGGGGCTATAATCGTTTTTATTTCTGTGGCTTTGGTCATGATATCATCTATTAATCCTAAAACCTTAGAATCCCCCTGAATTTTTGTCTTTTCAAATTCTGATTTAATACCTGCTAATTTTCTTTCCGAAGACTCAAGCCGATGCTTTAAATCCTGTAACCTGTTCACTCTTTTTGGACTAATGAAACCAAACGTATAGAGCAAATAGAAGAGTAAGAAGAGTGGAATGCATGATAAAACAATCAAAATGTTGAGAATGAAATAAATCCACGCATAGCCCCCTGGTTCAAACTTTTCGCCTGCATCATTATAATAAGCTTGCAAGCAGTGATTTTCTCCATCTAAGGGCCAAAACGTGGTATTAATAACTTTTTCCAACATTTTCCAGTACCAACGGTACTTTTTAACACCAAAATTGGCAAAATAACCCACTCTTGCAGATATGGTATTGTCTGGGTTGCCACCGGCGAGTACATTTCCTAATTGATCAATTGCAACAAATAATCTACCTAAAATACGCATTATCATTTGAATTAATTTTTAAAATTTAAAGACTATGGTCTAACTGTATAATACCCACCAACGACATGTTTAGGGAAAGTAAAGCGTAAGAAAATGGCTTTTCGAGGAATTTAAATATATGAAAATTAACAAGAAATAAGTTACGGATTTCCGTAACACATGACGTTTTGTAGTAAAATACTATTTACTCGTTCCTTTCCTATTTTGATAAAATAGGTATTCGTGTCCCCTAAAGAGAGTCCTTACATTATTTAACATATGGTAAAGTTTTAAAACAATTATATGCTTCTCTTTGTAAGAAACTATGAAACGGACAATTACTTTTATACTTTCTCTGAGCGTGTTTTGGCTATATGCACAAAGCACTACAATTTCATTAAATAAATACAATACCATTTATGAAGCGGGTAATTTAAGCAATGGCATGGGAGATCACCTTTTTGCAGGAAGAACAAATCAGAGTGCCGGAATGAACCTTAGACGAGCGTTGTTGCAGTTTGATTTAAGTACAATACCGGCCGGAGCAACCATTACAGGTGTGACACTAAACCTAGATTTGAACCAAACCATATCCGGAGCAATTGGTGTTAGTCTACATAAGCTTACTCAAGATTGGGGACAAGGAATATCAGACGCTGCTGGGCAAGAAGGAGCTGGTGCAACTTCTACAGTTAATGATGCCAGCTGGAATTGTAGTTTTCATGATGGCGCAAGTGGGTGTACAACAAGTTGGACTACTGCCGGAGGGGATTTTAATACCACAGCCAGTGCCACTACATCTGTGGATGGAAATGGAGCTTATACCTGGACCTCAGCTACCATGTTAACGGATGTTCAGGGGTGGTTTGCTAATTCAGCAACTAATTTTGGATGGATGCTTATAGGAGATGAAACTACCGATGGCACAGCAAAACGCTTTAGTGCAAATACCACTAATCCACCAACTTTAGAGCTTACCTATAACACATTAAGTAGTTCAGAAAGTGATTTTACTAAGGTTATTGTGACTCCTAACCCTACAACAGGTGATACAAATATTCAATTAGGAAGCCCTCATAATACTATTACAGTCACCATTACCAATAGTCTTGGACAAACGGTTTCAACGTTTACAGAACAAACAGAAACAAAGGCATTAACTATACCACTTACAGGACAGCCAACGGGACTTTATTTTGTTACGTTGATTTCTAGTAAAGGAGAAAAGGTAGTTGTAAAAATTATAAAAGCATAGAAAAGACAATTCATAAAAATATACAAAGTCTTATACCTCCCCCCAGCCGGTTCCTTTGTCATTAAATAGGTCAGGTAATGTATAATTGCTGTACCAGAAGTAATACGGTACAGTGTAATTTCTTGTTGTGTTAATTTATTTTCCTAAATGCATTGGGGCTTATCCCTTCCTTTTTTTTAAATAGTTTGCTAAAGGATTTTGGTTGCTCAAATCCTAAGTCATAAGCTATTTCATTTATGGTTAAAGAGGTACTTAAAAGCATTTTTTTAGCTTTATTAACAAGATAATAATCAATATGCTCTTTGGTATTCTTACCTGTTTCTTTTTTTAGTAAATCACTTAAGTAATTTGGTGATAAATTAACTTGTTGAGCGCAATATTTTACTGAAGGTAAGCCTAAAACTGCCGGCTTTTCTGAATCGAAATAGGCGGTTAATAATTTTTCTATTTGCGTAACTACACCCTTGTTCTGTTTAGTACGTGTGAGAAACTGACGCTTATAAAAGCGCTTGCAATAATTTAATAAAAGCTCCAGATTTGAAACTATTAGCTCCCGGGAATGCCCGTCAAGATTTTGGCTATACTCTTCAACGATATTGGAAATACAATCGTTTATCTTTTGCTGTTCGGATTCAGAAAGATGTAAGGCTTCATGAACTTCGTATGAGAAATAATGATACTGATGTATTTTATTACCTAAATCTGTTCCGAACAATAAGTCAGGATGAAAAATTAAACTCCACCCCGCTTCATCCTGAAAATCATTGAGTAAATGATCGGGATATAAGACTTGATTTGGCGAAGAAAAAAGTAATGTTCCGGCTTCAAAATCATAATAATGACGTCCGTAACGCATCTTACCTTTAGCTGATTTTAAAGAAATGATATAAAAATTAACATTGGCTCTTTCAAATACAGCATCTTCAGGAATATTCATTTCAGAAAACCTTAAAAACGTTATGGATGGGTGCTTAGGAGGTTCACAACCTAGCATGCTATGAACCTGGCTAATAGAATCTATTGTGAATATATTGCTCATAATACTATCCTATAATTTTTAAAAGTTCCTGATAATAAATAGCAGCGCGCTCTTTTGAAAAATAGTCAATGGTCAGACCGGAGGCCCCTATAAGAATAAGTGCAATGGCTATAGCCTGCCAGTGCCTGTGTTCTGTTATAAAAAATATAAGTATGGCCATAGCAAAACATATTGCTACTCCAATTTTAGTATAGGTATATAATGCCTGAAAATCTTCTACGCGTTGCTTTTCTGCCTGTACAAACTCCTGATTGTTTTCTATTGTAGTTTCTGACAGCACTTTTATTTTGTTAGAATTACTATAGGCCATATACGCGCCTGTAAAACCTAGTAACAGTCCTACAATTAATAGCGGAATGACCATGGCCTGGGTATTTGGTGTTTTTCCTAATCTCCAAAAAGCAAGGGCTATTAGAATGAATAAAGTACCAAAAACCCCAATGATAGTCGCTTCAAAAATTTCACCTTTATACCAGGTGGTTGTGTGTTCCAATACATTCATAGTATAAAATTACGATTTTATTTAACCCTAACTTGTGCACGTAGCAGGTTTCTTGCGCTTTCAGATTTGAATGGCGGAAAAAACTTTTCGGTAAATTTCCCCATCAATCCTTGTTTAAAAACTGTTTTGGGATTGGTAAATGCATAAAAACCAACTTTACCGCCTTTATAGCGCCCCATACCACTATACCCCACACCTCCAAAGCCCATATCTTTTGCATTGGCGTGCATGAACAGATCATTAATAGTCACACCGCCGCTTGATGTATGGTTAACCACCTTGTCTATGTGCTTTTGATTCTTACCAAATACATATAATGCCAATGGTTTCTCGTTAGCATTAATATGGGCAATAACCTCATCCAAATGTGTATAACTAAAAACCGTTAAAACAGGGCCGAATACCTCATACCTGGCAACCTTTAAATCTTTAGGTGGATTAATAACCAGTGTTAATGGGATTTTTCGAGTAGCTAAATCAGGAACTGCTTCGTTACCCGGATTGACTTCAATGACCTTACACCCAGCTTGTTTGGCTTCATCTATATAATGGACTATTCTATGGAATTCTTTGTTGTTAATAATAGACGTAAAATGCCGGTTCTCAATAATATTAGGATAAGTTTCTTCACTGGTTTTAACTATTATATCTACAAAACTATCCAGATCATTTTTAGGAACAAAGGCATAATCACCTGAAATGCATATCTGACCGGCATTAAGCTGACGCACCATTCCAATTCGTTTTGCAGCAAACTCCATATTGGCATCGTCCAAAACAACACAAGGTGATTTGCCTCCCAGTTCCAATATTGCAGGGGTTAAGTTTTTAGCATTGGCTTCAAGAATTTTTTTACCTGTTTCTGAGCCTCCGGTAAAAAAGAATTTATCCCAGGGTTTAGATGCAAAAGCCACAGAGACGTCTATCTCTCCTGTAATAACGGCTAGCTCTTCTTCTTTGAAATATTGAGCTACCAAACGTTGCATTAAATCTGCTGTTTTAGGCACCTGTTCTGAAATTTTAATAATGACAGTATTTCCTGCGCCTAAAGCTTCAATTGCAGGGTCTAAGGCCAGACTAACAGGAGCGTTAAAAGGCGACATGATACCCACTACTCCCAAAGGTTCATTTATCTGGTATGTACGTTGTCCCGTTAAGGCTAAAAGCCCCGAGGATCTTTTCTCAGGTGCCATCCATTTTTTCAGATTCCGCTTTACCTTCTTTATTAAATCCAAAGGGGAATATACATCTGCTGTAAATGCCCAATCCGCGCTGCGTGTACCAAAATCTTCCTGTATGGTTAAGGATAGCTCTTTAAAATGTGTACGTATCAGTTTGTCTAATCTGTTTAACCGGTCTATTCTGGTGGAATACGACGGACTGTTTGCTGGGGAATAATTTGATTTTTGTAAATCAAATATTCTGTTGAGTTCTGTAATTTGATGATCCATAGTCTGTCTTTTGAGTATTATTTAACTCGGTTCCATTTGGTAGTTTGCCCCAACATGGGTAATCCTAAATAGCCTCTTAAATGCAAGCGATCTTTTTTAATCCATACATAGCATTTGTACCACTTTCCGTTAGCGTTATTATACACGTGCCCATTCTCCCATTCTTCATCGTCATAGCTTAAACCGGTAATGTAAGTCATACCTATCAGGTCACGATTTTTAAGTTTAGCATCCGGGTTATTATTATCGGTTTTTGAAGTCCCGTCAGGGTTTGTAATATCCTTTCCCCAAAGGAGCTTAGCCTGATATTCGTCTCCAGACCTAAACACTTCCATCTTAGCGGATTGGTCATTCATTTCCCAAATCCCAATAATAGTATCTGCCTTATCCTGTGCCTGTACATTTGTAGTACTAACAAGCATAAAAAAGAATAGAGCTAAAGGGCTTAATTTTACATAAATAGATTTTGTCATGTTGATATGTTCTAAAATTCTATTGCAAAATTGAGCGTATATTAAGGCTTATAAGGGGTGCTGATTACGGATTATGGTATCCGTTTTACAGAAATAGCATACAATTCTCCTGCACCGGTTTTTGCAATTAACAACTTTTAAATAACCCTAAGTATGATTTGATATAAAAATCATCTACAGGAAATACCTATTTCATTTTTTTTCTATAAGCAGACGGTGTTGTCCCTTCAAACTTTTTAAACGCAGTGTTAAATGAAGATAAGCTGCTAAAACCCATATCAAAAGCTATGGATGAAATGGTGTATTTCTCATTTTCAGGATCTGAAAGTAAGGCTTTGGCATCCTGGATACGGTAATAATTGATATAGTCATTAAAATTTCTTTGGGCACACTGGTTAATAACCAAAGATATTTGCTGGGTGCTCTTCCCCAGCATTTTACTAAGTTTTGTCAATGACAGATCAGGTTCCAGATACAGTTTGTTGTCAACCATCAATTTTGAAAGGGCTTCAAATAGCTGATGGTCATTATTGGGTTTAAAGACATGACCGTCCATATCTGTGGCTTTAAGCTGAAAGGCTTTATAACTCAGATAATAGATCACCAGGGAATACATAATGGGCCCGATAACATAGGGAACAGCCTCATCCAGGATGTTTAAAACATAAGACCACCAAATAACAACAAAACCAATAAGTAAGGGTTTTAACCAGTTAAATACAGCTTTTTGGGATTTGGTCATCGGGGCTTTTTGGTGTTTCTTTTTGGCAAGCCTAAAAATCCTCCAAGCCATAGCAATATAAGTTGCAAAATGGAGGTATATAAAAATAAGTCCGCTTGAAAATATAATAATGACCCATTTGCTGTTGCTGTACCAGTCTTTTGTCACAAAAAGGCTGGCCATAAAAAAGAGGATAAAAGGTGCTAATTCTAACAGGTAGTACCTGGGAAGTTTAAAATCCGGGCGTGTCATGCTTAGCACATACCAGCGTAAAAGTGGCCCGATGATTAGGAGAAATGCCAGGCCAATAAATATAAAGACCGGCTCTAAACCGTCACCAAAATTGAGCATTACGGACTTACCAATCCTGAAGGCCATAAAAATTAAGATGAGTCCTAAGAGCAGGCTGGATAATCCTTTTTTCTTTTTAAAAACAATGAGATAAAGAGCAAACAGTACTCCGTGCAAAAGCCCGGCACTACTAATAATGATCAATACGATATCTAAAAATCTCAACAGTCTGTTTTTGTCAAAAATAACACTATTTACTACAGCAAAAAAGCACAGGCCTTTTATTGCCTATGCCTTTTAAAATGGTATCTATAGATATAAACCCTAATTAGTCATTAGCTATTTTTTTTGCATAGGAGGTTAAGCCCATCAGGCTAAAACATTGCCCCAACTCCCTTTTCATAACGGATACTATACTATGTGAGGCAAAGAGCATACGTGCAACGTCTTTGTGCTCTTTAGTGATCATTTGTTCTATACGTGCTTTTGCCTTATCTGAACCTTTGGTGTAGTAGACCTTAAGTACTTCTACGGCATTTTCTTCGGCAGTGATGGTTCTGGGTTTTGGGGTGTATCCCAATTGGGCCACCATAGTTTCTGCCAGTTTCCAGGTAGACCACGGATTTTGACCGGTCACCAAATTTTGGTCATGGCTGATTTGCTCCAAGTACATGGCGCCTTCATTAAAACGGGCACCCTGTGCCATAAGCTCATCCTGCAATAAAAAAGGAAATATAGTTTCGGCATCCGGAATAAGTAATAACTCTTCTTTATTGGTAAATCCACTCACCTGTTTGTTTTTTAACAGATGCTGGCCATTGTTTAAAGTAACATTAATTAAAGCTGCCGGGCCATGGCATACGGCTCCTACTACTTTATCAGATTCATACAAGGTTCTGACAATAGATTGGATGGCTGTATTCTCCGGAAAATCAAACATGGTCCCTTTACCCCCAACAAAGAATACCGCTTCGTAATCTGTAGCCTCTATTTGGTTTACCGGGATGGTGTGCTTCACTTTATATTGGGCTGTGCTATCATTTAAAAACGCATAGTCAAAAGCCCCCATGTCCTCATCATCAATAACAACCTGTGGTGCGCCTCCTAAGGGACTGGCAACATCTACTTCAAAGCCATTGGCCTGAAATACATAATAGGCACGTGATAGCTCAGTAAGCTCATAACCGGTACTTTTATCGGTGTCTCCCATGGTTGTGACACTGGTCACCACTGCTAAGATCTTTCCTCGTTTTGCCGAGATATTTTCAGTTAGATAAGGCAAATCTTGGACTTGTGTTTCGGCCATACCTTTATCTAAGGACGGTATCAAACTTATAAACCACCAGCCAAATGCAAACAGCAATATAAGCAAGGTGGTAAACGCAACTAGACTCCATTTAAGGATTGGATATTTTTTAAGCATAATGTTTTTGTTTGGAATTATGCTACTAAATAAAGCCATTGCAGTGATAAACCCTGTTGGAATGATAATTCCGTCAGAGTAAAAGATGATTTTGGGATGAGACCATATTATATTTTAATGAAATAACCTCAACCATTTTATCTACGATTGAAAAGCATTAATGTATATTTGAAGAAAAGAACTTAAGTGCTAATTCATTTAATTCAAATACTTGTTTTTTCATCTTTAATCATGCTGTCGTTTATTATGCTTTCTAATCCTTTGAAAGTAAATAAAAAAGCAAATTTATGGTTTGGTATTGCTTTGTTTTTATGGTCAACATTTTGGTTAGACGAAATTTTAATGCTTATAAAGGCCGAACCATTAAGTGAGCTAATAAGGCCAATTATTTCCTTTATACAATTTTTTACACCTATACTATTCTATTTAAGTATAGTGTTTTTCACTAATCCTAATCATAAATTTAAGGCTAAAGATACTACCCTTTTTGTTCTTCCCATTATTTACTTGGTACTGGTAATTTTAAATAAAACCGCTCATAATAATTTACAGACCTACATCATTATATTAGTACTTACCAATACAATTATATATATAATAAAGTCCTATTTAAAACTTCGTACACATCGGCGAAAAATAACATTATTTTCTTCTAATACTGATGATATTGATTTGAAATGGTTAGAAAATATCATACTTGTTATTGTCGTAATGGTTGTTGTTATTAGTGCCTTTAACCTTATTTATATAGGGCTCCCTCTAAATTTATACCTAAATATTATAATGCTGGGCACCAGTCTCTTTATAGCTTATAACGCATTAAAACAAAAAGAAATATTTCCAATAAATGAAAAACACCGGGAAGAAGTTATAGCTATTGAAAATGATGAAGTAACCAACAATACTATTAAACGTAAAATATTAAAAGATGAAGAACTTGTTGAGTTGAAATCTAAATTAAATCTACTTATGAAAGAAAAACATTTGTATTTAGATCAAGATATAAATTTAGCTTCTTTATCTGAAGACATGCAAATTACACCACATCAGCTTTCCTATATTATTAATAATGGGTTTAATCAGAATTTCTTTAAATTTATTAATAGCTATCGTATTGATAAAGCCAAAATATTATTATTAGATAAATCTTTAGATAAGTTAACAATTTTAGGAATTGCGTATGAATCTGGTTTCAGTTCTAAAACAGCTTTTAATACCACTTTCAAGAAACTTACAAATCAAACGCCTTCTGAATTTAAAAAGCAAAGTTCTAAGTTATAATTCAGAACATGTTTCAACTTTAACTATCTGGTAATCAAAACAATGAATTTGTGTTCGTATTTATAAACATGAGTATTTAAAAGAGGTGCTGTGTCTACTTTTGTTTCATAATTTTTAAACAAATAACAATGAAAGTATACTCAGAACATAAATATACTGTAGTTACCGGTGCCAGCCAGGGTTTAGGAAAAGCATTTGCACTTTCACTTGCCAAAAGACAACATAATCTCATTTTAATTAGTCTTCCAAATCAAAATTTAAAAGAACTGGCTCAACATATAACAACACAATATAATGTCAATGTGGCTTGTTTTGAAACAGATTTTTCTTCTGATGAAAATATTATTGCATTGACAACGCATTTAAATACAAATTATACTATTGATATTTTAATAAATAATGCAGGCACCGGTGGTACAAAAAAACTGGAAGATGCATCGCTTAATTACCTTAATACCATTATTCAGGTAAATGTTAAGGCTACAACAGTATTTACACACCAGTTGCTTCCTAATTTAAAACAGCAACCACGTTCATATATACTCAATGTATCAAGTATTGCTGCATTTTCTCCTGTAGGTTACAAAACGGTGTATCCTGCGTCAAAGGCGTTTGTACATTCATTTTCATTGGGACTTTCTGAAGAATTAAAACAAAGCAATGTTTCTGTGAGTGTTATAAATCCCGGTGCTATGAAAACCAACCCGGAAATTACTGCGCGCATTGAAAAACAAGGTTTTATAGGAAAATTAACTTTATTGGAACCTCAAAAAGTTGCTGAATATTCAATAAAAAAAATGTTTCGGGGCACAACTTTTATACTAATAAACCCTATGAGTTGGATGCTCTCTTCACTCCTGCCAAATTGGATAAAAGTTCCTATGATGACCAAAATTGTTAAAAGAGAAGCATCATGAAACGCATTTTTGTTACCGGAGTCAGTGGTTTACTGGGCACCAATTTATGTCATGATCTCTTAAATCAAGGCTATCTGGTTACCGGACTTGTTAGAAATAAGCACAGTTTTAAAGGGAAACAGCATGATAACCTAAAATTACTGGAAGGCAGTTTGTTTGATGATTTTTCATCGTTATTAAGACGTATCGATATTGTTATTCATGCCGCAGCTGCAACAGACCAAGGCTTAGTTGATTATTCGGCGTATTGGAAAATTAATTGTAATGCTACTATACAGTTATACAATACAGCTATAATGGCTAATGTAAAACGATTCATCTTTGTTAGTACAGCCAATACACTAGGCTTTGGTTCACTTAAAGCCCCTGGTTCTGAATATAAAAAAATGAACCCTTTATTTAAACAATCATACTATGCCAAAAGCAAGTTAGAAGCTGAAAACTACCTGTTAAAAAATAAGCACAATATAGAACCTATTATAGTGAACCCAACATTTATGTTGGGGGCGTATGACTCAAAGCCAAGTTCAGGAAAAATAGTATTGATGGGTTGGAAGAAACAAATTATATTTTACCCTCCCGGAGGCAAGAATTTTGTGCATGTAAAGGATGTTTCTTTAGGTATAATCAGTGCTATTAGCCAAGGCATTTCAGGAGAAAAATACCTGTTAGCTAATAAAAATTTAAGCTATAAAAAATTCTTTAAAACACTCAATACAATAACAGGTCAAAGCCCAATAATGATAAGGATTCCAAAATCACTTTTAATAGCTACAGGCTATTTTGGAAATATATTAAGAAGGCTTCATATAAAATCAAGCTTGAGTTTAACAAACATGAAAATTTTATGCATTGAAAACTACTTTTCTAATACTAAATCTATGACGCAATTAAACATTAGCTATCAGCCTGTTGAAAATGCTATAACTGATGCCATAGACTATTTTTCAAATACATAAAACAAATTATTATGACCAGAACAATAATTTTATTAGCAACGCTATGTACTCTATCACTTGAAGTACAAGCTCAAAATGAATCATTAAACGATATTAATACCCTTCAGGAATTTGTATCTATTGCAAGAAAGGGACAATGGAAAGAGGTAAAATACAAAAAAGGCGTCAGCCTTAATTATCGGAATTTAGTGGTTTCTGACACAATTGAAACTCGTGAATTATCAGCAAAATTTAAATTACAATTCAGTAATATTGATTCTATAGTATCTCATATAAAACAACCAAAACATGTAAGGCTTTGGAATGATGGTGTTAGAGACGTGAATCTTCTAAAAAATGGTGTTACTAATTGGATTTCGCATACAACCTATGATATACCATTTCCGTTTAAACAGCAAGACTTGGTTACACATTCTACTATAACTCAAAAGCACAATACAATTATACTCTCTTCTAAGTCTTTACCTGATTTTATAGAACCACAGAAAGGCGTTACCCGTGAAGGCTATAACTTATCCGAATGGCGCTTAACTACATCTGAGAATGGAACTATTGAAGTTGAGTTTTATGCAGTTTCACTAACAAAATCCAATATACCAAGGTTTGTAAGGGACCCTATTATACAACGGAAACTAATAAACTCATTCATTAATTTAAAAGAAAGGCTTTTGTAAAATGAAAAATCCAATTAATTTATTTAAGGGGCTTTTTAAGCTTGAAGATAGTCCGAAAGTAATAGCAAAAGGGTTTGCTTTAGGCTCATTTATAGGTATGATTCCTATTCCTGGCTTTCAAATTTTTGTTGCATTTGGTATATCTAAATTTTTAAAAGTAAATACCAAAGCTGCTTGTATAGCTGTGTTTAATACAAACCTTTTTACGGGGGCGTTTATATTTGCTTTTAACTACTGGTTAGGAAAAAAGGTGCTTGGGATTTCATCGTCTTTTGAAATGCCAAAAACAATTAATATGCAGTTTGCTAATACGATTTTAAAAGCAGGAACCGATGTATATATTTCTCTAGTTGTTGGTGGAGTCATCACAGGAATTCTTTTTGCATTTGCTTCTTATTATATTTTAAAGCAATTTATAGAAAATAGACAGCTAAAAACAAAGGAGGTGTGAGTAAATTTTATTCCATATATATCCTATATAATCTGAGAAATAACCTGTATTATTTAGACAGTCTTAAAATTCTAAAGGCACCTTGAATAACTAAAGCAAAGACTATTATACCAATTATTAAATCGGGCATATTACTATTTAACCATAAAACCAGAATACCGGCAATGATGACCCCAAGGTTTATAATAACATCATTAGATGTGAATATCATACTTGCCTGCATATGGGCTTCTTTACTTTTACTTCTTTGCAGTAAGAACAAACAAACACTGTTTGCAATTAATGCCAGGATAGAAACAATTATCATGGTCTTAAAATTTGGAACCTGTTCAATTCCGGTAAACCGCCTTACAACTTCTATCAGTCCAATTACAGCCAATAGAATTTGAAAATAACCTGCCAGTTTAGCAATCTTTTTCTTTTGCTTTGCGGCTTTGCCAACAACTAACAGACTTAAACCATACACAAAAGTATCTGCAAGCATATCAAGGCTGTCTGCAATAAGCCCCATGGATTTGGAGAGGAGTCCGGTAGTCATTTCAATTAGGAAGAAAGCCAAGTTTATACCTAAAACAATCCAAAGTAGTTTAGCTTGGGTTTTGCTTTCGTTGTCAAATTCCAAATTCAGATCAGCGTCTTCTGAATGTATTAATTTTTCACCTAAATCTAAAGTTCCTAGATCATATGTAATTTTGTCTAAACCGTTGTTATGATAGATTAGCAGCTCTCTGTTTTCAAGATCAAAACTCAAATGTTTGACATTGGTATTTTCCGTAAGCTTTAAACGAATGAGATTCTCCTCTGAAGGGCAATCCATTCTTGATATTTTAAACAAGGTTTTTTTCACTAAATAAATATAGGGTTTTAAAACTTATATGACACAGGTTGCTATCGGATCATCCAGAATCACCCGATATCAAAACTGCATAATAAGCTTTTTGTACTATACTAAACTCATTACCTTATTTTACAACAATTTTCTTTGTAGATATCCCCTTATTGGTTTCTACTTCAAAAAAGTAAATGCCATTTTTTAAACTAGTTGTATCAATTTTTAATGCTTTAGTGGAAAATAGATATTGGCTTAACATATTATAAACTGTGATTTTTTTAAGTTCTAAACCTTTTGCCATACTAAGAGTTAGCTCATCTTTTACCGGATTAGGATAAAATGAAACAGAATGTTGATAAAAACTTGTGGCTGACAGTACAGCAGATAAGTCATAAATTTTGACATGCCCAGAATCTACACCATTATCATCGCTATCACCCGATACGGCTAATATCATACCGTTTGATGACAGGCTTGTACTAAACCCCGAAAAATTATCGGCAGCTTCCCCGTCAATGTCAACTCCTATCTGTACCCAGCTCCCACTTTGATTTTGATACACCCGTACATGGCCTGAGTCTGCTCCGTTCACACCATCGTTAAAATAGGCCCCAACGGCTAAAATACTTCCGTCGTCAGATAAGTTTACACTAACTCCCGACCCGTCGCCTGCAGCCTCTCCGTCAATATCAGCACCTACCTGAACCCAGCTCCCACTTTGGTTTTGATACACCCGTGCATGACCAGATCCGTTTCCATTAACACCATCGTTATCAATGGCCCCAATAGCTACTATGCTACCATCTGCAGACAGGCTAATGCTTTCTCCTGAAAAATCCTCAGTAGCTTCTCCATCAATATCTGAGCCTATCTGTACCCAGTTGCCACTTTGGTTTTCAAAAATCCGTACATGGCCTGAATCTGTTCCGTTACCATCATTTCCTAAAGCTCCAACAGCTAGTATGTTTCCATTATTTGATAGCTTTACACTAGTTCCAAAATAATCATCGGCAGCTTCCCCATCAATATCTACACCTACCTGTACCCAGCTGCCACTTTGGTTTTCATAAACCCGTACGTGCCCTGAATCTGTTCCATTGGCGCCATCATTACTTTCTGCACCAACAGCCACAATAGTACCATCACCGGACAAACTCACACTTAGGCCTGAAAAATCTTCGGCAGCTTCTCCGTCTATGTCTGCCCCTATCTGTACCCAGCTGCCACTTTGGTTTTCATAAACCCGTACATGGCCCGAGTCTGTTCCATTAGCACCGTCATTTTCTGTAGCTCCTATAGCCAGAATAGTTCCGTTTGAAGACAAGCAAACACTCTCTCCGGAAAAGTCATTGGCAGCTTCTCCGTCTATATCTGCACCTATCTGTACCCAACTGCCACCCTGGTTTTCATAAACTCGTACGTGGCCAGAGTCGGCTCCATTTATACCATCGTTATCAATAGCTCCAATGGCTACAATGTTTCCGTTAGAAGATAAACAAATGCTTTCTCCGGAAAAGTCTCCGGCAGCTTCCCCGTTAATATTAGCACCTATTTGTACTTGAGAAAAAGAAGCTAAAGGAATCAATAAGAAAAAAAGTAATTTTGATTTCATGATTATTTATGGTTTTAAGAATGTCTTTATGGTTTTATGCCCGGTAACTATACTTTCCAGTAATAAGAAATAAGTGCCGGAGGACAAGTGTTCTATATTCAATTGTTTTGAATGGCTTTTAGGGTAAATAATACGGCCAAATATGTCAAGTAGGCTTGTAGTAATTTTTTCGTTTGAAGGATAATCTATAATAATACGATTGGATGCCGGATTGGGGTATGCAGCTACGATTTGGTCTAATGAATGATTGGTATCACTTAAAGTAATGCCACAGTTTAAGCTACTTAAGTCCGGGATAATCATAGTGTTAACAAAATGATTTGAATCATAAGTGAATTCTATTGAACAACTGTTTGTTAGATCAAGTTTACTGATATAGCCATTAGAATTTCGTTCAATGCTATGATGGCTTAAGGTCAGGTTGGAATTGCTGTCAATGATATAAAACTGTGTACTGTTTGATTCGGAGGAAAGTGCATCTGCCATGAGCAGAAATTGATTTATAGGCTGCTTATAACCTTTATTGAATCGGTCTACAGCCAGTTCCAGGGATAATTTGGAATGGCTAAAATATATGTTAGCCAAGGAGGCAAAAAACTCAATGGGATGGACTTGAAAAAAATCATGACCTCCAGCATCTAAAACCTTGGTTCTAAGATATTCATTATAATTAGTGCCGGAAGCACTTAGCATAGCTTCTTTCCAGTCCTGAAGCCTTGTATTAAACCTGAGATAATCAAAGTCTATGGTGTGGCAAATCTCATGGCTTAATGCTATAGAAAACTGATCAGAAATAAAAGATTCAAAATCGCTGGGGAATCCATTATCTGTCCATGTACCAATAGGGTTACCAAATGAATTGATAAAGCTGACACTTTGGGTGGTTATCAAATTTTGAAAATCATCAGTATAAAACGCTCTAAACATGACTACTCCCAGATCTGTAATTGTATCCGGAATACTTTCCAGTAGGTTACTTACAATATCTAATTGTAAATTGCTCAAACTATAATTATCAATGATAAGCACATGATGGTCGTTCCAAATTTTCAGGTATTTGAAAGCGTTTGGATTTGATAAATCTAAAGCTGTAATAAACTGATTTTCTTTTTCCGGGTAATACCTCAGATAATCTCTTAGGTATATATGAACCTGTTCCCTTAAGGAACCCAAATACTTAAACTGTATATCATCTATGGTTTGATTGAGTTTAAAAAAACTGGGGAATTCAACACAAAGATCAGTCAGGAAATCATAATACGCGTCAACTATCTGATTTCTGTTTGCATAGTAATATTGAAGGTTTTGAATAGTCTCTGTAACCTGTAATACATCATTTAAAAAGCTATTGGCATTAGCTTCCTGTAAATTAAGTTTTACCGAATCAACAAATAATTGAAACTCTCCAAGAAATGTTATACAGTCATTAAAGGTTACTCCACACTCCACCTGTGTTAAACCAGGTTGATCTCCACTATATTCCGGAAAATTAGTATTGTCATTAATATCTATTCTGGTACCATGGTTTTCATTAGGGGTGCAATCTTCAATATCGCAGGTAGTTTCTATATCATCTAATTTATAATAGGCTAATAAATGGAGCTCTAATCCGGAAAGCCCGGTATTCATGGTACTCTGTATATCAGATTGTGTTCTGGCAGTATTCCAAATCCTTACGTCATCTATAAAACCATTAAAAAAGAAATTTGTTGTTGAAAAAATGGATCGCCCTATCCATAACTCATCAGTGTTTTCAGGCCCCAGCATAGTACTTAAGGGTATTTCATCTTTAAGGATGCCATCAATATAAAGTTTTAAATTATTGCTTGCTCCTACTACAGCAACATGCTGCCAAATCCCTGTTTGCAGGTTAGAATTTGCTCCTCTTCCATTCCAGCCACACTCCCCACCGGATACATAAGCTAAATTTCCATCTTTTATAAATAGTCCATAGTTTCCGCATTGGCCATTATTTCCTTTAATTAAAATGGTTTTCTCTCCACTAATGGCATTAGGTTTGATCCAGGCTTCTAAGGTAAAATTGCCTGTTAATGATAGAGATGGATCATGCGCAATGGCTATATAATCTGTAGTTCCATTTAAACGTATAGAAGTTTGTGCTAATATGTTCTGTAATGAAAATACAGTTAAAAATAAAACCAGATACTTAATAGTATGTTGCATGATTAGAGGATTATTTTTTTAATCCATAAATCAAAGTAGGCTATTTCACAGGGTTTGAGATATTTGTTTTTTAGAACAAAGCATCGTAATTATGGGCAAGCATTTCCTGTACATTCTACATTGTTATTCGCTTTTGTTGATTTAAGCACAAAATCTATTTCGTTAAACCCTGTAACAGATGACGACCTTTGATATGACTTTGTGAAATTTGCAATTTGGGATGTACTGGCCTTATCTCTTTTGTCATATTCGGTTTTGTGTATTACAACATTGATAGACATATTATAAGTTTCTGTACTTTCATATTCTGAAGTATAAAAACCAATAGACATACCATCTAAATTAGAGGCTTTAAAAGAATAGGTTGTTTCTGCATTCAAATCTCCTGTCTGAAAGAATGATCCGTTAGATTGCAGATCAAAAGGGTTGTATAACTGATTTATTTGTTCTCCATATCCATCTAAAGCAAGTGTCCAGGCAAATTCATCTATATCTCCTACTAAAATCACAGCTATATCATAATCAACTGCATATATATAATCATCTTTGGAACACCCTGATATAAAGCTACATGACAAGAAAATTAAACCGACACATATAAGAGCTTTCATTGTAATTGAATTTAAAGGATTAATAGCATCATTGTAAATTTCTGCAATTTATTGGTACAAAAAAATACCCTCTAGAGGGTATTTTTAGGTTAAAGACTCTATATAAATCTAAATCAATCCTTCTCTTATAAAATGTGCCGTAGCTTGAGAAAATGTTTTAAAGCCGGTCTTTTTTAAGATGTTTTTTCTGTGTGTGGCAACAGTGTCTACTGCTATGTTTAAATATTCTGCTATTTCCTGTGACACAAAACCTTCGGCAATCAGGCTTAAAACTTCAAGCTCTCTACCCGATACAACTTTTTTATTCAGGTTAACATTATGTAAGTCTTCTATTTTCCTGATGCCGTAATAGGATTGGCCTCCTGCAATATTTATAAACGACATCTTTTTATTGTTGATAGTGGTTATATGACTTATATCCGAATGATTAGCAAGTGATGAAGACATTTTATAATCATCTTCCCAGGATGAAGCTATGGCCTGATGTAAAAATAACTTATAATGCCCTGAGGCGTTTTTTAACCTGAATTGATAGGATACTTTATAATGAGGGAGCTCTTCTTTAGCTATAAAGGAAAATAAAAAATACTTGGCAATTTCCTCACAATGCAAAAAATACTTTATATCATCCGGATGCATATGCTCCATAAAATCATTTGCAGTAAAGCGGTGACTAACTTTGCCTAAAACATCTTTAACACCGGAACTTATATGTATAAATTCTCTTATGGAATAATCAAAGATATATTGAAAAGATGGCCCGGGAGAATACAGGTTAGATAGTAACTGATTGACTATACCGGTATCTATTTTCCCTCCAAGTGTTGATAAATGGTTAGAGGCTTCATCAAACAACTTAAAAATTTCCCTTGTTTTTTTTGACATACTTTTCCCTTTATAGTGATTTTAAAATTCCATGCATTGAATTTCTATAAAGAAACACAAGGAAAGCTTGATTTATGTATTATGTTTAATTTCAAAGTGATAGCGTTTCATTTATAAATATATTAATAATACCTTAATCTTAATCCATTTCATACAAATAATGTTTTTCTTTTCTCTATTTTCATGGATTTAGTGCCCTGAAATCAAAGCAGAAAGATGTAAATGGATATCCTCTCATTAGTATTCCTAATCCAATCACTGTAAATATTTTTTAAAGAATGCGCCGGTTTTTTTAACAGCCATTCCTACTTCCTGTTCCTGATCATAAAAAGAAAATTGATGCATGGGAGAAGGCAAATCAATGTCTCCCCATACCAGTTCTTTATGTCTTGAAGGCACCGATTCAAAATATTTCTTTGTGTAATCTGGCAATACACAGCCATTAGAATGTACCATAAGCAATGGCTTATTTAATTTTGAAGCTGATGGGAAAGGGTCTAAAGTCAGCCAATCTTCCCAGGTTGCAACGGCAAATTGATCTGCATTCCATTGTGGAATAGCGCCACGTTCCGGATTCAAATAATAATCAAACTCACCAAACATTGCAGCCGTGTTATCAGTAGTAGAAATGGCTTTGATATAGGTAAACTCACCGGTTTCAGCATAGGTCTTTTTAACAGTTTGTGCCGCTTTAATACGTCTTAAGTTTACAATCTATTAAATTAGATAGATTAATCAGAAAGAACAAAAGAGAGAAATAAGGTTATGTTATACAGTGAAGCTCAGACTTCGACAACATTGATAACCCTCTCTCTTTTCCTACTAAGATTTCGTTCAGTTCTGTGAGCCTCTAAGAGCTCGATTTCAAGTTGTTGAAACCTCATTGGGCTTCACTTCAAACGGAATGGATATATCTATTTTTAAAAAAGGGAACTCCGTTAATATACCTTCTAGATGCCTAGATTGGGTTATAAATTCTTTTGAAAACATTAAATAATAACCTTCCTAGTCCGGAAGGATATCCCAGGATAAAATTTGAAAAGGCGTATTAAAGAATACGGTTGCGCCTTCCGGAAAAGTGGGCTGGTGGCCTGTTATGGCTTTACCAGAGTCTTCCACTTTTATTGCAATAGCATAGAACTCGTGCTTAAACGGTGGCATTTTAGAGACCACAGTTGGCATATTTTCTTCAAAACGCCTGATATCAAAAAAAGGCTGTTTAGACCCCGGAATACCTATGGTACGACAATACTCTGCTATGGTCTTAAAATGTTTCACTTATTAAATCTACATTTTCTTTTTGATTTAATGTATAGTGAATGCCATAATTTCCACATCTTAATATATAATACCTATTCCCACCACATATTTACTGTGCCTTCCAGATCATTGATGTTAATAATCTTACCTATTTTTGGTGTTATAATAGGTATGTTTAATTCATTGGCCTTATTGAACACTCGCTTTACCGGGTCGTTCCAGTCATGCATGGCCAGTTTAAATGCGCCCCAGTGTATGGGCATAATGACTTTAGCTTTTACATCAATTCCCGCCTGTACGGTTTCTTCCGGCATCATATGTATTAATGGCCATAGCTTGTTATATTGTCCGCATTCCATCATAGCAAAATCAAATGGCCCGTACGTATTACCAATAGTTTTAAAGTGGGTATTGTAACCACTATCTCCACTAAAGAAAATGCTATTTTGGTTTGACTTTATAACCCAGGAACACCAAAGTGTACCGGCTCTATTATTGAGTTTTCTTCCTGAAAAGTGTTGTGCCGGAGTACAGGCTAATTTCAAGCCTTTAAAATTAGTTTCCTGCCACCAGTCAAGTTCTGTGATTTTGTTTTTACTTATTCCCCAGGCTTCTAAATGCACACCAACTCCAAGTGGAACAAGATAATGTCCTACTTTATGCTTTAACCGCTGTATGGATTTATGATCCAAATGATCATAATGATCATGAGAGATTAAAACAAGGTCTATATGTGGTAGCTGTTCTATTTCAATAGGCAAAGCTGTGTTAAAACGCTTTTGGCCATTGCTGGGAATAGGAGAAGGCATATCAGTAAGCATAGGGTCTATAAGTACATTCTTCCCATCTATTTGTAACAGAAAGGCCGAGTGTCCAAACCAAATCAGCTGTGTATCTGTTTTGTTTTGAGCTATTTCGGTGGAATCAGCTTTTATTATAGGTAATGCTTTTTCCGGCTTAACCTTGGGGTAGTTTTTAAAAAGCATCTTTTTAAGTATTTCAAAGGCCTTTCCAAATGATATGTCGTCATCAACACCATTTATATTAATAAACTTTCCATCTGTATAATTTGGTGATTTGGAAGCGTATTCATTTTGCAATGTTTTAGTGACATCGCCACCAAAGGCCGGGTTAAGCCTGACATATATAAAGTAACCTGTAATTAAAATTGTGATTATAGTCAATACTGTTAAGATCATACGTTTTAAAATTTTATATAATAATTTCATTGTAGGGTAATTATAACTGGGACATATGGTTGATATCCTTATTTTCAAGATACGTTATGTCTGAAATTTTAAACAGGGAATTAATCATAGCCAATCCAATTTTTGTTGTGGTTGTTACAGTATTGGAGCGTTTAAATAAGGGAAACAAAGGCCTGATCAAGGTATAAACCGCATTATACCAAGCTGTACCGGATTTTATGCCACGTTCCGGAATGATAAACCCTGGCCTGAAGGCATAAGCTGTTTTAAAGCCTTTGTTTAATACATAGTTTTCGGTTTTTCCTTTTACTCTGGCCCACATGGTTGTGCCCTGCTCACTACTGTCTGTTCCTGCTCCGGACACATAATTAAAGGTCATATGAGGGTTTAATCCGTATAATATATCTGCAAAAACCCTGGTGATTTCAAAAGTGATGTCCGTATACTTTTTTTCATTTAACCCTAAAGCAGAAACTCCCATACAATAAAAACAGGCATCATAACCTGTAAGCTGTTCTTTAATGGCCTCCAGATTTGAAAAATCACTTAGTAAAACTTCTTTTAATTTAGGGTGCTGTAGTTCTATGGACCTTCTGTTAATGACCAGAACCTCTTGAATACCGTTATGATCCAGACATTCCAGCATAACCCCCTAGCCTACCATTCCGGTAGCTCCCGTTATAATTATTTTTTTCATTTGATATGGTTTTATCTAATTCTGACTTCTGTATTTTGCCGGACTCATTCCGGTTTTGCTCTTAAAAAGTTTACTGAAGTGTTGCGGATATTCAAATCCGAGGTTATAGGCAATTTCACTAATTGAATCTGTAGTCCCCAACAGCTTATTTTTAGCCCTGTTAATGACAAAAGCACTGATATGGTCCTTTGCTGATTTTCCTGTCTCTTTCTTTAATAGGTCACTTAAATAATTAGGCGACATATTTAGGGCTTCTCCACAATATTTCACAGACGGCAAACCCATTTCTAGAGGCTTTTCAGAGTTGAAATAATTTTTTAAAAAAGACTCAAATTCCGTAACATGATCCTGGTTTAAATTGGTGCGTATGTAGAATTGCCTGTCATAATAGCGTGTGCAATAGTTTAACAGCAATTCAATGTTTGAAATGATAAGCTTTTGACTGTGCTTGTCTATATTTTGATTGTACTCGCGCTCAATTTTTAAAGCTAGATCTAAGATAATATCTTGTTCTTCTTGTGATAAATGAAGGGCTTCATGTACTTCATAATCAAAAAACGAGTAGCTTCCAATGCTTTTCCCAAGTTCTGATTTTCTGATTAAATCCGGATGAAAAAACAGCATCCAACCCTCTGAGTCATCATCTATTTTTTCATTTTCACCGTAGATCACCTGATTAGGTTTTGTAAATACCATGGTGCCTTCTGAATAGTCATAGGAATTACGTCCATACATAAACGAGCCTGAAATACCGTCCTTTAAAGAAATCATGTATAGATCTGACATAAATCTAACCCCTTCAAACCCTAACTGTTTTGGTAAATCTTTTAGATAAATTAAGGACACCAAGGGGTGTTTTGGCGCAGATTGCCCTAATAAATCATGTATTTGCGTAATGCTTTTTATTTCAAAAATATCCCCCATATTACCTTTAAATTAAACCGATATGCTTATTATGTCTATGAAAATACAATTAATTTCTATGACCTGTTGGGCATTGTATTATTTCATTTGACTCTTTAAAACTCTATCAAATAACCGACCACCTAAATAGATACGCATCCAAACCATAGGCTTTGCCCATTTACCCGCTCTATATCTTGTCTTTGGTTTTTTAGCATATATAGCTTTTACAACTTTATTAGTAATTACTGAAGCCGGAGATGAATTCTTAGGGTTAGAATAAAAGGCTTCTGTAGTATGAGCAATAGTATTGGCGGCTGCTTCATAGGGACCTCCTTTTGAACGCTCGAGCATAGGGCCATTCATGACATCTCCAAACTCTGTTCTTATAGCTCCCGGTTCAATAACTACTACGTCAATATTAAACGGTTTTAATTCTAAGCGTAAACAATCGCTCCAGCCTTCCAGAGCATGTTTTGTAGCATGATACCAGGACCCCAAAATAGTATACATTTTGCCTCCCATAGATGAGTTATTTATTATGGTTCCCTGTTTTTGTTTTCGCATATAAGGCAAAACAGCTTTGGTTATGGTAGCTAAGCCAAAGAGGTTAACATCAAACTGGCGTTTGGCATCTTCTATAGAAACATCTTCAACAGATCCGTAAACCGCATATCCTGCATTATTAAAGAGCACATCTATTTGGCCTTGCTCCTTAATAATTCTAGTGACCGCTTCTTTAACCTGGTCAGTATTGGTAATATCCAGCTTAATGGCATGGCCGCCTGCCTCTTCAAGGTCCTTCATGTGATTAAGGCGTCTGGCCACTCCATATACAATATGCCCTTCTTCAACTAATCGTAATGCGGCATCTTTTCCCATTCCGGATGACGCTCCGGTAATTATGATTACTTTTTTCACAATGCTATTTTTTAAATTAAATGACACTGCAAAATTATTGCGGATAACAGATTAAAAATTATACATTTTACTGAATGATGTATATATTCTACTTATTTAAATAAGTTTCAGAATATTCAGAGCTTTGCGTTTAAAAAGCTCTGGAGGCCTTGACAGTTAACTTTTAAGGCTCTATAATTACTGTACGTGGTTTGTCTGTAATTATTTTTAGGTGCTAGAAAACAACGCGTATTGCAAACATCTTTAAAAGCATTTTCAAAGACACCTGCAATCGCCATCTTTTTAACTTGATATGGTTTTATGTTTTTGAGAATATCAGGATAAGAAATATAAAGAGCAGCAATACTCAGCTTTACTATTGTACCTGTCTATAATCTTTATGTAGCCTAATATCTTTGGTTGCAACATATAGATTATCCTTTTTTTCAAGTCTAAGTAATCCACTAACAGCTTTAGCACGACATGCCAGAGTTAGTGACGGTAATAATGGATCATCGTTAAAAAAGAATGAATTGATCTTATATTCCGGCTTACCGGGTTCTTTAACCACACGGTGAATCTGCTTTAACTCTTTGCGAGTAAATTTACCGGGGATATAGGTATATAAGGTATAATGACCGTCTGAATCTGTTTTAACCCACCCTCTGTTATGAACATAACGCTTACGGTGTTCATCACGTCTCATATCATAATCTCCATTTTCATCCGGCTGATACACATAAAGTATAACATCTTTTGCAGGCGTTTTTCCATCGCTTTGATAGATAGTTCCGGAAATCTTAATCTTATTGAGTTTTGAATTAAAACCCGGAATGGTATCTACATTATTTAACTGTTTCTCGGTATAATCATAAAGGGCATTCCTTTTTTTATAATCAGAAGGAAAAACTTCAGCTTCTTGTGCATTTGTTATATGCACTGAGCCAATAAAACTAATTAAACAGAAGATAGAAATAAACGTTTTCATGGGGCTTGGGTTTTTAATTAACTCAAAATTAAGTAACAAGCCTTTTCCTTTACTAAAAAATCGTTTGAATTATAAAATTTAACGATGAATAGATGAAAAACATACTATTCCCGATGAGTTTTAATTGTATACACTAGAGTTAAAAGTTTCTTTTAAAAGGCACCCTAAATCTCTATTCCTTCTTTTCTATAGCCTTAGCAGTTCCTGAATAGCGTATTTGTGATCTTGCATTTCCTGCCAAAGAAATGTTGGATTTTAAATTTGTAAATAATCTGATATTAACATTGAAATTTTCGGAAAAGCTCCTCGCCTGAAATGAAATATCATAGCTCTTATCCTTGTTTTGGACTACCTTATAGTTTTGTAGCTCACCTTTAAATTGTATGGCACTATCCTCTCCGCCATAGGTACCACCACCCATTCTACGTTCTCCATAATAAGGTAAATAGGACGTAATACTGTCGCCTTTAATAGTTAAGTAATTATTATTTCCAATTAAGTTTATAGCATTAGGGTTATTTCCTGGTTGCAGAAGTACGGACACTCTCTGCATTGCTACTGTGGCCATAGGGTATGCCCACTCTGAATCAATGGTGAAGTTTTTGCTCTTAATAAGGGCATCTAGTTTATCAATTTCTGCTTGAGTGGCTATGGACTTAGAAGAATTACAAGAAAAAAAAGTTATTGTAATAATAGCGATGAAAAAAAATAATGTTCTCATTTTACACAAATTAATAATTATACTATAAAAATACGAAGCAACAGGGTATATTAGATACCTTGCAAATAAAATTTAAGACATTTTTATGAATTAGTCGAGGATCTGATGAATACTTTCAATCCAATTATCAATCGTGGTTTTGCCGGTATGAAGGGCTATACTACCATTACCATACGGTTGATATATATCTGGATTAGTTATGGAGAAGAATCCAACTGTAGGCGTTAATGTAGCACTAGCCAAATGCATAACACCATTATCTGCTGCAATAAATACACTTGTATTTTTTATAATTCCCCCCATTTCCCTGATATCCTTACTATAAAAATTAGGGGCCTTAAAATTGATCTTTGAAATATTCTCAATTGGCAACATTTCAATTATATTATATTCGGGAAATTCTTTTAATAACCTGGAATAAAAGGTATTCCACCATGTCTCTGAATAACATTTGTTTCCAGTAGCATTAGTATAAATGCAAATGGTTGGTTTTGAATTATTATTTAAATCGTCAAGTATAGCTTTCCCTTTTAAAATTTCTGTAGTATTCAGCTTTATATTTAAAACAGGAATCCCATCTGATTCAACAGTAGTTGTTCCTAAACGTTTTAAATAATGCCTTAAAACATAAACAGGGAATTTAGAAATATGCTTATAATCTTCATACCGTTGGAAACCTGCTTCATCTTCATTTCCAAACACCTTAAACTTTGCTTTAGAAATTTGAGTTAACAGCTTACCAGAAGACGAATTCCTATCGCCATTAATAACTAAATCATAAGTCTTTCTCTTAATAGAAACCCATGTTTTCACATATTGAAATATATTACTCCATGGCTTTTTAGGAAGCTTGATAATATCAGTAACTTCTTTGTAATTTTCAAATACAGGATGTGCTACCCCCCCTTTTACAAACAAATCTATTTCACAATTGGGAAAAGTATTTATAACTTCCTGAACCAAAGGCGTTAGTAATAACTGATTTCCAAGCCTATGGTTTGGTCTGATTATTAACACTTTTTTAATGTCCTCAGGGTTGAGGCTTCCATATTCAGGTTCTGTATAAGAATCACCAATACTTTTGGTAATACGATGCATCACCTTTCTTCTAATATGATTGATACGTAATTTGAAAGACATTAACAGATATTATCTAAATAAATGAAGGCAAAACTACAAATAATAAACACATCAATACTAATAGAAGTTATTTTTTATGAATAACTTCTATTACATGTTTTTCAGCTCACTTACCAAGTCAGTTAAAGCTGCTTTAGCATCACCAAATAACATAGACGTTTTTGAATTATAAAATAGCTCGTTTTCAATACCGGCATACCCGGCATTCATACTTCGTTTATTAACAACAATATGCTTGGCGTTTTCTACATCAAGAATCGGCATTCCATAAATCGGACTGGCAGGATCATTATGCGCTGCCGGATTTACAACATCATTAGCTCCCACAACAAGTACCACATCGGCATTATTGAATTGCGGGTTAATATCATCCATTTCTACCAGTACACTGTAATCTACATTTGATTCAGCCAAAAGCACATTCATATGTCCGGGCATACGTCCGGCTACCGGGTGAATAGCATACTTTACAGATACGCCTTTACCGGCCAGTATTTCCTCCAATTCATGGATGACATGTTGCGCCTGAGCTACCGCTAAACCATATCCGGGAACAATAATTACATTAGACGCATAATTCATCATGATGGCAGCATCACTTGCTGTAGTGCTTTTAATAGTTCCTAATGTTTTATTACCACTTTCAACGGTACCAGTAGCCGTAAATGAACCAAAGATAACCGACCCAAGCGTTCTATTCATAGCTTTACACATGGCTACTGTTAATATAATCCCTGCCGAACCAACTAAAATACCGCCAACCAGCATAACCATATTATTGTATAAAACACCAGTAATGGCCGCTGCAATACCTGTTAAAGAGTTCAATAACGAAATGACTACGGGCATATCTGCACCTCCAATAGGCAACACAAATAGGATTCCATAAACCAATCCGCCAACCAAAAGGCCATAAAGTAATAATGGGCTGCTTGTTCCAATGGCAATCATATAAATAGCAAGGGCAATAACAGCAATAAAAAACGCATTATTTACAAGGTTATATTGTGGTATTTTAACAACACTTCTTAGTGACCCGTTTAATTTTCCCCATGCTACGATACTTCCTGAAAAGGTAACAGCTCCTATTATAATACCAGAAACAATAGTTGTAGCTTGTACACTACTGTCTACATTTTTACTAAACTCAACCAAACCTATAAGTGTGGCACTTGCACCTCCAAAACCATTAAATAATGACACCAATTCAGGCATTTTAGTCATTTCTACCTTTATAGCAATTAGCCATCCAATAATTGAACCAACAGCAATGGCAGATCCAATTAAAACATATATAATGACAGGGACTTCTATATCGTGAATAAATATAGTTCCAACAATAGCCAGTCCCATACCAAAAGCAGCAATTAAATTTCCTTTTTTAGCTGTTTCAGGATGCCCCAATTTATTTAAACCTATTACAAACGTTACAGTAGCAATAAGATAGATAACACTTAATAAAACACTCATTATTTTTTCTTTTTAAACATTTGTAACATTCTGTGAGTTACGGCAAAACCACCCACAACATTCAATATCCCCAAAACAACGGCTAGAAAACCTAAAGACAGAGCCAGATAATCATTAGGGTCAGAGTGTAACATCACCAAAATGGCTCCGACTATAACCACACCACTTAAGGCATTAGCTCCAGACATTAATGGCGTGTGCAATACAGCCGGAATACTTTTTATAACCTCTACTCCAACAAAAATGGAAAGAATAAGGATGTATATAATTTGAATATTATCTCTAATAAACTCTATTAATAGATTCATAATGGATTATTTATTGTTTTCTTATTTCACCATCTTTAACAATAAGGGTTTCGTCGGTAATTTCTTCTTCCAAATCCCATTTAAAGCTACTGTCTTCAGTAAGATGAATTATATAATTGTATATGTTTTTGGCAAATAGTTCACTGGCATTGGTAGAGACACTTTCAGGCGCTATAGTAGTTCCAATAACCTTCACGCCGTTTTTAACAACAGTTTTATTAAGTTTACTAATTTCACAATTTCCGCCTTGGGCTGCCGCCAAATCAATAATAACAGCTCCATTCTTCATTTTAGACACTTGTTCTTCTGTAATTAAAACCGGAGCTTTTCTACCCGGAATATTAGCTGTTGTAACTACAAGATCGGCTTGAAACAAAGATTTATTTACCGCCTCTTTTTGCTTACGGGCATAGTCTTCAGAAGCCTCTTTAGCATAACCACCTTCAGTCTCCTCCCCTTCATTATCTACAGCTATAAACTTAGCTCCTAATGATTCTGCCTGTTCTTTAGTTTCCGTTCTAATATCAGTAGCTTCAACAACTGCCCCTAAACGCTTTGCCGTTGCAATAGCTTGTAAACCGGCCACTCCAACACCATAGATAAGCACTTTTGAAGGTGTTATAGTGCCTGCTGCAGTCATCATTAAGGGGAAAATTTTAGTCATCTCATAGGCTCCTAAAATAACCGCTTTATACCCTGCCAGGTTATTTTGGGAACTTAATACATCCATATCCTGTGCTCTGGAAATTCTGGGCATCGCATCTAAAGAAAACGCAGTAGCTCCCCTTTCAGCAATAGCCTTAATAAGTTCCGGGTTTGACCTGTGATATAATTGACTAATTAAAACATGTCCTTTATCCACTAACTTTAAATCATCTTCGTCAAAAGGGTTAATTTTTAAAAGAATAGTTGACTCTTTAAATACAACGCCTCTTTTTTCAATAGTTACACCTATATCCTTATAATCTGAATTCTTATAAGATGAACTTGAGCCCGCATCTTCTTCCACTACAACATCAAACCCACTGGATATGAATTGTTTAGCAATGATTGGTGATAATGAAACGCGCTTTTCTCCTTTTTGAGTCTCCTTAAGAATCCCTATTTTCATGTTGGTTGGTATGATTTAAAGGAGGCAAATATATCTAAAAGCGTTTCTAATAAATAGAAAGAGGTTTCATTTTTGTGAATAGTGAAGCAATCCATGAGAATTGTTGAAAAGACAATAATTATTTTTTAATGATTGAAAAAATACTTCAATTGTCCTATACGGCTCATAGCATAAATTTTTAAATAATATCAACCATATATTACTATATTTTTACCATATGTTACTTTATTTTATTGAAAACGACTTGACAATCAATATCAATTAGTGTAATGGATAAAAATTAATAGGTTATAAAAATCATTATTAAATACTCTGAATATTTCAATAGTAGTTTTATTAAACAACACTATATTTTGTTTTTTTGCAATGGTAATGCAACCTTGCAATAATTTAATTGTCTATAATAGTAACTTAAAAAATAAAACTATTTTTAAAGCGCATTAAATTCGACCGAATCTAATTGGAAACCAACATTTTACACACTCACAAAGATCTTGTTGAGAAAAGCAAATTAGGGGACAGAAGTTCCCAATACAAGCTTTATGAGCTATATGTTGATGCTATGTTTAATGTTAGTATGCGTATGATGCGGGTTAAAGAAGATGCCGAAGATGTTCTACAGGATAGTTTTGTTGAAGCTTTTAATAATATGGCTTCGTTTAGGTATGAAAGTACATTTGGTTCGTGGTTAAAGCGTATAGTAATAAATAAATGTATCAATCATTTAAAGAAAAAAAAGGTAGCGGTAACACCCATTGAAAATGAAGTGTATCATATAAAATCTGATGTTGAAGATACAGAGGTGCCAAAAATGGATATAAAAAAGGTTATCAGTGGTATAAAGCTATTACCAGCCGGTTATCAACAAATTATTAATCTGTACTTGATTGAAGGGTACGACCATTTAGAGATTTCTGAAATATTAGGAATTACAACGTCCACTTCCAAATCTCAGTATCACAGAGCAAAGAAAAAACTGGTTGAAATTATAAACACATTATGATGGATGATTTTGAAAAACATATAAGAGAAAACAAATCCGCATTTGAGGAATATAAGGCCGACAAGAGTAAACTTTGGGCCAATATTGAGTCGAAATTAGAGAAACCGGAGCCTGAGATTAAAGTAATAAAGCTCTGGAACCGTAAAATGCTTAAAGTAGTAGCTGTGATTATAATAGCGCTCGGCCTGTTTTCGGTTATACAGTTTATGAATTTTGAAGAGACACATCAAAAAAACAGTATAGCTACTCAAGAGCTGAATGATATTGATGCACATTATAAAGGCCTGATTGCTTATCAGGTAAAGTTGGTTAATAAAAGTTCACAATTAACAGACAAACAAAAAAAAGAATTTCTCTCTTTTATAGATGACCTGGATATAGAATATAAATCGTTAAAACTTGAATTGAACAAAAACCTAAATAACGAACGTGTTTTGGAAGCCATTGTGGTTAATTACAAAAAAAGAATTGAATTAATAGAGAATTTATTAAGGCAAATTAATACTTCTAAAAAAACAGATGATAAGGATGTGTACATTTTATAAATATATAGTAATACTCTCCATAATTTTTAGTGGATTTGCTATACATGGTCAGGAAACCTTAACCAAGCAAATAGATAAGACTTTTGATATGACCAATACCGGAGAATTATTGTTGGATAATAAATATGGTGACGTATCATTTACCGGGTGGGATAAAAATAAAATTGTTATTACTGCTAACATAAAAGTAACGCATAAGAAAAGAGATCATGCTAAAACGCTTTTAAACCGTATAGAGGTTGAATCTAAAAGCGCAGGAGACTTTTTAAGCATAACCTCAATAATTTCAGAAAAGAACAGTAACTTTTTTTCCAGATATTTTAACAAGGTAAATCCTTTTGAGTTTGATAAGAGTAATGTGGACATAAACTACACTGTATATTTACCCATCAATGCTGAAATTGAAATCATAAATAAATTTGGTAATGTGGTTATAGACAATTGGACAGGTAAATTAAAAGCAAATATTGAGCATGGAGACCTATGGGTTAATGACACTATAAGCAATGCAAAAATCACCATGAAGTTTGGGAAGTTACGGGGGAAATCTATGACCTATAGCACTGTTAATTTAAAAAACGGAGGTATTAATATCAAACAATCTAAAGTCTTATTATTAAATACAAGTGGCGTTAGCATAGATTTGGGTAAGGTGACCGATTTAGAAATCATATCCAGTAAAGATAACATTACAATTCAGGAGGTCGGTCGTATCAAAGGGCAGCTTGAATACTCTAATGCTAAAATTGAAGCTCTTGAAGATACTATTAATCTTAGTATGAGTGTTGCAGAGCTTTGGGTTTCAAAAATTTTAAATACCAATCCTGAAGTTAATATTGATCAGGAGTCATCAGATATTCATATTGATATTTCTGACTTATCGTTTAAGTTTGAAGCTACTCTGGAGCAGGGACTGTTGAGGCTACCAAAAACAGTATCTAACCTTGAAAATATTGTCATTGATAAAGGCAAAAGAATTAGAAAAATAAAAGGATTATACGGAGCTTCAACTTCCGGGATTTTCAACTTTCAAGGCAGGAAGGGCATTATAGTTTTGGATGATTAAATGTACGTTATGGAAAATCTATTACAAAACCTCTGTTTTCCCTTCCCTATGAAAAACAACATAAAAAGTCAAATAAAAATATATGCAACCTATTTAAAGTCAGGTTGTCTATACCAATAACAATGGTCTATAAATATTTAAGATGAAACATTTTAATTACATTTTACTATTCGTGTGTATTAGTGTGGTACATAGCTTAAACGCTCAAGATTATATTGAATTTAACGATAGAAAAAACACTGTCCATGGCGTTTACATGGGGCTTGCTTTTCACTATGGAAAAATAAGTAAAAAAGAGACTTTTAGTTCTAGTTTTAAGATAGCCTATGTGGCAAATCAGCAATTTGAAGTTGGATTTGTTGGTGTCGGTTTTTATTCTGATTTAAATGATCAAGGCTTTGGGTTTAACGATAAAGACCTAGGTGGAGGTTATGGTGGGTTACATTTAGAACCTATCTTTTTTAGTAAATCAAAAATTAACCTATCTGTCCCGGTACTTATTGGAGGTGGAGCTGTTGGTTTGGTTAGAGGTGATATTGATTCGGGTGAATGGGAAGATGATGACTGGCAGCCTGTCTTTGTTTTTGAACCCGGCATTAATGCCTTGTATAACATTTCCAGGTACATTCAATTTGAGGCCGGTTTTAAATACAGGTTTTCCAGTAGAATTAATATACAACCAGATTATAATTTAACCAGAATAAATGGCTTTTCTATTGGCCTGGGAATTAAAGTTGGGGTGTTTAACATGGGGAGAAACCGATATAAAAAACATTTAAAAAATGAAGAATCAAAAGAATAGTAAGAAACTAAATGCCATACGGGTTGTTTCAAAAAACAACCAGGTGTTTGTAAAATCAAATACTGAGCTAAATGAGTGGTACCCTATAAACTTTCAATGGATTCCAGTTATACAGCTAAACAAAAGTTTGAACCCTTAAACCACAAATTAAAGCAAACACATTACATATATGCTAAATGACTTATTTAACGTCCTTGTGCTCTGGGTCTGAATTTTCGTTTTGAATTTATAAAATAAACACCAGTTAATAGTATAATTGCAGCAACTATAGATTGTAAAGAAATATACTCGTTTAATACCCACCATCCCAAAATTAAAGCAATTATAGGATTTACATAGGTTGAAGTAGCTACCTGTTCTGGAGAAACCGTTTTTAAAAGATAGTTAAATGCGGTAAAAGCAATAATACTTCCAAAGAGGATTAAGCCTAACATAGACCATTGCACCGGATCAGACCATTGAGAAGGTAGAGACCATGGTTCGTTCAGAACCAAACTTATTATTCCCAACATGATACTGCCGGTAAACATCTGATAGCCGGTATTAACAAAATGATTTGATGGTAAGTCTGCTTTCCCAACAAAAATACTGGCATAAGCCCAGCTGATCATACAAGCAAAAATAGTAACCATTCCAACTACCTGCCCTTCCTGACTAATAATTTCTTTTTGGCTTGTCAACAAAAAGATCCCTACAAACCCTAATACCACTCCTATATATGACATCAGAGATATCTTTTTCCCATGAAGTATTCGCATTAAAATTAGGACTACTAATGGTTGTGCTGAAATTTCTAATGCAGCAAAACCACTATCAACATACTTTAAGGCCCAAACAACTACACCATTGCCAAAGGTTAAAAATAAAAATCCGGCTATTACAGTATTTTTTAATTGCTTTGAGGTAATACTAAGGTCTATTTTTAAAATTTTAGCAATTATAAAGATTAATATACTAGCTATAAAAAATCTAATAGACGCCAGAAAGAACGGAGGTAATTCTGTAACAGCAACCTTGTTTAATAAATAAGTAGAGCCCCAAATAACATATATAGCGAAGAATGCTAAAATGATAAGAAGTGTTTTTTTAGAAATGCTCATATATAACTTGTAATAAATACCACACTTGGGTAGCTAAATTTATATTTTCCTTACACTTATAAGATTCATTCCTCTTTGACCAAGTTCCAAACTACTACTTATTCAAGAGTTAAAACAGCGCTTTAATCTTCTGGTGGATAACCATGTATTTGCTCAAATACTTCATCAAAATTTGAACGCAAGTAAGAATTTAATTTTTTTCTGTAATCCCCTTTTAGCCATTCTACAAAATTGAAAGTACTTTTACTGATACATTTGGTGTAGCGCTGAATTCTAAAATCTATATCGTCACCAAGTTTTTTAGCCAAGCCCAGTGCGTCATAAACATCCTCACTATTTTCAATGCATATTTTACCATGATGTTCAATGGAACGTTCTAAAACTACTTTTGAAGATTCGCCATTTCTAATAGAATCGACATAAGTTTTCTGAACATCAAAATAAACATTATCAGATTTTCCAAATTCGGCACGTAATTCATCCGGCATTTCATACCTGAAGTTACTCTCTAAATCCTCATCACTTAAAATAGAATCTAAATAATAAGTAGGTGATTTAAATATACGTTGCCAATCTAAATCATCTCCCCACGGACCAAAACGATGAAAATTATTTCCCAGATCAATAACAGAAAATGTTTTTTTGTTTTTTAAAATACGCGAACCACGGCCAATCATCTGATAATACAGGGTTAACGATTTGGTTGCCCTATTTAAAATAATACTTTCTACTGTAGGCTCATCAAAACCTGTTGTTAAAATACTTACAGAGGTTAAAATGGCATCTGGTGTATTTTTAAACCATTTAAGAATTAAAGCTCTTTCTTTTTTTGTATTGGTGTTATCTAAATGTGCAATTTTATAACCGGCTCTTCTAAAGGTATCATATACATGCAACGAAGTATTAATACCATTATTAAAAATTAAGGTTTTCTTACCTTTAGAGCGTTCTTCATAAGCTTGTAAAAGCTTAGTTAACATGTCATTATCTGTATATAGGTCTTCAGATGATTTAACAGTATAATCACCATTAGCACCAACAACCAATGATGTTAAGCCTACATTGTAGGTAAACATTTCTGCACGTGCTAAAAAGCCGTTTTCAATTAATGATTCTATACTTTCGCCAACAATCAACTCATCATAATTGTCTGTCATTGGCAGCTCAATACTAGAACTTAATGGTGTTGCAGTAACCCCCAGAATAAACGACTGGCTAAAGAACTTAAACAGTTTTGTAAAAGAATTATAATGCGCCTCATCAATAATTACCAGGCCTATATCTGAAATATCAAGTTTGTCATCATTTAACCTATTGTTTAAGGTTTCAACCATAGCGACAAAACAACTGTATTCTGCCTGGTCACTTAAATCTGCTTTGCTATCAACAACCTTGTTGTGTACACCAAATTCTGTAAGCATATTTGATGTTTGCCTACATAGCTCAATTCGATGTGTCATCACTAATACCTTTTTTTTGTGATGTTTAAGGTATTGTCTCACTATTTCAGAAAAAATAACTGTTTTACCCCCTCCTGTAGGAAGTTGATATAAAAGGTGATAATCTGAAGGTGACTCTTCAAAAGCCTTAAATATTTTATTTATAGCACCTTTTTGATAACTGTATAAATCTTTACCTTCTTTTCTTTCCTCTAATTCTAACTCTGCTTTTGTTATAGACATACCTGTAAATTTGCAACGTGCAAAAATAACATCTTTAAAGGGTTTATCACGTATGATTTTGAAGAAAATTATGAAAGTAATATTAACAATTTTTATATTTAATATAAGGAGTTGCGCAAGTTATTTTTATATTCAGCATCTAAATGGTTACAGACAAATACTTAAATATATGAAACTTAGCTCCCTACTTATTTTCACGTTACTTTTTATAACGGCCTGTAGTAATGAATCTGAACCCATTTCTGATCCGGTTGATGATAATGAAGTTGTAGATGATACTCCCCAACAACCAAATATATTACTAATTATTGCAGACGACATGGGGCTAGATGCATGCCCCGGTTATCCTATTGGTTCAATTAAACCCAATATGCCTAACCTTAAGAAATTAATGGATACCGGTGTAAAGTTTACAAATGTATGGTCTAATCCAACCTGTTCACCTACAAGAGCCGGAATTTTAACCGGAAAGTACGGATTAAGAACAGGTGTTTTACAAGCTGGTAATAATTTATCAACTTCTGAAACCTCATTACAAAGTTATATTAACACAAAAACAAATAGCACGTATAGTCAGGCAATTATAGGTAAATGGCATTTGTCAAATAATGCCAGTCATCCCAATAATATGGGAATACCCCATTATGTCGGATTATTAGGTGGGTCTGTACAATCCTATTATAACTGGACCTTAACTGAAAACGGACAACAATCAAATTCAACAGCATACACAACTACCAAATTCACCGATTTGGCTATAGATTGGATAGGGCAACAGTCAAAACCCTGGTTTTTATGGTTAGCATATAACGCACCACATACTCCGTTTCATTTACCTCCGGCCAATTTACACTTTCAGGGTGCTTTGGCCTCAGACCAAGCTAGTATAGATGCTAACCCACTTCCCTATTATATGGCTGCACTTGAAGCTTTGGATACAGAAATGGGAAGATTAATAAATTCTATGACTGATGAAGAAAAGGAAAATACAATAGTCATTTTTATTGGTGATAACGGGACACCTAATCAAGTAGCACAGGAATACAACTCCAGACGTGTAAAAGGCACGGTTTATCAAGGTGGTGTTAATGTTCCTATGATAGTTTCCGGTAAGGATGTTATACGAATAAACGATACTGAAAATGCCTTGATTAATTCTACTGATTTATTTGCAACTATTGCAAATTTGGCAGGAGTTAATACTTTAGAGATTAATGATAGTCAAAGTTTTAAAGCCTTATTGAAAGATACAGATACTTCAAAGCGCAATTATATATATACTGAAAATAGTGATTATACCATCCGAAATGCTACACACAAATATATATTGTTTGATGACGGCACCGAGGCTCTGTTCAATCTAAGCAGTAACCCTTTTGAAAACCCTAACTTACTCAATGCTACGCAGCTCCCATTAAGCAGTGCAAATGCCTTAATAAAATCAGAACTAACAGCTAAGGCTTTAGAAATTAGAAATTGATATATTTCACAAAACACCCTTTAAATAATAAAGTAATTTCTATTTTTACTTCATAAAAATTCAATATTGGGTAATATGCAGATTAATGATAAATCCGAAGTACAAAGTTATTTAGCTGATTCTCAAAGATACGATTCCATGACCTATAACAGAACCGGTAAAAGTGGTGTGCTATTACCCGCAATGTCTATTGGATTATGGCATAATTTTGGTTTTGTTGATCCCATTCAAAATGGACGGGAGATTTTAAGAACAGCATTTGATTTAGGAATTACACATTTTGACCTTGCAAATAATTATGGGCCTCCATACGGTTCTGCTGAAGAAAATTTTGGGACTCTGTTAAAAAGAGACTTTAAGCCTTATAGAGATGAATTATTTATTGCCACAAAGGCTGGTTATGATATGTGGCCGGGGCCATATGGGAATTTAGGGTCCAGAAAATATTTAATTTCAAGTTTAGATCAAAGCTTGAAGCGTATGGGCTTAGATTATGTAGATATATTTTATCATCACAGGCCAGATCCGGATACGCCTCTAGAAGAGACCATGGGGGCATTGGCAGACATCGTTCGTCAAGGCAAAGCATTATATGTAGGTATTTCTAATTATGAACCAAAAGAAACACAAAAAGCCGCAGAGATCCTTAAAGAATTAAACGTTCCCTTTATTCTACACCAAGCCAGATATTCTATGCTAGACCGTTGGGTTGAAGATGCGCTTTTAGATACACTTGAGCAAAATGGTGTGGGGTGTATTGCTTTTTCGCCATTGGCACAGGGCATGCTAACCGATAAATATATAAACGGTATTCCTGAAAACTCAAGAGCAGCTAAAGATTTAACCTATTTAAATTCAGAAACCGTATCCAGTAATTTAGAAAAAATTCAAGCGCTGAATAAAATAGCTCAAGAACGCGGGCAAAAATTATCTCAAATGGCTATAGCCTGGATATTAAGACAACCACAAGTAGCATCTGTTTTAGTTGGAGCAAGTTCTTCCAATCAATTAAAAGAAAATGTAAAAGCTCTTGATAATTTAAATTTTACAGAGGACGAATTGAATATAATAGAAAAAATTATTTCTTAACCCGGAATTACTCTTTAACAACAATAACAGTAGCTTTTACCCCTGTAGAAAGATTCCATCTATTATGGGTAACAATAAGCCCGGCATCATCAACAACTTTAAACTCTGCGGTGTTAGGTCCGGATTCTCCCTGATTCAATGCCACAAAATCTATCTTGTTAAATCCGGGTTTTAAATCCAGTTTAAACCCTTTAAAACCACCTGATAAAAAAACTCTGGCATGTATTATGTCATCATTTACCCGTACTTGAATAATATCACCATCAACATAACCATGATCTCTGTAGACCACATTTACATATTCTGAATTACTTTTAAAATCACCAAAATATTGATCAGTTAAACTGCCATTTCTCATTTCAATTTCTTTCTTGCTTAGCTTGATATCCTCGAGCTCATCATTTAATTCTTTTTCATAAAGCTCTCCGGGGTTACCAAAACGTTCTTTAGGAAACATTGAAAATTCCTTTTTAGGAAATTCTAATGTTTCTAGAGTTTTAGGCATATTTAATCCTATATTATTATCTGAACGATTTATTGGTAATTTAGGCTTTGCTTCAGGGTCTTCTTTTGTAGTTACCGCAGGAATACTGATAGATTTATTTTTACTATCAACCTGTGAGAAAGCAGATAGCGAAAACAACGCTAAAAAACTATATAAAATAAAAGGTCTCATTAATCTTCTATTATTTATAACTAAGTTTTGAGGCATAATTAGTCACAAAGATATTTTTTTCTTTGGAAAACCACCCTTTAACTTTAAGGTTTTAATACCTGTTTAACAATAATCATTCCTAAATAGAGTATATCATCGGTTTTTTTGATAATACAGCTTCTCTCCTATTCTAAAAGTGTTAAAGTTTGTTAATTTACTACTATGTGATGCATAGTACTGTAACAAAATTCATTTACTGTCGTCTATCCAGTATAATCAATCAAAAACAACAGTTATAATTTAATCAATTAAAAAATAGAATTATGAGAACTTTAGACAACAATCAATTATCAGGAACTTTAAACAGAACTAAAAGTCATCAGTGGAACACTAAAAGGCGCTATAGATAAATAGTGTAAGTATAACAGAAATTAACCTTTCATCAATCAAAATCAAAATCAAAATCAAAAATTATGAGAACTTTAAACAACAATCAATTATCAGGAACTTTAAACGGAACTAAAAGTTACCAATGGAACACTAAAAGACGCTATAGATAAGTAGTGTAAGTATAACAGGAATTAACCTTTCATCAATCAAAATCAAAATCAAAAATTATGAGAACTTTAAACAGCAATCAATTATCAGGGACTTTAAACGGAACTAAAAGTTACCAATGGAACACTAAAAGACGTTACAGATAGTAGCGTCTTTTAAATCAATTATCTTTCATCAATCAATAGCTTTTAAAATGCAAACTATAGTAAAAATATCCAGGCATCTAAACCAGATTACTCAAGAAAACTTAACTGTTACTGGACGTGTCATAAATTTCCGAAGATCAAATAACGGTCTTTGGAAGGGCACAAAGCGTTATGCTCACTAACCTTATAGGCAACAGGTTATGGTATTGTTTTTGTGATTAATATTTCATTAACATCAAAAACTATAATCATGAGACACTCAAAATTAGTACCACAGGTCAATGTGGGCTCTATGGCCGACATTGCATTTTTATTACTCATTTTCTTTTTAGTTACTGCTACTATTTCTTCAGAGGAAGGGATCAACAGATTACTTCCAAAAGAATGTCCTCCTGGGATTAACTGCACAGACCCTATCAATGAACGTAATGTTTTAAGGATCCAAATTAATAATGATGATGAGATCATGTTAGGTAAGGACATCATCCTCATAGAAGATCTAAAAGATTTAACAATAGCGTTTTTAGATAATAATGGAGACAAATCCTGTACATACTGCAATGGAGAAAAAAGCCAAACCTCTTCTGATAACCCAAAAGAAGCAGTTGTTTCGTTACAAACCGGAAAGCAAACGACGTATAAAACGTTTATTGCTGTTCAAAATGAGTTAACCAAGGCTTATTATGAGTTAAGGCATATCTATAGTATGAACATACTTAATAAGCCTGTTGATAAGCTATCAAAATCGGATTTGAAGAAAGTGAAAGCCGCTTACCCTTTTATACTTTCGGAAGCTGTAACTAAATAAGTTATTCTTCTACAGGAAGGCCATAATCAATGCAAACCATTTTCTTGCCCCATTGTTTTGCAGCTTTGACATCAATCCCCATATAAATATCTATTCGGTTTTTCCAACGGGAATGCATTTTATCCTTAACCAAATATATCCCATCAAGACCTTCAATCTTGACTGGGATATTGTGCTTTAATCCCATTTTTAATAAATCCCTGGAAACCGCAATATATTTCAATCCAGGTTTTAAACTATCTCCAAAAGCAGTAATATGTGGATTTGAACTTGTTTGATATGCCAATGAATTATACGCCGTAGCTACGACTATTCTAGAATTCCAGCTATAAGGATCCTCTTTTTTATTAACTCCTTTTTTGCAACTGCAAAACAAAATTAGAACTATTATTAAATAAGACTTCATGAGTATGGTATTTATCGCATTAAAGGTATACTTAGTAATCTATAATTTCCTTTATGACTTTAACAAATCGTTCTTTGGGAAGGTATTGTTGTTCCAGCTGACCAGCAAATGGAATGGGGGTTTCTAAACTTCCCACTCTTTTCACCGGAGCATCTAAATACTCGAAACAATGTTCCATAATGAGTGCAGATATATCACTACCTATCCCTCCAAAAAGCGAGTCCTCCTGTAATATAATGGCTTTTCCGGTTTTTTTAACCGAACTATAAATGGTTTCGGTATCTAAAGGCTGTAGTGTTCGTAAATCTATCAAATCTGCGGAAATATCAGAGTTTTGATCTAAAACCTCCATAGCCCAATGTACAGCAGCACCATAGGTTATAACAGAAACACTTTCTCCTGTTTTTATGAGGTTTGCTTTTCCAAAAGGCAACGTAAAATAGTCTGTTGGAACATCTTGACGGATACTCCTATATAATCCCTTGTGTTCAAAAAACAAAACCGGATTAGGGTCATTAATTGCTGTAGCTAAAAGTCCTTTTGCATCATATGGAAATGCCGGATACACCACTTTCAATCCGGGAGTTTTAGTAAACCATGCTTCGTTAGTTTGCGAATGAAACGGGCCTGCTGCTACCCCACCACCACAAGGCATTCTTATAACTACATCGGCATTTTGCCCCCATCTGTAATGAGACTTGGCCAAGTAATTTACCACAGGATTGAACCCTGAACTCACAAAATCGGCAAACTGCATTTCTACAACGCTTTTCATTCCAGCAATAGCTAAGCCCATAGCAGATTCTATTATAGCCGATTCGCATATGGGCGTATTACGCACTCTATCTTTCCCAAACTTACTGATAAAGCCTTCTGTTATTTTAAAGGCGCCTCCATATTCTGCTATATCCTGCCCCATTAAAATAAGATCATCGTGCTTTTCCATACTTTGCATCAGGGACTCAGAAACAGCATCAATATATCGTATTTGTTTTTTGTTTGAATTTTCATTAAACAACTTATAATCAAACTCTTGAAACACATCATTTAATTCTATACTTAAATCTGGTGTAATATCTTTTTCAGAAAATGAAACTTCCAAATGCTCATTAATCTCATTGGTAAATTCAGCTTTTAATTGTTCTATTTTAGCATTGGTCAAAAAACCATGCTCTTTTAAAAATGATTCGTAATTGTCAACCGGATCTTTTTTACTCCAGGATTCAAGTAGCTCTCGCGGAACGTATTTAGTTCCGCTGGCTTCTTCATGACCACGTATTCTAAACGTTTTAAATTCTACTAAAACAGGCCTTGGATTTGCTCTTATACTTTTAGTTATTTCTGTCATTTTTGTATACACCTCTATAATATTGTTGCCGTCAATAATATGAGATTCCATTCCATATCCCGCTCCTCTATCAGCTATATGTTCGCAATTGTATTGTTCGCTGGTTGGTGTTGATAGGCCGTAACCGTTATTCTCAATACAGAATACCACGGGTAATTGCCAAACTGAAGCCACATTTAAAGCTTCGTGAAAATCACCTTCACTGGTACCACCTTCACCAGTAAAAACACAGGTAACCTCTTTTTTTTCTTTTAATTTTGATGCTAAAGCTATTCCATCAGCAACTCCCAATTGCGGCCCCAAATGAGAGATCATACCTATAATTTTATATTGTTGGGTTCCAAAATGAAAAGACCTGTCTCTACCCTTAGTAAACCCGGAAGCTTTTCCTTGCCATTGTGCAAACAAACGGTATAATGGAATTTTACGGGTTGTAAAGACCCCTAAATTGCGGTGCATAGGCAAAATATACTCCTCTTTTTGCATGGCCATAGTAACACCAACAGCAATAGCCTCCTGCCCAATGCCGGAAAACCATTTACTAATTTTCCCCTGCCTTAATAATACTAACATCTTCTCCTCTATCATTCTAGGCTTTAAAAGGTTTTTATAAAGATCAATTAAGATAATCTCATCTAGATTATTAGCATTGTATTTCATAATAATTCAATCTAAGTTTGCCTGTGCAATTAAAGATATTTGTTGTATCAAATATACCATAAAAAGTAGACTGGCAGGTAAAAGTTATAGTATACATCGTGCTTAAATCTTTATAATGTTTTTGTACATTTGTGTTACTCACATGTAAAAATATTTCCAAATGAACAGCATACCAAGTGTCAATTTAAAAGACTTCATTTCAAATGACCCAAATAAAAAACAAGATTTTGTAAAAGCTATTGGAAAAGCTTATGAAGACATTGGCTTTGTGGCCTTAAAAGGGCATTTTTTAGATGACCAATTAGTTGAAAATTTATATGAAGAAATCAAAAACTTTTTTGATTTACCTCTTGATGTGAAACAAAAATATGAAATCCCCGGAATTGGTGGTCAACGCGGTTATGTATCTTTTGGAAAAGAAAGCGCAAAAGGTAAAAAAGAAGGCGATTTAAAGGAGTTTTGGCATTTTGGCCAGTATGTTGAAAACAATGCGGTTTTAAAAGCAGAATATCCCGAAAATGTGAATGTTAAGGAATTACCTGAATTCAATGAAGTTGGAAAAGAAGCTTATAAAATGCTTGAAAAAACAGCAAAGTACGTATTGAGAGCTTTAGCATTGCACTTAAATCTGGAGGAGACCTATTTTGATGCTTATATTTATAACGGAAATTCTATTTTAAGGCCAATACATTACCCGCCAATTACCGAAGAACCAAAAGAAGCGGTTAGAGCTGCTGCACACGGAGATATAAACTTAATTACTTTATTAATGGGAGCCCAGGGAAAGGGTTTACAGGTTCAAAATCACAAGGGAGAATGGATTGACGCTATTGCCCAACCAGATGAACTTATGATTAATGTAGGCGATATGCTTTCAAGGCACACTAATAACAAATTAAAATCTACGATACATAGAGTTGTAAACCCTCCAAAGGAATTTTGGGGCACTTCACGTTATTCAATACCTTTTTTCATGCATCCGGTAAGTGATATGAAGCTCAATGTTTTGGAAGGATGTGTTGATGATCAAAACCCAAAACAGTTTGATGATATAACTGCCGGCCAGTTTTTAAAAGAACGTTTAATAGAGTTAGGTCTTATTAAAAAATAAACGAAATATGGATTTACAAGACCAATTGAAAAACTTGTTCCCGGATCATGCTCATAAAGAAGATACAAATGCTGAGCAATCTGATGATATTTGGATGCAAGACGACCCCATTATCTGTAAATATGAAAAACGTAAAGGTAAACCCATAACTATTCTTGAAGGTTACACTGGTGCTACCAGTGACTTTAAAGCCCTTTCAAAAGAGATTAAAACAAGCCTGAGTGTGGGCGGGAGTTTCAAGGATGATAAAATTATCATTCAGGGCGATTATCGAGATAAGATTATGCAAATATTAAAGCGTAAAGGTTTTAAAGTAAAACGAGTGGGTGGATAAATCATGATAAAACAACCGCTTCATATCACCAATGGTGGTCACTTAACAGCTTATTTGACCGAGTTAAAAGTGGCAGGAGAAAAATTAACTTGGCAAGAAATATTGTGCGAGGGCCCCACTCAGGACATTATTCATACCGATCAATTTATTAAACAAAGAAGTCATTTTCTAAATGATTTTTATGATGTTGAGCTGGATTTAGAAAAAGTTGAGTTTGCCTTAGAACAATTGAGCAACCCAACAGAACGCTATTCTGAAATTATTTTATGGTTTGAGTATGATTTGTTTTGCCACATTAATTTAATTGCGGTTATAAATTTACTCCAGCAGAAAAAAATAAACCTTCCCCTGTATTTGGTTTGCAGTGGCAGAGTGCCCGGAAGTAAAACATTAAAGGGGTTATCAGAGCTAACACCAGATCAATTATTAAATCATTATAACAATAAGATTAAGTTAAATCAGGATGATATTGATTTGGCTATTACAATTTGGGGGATTTACTGTGGTAAAGATCATAATCTGTTAAAACCCTTTATTGTAAAAAGCTCTTCTTTTAAATACTTAAACAGCTGCTTAAAAGCCCATTTAGAACGGTTTCCCGATTCTAAAAGTGGCTTAAATGTTTTAGAAACAAATATTCTTTCCATTATTAAAGATAACCAAATTAAATCCAGACATCATTTACTGGGGTATGCTTTAAACTATCAAGGATATTATGGGTTTGGAGATATGCAAATGGATAGGATTATAGATAAGCTCAGTTGTTTTTTTATTGAAGAAAAAAATAGCTTAACCCTTAACAGAAAAGGATTTGAGGCCATATTAAAACAACGCAATTTTTTTAATGAAATTAATGATTGTATGGATTATGGTGGGGTAAATACTCAAGATTTTTGTTTTAATAAAGATCTTAATAAACTTGTCAAAATTGTAGCCAATGTCTATTAAAGAATCTGAACTCATACTAAATCCAAACGGTAGTATTTACCATTTGAATTTAAGACCGGAAAACATTTCTAATAGTATTATATTGGTTGGAGATCAGGATCGTGTTGAAAAAGTATCCAGATATTTTGATTCCATTGAATTTAAAACCCAGAAACGAGAGTTTAAAACGCATACGGGGTATTATAAAGACAAACGTATTTCGGTAGTTTCCACGGGTATAGGGCCTGATAATATTGATATTGTACTTAATGAATTAGATGCTTTAGTTAACATTGACTTTAAAACCCGACACATTAAGGACAAATTAACAAGTCTTAATATTATTAGAATAGGCACTTCCGGGTCTTTACAAAAAGATATCCCGGTAGATGCTTTTGTTATAAGTACACATGGATTAGATCTTAATGGGATGCTTCATGCGTATAACACTAATGGTATAGGAAATGCAGAGATTGAAAATGCTTTTATTGAACAAACAAATTGGTGTGAAGACAAAGCCAAACCACTAATTATTAAAGGGAGTTCTCTTTTGGAAAAAAAATTAGAAAGTGATAAAACCCACAAAGGGTTAACAGCAACTGCAGGAGGGTTTTATGGTCCTCAGGGGCGTGTTTTAAGATTAGGGCTTCAGGATTCAGACCTTAACGCTAAAATAGATGCCTTCAATTTCAATGGAACAAGAATTACAAACTTTGAAATGGAAACTTCTGCAATATTCGGGCTTTCAAAATTAATGGGACACGAAGCACTGTCCTTAAACGCTATAATTGCTAATAGAGCCTCGGGGACATTTAGTAAAAACCCTGCAAAAACTATAGATGAGTTAATCAAATATACACTTGATAAAATAGTAGAGTAACATTTTTTTAATGAAAAAAGTAAACATAGGTGGTGTACCTGAGCATTTTAACTTAGCCTGGTATTTAACACTTAAAAATGGTGAATATAAAGAGAAGAACATTAACTTAAGGTGGCATGATTACTTTGGGGGTACTGGAGCTATGTGTAAAGCCCTTCGTTCTGGCGATATTGATATTGCCATTATTCTTACAGAAGGTATTATTAAAGACATTATTGCCGGTAACCCAAGTAAAATTGTTCAAACTTATGTTCAAACCCCTTTAATATGGGGTATTCATGTGGCACATGACTCGCCTTATAAAACGGTTGAAGATTTAAAGGGAACCAAAGCCGCTATAAGCAGATATGGCTCAGGGTCTCACCTTATGGCTTATATTAATGCCGAAAACCATAATTGGAATTTAAAAAAAGATTTGGACTTTGAGGTTATTAAAAACTTAGATGGTGCAGTGAAAGGGTTAACAGATGGAGTTGCCGACTATTTTTTATGGGAAAAATTCACAACAAAACCTTTAGTTGATAATCATACGTTTAGACGAATTGGCAACTGCCCTTCACCATGGCCCTGTTTTGTTATAGCTGTTAGAGAAGAATTTATCAATACCAACAAAGCGGACTTAAAAACTATATTGGATATTATAAATAATACCTCTAGGGAATTTAAAAGTATTCCCAGTATTGATAAGACTATAGCTAATCGGTATGAGCAGCAATTAGATGATGTGCGGGAATGGCTGAGCATTACCGAGTGGTCTCAAAAGCTTATTGATGAACAAACCGTAATGCATGTTCAAAAAGAGTTATTTGCACTTAAGATTATCCCTGAAATAGTAGACTATAACGAATTAATATATAAATTATAAATACGTCATTAGTGCCGCTAAATGTTAATAATTTATAAAATTAAGCAAGGCACATTGAACTAATGCCTATTTTTGATTGAATTATAAAAAAACAAAATGAAAAAATTACTTTTAATAGCTTTTACTATAGCAATAGTAGCTTGTAAAGAAGAACCAAAAGTTGACTATGCTATTGTTTCCGGAAAAATCACCAATAAGCCTGCCGGAGATATTTCAATTAATACTTTTGATAGATCCTTTACCGAAAAATTAGAAATAGCTCCAGATGGAACGTTTAAAGATACCATTATCCCTGAACAACATGCATATGTACTCTATGACGGAAAAAACCCTGTTTTTTTACATTTAGAACCAGGATATAATTTAAACATTTCTTATGATAGTCAGGATTTTGAAAAATCATTGATTATTTCCGGTAATGGTTCTCAGACCAGCAATTATATAATTGCCAAAAGAAAAAACGAAAGAGAACTTATTGGAAATAATGCCGAAACCTATGTTTTAAATGAAGAAGAATTTAAAGCAAAATTTCAAGACATAAAAAAGTCTAATGAAAATCTATTGAATAGTTTCAATGATCTTTCGGCAGACTTTAAAACTAGAGAAAAACGAGATTTGCATTATTCTTATTTAGCAAAATTGAGTGAATATGAAATGGCTTATAGATATTTTACAAAAGACCAGCAATTTAAAGTGTCTGATGATTTTTTAAATGAATTTGATGGTTTTGACTTCACTAACGAAGAGGATTTCAAACTCTTAAACAATTACAAGAGCCTGGTGACCAACCATTATACAAAAGCAGCTAATCAACTGGCAACAGAGGAATCTCTTGAAAGAGGTATAGCGTTTATAAAAACGGTGAGTGATGTTAAAAGTGAAAGTATTAAAAATGCCTTATTATATAATTTTGCTGCTAACAGTATGGGCTATTCAAAAGATATTGATGCCTTTTACAAATCATTCTTAGAAAATTCAACAAATGATAAAAACAATGAGTTAATTACTGAAAAGTATAATAAGTTAACTGCTATTGCAAAGGGGAAACCTTCGCCTAAATTTGTTAATTATGAAAATTATAAAGGAGGCACAACCTCATTAGATGATTTAAAAGGCAAGTATGTATATGTTGATGTGTGGGCCACATGGTGTGGACCATGCAAGCGTGAAATTCCGTTTTTAAAAGAAGTAGAGCAGAAATATCACGGTAAAAACATTGAATTTGTAAGCGTCTCTATTGATAGAGTCTCAGATCATGAAAAATGGAAAACCATGGTTAAAGATAAAGAGTTAGGGGGCATACAATTATTTGCTGATAATGATTGGAATTCTAAGTTTGTTAAAGACTACCAAATTCAAGGTATTCCAAGATTTATTCTAATTGATGACCAGGGCAATATTGTTGATCCTAATGCTCCCAGGCCTTCTAGCCCAGAGTTAGAACAATTACTGAATACCGAAAAAATTTAAGACCTATATAAATCAATAAAAAAAGCCGCAATTAGCGGCTTTTTTTATTGGCCTTCTTTATTCTCCTTCTCCTGAGGTGTTTGTTCCGGCTGTTTAAACAGATCTAGATAAGCTTCCCCAAGATAATCAATAACATGACTAGCTATTAGACTTTGGTAGCCAAAATCCTCTACTGCAATATCAGCAGATTTCCCATGTAGGTACACACCAAAAATAGCAGCAACCAATGGATGGTATCCCTGGGCAATCAAACCAGTAATAATACCAGTTAGTACATCGCCACTTCCGGCAGTAGCTAATCCGGGGTTGCCTGTGGTATTTATATAAAGTTTATCCTCATAGACCGTAATAGAATTTGCGCCTTTCACAACAACAATAACATTATACTTTTTTGAAAATGCCTTTACTTTTTCCAGCTTTTCAAAATCATTATTCCATTCCCCTATTAAACGTTCCAATTCTTTTGGATGTGGTGTTAAAATAGCAGGAGCGTCAGGCGATAATAGTTTTAATAGTGACTCATGTTTTGAAAGTATGTTTAAGCCATCAGCATCAATGACCAGTGGTAACTTATTCTGCTTTAAAAAAGTTTCGAAAGCCTCTATAGTTTCTGAGCTGGTTCCTACCCCTATTCCAAACGCTATGACATTGGGTACGATATCAAAGTCAATAGACGTGATTTTTTCTTCGCTTGGGTCTGTAATAACCATAACTTCCGGAAATGAAGCTTGTAATACCGTATAACCACATTTAGGAACATATGCTGATACTAAACCTGCTCCTGCAGAAAGTACAGCCCTGCTTGCAAGTGTAACAGCTCCAATCTTACCATAGCTTCCTCCTATTATTAGTGCATGGCCAAACTGACCTTTATGAGAGAACTTCGCTCTGGGAATATAATTAGGTAATACCTCATGTTTTCCAATCAGTTCAACTTCGGTTTGGGTCTTAGATAAAAAATCCTGATCTAAACCAATATCCAAAACCTCCCATTGTACTGTATATTTATCTGTTTCTGGTAAGAAAAACACTAACTTTGGAGAAGCAAAGCTAAGTGTAAATCCAGCCCAAACCACTGCATTTTCATCTTCCACCGGTTTGTCAGAATACAGGCCTGATGGAATGTCGATCGATAAAGTAAAGGCTTTACAGGCTTTAAAATGCATAAATAACTCTTTTACCCAAGAATTCACGGGCCTATTTAAACCTATTCCAAATACAGCATCTACAATAATATCATCAGGATGGATTTCAGGAAAATCCTCAGCACAATTTAAAAGTTCCGGCCAGTCTTTAGTTACATTTTTTATCCGGTCATAATTCACTAAAAAATCCTTTGATCGTTTATCACTATAATTAACAATATAGGTATGAACATTATAACCATGAGTAATCAAATGACGAGATAATACCAAACCATCGCCTCCATTATTTCCTATTCCACAAAACACATGAATGGGAACCTGGGCGCCCTGCATTCTCATATGTATCCAGTTAAAAATTTGAGTACCAGCTCGCTCCATCAAATCAGTAGAAGAAATTTGCTGTCTTTCGGCTGTTAACCGATCCCCTTCATAAATTTGTTCTTTTGAGAAAATTTTCATGTATGATCCTATTGTGAATTTTTCAGTTCTTATTATTGTTTGTCGTTTTTTTTCAATCAAAAACTACTCAATATAAGAATACTGCAAAAAAAATAATTTAGTTTTTTTATTAGGCTAAAAGTAATACTTTTGGAGAGTATTATATAGCAATAATGAATCATTTCAGCCAAAATACTTTAACGTCTATTTCTTTTCAGGTAAAAGGAACAGCTTCTATTTTTGCTGCCACTACAAATATTACAACCCTTTGGGGTTGTTAACTATATATATCTCAGGCCATATTTGTGATTTAAAAATCACAGCATTTCAAGTATTATTTTTAATTATTCAATGCATTAAAACATGAAAGTTTTAAAATTTGGAGGAACTTCTGTAGGTTCTTCAAAAAATATAAATAGCGTTATAAGTATTTTAGAAAACTATAGTAAAAAAGGCAGTATAGCTTGTGTAGTTTCAGCTGTTGGTGGTATAACCGATAAATTACTTTTGGCAGGGAAACAAGCTCAAAATAAAGACCATGCTTTTTTGGAAACTTTTGAGATTATTAAAGAAAGGCACTTTTCAATTATAAAGGAGCTCAACCCAACAAGTCATGACGTCATCTTAAGCTATGTTGAAGATAAGCTAAATAGCTTAAAGAGTTTATTAGAAGGTATTTATTTAATTAATGAACTATCACCAAAAACATCAGATAAACTGGTGAGTTTTGGAGAATTATTGTCATCTTTTATCATAGCCGAAACTATGAAAAACAGAGAGCTTTCTGCAGGAAGAAAAAACTCTCAGGAACTTGTGGTGACTAATTCTAATTTTACAAAAGCCGAAGTTGATTATAGTGTTACAGATAAAAACATCCGAGACTATTTTAAATCAGCTGCTCATAATATTACTATACTGCCCGGATTTATTTCAAAATCTAAAACAGGAGAGCAAACCACTTTAGGCAGAGGAGGCTCAGACTTTACAGCTGCCATAATTGCAGCAGCATTAAAGGTAGAACAGCTTGAAATTTGGACAGATGTTAGCGGTATGTTTACCACTAACCCAAAACTGGTTAAACAGGCCTACCCCATTCAAAAGATATCATATGAAGAAGCTATGGAACTGTCTCATTTTGGTGCCAAGGTATTGTATCCACCAACAGTGCAACCAGTTCTTAACTTAGATATTCCTATTCATATAAAAAATACTTTAGAGCCTGAAGCTTTAGGTACTATAATTTCTAATGAAGAGTCCAAGTCAAACGGGCCGGTAAAAGGCATTAGTAATATCAGTAATATTGCTCTACTCACATTAGAAGGTAGCGGCATGGTTGGTATTCCCGGGTTTTCAAAACGTTTATTTGAAACCTTATCTCAGGAAAAGATCAATATTATAATGATTACACAAGCGTCTTCTGAGCATTCTATATGTTTAGGTATTGAGGAAAAGGATGCTGAAAATGCCAAGTTGGTTATTGATGCCGTTTTTGAAAATGAAATAGCACTCAATAAAATTGACCCTATTATAGTTGAAATGGGACTATCTATTATTGCTCTTGTAGGTGATAATATGAAAAACCACCAGGGAATTAGTGGAAAAATGTTTAGCAGCCTAGGTAAAAACAATGTTAATGTTAGAGCCATAGCTCAAGGTGCTTCAGAAAAGAACATTACGGCCGTAATAGCAGAGAAAGATGTGAAAAAAGCTTTAAATACATTACATGAACAGTTTTTTGAATCCAAAACTAAACAACTTAATGTATTTATAACCGGTGTTGGTAATGTTGGAGAACGATTAGTAGAGCAAATAAAACAGCAAAAAAAATATTTAAAGGAGAACTTAAAAATAAAGTTGCGCGTTATTGGTTTGTCAAATTCCAGACACATGATTTTTGATGAAAACGGCATAAATCTATCCGATTGGAAATCACAGCTAGAACAAGGTGAAAAGGCAACCTTACAAGGGTTCTTTGAAAAAACAAAAGCACTTAATTTACGCAACAGCATATTTGTAGATGTTACAGCAAACAAAGATATAGCAGATTTATATGCACAATATTTAAGACAAAGTATAGGTATTGTAGCCTGCAATAAAATAGCCTGTTCCAGTGATTTTGAAAACTATAAGTTGCTTAAGCGCTTATCACTAAAATATAATGCGCCCTTCCTTTTTGAAACCAATGTAGGTGCTGGTTTACCTGTAATAGACACATTAAACAATCTTGTGGCTTCAGGAGATAAGATAAAATCCATACAAGCCGTATTGTCTGGTAGTTTAAACTTTGTGTTTAATAATTTTAGTGATTCCACTAAATTTTACGATGTGGTTAAACAAGCGGCATCTGAAGGCTATACAGAACCAGACCCAAGAATAGACCTAAGTGGTGTGGATGTGGCCAGAAAGATTTTAATTTTAGCCAGAGAAAGTGGTGTTGAAATGAACCTGGAAGATATTGAAAATACGCCCTTCCTATCAGAGTCAGGTTTAAAAAGTGATACTATTGATGATTTTTATAACACTTTGATCACAGATGAGGCACACTATCAAAGCTTATACGCTTCAGCAAAATCAAAAAACTGCCAGTTAAAATATGTCGCAAAATTTGATGAAGGAAAAGCAAGTGTTGGTTTACAGGAAATTCCGGAAGGTCACCCGTTCTATAATTTAGAAGGAAAAGACAATATAGTGATGTTCTATACACAACGCTATCCGGAACAGCCCATGATTATTAAAGGAGCCGGTGCTGGTGCTGATGTTACGGCTTCTGGCTTATTTGCTGATATCATTAGATTAGGAAGCGATTAATTGTTTATCTAATAATTAAAAATGGAATTATATAAAGAAAGTTCTATTTCCTGCTCGAGTGCAGCTGAAAACTATTTAATTGATAAAATGAACGAAATAAGAATATTTTCTCCGGCAACAGTAGCCAATGTAGCATGTGGATTTGATGTTTTAGGCTTTTGTCTGGATAGCATTGGAGATGAGATGGTAATCAGAAAAACCGATAAAAAAGGCATTCACATGGTTCATGTTGAAGGCTTTGATTTACCTAATGAAACCGAATTGAACGTTGCCGGGGTATCTGCTCTAGCTATGTATGAAGTATTAAATGTAGATTTTGGTTTTGAAATTGAAATCTATAAAAACATTAAGCCCGGTAGTGGTATTGGTAGTAGTGCTGCCAGTGCAGTAGGTAGTGTTTTTGGAATGAATGAATTATTGGGAAGGCCTTTTAATAAAACTCAACTTACTGAGTTTGCCATTAAAGGTGAAGCTTTAGCAAGTAAATGTGAACATGCTGATAACCTGGCTCCTGCCCTTTTTGGAGGGTTCACTCTGGTAAAAAGTGTTTCGCCTTTACAGATATTGGAAATCCCTACGCCAGCTGACCTATATGCTACTATAATTCATCCGCAAATAGAAATTAAAACTTCAGAATCCAGGGCCATCTTACCAAAAGAGGTTGCTTTGTCTGATGCAATTACGCAATGGGCCAATGTAGGAAGCTTAGTTCACGCTTTGCATACTTGTAATTATGATTTGATAAAAAACGCACTTCATGATGTTATAATAGAACCCCATAGAAGTAAGCTGATTCCTTATTTTAACAGTAGTAAAGCGGCTGCTTTAAATGCGGGCGCTTTGGGCTGTGGAATTTCAGGTTCAGGACCATCAATTTTTTCATTATGTAAAGGGTTAGAAACTGCAAAAAGAGTAAAAGAAGCCTTGAGTGAGGTATATTCAAAAACAGAAATTGACTTTGAGATTTACGTTTCAAAAATTAACACTGAAGGGGTAAAAATATTAAACTAATGAACAACATGTTATTTTGAGGAGTGAAACAACGTAATAATCTCTTTAAATTAAAAAGTATTATTACAATAAAAAAAATTGCTTCACAATGACCTATGAACTAAAAACAATGAATTATTACTCATTAAATAAAAAAGCGCCAAACACAACATTTAAAAATGCGGTTATTAAAGGATTGGCTCCAGACAAAGGCTTATACTTTCCGGAAACTATCACACCACTGTCTAAATCATTTTTTGATAATATCGATAACTTATCAAATACCGAAATTGCATTTCAAGCGATCAAACAATTTGTATCTCCTGAAATTCCGGAAACTGTTTTAAGAACAATCGTAGAAGAAACATTAGCCTTTGATTTTCCAGTTGTAAAGCTAAATGACCATATCTCAACATTAGAACTATTTCATGGTCCCACTATGGCATTTAAAGATGTGGGAGCACGTTTTATGGCACGTTGTTTAGGATATTTTAATCAGGATAATAACGAAGAGGTTACCGTTTTGGTGGCCACCTCGGGAGATACCGGAGGAGCTGTTGCTAATGGGTTTTTAGGAGTTAAAGGTGTAAACGTGGTCATACTCTACCCTAGTGGAAAGGTAAGTGATATCCAGGAAAAGCAATTAACCACATTAGGGCAAAACATTAAAGCACTGGAGGTCAACGGTACGTTTGATGATTGTCAGGCTATGGTCAAAACAGCATTTTTAGACGAAAGCTTAACAAATAAAATGCAATTGACTTCTGCCAATTCTATAAATGTAGCACGCTGGTTACCGCAATTGTTCTACTTTATGTTTGCATACAAACAATTACATGATAAATATGAGGATATTGTATTTTCTGTACCTAGTGGGAATTTTGGGAATATTTGTGCAGGAATGATGGCTCAGCAATTAGGTTTACCAATAAAAAACTTTGTGGCTTCCAATAATGCGAATAATGTAGTTACTAGATATTTGATTTCTCAATTATATGAACCAAAGCCTTCTGTTCAAACCATTTCAAATGCTATGGACGTTGGGGCTCCCAGTAATTTCATTAGAATTCAGGAAATCTATAAAAACTCATTTGAAACTTTAAAGCATAATTTATCGTCTTATAGTTTTTCTGATGATGAAACCAGAGCTGCAATGCTTGAAATTTATAGTAAGTATAATTATGTTGCAGACCCGCATGGCGCAGTGGGATACTTAGGATGTAAATCCTACCTTAATGAAAAACCAAATTCACATTGTGTGTTTTTAGAAACAGCTCACCCTGCCAAGTTTTTAGATGTAGTAGAAGATGTTATAAAAGAAGAGCAACCATTACCGGAACAAATTCAATCTGTAATGGGTAAAGAAAAAGAATCCACAGTCATTTCAACCTATGATGATTTGAAAGCCTTTTTGTTAAAGTTTGAATAGACAGATCAATAACCAAAAAAACCAGCCCCTTAAGTACCTCCAGATATTAAGGGGTTTGTTTATCCCTTTAATAAAAGGCTCCTGCGCTCTACATTCAACCTTTATTATAGCCATATAGAAGTAGTAGATATCATCAGGATTCAAAATCCGAGCTTAAAATTGGCCATACTACGCCATACCTCATATCTGAATACGGCGCACAGATGCATGATTATTCAAAGTAACAATGGAGCCCTTACAGAGATTGGTCGCACTTAAAGGTACAGAATTCGCAATTCATGTCGTTTTAGAAAGACCCGACAAATAATCCTATCATAATAAAATAGATAGTAGATGATCTGAAACAGATTGATATTCCCGTTCAGAGCGTAGCGAAGAGTTCAGCATGCTCAAGAACAATCTGCATCAGGCAGCATTTTTCCATTTTAACCCGTTTTATGACCAATGTCATCTGTTTAAAGAAAAAGAGTCTATAAATTTGTTGGGTTAACCACCAATCTAACTTCTATGAATTTTAAGAAAAGTGTACACTATTTCTTAATTAGTACCTTACTCATTCCATCCCTATCAATTAGTCAAGAAAACCCTGAAAAAAAACTCTCTTTTAATGCCGATTTTAGATTTAGAATAGAAGAAGATTGGAATTCAAAGAAACCGGATGGATCGCTTCGGGACAATAGAACACGCTTACGTTACAGGTTAAGAGCAGGCTTTGATTATCAATTAAATGATTGGTCATCATTTGGTGCTAGGCTCAGAACAGGATTTCCCAATAAGCAACAAGACCCACAATTAACCTTAGGTGATGGGTTTGGAGAGTTCAACACCTTGCCCATTGGGTTTGAAAAAGTGTATTTTGAAGCAGAACAAAAAGGCTATGTCTTTTGGTTGGGTAAAAACACATTTCCTTTTTTTAAGCAGCATGAATTGTTTTGGAGTGATAATGTGTACCCCGAGGGTATCTTCTTCAGAAAAAAGTTTGCGTTTAACTCAAATACTGTAGATAAACTTGATTTAAATGGTGGACATTTTATAGTAAGAGCTTCAGGAACTTCATTAGATAAAGACAGTTATTTTCAAGGGTTACAGGCATCAGCATCTCTAATGGATGGTATAATAAAATGTTTTTCTTCGCTTTATCTATTCAGAAATATGCCTGATATACCGGATGGTGCAGAAACTTTTGTCTTTGATTATTCAATTTTTAACGTTGGTACTACCCTCCTGCTTTCAAAGAAGCAAAACATAAATTTTGAAATTGACTATTATAACAACTTGGAGGATTATAGTAACAACAACAATATTGAAGCTCCTTTTAAAGATCAAAAGAGTGGGTTTGTAACAGCCATTGGATTTGGTAAATTCAAAGAAAAGTCAGATTGGAAATTCAAGGCTACATACACTTATCTGGAGCGTTATGCCGCCGTAGATTTTCTAGCACAAAATGATTGGGCCAGATGGGATTATTCGTCCTTTGAATCCCCGGACGGGCGATTAACAAATTTAAGAGGTATAGAACTAGTGGCTAGCTATTTACTTCAAAAAAACATGAAGCTCACCCTAAAGTATTACAAAGTAAAACAACTCATCCCCTTTGGAGTAGTTAAGGAAACCGGAGATAGGGTTCGGCTAGATTTGGATGTTAGTTTTTAATTTATTAGTGGCACACATACTATTCATATCAAAGAAACAGAAATCATAAAAGAAGGGTTTTCTTTTGAGTTTGATAAAAAGGCTATTTTAAAGATTAAAGGTCCAACTCCCGGCCTAACATATGCCATAAGTTGGATGCCTCCAGACATAGGCTGAACAATGTAAAATCATTAATCAATCTAAATGTTTTTTAATCTTATATTACCAGCCCTGTCTTATCCGTTAATTTTTGTTAAGCTTTTCTCCAGTGAAAGTGATATCTATATTTTTTCAATACATTTGTTTTCATTTAAAATTTAAGAAATATACTAAATAAGAATTGCTCCTTTAGGAGAGAAAACAAAATATATTTTCAATGAAAAACACAGCCTTAACATCAACTCACGAAGCTCTTGGAGCTAAAATAGTGCCTTTTGCAGGCTATAATATGCCTGTACAGTATGAAGGTGTTAATATTGAACATGAAACTGTTAGGAACGCAGTAGGCGTTTTTGATGTCTCTCATATGGGTGAGTTCTTAATTGAAGGGGAACAGGCTTTAGAATTAATTCAAAAAGTTTCCAGTAATGACGCTTCTAAATTAACCATAGGCAAAGCCCAATACAGTTGTTTACCTAATGACCATGGAGGCATTGTTGATGATTTAATTATTTACAAGGTAAAAGAAAACACCTATTTGCTAGTGGTTAATGCCAGTAATATTGAAAAAGATTGGAATTGGATTCAATCCAAGAATGATATGGGTGCTGAAATGCGAGACTTAAGTGAGGATTACTCGCTTTTGGCTATTCAGGGGCCTAAGGCTATTGAAGCCATGCAAAGCATTACAAGTCAGGATCTATCAGCTATTAAGTTCTATAATTTTGTAGTTGGTGATTTTGCTGGTATTGAACATGTTATTATATCTGCAACCGGATATACCGGAAGTGGTGGATTTGAAATTTATTGTAAAAACAGTGAAGTGAAGCAAATCTGGGATAAGGTTCTTGAAGCTGGGGTTGATTTTGGTATTAAGCCTATTGGCCTTGCTGCTCGTGATACCCTTCGATTAGAAATGGGCTATTGTTTATATGGAAATGACATTAGCGACACAACCTCCCCTATTGAAGCCGGCTTAGGGTGGATAACTAAATTTACCAAAGAATTCACTAACGCTGCGGCATTAAAGGCTGAAAAAGAACGTGGCCCAGAACGTAAACTCATTGCTTTTGAGTTAGAAGAACGCGGAATACCACGTCAAGGCTATGATATTGTTGATGGTAATGGCAATAAAATTGGTGAAGTGACCTCTGGAACTATGTCTCCATCCTTGGGCAAAGGTATAGGTTTAGGATATGTGCCTACTATTTTTGCAGAGATCAATAGTAAAATCAATATTCAAATTAGAAAAAAAGCAATTCCTGCAACAATAGTTAAATTACCATTTTATAAAGGGTAAATAATAGGGATTAATTCATTTAATGAAAGAGAAGGCGAAAGAAAGTAAACATAAAATATTAATATTAGGAGCCAGTGGCTTTTTAGGAAGTGCTATTTACAAAGAACTATGCCCCTATTTTAAAACTTTTGGAACTTATAATATAAGTAACAAAGCCCTTGAAAAGAATAAGCATTTTTTTCAATATAATATTGAAGAGGATGATGTTTATGAAATTCTGGACATAGTAAGGCCTAGCATTATTATTTCTGCTCTACGCGGAAATTTTTCTAAACAAGTTTTGGTACATCAACATTTGGCAGAATATGTTTTTTATCACAAAGTAAAAATCATATTTCTATCTTCAGCTAATGTTTTTGATGCCTATAGTAAATATCCAAGTTATGAAATGGATAAAACCTATAGCAATAGTGTTTACGGACATTTCAAAATTAAAATAGAGAACATGCTATTAAGATTACCTAAAAAGCAAGTGGCTATTTTAAGGTTACCTATGGTTTTTGGTTCACAATCTCCAAGAACCCTTGAAATTCTTGAGGCTTCTAAAGATAAAGAACCTATTGAAGTGTTTCCTAATTTAATTATGAATGTCACTAATGATACTAAGCTAACTCAACAGATACACTATATTATAAATAGAAATAAATTTGGAGTCTTTCATTTGGGAAGCCAGGATTTAGTTCACCATAATGACTTTATAAAAGAGATAGTAAGATCCTATGAATTGGAACATAAAATAGTCTATAAGCAGGTTTACACAACTAATGATGATAGGTACCTGGCTGTGTTACCTAAATATAACTTACTTCCAAAACATCTTCAGCTAATAAGTCAGGATATTATTTCTGAAATTAAAATATAGTTGATTTTAAAACCACAAATTGTTACATTGTAGAACAATTTTTTTATCAAATAATATGAGTAAACTTTCAGAACAAGACATTGAAAAAAAACTGCTCCGTTTTCCCGATTGGGAGTATTTTGACAACGCACTACATGCCGAGTTTGAGTTTGAGAATTTTAAAGATTGTTTTAGTGCTATGAGTCGCATTGCATTTGAATGTGAAGCATTAAACCATCATCCAAACTGGACCAATGTATATAACGTATTGACCATTTCATTATCTACACATGATGCTAATGGTGTAACAGAAAAAGATTTCAAATTGGCCAAAGCCATTGAATATATTGTAGAGCCGGAGGAATAGTTTGTAAATAACTCTTAGGTTTTTAACTTTGTGTGATAAAAATTCCTTTCACTTTTATAAAAATTAATGAATAAAAAACACCTGTATTCACAGGAACAATAAACAAAAAATAATAATTATGGGAAGAGCTTTTGAATTTAGGAAAGCAAGAAAAATGAAACGTTGGTCAGCTATGAGTAAAGCCTTTACACGTATTGGAAAAGATATTGTAATGGCAGTAAAAGAAGGTGGCCCGGACCCAGATAGTAATTCCCGATTAAGAGCAGTGATACAGAATGCGAAATCTGTAAACATGCCTAAGGACAATATAGAAAGGGCCATTAAACGTGCTAGTGATAAAAATCAAGGCAATTATAAAGAAGTAATTTTTGAAGGTTATGCGCCTCACGGTATTGCTGTTTTGGTAGAAACAGCTACAGATAATAACACCCGAACAGTAGCTAATGTAAGAAGCTATTTTAACAAATGTGACGGTAGTTTAGGAACGTCAGGATCTGTAGTTTTTATGTTTGATCATACCTGTAATTTTAGAATTAATAGTGAGGGCTTAGACCCTGAAGAATTGGAGTTAGAGTTTATTGACTTTGGTGCAGAAGAAGTATTTGTTGATGATGATGGCATTTTAATCTATGCGCCTTTTGAAAACTTTGGAGCCATACAATCCGAATTAGAATCCAGAGATATTGAAATTTTATCATCTGGTTTTGAACGTATTCCCCAAGTTACCAAACAACTCTCCCCTGAACAAGTTGAAGACGTTGAGAAGCTCTTGGAAAAACTTGAAGAAGATGACGACGTACAGAATGTGTATCATACTATGGAAGAGAGTGCAGAATAAAAGGACACTAAAGAGAGCTTAATAAGCTCTCTTTTTATTTTAATAAAATGGGAAGAATACACTTTTTTGAATTTGAAGACCAGCAGTGGTTTCCAAGTGCTATAAGAAATTATGGAACCGATTTTTTGCAATATTTATCCAATAAAACCAAACTATACAAGCCTGCTGTTCCCATAATTGAAAAGGCATTAGAAGAAGCTAAAACACACACTATTATAGATTTAGCCTCCGGTGGCGGTGGCGGTTTGCTATGGTTGAATTCAGAATTAAAGAAAACTATTCCGGAATTAAAAATTGTATTGACTGATTATTTTCCAAATATACCAGCCTTTAAACACATCTCTAAAAAATCTGATAATTTCACTTTTGTTAGTGAGTCTGTTGATGCGAGAAATGTACCAAAGGAATTAGAAGGATTAAGAACCCAGTTTTTATCGCTTCATCATTTTAACCCTAAAGATGCCAAAGCTATATTGCAAAATGCAATAAATTCAAGATCAGCTATTGCTGTTTTTGAAGCTCAGGAGCGAAGTTTTAAAAGTATTTTGGCTATGATATTTTCTCCACTAAGTGTTCTTTTAACCACGCCTTTTATCCGACCATTTAAATTGGGAAGAATTATATTCACTTATTTAATCCCTATTGTGCCTTTGTTTGTTCTTTGGGATGGTATAGTGTCGTGCCTTAGAACATATTCGGTAGATGAAATGAATGGCTTAATTGAAAGTTTAGAAAATAAAAATAATTTTAACTGGGAGGTCAGCAAGCTTAAATCTGGCCCGGGAGTTATTCTATATCTAGTAGGAATTCCTAAACCATAATAAGAATAGAAAAATTATGGTTGCTTTTTTGTATTTTCAAGCCTAAATCTTTTTAAACCACATTGACTATGAATAAGTTTTCTTTGCTAGCAATATGTTTTTTGTTTTTTCAGGTTTTCACCTCTGCTCAAACTCCGGTATTGGAATTTATAAATTCATTAAATAAAATTCAACAAGAAAAGACCCTATTGCCATTAAAAGATTCCAGTAGAGAAACCTGGCACTTTTTACCCGCAACAATGTATCAAAGACCAGGAATAGCTTTATTTGAATTAAATAAGACACAAAAGGAACTGGCCTTTAAGTTTCTAAAAAATCAATTGAGTGAGAGTGGCTATCTCAAAGCAAAAAAAATAATTGGTTTAGAACGTGTATTAGCAGAGATTAGCGGAGATACTATTTTTAGAGACCCTGAAAAATATTATATAGCCATCTATGGTAACCCAAAAAAAGATAAGCTATGGACTTGGTCTTTTGAAGGGCATCATATGTCTTTAAATTTTACTGTTCTTAATGGAAAAGCCTCAATTGCCCCAAGATTTTTGGGAACTAACCCTGCAAGAATTGAACACGGAGACCGAAAAGGTGAGCGTGTACTGGCCAATGAAGAAGATTTGGCTTTTGAGTTAATACACTCCATGAATACAAAACAAAGAAAACAAGCTATATTTCAAGAAGATGCTTTTAAAGAAATTGTTACAAAAAACGACTCTAAAGTCAGTCCGTTAAAGGCTACAGGCATTAAAGCTGAATTGTTGAATAAAAAGCAACAAGAGCTTTTATCTGCAATAATAAAAGAATATTTATCCACAATCCCAGAGCATTTAGCAAAAGAAAGATTTGAAATAATAAAGGATTCTGAATTTAATGAAATTTATTTTGGTTGGGCAGGATCTACAACCTTAACAAAACCACACTATTACAGAATTCAGGGCAGTTCTTTCTTAATAGAATTTGATAATACTCAAAATGAAGCCAATCACATACATACCGTTTGGCGTGATTTTGATGGTGATTTTGGAAGAGATTTGATAAAAGAACATTATAAACATAGTCATCACCATAATAATTAGCTTATAACATGATAAAAAAAGAAGTTATCCGTTGGGGATTTATTGGATGTGGCAGTGTAACTGAAATAAAAAGTGGCCCTGCTTATAAATTAACTAAAGGTTTTGAAATACATGCTGTTATGCGACGTGATTTTGAAAAACTCAAAGATTATGCAGTGCGACATCAAATTTCTAAGTACTCTACTGATGCGAATGCATTAATCCAGGACCCCGATATTGATGCCATATACATAGCTACACCTCCCGATAGTCATAAATATTACGCTTTGAAAGTTGCTACAGCCGGAAAACCATGTTGTATTGAAAAACCTTTATCTCCTAGTTATAGTGAGAGCTTGGAGATATGTAACGCTTTTCAGAAAAATAACACCCCTTTGTTTGTGGCCTATTATAGGCGGTCATTGCCTCGATTTTTAAAAGTTAAAGAGTGGCTAGATGCTAATTATATTGGTGAAATCAGACATATTAGTGCACATTTGAGTAAACCGGCAAATGAAAAGGATTTATCTAAAACATACAATTGGAGAACGGATTCTAAAATTGCACCAGCAGGGTATTTTGATGATTTAGCTAGCCATGGCTTAGACTTATTTACTTTTCTATTAGGTGATATTACAGAAGCTCATGGTATAAGTTTAAATCAACAAAACCTGTATTCAGCAAAAGATGCTGTTTCTGCTGTTTGGAAACATGATTCAGGCATAACCGGGTCTGGGGTTTGGAACTTTGGCTGTAATGAACACTTAGATCATGTAACTATTTACGGGAATAAAGGTCATATTGAGTTTTCTGTATTCCATGAAAAACCGATCCTATTGAAAAGTGAATCAAAAAATGAAACATTATTCATAGAAAACCCGAAGCATATACAAACATACCATGTAGAGAATATGCGTGATGTTTTACTAAAAAATAAAACAGCGCATCCCTCAACAGGATCAACAGCATTACACACAAGTTGGGTAATGGATAAAATTCTTAAAACTATTACTTAAACTTTAAGTAAAAAGAATTAAAAAAAGGTTTTCCTCTAATAGCATTCTTATACATTTTTATATCTTTCATACTTTAATAAATATATCACAATATGAGATTGGCTTTTATTCCCGGTTACATTTTTATTTTTACTTTATTTTTTGGATGCAAGAACAAAATGGACACAATAGCAATAGCTACAGACGTTATAAAAACTGAAAAATTAAAAGTTTTAATTATTGATGGAGAAAATAATCATGGTATTTGGCCAAAAACCACTTTTATGATGAAGGATTATCTGGAACAGACCGGATTATTTGAAGTGGATATAAACCGGAAAGCTTATACCTGGATAGGACCGCACTATAACAAGGTGGAAGGAGTTTCCGATATAAATGAGTTACTCAATTTGTATCCCTTAAAAGATAAGGTAACCAGAACCGCGGTAGATTCTACCAAATACGATCCTGATTTCAGCCCAGATTTTAAAGCCTATGATGTAGTGGTTTCCAATTTAGGTTGGAAATCATCAGAGTGGCCTGAAAAGACTAAGGTAAATTTTGAAAAGTATATTAAAGAAGGAGGCGGTTTTGTACTTGTTCACGCTGCTAATAATGCTTGGGGAGACTGGGATGAATACAATAAGATAATTGGCCTTGGGGGCTGGGGAGGCCGTGATATCAATACCGGGCCTTATATATATTATAATGATGATGATGAACTGGTCAGGGACTCCTCGGATGGCAAATGTGCTTCACATGGGCCACAGCACAATTATGTTTTAAAAACCCGTGCTTCAAACCATCCGATTATGAAAGGTTTGCCTGATTCTTGGTTACATGCTAAAGATGAGTTATATGCTGAGATGCGTGGCCAGGGAGAGAATATGACCATTCTGGCTACGGCATATTCTGCAAAGGATAAAAAAGGAACAGAAAGACATGAGCCTTTACTCATGGCCATCAATTATGGGAATGGAAGAATATTTCATTCTGCCATGGGACATATGGATTATTCCTTTGAATGTGTGGGCTTTATAACAACTTTTCAACGAGGTGTTGAATGGGCTGCATCAAATAAAGTTACTCAAAAGGTTCCTAAAGACTTTCCTTCGGCAGATCAGGTAAGTATACGCAAGTGGAACAAATAAGAATTCTATTTGTTCCTTACATAGATTAATTTGAATCTGGTATTATTCTGATCTCTTTGCTCTACTTCAAACTGATCTAAAGATTTAAACAGAGGCATTAGCTTTTCGTACCCAAAATTTCTGGAGTCAAAATTAGGTTGTTTTTTTAGTATTAAAGACCCCACATCACCTAAAAAAGCCCATCCATCATCATCAGCGGCATCATCTACAGAATTTTGTAATAGTCTTATAATCTTTGGAGTAATATTATACAGGTTTTTCTTCTTAGGCTTAGTACCGTTGAGCTGTTTTATAGTGTCTTTCTTTAAAATCTCTAAATAAATAAACTTGTCACAAGCTACAATAAAGGGGTCTGGCGTTTTTTTCTCTCCCATTCCATAAACCAACATCCCAGCTTCTCGCAAACGTGTTGCCAGTTTAGTAAAATCACTATCAGAAGATATCAAGCAAAATCCGTTAACTTTTTCAGAATATAAAATATCCATAGCATCAATAATCATAGCTGAATCCGTGGCATTTTTGCCAGTAGTGTAACTATATTGCTGTATAGGTGTTATAGCGTTTTCAAGTAAAACACTTTTCCATTTTGACAGATGAGGTTTGGTCCAATCACCATAAATTCTTTTTAGTGTCGGTGTGCCATATTTGGCAATCTCTTCCATCATTTCTGAAATGTATTTGGACGGAATATTATCTCCATCAATTAAAACGGCTATTTTTGTATCTTTCATCATATCCAAATAAAGATACAGAAAATACAAAGACGATTGTAAATATCAGGTACTAAACAAACTAAATTATCTTCAAATACTTTGAATATAGTATTTAAAGAACTTTTCAAAAAAAAAAGCTACTTCAATCTGAGTAGCTTTTGTTTTGGGGAAGCTCATGTTTCTTTTTAGGAACAAATTAATTGTTTACTTTATGTTTCATGAACTCAATGTATTGATTACAATATCTGTGCCAGAATTTAACCTTTGTATTAAGAATACTTTGGTATTTTCCCTTTTACATCTTTATAAAAGTTATACATATACTTAAAATCAGCTTCAAAGTTATCTGTAGGATAAAAAGGTTCAGAAACCATGTTTTGCTTATTCTCAAAATCTAGAGTAAACATAATAATAGGTACATTGGCCTTTTTTGCCATATAATAAAATCCTGTACGCCATGAGGTTACTTTTTTTCTGGTACCCTCAGGAGCTAATGTAATTCTGAATTCATCATGCTTATCAAACAATTTTGCAATAGCATCTACTTTGTTTTCACTGGACTGTCTGTTTATTGGAGATCCGCCTAATCTTTTAAAAAAATACCCTAAAGGAAATACGAAGAGTTCTTTCTTTCCTATAAAATTGGTTTTTAGTCCTACTACAGCACGCAGGAGTATCCCAATATAAAAGTCATGCCAGCTAGTGTGAGGTACAGCTATGATTACCGCCTTTTTTATATGTTCTTTTGAAAAAGATGTATTTCCAACAATTTGCCAACCTAGGAGTTTAAAATAAATAAGTTTAGCTAACCATTGCATACTACATTTTTTGGTATAATTCTTTTAATCTTTCTCTGGTAATCGTTTTTTTCCAATCTTTACCTAAGGCATTTTCCCAAAGTGGTTCAAGGCTTAATGCTACATTAATCATAGTATCATATTCTTCATCACTTAAATTAACACAAATACCTTCTGGAAGCTCAATATTATGCAAGGTTTTCATCTCTTTAAAGAGTTGAACGCCCTTAGGATAAAACTCTTCTAAATGATTAAAAACAATACAATTACCAATACCGTGTTTGATACCTAACAAATAGGATAAACCATAACTCATTGCATGGGCTATTCCTACCTGAGAATAGACAATACTCATACCTCCATGCCATGAAGCCATCATAAGTTTTTCCTGTGCTTCTATTTTAGAAAGTTTATTTTCCAAGAATATTTCTTTACACAAATCTAAGGCCATTTCTCCATAGGTTTTGCTAAACGTATTCAGATAAGTACCTGTTAATGATTCTATACAATGAATATAACAATCCATCCCGGTATAAAACCACTGATCTTTTGGCACATCCTTAGTCAGCTCTGAATCTAAAATAACCTGATCAAAAGGTGTGTAATCTGAATTTATCCCCAATTTTTTATCAGGTCCGGTAAGTACAGTCGTTCTGGAAACTTCGGCTCCGGTACCAGAAATTGTTGGAATACCAACATGGTAAACAGCAGGATATTTTACTAAATCCCAGCCTTGATAATCTTTAGATTCTCCTTTGTTTGTAAGCATTATAGATACTGCCTTGGCTAAATCTAAAACACTCCCTCCTCCAATGCCAATCACACCGGACGGACGCGCTTTGGATTTTAAAATAATATCTTCTACAAGCACATCAACTTGTGATGTTTTTGGTTCTTCTTTTGTTGGAACGAAAATAATTCTGTCATCATAGGCTAATGATATTCTTGAAGTTAACCATGTATTTCCTTTGAATACATCATCAACTAAAAAAATAAAAGGCGCATTAACACCTAAACGTTTTGGGGCCAAAACTTCATTTAACTGATTAAAACTACCTCTGCCAAAAATAACTTTTGACACCATTGGAAAGTTCTTATAATTCATTTAACTAGTTTTCTTTTTAGAAACAGTAAAAATACTATTTATTTTAAATTCTATTGGTTTAAATGTTTTTGGAATTTTTCTGAAAAGAGCCCAATGTGATATCCATCAACCAGGGCATGATTTACATTAATAGAAACATTCATTAATAATTCATTCCCATTATCCACAGCCTTACTAAAAGCTAATTTTGGTACAGACTCCAATACTCCGGAAACTGGTTCCTTTTGTCCTGAAAAATTTACCCAGGGCAATGCAGAACAATGAATACAGTCCAATCCATTTTTAGGTGGATATAGATCTTTTGTATTATTTATTCTTTCTTTTTCAATATTTAAATTATTTATAAATTCATTTAGAGCTTTATTATATTCTATAAATGAAAAACCAAATGTTTTATCTTCTCTCATTATAGTTGCTGACGCATGAATAACATCATACTCTACAACGGATTTATTTACAATACGGTATTTAAAATTTTCTAAATCATTTATGGCACGCATACAATCATGCAAATATTTTGCAAAAAAGCTGATCTTATTTTGTTTTGAAAACTGATACGCTTTTGAAACATCAAAAGGTATGGTTACTGCAAAATATGGATCTTTTAGACCCAAAAAATGTTCAAAATGTTGTTTTCTACACCAGGTATTTATATCTATAACTTTCAAATTAATGCAATATGTTTAATATTTCGATTAACGAGTTTATAGTTTTATAGGATTTCCCATTGGTTTCCTGTTCTTCAACCTGTTCATGCGCCCAGGTAGTATGAAACGGCACATGAACTGCATGTGCTCCAATATTAACTAATGGTAATACGTCAGATTTCAGTGAATTTCCTATCATCAAAAACTCTGAAGGTTTAATACTTAAATGGTTAAGTAGTTTAGAATAATTAGCCTCTTTTTTGTCGCTTAAAATTTCTATATGTTGGAAATAACCTGTTAACCCTGACTTCTCCAGTTTGCGCTCCTGATCTAATAAATCGCCTTTTGTTGCCAGTATTAATTTATAGTTCTTTGATAATTTTTTTAAAACTTCTTCAACACCATCAAGTAATTCAACCGGTTTATTTAGCATATCCTTTCCTATATTTAGTATAGCTTCAATGGTTTTAACCGAAACGTTTTTATTAGAAAGCTCGATAGCTGATTCCACCATTGATAAAACAAATGCTTTTACGCCATAACCATAAAGCGGGAGATTATTCATTTCCATCTTAAATAATTCCTGATCAATCTTATTTGGGGTTTCATAATTACTAAGATGCTTTGCAAATTCTAATTCAGCATCTCTAAAATAGGTTTCATTGACCCATAAGGTATCATCAGCATCAAAACCAATAACCTTAATACCATTATAATCTATTTCCATAATTTCTTTGCACGTTCTAAATCTTCAGGTGTATCAATTTCAACGCCTTGTACATCTGTTTCAACCATTTTAATACGTTTTCCATATTCTAGATATCGAATGCATTCAATTTTTTCTGAAGCCTCCAACGGTAACATCGGTAGCTTATAAAAATCTAACACTGCTTCCTTTCTAAAGGCATAGACTCCCTTGTGCTTATAATACTTTACACCTGCATCCATTTCGCGCGGATATGGGATCGGGCTTCTGGAAAAATATAAGGCAAAATTGGATTGGTCTACAATAACCTTTACTGTATTAGGGTTATTTATTTCATCAATATCAGTAATATGAACCATTAATGAAGCCAAATCAATACGCTTCTCATGGTCCGCTTTAAAAACCTCAATTAATTTCCTTAATGATTCCTTATCAGTAAACGGTTCATCACCCTGTACATTAATAACAATATCTATATCCATAAACTCAACAGCTTCTGCTATTCTGTCACTTCCACAGTCATGTTCCTTTTTACTCATCATAGCCTTCCCTCCATTACTTACAATTTCATTGTATATCACCTCACTATCGGTAACTACAAATACATCATCAAAAAGATGTGTAGCCACAGTAGCCTCATAGGTTCTTAGAATTACTGTTTTACCTCCAAGGTCTTGCATAAGTTTACCTGGAAAACGTGACGCCGCATAGCGAGCAGGAATCATTGAAATTATTTTCACCCGTTTAAATTTTGATTAAAACCTAGTTCAAAAATACTACAAATAATGTAGGTTTTAAGTTTTGGAAGGCTTAAACTTTTTATAGAGTTTGAAAATTATTAGCAAAATAATGATAACGGCAATTCCTGCCAATATGGGAAGAAATATAGAAAGTATCGACATGACTAACGCTGATCCGGTTTCAAAAACTGAAACTATTGGATTTCCTAAACCACCTGTAGTTGCTGTTGATGCCAATCGAGTTGTACCTGAAGTTCCTGATATCGCTGCTGCCGTACCACCTCCTGCAATTATAGCTAAAGCCCATGTTATAACTGGGCTTAAATCTGCAACCGTAGACAGCATTATAGCTGTTCCTGCTAATGCAGCTAGTGGAACTGCCATACTATCCAACAAATTATCTATGTAAGGAATAAAATAAGCAAATATTTCTACCAAAGTAGCAACTCCCAGAGTAACTAACGCCGCTGTGCTACCTATCCATTGCCAGGATTCATTAAGTTCCCAAACGCCTAAATATGAAGCTGCACTTAAAGCAAATAAAGGTAAAAAAACTCTAAAGCCTACAGATGCTGATAATCCAACACCAAGACAAATACTAATTATGGTTTCTGTTGTCATAATTAAAAGGTTATCAAAAACTATTCCTCAAAAAAATCATCTTTAAAACCAATAAGATACAATTTTTCTTTTGCTCTGGTCACAGCAGTATATAACCATCTTAAATAATCTTTATCTATACCATTTGGCAAGTATGGTTGTTCTACAAATACAGTGTGCCACTGTCCCCCCTGCGATTTATGACAGGTAATGGCATAGGAGAATTTTACCTGTAAAGCATTAAAATGTTTATTCCCTTTAACTTTTAAAAACTTCTTATAGTTACTGGATTCATTTTCAAAATCCTTCATAACTTCCTGATACAATCTATTAGAATCATTGTAGGACAATGAAGGAGTTTCGGTTTCAATGGTGTCTAAAAGCAAAACAGATTCAAAAGGCCGCATTCTGGGATAATCTACCATACGAATTTTAACTTCCGCAAAACGAAATCCATAAAGCTCCTCTATTTTGAATATTTCCAAGACTTCAATAATATCTCCATTGGCAATAAAACCGGCTTCTGCTGTTGGCTTAATCCAGAAATAGTTATTCTTTACCACCATTAAATAATCCCCCGCAGATAATTCGTTTTCATTAAAGAGAATCCGGTTTCTAATCTGCTGGTTATACAAATTTGCCCGTTTATTACTTCTTACTATTATAGCTGTATCCTCTTTTCCTAAATCACTGTATGCCTCATTAATAGCATCCATGATTTCATAACCATCTACAAGTCTTATAATATCCTTATAATCTGCTAAATCAAACTTAAATACATCAAAAACCGTATTTGATAAAGCGTCACGTAGTACTGTAGCGTTTTCAAGAATACCCGAATCTTGTCCCTGACGCATTACTTCATCCAATTCCATCCTACTAACTTCCTTGTTATAGTTTAAAGCTAAGGTGTTTTCATTTAAGGCAGGACTCAATTCTAATTTTACAGGTGGTAGCTGTGCTGTATCTCCTATTAATAATAACTTGCATTGATGTCCAGAATACACATATTGCATTAAATCATCCAATAAAGAACCGTTTTCAAAAAACTTTGAATCACCTGGTGTATCTGGAATCATAGAAGCTTCATCAACTATAAATATGGTGTTTTTATGTTTATTGGGCTGCAAAACAAATTTAACCCCTCCTCCTTTTTCTTTTTTAGGAAAATATATTTTTTTATGGATGGTAAAAGCCTCCTTTCCAGAATAATTTGATATTACTTTTGCGGCTCTACCGGTTGGGGCCATTAGAACGGCACTTTTTTTTGCTTTCCATAAATTAGTAACAATAGCTCCTATAATTGTTGTTTTACCGGTACCAGCATACCCTTTCAACAGGTAAAGAGCGTTAGGCGATTTGTTAAAAATAAATTCAGACAGTTGTTGTAAAACTATATTTTGCTTTAAAGTAGGTGTAAATGGAAACTGCTGTTTTATAAGGGAATAAAATTCGGATGTTGTCATCTGGATTTGGCTGGCTTTAGAAATTATTCAAAGATAGAAATGATTTTTACTCTCTTTGTTTTTACGATTAAAAAAAAATTGTAGATTTGCTAAATACCATTAATTAATTTAAATTAAATAACATACTATGTTGACATTTATTCTTATTGCAGTTGCAGTGATATTAGTTACAATTGGCTTGGTTAAGTTAGTTGACAAATTTATACCTTCAAAATTCAAACCTGTTTTAAACATAGTTCTTTGGTTGTTAATTGGTTACCTTGGTTACCAAACTTACATGTCAATTTATGAGCCTATTCAATTTAATAAAATAAAAAATAGACGTTATGCTCAAGTTATTGAAAGTTTAAAGGACATTAGAAACTCTCAATTAGCTCACAGACAAGTAACCGGAAAGTTTTCAAAAACTTTTGATGGTCTTGTTAAGTTTATCGATACTGCAGAATATACCATTACTCAACGTAAAGATTCTAGTGTTATAGACAAAGCATTAACAAAGCTATATGGTGTTGATACACCTAAAGACACAGTGATTATTGATACTTTAGGGTTTGTACCTGTTAAGGATTCTTTATTTAAAAATTCTAACAGATATAAAGAAATGATGAATGTACCTGTTGGTAAAGAAGGTGCTAAATTTGAAATGAACGCCGGATACATTGAGCAAAATAAATTGAATATCCCTGTTTTTGAAGTTTTAGTAAAAAAGAATGTGATATTGCATGACCAAAACAAGGACCTTTTAGCGCAAGAAAACCAGGTTATTTCTGTTGACGGAGTAAATGGAGATGCATTAAAAGTAGGATCTATGGATGAGGTTAAAACTATTGGAAACTGGCCAAAAACCTATGGCTCAAACGAATAATAATACAACTAACAAACTAACTAATCAAGAACTGTCCATTCAAATAAGTTTGAGTGGACTTTCTTTTTGTATACTAAACAGACAGTCAAACAGTATAGTATATTTAAAAGAGTCATATTTTGATAAAAAATGTAATCCTTTAGAAGTATTAGATTATTTAAAGCACCTTTTTAATACCGAAGACGTATTAAATTCTCATTTTGATAAAGTGTTCATTATTCATGATAATGAACTCTCTGTACAAGTACCAAAGCCATTGTTTAATGAAGAAGGTTTAGCAGATTATTTAAAGTTTAATTCTAAAATCCTCAAGTCTGATTATATAACCTATGATATCATATCAGAAAATGACATTGTTAATGTTTATGTACCATACATAAATATTAATAATTTCATATATGACAAATTTGGAGACTTCACCTTTAAACATGTATCTACGGTCTTAATTGAAGAAATATTAAGAATTGAAAAAAATGCAAAGCATTTAAAATTTTACGTAAATATTGACAAAGACCATTTTGAAGCTATTGTTGTAGATAACGGTAAATTACTCTTTTATAACACATTTAATTATGCTTCAAAAGAGGATTTTATATACTATATCCTTTTTGTCGCTGAACAATTAAGCCTAAACCCTGAAACGTTTAATCTTGTTTTGATAGGTGATATTAAAGCGCATGACTATCTATATAATATAGCTTATAAATACATTAGAAATGTTGACTTTGGACATAGAACCGATACGTTTAAATTTGAGAGTATGCCAGCCACTAATTATTCAAACTTCACCTTACTAAAGAGTATATAATGCGTATTATATCAGGTTTATATAAAAGCAGAAAGATTGTAGCTCCCAAAAATTTACCGGTACGCCCAACTACAGATATGGCTAAAGAGTCATTATTTAATATTATTAACAACCTGTATTATTTTGATGAGGTTTCTGTATTGGACTTGTTTGCTGGGACCGGTAATATCAGTTATGAATTTGCCTCAAGAGGCACTGAGCAAATTACTAGTGTTGATCAGGACTTTGGTTGTATTAGGTTTATAAACCAAATAGCTGAAAAATTTGAAATGCCTATCAATACAATTAAAAGCGATGTCTTTAAATTTTTAGAGAAGACCAGTATGCAAGTGGATATTATATTTGCAGATCCTCCTTATGGTTTAACTAATGAGCAATTTGCTCAAATTCCGGAATTGATTTTCAAAAACAACCTCTTACTCAATAACGGACTATTAGTTATTGAACACTCAAAACATACCAATCTATCCCATATAAATCATTACGCCTATTCTAAAAGTTATGGTGGCAATACGTTTAGCTTTTTTGAAGTTGACTAAGCAAACAATTTTTTTAATTCCTTTTTTTTCAGTAACTTAGAATTCTCCTTAAGGGCCCCAGGCTCTAGATATTCTTAACTCTCACCAATAAAAATTTATTTTGTTGTATATGTATGGTGGTTAATAGTTAAAAAACTAACCTTTAAAACCATATATAAAATGAAAAACTTTTTTTTACTTACAAGTGCAATAATTCTTTGTATTGCATGTCAAAATAAACCCCAACGCTATTTTTCCGAATCACCAGAAATTGAAACCGTCAAAGCAGGAATCAAAGCATATGAAACCGGTGATTGGAGCAAATGGAAAAGTAATTTTTCAGATACTGCTAAAATATATGTTAACTCACTTAAATCCTTAACAGTAAAGGATAGGCTGGAAGGGTTAAAGCAAATGACTTCAGCCATGTCATCTTATGGTTTTGACCATGATAAGGAATTCATTGAAATGGTTTTGGATAAAGAAGATGAAACATGGGTTTATTATTGGGCAACACATAAGGGAACTTTGGCTGCAAATAATAAAGAAATGTCTATCCCCGTACATTTAGCAATTCATTTTGAAAAAGGAAAAATAGTTGAAGAGCATATCTACTTTGACGGGACTGAGATGAATGCCGAATTTCAAAAACTTAATGATAAAGAAGAAGAAGAAGAGCTTCTTGAAAACTAAAAGCTACTATTAATCAACCAATTATAAATTATGAAAACAATTAAATCCATTTTTTTATCGGTACTATTTTTATGTTTTATATGTACTTCAGTTAAAGCTCAAAAGTTATACCAAGTACATCAAGACAATGTGAAACCATCAAAACTCATGGAATACGAAAAAGTTGCTAAAGACTTTCATCAAGCCTGTGTTGATCACAATGTTCAAGCCCAATGGTTAGCAGCAACAATGGATAATATGAGCTATTTATATGTAACACCAATTGAAAACTTTGCCGATTTAGACAAAAGACCTTTTGCCGATATGGCAAAGGCCATGGGAGATAAATTTGGTGAGATGTTTGACAGGTTTGATAAGTGCTATGATTCACATGGAACTTATGTCATCATTTTAGATGAGGAACTAACTTATATGCCAGATGGGTTTTCTCAAACCCAGGAAGGCATGGATTACCGTGACTATTACTTTATTCATTACGTACCTAAAAATGGTAAAAAACTCAGAGAAGGTATGAAAGCAGTTAAAGAAATGTTTGCTGCAAAAGGCTCTAAGTCTTATTACCGTATATACAGAACAGGATTTGGATCTATGAATAATTATTATATGGTAGCTATGTCAAGTAAAGATGCTATAGATTCTGCAACAAAACAAAAAGCAAACGAGGAATTATTAGGACCGGAACGCTATGAAACTTTTAATAAAGTTTTAAAATATGCCTCTAAAATGGAAGAAGTTACTGGAGAAATAAGACGGGATTTATCGTATTCCCCAAAAAAAGAATAGTTTAGTAGTTAGTCAACCATTTTTAATTGTAAACCCTTCTTTATTAAATAAAGAAGGGTTTACTTATATTAAAGCAAATCTATAAGCCGAATTCTGTATGTTCTGAACGCGTTTCAGTAAATTCTGAAACAATCCAAAACATCCTTATCATTTATCTGAATGTATTATTACTAATACACTTTAGCTGTCTACCCTCCAATATCAGGCGTGCAACCTTCTAACACTGGTTTACATGACATTGCACCATATAGAGTTTACCTGATTTCACTACAGCACTACCTGTACATACTTTCTGTTGCACTTTTCCTAGTTTCTCAACTGGTGGCCATTAACCACTATATTGCACTATGGTGTTCGGACTTTCCTCCTCCCGACAAAAACAGGGAAGCGATAAGGCAATTTACTTAACGCAAAAGTACACAAATTGTTAATAACTCGTTTCAAATTCCAGTATCTAAATTCTAAATTCTAGATTGAATTTTTAACTTTGTTATATATTCAATTAACATCAGAAAGATGTTAAAATAAATTCAATAACATTGGAGCATTTTATAGTATCGGCCAGGAAGTACAGACCACAAACATTTAAAGATGTTGTTGGTCAACAGGCTATTACTAATACACTTTTAAATGCTATTGAAAATAACCACTTAGCTCAAGCTTTATTATTTACAGGACCTCGTGGTGTGGGTAAAACTACTTGTGCCCGCATTTTAGCAAAAATGATTAATAGTGATGGTTCTGAATCTGCTAATGAAGACTTTGCTTTTAATATTTTTGAGCTGGATGCAGCTTCAAATAATTCTGTAGATGACATTAGAAGCTTAACAGACCAGGTTAGAATACCTCCACAGGTTGGAAAATATAAAGTATATATTATTGACGAGGTACATATGTTATCCCAGGCGGCTTTTAATGCGTTTTTAAAAACCCTGGAAGAACCTCCAAAGCACTGTATTTTTATACTTGCTACTACCGAGAAACATAAAATTATACCTACCATCTTATCGCGTTGTCAAATTTTTGATTTCAAACGGATTACTGTAAAAGATGCCAAAGACTATTTAAAATATATAGCTGACGAACAAGATATAATTGCTGAAGATGATGCCTTGCACATCATTGCTCAAAAAGCGGATGGCGCTATGCGTGATGCCCTTTCAATTTTTGATAGAGTAGTCAGTTTTTCCGGAAAAAACCTAACCAGGCAAGCTGTAACAGAGAATTTGAATGTTCTGGATTACGAAACCTATTTTATCAGTACAGACCTTATTTTGAATAATAAAATTCCGGAATTATTATTACAATTTAACAACACACTATCTAAAGGTTTTGATGGTCATCATTATATTGCAGGTTTAGCATCTCATTTTAGAGATTTATTAGTAAGTAAAACACAAGAAACTATAGAACTCTTAGAAGTTGGAGACCAAACTAAAGCTAAGTATTTGGAACAAGCTCAAAAAGCTTCACAAGAATTTCTTATGCAAGGTATAAACCTTGCAAACGACTGTGATCTCAAATACAAAACCAGTAAAAATCAACGCTTACTTGTTGAACTATGCCTCATGCAACTTGCCTCTATCACTTTTGATGGAGAAAAAAAAAATAGCAAACATTACATAATACCTGCTTCTTATTTCAAAAAGAAAGGGATTACTCCTATTCCTGTTAATATTCCTAATGAGTTAGATAAAAGCCCCGTAACCAAAGCAAAAGAAAGTGCTGAAGCTTCAGTGTTGGTTTCAAAAACAGTTGAGAAATTTCAGGTAAAAGAACCTTCAAAAATTATTTTAAAACAGGAAAGTAAGCGTACTTCAGGATTATCATTAAGCAGCATTAGAGCAAAAAAAGAACATCAAATACGGCAAATGGATGTTGTTATTAATGAAGAAGACTTACCAAAGGAGGCTTTTACAGAACAGGAATTTATAGTAGTTTGGAATAAATATATAGAAAAACTAATAAGTGATGGGAAGCATAATTTGGCCTCCATTCTATCCATTGACATTCCAAAAGTAAAAGGCTCGGTAGCATATGTTGAATATCCAAATGCAACTAATAAGGTAGAGGTTGAACGCCAACAATATGAATTGTTAGGCTTTATAAGGAAAGCGCTTAATAACTTTGATATCAATCTAAACATTACCATAAATGAGGTTATGGAAAAGCAATATGCTTATACAACGTTAGAAAAATTTGAAAAACTTAAAGAGAAAAACCCTAATATTGACATTTTAAGAAAAACTTTCGATCTAGATGTTTAAAACATACAATATCAATATGTTATACGCTTCACTATTACTAGTGGTAGTTACCTTTATGGCTTGTGACGGTAGATATAGAAAGTTTAAAACCAGTGCTGAAATATTAAAGGCTTCTGACCTCTTAAATTCGTTTAGTAAGCAGATAAATTTTATTCCGGAACAGCCGGTTAAAATTGAAACAGACACTGTTTTAAGTAACGGCTTTCAAGTAAAATTAAATTATTATTCTAAAGCTGATTTTATTGATACAAATGTTTCTCAAGCAAAAAATAGCCTTGTACAAACACAATATTCTAATTTTGAAGCCAAGGTAGAGATTCTAAAAAATAATGTTACAATCAACAGGAGCATCATCAACAAATTCTTTTTTAAGGGCTTTGATTTATCATGGTTTATGGAAAAATCTGTTTTACAGTATGTATGGATAGATTATGAAACTTCTACCAATAAAAAGGTACAATTAAATACATCTTTTAAAATACCGGAAACAGAAAACTATTTGGATTTTTCTATTTCAATTGACGATAAAGGTCTTGTTCAAATCAAACAAAAAAACGTATTAGTTAAAACTATTTAATTTATGTTAGGATTAAAACTACCAACAGACCCAAGATGGGTTAACATTGTTGAGAAAAACATAGAAGAGATACTTACAGATCATGCTTTTTGCGAGCAAAAAGCAACTAGCACAGCAATATCTATTATTGTAAGCTTCCCTGAATATACTGAATTGATACAAGAAATGGTAGCTCTTGTCAAAGAAGAAATAAGCCATTTTAAAATGGTTCATGACAAAATCATAGAGCGCGGATGGACTCTGGGTAGAGATAGAAAGGATGATTATGTTATTCAACTTGTTAAATTCTTCCCTAAAGGTGGTAGTAGAAGAGATCAATTGGTTCACAGGTTATTATACGCTGCTCTAATTGAAGCCAGAAGTTGTGAACGTTTCAGGCTCTTGTCAGAAGAATTACAAGATAAAGAATTGGCTACATTTTACAGAAGCCTTATGGCTAGTGAAGCAAATCATTATACCATGTTTTTGGGTTTTGCCAGAAAATATGGAAATAAAAAAGAAGTTGATACAAAATGGCAGCAACTTCTTGAATATGAAGCTAAAATTATAAGTACTTTAGGAACTTCTGAAGCTATACACGGTTAGAATTTATAGCCTACCCCTATTTGTATAGTTCTATTTTTTGCTGCAATTCCTAAGTTTTCATTAAATACGTTTCTTAGCCCATAAGTGTATCGCGCATCAACAAAAATGGCATAATTAATCTTGTATTCAATTCCAGCAACTCCGGAATAAGCAAAGTTATTGACGCCATCATCTTCCTTATGTACTTTCAACCCAACTTGAGGACCTAGTCCCATGTGAACTTTTTCACTCAATCTAAACCTTAAAAAAATGGGCGTTTGAATATAATCTAAATGTAGTGGTTCAGCATTTGCGCCTTCAGCAGAAAACTGTATTTCTGGCATCAATGAAACCGTTTTAGATAGCCTTATATTGGCAAAAAAACCAATATATAAGCTATTTCTATGCTTGTTTACTATACCGGAAGTATCGTCAAAGTCTAAATTTGAAATATTATATCCTCCTCTAACACCGTATTTTACACCTTGAAACGTTGAGCCATTAGATGACTTCTCATTAGTTTTTTGTTCTTCATCAGGATTTTTATCTTGAGAAAACCCCAGAAGTGATAAACAAAGTAGAACTGTTAATAGTAGTGATCTTTTCATCTGTTTCCTATATTTATTAAACCTATCAGATGCAATTAGCCGAATCCTACAGGGAATATCGGACTCATTTCATTAATAGATTTGGGTTATAATAAATAACAATTATATACGTACGAATATATATTAATAATCTAAAAAGGTGCAATTATAAAAGGTGAAGTGCAAAATTCTACTGTGTATTGCTAGAAACCGTATCATAATAGATACTTTTAATGATACCATCAGCTAACCCAATTTTTGGTACATAAATATTTTTAGCCCCGCTCCATTTCATAGCAGAAAGATAGATCCGCATAGCCGGAATGATTACATCTGCCCTATCCTGGTTCAAATCCAATTCAGTAATACGTTCTTCATATGAATAACTTTGAAGTGTATTGTAATATGAGGTCATATAAAAATAAGACAGTGGTTTCCCCATAGACTTTCCTGATATCTTAAATATTTTATTAATATTCCCACCGGAACCAATTACAGATATTTTATCATACCCTTGTGCATTTTCTCCTATCCACTCACGTAACTCTTGCCAAGCCACTTTTTTTACCATATCATTAAGCAGTCTAACTGTTCCAATTTTAAAAGACTTAGAAACTACTTGATTTCCTCTATCTATAATTGTAAACTCTGTACTCCCCCCACCAACATCAACGTAAAGGTAAGTCTTGTTTTTATCTATGTATTTATTCAAATCGGTAGCAGCAATAATGGCTGCTTCTTCTTCTCCTCCAATAACATCAATACTCAATCCGGCGTGCTTTAATACTAAATCAACAACCTCTTTTCCGTTTTTTGATTCCCGCATTGCTGAAGTAGCACAAGCCTTGTACTTAACTACTTTGTGAGACTTCATTAGCAATTTAAAAGCCAACATGGTATCAAGTATACGCTCCGTATTCTCTTTTGAAATTTTATTCTTTATAAATACATCTGCACCCAACCGTATTGGCACCCTGACCAGTGAATTCTTTTTAAATTGTACAGGCCTTCCTTTTTGTTCAATAATATTGGAAATAAGAAGTCTTACAGCATTTGAACCAATATCTATGGCAGCATATTTTTTTATTGAAAGCATAAATTAATTTTCTAATTTTTTAAGGTAATAGTCATAAATGGCAAATTGAGACCGTACTCTCTCCTTATCTTTATCTTTTACCCGGTATTGATTTTCCTGAGAGTGATTTAATATTCTGGCCTTAACGTTATCATTCCAACAGATATTAAACGTATCAATGACTTCTCTTTTTATATCTTCATCATAAATAGGGCAACTGACTTCCACTCTGTTTTCAATATTTCTTGTCATCCAGTCTGCACTTGAAATATATAATTTTGCGTCCCCATTATTCCCAAAAATATAGATTCTGGAATGTTCTAAAAACTTATCTACAACACTTATTACCTCAATATTCTCACTCATACCTTTAACCCCAGGTATTAGGCAACATATCCCTCTCACAATCATTTGTATCTTTACTCCTGCTCTACTAGCTTCATACAATTTATCGATCATAGGATAGCTGGAAATACTGTTCATTTTTAATCTTATAATGCCTTCTTTACCTTGTTTTACACTTTCAATTTCATTATCAATTAGTCTAAAAACTACTCTTTGTGTGTAATGAGGCGAAACTATTAAATGCTTATAAGTGTTAATCTTATAATTAGTTTCAAAAAAACCAAAAATTTTATTGACATCTTTTAATATCTTTTGATTAGCCGTAAAAAGCGTATGGTCTGTATAAATTTTTGCAGTTGATTCATTAAAATTACCCGTACTAATAAATCCATAACGCTTTATTTTCTTCCCTTCATCTCTCTCAATAACACACATCTTGCTATGTACTTTTAAACCTGCAACCCCAAAAATTAAATTAACACCTTCATCTTCCATTTGTTGTGCATAATCAATATTTGCCTGCTCATCAAACCTGGCGCGTAGTTCTATAGAAACAGTAACAGATTTACCATTTACTGCTGCATTAATTAACGAACTGGCTATATGAGAAATCTCTGCAAGCCTGTAAATAGTAATCTTTATAGTTTTCACCTCTGGATCTAAAGCTGCTTCTCTAAGAAATTTCACTATATAAGAGAATGTTTGATACGGCGCATATAATAAGTAGTCCTTTTTGGTGATAGCCTTAAAGATACTATCTTGCAAACTCAAACCTTTTACAGGTAAAGCTTCAATCTTATCATACATAAGGTCTGTTCTCCCTAAACTGGGAAACCCCATATAATCTCTTCTATTGTGATAACGTCCTCCAGGTATAATACTATCTGTAGTATCTATACCCATTTTAGACATTAAATACTGTAAAGTGTCTTCATGAATAGTTTTATCATAAACAAACCTTACAGGCTCCCCTATTTGTCTATGTTTAACACTGTCTGATATTTTTTCAATAAAGCTTTTACTTAAATCGCTTTCAAAATCCAGTTCACCATCTCTTGTTATCTTTATCATATGGGCGGAAATGCTCGTGTAATCAAAAATATTGAAAATATCGCTTAGGCAATGACGTAGTAAATCATCAACCATTATAATAAAGCTCTTTTCACCTTGTTTTGGAAGTTCCACAAAACGATTAACAGATTTAGGAATTTCAATTAATGCAAACTGTTTTTTATCATCTGCCATTAACATCCTCACTGCAAGATAGGCCGCACTATCTTTTAAGTTAGGTAAGACAACGGATTCATTAAGAATAATAGTGACCAATGCCGGGCTAACAGTTCTTAAAAAATATTGCTTTATAAAATCATGCTGTTTATCATCAATTTGAGTTTCATCGATAATATATATATTTTCTTCTTTTAGTCTTTTGTCAATATTATTTAGTATTTCTACACTTTCACTCTGTTGTTTTATAACTATTTGGGTTATTATTTCAAGTAATTCCTTAGCCTTTATCCCTCCTAATTGATTTTTCCCCCCTTTACCGGCTTCTACAATACGTTTTACCGTAGCATATCTAACCTTAAAAAACTCATCTAAATTATTAGAAAATATTCCAAGAAACCTTAATCTTTCAATCAATGGAACTGACTCATCCTGAGCTTCCTGTAACACCCTGGCATTAAATTGCAACCAACTAATCTCTCTATTTATATAACTATTATTTTTTAGAGTTTCGGATTTAGTCATTTAATAATATTTAATTGTTATCAGCTGAACAAATATATTCTATTTAACTTAAATATTGACTTTTAAATCTATACGAAATTTTTAATATTTTTCAGCAGAGTACATACAAAAAATAGTATTAAAAACTTAACCTCCCTCTATATTAAAAAGAGCTTAAGCGTATAATATATACAAGCAAACAAAACTGAGCAATATTTATTTCAAGTCTTTGGGAAATAAAGTTCCTATAGTTTTTCCGGGTTTTAGACCACCCCAATCATTTAGAGGAAAAGCAATAGTGACTACGCCACAGGTTGGTACGTTATCAATATATAAATCTCCATAAGTATTAACAAAATTAGTTATAGCATGATTATGTCCAAAAAGCATAAGTTTATCAATATAAGGCTCTGATGATCTAATCACTTCGGTAAGCTTTGTTCCTGAAAAATCATATAGTTCATGATTAAATACCACCTTATGCTTTTCAATAGATAGGTTAGATATAAAAATCTCAGCGGTTGTTTTAGCACGTATGGCGTCACTAGACACAATTGCATCAATTTCTAAACCTTTTTTATGCAAGTATTTTGAAACTAAATTAGCATCACTAAAGCCTCTGCCATTAAGAGGCCTTTCATGGTCAATAACATTATGCTTCCATGATGATTTTGCATGCCTGACTAAGATTAACTCTTTCAAAACTATCGATTAAATGCATTTATTATCGACAAAAAGTTGTTTTTATCGATAAAATTCATGTTCTTTGCTTTATAAACTTTAATTAAAGATAAAAAATTAATAGTATTTGAGCATTAAACTCATAAAAAATATGAAACAACTGCTTGACGTCAAAGAACTTATTATTTACGATGAAATGTTTTTTAAGTACTTTTAATCGAATTTATTAGTGATTTGTCATTTATATTTGACCAACTTTTATCATATGCGTTTTTTTGCTATACCTACAAAACTTAAAATTATGAACCCAAATCTGACCAATCACCTAATTAATCCGTTACTCATCAGGAGTACTTCCCTTATTGTTTTTCCCTCAAAAACGTTTATTTATTTATTACTAATCGTTAAAATAAGCTTTTACTAATGCCTATTTCAAGGTCAATTAGTATACGTAATTAAGTTTTAAACAAAATAATCTTATTATACTATGAAGAATAAATCGCTTTTAACGTTTTATACTTTTCTTTTCATATGTTGTTTTTCAATGTTTATAAATGCTCAACAAAAGAAAAAAAATGTATCTAATACTTTTAACTTGGAAGTTGTTAAATACAGTGATAAGCCTAGTTCACAAAGCTATCATTATCATCTTTTGGAATTAAGTAATAAGAGTAAAAAGGTACAGAACTTTACTTTTACTAATACAGAAGTAAAATGTGAAACTGAAAGTAACACCGCAAATGATTTAAAAGCCGACAAACTTGTTGGCCTAGAAAAACAAGAAAAAACAACCTCTGATTTAGTAACAGAATTTTATAACGAAACTAAATCAAAAAAGCTTAATACTATTTCAGTATCACCAAATACTTCGTTCAAGTTTTATGTGAAAATCACAAAACAAATGTCCGTTGAAACAGGAACACTCAGGTGTTCAAAAATTGGTGTGAAATTATTAAATGGTAAAAAAGCCAAAATAAAATCAGTAATGATTAGAACTTTTATTCCTGATCTGAATGTTCAAGGGAGGTAATTTATATTTATTATAAAATATCATATTAATTAGTCAATTAAGAACTTATGAAAATCTCTACCAAACCCATAAACTACCATCAGCTAACATTGGTAGTTCTCATTTTAGTTACTGCATTGGCAAATGCACAACTTCAACAACCGTTTAGCCCTCGTTTTAATGAAGCTGTTAATGGTGACTTTACAATTATAGCTAATAATATGATATCTACCACCTCTACAGGTAACTATACTGGTGGAAGTGATAATCATGGTCTTTCAAATTTAGTTTATGTAGATATTGATAGTGATATTACAACATTTAACTCCAGTAACGCCAATTTTGTAAATCCTGAGCCTGGAGAGGGGTGTCTGATATTAAAAAAAGTATATTTATATTGGGCTGCTTCGGATGGAGAACCTGGTGATTTATCATCAGACAACCAACCTGCTTGGAATTTCAATGAAGTGAAGTTGATGTTACCAACCGAAACATCTTATAGCACTATAACAGCAACCGGAAGTGAAATTATATACAGAGGTAGAGATACCCACTTTAGTAATGAACCTTATATCTGTGTAAAAGATATTACGGCTAGTGTCAATGCACTAGCTAGTCCTTATGGCACTTATCAAGTAGCCAATGTAGAAGGAAAAGAAGGATTTCTAAGTGACCATGATGGTACTCCTGTTGGAGTTTCCGGTGGTTGGCAAATTGTATTTATTTACGAAAGCCCTGCATTACCAATGAAAAACATTACGCTTTTTGACGGATATGCACACGTTAACGGAAGTGGTGGTTACGATATTGAATTTAATGGTTTTCAAACGGTGCCTGCGCCGCAAAATGTAAATGCTAATGTTTTGATTGGAGCTCTGGAAGGTGATCAAGGCTTAGGTGGTGACCGATTACAAATTGAAAATACTTCAAATACATTTGTAGATCTATCAACGTCCCCTACTAGTCCTATTAGAACATCTAGTAACTTCTTTAACAGTAGAATAACCATAGATAATAGTGACTTCACAGATAGAAATCCTGCCAGTACCAATACCTTAGGTTTTGATGCTGCCATTTTTCAATTGTCAAACCCTGGCAATTCAATAATTGGAAATGATCAAACTTCTGCAACGGTTAGACTAACATCTAATCTGGAAATCTATGGATTGTATTTATTAGGGCTATCTGTTGATGTTTGGGAACCAAATCTGGGGCCTATTCATTTGACGCTTAATACCCCTCCTGGAAATAAAAACCCTGGTGACACTCTAGAGGCTAGTTTTAGTATTGAAAATAAAGGTAATGATAACGCAAAAAGCTTAGAAATAACTACAACTTTACCTCCTCAGGTAACTTTAGCCAACCCTGTTATCCCAGGACTTCCGGCTGGAATCACTAATGACTTTGGTGTCCTAGGCCCTAATGTTCTTAGGTTTTTTGTGCCTGATGGTGTTGCTGATGCTGGCGCAAGTGCTGTTGATGTAACTTTTGATATAGAAATTCAAGATGAGTGCTATTTTTTAGAGACCAGTTGTGATCTTGATTTTGAATTACAATTAGAAGCTACTTATACAGGAGATCAAAATCCTGTGGAACAATCTAATGTAAGCTCAGCAAATTTAGATGCTTGTGGTGTGGGGATATTAGATCCTGTTATTGTTAATGTTAACGAACCCACTGTAACAATAAATGCTCCTGATAGTCAATCAGAATCTTCTTGTACTTACGCAAACCAAGCAGAGTTAGATAATGTATTTACAGCATGGTTAAATCAATTTAATACAAGTGGAAATTGTACAAGTGGACAGTTTGATCAATCATATGTTGCTCCTAATCTATGTGGTGGATCGGTAAGTGTTACTTATGAAGTAACAAACTTATGTAACCCTACTTCTGAAACCAGGACTTTTACTGTGACTGCTCCTGCTGCCATTACTTATAACAATCCTGCGGATGAAGATGTGGAGTCTTGTGATTTTGTTGATCAGGATGCGGTTGATACAGCCTTTACTAACTGGGTTAATGCACAGTCAACTGCCATTGCTCAGGCTGGTGGATGTACTCCAAGCTTATC